>NZ_JASCXN010000003.1 GCF_030010625.1 Streptomyces sp. CC208A | reverse complement strand
ATTCCCGGTCAGCGGGATTTGCCTTCCCGGCCGTTGGGCCGTTCCGATGTCTCAAACCTTAGCGGATTCCCTCGGCGACTCATAATCGGGCCGTTCGAATTGAATTTCGGCATGCCGGAATTCAATTCCTGAAGAAGACCGTGCTGGCTTGAGGTTGTGCCGCTACCGCGGCGGGATGGCTGCCAGCAGAACCGTTCCGGCTCCGTGACAACCCAATAAACACTACGCATCAGGGCTGTCGGAGTCAACCCCCGCACGGCAGGTTCTTCGGAACCGGTCGGCAGCGGTCACGGGCGGAGGCTGGAGACGACCTCGGCGGTGGCCGCTACGCCGTTGTGGATGGTGGGGGCCATGCTGGTGCCGGCCAGGAAGAAGCCGAGCAGGGCGCAGACGACGGCGTGGGTGATCTTGAGGCCCCCGCTGCGCAGGAAGATCACGGCCAGTACGAGGAGCAGCACCACGACAGAAACGGAAACGGCCATCGCCCTCACGTCCTTCTTCTGCCGCACCGGAATTGCGGCGTTCGGCGGACAGTGTGGCGGAATGGGCGATCCGTCCGGAGGAGCGGCGTGGCGGCCATACGGGTGAGATCCGGGTGGAGCAGGGATCAGGCAGGTCGGGGGGTCAGTCGGCGGGGGGCTCGGGCGGCAGGCAGTTCTTCCACTCCACCGTCCGGTCGCACCAGCGGTTCAGCAGGACGCGGTCGTGGCCGACGGCCAGGAGGCCGGCGCCGGTCTCCGCCCGGTAGGTCTCCACCGCGGCGACGAGGGCGGCCGTGGTGGAGGCGTCGAGCATCGCGGTCATCTCGTCGCAGACCAGCCAGCGGGGTTTCAGGGTGAGGGCGCGGGCCAGGCAGGCGCGCTGGAGCTGGCCGTCGCTGACGGCGTGGGGGCGGCGGGTCAGGAGGTCGGGGGTGAGGCCGACGGCGGGGGCGAGTTCGGCTACGCGGGCCGGTGCCTCGGCTTTGCGGCCGGTGGCGCGCAGGGGTTCGGCGATGAGGTCGGCCAGGGAGAGCCTTGGGTCGGCGGCGGTGCGGGGTTGCTGGAAGACGACTCCGACGGCGGTGCGCTGCTCTCGTGGGGCGTGGTGGCGCCAGGCGGTGATCTCGGTGCCGTCGAGGACGAGACGGCCGGCGTCGGGGCGGTGGAGGAGGGCGGCGACCCGGGCCAGGGTGGACTTGCCGCAGCCGCTGGGGCCGAGGAGGCCGACGGCCTCGCCGGGGGCGACGGTGAGGGAGGCGCCGCGGAAGACGGGCTTTCGGGGGTCGTAGCCGGCGGTGACGGAGTCGAGTTCAAGCACGGAGCTGCTCCGGGTGGTGGCAGGCCACTCCCGCGCGGAGGGGCGGGGCGGTGGCGCAGTGGTCGGTGGCGCGGGGGCAGCGCGGGGCGAAGGCGCAGCCCTCGGGGAGGTCGGAGAGTTCCGGCGGCATGCCGGGGATGGGGGTGAAGGCGCGGTCGGGGAGGGCGTCGAGGAGGCCGCGGGCGTAGGGGTGGGCGGGGCCCGCGGGGCCGAAGAAGCGGTGGGCGGGGGTGGTCTCGACGATCCGGCCCGCGTACATGACGGCGACGCGGTCGGCGATGCGGGCGGCGGCCGTCAGGTCGTGGGTGATGAGGAGCAGGCCGCGCCCGTCGTCGGCGTGGCGGCGCAGTTCGTCGGCGGTGCGCTCGACGAGGTCGCGGTCGAGGCCGGTGGTGGGTTCGTCGGCGAGGAGGAGCGGGGCGTCGCCGATGAGGGCGAGGGCGGTGGCGGCGCGCTGGGCGAGGCCGCCGGAGAGTTCGTGCGGGTGGCGGTCGAGGTGGCTCGCGGGGTACGCGGCCCGGGCGGCGGCCTCCTCGGCGGCCGCGCGCCGTGCCGAGCGCGGGGTGTCGGTGAGGGCCCGGACGGTCTCCTCCAGGTGGGCCCGTACGGTGCGGACCGGGGTGAGGTGGGCGGCGGGGCTCTGCGGTACGAGGCCGAGGCGCCGTCCTCGTACGGTCCGGGCGAGGGTCTTCTCGTCGGCGGTGAGCAGGTCCGTGCCGTCGAGCAGGGCCGTACCGCTGGTCTCCGCGTTGGCGGGGAGCAGTCCGAGGAGGGCGGAGGCGAGGACGGACTTGCCGCAGCCGGACTCGCCGACCAGGGCCAGGCACTCCCCCGGTGCGAGGTCGAAGTCGGCGTCGGTGACGGCGGCGACGGTCCGTCCGCCGCGCAGCCGGAACCGGACGGTGAGCCCGCGGACGCTGAGGAGGGCGGCCTCGGCCCGCTCGGCGCGGACGGCGTCCAGGGCGCGGGCGACGCGGGCGTTCACAGCATGAGCTCCGATCGGCGGCGGGGGTTGAGGCGGTCGCGCCAGACGCCGGCGAGGCCGGCGAGGGCGAGGGTGGGGACGACGAGGAGGAGGCCGGGGAAGAGGGTGGGCCACCAGTCGCCGGCGAGGAGGGAGGAGCGGGCGGACTGGACGAGGTTGCCGAGGCTGGCCTGGTGGCTGGGGAGGCCGAGACCGAGGAAGGAGAGGGCGGACTCGTGCCACATGGCGTGCGGGACCATCAGGACGGCGGCGAGGCCGGCCTGGGGCAGGACCGCGGGGAGCAGGTGGCGGGTGGCGACGCGGCGGCGTGAGGCGCCGCCGGAGATGGCCGCCTCGATGTGGGGGCGGGAGCGCAGGGAGAGGACTTCGGCGCGGACGATCCGGGCGGTGGAGAGCCAGTGGGTGACCGCGACGGAGGCGATCACCGGCCAGACGCCGGGGCGGAAGAGGGCGACGACGAAGATGCCGAGCAGCAGGTGGGGCACGGAGGAGAAGGCGTCGACGAGCCGCATGAGGGTGCGGTCGGTCCAGCCGCCGAGGGCGCCCGCGGCGGCGCCGACGGCGGTGCCGAGGACGGTGGCGACGAGGGCGGCGACGAGGCCGACGAGGAGGGAGATCCGCAGGCCGTAGACGCAGCGCAGGAGGAGGTCGCGGCCGACGTCGTCGGTGCCGAAGGGGTGGTCCCAGGAGGGTGGGAGGAGTTTCCGGGAGAGGTCGACGGCCTGTTCGTCGAGGTGGACGAGGGGCGGGACGAGGAGGACCGCGAGGGCGACCGCGCCGACGATGACGGCGGAGGTCCACAGGCGGAGGCGGTGGGTGCGGGGGTCAGCCATCGAAGCCCACCCTCGGGTCGGCGATCCCGTAGAGGAGGTCGGAGAGGAGGTTGCCGAGGAGGACGGCCGCGGTGGCGAGCACGGTGAGTGCGGCGAGCAGCGGGAAGTCGACGGCGGTGGCGGCCTGGACGGTGGCGGCGGCGATGCCGGGCCAGCTGAAGACGGTCTCCACGAGGAGGGCTCCGGTGATGACTTCGGGCACGCGGGAGCCGATGAGGGTGAGCACCGGGAGCATGCCGGAGCGCAGGGCGTGGCCGGTGAGGACGGTCCGTTCGGCGAGGCCGCGGGCGCGGGCGCCGCGCACCGGGTCCTCGTCGAGGGCGTCGCCGACGCCCTGGCGGACGTACAGGAAGAACCATGGCAGCTGGGAGGCGCCGAGGACGAGGGCGGGCAGGACGAGGTGGCGGGCGACCTGGTCGGGGGTGACGGTGTCGCTGGCGGTGTCGGTGAGTCCGCCGGCGGGCAGCACGCCGAGTTCGAGGGCGAAGAACCAGAGGGCGAGGAGGCCCAGCCAGAAGGCGGGGGCGGCTTCCAGGGTGTACGCGAGGGCGGTGACGGTCCGGTCGAGGAGGCCGCCGCGGCGGCGGGCGGCGAGGACGCCGAGGAGGGTGCCGAGGGCGAGGGCCACGGCGAAGGCGGTGGCGGCGAGGAGGACGGACCAGCCGAGGCGTTCGGTGATGACGTCGAGGACCGGGCGGCGCATGACGGCGGAGTCGCCCAGGTCGCCGGTGGCGGCCGAGGTGAGCCATTCCCACCAGCGGGTGAGGAGGGGCTGGTCGACGCCGAGGTTGTGGCGGAGCTGGTCGAGGTTCTGCTGCGAGGCGGTGAGGCCGGCGGTGCCGGCGTAGGCCTTGACGGGGTCGAAGGGGGAGGCTTCGGCGACCGCGAAGACGGCCAGGGTGACGCCGAGGAGGACGGGGACGGCGGCGAGGGCGCGCCGTCCCGTCATCCGGGCCATGGCCCCCCAGGGGAGGCGGCGGCTCACTTGCCCGCGCCCCCGGAGTCCTTCGCGTCCCCGGCCTTCTTCGGCTTCCAGGTCTCGACGTTCCACCAGGGGCCGGCGGCGAGGCCGTGGTCGTGGGGTTCGACCTGGGTGGTGAGGGGGGCGCCCTGGGCGCCGGAGGTCCAGGCGTCGTTCATGACGTAGAGGTGGTCGGTGTGGGTGAGGAAGGTGTAGCCGGGGTTCTTGAGGAGTTCGCGCTGGACGGTGTCGTACGCGGCCTTGCGCCTGGCCGGGTCATTGGTGCGGCGGCCGTCCTCCAGGGCGCGGTCGACGGTCTTGTTGTCGTACCGGGCCATGTTGTTGAAGCCGTCGCCGGCGAGGGTGGACTTCAGGAGGAGGTACTGGTCGAAGTCGGGGTCGCCGGGCGAGCCGCCGCCGGCGAGGACGGCGTCGGTCTTCATGCGGGGTTCGATGACCTCCCAGGTGCCGGCCTGGGTCTTGATCTCGATGCCGGCCTTGCGGGCGTCGGAGGCGTAGGCGAGGGCGTGGTCCTGGCGGAGCTTGTCGCCGGAGACGTACCAGAGGGGGAAGGAGGCGCGGACGCCGTTCTTGACGCGGACGCCGTCGGGGCCGGGCTTCCAGCCGGCCTCGTCGAGGATCTTCCGGGCGCCGGCGAGGTCGTGGCGGCGTTCGGTGCCCCGGGCGAACCAGGGGTCGTCGGTGGGGACGGGGCCGTAGGCGGGCTTTCCGGCGCCTTCGAGGATCTTGTCGACCATGGCCCGGCGGTCGACGGCGATGTCGAGGGCGCGGCGGACGGCGGTGTCGCCGGTGACGGGGTGGTGGGTGGGGAGGGTGACGGTGCGGTAGTCGTAGGTCCTGGCCGCGTGGGTCTTCTTCCCCTTGTCGCCGTCGAAGCCGGCGGCGAGGGCGGGCGGGAGGACGGCGCCGTCGAGGTCGCCGGCGCGCAGGCGGGTGGCGCGGACGTCGTCGTCCTTGATGATCGCCATGGTGAACTTCTTCACCGCCGGGGCGCCGTTCCAGTAGGCCGGGTTGGCCCGGAAGGTGAGCTTCTCGCCCCTGGACCAGCCGGTGAGGACGTAGGGGCCGGTGCCGATGGGGCGGGTGGTGAAGGCGCCGGTGTTGACGTCCTGCCTGCCCGCGACGTGCTCGGGGGCGATGGCGTGGACGGTGCGCTCGGCGAAGGGCGCGTAGGGGTACTTGAGGTGGAAGACGACGGTGTAGTCGCCGACGGCCTCGACGCTCTTGAGGGCGTCGAGCTCGGTGCGGGAGGGGTTGTTGGTCTTCGGGTCGAGGATCGTCCGGTAGGTGAAGACGACGTCCTTGGAGGTGAAGAGGGTTCCGTCGCTGAAGGTGACGTCGTCGCGGAGGGTGTACGTGTACGTCAGTCCGTCGTCGCTGATGTGCGGCAGCCTCGCGGCGAGGGCCGGCTTCAGCTTCATGTCGGCGTCGAAGGCGAGGAGGCCGTCGAAGATCTTGGAGTTGCCGTCCTTGCCGTAGCCGAGGAGCGGGCTGAGGGTGTCGGGTTCGTAGGCGATGCCGACGACCGCGGAGTCCTTGGGCCCGCCGGAACCGGCGGCGTCGGTGCCGGGGTTCGTGCAGGCCGCGGTGGCGAGGGCGAGGGCCCCCGTGACGGTCGCGGCGGTCGCGCGGCGGACGGATCGGGCGGCCATCGAGCCCACACCCCTTTTTGAAGATCAAGTGTTGTTGCGAACGATGTGCAATTAAACCGCACGGGTGCGGCAGGGCTCTGGCCGGGGTAGGCCGCCCCGGACACCTACGACACCGGGAGCGGGGATGAGCGAGGCGTACGAGGGCGCGGTGGAGCGGGGCGACGGGGGTGGGGACGGGGTGCTGAGTGCCGCCGAGCTCTTCGACGGGGTGGGGCTCGACTACGAGCGGGCCTTCGGGAGGCTGCCCGCCCAGCTCGCGGCGGTCGACTGGTTGACCGGGCGGCTCGCCCCCGGGTCCCGGGTCCTCGACGTCGGCAGCGGTACGGGACGGCCGGTCGCCGCGCTGCTCGCCGCCGCCGGTCACGAGGTGACGGGCATCGACGTCTCCCGGACGATGGTCGAACTGGCCCGGGCGCAGGTGCCCGGGGCGCGGTTCGAGCGGTCCGACGTCCGCGAGCACACTCCTCCGGCGGAGGGCTACGACGCCGTGTGCGCCTTCTTCCCTCTCCTGATGATGCCTCGGAAGGACCAGATCGGGGCGCTGCGGCGGATGGCCTCCTGGCTGGTGCCCGGCGGTCTGCTGGTGTCGGCGACGGTCCCGGCCGACGTGGAGGGGCTTGAGATCGTCTGGATGGGGCGCCGGGCCCGGGTCTCCGGCTTCTCCGCCGACGCGTACCTGGGGCTGCTGCGGGAGGAGTGCGGTCTGGAGGTGCTCCATCACGAGCTGTCGGTCTTCCGGCCCGAGGTGCCGGACGGCGAGCCCGAGGAGCACCTGTTCTGCTACGCGCGCCGCGCTCCGGAGGGCGGGCCCGCGGAAGGGCCGTGAGACGGCCGGGGCGCGGGCCCCGGCCGTCACGACAGAGGGGGCGTCAGGCCGGTGCCGGGAGGTCCGCCAGGTCGGCGATGACGTCCTGGTGGTGGCCGGCCGAGCCCAGGGCGAGCTGGTCGGCCTTGGCGCGCTTGAGGGCCAGATGGGCCGGGTGCTCCCAGGTCATGCCGATCCCGCCGTGCAGCTGGACGCACTCCTCGGCGGCGCGGACGGCGACCCCGGAGCAGTACGCCTGGGCCACGGCCACCGTCAGTTCGGCGTCCGCCGCGCCGGTGGCGAGGGCGTCGGCGGCGGCGCGGGCCGCCGCCCGGGCTCCGACCAGGTCCAGCCAGAGGTGGGCCATCCGGTGCTTGAGCGCCTGGAAGGAGCCCACCGGCCGGTTGAACTGGTACCGCTCCTTGGTGTGCCGGACGGTCTCCTCCAGGCACCACTCGGCGAGCCCCAGCTGCTCGGAGGCGAGCAGCCCGGCCCCGGCGAGGAGCCCGCGGCGCACGGCGGCCCGTGCCTCGTCCGGGCCCGCCAGCGGGGTGCCGGTCCCGGCGTCGACGACGGCGAGCGGGCGGGTGAGGTCGAGCGGGGTGACCGGCGTGACGGTGGCCTCGGCGGCGGGTACGGCGTACAGCCCGTCGGGGCGGGGCACGAGGAACACGTCGGCCGCCTGTGCGTCGGCGACGGCCCGTACGGGGCCGGTGGCCTCGAAGGCGGTGCGGGGTGCGGTCGTGAAGGGGACCGTCAGGACGGCGGTCCGCTCCCCCGACGCCAGTTCGGCGAGGAGGGCGGCCGCCGGGCCGTCCGCCGTGGTGAGGGCGAGGAGGGTCTCGGTGGCGACCACCGCGCTGGTGAGGTACGGGGCCGGGGTCACCGCGCGCCCCAGCTCCTCCAGGACCACCGCGGCCTCCCGGTGGCTCGCGCCCTGGCCGCCCAGCTTCTCGGGGACGAGCAGCCCAGCGGCGCCGATGCCGGAGGCGAGCGCCGGCCAGAGGCCGTCCGGGTAGGGGGCGCCGGTCTCGATCCGGTCGAGCAGCACCTGGTGCCCGGCCCGGTCGGTGAGCAGGGAGCGGACGGCGTCCCGCAGGGCGTCCTCGGTGTCGGAGTAGAGGAGGTCCGGCTCGTGGCTCATCGGGCGAGGTCCTTCCAGGGGACGTCCTTGTCGTTGCGGGGCTCCGGCGGCAGTCCGAGGACCCGCTCGGCGACGATGTTGAGCAGCACCTCGCTGGTGCCGCCCTCGATCGAGTTGCCCTTGGAGCGCAGATAGCGGTAGCCCGCGTCGCGGCCGGTGAAGTCGACGAGCTCCGGCCGGCGCATGGTCCAGTCCTCGTACGACAGGCCCTCGTCGGCGAGGAGTTCGACCTCCAGGCCGCTGATGGCCTGGTTGAGGCGGGCGAAGCCGAGCTTCATGGCGCTGCCCTCGGGGCCGGGCTGTCCCGCGACGAGCTGCTGGCGCAGCCGTTCGCCGGTGAGCCGGGCCACCTCGGCGTCGGTCCAGAGGTCGAGGAGGCGGCGGTGGAGGGCGTGGGTGCGCAGTTCGGGGCGGTCGCGCCAGACGGCGGCGGCCTTGCCGATCATGCCGCCCTCGCGGGGGATGCGGGCGCCGCCGATGGAGACCCGCTCGTTCATGAGGGTGGTCTGGGCGGCCCGCCAGCCGTCGCCGGTCTCGCCGAGGCGGTGGGCGTCGGGGATGCGGACGCCGGTGAGGAAGACCTCGTTGAACTCGGCCTCGCCGGTGATCTGGCGCAGCGGGCGGACCTCGACGCCGGGGTCGGTCATGTCGCAGACGAAGTAGGTGATGCCCCGGTGCTTGGGCAGGTCGGGGTCGGTGCGGGCGATGAGGATGGCCCAGCGGGCGGTGTGGGCGCTGGAGGTCCACACCTTCTGTCCGTCGACGATCCAGTCGCCGGAGTCCTCGTCCCGGACCGCGCGGGTGGCGAGGGCGGCGAGGTCGGAGCCGGCGCCGGGCTCGCTGAAGAGCTGGCACCAGACCTCCTCGCCGGTCCACAGGGGCCTGAGGAAGCGGGACTTGACCTCGTCGGAGCCGTAGGCGAGGAGGGTGGGGGCGGCCATGCCGAGGCCGATGCCGATGCGGCGCGGGTCGTTGTCGGGGGCGCCGGCGGCGGCGAGTTCGGTGTCGACGACGGCCTGGAGGGCGCGGGGGGCGCCGAGTCCGCCGAGGCCCGCGGGGTAGTGCACCCAGGCGAGTCCGGCGTCGAAGCGGGCCCGGAGGAAGTCGAGGCGGTCGGTGGTGGCGGGCGGGTGCTCGGCGAGCAGTTTCCGTGTGAGGGAGCGGAGTTCTTCGGCGTCGGTCATGCGCGGGCTCCTTCCGGGAGGACGACCAGGCGGCCGGTGGTGGTGCCGTCGGCGACGCGCTGGACGGCGTCGGCCGCGCCGGCGAAGGGGACGCGTTCGGCGACGAGCGGCCTGACGGTCCCCTTGGCGGCGAGCGCGGTGAGGGTCTCGTGGCAGCGGAGCACGGCGGCCGGGTCGCGCTGGGCGTACAGGCCCCAGTGCAGGCCCAGGACCGAGTAGTTCTTCACCAGGGCGTGGTTGAGGGCGGGGGCGGGGACGGTGCCGCTCGCGAAGCCGACGACGACGATCCGGCCCTCGAAGGCGACGCACTTGGCGGACTGCTGGTAGGCCTCACCGCCGACGGGGTCGTAGATCACGTCGGCGCCGCGGCCGCCGGTGGCGGCCTTGACGGCGGCGACGACGTCCTCGGAGCGGCGGTCGATGACGAGGTCGCAGCCGAGGGCGCGGGCGACGGCGGCCTTGGCGGGTCCGCCGACCACGCCGATGACGGTGGCGCCCGCCGCCTTGCCGAGCTGGACGGCGGCGCTGCCGACGCCTCCGGCGGCGGCGTGCACGAGGAGGGTCTCGCCCTCCTGGAGGGCGGCGCGCCGGTGGAGCCCGAACCAGCCGGTCTGGTAGCCGATGTGGAGGGCGGCGGCCTCGGCGTCGTCGAGGGCGTCGGGGGCCGGGAGGAGTCCCGCGGCGTCGGCCAGGGCGTGCTCGGCGAAGCCGCCGTGCGGGAGGGCGGCGGTGGTGACGACCCGGCGGCCGTCCTCGGTCTCGCCGCAGATCTCGACGCCCGGGGTGAAGGACAGCGGGGGGCGGATCTGGTAGTGGCCGCGGCAGAGCAGCGCGTCGGGGAAGTTGACGTTGGCGGCGCGGACCCTGAGGAGGACCTGGCCGGGTCCTGGCTCGGGGACGTCCACCTCCTCGCGGCGCATCACCGCGCCGGGTTCGCCGTTCTCGTGCACTCGCCATGCCTGCATCCGTCGAGCCTCCGTCCGTACCGAGCGGTCGGCCGCATACTAAGCGGTCGCTTGCCCTTGAGGGAACCACCTGATCCGGCCGGAACGGTTCAGCCGGACTTCTTGGGCCGCGCCCGTACGTGCATCCGCTCGCCCTGGGGCCCGAACAGGCTCAGGAACTCCACCGGCCCGTCGGCGGTGGGCCCGAACCAGTGCGGCACCCGGGTGTCGAACTCGGCGGCCTCGCCGGCCGTCAGCACCACGTCGTGCTCGCCCAGGACGAGCCGGAGCCTGCCGGAGAGCACGTACAGCCACTCGTACCCCTCGTGGACCCGGGGGTCCGGCTGCTCGGTCGCCTTCTCCTGGATCACCTTGTACGCCTGGAGGCCGCCGGGCTGGCGGGTGAGCGGGTACAGCGTGCGGCCGTGCCGGACGATCGGCCGGGCCCGCACCCGGGGGTCGCCGACCGGCGGGGCGCCGACCAGTTCGTCGAGCGGGACCTGGTGGGCGCGGGCGAGCGGCAGGAGCAGCTCCAGGCTCGGTTTCCGCTGCCCGGACTCCAGGCGGGAGAGGGTGGAGACGGAGATGCCGGTGGCGGCGGAGAGCTCGGCGAGGGTCACCCCGCGGTCGCGGCGGACGCGGCGGAGGCGGGGGCCGACCTCGGTGAGTACGGCGTCGATGCGGTCGTCTTCGGTCATCGGTCCAGTGTCGCAGAACGGGGTTGCCGAAGCGGCAATTTTTGTTGCTGCGATTCCGGGGCCTGGGTGACGCTCGCGGCATGGACGCACACATGGACGCTCACACGGATGAGAACAGGTACGGGTACGAGGTCGTGGTGGTCGGCGGCGGGGCGGCCGGGCTCAGCGCCGCGCTGGTCCTCGGCCGGTCCCGGCGGCGCACCCTCGTCGTCGACGCGGGCGAGCCGCGCAACGCGCCCAGCGCGCACATGCAGGGCTACCTCTCGCGGGACGGGATGAGCCCGGCGGAGTTCCTGGCGGTCGGCCGGCGCGAACTCCTCGCGTACGGGGTGGAGGTCCGGCGGGGCGAGGTGACGGCGGCGGCCCCGGACGGCGAGGGCTTCGCCCTGAGGCTCGCGGACGGCACCGCGCTGACCGCCCGGCGCCTGGTGGTGGCCACCGGCCTCGTCGACGAACTGCCGGAGGTCGAGGGACTGGCCGGGCGGTGGGGCCGGGACGTGCTGCACTGCCCGTACTGCCACGGCTGGGAGGTCCGCGACCGGCCCTTCGGGGTGCTCGCCCACCCGGCGATGCCGGCCCACCAGGCGCTGACGGTCTCGCGGTGGTCCCCCGACGTGACCCTCTTCCTGAACGGCGCCGAACCCACGGAGCGGGACGCCCGGCTGCTCGCCGCGGCGGGCGTGCGGACGGTGCCGGGGGCGGTCGCGGGGATCGTCGTCGAGGACGACCGGCTGACCGGCGTGCGGCTCGCCGACGGCCGGACCGTCGGCTGCGAGGTCCTCTTCGCGGCGGCGACCCGGCTCGTCCCCCGGGACGGGGTGCTGCGGCAGCTCGGCGCGGAGCCGTACGAGACCCCGCTCGGCTCCTTCACGAAGACCGACGGGACCGGCCGCACGAGCGTCCCGGGCGTCTGGGCGGCGGGGAACGTGACCGGCCCCGCCGAACAGGTCGTCAACGCGGCGAGCGCGGGGTACCGGGCCGGCATCGCGATCAACACCGAGCTGCTGACGGGCGACCTGGCGGCGAGGGCGGACGGACTCGTCGGCTGACGCCGCGTCGGGTGGTGGGTGCGCCGGTCGGATGAACCGTTACGGCAGCGGTCGCGTCGGGTGGGCGGAGGTCGGAGGATCGGCCATGGTGGCCGGAGGCCGGACCGTGCGCGGGACGACGGAAGGCCGGAGGCAGGACGACGGAAGGACGGCACCACGCCATGCTCGGCACCCAGTACACCGATGGCTCACCCTGCTGGATCGACCTCGGCAGCCCGGACACCGCCGCCGCGGCGAAGTTCTACGCCGCCGTCTTCGGCTGGGAGCTCCGCTCGGCGGGCCCGGAGACCGGCGGGTACGGCTTCTTCCAGCAGGACGGCGCGACCGTCGCCGCGCTCGGCCCGCTCACCGAGGAGGGGGCCGACAGCGCCTGGACGGTCTACTTCCGGACCTCGGACGCGGACACGGCCCAGATGGTGACGGCCGCCGAGGGCGGCAGGGTCCGCCTCCGCGCCATGGACGTGATGGACGCGGGCCGGCTGGCCGCGCTCACCGACCCGGCCGGGGCGGAGTTCGCCGTCTGGCAGCCGGGGTCGGTGCGCGGCCTCGACCGCACCTCCTCGCCGAACACCCTGATCTGGGTGGAGCTCCACACCCCCGACCCGGAGGCCGCGCTCGACTTCTACCGCTCGCTCTTCGAGTGGCGCTGGAAGGAGATGGAGGCACCCGGCATGACCTACCGGGTGATCTCCACCGCCGAGGGCGACCAGGAGGACGCCTCCTTCGGCGGGGCCGCCGAACTCCAGGACTCCGGGGAGCGGTCCCGCTGGATCCCCTACCTCCAGGTCGCGGACGCCGACGCGACGGTGGACGCGGTGTCCGTCTCGGGCGGCACGGTCCTGCTCCCCCCGGCGGACATCCCGGACGTCGGCCGCCTCGCCTGGTTCGCCGACCCCTTCGGCGCCGAGTTCGCCGTCCTGAAGCCGGCGCCGGCGCAGTGACGCACCGACCGGTGCGCCCTAGCGGGGGAAGACCTCGAAGGTGACGGCCGGGCGGCCGCCGAAGCGGGCGGAGGCGCGGCTCGTCATGGTGGTGACGAACTCGCGGACGTACTCCTCGGGTTCCTGGTCCGTCAGGGCCTCGATGTAGGCGCGGTGGCAGAGGAGGGACTCGATCGCGCGCTCCAGGCCGGGGCCGGCGTCGACGGCGTGGGTCGGGGTGTTGGAGGCGGCCACGGCGACCCGGCGGACGCCGTCCCAGGGCGCGAGGCCCTGTTCGCCGAGCTCGGGGAAGATCCAGCGGTTGCCGGCGTCCGCCGCCGCGTCGAGGGTGGCACGGCCGACCGCCACGTGGTCGGGCGAGTTCCGGTGCGCGCCGGGCCCCTCGCCCCAGCTGTCACCGTGGTTGAGGGTGACGACGAGGTCGGGGCGGTGGCGGCGGATGGCGGCGGCGATGTCGCGGCGCAGCGCGGGGCCGTACTCGATGACGCCGTCGCGGTGGTCGAGGAACTCGACGGTGTCGACGCCGACGACGGCGGCGCTCGCCCGCTGCTCGCGTTCGCGCAGCGGGGCGCAGACCTCCGGGGCGAGCGTGTCGATCCCGGCCTCGCCCCGGGTGACCAGCAGATAGACGACCTCCTTCCCGGCGTCGGTCCAGCTCGCGACGGCCGCCGCGCAGCCGTACTCCAGGTCGTCGGGGTGGGCGACGACGGCGAGGGCGCGCTGCCAGTCGCCGGGCAGCTCCGGCAGGTCGGTGGCTTTGTTGTCGATCATGACCGCAGGATACGGGTCGTGTCGGCCGCGGGCGGGCGGAACGCTCCGGCGAGGATGACGGAGCGTGAGATGTGGCGGGGGCGGTCGGGGTTGAGGCCGCGCCGGGCGGCGAGGGCGACGGCGAGCCGCTGGGCGCGGACCAGGGCGGCGACCGGGTCGACGGCGTCGGCGGTGAACAGGGCGCCCGTGGACTCGACTTCCTCGCGCAGCCCCGCCGGGACGGGGCCGACGCACCAGACGAGGCTGGTCCGGTCGCTGATGCTGATCGGCCCGTGCCGGTACTCCATCGCCGCGTACGACTCCGTCCAGACGCGGGCGACTTCGCGGAGTTTGAGGGCCGCCTCGTCGGCGATGCCGACGGTCCAGCCGGTGCCGAGGAAGGTGAACTGGGCGCGCCGCTCCCAGGCCGGGGGGAGGGGCTCGTACAGGGCGAGTTCGGCGTCGGCGACGGAGGGGGCGAGGCCCACGCCGAGCCCGGCGCGGAGGAGTTGGAGGGCGGTGGTGGCGAACCGGGTCTGGACGACGGAGCGTTCGTCGGCGAAGGAGAGGTCCACGACCCGGTCGGCGAGCCGGGCGGCGGGGCTGTCCG
Source organism: Streptomyces sp. CC208A (assembly GCF_030010625.1). Classification (GTDB taxonomy): domain Bacteria; phylum Actinomycetota; class Actinomycetes; order Streptomycetales; family Streptomycetaceae; genus Streptomyces. The sequence goes on along the minus strand of NZ_JASCXN010000003.1, from coordinate 357,109 downwards.
GGACCCCGGTGAGGACGAGGGTGGGGATCCGTCCGGCCACGCCCGCCAGCAGGTCGACGACCTCGGTGGTCGTGCCGGAGCGGGTGAGGACGACGATCCGGTCGTGGCCCCGGCCGAGCGGGGTCCGCTCGGAGGCGGGGAAGGCGTCGGTCTCGCCCGCGCCGAGCGACTCCCGCAGGGCCGCGTAGGCGCGGGCGATCAGGTACGAGGTGCCGCAGCCGACGACGGCGTTCCTTTCGCCGGCCCTGGGCAGCCGGTCGGCGAGCGGCCCGGCGAGAGCGGCGGCGCGGCGCCAGCAGTCGGGCTGCCCGGCGATCTCGGCGGTGACGTGTGCGCTGCCCATGGAGCGAGTTGTAGCGGTCCGTCACAGACCGTGGCCATGGGCGATCGGGGCCCGGCGCTTGGACTTTCGCGGGCGGGGCCCGTCACATACGTACGTCAGAGCTCGTCGCGGGAGAGGGCGAGGAGCCGGTCGAGGACGCGGGGGCCGCCGGCGCGGACGCCGTCGTGCTCGAACTCGTCGGTGACCCAGGTCCGCAGGCCGCGGATGGCCCCGGCGGTCTCCAGGGAGTGCGCGGTGTCGACGTACATGTCGTCGTGGTAGACGGCGGCCGCCACCGGCACCCGGTTGGCGGCAAGGCGCTCGGGGTCGTACAGCGGGGTCCAGTCCTCGCGCCGGGCGAGGAGTTCGGCGGTCTCGCGCAGCGGGCGGAGGGCGGGGTCGGTGGTGAAGTGCCAGGGGTGGACGGTCTCGCCGGTGAGCAGGACGGGCGCGCCGGAGGCGAGCGCCGCAGCGGCGTCGAACTCGGGGAAGTCCGCGCGGATCCGCTCGGCGGCCCAGCCGGTGGGGCCCTGCCCCTGGGCGTAGATGGCCTCGTGGAGGACGGCGTAGAGCGGGTGGCCGGCGTACGAGAGGTGGGCCTGGACCTGCTCCAGGAAGGCGTCGGCGAGGGCGGGCCCGGAGGGGGTCGGCACGAAGGCGCCCTCCAGGAGGTGGTGGAGCTGGTGGGTGCCGTCGCCGGAGCCGAGGAGGATCCCGAGGGACTGGAAGGCCTCCACAGTGAGGAGCCCGCCGCCGGGGAGGGTGACCTCGTGCTCCAGGAGGTGGGCGGCGACGGCCCGGACCCGTTCGGCGTCGCGCGGGTAGCGGGCGAAGTGGGCCTCGTTCTTGCGCCGGACGCGCGGGTAGGCGGCGGTGTAGACCTCGTCGGCGGTGGCGTCCAGGGAGGGCAGGCCGCCGGTGACGAGGACCCGCTCCAGGCCCTCGGGGGCGGTGGAGAGGTAGTGGACGGCGCAGAAGCCGCCGAAGCTCTGGCCGAGGACGGTCCAGGGGGCGCCGCCGGTGAGGCGGCGGCGGATCAGCTCGCAGTCCTTGACGATGGAGTCGGCGCGGAAGTGCGTCAGGTAGTCGGCCTGGGCGGCGGCGTCGCCGCGCAGCGGGAGGGTCTGGCGGTTGGCGGGGGTGGAGCGGCCGGTGCCGCGCTGGTCGAGCAGGAGGACCCGGAACTCGCGGACGGCCCGGCCGATCCAGGCCTGCCGGCCGATGAAGCGGCGGGCACCGAAGCCGGGGCCGCCCTCCAGGTAGAGCAGCCAGGGGCGCCGGTCGCGCTCGGCGTCGCTCAGTCCTGCGGCGACGATCTCGCGGCCGTGGACCTCGATCATCTCGCCGTCGGGGCGGGCGTGGTCGAGGGGGACGGGGAAGTGGTGGTCGGTGACGACGACGCCGGGCTGACGATAGGTGGTCAACGGTGCTCCTGCTGCTGTTCCTGCCGCGTGCTCCCCCGCCCGCACAGTTGATCACAGTCCGCCGCCGGCGGGCCCTAACCGGCCTGCATCACCGCGATGACGTTGCCGGCGGGGTCGGTGAACCAGGCGATGCCCTTCGGGCCCTCCTCGCCCTCCCCGGGCCGTACGACGCCCTTCTCGTCGGCCTCGAAGCCGGGGTAGCGCTCGAAGGTCGCGCCGCGCCCCACCAGGTCGTCGACGGCCCGGTCGATGTCGTCGACCTCGAAGTTGAGGACGGTGAAGGAGGCGGGGGTGTGGTCCTCCTTGGGGTAGACGAAGACCCGGGCCCCGCCCGGCAGGGTCAGGAACAGCACCCGCATGTCCCCGGTCCCGCTCTCCTCCACGGTCAGGCCGAGCGCGTCGCCGTAGAAGTGCCGGGCGGCGTCCAGGTCGTCGACCGAGAAGCTGCTGTACGCCGTCGTCTCGCCGAACATGACGTGCTCCCTTCCGGGGCCCCGGGGGTGGGGCTCCCCTTCCAGGATCCGCTTGTCCGGCGCCGGGCGCTCAGCCTCTCGGGGCGTCGTCAAGCGCTCAGGGCGCGACCGGCAGCTGCCGCTTGTGCTCGGTGAGGTCGTAGCGGCGGACGATCGAGGCGTAGGCGGCCTCGGCGACGGGCTTGCCCTCCAGGAAGTCGTCGATGTCGTCGTAGGTGACGCCGAGCGCGTCCTCGTCGGGCTTGCCCGGGTCCAGGGTCTCCAGGTCGGCGGTGGGGACCTTCCAGACCAGGGAGGCGGGGGCGCCCAGCTCGGCGGCGACGGCGCGGACGCGGCGCTTGGTGAGGCCGGTGAGCGGGACGAGGTCGGCGGCGCCGTCGCCGAACTTGGTGAAGAAGCCGGAGACGGCCTCGGCGGCGTGGTCGGTGCCGACGACCAGGCCGTCCTGGGCGCCGGCGACCGCGTACTGGGCGATCATGCGCTGGCGGGCCTTGATGTTGCCGTGCACGAAGTCCTGGTGGTGGGCGTCGCGGAAGGTGACCCCGGCGGCGAGGCAGGCGTCGAGGGCGGCGTCGCTGGCGGGCTTGACGTCGACGGTGAGGACCTGGTCGGCGCGGATGAAGTCGAGGGCGGTCTGCGCGTCCTGCTCGTCGGCCTGGACGCCGTACGGCAGGCGCATGGCGTAGAAGGTCGCCCGGTGTCCCGCGGCGCGGGCGCGCTCGACGGCGAGCTGGCAGAGGCGGCCGGTGGTGGTGGAGTCGACGCCGCCGCTGATGCCGAGGACGAGGGAGCGCAGTCCGGTGGTGGTGAGACGCTCGGCGAGGAAGGCCACCCGGCGCTCGATCTCGACGGCCGGGTCGAAGGTCTCGGAGACCTGGAGCTCCCGGGCGATCTGCTGCTGGCGGGCGGTGGGCGCCGGGTCGGTCACGGCCGGGTCGGTCACGGAAATCTCCTCGTGGGGACTGGTCTGGGCGACAGGACCGACTTTACGGCGTCCCCGGCGGGACGGGTCGCCCCGGCTAGGGCTCCGGCTCCGGCTCCGGCTCCGGCTCCGGCTCCGGCTCCGGCTCCGGGGCGCAGAGGACCTCGACCCGCTGGACGAGGTTGTTGGCGAAGCCACCGCGGTTCCAGGGCGCGGTGAGGGGCTGGACGCGGCCGGTGGCGTCGGTGGCACGGACGGTGAGGTGGCGCAGGCCCGGTGTGGCGGTCCAGGTGGTGTGCCAGGCGGCCCAGGCCCAGGGGTGGGCGGGGTCGCGGAGGACCTCGGCGTCGGTCCAGGCGGCGCCGCCGTCCTCGCTGACCTCGACGCGGACGACGGGGCCGTGGCCCGACCAGGCACGGCCGGTGAGGGGGACGGGGCCGGGACGGACGACGCGGGCCCGGGACATGAAGTCGGGGAAGCCGGGCGGGGCCATGAGGGCGCGGGGGGCGATGAGGGTGACGGGCTCCCCGGGCTCGTCGGGCTCCTGGCGGATGCGGTAGGCGGCGGTCTGCTGGAAGCCGGTGTGGGGGGTGGCGGTGAGGGTGATCTCGCGGAGCCACTTCACGTGGGCCATGCCGTACCAGCCGGGGACGACGAGCCGGAGCGGGCTGCCGTGCTGGGGCGGGAGCGGGGCGCCGTTCATGGCGTACGCGACGAGGACGTCGCGGCCGGGGTCGGCGGCGGTGGCGAGCGGCAGGGAACGTCGGTAGTCCTGTTCGACACCGCGCTCGACGCCGTGGTCGGCACCGGTGAAGACCGCTTCGACGGCGTCCTCCGCGGGGCCTGCCTCGGCGAGGAGGGCGGCGAGCGGGACGCCGGTCCATTCGGCGGTGGAGACGGCCTCGACGAGCCAGGGCTGGCTGACGGGGCGGGGGCTGAGCCGGGCGCGTCCGTTCCCCGCGCACTCCAGGGTGACGCGGCGGGTGACGGCGGGCCGGTCGCGGAGGGCGTCGAGGTCCAGGTCGAGGGGGCGGAGGACGCGGCCGCCGACGGTGAGCCGCCAGCCGTCGGGGGCGGTGTCGGGGATGTCGTAGTGGACGAGGACGTAGTGGAGGCCGGGTGGGGTGACCTCGTAGCGCAGGGCTTCCAGCGGGAGTCCGTGGTTGCGGGTGGCGAGGGCCAGTTCCTGCGGGGTGAGGCCCTCGTCCGGTGCCGCGACCCGCGCCGGTGTGCTGAGGGCGGCCAGGTCGCCCGTCGATCGGTCCATGCTCCCCATGGTGCGCCGGTCTCCGGGGGTCCGCCCGGCGACCGGGGGCGGTCACGGTGGAGCTCCTGCGGGGACGGTTCGTCACGGGCCGCCGCGGCCCTCCCCCAGCTGTTCGCCGGGGGCGGCGAGTTCCTCGACGGCCTCGGCGCCGACGACGGCGCCGGTGGAGCGTCTGCCGCGGCGCAGCCGGCGTTCCAGCCAGGAGGCGAAGGTGGTGAGGGCGAGGTTGAGGAGGACGAAGAGGACGGCGACGACGGTGAAGCAGGCGATGGTGTTGGCTCCGTAGTTGGCGCTCATGGGGCGGACGGAGGCGAGGAGTTCGGCGAAGCCGAGCATGGCGCCGCCGAGCGCGGTGTCCTTGACGATGACGACGAGCTGGCTGACGAGGGCGGGGAGCATGGCGGTGACGGACTGCGGCAGGAGGACGTACGCCATGGTCTGTCCCTTGCGCATGCCGATGGCCTTGGCGGCGTCGGTCTGGCCCGCGGGGAGGGCGAGGATGCCGGCGCGGACGACCTCGGCGAGGACGGAGGCGTTGTAGAGGACGAGGCCGGTGACGACCGCGTACAGGGGGCGGTTCTCGGGGCTGATGTCGGTGAACTCGGCGTAGGCGGCGTTGGCGAAGAGCATGAGGATGAGGACGGGGATCGCGCGGAAGAACTCGACGACGGTGCCGACGGTGGCGCGGACGGCGCGGTGGTCGGAGAGGCGGGCGATGCCGAGGAGGGCGCCGAGCGGCAGGGCGAGGACCATGGCGAGGCCGGCGGCGATGACGGTGTTCTTCAGGGCGGGCAGGAGGTACGTCTCCCAGATCCGGCCGTCGGTGAAGAAGGGCTCCCATTTGGCCGCCTCCAGCTGGTTCTTGGCGGCGAGCCCGTCGATCACCCACCAGACGACGGCGGCGAGGGCGAGCAGGAAGAGCACCGTCCACAGCAGGTTGCGGCGGCGGGCACGGGGGCCGGGGACGTCGTAGAGGACGGTGGCGGTCTCGTCCTTGGTGGCGTGCTTCACCGTTTGACCGCCACCTTTCTGGCGAGCCGGCCGAGGAGGAGGCCGGTGGGCAGGGTGAGGCAGACGAAGCCGAAGGCGAAGATCGCGGAGATGAGGATGAGCTGGGCCTCGTTCTCGATCATCTCCCGCATGAGCAGGGCGGCTTCGGCGACGCCGATGGCGGCGGCGACGGTGGTGTTCTTGGTGAGGGCGATGAGGACGTTGGTGAGCGGGCCGACGACGGACCGGAAGGCCTGCGGGAGCACGATGATCCGCAGGACCTGGGGGAAGCTGAGGCCGATGGCGCGGGCGGCCTCGACCTGGCCGAGGGGGACGGTGTTGATGCCGGAGCGCAGCGCCTCGCAGACGAAGGCGCTGGTGTAGGCGGTGAGTCCGAGGACGGCGAGCCGGAAGTTGATGGCGGTGAAGCGGTCGGCGCCGAGGCTGATCCCGAGGGTCTGGAAGAGGCCGAGGGAGGTGAAGACGATGATGACGGTGAGGGGGATGTTGCGGACGATGGTGACGTAGGCGGTGCCGAAGCCCCGCATGAGGGGGACGGGGCCGACGCGCATGGCGGCGAGCAGCGTCCCCCAGACGAGGGAGCCGAGGGCGGACCAGAAGGTGAGCTGGACGGTCACCCAGAAGGCGCCCAGGAGGTCGTAGCCTTCGAGGAAGTCGAACACGGCGGCCGGCTCACTCGACGATCACGCCGATCTGCGGGGCCGGTTCGTTCTGGTAGTTCGCCGGGCCGAAGTTCTTCTCGACGGCCGCGTCCCAGGAGCCGTCGTCGACCATCTTCTCCAGGGCGTCGTTGATCTTCTCCTTGAGTTCGCTGCCCTTCTGGACGCCGATGCCGTAGTTCTCGTTGCTCAGTTCGAAGCCGCCGAGCTTGAACTTGCCCTCGAACTGGTCCTGGGCCGCGTATCCGGCGAGGATCGAGTCGTCGGTGGTGAGGGCGTCGATGACGCCGTTCTCCAGGCCGGTCAGGCACTCGGAGTAGCCGCCGTACTCCTGGAGCTGGGCGTCGGGGGCGATCCTGTCCTTGACGTTCTGCGCGGAGGTGGAGCCGGTGACGGAGCAGAGCCGCTTGTCGTTGAGGTCGGAGGGCTGCTTGATGGAGTCGTCGTCGGCGCGGATCAGCACGTCCTGGTGGGCGAGGAGGTAGGGGCCGGCGAAGTCGACCTTCTCGGCCCGTTCGTCGTTGATCGAGTACGAGGCCGCGATGAAGTCGACGTCGCCGCGCTGGAGCATGGTCTCGCGGTCGGCGCTCTTGGCCTCCTTCCACACGATCTCGTCGGGTTCGTGGCCGAGCTGCTTGGCGATGTACGTGGCGACGTCGACGTCGAAGCCGGTGTAGGTGCCGTCGGGGGTCTTGAGTCCGAGGCCGGGCTGGTCGAACTTGATGCCGATGGTGATCCGGTCCTCGTCGGAGTGGTCGCGCGGTACGGCTCCGTGGGCGAGCGAGGCGGAGCCGAGGGCGAGGACGAGGGCCGTGGCGGAGGCGAGGAGCGTCCTGGTGGTCCTGGTCGGGTTCATGGTGATCACCCCGGGGGCTCGGTGATGGAGGATCTCTGGCTCGGTGATGGAGGATCTTGGCTCAGTGGTGGAGGATCTTGGAGAGGAAGTCGCGGGCGCGGGGGCTGCGCGGGTTGCCGAAGAACTCGTCCGGCGTGGCGTCCTCGACGAGCCGGCCGTCGGCCATGAAGACGACGCGGTGGGCGGCGGAGCGGGCGAAGCCCATCTCGTGGGTGACGACCACCATGGTCATGCCCTCGTCGGCGAGCTGCCGCATGACCTCCAGGACCTCGTTGATCATCTCGGGGTCGAGGGCGGAGGTCGGTTCGTCGAAGAGCATCACCTTGGGGTCCATGGCGAGGGCGCGGGCGATGGCGACGCGCTGCTGCTGACCGCCGGAGAGCTGGGCCGGGTACTTGTCGGCCTGGGCGGCGACGCCGACCCGGTCGAGGAGGGCGCGGGCCCGTTCCTCGGCGGCCCTGCGGTTCTTCTTGCGGACCTTGATCTGTCCGAGGGTGACGTTGTCGAGGACGGTCTTGTGGGCGAAGAGGTTGAAGGACTGGAAGACCATGCCGACGTCGGCGCGGAGCCGGGCGAGTTCCCTGCCCTCGGCGGGCAGCGGTCGGCCGTCGACGCGGATCTCGCCGCTGTCGATGGTCTCCAGGCGGTTGATCGCCCGGCAGAGGGTGGACTTGCCCGAGCCGGAGGGGCCGATCACGACGACGACCTCGCCCCGGTGGACCGTGAGGTCGACGGACTGGAGGACGTGGAGGGTCCCGAAGTGCTTGTCGACCCGGCTCAGGACGACGAGCGCGTCGCCGCCGTCCGGAGTGGACGCTTCCCTGGCGGGCACTTCCGGGACGGGCATGTCACCCTCCTGGCTCACACCCCCTTCTGTTCGTTCCCTCCTCGGTCTCATGCTCCGCTCCGCCCCGCCCGGCCGCACCCCGGGGGCGTGCCGGGGCGGTGCGGGGCGGGATGCCGGGCCCGCGTCGCCTGCGGTCCGGCCGGGGCCGGTGGACACTGGGAGCGGAGCCGTACGCGTGAGGAGGAGGGCCCGTCATGAGGAGTGCCGCACCCAAGGTCAGTGCGCTGCCGGCGGAGCACCGCGAGCGGTTGATGGCCTTCGCCGAGGACGTGTATTTCGAGTCCGGGGACCGGCTCTTCGAGGAGCAGCAGCACGCGGACCGGTTCTGGATCGTGAAGACGGGCGCGGTCAATCTGGACGCCCGGGTGCCGGGGCGCGGGTCGCCGGTGATCGAGACCCTCCGCCACGGTGAACTGGTGGGTCTGTCCTGGCTGTTCCCGCCGTATCTGTGCCAGTCGGGGGCGGAGGCGATGACCCCCGTCCGGGCGTACGAGTTCGACGCGACGGCGGTGCGGTCGATGTGCCACACGGACGTGGAGTTCGGGTCGGCGGTGTTCTTCTGGGTGGGGTCGATCCTGGCGCACCGGCTCCAGGTGACCCGGGTGCGACTGCTCGACCTGTACGCGCCGCACGGGAGCGGGATCATGGCCTGAGGCGGCTGCCACCGTCGTACGCCCGGAGTGATCTCCGCCGCACCCGGGCCGTGGGCCCCTGCCCGCCTGCTACTCGGCGGTACGGTGGCGGGACGGGCTCCGGACCCTTCCCGCGGCTCGCCGGGCGACGGGCGGGAGGCCCCGATGACAGCACCTGCGAACGCGCGCGAGGCACTGGCCCTCGTGACCGGCGACTTCGCCGAACTCCCCTCCCCCGAGGGTCCGTCCGCGGGCGACGGGCCGATCGGCTGGCCCGGTTACGGGGCGGCCAGGGCCGCGGCGGCCGCCCGCTCCGGCGTGTCCGAGTCCGTGGTCTGCGGCACCGGCACGGTCGGCGGGACGCGGACGGTCCTCGTCTCCTTCGAGTTCGGCTTCCTCGGCGGTTCCATCGGCGAGGGCACCGGCGCCCGGGTGGCCGCCGCGCACGCCCACGCCCGGGCGCACCGGCTGCCCGTGACCGTCCTCCTGGCCACCGGCGGCAGCCGGATGCACGAGGGCATGCGGGCGCTGGTCCAGCTCCAGCGGCTGGCCGGGGAGGCGGCACTCACCCGGGCCGCCGGTCTGCCCCAGCTGGCGGTCCTGCGCGATCCGACGACCGGTGGCGGGTGGGCCACCCTCGGGGCCGGCTCCGACGTGGTCCTCGCGCTGCCGGGCGCCCAGGTGGGCTTCGCGGGTTCCCGGGTACGGCCGCCGGACGCCGACCCGGCCGCGTACACCGCCGAGGCGCAGCTCGCCCACGGGCACGTGGACGCCGTCGTCCCGGCGCGGGAGCTGCGGGCGGTCCTCGGCCGCTGGCTGTCGCTGCTCACCCGCCCGGCCGAGGGCCCGGTCCCGCCGCCGTACGCGCTCGGCTCCACGGAGCCGTCGGCGAGCGGGCGCGAGGCGGTGGCCCGCGCCCGGCACCCGGAGCGTCCCCGGGCCGACCGCTATCTCGCCGAGGTGTTCACCGAGCGGGCGGAGCTGTCCGGCGACCGCGCGGGCGGCACCGACCCGGGGATGCGCTGCGGCTTCGGGCGGCTGCCGGACGGGCGTACGGTCGCGTACGCGGCCCAGTGCGGGACCGCGACCCGGCCGGCCGGTTTCCGCACCGCGGCCCGGCTGGTGCGGACGGCCGGGCGGCTGGGGATCCCGGTGCTCACGCTGATCGACACGCCGGGCGCCGCCAACGACGCGGAGGCGGAGCGGGCGGGTGCGGGCCCGGCCATCGCGGAGCTCTTCGGCGCCGTCGCCGAGGCGCGCGTCCCGGTCACCGCGCTGCTCATCGGCGAGGGCGGCTCGGGCGGTGCGCTCGCCCTCGCCGCCCCCGGCAACACCTGGGCCACCCCGGACGCGTACTTCTCCGTGATCGCCCCCGAGCTCGCCACCGCCATCCTGAAGCGCCCCCCGGAGGAGGCGGACGCCACGGCCGACCGCCTCCGGCTGCGCCCGGAGGACCTGTTCACCCTCGGGGTCGTACGGGGCGTGGTCGGCGCCCCGCCGACGGCGCCCGGCGGCGCGGCCGGCTGAGACCGGGCGACAGGGGCGGGCCCCGGCGGGCCGGTCCGGGGAGAGGCCGGGCGCCGGGGTCCTCGGTGGTTCAGTGGCCGAGCTTCCGCTTCAGTTCGGCCTTGTTCATCTGCGACCTGCCGTGCAGGTTGCGGCGCTGGGCCTCGGCGTACAGCTGGTCGTAGGTCGGTCCCTCGGAGCCGCTGTGCGAGCGCTTCCCGCCGCGCCGCGAGGAGGACATGTCCTGGGTCGAGCTCTTGCTCGCCGTCTTCGACTCGCCCGAGCGGGCCCGTTCCTTGTTGACGGTGCGGGAGGCGATCTCCTCGGCGCGTCCCTTGCTCTCGCCGCGGTCCAGGGCGCTCTGCTTGATGTGCTCGTACTGCCTCTCGCGCTTGGCGTTCGATCCGCGGGGCATCGTGGGCTCCTCTCTCGGTCGGGTCGTCTGCCGGGTCAGTCGCCGGGCGGCCCGCCGCCCGCACGCCGCCGGGTCCAGCGGACCACCAGGCGCAGCAGCAGGACCAGCGTCAGCACCCAGGCGGCGGCGAAGCCCCAGACCAGGGCGGGGGCCGAGGTCGCCACCGCGAGGACGAGCAGGGTGAGCGTCGTCGCCCCGAGCAGGGCGGCGCCCAGACCGCCGCGGAGGGTGATCCGCGGTCGGGGCAGGTGGGGGGAGGGCCGGTGCCCGGCCATGCGCCGGGCGAGACCGCTGTCGGCGCTCAGGTCCTCCTCGATCTCGGCCAGTACACGTCGTTCGTATGCGGAGAGCCGGACCTCGTCCATCGCGGCACCTCCTCCGGTCCGGAACCCCCGCCGGGCGGCGGGGTCGTCCTTCCGGGCTGCTACCCGCCCGCGGCCCCTTCAGACAGCCGGGCGGCCCCGGTGTCCGGCCGGGGGAAGCGGACCTCGCACCACATCGTCCTGCCCCGGTCGCGCGGCACCCAGCCCCAGACCTCGGCGAGCCGCTGGACCAGGTAGAGGCAGTGCCAGGAGGGGAGGCCGGGGCGGTGCCGGCCCGCCGGGCAGGGTCCTTCCGCGCCGGTGTCGCTCACCTGGAGCCAGACGCCGTCCGCGGAGCGGTCGAGGCGGAGCTCGTACGGGACTCCTCCGCGCCGCACCGCGTGGGCGACGAGCTCGGTGACGAGCAGCAGCAGGTCCCCGGCGGCCCTGCGGCCCGCCGGGGAGAGCGGCCCGTACCACTCCGTCACGGTCTGTGAGGAGAAGTCGCGGAAGCGGCCGGCCGTGCCCGGGCCTCCGCCGAGTACGCACCGCCGGGAGCATGCCGCGTGGTGCGGCTCACCTGCCTCCATGGCCAGCCCCTGACCGAGAAAAAAGGACCCAAACACTCCCAGGTGGGTCAAAAGCTCCTGAGAGGGAACGCTTGTCACAAGGATGCTCAACCGACGGGCTGTGACACCCGCCCTCCCTCTGAGGGCGGCGCCGGTCCACCGGAATCGTCGACAGGAATGTCATGGCCATCGGCCGAGCCGCATACAGCCCCTCCGCCCGGACCCGCAGCTGCCGACGTCCGTCCCCTTCCGCGACCGTGCGGCAGCGGGCACTCGGGGGCCTGCCCGTGCCGGAGAACCCCCTGGGAGCCTCCACGGACGACGCCCGGACCCTCTCGGTGTCGCTCTTCCAGCGGCTCCACGAGCTCGACGAGGGCACCCGTGAGCGCTCCTACGTGCGCAACACCCTGGTGGAGCTGAATCTGAGCCTGGTGAAGTTCGCCGCCCGGCGCTTCCGCGGCCGCGCCGAGCCGATGGAGGACATCGTGCAGGTGGGGACGGTCGGGCTGATCAAGGCGATCGACCGGTTCGACCCGGACCGGGGGGTCGAGTTCTCCGCCTTCGCGCTGCCGACGATCGTCGGCGAGATGAAGCGGTTCTTCAGGGACACCGGCTGGGCCGTCCGGGTCCCCCGCCGTCTCCAGGAGCTGCGCATCGAGCTGGCCAAGGCCTCGGACGCGCTGGAACAGCGCGACGGCCACCGGCCCGACCGCGCAGCGCTGGCGGAGCGGCTGGACCTCACCGAGGAGACGGTGGCCGAGGGCGAGCTCGCCGCCAACGCCTACACCACCCACTCGCTCGACGCCCCCGTGGGCGACGACGAGACCGGCGCACCGCAGGGCACGGCCGGCCGGCGCACCGCCGTCGAGGAGCCCGCCTACGAGCTGATCGACGACCTGCATTCGCTCCGACCGCTGCTCGACCGGCTCGACGACCGCGACCGGCTGATCCTCTCCCTGCGCTTCGGTGAGGAGCTGACCCAGGCCGAGATCGGCCGGCGGGTCGGCCTCTCCCAGATGCACGTCTCCCGGCTGCTCGCCCGGATCCTCGGCGAGCTCAAGGCAGGTCTGCTGGACGACGGCGCCACGGAGGAGGAGACGGACGGCTGACCTCCAGCCACACCACCTTGCCCTCGGCGCCGGGCCCCCGGTCCGAGGAGCCCCAGTCGCTCGCCAGGCGGTCGAGCACCATGAGCCCGTGACCGCCGGGCAGCGAGGGCGGGCGCGGCGCCATCCGGTGCGGGTGCTCGGGGCTGCGGTCGGCGACCTCCACCCGCAGCAGCCCGTCCGTGTGCCGGAGCACGAACTCCTCCGGGCCGCCGGCGTGCAGACAGGCGTTGGTGACCACCTCGGAGACCAGCAGCAGGACGTCCTCGACGCGCTCGCGCTCCCGGGGGCTCTCCGCGGGGACCCAGCCCCAGTCGGCGAGCGCCCGCGCGGTGAAGTCGCGGCAGCGGGAGACCGCGCCCGCGCTCTCCCGCAGCAGGAGCCGGCGGGTCTGCGCGGGTGTGCCGTCGCCTTCGGTCATCTCTCCCTCCCGCACGGCCGGCGGGCCCGTCACGTCAGGTCCTCGGGACGGGCCCCGCCCGTCCCGCCGGCGGCGAGAGCCTCGTCCACGTCCGCGTATACCCGGAAGACCTGACGGGCACCGGTGATCTCGAACATCCGGTCCACCGGGGGCCGCACTCCGGCCAGGTCGAGCACCGCACCGGTCTCCAGCGCCCGGGCGCGGGCCCTGAGCAGCAGGTTCAGGCCGGTGGAGTCGCAGAAGTCGAGCCCGGCGCAGTCGACGACGATCCGCGCCGCGTCCTCGTGCTTCTCCAGGGCGGTGCGCAGCGGTTCGACCGTGTCGTGGTCGAGCTCCCCGGACGGGGCGATCACGACGGTCTCCGTGCCCCACGTGGACCGCACCTCGACCGTGAACCGGTCGGACCGGCCGGTCGGCGACCCGTCCCCGAGCCCGTCTCGCTCGCTGTCCATGCGCACCTCGCCTTCACCGGTGAGTCCATTTTCGGACAGGATGCGCCACTCTGCGAGGAGAGCCCTCCCGGCGGTCCCGTGCGGAGGGTCCCGTACGGGACCGGGGCGGGCCGGACGTCAGACGGTGGCCGGGGGCGGGGTCCAGCGGCGGGCGCGGGAGACGCCCGTGTCGACGCCGTACTCCTTCCTGAGGTGCTCGGGGATGGCGTAGTGCATGACCCGGCCCCGGGTGAGGGCGGACAGCTCGAAGACCGAGGTGAGGTGGCCGAGCCGGTCGAGCGCCCAGGCGGCGAACGGCGAGGCGTCCTCCACCGACTCCAGGACGCCGAGCAGCGCCGGCAGCGCCTTCACGGCGGTGTCCCAGCGGCTGCGGGGCACGCCGAGCCAGTCACCGCAGGTGTCGCCGACGAGGTGGCGGATCAGGGCGGAGACGACCGGGTCGAAGAAGGTGCCGGGGACGACCTCCTCGTACAGCTCGATCAGCTGCCGGGTCAGCACGACGCCCTCCTCCGAGGGGCCCATGTGCCGCAGCAGGTACAGGTCGAGGAAGGCGCGCGCCTCGTCGAGGGTCTTCGGCACGGCGGTCTGGTCGACGCCGAGGATCGCGCCGACGACCCGCCAGGCGTAGAAGTACGCCTCGGCGCCCTCGACGGACATGTGGATGCCGAGCCGGTGGAGGCTGTCGAGGACGAGCATCGAGAAGAACATCTGCCCGCCGATCATGTCCTCCTGGCAGATCGGCACCCCGTCGGCGGCGGTGTCCCAGCGGTCCTCGCGGGTCAGGTGGTGGCGGATGGAGGCGTGCAGGAGGCGGACCTTCTGGGCGGCGGGGACGAACCGCCCGCCGGCCTCGAAGGCGTCGGGCCGCATGAGGTAGGTGGTGAACTGGCCGGTCTCCGCCATCCGCTTGCTCGGGTAGTGCAGCCCGTGGGTGGTGGAGAGCAGGCGGGCCACGCGGGGGACGGCGTAGCAGGCGGGCATGGAGGCGAAGGAGAGGGCGGTGTTGATGTGGACGTTGTTGTCGGTGAAGAAGAGCCGGGCCTTCTCCATCTCGTTCCAGTCCACCCAGGCGGGCGGGACGGCGGTCGTCTCCAGGTACTCGCGGGCCACGTCGGGGAGGCCGGCGGGGAGTTCCCGGCCGGAGACGGAGACGTACCGCATGAGGGAGTTGAAGAGGCCGACCTCGCCGCGTTCGAAGAGGGTGGCGACGACGGCGTCGGCGAGTTCGTCGCCGCTGTGCCGCAGGGCGTCGAGGTCCGCGTCGGTGTAGGGGGTGGGGGGTGTGGCGTGGGACGTGGTCACTGCGGTCGCTCCCGAGGTCAGTGGTGGCGGACGGCCGCGCGGTGGGCCAGGTCCGTGAGGGCGCGGTGGGCGGCGGCGGGCAGGTCGAGGGCGTCGAGGGTGCGGACGGCCTCCTCGACGCGGCACGTGATCATGTGCTCGACCCGGGCGGGCGCGCCGAGCTCCGTCATGAGCGCGCGGACCTTCCGCAGCTCCTCCTCGTCCGGCGGCCCGTCCCCGTCGAGGGCACGGCGCAGCAGGACCCGCTGGGCGGGGCCCGCGGTCCGCCAGGTCTCGGCGAGCAGCACGGTGGGGCGGGCGGTACGGAGGTCGTCGAGGGGCGCCTTGCCGGTACGGGCGGGGTCGCCGAAAAGGCCGAGGAGGTCGTCCCGGAGCTGGAACGCCTCGCCGAGCGGCAGCCCGTAGAGCGACAGTCCCTCGCGAAGGGCGGCGGGGGCGCCGGCGAGCAGGGCGCCGAGGAGGAGGGGCTGTTCGACGGTGTACTTGGCGGTCTTGTACCGGATCACCTTGAGGGAGGTGCCGGTGTCCGGGGCGCCGCCGGTGTGCAGGATCTCCAGGGCTTCGCCGGCGACGAGTTCGCGGGCGAGCACGGCCCAGAGGGGCCGGCCCCGGGAGAGGTACGCGGCGGGCAGGCCGGACTCGGTGTAGAGGCGGCCGGCGAGGGCCATCAGGTGGTCGCCGAGGAGCAGGGCGAGCGCGCGGGCCTCCGCCGGCCGGGGGCGTCGGCTGGTGTGCGGCGGGGCTGCGGGTGGCGGAGCTGTGGGTGGCGGAGCTGTGGGTGGCGGAGCTGTGGGTGGCGGAGCTGTGGGCGGCGTGACTGTGTGTGGGTGGGCTTTGTGCGGCTGGGCTCCGTCCGGCAGAGCTTTGTCCGGCAGGGTTGCGAAGGCGTGGTGGGCGGTGGGGCGGCCGTGCCGGAGGGGGCTGTCGTCGATGAGGTCGTCGTGGACGACGGCGGCGGCGTGGACGAGTTCCATCGCGGCGGCGGCCCGCATCAGGGCGTCGCTGTCGGGCTGCCCGGCGGCGCGCCAGCCCCAGTAGCAGAAGGCGGCGCGGAGCCGTTTGCCGTGACGGGCGGTGGCGCGCAGGGCCTCGGCGAGCGGGTCGAGGGCTTCGTCGACGGCGAGGAGTTCCGCGGCCTCCTCGTCGAGGAAGCCGGCGAGGACCGCGTCGGTGCGGGCCTTGAACTCCTCCGGCGCCCAGGCGTCACGCATCGGCGTCCGCCGGGGCGGCGGCCCGGCGGGCGGCGGCCGCGCGGGCCAGGACCTCCATGTGCGGGAGGCCGCCGGTGCCGTGCTGGTCGAGGGCGAGGCGGTCGAGGGCCAGCCGGCCCCGGGCCTGGAGGTCGGCGACGGCCTCGTGGGCGAGGTCGCCGGAGTCGGAGCGGCCCAGGAGGGAGCGGAGCGATCCGGCGGCGGTGCCGATCGAGTCCGCCACCAGGTCGGCGAGGCCGGCGGCCAGCAACAGGGCCTTCTCTTCGGGGCGTTCGCCCGGGGTCGTACGGGGTGTCATGCCGGCCGGCTCCTGGAGGGAAGGGGTGGGGTGCCCCGCTCGGGGGCGCGTGCCGGGCCAGCATGGACCATGGACGGGCCCGCCCCGCCGCCCGCTCACCCGATCGGGTGATCATGACCGGGAGTTCCGGCGGACGGCGTGGCGGTCCCTCTTGAACCGTGCGGCTTCCAGGGCGGGGAACGCCCTTACGGGACCCCGTGGTTGCCGGAGACCGTGATCAACACCTGGAGCTGGATGCTCGCCGAGAAGTATCTTCCGGTGTCGATCGGGGTGGCCACCGCCTTGTTCCAGAGGGCGTCGAGCCAGGCCTGGCTGCCGGATTCGGTCATCGCGGCGACGGCGAAGGGGCGAAGAAGGCGGCCTCGCTGCCACTGGGGATCCGGGTGCCGTTGAGCTTGTAGCTCGTGGCGATCTTGTTCGGGTCGCCGCTGGTCACGGCGTCGTCGACGGCGGAGTCGGGGAGCAGGTCGGTGCTCGGGGCGTACGTGGACCGGAGGTCGGCGATCCGCGTCTGGTGGGCGGTGCGGGCCGCGTCCCAGGTGGTGTCGCCGGTGGCCGCGCGGAAGGCCCGGAAGTGGTCGACCATCCGGTCCGAGGTGCGGAGATCCAGTCGCACCGGTCGCCGGAGCCCGGGCCCTCCATGGACGAGGACGCGGCCGGCTTGCCCGCGGAGACGAGGCCGTCGGCGGCCCGGGCCTCGGCCCCGGGCAGGAAGGTGAGTGGCAGGAAGGTGAGGGGCAGGGCCGGCAGAGCGGCGAGTCCGAGTTGGATGCCGCTTCACGGGACGGCGCCGCGCGTGATGATGCCGCACGGCATGAGGCTTCGTCAGCACATGTCAACTCCCTTTCTCTTCCCTGCCCTTCACTGCTCTTCACGGCGAGCCGTTGCCAGGAGGCATTCCCGACCATAGGCGCGCCGCGCGTAGGGAGCGGCGGAGGCCCGGCGCGAGCCCTCTGCGCGGGCCCCGTGTCGCGGTGGCCGAGAGGGTCCTACTGAGGGAGCGTCAGGGCGCGGGCGAGGGCGTCGGCGAAGCCGTCGGGGTTGTCGAGCATCAGGTTGTGGCCGGCGGCGGGCACCTCCAGGACGGGCACACCCATCGCCGCCGACTGTTCGGCCGCCCGGTCCGGCAGGCTCTTCTCCCCCACCAGGAACGCCCGGGGCAGCGTGAGCGCGGCCAGCACGTCACCGGCCTCGGGGTCGCCGCCCGCGACGAGCGCGACCGCGCTGCGGTGCACGGCCCGCGGGTCGGCGAGTCGCAGCCGTGCCGCGTAGTCGGCCCGGTCGGCGAGGGCCAGCATCCTCGTGAACCCGATCCGGACGAAGTCCTCCTCCGCCTGGCGCGCCACCGGCCTGCTGAACGCGCCCCCGCCCGCGTACAGGTTGGGCTCGGCGACGACGAGCCGGGCGATCCGGCCGGGCCGGGCCGCCGCCAGGTGGATGGCGACGGCGCCGCCCATGGAGTGGCCGACGAGGTGGACGCCGGTGAGGTCGAGGTGGTCGAGGAGCGCGGCCACGGCCGCGGCCTGCCCCTCGGGCCGGTAGTCGAAGTCGGCGGGCCGGTCGCTCAGCCCGTACCCCAGCAGGTCGACCAGGAGGGCCCGGCCGCCGCCCAGCGCCGGGTGGGCGGCGATGTGCGCGAAGTCGGAGGCCGCCGTGCAGCCGAGCCCGTGGAGGAAGACGCGCACGGGCCCGTCACCGGGCAGATCCAGCCACCGCAGATACGCCTGCCGGTCCGTCAGGAACAGTTCTCTCATGCGGCCACCCTAGGGACGGGCGGGACGGCCGGTGCCGGGCGGGCGGGGAGAGCCCCCGAGGGCCTGCAGAAAGGGGCGCGGCCAGGCGGCGGAAGCGCCTCGGAGGAGCGGCGGAAGCGCCGCGAAAGGCCGATGGAAGAGCGTCTGGAAGGGGTCGCGCGGGGCCAGCAGAAGAGCGCCCGGAAGAGGCCACGCGGGGTCGGCGGGAGGGCTGCGATACCGTGGCCGTCCATGGCATCGAGCACCGCACTCTGGTCCTTCGCTCTCGTCGTGGGGCTCCTCACCCTCACCCCGGGCCTCGACACGGCCCTCATCCTGCGCACGGCCGCGCTCGGCCGCCGCACCCGTGCCTGGGGCGTCGTCCTCGGCATCCAGACCGGCACCCTGATCTGGGGCGCGCTGACCTCGCTCGGCGTGACGGCCCTCCTGACCGCCTCGCACCTCGCCTACGAGATCCTCCGCTGGGCGGGAGCCGCCTACCTGCTCTGGATGGCGGTCCGCATGATCGCCGAGACCTTCCGGCGCGGTGGGCCGGGACCGGGCGGGGAGGTGGAGGTCGGCGGGAGCGACACTCTCTCCGGCGGCTGGCGCCAGGGCACCCTCACCAATCTGCTCAACCCCAAGGTGGGCGTCTTCTACGTCGCCGTCCTGCCGCAGTTCATCCCGGCCGAGGCCCCGCACTTCGCGATGGGGCTCGCGCTGGCCTCCGTCCACGTCGTCCTCGGCATGGTCTGGTCGACGGCCCTGATCGCCTCCGCGACCGCCCTCGGCGCCCGGCTGCGCGAACCCCGGGCGCGACGGGTCCTGGACAGGATCACGGGCACGGTGATCGGCGCCTTCGCGGTACGGCTGGCGGTCGGCGACTGACGGAGGTCACCCGTACTGGGCGATCTGGACGAGGTTGCCGCAGGTGTCGTCGAGGACGGCGGTGGTGACGGGGCCCATCGCGACGGGCGGCTGGGTGAAGCGGACGCCGAGGGCGGTGAGGCGGGCGTGTTCCGCGTGGACGTCGTCGACGGCGAAGGAGGTCGCGGGGATGCCGTCGGCGACCAGGGCCTCCTTGTACGGCGGGACGGCGGGGTGACCGGAGGGCTCCAGGAGGAGTTCGGTGCCGTCCCGGTCCTCCGGGGAGACGACGGTGAGCCAACGGTCCTCACCGAGCGGCACATCGTGCTTGACCTCGAAGCCGAGCACGTCCGTATAGAAACGGAGCGCCTTCTCCTGGTCGTCGACGAAGACGCTGGCCAGGTTGATCCTCATGGTCCGTCCTTCGGGGGTGCGGGGGTGAGCCATCGCGTGACGATGTGCTCCAGGGGTCGGGTGTCGAGGTGGTGGAACTTGTAGCGGCCCTCGCGGCGGGCCGTGACCAGGCCCGCGGTCTCCAGCACGGCGAGGTGCTGACTGACCGCCTGCCGGGAGAGGGTGAGGCCGTGCCGGGTCGCCAGCCGGGCGCAGATCTCGAAGAGCGACTGGCCGTCACGTTCGGTCAGCTCGTCGAGGATCACCCGGCGGGTGGGGTCGGCCAGCGCCTTGAACAGTTCCTCCTCCACACCGCCACCATAGGCAAGTCACCACTTGCCTATCAAGTGCGCCACAGGCGGTCCCGTGGTTCCGGGATCCGCCGACGCCCCGCCTCTGTCGGACCTCCCGCTTAGGGTGGTCGCACACCCGCCGGCACCCTGACGAGGGAGAGACCTTTGAGCACGGCCAAGCGGAACGGTGCGGCGTCGCCCGCCCCGCACATCGCCGACAGCCACGAGATGATCCGCGTGCTCGGCGCGCGGGAGAACAACCTCAAGGACGTCAGTGTCGAGATCCCCAAGCGGCGGCTGACGGTCTTCACCGGGGTCTCCGGCTCGGGGAAGAGCTCGCTGGTCTTCGACACGATCGCCGCCGAGTCCCAGCGGCTGATCAACGAGACGTACAGCGCCTTCGTCCAGGGCTTCATGCCGACGCTCGCGCGGCCCGACGTCGACGTGCTCGACGGGCTGACCACCGCGATCATCGTCGACCAGCAGCGGATGGGCGCCGACCCGCGCTCCACCGTCGGCACCGCCACCGACGCCAACGCGATGCTGCGCATCCTCTTCAGCCGGCTCGGCACCCCGCACATCGGCTCGTCACGGGCCTTCTCCTTCAACATCCCCTCGGTGACCGGTGCGGGCGCCGTCACCGTGGAGCGCGGCGGCCGGAAGGTGAAGGAGGCGACCAGCTTCTCCCTCACCGGCGGCATGTGCCCCCGCTGCGAGGGCCGGGGCCGGGTGTCGGACATCGACCTGTCCCAGCTGTACGACGACACCAAGTCGCTCGACGAGGGCGCGCTCACCATCCCCGGCTACACGGCGGACAGCTGGTACGGCCGGACGTACCGCCTCTCCGGGCTGCTCGACCCGGCGAAGCCGATCCGGGAGTACACCGACCGGGAGCTGGACACCCTTCTGCACAAGGAGGCGACCCGGGTCAAGGTGGAGGGTGTCAACGTCACGTACGAGGGGCTGATCCCCAAGCTCCAGAAGTCCTTCCTGGCCAAGGACGTCGAGTCGCTGCAGCCGCACATCCGCGCCTTCGTGGAGCGGGCCACGACCACCCGGGTCTGTCCGGAGTGCGACGGCACCCGGCTCAACGAGGGCGCCCGCTCCTCGAAGATCAAGGGCATCAGCATCGCCGACGCCTGCGCGATGCAGATCAGCGATCTTTCCGCGTGGGTGCGCGAGTTGGACGACCCCTCGGTGGCGCCGCTGCTCGATTCCCTGCGCCAGACCCTGGACTCCTTCGTGGAGATCGGCCTCGGCTATCTGGCCCTCGACCGGCCCGCGGGCACCCTGTCGGGCGGCGAGGCGCAGCGCGTGAAGATGATCCGGCACCTCGGGTCCTCGCTCACCGACGTCACCTATGTCTTCGACGAGCCGACGGCCGGTCTGCACCCGCACGACATCCAGCGGATGAACGAACTCCTGCTGCGGCTGCGGGACAAGGGCAACACGGTCCTGGTCGTGGAGCACAAGCCGGAGACGATCGCGATCGCCGACCACGTGGTCGACCTCGGTCCCGGCGCCGGCACCGGCGGCGGCACGATCTGTTTCGAGGGCTCCCTGGACGGGCTGCGCGGGAGCGGCACCGTGACGGGCCGTCACCTGGACGACCGGGCCTCGGTGAAGGAGTCGGTGCGGACGCCGACCGGGTTCCTGCCGATCCGCGGCGCGACCGCCAACAACCTGCGGAAGGTGGACGTCGACCTCCCGCTCGGCGTCCTCGCCGTCGTCACCGGCGTCGCCGGTTCCGGCAAGAGTTCGCTCGTGCACGGTTCGATCCCGGCGGACGCCGGGGTGGTCTCGGTCGACCAGAGCCCGATCCGCGGCTCGCGGCGCAGCAACCCGGCGACGTACACGGGGCTGCTCGACCCGATCCGGAAGGCGTTCGCCAAGGCCAACGGGGTCAAGCCGGCACTGTTCAGCGCCAATTCGGAGGGCGCCTGCCCGACCTGCAACGGCGCCGGCGTCACGTACACCGATCTGGCGATGATGGCCGGTGTGGCCACCACCTGCGAGGAGTGCGAGGGCCGGCGGTTCCAGGCGGCGGTCCTCGAGTACGAGCTCGGCGGGCGGAACATCAGCGAGGTCCTGGCGATGTCGGTCGCGGAGGCGGAGGCGTACTTCGGGGCGGGCGAGGCCCGCACCCCGGCGGCCCACCGGATCCTGGAGCGGCTGATGGACGTCGGCCTCGGCTACCTCACCCTGGGCCAGCCGCTCACCACGCTGTCGGGCGGCGAGCGGCAGCGGCTGAAGCTGGCCACGCACATGGGCGACAAGGGCGGCGTGTACGTCCTCGACGAGCCGACGACGGGTCTGCACCTCGCCGACGTGGAGCAGCTCCTCGGCCTGCTCGACCGGCTCGTCGACTCCGGCAAGTCGGTGATCGTGGTCGAGCACCACCAGGCCGTCATGGCGCACGCCGACTGGATCGTCGACCTCGGCCCCGGCGCCGGTCACGACGGCGGCCGGATCGTCTTCGAGGGCACCCCGGCGGAGCTCGTCGCCGCGCGGTCGACCCTCACCGGCGAGCACCTGGCGCGGTACGTGGGCGCCTGATCAGCGCCAGGCGGCAGGGGCCGGCCCGTCGAGGACCACCGACGGCGGGAGGAGGGCCGGTGGGGTGGTGGCCGCCACCGCCGCCACGGCACCGCGCGGGCGGTCGGTCCACTCCCCGAGGTGTTGTACGGCCTCCGGGGCGCGGGGGCCCGCTTTGAAGCGGGCTTCCGCGCGGACCCAGGCGCGGAGGAGGAGGCCCTGGTCCGGTTCGGCGCCGGGCAGGTCCGGCAGGTCCGGCAGCAGGCGGCGGAGGAGCGGGAGGGGGCCGGGGCGGCGGTCGGCCGGTTCCACGTCGACGCCGACCGGGCCCGGGCCCGCCGCGGCCGCGACCAGGCCGTCGGCGTGGCTCAGGCTGATGCCGAGGCCGGGCCGGTCCGGGAGGTACGGGCGGCCGTGACCGTCCCGGCCGCAGTCCGGGCAGTGCTGGGCGAGGCCGGTCGCCGCCGGGGGCCGGCCGGTGAGCCGGGCGGCGCAGAGCCGGAGGAGGAGGCGGGCCGCCAGGACGTCGTCGTGGCGTGCCGGGACGCGGATCGCGGTGAGGCGCCGGCGCTCCCAGGGGGCGAGGAGGTGCGGGCCGAGGCCGGGGGTGTCGAGGACTTCCCGGGTGGTCGCCACGACCGCGAAGGCGCCGGGGGTCACCCGGCGGGGGTGAGGAAGCGTTCCCGGACGCGGGCGAGGGTGCGGAAGTCGTCGATGGTGACCTCCTGGAGGTCGATCGGCGTGCCGGAGAGGTCCTCCAGGAGGTCGATGAACTCCAGGAAGTCCATGGAGTCGATGAGCCGGGCCTCGATGAGGTCCTCGTCGGCGTCGATCGGCCCGTCGAGGCCGGGGTTCTTCTCCTGGAGCCAGGCGGTGACGCGTTCCATGGTGCGGTTCTCCTTGGAAGTCCGTGGGGTGGCAGCTTTTTTGATGGAGTGTCAGGGTGTGGTGGTGACCGCGTGGAGGTGGTCGAGGGCCTGTTCGGGGCCGCCGTGAGCGAGGATCATGGCGTGTGCCCAGCGCTCCATGCCGAAGGCGACGCAGGCGCTGTAGGCGGTGCCGTGGCCGCCGGCGCGGATGCCGAGGCGCTCGCCGAAGAAGTTGCGGTGGCGGTTGACGGAGGCGATGGCGGTGCCGTCGGGGGCGCTGTACTCGTGCTTGACGGGGTCGAGCGCCATCAGGCGGGCGCGGGAGCCGCCCTTGTCGTAGAAGGGGTCGTCGGCGGCGGCGCGGGTCAGGTCGAGGCCGAGGCGTCCGGCGGTCTCCTGGATGAACTCGCCTCCCTTTTCCAGGTGCTCGGCGGCGCCTTCCTGGGTGCCGAGGTAGACGACCTCGCGCATGTGGAAGCCCCGGAGGCGGCGCAGCCCCTCGTAGTGGGTCTCGTTGCGGAAGCAGCGGCCCGTGGCGGAGATCCGCAGCCCGTCCTCGCCGACGTCGGCGCCTTCCAGGGAGAGCAGCAATCCGTAGCAGGTGGCGGAGGGCAGGAGGTAACCGGTGGGTTCGAGGGGCCGGCCGCCGGGGGCCCGGCCGGCGGCGAGGCCGTCGTACGCGTCCGGGGCGAACCGCCCGGTGGAGACGCCGAGATGGGGGAAGTTGCGGAAGTAGTCGAGGCGGGCGAGGCCGTCCTCGGCGAGCAGGGGCGGGCCTGTCACCTCGGGGGCGGAGAGCCGGGCGGCGAGGCCGGCGAGCAGTGTGTCGAGGCCGCGCAGCAGGGCGGTGTGCACCGGGTCCAGCGTGATCAGGCCCGGGCCGGGGCTCTTGAGGCCGGCGACGGGCGGGGTCGTGGCGCTGGGTGTGCTCATGGGAACCGTTCCCTCTCGGCGTGGGCGGTCGGTCAAGGGCGTCGGCCGTGTGGGCACGGGCCGCCCCCGGCGCCGTACCGGTGCGGGCGTGGCGGCGGGCAGGGCCCTGCTCACGGTCGCCGTCGACCGGGGCGCGGCGGTCGCGCCGGGTCGACCGGGCGGGTCGGTTCCGGCTCCGCGCAGGGGGACAGTAGGCCAGACACCCGACGGTTGTCTAGACCAAAGGCCGAACCTCAACCCCCTTCGCTGGAAGCCTTTTCGGGCCGGCGGTCGGCGCGCGGGGCATACCGCCGGGTCACTTGACACTGACCATGGTCTACACCAATTCTTTCTCTCGTCCCCCGCGGTCCCCCCGCCGTCGCCAGGTCCGCACCCCGTCCCGCCGTGTCCCGCGCCCCCCACGCCCGCACGCCGCCCGACCCCCGCCTGGAGGGACCTTGACCACGACACCGTCCGCCCCCGCTCCCCCGCGCCGCCCCCGGGCCCCGTACCTGCACCGCGCCGCGACCGAGCGCCCGTACTTCAGCGACGACGGCGAGTCCTACCTCGCGGCGACCACCCTGCGGGAGCTGAAGAAGACCAGGCCGCTGCGGGTGCTCTCCGAGGAGGACTTCGCGCACTGGCAGACGTACGGCTACGTCGTCGTCCGCGAGGCGATCCCGGCCGGGGCGGCCCGCCGGATCCTCGACTTCGCCTGGGACTTCCAGGGACTCGACCCGGACCGGCCGGACAGCTGGTACGAGGACCGGCCGTTCCGCTCCGCGCTCGACCGCCAGCTGCACGTCTACGGCTTCGTCGAGGCGTACCACCACCAGCTTCTGTGGGACAGCCGCCAGACGCGGCGGGTGTACGACGCCTTCGTCGACGTCTGGGACTGCGAGGAGCTGTGGGTCACCCTCGACCGGCTCAACCTCAACCCGCCCAACGTGCGCAACCGCGACAGGGCCCTCATCGAACCCACCGACCGGGGCTTCGACATCGAGCTGCACTGGGACATCGACACCACCCTCGGCGTCCCGCCGCAGCGCGTCCAGGGCATCATCGCGCTCAACGACACCCGCCCGGAGACCGGCGGCTTCCAGTGCGCCCCCGAGCTCTTCCGCCGCTTCGAGGAGTGGAAGCCCGGGCAGCCGGAGGACCGCGACCCGCTCAGGCCTGCCGTCGACCGGGCCGAGTTCCCCGTCGTCCGGCCCGACCTGCGCCCCGGCGACCTGCTCATCTGGAACGGGCTCCTCGCCCACGGCGTCGCCCGCAACACCTCCGCGAACGGGGTGCGGGCCGTCCAGTACCTGTCGATGATGCCCGCCCTGGAGGAGCACGCGAAGCTGCGCCGCTCCCGGGTCGAGTCCTGGCGCCACCTGCGCACCCCGCGCTGGAACCGCACCCTCGTCGGCGACCCCGTGCTGCACGAGTCCCGGCGCTACCCGACCGCCGAGCTCACCCCGCTCGGCGCCCGCCTGCTGGGGCTCGCCTCCTGGCACGAGGAGGCCCCGGCAGGCGGGCCGACCGGGGAGCCGTCGTGCGACGCGTCTGTCTGACCCTCCCCACCGACCGCGCCTGCACGGCGACCATCGCGGCGGTCGCCGAGGAAGCCGCGTACGGGGCACGGGAGTTCGGTGTCGAGGTGCACCTGCTGGTGCTGGACTCCTCCGCGCCCGCCGACCTCGCCGCCCACCGGGCCGCGGTGGCCGGGCTGCCGCCGGCGCCCGGCGTGGTAGTCCACCACCTCGACGAGGACGCCCAGCGCGCCTTCCTGCGCGAGACCGTGGCGGCGGCCGGACTCGCCGGGGCGGACCGGCTGCTCGGCCTGATGCTCCCGGCGGGGGTGTCGTACGGCGCCTGCACCAACCGCGCCTTCCTCCTGGCCGAGGCGCTGGGCTGCGCCTCGGTGCACCGCCGCGACTCCGACAGCCGCTACCAACTCCTCGGCGGGGAACCGGTCTTCCCGATCCACCACGAGCTCGCCGCCCTCGGCCGGCGGGCGGCGGACGTGGCGGGCTCGGTCACCCGCAGCAGGCTCGACCCCGGCTGCGCGGACCGGACCGTCGCCGTGGCCGGGGGATCCTTCGTCGGCGAGCCCTCCGTGGACCTCGCCGAGCTCCGCGCCCTCGACCCGGAGGCGTACCGCGAGGTCGTCGGCCTGTCGATCCCCTCCGGCCATCCGGAGCTCTGGCGCCGGCACCTGATCGACGAGGCGTTCCGTGGCGCCGGCACCGCACCCTTCACCGCCGACCTGACCACCCTGACCCTGGTCGCCCCCACCCGCGTCGACATGTGCAACGTCGCGCTCGGCCGCGAGGTGTACGGCCGGGTCCCGCTGCCGCCCGCCACCGACACCATCGGCACCGACTACTTCCTCCTCCACCTCGCCCGGCACGCCCGGCTGCCCGGCGTCCTGCACAACCGGCACATCGTCAACTTCTATACGGGTGAGCGGCGTTCGGACGAGGGTTTCCTCGCGTACCAGCTCCGCTTCGCCAAGTACCTGCTCGCCGTCCCCCACCTCGAAGCGGTGTACACGGGGCTCGCCACGGCCGGTGGCGCGCTCCTCGGCCCGGGCGGGCTGATACGGCCCGCCGCCGTCGCCGCCCTCCTGCGCGAGAGCGCCGGGCTCGACCCGACCGGGAACGAGGCCCGGCTCGACGTCCTGGACCGCCGCTACCGCGCCCTCGGCGGCCGGTACGCGACCGCCGCCGCCCTGTTCGCCGCCCGGCGGGAGCGGCTGCTCGCCGAGGCCCGCGCCGACATGGCGGACTTCGCCCTGCTCGTCGACGCCTGGGGCCCCCTGACCGCGCACGCGAAAGGCGCCGCCGTGAACCACTTCCCGCCCGCCCGGACCGCGTCCGTCCCGGCCGTGCCGCGATGACCGCCGCCCACTCTCCCGCCCCCGCCCCGGACGGCGTCACCGGTGCCCGTACCCTCACCGTCCGGTACACGGGCGGCAGTTCGCGCCGGGGGACCGTCACCATGGGCCAGGCGAACATGATCCGCTGCATCCTGCGGGACGAGCCCGACAGCATCAACATCCACGACGTGTGGCCGGTCCCCGACGACACCGGCATGGAACAGGTCCTCGACGCCCTCGCGGCCCTCACGGTCCGCCACGAGGCCCTGCGCACCACCTTCCCGTACGACGCCGGCGACGGCACCGTCCCGTCGGAACAAGTCGTCGCCGCCGAGGGATCGTTCACCGTCACCGTCCTCGACCACGACGAACTCCCCGAGGACACCGACGGCTACGCCGAGGCGGTGGCCCGCGCGGCCCGCGCCTCCCGCTTCCGTCTCGACCTCGACTTCCCGCTGCGGCTGCGGATCCTCGCCCGCGCCGGCCGGCCCGTGCGCGTCGCCCTCGCCGCCAGCCACGCGGCCACCGACGGCAGCGCCCTCGGCATCCTCCGCGACGAGTGGCTCGCCCTCCTCGCGGGCGAGACGCTGCCGCCGGTCACCGCCCTCGCCCCGCTCGACCTCGCCGCCGAGGAGAACAGCCCGGCCGGCCGCCGCAAGTCGGCCGCCTCCCTGGCCCATTGGGAGCGCATCCTGCGCACCGGGCCCCAGGCGATGTTCGCCGAGGACGGCGCCGAGGGCACCGAGGCCCTCACCCCGGGCCTCACCCTCCGCTCGGCGCGCGGCGCCCGGGCGCTGGCCGCCGCCGCGCGGCGTACCGGCGCCCTCCCCGGCACGGTGCTGCTCACCGCCTGGTGCGTACTCGCCGCCCACCGGGCCGGCCAGTCCGTCTGCGTCGCGGCCGTGCCCACGTCCAACCGGTTCCTGTCGAAGCTCGCCCGCTCGGTCTCCCCCTTGTCCCAGGACGCCCTGCTCTCCCTCGACGTCCGCGTCCCGTCGTTCGACACGCTGCTCGGCACGGCGTGGGGCGCGGCGATGAACGCGTACCGGCACAGCCGTTTCGACGCGCTGGAGCTGTGGGAGCTGATCGGACGCGTCACCACCGAGCGGGGCAGCCGGTTCGCGCGCGACGCCGTCTTCAACGACATCAGCGCCCTGCCCAGCACCCTCGCCGGTGCCGCGGCCCCCGACGCGGACGCGCCGGAGCTCGAACTCTCCTGGGGCGAAGGGCAGCTGCTGCCGACGCGGCTGCTCACCTTCGTGTACGAGACGGAGCCGGTGCTCCGCCTCGCCACCTGGGCCGACCCCGTACTGTTCCCGCGGGCGGCGGCCGAGGAGCTGGCCACCGGTCTGGTGCGGCTCCTGGAGGCCGTAGCCGAGGCCGACGTACCGCTCGGCACGCCCGGACCGCTCACCGAGGTGACGGGGGTGCGGCCGGTGGCGCGCGGCCCGGAGTGGACGCGGGTGGACGGCTGCTGGGTCTCTCCCGACGCCGTCGCCGGGGCCTTGAGCGAGGCCCTGGCCGGGCGGCCGGTCGAGGTCGTGGCCGAGGAGGGGGACGGCGGCGGGGAGGACGGACGGAGGCTGATCGCGTACATCGGCGTGGACGAAAGTGATCCATCCGGCAGGGAGTTGACGGACGATCAGGCGCATGCCGCGCTGATGCGGATCCTGCCGGGGCGTCCCGGTGTGCTGGCCCCGCACCGGTACGTGTTCGCCGAGGGCCCGTCGCGGCAGCCCGCCGCGGCGCGGCGGATTCTCAGGGAAGGGACCGGCCGGGGCCGGGAGATGCGACATGACCACCGATGACACCGCCGCGGCGCACGGGTCGGGGCCGCTGCCCAGCCCGTGGCGGTCGCGTCGCTTCCGGCTGTTCTTCACCGCCCGCAGCGCCTCGCTGCTCGCCGACGGCATGCTGATGGTCTCCGTGACCACCTCGGTCCTCGGCGCCGGGTTCGGCGCCACCGGCGTCGGCTACGCGCTCGCCGCCTGGATGGTGCCGATCGTGCTGCTCATCCTCTTCGGCGGCGTGCTCGCCGACCGGTTCACCCCGCAGCTGATGATGGTCGGCGCGGACGCGGTCCGGGTGGTGGTGATGCTGGGCATGGCCGGCCTGTTCGCGGCGGGGAGCGTACGGCTCTGGCAGATCATGGCCCTGATGGCGGTGAGCGGCGCCGCGACCGCCATGTTCCAGCCGGGGCTCGCGAGCATCGTCCCCCGGGTCGCCGAGGACATCCAGCGGGCCAACGCGCTGCTGCGGATCTCCGAGTCGATGAGCACCCTCATCGGGCCGGGCCTGGCCGGTTTCCTGGTGGCGTACGGGGACCGGGCCGGCTCGTTCCTGGTGATCGCGGCGGCGTACGGCGTCAGCGCGGGCGGTCTGCTGCCGCTGCGCCGGCTCGCCACGGCGCGGGACGAGAGCGACGCTCCGATGTGGCGGCGGCTCGCCACCGGCTGGCACGAGTTCCGGTCCCGGTCGTGGCTGTGGGGCGTCATCTCCCTGTGGGCGGTGTACGGCCTCTTCGTCTTCGGCCCTTCGGTGCCGCTGGGCGCGGCGCTGCTGACCGAGCAGCACGGCGCCGGCGGCTACGGCTGGATCGCCTCGGCCGACGGTCTGGGCACCATCGTCGGCGGTCTGCTCGGCATGCGGGTCCGGCCGCGCCGCCCCCTGGTGGCGGGGGCGTGCGCGATGTTCTTCTTCGCCCTGAACCCGCTGGCCCCGGCGCTGGGCTGGAACTTCGTCCTCACGGCCGTCACGGGTGTGGTGGCGGGGTGCGGCTTCGCCTTCTGGGGCGTGATGTGGGCGACCAGCGTGCAGTCCCACATCCCGCTGGCCGTGCTGAGCCGGGTCTCCGCGTACGACATCGCCGGCTCGATCGTGGTGATCCCGCTGGGCCGTGCCCTGGCCGGTCCCGCGGCGGAGTCCTTCGGCGCGGACCGGGTGCTGCTCTTCTCCTCCGTGGTCTCGTTCGTCCTGCTCGCGGCCATGCTCTGCGTACCGGCCATCCGCGGCCTGACGCGCCGGGACCGCGGGGAAGCGGGCGCGGCGCCCGAGCCGGGTGCCACACCGGTATCCGGCAAAGGGCCGGCTGCCGTGGAGTCGGCGGCCGGGTGAGTCCGGGCTCCGGCCGGACACCGGATCCGGGTCCGGTGTCCGGCCAGGGCCCGGGGTGTCACTCCCAGTCCTCCCAGGCGGGCTCGGCCTCGTCCTCGCCGAAGAAGAGCGGCTCGTCCTCGGGGGCCGAGGCCACGGTGGCCGCGGCGGGGCCTGCCGTCGGGGCGGTCTTCCGTACGGCCGCGGCCGACGCGGTGCCGACCGAGCGGGCCGCCCGCTGGTCCGCCGCCTCGGCCGCCGCGCGGGCCGGGGACTCGGCCGGGGCGGGGGCCGCGCCACCGGCTCCGGCGAACTCGGCCAGGGCCTCCAGGACGCCCTCCCCGTACTTGGCGAGCTTGGCCTCGCCGACGCCGCCGACCGTGCCGAGCTCGGCGACGCTCGTGGGGAGCGTGGTCGCGATCTCGCGCAGGGTCGCGTCGTGGAAGACGACGTACGCGGGGACGCCCTGCTCACGCGCGGTCGCCGCCCGCCAGGCGCGCAGCGCCTCGAAGACGGGAACGGCGGCGGCGGGCAGGTCGACGGGGACGCGGGCCTTGCCCGAGCGGCCGCCGCTCTCCTTGCGGGGCGGCGCGGCCTTGGCGGCCTCCTTGCGCATCGGGACCTGGCGCCGGCCGCCGAGGACGTCGCCGCTGGCCTCGGTGAGGACGAGGGTGCCGTAGTCGCCCTCCACGGCGAGCAGTCCCAGGGCGAGGAGCTGGCGGATCACGCTCCGCCACTCGGCCGTGCCGAGGTCGGCGCCGATGCCGAAGACCGACAGGGTGTCGTGGTCGAACTGGATGACCTTGGCGGTCCTCTTGCCCTGGAGGATGTCGATGATCTGGCCGGCGCCGAACTTCTGGCGCCGCTCGCGGGCCAGCCGCCACACGGTGGAGAGCAGCTTCTGCGCGGCGACCGTCCCGTCCCAGGACTCGGCGGGGGTCAGGCAGGTGTCGCAGTTCCCGCAGGGCTTGGACTCCTGGCCGAAGTAGGCGAGCAGCCGGACGCGCCGGCACTCGACGGTCTCGCAGAGGGCGAGCATGGCGTCGAGGTGGGCGGCGAGGGAGCGCCGGTGGTTCTCGTCGCCCTCGGAGCCGTCGATCATCTTGCGCTGCTGGACGACGTCCTGGAGGCCGTACGCGAGCCAGGCCGTGGCCGGCTCGACGTCGCGGCCCGCGCGGCCGGTTTCCTGGTAGTAGCCCTCGACGGACTTGGGCAGGTCGAGGTGGGCGACGAAGCGCACGTCGGGCTTGTCGATGCCCATGCCGAAGGCGATGGTCGCGACGACCACGACGCCGTCGTCGCGGAGGAAGCGCGCCTGGTTGGCGGCGCGCGTGGCCGCGTCCATGCCCGCGTGGTACGGGATGGCGTCGATGCCGTGCTCGGCGAGGAAGGCGGCGGTCTTCTCCACGGAGGAGCGCGACAGGCAGTAGACGACTCCGGCGTCCCCGGCGTGCTCGGTGCGGATGAGGTCGAGGAGCTGCCGGGTCGGGTTGTTCTTGGCGACGATCCGGTACTGGATGTTGGGCCGGTCGAAGCTGGCGACGAAGTGCCGGGCCCCCTCCAGGCCGAGGCGGGTGGCGATCTCGCCGTGGGTGGCCTCGGTGGCCGTCGCGGTCAGCGCGATCCGGGGCACCTCGGGCCAGCGCTCGTGGAGCGTGGAGAGGGCGAGGTAGTCGGGCCGGAAGTCGTGGCCCCACTGGGAGACGCAGTGCGCCTCGTCGATCGCGAAGACCGAGACCGTGCCCCGGTCGAGCAGCCGCTGGGCGCCCTCGGTGCGCAGCCGCTCGGGGGCCAGGTAGAGGAGGTCGAGCTCTCCGGCGAGGAAGGCCTGCTCGACGGTCTGCCGCTCGTAGGGGTCCTGGGTCGAGTTGAGGAACCCGGCGCGGACTCCGAGCGCGTTGAGCGCGTCCACCTGGTCCTGCATGAGCGCGATCAGCGGCGAGATCACCACGCCCGTGCCGGACCGCACCAGCGCCGGGATCTGGTAGCAGAGCGACTTGCCGCCGCCGGTCGGCATGAGGACGAGGGCGTCGCCGCCGCCCACGACGTGCTCGATGATCTCCTGCTGCTCGCCCCGGAAGGAGCTGTAGCCGAAGACCCGGTGGAGCACTTCGAGGGCGTCGGAGGAACCCCCGGAGCTCGGGGAGGAGGCGTCGGAAGAAGCGTCGATGAGAGCCACCCGAAAAGCCTAGCCGCCCGGGCACCCCCGCCGGGCCGCCCGCCGCGGCCTGTGGACAACCCTCCGCCGTCCCGGAGCGCCGTCCCCCTTGGGTGGGACGCGCGAGCGGGATGCACGGGCTGTGCGGGCGGTGTCTCCTCGGCGCAGCACCTCCTGGGCGCAGCACCTCCTGGACGCAGTGCCTCCTAGGCGTCGACGGCGGACGCGCGATCGGCCCCGCGGTCGGTCCCGGGAGCATCCTTGCGTGCGGCCCCCTGGCTCCTCCCGCCGTCGGTCTCGTGGGCGAGGAGTTCCAGGAGGCCGGCGATCTCGTGTCCGGCTTCGGCGGGGTGCCGGAAGGGCGCGTCGGCGTTGACGCGGTAGCGGTTGCGGCGGCCGTCGACGGCGCGGGCCCGGGTGAGGTACCCGGCCGCCTCCAGATCGGCGACGATCGCCTGGACGGTGCGCTCCGTGACGCCGCAGCGCTGGGCCACGTCCCGGAGTCGTGCCTCCGGGTCGCGGGCGATGACGAGCAGGACGCGGGCGTGGTTGGTGAGGAAGGTCCAGCCCACCGGACCGTCTCCGTTCAGTCCCATAGGTGGGGTGTGCCCGGCTTTCCCGGGATCATGCGAAACATCTTTCACGTAAACGTTGACGCATATGCCGGGAAAGCGGAGACTCAGGGTGAGAGGTCGTCTGACGACCGGAGGACATCATGAGCTCCGAACTCGTCCGCCAGGTCCAAGCCGTCCTCGCCGACGCCGGTTTCGGCCCGGACAGCGGGCTGACCGCCCAGAGCGACGGCGCGGCGGTGATCGTCGCCTGGCATCCGGACCGGCTCATCAGGCCCACCATCGCCGCCCACGCCACCGACCCCGAGGTACACGCCGCCGCCGCGATCACCGGCATCCGCACCGCCCTGGAGACCGCCCTCACCAGCGTCTTCCTGAGCGCGGGGCTCGTCCCGCTCCCCCAGCCCGACGGCTTCATCCGCGTCACGGCCACCCCCACCGGGTGAGCCGGGAGGCCGGGCGCGCGGCTGCGGACGAGCGACCCGACCGGACCCGGCTGACAGCGCGTCCGGCACGGCCGGGGCTTCCGCCACCTCGACCAAGAGGGCCGTCCCCTGCCCGACGCCGACCGGGAACGCGTCCGGGCGCCGGCGATCCCGCCCGCCTGGCGCGACGTCTGGATCCGCCCCTGGTCCCACGGCCGCCTCCAGGCCGTCGGCACGGACACGGCGGGCCGTCGGCAGTACCTGTACCACGAGGCGTTCCGCGCCCGGCAGGAGCTCGCCAAGCACGAATGTCCGGGAGGTCGCGGCCGCGCTCCCCCGGCTGCGCCGCACCGTCGCCCGGGACCTCGCCCGCCGTGGCCTGTGCCGCAGGCGCGTCCTCGCCTGCGCGGTCCGCCTCCTCGACCTCGGTCTCTTCCGGGTGGGCGACGACCGCTACCGCCGGCAGAACGACTCGTACGGGCTCGCCACCCTGGCCCGCGCGCACGTCCGCCCGGCACGCGGGCGCGTGGAGTCCGACCCTCCCGGGAAGTCCGGCCGTCGGCTCACGGTCCGGGTCGAGGACCGGGCCGCCTGCGCGGTGGTCCGCGCCCTGGTCCGCCGCGGCGGCGACGGCGAGCGACTCCTCGCCTACGGGGAGGGCGGTGCCTGGCACGACCTGCACGCCGACGAGCTCAACGCCTGTCTGCGCGAGCACTCCGGCGCAGACCTCATGGCCAGGGACTTCCGCACCTGGCACGCCACCGTGCCGGCCGCCGCCCTGGCCGACGGGGCCGGAGCGGGGGCGCCCTCCGCGGCCCGGCGGCGCGCGGTCCGGCGGACGGTCGCCGAGGCCGCCGCGTACCTGGGCGACACCCCGGCGGTGTGCCGCGCCTCGTACATCGCGCCGCGCGTCCTGGAGCGCTACGAGGAGGGCGTCGCCCTCCCGCCGGGCCTGCGCGGCCGGGACCGCGTCGAGCGGGCCGTGCCGGGCCTCCTCGACGAGGAGGACGGCACCGGGCGCGCGTGACCGCCACGCCCGGCACGGTCAGTCGACGGCGAGGACGATCGCGTACACGACGAAGAACAGGGCGCACAGGACCACCACGATGCCCAGGGCGAGCAGCGGTCCGGCCGCCCAGCCGCGGGTCGGCCGCCGGTAGGGCCCCGTACCGGTGCTGGTACCGGACTCGGCCGGAGGCGTCCCGCCCGGGTCGGGGCCCGGGACGACGCGAGGATCGGGATCGGGGTTGCTCGGGGTCGCCATGACGACACCTCCTCCACGGCCACCCGGCCGCTCCCCGAGCGCCTACCCAGCCCGGCCGCGCCCATCCGAATCCCGGAGGCGCGGCCCTCGGGCCGACCGGGGCGGGAGGGCGCGCTTGGCTCCGAGGAGGACTCCGTAGCGCCCGCGGACCGCGAAGTCCTCCGGCCGCCAGACCGCGGGTCGCCCGACTTCCGCACACAGGTGGAGGATCGCGTCGTCACCCGTCCAGACGCCGACGTGCGCGCCGTAGGCACGGTCGGTGGAGTTGAACAGGAGCAGGTCGAGGGGGCGCGCGACCGGCACGCGGACGGTGGCCGCCGTGTCGTCCCAGAGCTCGGAGGAGCGCAGGTCCGGGGGGCGCAGCCCGAAGTGCCTGAGCACCTCGTAGGCGAACAACTGGCAGTTGGCCCCGGCCGCGAGCCCCGGCCGCGCGGCCACGGCGGCGGCGCCCGGGAAACGCGAACCGTCGTAGCGGACGGTCCAGAAGTCCGCCGGAAGGCGGGTGATGATCGACTCCATCCCGCCATCATTCCCCGGACGGGGCCGGGACGGGGCGCGCTGAGGTCCGGCGGCCCGGCAGCGCGGCGGAAGGGAGTACGGCCTCCGCGCCCACACCGTGAGGCCGGGCCGTCGGGCCTTACGCGGCAGGGCCGTTCGAGCCGACGTACTGGCGGGCGAAGGACTCCGCCTCCGGTCCCTGGACCATCCGCTCGATGGCCGCGAGCCTCAGCCCCAGGACGAAGCGCCGCGCGGCCGGTCCGGACTCCGCGGGCGGGAGCATGACGAGCCGGAGCAGCCGGTCGGAGAACTCCTGGACCTGCCAGATCTGCCGCAGGCGACGCCGTGCGTAACCGTCGAGCAGCCTGTCGTCCCCGCGGTGGTAGTGGGCGATCAGCCCCCGCGCCAGGTCGGCGACGTCGGCGATGGCCAGATTGGCTCCCTTCCCTCCGAACGGGGTCAGCAGATGGGCCGCGTCCCCGGCGAGGAACAGGCTGCCGTGGCGCAGCGTGTCGCTGATGTGGCTCCGCATCAGCAGGGTCCGCAGCTCGGTGACGACGCCGATCCGGGGCGCGACGGTGCCCTCGCAGCGCAGCCGCAGCGCCAGCTGCTCCTGGATGCGCTCCACCGGCCAGTCGTCCAGGCTCTCCCCGGCGCCGACCTGCAGATGGAAGCGGCTGACCCCGGGAGCGCGCGGCATCATCCCCGCGAACCCCCACTCGGTCACCGCGTGGACGACGCCCTCTACCGGCCGGTCCACCTCGGCGAGCATGGTCAGCGTCTCGTACGGATAGCGCAGGGATGCCTCCGGGGGGTCGTCGAGGGCCGACGGCATCAGGGTGCGGGTGATGCCCCGGAAACCGTCGCAGCCGATGACGAAGTCGCAGGCGATCTCCACCTCGTCGCACACGATGCTCGGTGCCGGACCGGGCAGGCCCACCACCGCACGGACCGGCCGCGAGAACAGCAGCGGCGTGCCCGCCCGGTCCAGCCCCTCGAACAGGTCGCGGACGAGCAGGTGCTGCGGGTACAGCCAGTGCCGGTCCCCGCCGGTCAGGGTGGCGTAGTCGAGGGCGAGGCGCCGGCCGAGGATCTGGAAGTACGAGCGGCCCACCCGCTGTCCCTCCTCGACCAACCGGTCGCCCAGACCCAGGCTCCTGAGGTACCGCACCGTCCACTGCTCCAGGAGCCCCACCCCGGCACGCTGCTCGACGCGCTCGCGCGAGGACCGCTCCACCACCACGTGGTCGATGCCCGCCCTGCCCAGCGCCGAAGCCGCGACCAGGCCGGTGGGGCCCGCGCCGATGATGCCCACCTGTGTGCGTATCCGCCGGGTCATCTCGGGGCCTCCTTCCGCGCGGACGGGACGGGAGCGACGGGCGCCGGGAGGGAGGACCGGCCCCCGGGCGGGACCGGTGGGGGGAGCAGCGGCATCGGGGGTTCCTTGGTGGCGGTCGGGCCGGACTCGGGGGATCGGACACGGGCGGGGACCAGGTCGGCGGTGACTTCACGGCTGCTGCCGTACGCGGACGTCGCGGGGTGCCGGCGCGTCCGTCCGCACCGGACGGGCTGCCGGGGGCAGCCGGTCAGCCGGTACGGACGCGGCGTACGGCCCGCTCGAAGAGCTGCCACGGGTCCCCGGGGTCCAGCTCGCCCTGTGCCGCCCGGTCCAGGAGCTCGGCGAAGCAGGCCAGGTACAGGGCCTGCCGGTCCGGGGTGCCCGTCTCCTTCTCCAGACGGCGTGCCACTCCGTCCTGGAGGCCGCCGCCGTGGTGGACGGCGATCTTCTTGCGCCAGGCGATCGACTCGGAGACCCGGCTGCTCATCGCCGTACGGAGGTGGTGCTTCTCCCGGCCGTCCCGGACCTTGCACTCGGGCGCGGTCTCCAGGGCGACCTTCATCACCGGCCAGGACCAGAAGGGGTGGTGGACGGTCGTGCCGTAGGCGAGCGGCATGCGGTGGGACAGTTCGTTGCTGCGCCGGGTGCGGTCGACCGCGGCCAGGACCTGCTCGATCAGGTCGTCGCGGTGGTCGAAGGGGCGGTAGAGGCCGGCGTTGATCAGATCGCTGCCGTAACCGGTCAGCAGGACCCGCTCCGCCGGGACGGCGCCGAGCCGCTGCACCGTCGTCGCCGTCAGCGCGACCTCGACGACCTCGGCGTCGGCCACTCCCAGCCACCGGACGGCCTCCGGGATCGAGCCGACGATCTCGTCCTCGGTCAGGTGGACCGGTTCGAGGTCGATGCCGAGCTCCGCGCAGAGTTCGGCCGCGTCGTCGAGCTCGTCGCCCCAGGGGGTCGCGACGCTGTACGGGGCGACGGAGAGCCCGGCGCGGGACGCCAGCCAGGTCACGGTCCCGGAGTCGATGCCCCCGGACAGCAGGGTGGCGTAGGACGTGCCCTCCGGGGTGGCCGCGTCGATCCGCTCGATCTCCGCCGTCAGCGCCGCCAGCTGGGCCTCGCCGGCGGCCAGAGGGTCGTCCAGGTGCGGCGCGCGGAAGTCGGCGAGCACGTCGGGCTCGTCGCCCGCGTCCGTGAGCCAGTGTCCGTCGAGGCGCCGGGTACGGGACACGGTGCCGTGGCGCAGCCGCTCCACACCGGCCAGCAGGGTGCCGCCCTCGTGCCCCGGAGAACCGCCGGCGAACCGGACGGGCAGGGCGAGCGCGGGCAGCACCAGGGGCGCGAGGAGCAGGTCCGTGAAGTAGGCGAACAGGCCCTTCATGCGGTTGACCGCGTAGTAGACCGGGTCCTCGTTCAGCGCCGAGACGCGGACGGTGACGGTGTCCGGCTCGATCAGCATCGTCGAGGCCGAACCGCCGCGGGAGTGCGGGGTCAGGGTGGCGGCGTCGATGACGAACGGCGGGTTCTCCGGGAGGCGTACTCCCTCGGGACCGCGGTGGTACACCCGCAGGTCGCCCAGGTCGGCGGAGTGCGCCAGGCCCTCCAGGTCGGGGACGGGGGCATTGGTGACGACGCACCACTTGCTGACGGGAGCCATGATCGGGCCTTTCCGGTGAGACGGCGCGCCCACGGCCGGAGTGCTCCGGCACAGGAGGCGGTGCGGGGGACTGCTGGGTCCGGGTGGACTGCTGGGTCCGGGTGGGCTGCTGAGTGCGGGTCTTCTCTGTCTGCGGTCGCGACCGTGGTCGTCGACCGGATCCCTCTGGGTGACGGCTCCGGCGGGCGGGAGGGGGTCCCGCGTCGCGCGCCGGGAGTCCGTCGTCGTTCGTGCGGCTCAGTACTCCGGCAGGCTGG
This sequence comes from Streptomyces sp. CC208A, assembly GCF_030010625.1. Classification (GTDB taxonomy): domain Bacteria; phylum Actinomycetota; class Actinomycetes; order Streptomycetales; family Streptomycetaceae; genus Streptomyces. Next base: position 319,383 of record NZ_JASCXN010000003.1, on the reverse strand, counting down.
GGTCGATCTGCCGCACCCAGGCGATGACGCCGCCTTCGAGGTGCACCGCGTCGGCGAACCCCGCCTGCCGCACCGCGGCCAGGACCGCTCGCGTGCGGACACCGGTCCTGCAGTAGAAGACGGGCGTGCGGTCCGCGCTCAGGGTCCGCGTCGCGGTCCCGTCCAGCCAGGCGCGTCCGGGGACGAGCCGGGCTCCGGGGATGCGGACGATCTCCCACTCGTGGGGTTCCCGGACGTCGATGAGGTCGATCTCCGCGCCGCGGTCAAGGAGATCCTTGAGCTGCCCGGCGGTGATCGACGCGGGCGCCGGCTCTTCGCCGCTCACACCTCACCCCGCGCCGGGTAGTCGTTCTCGTTGATCCAGCGAACCGTCTCGACGACCTCGTCGAGGTGCGGGCGCAGGAACGGCATCGTGGTCTGCACCGCCGCGTACAGGGTGCCGTCCGGGCGCACGAGGAACAGGCCCGGTTCGCTGAACTCGTCGGGGTTGCCCTCGTTGATGGCCTTCGAGATGTACAGCCCCCACTCCCGCATCGACTCCGGGCTCAGCCCGTAGCCGACCGGCACCCGGGTGAGGTCCCATTCCCTGACGGCCCGCTCGGCGCGGTCGACCCCGTCACCGCTCACCGCCACCACCGACGTCACCCCGACCTCGGCCAACTGCGGTATCAGAGCGTCCAGTTCCGTGATGTGGGCGCGGCACATGGGGCAGTGCACGCCCCGGTAGAAGACCACCAGGGTGAAGCTCTCGGGCCGCTGGTCGGCGAGGACCCAACGGCCTCCGCCCACCAGGGGGAGGTCGAGGGCGGGTACGGGCTGTCTGGGCTTGAGCATCGCGAACTCCTTCTGCGGAAAAGTTGTCGGTGAACCGGGCCGGGCGACGTGCGGCGCCGGGGGGCGGGTGGGACGGGCCGGGTCAGTCCGTGCCACGCGCCGGGAGCCGGCGGGGGCGGAGGTCCGGGGATGTCCTCGGCAAGGAGACGGCCGTGAGCAGCAGGCCCCGTCGCACGGCCCACCTCCCCCGGAACCGGGTCACGCGCAGGCCCTCCGCGAGGCGGGCCGGGCGCGCCAGGACCGCCGTGAAGGCGCCCGCGGGGACGTCGACGGTCACCGTCGCCTCCTCGAAGCCCAGCCAGCTTCCGGTGAGCGAGGACCACGCCTTGTAGACGCTCTCTTTCGCGCTGAACAGCAGTCGGTCCCAGCACACGTCCGGATCGGAGACGGCCAGCGCGGTGAGGTGCGCGCGCTCCTGGGGGACCAGGACCATGCGCAGGACGCCCTGGCTTCCCAGCGGCAGGTGGGGCTCCGCGTCCAGGCCGACGGCCAGCACCGCGTCGGACCGGGCCACGACCGCGGCCCGGTAGCCGTCGCAGTGGGTCATGCTGCCGACCGTCGACCGCGGCCACACCGGTGCGCCCCGGGGCCCGCGCGGAATCGGCCCGGGCGTCTCGCCGAGCCGCGCCAGCGCGGCCCGGGCGCAGGCGCGGGTCGTGGCGAACTCACGGCGCCTGCCGGGCACCGCCCCCGCCACGCACCGCTCCTCCTCGGCGAAGAGCGGCCATGGCTCCCGCGGATCGCCGAAGGCCTCGACGGCCACGTGGGGGGCGGGCAGCACCTCCTCGATCACCGGTCCTCCCCCGGAGCGGCCGACACGGCCGCGGCTAGGCCGCGTCGGACAGCGTCAGCTGCCCGCGGAAGAGCACCCGGGTGCCGCCCTCGCTGATGGCGGTACGGCCGTGCAGCGTCCGCTGGTTGTCGATGATCAGCAGGTCGCCCACCTCCCAGCGGTGGGTGTAGGCGTAGCGCTCCGAGCGCAGGAAGGCGTCGAGCTCCTCGAAGAACTCCTCGGAGGCCGCCGGCTCCATGCCCTTCACCCGGATCTCCCAGGAGCGCTGGTCCACGTCACGGGGGAAGGCGGTGGTGATGTTGAGGGACGTCACCCGGCCGTAGTCCCGGGTCGTCGGGATCGCGTACCAGTCGGCCGGCACCGTGGGGAAGTACCCGCGCTCCTTCACCAGGTACTCCACCTCGTGCTCGTCGAGGACCCGGCGGAGGTGCGCGGGCATCTCCTTCCACGCCGTCAGCTGGTCGCAGACGTAGGTCTCGCCGGAGCCGGGGGCGTCGGAGAACTCCGCCGCGTACAGGATGATCAGGTCGACCTGCTCGCCGACCAGGAGACCGTCCGTGTGCAGCGGGAGCGGGCCGCGCCCCGTCACCACCTTCCCCTTGTCGCGGGAGGCGTCGAGCTTGAGGAGATCGGCCTGCCCCTCGCCGAACTTGTGGTCGACCGTTTCGCCGAGGGAGCGTACGAGGAGCTTGAAGTCGTCCTCGTCCAGGTCGACGCCCCGGGCCAGGACGCAACCGCTCGCCAGCGCGGCCTCCTTGGCGCGCGCGGCCAGCTCCTCGACGGAGCCGCCGGGGGCCGGGGGCAGGAGCGTGCCCATCCCCGAGGGGGTCAGCCGCTGGTCTCCGTGGGCTGCAGACATCGTGGGTCCTACCTTTCAAGGGTGGTTGCTCTGGTCATTCGTAAGATCGGAGGGCCCGGGGGCTCTGGGTATGGCTGTCATCGTGGCGCCGTAGATGGCTCAAGGAACTTGGCCGCCCGGAGCCCCGCGACGACTCGACCGCCAATTGGGAGATGCGACTTTCGATCGCTGCGTAGGACAACGTCGGCGAGGTCGTCTGCGGGATCGATGTACGACGAGCTGGCGGAGGGGAACGTGCCCGAGATCTGGGCCGGAGTGGACATCGGCAAGACCCATCACCACTGCGTGGTGGTCAACGCGGACGGCAAGCGTGTGCTGTCCCGCCGGGTCGCGAACGACGAGAGTGAACTGCTCACCCTGATCGGCGATGTCCTGGAGATATCCGCCGACACCCTGTGGGCTGTGGACCTCAACCACGGCGGTGCGGCGCTGCTGATCGGGCTGCTGGTCAGCCACGGCCAGCCGGTCGCCTACCTCACCGGCCTGGCCGTCCACCGGGCCTCGGCCACCTACAAGGGCGGCGAGGGAAAGACCGATGCGAAGGACGCCTTCGTCATCGCCGACCAGGCCCGCGTCCGACGCGATCTGGGCCTGCTGCGGCCGGGCGACGAGATCGCCGTCGACCTGCGGACCTTGACTACCCGCCGCCTGGACACGGTCTTCGACCGCACGCGGCAGATCAACCGCCTCCGCGCCCAACTCCTGGAGATCTTCCCCGCGTTGGAACGGGCCCTGGAACTGACGAACCGGGGGCCGGTGATGCTGCCGACCGGCTACCAGACCCCGGCCGCGATCCGCCGGGCAGGCGCGAGCCGGATCGAGACATGGCTGAAGAACCGCAAAGTCAGAGGCGCCGCCGCACTGGCGAAGACGGCGGTGGAGGCCGCCCAGGCCCAGCAGGCCGCACTGCCCGGCGAGAAGCTGGCCGCCGCCATGGTGGTCCGCCTCGCGAAGGGGGTGATGGCCCTCGATGAGGAGATCGCCGAGCTCGACGCCCTGATCGAGGCCAAGTTTCGCGAGCATCCGCACGCCGAGGTGATCCGCAGCCTGCCCGGCATGGGAGCCAAACTCGGAGCCGAGTTCCTCGCCGCGACCGGTGGCGACATGGACGCCTTCGGCAGCGCCGACCGCCTGGCCGGCTTCGCCGGCCTGGCCCCCAGACCGCGCGACTCCGGCCGTGTCAGCGGCAACCTGCGCCGGCCCCGGCGCTACCACCGCGGTCTGCTGAGAACCATGTACCTGTCGGCCATGGCGAGCCTTCAGTGCTGCCCGGTCTCGAAGGCGTTCTACGACCGGAAGCGGAGCGAGGGCAAGGGCCACAAGCAGGCCCTGCTGGCTCTCGCACGCCGACGCCTCGACGTCCTGTGGGCGATGATCCGTGACGGAGAGTGCTTTCACAGTTCACCTCCCGTCACGGGAGCAGCTTGACAACAGGATTGGGAAGTTCCTTCCGTGAGGGTGTGGGTCCGTGAGTGCGGGCCCGGCTCACCCGGCGTGCCCGGAGGCTCCGGTGGCGCGTACGAGCTCCGCCGCGAGGCCGGACACGGTGACCGGGCCGGCGAAGAGGGCCTCGAGCTCCAGGTCGACGTCGAAGCGGTCCTCCAGCGCCGACAGGATCTGGATCAGGGCGGCCGAGTTGACCCCGTGACCGATCAGGTCCGCGTCGGGGTCGGCCGCGAGGAGCGGATAACCGTGGGCCCCGAGCTCGGCGAGGACCGCGGCGCGCGCATCAGATTCGGACATCGCTCTTGACTCCTTCGATCGCGTCTCTGACCTGCTTCGTGTTGTCGCCGTCGAAGACCGCGAAGTGTCCGCCGGCCAAAGAGGAGACCTCCTCGCGACGGGCGATCCCGGCCCAGGCGGCGGGGTGGGCCTCCGCGGGCCCGTCCGCGGCCCGGAACTCCACCAGGGGGACGGCCGAGGGGACGGGGTCCCAGTCGCGCAGCAGTGCCATGTTCTGTCGGTACACCGCGAACCGGGTGCCGAGCGCCGGGTCGGCGGCCGCCCGCGCGCTGTCCAGCCGTACGCCGCTGGTCTCCTCGATGTCCCGGAGGAACCCGGCGAGCAGCGCCTCGTCGCCGTCGCCGCTGTCCGACCCGCGTGACACCGCGGATACGGGCGTGTCGATCACGACCACCCGGGCCACGGCCGGGCCCGAGAGGCGGGCGGCCTCGTAGGCCAGGGCACCGCCGAACGACCACCCGGCGAACACCTGGGGCACACCGTCGGCCGGGAGCTGCCCGGAGAGCTCCGCCAGACAGCGCCGGGCGAGCCCGCCGAGCGTCGTGACGGTACCGCCGGCGGCCTCCTCCTGCGGCGCGTCGAGGCCCACCACGTGGACGTCGATGTCCCCCGCGAGCTCCCGGACCAGGTCCGCGTAGCAGGACACACCGCCGCCCACCGGCGGGAAGAGGACCAACCGCAGCCTGGGCGCGGCACTGCGCCGGGGCCGGTACGTCCAGATTCCGGAGGAGCCCGGGGTACGCGGCCGGCGGCAGAGCTCGGCCAGACCGGCGACCGTCGGATCGGTCATGAAGCTCCCGAACCCGATGTCGTGGCCGTACCTGCTGCGCAGGACCGAGAGCAGCCGGATCGCGTCGTACGAGGTTCCACCGGCAGCGAAGAAGCTCTCGCCGCCCGGGGCCTCGCCCAGGACCTCCTGCCAGCAGTTCGCGACCTCGCGGGCGAGCAGGTCCTGTTCGTCGACCGGTTCCTCGCCCACCGGGGGCTCGTCCCACGGCAGTTGCTCCAGGCGGCGCCGGTCGAGCTTGCCGTTCGCGTTCAGCGGGAGCTCGTCCAGCTCCCGCAGCGCGTCGGGGACCATGTAGTGCGGCAGGGAGTTCCTGAGCGAGGCGAGCACGTCCTGCCGCCAGCTGTCCGTCGCCGCCTCCGTGAGGGTGACGCAGGCGACGACCCGCTTGCGCCGGCCGTCGTCCCGGACGGCCACGGCGCACCGGCCGATCCCGGGGGCCCGCTCGACGAGGTGCTCGATCTCGCCCAGTTCCACCCGGTGGCCGTTCAGCTTCACCTGGCTGTCGGTCCGCCCCAGGAACTCGACGTTCCCGCCGGGGTGGCGGCGACCGCGGTCGCCGGTGCGGTAGAGCCGGCCGAACACCGGGTCGTCGGAGAACGCGGCCGCGGTCTTCACCGGGTCGGCGGCGTAGCCGTCGGCGACCCCCTTCCCGGCGATGTGGATCTCACCGATCTGCCAGTCCGGACACACCTCGCCCCAGGCGTCGAGGACGAGGATCTCCTGGCCGGGCAGGGCCTTGCCGTAGGGGATCGACCGGCCGGCGCAGTCGGCCTCCTCGACGCGGTGGAAGATGGACCAGATCGATCCCTCGGTCGCGCCGCCGAGGGAGATGACCTCGGCCTCCGGGGCCATCCGCCGCAGCGCGGACGGCAGCGTCAGCGGGATCCAGTCGCCGCTCAGCAGGAAGGCGCGCACCGACGGGATGGCGGCTCCCTCCTCCGCCAGCAGCGACGCCAGGGCCGGGGCGGAGTTCCAGAGGGTGACCCGGTGCCGGTCCATGAGAGCGGTCCAGCGGGCGGGGCTCTTGGCGCTCTCCTCCGAGAGCATCACCACGGAGCCGCCGCGCACCAGTGGTCCGAAGACGTCGTACACCGAGAGGTCGAAGCCGATCGAGGAGACCGAGAGGATCCGGTCCGCCGCCGTGACGGCGAACTCCTCGTTCACCGCGTCGATCGTGTTGAGGACCGCGGCGTGCGAGATCACCACGCCCTTCGGCTCGCCCGTGGAGCCCGAGGTGAAGATGGTGTAGGCGGTGGCGTGCGACGGGACGTCCGCCCCCTGGCACCCGGCCGGCGTCCGGGCCTCCGGCACGGCCCCGGGCCTGGTCTCGGGATCGGTCCCGGACTCGGTGCCGGGCACGGCCTCGTCCGTGGGAAGCGGCAGCGGGCGCGCGCCCCGCTCCGCCCAGCGCGCGTCGGCGGCGGGCCGCCCGTCGGTGATCGCGAAGCGGACGTCACCGCGTCGCGCGATGCTGTCGAGGCGGCCGTCCGGGATGCCGTGATCCAGCGGGATGTAGGCGCAGCCGGCGAGGAGGCCGCCGAGCATCGCGACGACCTGGCCCCGTCCCCGGGGCAGGTGGACGGCGACCCGGTCACCGGAGCGCGCACCCGCCGCCAGCAGCAGATCCGCGACCGCCCGGGCCTGTCGGACCAGTTCGGCGTAGCTCAGTGTTCCCCGCTCGTCATGGACGGCGGGCGCTTCGGGACGCCCTGCCGCGCACCGCAGCACCCGCTGGTGGAGCGTGTCGGAGGGAGCTTCGGCGGAGGTGGCGGGGCGGGGGCGCGGTGGTGCGGACACGACGGCGCGTGCGGGGCGGCGGGTCCAGTTCTCGCCGTCCTCGGCGAGCTCCCGGACGAACGCCTCGCACCGTGCCACGAAGTCCTCGGCGAAACCGGCGTCGAAGGCGTCCGTCCGCCAGTCGAAGCCCAGCCGGACGGTGCCGTCGGACTCCCTGACGACCTGGTGGTCGATCAGCACCTGGGGGACCCGTAGCTGGACGTCGTCCCAGCGGCGGCGCAGTCCCAGGGCGGATTCGCGTACCCCGTCGACCTCCAGTGCCGTGAACGCGAAGGGGTGGGCGAGCCGTCGCAGATCCGCGGTGGGGTCGGCGAGCCGCATGATCTCGGCGCCGCTCAGGGTGGCGTGCATGGCCTGGGACAGGTATCGGCTCTGCACCGTCCGGGCGATCTCGGCGAAGCTCTGTCCGGTCGTCTCCGGAACCTCCAGTGGCATGGTGGCGCCCTGGTTGCCGAGGGAGACGGGGGTCACCGGTCCGGTGCGCCGGGAGTGCAGGACGGTGAGCGTGTGGGCCGCGCCGCCGCCGAGACGGCCGAGGACGACGCCGTAGGCCGCGAGGTAGACCATCGCCGGGGTCAGCGCGTGGGCGCGGGCGTACGTGTCGATCAGGCCCGCGGTGGCCGCGTCGAGGGTGACCATGCGGTGCGACACCGCCGGGCCTGAGTCCCGCCAGGCGGGCCGCAGCGGCAGCTCCGCCGGGGCGGGAAGCGCCGCCGCCCGTGTGCGCCAGAAGGCCGCGTCGCGTGCGGACCGGTCCCGGCGGGGCCGACCGTGCTCGGGCGCCCTGCCGGACGTACCGGAGGCGTCGGATGTACTGGATGTACCAGATGCGTCGGATGTACCGGAGGCGTCGGCGGTACGCGTCTCCGCGCCGCTCGGGTCCGCGACCAGTTCGCCGAGGAAGACGGCGAGCGACGCCGCGTCCATCAGCCACAGCGCGTACACGAGGTGCAGCCTGGCCCGGTGCGCGGAGCGCACCACGGACACCTGGAACTGCGGCCAGCCGCCGAACTCGAAGGCGTCGGACGTCCAGGCGCGGCGGACCGCGTCGTCGGCCGCGTCGAAGTCGGCGTCGTCGACCCAGCGGACGTCGACGTCCACATCCCGGGCGACGTCCGCGGGCAGTGTCGACAGGGACAGGTCGGCGGCCTCGTCGAGGCGGAGGACGTGGTTGTCCCGCACCAGCCGGCGCAGCTGGGCGCCGATCCCGGACACGCGCTCCGTGCTCAGGTCACAGCTCAGGTAGTAGCGGGCCGGCCCGCTGAGTTCGAGGCCGTCCTGGCCGCCGATCAGGTAGGCGCGCTGGATCGGGCTCAGCCCGTCCCGCGCTCGCCCGGTCCGGGGGCCCTGGGGCGTGGTGTCACTCATGTCAGAAGACGATCTCTCTCACCTTGTCGCGGCTCAGGAATCCGCCGGGGCTGAAGCTCGGTCCGTACGCGCCCACGTCCGGGAAGACCAGGAGGTCGCCCGGTTCCACGGCGGGCAGTTCGATGTCCGCGGCGAGCACGTCGAGCTGCGAGCAGAGCGGACCCGTCACATAGGTGTGCGGGACCGTCGGGCGGTCCTCCGCGCCCAGCGCCCGGACCCGGAGCTCGCCCCGGTCGCCACCGGACAGCAGGCGGCTGGCGAGGAGGAGGTCGTTCATGCCGGCGTCGACGAGGACGTACCTGCGGTGGCCGACGGTCTTGACGTCGAGGACGGTGGTCAGCAGGCTGCCCGCCGGACCGGCGATCGACCGGCCGTACTCGCAGACGAGCGGCAGCCGGTCCTCCTCCGGGACGTCGGACTGGGGGTCCGCGGACTCCAGCGCGGCCCAGTCGACCGGGGGGTCGGCGTCGCGCCAGGGCATCGCGATGCCGCCGCCGACGGAGACGAAGTCGAGCGCGAGGCCGAACTCCTCGGCGCACGCCCTCGCGCGTTCCGTCAGGGCCTTCCGCGTGTCCAGGACGATCGCGGGATCGTCGTACTGGGAGCCCCAGAACAGCTGGAGACCGGTGACCGACAGCGGCGAGGCGCGCAGGACGTCCACCACCTCGGCGAGGTCGTCCTCCGCCACCCCGAACTGGTTCGGCGTGGGCTCGGCGTCCCGGGTCCGGCCCGGATAGGGCAGGTTGAGCCGGATCACCGCGCGCCCGGTCACCCCGAGCTCGACCGCCACCTCGGCGAACAGGCGGGCCTGCAGGGGCGATTCGACCGTCGCCGCGACCCCGGCGGCCAGGGCCGCCGCCGCTTCCGCGCGGGACTTCGCGGGTCCGGTGAAGAGCACCCGGTCCGGCGGCGTCCCGGTGTCGAGCGCGGTCTCCAGCTCCGTGAGCGAGCAGACGTCGAAGCCGTCCACCAGCGGAGCGAGCGCGTTGACGACCCCGGTGTACGGATTGGCCTTCAGCGAGTAGTAGAGGCCCGCCCCCGGAGGCGAGGCCGCTCGGATCCGCGCCACCGCCTCGCGCAGCGCCTGCCTGCGGTACGCGTACACCGGAGTCCGGCCCGCGCGGAGGGCGAGGAGCCGTGCCTCGTGCTCGGTGAGTGGTGCCGTCTCATGCCCCATCGAGGTCTCCTCCTGCTTCGCACAGTGCCGCGAGGACGTCCGCGTGCAGCCGGTCGATGACATCGGGCCGGTCCATGGCGATCCCCCGCCGGTAGTAGTAGGTGAGGGCCATCTCGCCCGCCGACATCTGCAGTTCGCCCTGCAGCTGGTAGCGCAGGGTCCGGCCCAGCGACCGGGGCCGCCACGCCCCGAGGTCACGGGCGCGCAGGCCCCGCGGCTTGGGGTGCTGGTTGAAGAGCACCGTCGACAGCGGGAAGTGCTCCGTGCCGTCGAGGCCCAGGGCCTCGGCCCGCTGGTCGAACTCCCAGGCGCTGTGGGCCACTCCGTCCTCCAGCTGCCGGGCGAACTCGACGGCCCGCTCCGCCGGTCCGTCGGGACCGCGGCCGCGTACGACGAGTTGACTGGTGAACATGCCCGCGGTGCCGGCCCGCGCTCCCTCCCGCACCTGGACGGGGACGACGAGGGTCAGCGGGCCGAGCCCGAAGGTCCTGGAGACGGCTCGCTCGAACGCGGCCAGCACGACCGCGAAGACCGAGACTCCCCGCGCCTCCGCGATCCGGTGGGCGGCCCGCGTGCCGGTGACGCCGAACGGCCGCGAGATCAGCTCCCCGAGGCGGGCGCCCTCGCCGCCGGCTTCCGGGAGTTCGGTCTGCCCCGCCCCCTTGAGCAGGTCCTCCCAGTAGGCGGCCTCGGGAACGGCCGTGTGTGCGGTGCGCTCGGTCGCCCGGCAGTAGGCGCGGTAGCCGTGCGGCGCCGGGGCGTCGGGGAGCGTCCTGCCCGTCAGCAGGGAGCGCAGCTCGTCGGCGACCAGGTCCAGGCTCAGCCCGTCGACGAACAGGTGGTGCGCCACGACGAGGACGGAGCTGGTGCCGGTGCCCGGGACGGCGACCACCCTGAGCGGTGGGGCCGCCGTGGGGTCGATCAGTTCCGACACCGCCCGGACGCGGGCGTCCTGGACCCGTGCGCGGTGACCGCGCTCCCCGCCGTCGTCGGCCTCGCCCCCGTCGTGGAGCACGCCCGGGCAGCGGACATCGGCGGCGTCGCGGTGGAGTTGACGCGTCCAGTCCTCCGTGAGCGAGAGCCTGAGGACGTCGTGGCGGGCGACGACGGCGTCGACGGCCGCCGCCACCTCGGCCGGGGTCACGGCCCGGGCGATCCGTATCTCCCGTGAGATGTTGCACCAGTTGGCGTTGCCGTCGCTCATGCAGACCGCCATGTAGGCCCGCTGGCGGGTGGAGAGAGGAGCGACGTCCGGGTCTCCGGCCGCCGCGGGGAGGGATTCCGGTTCGGGGACGGGCGGGGACGCGGGGCTGCCCGACGGGGTTGCCGGGCCGCCCGCCCGACCGCGCTCCCGCTCGATCGCCCGGCTCAGGGACGCCACGTCGCGGTGGGCGAAGCAGTCCTGCACCGAGAAGTCGGTCGCGAACCGCCGGTTCACCTCCAGGACGAACTCCATCATGTCCAGCGAGGTGAGCCCCGCGTCGACGAACGACGTCGTGGCGGTGGCGGTGGAGTCGAGGCCGAGGAGTCCGCACAGCGTCCCGGCGACATCGGTGACCGGGGGTGCCCCGGCGACATCGCCGACCGGGTGTGATCCGGCGCCCGTCCCGGCCGGGGCGTCGGCGAGCGAGGCGGCCAGGGCCACCCGGTCGACCTTCCCGCTGCGCAACAGCGGGAAGGCTCCCCGCAGGTGGACGGCGGGACGGGGCAGCCGCATCCGCGACGCCACCCCGTGCACCGCGTCGCGCAGCTCCTCGGCCCGGGCCCGGGTGGGGTCGGCGACGGCGAGGAACGCCTGCGGGCCCTCCCGGTCGACCACCACGCACTGCTGTACGCCGGGCAGTTCCTCGATCTCGTCGACGAGGCGGTGGAAGCTGACCCGTCTGCCGGAGACCTTCAGGTCGTTCCCGAGCCGCCCCGTCACCACCAACCGGCCGTGCTCGTCGAGGTATCCGCTGTCGCCGGTGCGCAGCACCCGGGGCATCGGATCGACGCGGAACGTCTCCGCCCCGTCGGCGTCCTCGGCGAGGGTGCCCAGCGCCGGCGCGGCCGAGGTGATGAGCACCTCGCCGCGTCCGTCGGCGTCGGGCCGGTCGATGGCGACGGAGACGCCCGGCCGCGGGGATCCGACCGGTACGCCTTCCGCGCCGCCGTCACCCGCGCCCTGGACGTTCCGGCGGAAGAGCTGCGCGAGCGTCCCCTCGGTCATGCCGTAGAGGTTCACGAACTCGGCCCCGGGGGCGATCCCGTTCCACTGCGCGGCCACGCGCGTCGGCAGCACCTCGCCGGCGAAGAAGCCCAGCCGCAGGTGGTCGAGGCGGAGACCGTCCGCCTGGAGGGTGTCCGCGATCCGGCGCGCGAGCGAGGGGACGAGGAAGGCGAGCGTCGCCTCGCTGCGTACCAGGTGGTCCGCGAGCGCCCGCAGGTCCAGCTGGGCGTCGACCTCGGGCAGGGCGAGCCGGCCGCCGACGGCCAGCACGGCCAGCAGTTCGCGCAGCGAGGGGTCGAAGTTCACCCGGGTGACGGCGGCGCAGACGTCCGTGCCGCGCAGTCCGAACTCCGTGGTGAACCACGAGAGGAAGTCGCCGAGACCGGTGCGGCTGCCCACGACCGCCTTGGGGGCGCCCGTCGATCCCGACGTGGGGATGAGGTAACCGGCGTCGTGCGCCGCGTGGCGCCGGACGCGCCGGGCCCGGTGCCCGGCCGGGAGTTCCAGGAGGACGCGGCCGGTGGCGGACTCCAGGACCCACTCGTCCACGGCGCCGATCCCCCGGTAGTGCGCCGCCGTGGAGACGTCGCTGCTCAGGACGGCCGACGGCCGGGCGACCTGCTCGGCCCACGCGTACTGGTCGGGCCGCAGGCCGGCGTCGACCGGCACGGGGACGGCACCACTGCGGAGGGCCGCCAGGAGTCCGACGACATAGGCCGGAGTCAGCGGACCGAGCACCAGCACGTGGGTGCGGGCCGCCCCGCGCTCCGAGAGGGCGCGCGCCAGGTCGTCCACGGCCGCGTCGAGCTCGGCGTAGGTCAGCCGCCCGCCGCGCCAGTCGACGGCGGTGCGGTCGTCCGGACGGAGGCCGAGCAGTCGGCCGAGCCGGTCCTGCCCGTTCATGAGACCGGACATCCCGGTCCTTCCGTCGGCGGGGCGAGGACCATCCGCGCCAGCTCCCGGAGGGCGTCGGCGTCGGCGTCCCGCAGCGCGGTGGCCAGGTTCTCCGTCCCGCCCTTGCCCTGGTTCAGCCGGAAGCACGAGGTGAGGCGGAGGTCGCGCAGCCGGAAGCCGACGATGTGCTTCAGGTACTCCCCGGAGAGGTCCGCGGGGATCTCGTCCAGGGTCCAGGTCGAGCCCTCGACCGTACGCTTCTGGAGCCGGTCGATCAGCAGCTCGACGTCGGCGCGCTTGCGGACGTCGTCGCTGAGCTCAAGCCGGCCGCTGATCTCGACCGCGCAGTAGAGCCAGGTGGGGATGCGGCTGCGCGTGCCGAACCATTCGGCGGGGATGTAGGTGTCCGGCCCCAGCACGGTGATCGTGGCGGGCGCCCCGGTCTCGAACACGGCGGACATCCCGTTGGCCCGTGCGACGTGCCCCGCGACGAAGAGTTCGCCGTCCGCGCTCTCGCGCAGGTCGACCGGGAGCGGCGAGGTGAAGACCTCACCGGCGTGGTACGTGGCCAGGACCCCGAACGACCTGGCCCGGACGAAGTCGCGCACGGCCGACGGGGGCAGACTGAACTGCTCTTTGGTGTACATGATCAGTTGCGGTCCCTCGTGTCCGGGTTCAGAAGCTCCAGGCCGATGCCGTGACGGGCACCGCGCTGCGGCGGGTGGAAGGCGATCGCGTTCAGACCGCCGGCGAGCAGCGTGGGGAAGGAGGTGCGGGCGAAGGACGCGCCGCCCGCGGCCCGCAGCAGCCGGCCGCCGATGCCGCCGATCCCGTCCTCGATCCGGTCCCTCGCCGCCGTCGCGCGGTTGAGCTGTTCCTGGAGGGGGGCGCCGGTGTCGATCGCGCGTGCCGCGTCGAGCAGGCCGGCCTCCAGCTCGCGGAGCTCCGCCGCCGCGGCGGTCCAGCCGCGCGCCTCCGGCCGACGGTCCCGGGGGGTGGCCGCCGCGAGGCAGCAGGCGATCCCGAGGTACGAGGCGCTGATCAGCAGCTGGAACCAGCTGTAGCAGTCGGTGGCGAAGCGCCGGCCGGTCTCGCCCCGCAGGGGGAAGACCTGCTCCGGCGGCACCGGGACGTCCGACAGACGTACGGCGTGGCTCTCCGCCGCGAGGAAGAGCGGACTGGTCCAGAACGGTTCGCGCTCCACGCCGTCGGCACCGGCGTCCACGAACGCCTGCGCGTATCCCTCGGGTGTGCCGTCCGGCGCGCGCAGTTCGACCATCAGCGACAGCACGTCCATGCTGCGGGACAGGGAGCACGGCCGCTTCAGGCCGCTGACGCGGTATCCGGCGGCGTCGCGCACGGCCTGGCTGCCCAGGCTCCGCAGGTCCCGGCCGGGGGTCGACTCGGCGCCGCCGGAGGCGACGAGCCGGGCCTCGTGGGCGATGCCCTTGAGGATCGTCGCGGCGCCCTCGTCGCCGGAGTCCGCCACCTGGCCGAGCGCGGCGATCTTGTAGTGGTGCATGGTCGTCGCGATGGCCGCGGACGGGGCCATCGAGCCCAGCGCCACCTGGAAGCGCACCGCGTCCTGGGCCGAGGTCCCCTTGCCGCCGCAGGAGGCGGGGACGAGCATCGTGGTCGCGCGGGTCCGCTTCAGGAGCGCGAAGACGGCGCCCGCGTCCTGCTCGTGGTCCATCGGCGTGCCCGCCGCCAGCGCGGCGTACACCCCGTCGGCCACGCCGTCGAGCCGGTCCGGCGCGTCCGGGAGGAAGCTCTCCCCGATCGGGCCCCTGGTCATGTTCCGTCCCTCTTCCCGGTGTTCATGAGCTGCCTGACGGCGGCGTAGTCGGTCTTGCCTAGCGGTGTACGCGGCAGTGCCTCGGCGAACTCGTACCGCTGGGGCAGCTGGGGGGAGAGCAGGCGCTCGCCGAGCCGCCTGCGTACCGCGTCCGGATCGAACCCGGGGCCGGTGACGAGCAGGGCGGCGACCCGTTCGGTGGTTCCCGCGTCGGGGACGCCGACCACGGCGCACTCCAGGACGCCGGGGCACTCGCGCAGCGCGGCCTCGACCTCCAGCGGTCCGACCTTGTGTCCGGCGACGTTGATGAAGCCCGAGCGGCGGCCGAGGACGTACCAGCCGTCCGGCTCCGCCCGGACGAGGTCCTGGGTCCGCAGCCAGCCGTCCACGAACATCTCCGCGGTCGCGGCGGGGTCGCGGTGGTAGCCGCGGGCCAGGGCGGGACCGCGCACGTGGAGCTCGTGGACGACCGGTGTCCCGGCGTCCCCGGCCGGCACCGGTTCCAGCCGGTGTTCCACTCCGCTGATCGGCCTGCCGATGGAGCCCTTGCCGACGTACGTCCTGTCGAAGCAGATGGCGCCGATCTCCGACAGGCCGTAGACCTGTCGCAGGGGCAGGCCGTACCGCTCCAGGAACGCCTCCTGGGTGCTCGTCCCCAGCGGCGCGCTGCCGGCGATGGCCAGCCGGAGCGTGCGGAGCGCCGTCGCCGGCACCCGGTGCGCGGAGACGAGCATCTGGTACATGAGCGGCAGTCCGCTCATCACCGTGACCTTCCTCGCCTCGATGAGGCGGGCGAGTCCTCGCCCCGTCGACCGGGAGCCCTCGGCGAACACCACGGTCGCGCCGGTCAGGAGCCCCGGCAGCGTCAGGATGTCGATGCCGTGGCAGTGCGACAGCGGCAGCGCGCACAGCACCACGTCCGACGGGCCGAGTTCCAGGTCGCCGCTCCACAGCCGGACCCTGGCCGCGATCGCCGCCTGGCTCATCACGATGCCCTTGGGCTCACCCGTCGAACCGGACGTGCAGTGCACGACGAAGTCCCCGGCCTCGTAACCGCTGTCGGACCTCGCGCGGCGCGACTCGGCGCCGGGCGACGGTACGAGGCGGAACGAGGCCCCGCCGGCGGGACCGGGAGCGTCCACGGCCAGCCGGGTGACGTCGAAACGGGCGCAGGCGCGCTCCCTCTCCCGCTCGGAGAGCCGGCTGTCGAGGAGGACCGTGACCACGCCGAGCTTCGCCGCGGCCAGGTAGAGGGCGACGAAGGCGACCGGGGACCCGGCGGCGAGCCCCAGGACGTCGTCCCCGTCGAGTTCCGCCGCCAGGCGCCCGGCGGCGGTCTCCACCGCGTCGAGCAGCGTCGCGTACGAGGAGACGGTGCCGTCGCGGTCGACGACCGCGGGCGCGTGCGGTGCCGAGAGGGCGACGGTCCGGAAGGCCCCGTACAACTCGCCGTGGTCTTCGGGGGCGTTCTCGGCGCCGGCCGCCGGGGCTGGCTGGGACACGGTGGGCTTCCTCCGGGATCGGGGGTTTTCGTTCTTTTCCGCTCGGCGGATCGCGAACGCCGCGCGCGGAAAATGCGAGCGGGAATGTGCGGGCGAGAACAGGTGGCGGTGGAACGTGAATCCACTTCGAGGGCGGTGCCCGGATAATCGCCGGCGACTTCGACGTCCGCTCGGCGAGCAACGTGACGAAATCACAGAGAGTTCGACCGGACAAGACCGTTTCACATGTCGAGACATGCGGGCGGAGGGGCGGAAAGTCCTTGGGGAAGAGGGCGGTTGGGCAACGCCGCGGGTCGGGGGCTTTCCGCTTTCGCGTGCCGCGGCTGGCCATCTCCGGACACGTCCCTACGCGGCCAGTCGATGACCGTGGACAGCCGCTCGGACGTCCTCTGATGATCGAATCCGATATCGACAGACAGAAAACGCGGCTGGAATCGCGCCAGATCGAAGGAAGTATTCAGATGACCGACAAGTTGTGGGGCGGCCGCTTCGACGAGGACATCACGCCCGATGTCCTCGACTACACGCTCACGACGGATGTCGATGTCCGGCTCGTCTTCGCCGATCTCTGGCAGGACATGGCGCACGTGCTGATGCTCGGGCGGCAGGGCGTCATTCCCGAGGAGACCGCGAGCGCGATCCTCGGTTCGCTGCTGAAGCTGTGGGAGCGGCACGAGCGCGGTGAGCTGACACTGCGTCCGGAACTCGAGGACGTCCACTTCAACATCGAGCAGATGGTCATCGAGGACCTCGGTCGCGAGGTCGGGGGCCACATGCACACCGCACGGTCCCGCAACGACCAGGTCTCCACCGACGCCCGCATGTACCTGCGACGCGTCCAGCTCGACGCGGTCGCCGCCAACCTGGCCCTGATCGAGGAGCTCCTCTCCTTCCCGGAGGAGGAGCTGCTGTCGATCCTGCCGGGATACACCCACAGCCAGGCCGCGCAGCCCGTCTCCGTCGGCTTCTGGAAGACCGCGCACGCCAGCCTGCTGCTCCGCGACGTCCGGCGGCTGCGCGGCGCCTTCGAGCGGACGGACGAGTCGCCGCTCGGCGCCTGCGCGCTGGCCGGCACCTCCTTCCCGCTCGACCGGGAGACCACCGCCCGCCTGCTCGGATTCGGCGGCGTCCTGAGCCACGCCCTCGATGCCACCAGCGCGCGCGACTACCTCATCGAGACCGCCTCGGCCTTCGCGCTCGGAGGGAACAACCTCTCCCGCATGGCCGAGGAGATCGTGATGTGGAGCGGCCACGAGTACAGCCTGGTCGAGGTGTCCGACGCGTACGCCACCGGCAGCTCGATCATGCCGCAGAAGAAGAACCCGGTCGTCGCCGAGCTGACCCGCGGCCGGTCCGGCCGTACCGTCGGCACCCTCGTCCAGCTGCTCACCATGGCCAAGGGCGTGACCCTCGGGTACAGCTGCGACCTCCAGGACGACAAGCCGTACCTGTGGAACGCCATCGACACCTACCTGTCGACCCTGCGCATCGTCGCCGGCCAGGCCCGCGGGCTCCGGTTCGACGGCGAGCGCGGCGAGAACCTCTGCTGGGACAACTTCTCCACCGCCACCGAGCTGGCCAACTACCTGGTCTCCGACCACGGCATCCCCTTCCGGGAGGCCCACCACATCACCGGCACGCTCGTCTCGACTCTGATCAAGGAGGGCGCGACGCTCCGGGACACCGTCGCCGGCGCGCGGATCCTGGCCGAACTCGGCCACCCGGTCGAGGAGTCGGTGCTGGCCCACATCTTCGCCCCCCGCACCGCGGTGACCAGTTACACCAGCCCCGGCGGAACCTCCCCGCAGAGCGTCGAGGCCGTCCGCGCCGAGCTGCGGAACGCCGTCGAGGGCCACGCGGAGTGGCTGGACTCGGCACGCCAGAAGCTCC
This sequence comes from Streptomyces sp. CC208A, assembly GCF_030010625.1. Lineage (GTDB taxonomy): Bacteria > Actinomycetota > Actinomycetes > Streptomycetales > Streptomycetaceae > Streptomyces. The sequence continues at coordinate 301,732 of NZ_JASCXN010000003.1, read as the reverse complement.
GGACCGCCCACGAGGCCACGCTGCGGGCCGCCCGCGAGGTCGCCGGCGGGGCGGAGACCGCCAAGGTCCTCGACGCCGTCCTCGCCGAACTGGCCGCGTGACCCCTCAGGCACCGTCCCCAGCCCGTCATCGCACCCTGGAGAACGCATGAAGATCGTGCTCGCCTACTCCGGAGGGCTCGACACCTCCGTGGCCCTGCACTGGCTCAAGGAGAAGTACGACGCCGAGGTCATCGCCTTCTGCGCGGACATCGGTCAGCTGGAATCGCTGGAGGCCGTCCGGGACCGGGCCCTGCGCACCGGCGCCTCGAAGGTCTACATGGAGCCGCTCTCCGAGCGCTACCTGCGGGACTTCGCCCTCCCCGCCCTGCAGGCGCACGCCCGTTACGAGAACAAGTACCTGGTGGCCGCTCCGCTCTCGCGGCCGCTGATCGCCCAGCGCATGGTCGAGATCGCGCACGCGGAGGGCGCGGACGCCGTCGCCCACGGCGCCACCGGCAAGGGCAACGACCAGGTGCGCTTCCACACCAGCGTGACCGCGCTCGACCCCGGCCTGAAGGTGCTCGCCCCGGTCATCGACTGGGAGCTGACCACCCGGGAGTCCGAGATCGCCTACGCCCGGGAACACGGCATCGAGGTGTCGGTCACCAAGGAGAACCCCTACAGCATCGACACCAACATCTGGGGAACCAGCATCGAGTGCGGCGAGCTCGACGACGTCGAGCAGGCCCCGCCGGCCCGGGCGTGGCAGCTCACGGCCGATCCCAAGTCGGCCCCGGACCGGGCCGAGCGGATCACCGTCGGCTTCGAGGGCGGCGTGCCGGTCGCCCTCGACGGCGAGAAGCTGGAGCTGACCGAGCTGGTGGGCCGTCTGAACACCGTGGCCGCGCGCCACGGCGTGGGCCGCGTCGACATCGTCGAGAGCCGCATCGTCGGCTTCAAGACCCGCGGCATCTACGAGGCTCCCGCCGCGACCGTGCTGATGGCCGCGCACGAGGAGCTGGAGGCCGTCGTCCTGGACCGCGAGACGCTGCATCACAAGCAGTCGCTCGCGCTGCGCTACGCCGAACTCGCCTACTACGGCTACTGGTTCTCCGACCTGCGCCGTGCCCTCGACGGCTTCGTCGCCACCCTGCAGCCGCAGGTCAACGGCGAGATCACCATGGAGCTCTACAAGGGCTCCTGCACGGTGGTCAGCCGCAGGTCCCCGAACTCCCGCTACAGCGGTGCGCTCGCCACCTACGAGGCGGGCGACACCTTCGACCACAAGGCGGGCGCCGGCTTCGCCTACGTATGGTCCCTGCCGCTCACGCGGCCGTGACCGGAAAGGCAGCATCCATGCGCGTCGTCTTCATGGGCTACCAGACCTGGGGCACCCGAGTCCTGGAAGCCCTGCTGGAGTCCGAACACGAGGTCCCGCTCGTCATCACCCACCCGGCGAGCAACCACGCCTACGAGACCATCTGGAACGACTCCGTCGCCGGCATGGCCGAACGGCACGGCATACCCGTCCTGGTCCGCAAGTACGCCAACGACGAGGAGGTGGCCGAGCGCCTGCGGGAGCTCCGGCCCGACCTGCTGGTCTCCTCGGACTGGCGCACCTGGGTCGCTCCGGAGATCTACGCCCTCGCCACCCACGGCGCCATCAACGTCCATGACGCCCTGCTGCCCCGCTACGGCGGCTTCGCGCCGCTCAACTGGGCGCTCGTCAACGGCGAGCCCGAGGTCGGCGTCACCGTCCACTTCATGAACGAGGACTTCGACCTCGGTGACATCGTGGTCCAGAAGCGCGTGGCCGTGGCCGACAAGGACACCGTCACGGACCTCTTCCACAAGACCATCGACCTGTTCGCCCCGGCGGTCCTGGAGTCGCTGGAGCTGATCGGGTCCGGGCGCACCGACTGGACCCCGCAGGACCCGGCGCAGGCCACCTTCTTCCACAAGCGGTCCATCGAGGACAGCCGGATCGACTGGACCTGGCCCGCGAGGGACATCGTCAACCTGACCAGGGCCCAGGTCGACCCGTACCCCAACGCCTTCGCGTACTACAAGGGGGAACGCATCCGCGTCCTGGCCGCCTCGGTGTCGTCCGCCCGACTCGGCGGTACCGTCGGCCGGGTCTTCCGCCCGGAGGGCGAGGGCGTGGCGATCGTCTGCGGCCCCGGCGCACGCGGCGGTTCGGAGTACGGGGTGGTCGTGGAGCGGGTCCGCACGGACGACGGCGTCGAGCACCGGGGCGTCGACTTCTTCCGGAGCATGGGCGGCTATCTGACCAGCCACCCGTGACCGTCTTCCGACCCGTTCCCCGGGGAGGCCCGTCCGCGGGCCTCCCCGGGCTTTCTCTCCCAAGGAGTTCCTGGTGAACCTGTTCCTGGCCCTCGCCTCGGCGATGGTGCTCGGCGCGGGCGATTTCGTCGGCGGACTCGCGGCCAAACAGGCCCGAGCCGTCGTCGTGGTCGTCTGGTCGAACACCGCCGGGCTGGCCACCGCGCTCGTCCTCGTCGGTCTGCTCTCCCCGTCGGGCAGCAGCTGGCACGAGGTCCTGTGGGGCTCACTCGCCGGTCTGTGCGGAAGCGCGGGGGCCGTGCTGCTCTACCGGGCGCTGGCCGGCGGCGTGATGAGCCTGGTCGCTCCGACCACCGCGGCCGCCGCGGCCGCGTTGCCCGTCCTCGCCGGCGTCCTGACGGGCGACCGGCTCACCGCCGTGGCCGTACTCGGCGTCGTGTGCGCCCTCGCCGCCGTCCTGCTCGTCTCGCTGAGCGGAGACGGGGCGGAGGGGACGGTCGACCGGCGCGCGTCGCTGCGCAGCCTCGGCCTGGCCCTGCTCGCCGGTGCCGGGTTCGGCGCCTTCTTCGTCTTCCTGGCCCGCACGCCGAGCGACACGAGCCTGTGGCCCCTGGTGTGGGCCCGCTGTGCCTCGCTCACCGCGATCCTGCTGCTGGTCGTCGTGGTCCGCCGCACCTCACCGAGGCTGTCCGGCCGGCCCGCCCGGCTCGCCCTGCTCTCCGGTGTGCTCGACATGGGGTCGAGCGCGCTCTTCCTCATCGCGGTCAGGGACGGAAGCCTGGCGATCATCGGGCTGCTGGCGTCGTTGTACCCGATCAGCACCGTGCTGCTGGCGCGGGCGGTGCTCAAGGAGCGCATCCGGGGGATCCAGCACCTCGGAGTGGCCCTGGCCGTGGGCAGCGTCGTCCTGCTCGCCTGGAACTGATCCTCGGCACGTCGTCGCCCGTCCCCTCAGCCCTTGGAGGTTCCCGTGCCCGCCACCGATCCCATCCTGCCGCCGTCGAGCGGAATGATCCGGAGAAGCGGATCCACCGCCCGTGAAGAGGACGCCGGGCCCGTGACGGTTCCGGTCGACACGCTCGCCGCGCGGCCCGCCCGCTCCCTCCCCGACACCGTCCGTTACGAGTTCAACGGACTGGTCCTCACACTGCCCCCCTGGCGGTCGCTCCCCGCCGACCTGCCGGGGAGGTCCGGCGGCGACATGGTGGAGCTCCTGCGCGCGGTCGCCGGGGAGGACCGGATCCGCGAGCTGGCCGCCGCGGGCCTCACCCTGGGCCACCTGGAGGCCATCGGCGAGGACTGGCGCCGCCGTGACGAGCCCGACAGCGGGCCCGGCCGGCTCCTCCCGGCCGGCTCCCGTCCCGAACCCCTCGCGGGGGAAGCCCGCGGCTGGAGGAAGCTCCTCTCCCGGCGCGCCCTCCGGGTCCGGACGGGCACGGCCGCCGAGAGGTCGGCGCGGGTCCTGCACCTGCCGGGACCGGACGGTGCGGCGCTGTCCCGGGACCGGGCCCGGGAGGTCCGCCCGCCCCGGACCGGGACATGACGAGAGAGACCGCCGCTTCGGTCGAAGCGGTGGTCTCTGGTATGCGGTCCTTCTCGGCTGCGGTCTCTCTCGTCTGCGGTCCTTCTCGGCTACGGTCTCTCGTCTGCGGGCTCTCTCGGCTGCGGTAGAGACGGTCCTGCGCGCGGCCGACCAGGAGGGTGGTGGTCAGTCCTTCCCGATGATGCGCTTCATGCGCTGCTGCGCCTCGCCGGCGGAGAAGGCCGTGCGGTGGGACCGCTTGCCCTCCTCGCGCACCCGCTGCAGACCTCGTACGAAGGGGCCGTTCACCCGCGAACGGGTCGACTGCACGGCGGCCTTCGTGTAGCCGGCGATGCGGCGCGCCCGGTCGAAGGTCCGGTCCAGCAGCTCCTCGGGCGCGGTCACCTCGTGCAGGAGCCGGTCCTGGAGCGCGCGCTCGGCCGGCCACTCGTCGCAGGTGTAGAGCATGTCCTGCATGACGCTGCGGCCGACCACCGCCTCCAGCATGTAGCCGCCGAAGTTGCAGGCGATCCCGACGCGGAACTCCGGCATCACGAGCTTGGCCGAGCTGCTGCCGATGCGCAGGTCGCAGCAGAGGGCGATCTGCAGCCCTACGCCTATCGCATAGCCGTCGATGGCGGCCACCACCGGCTTGGAGATGCCGGCGATGGTGCTGTACAGCGTGGTGATGTCGTCGATCCACGCGTCGACCTCGTCGCCGCCGTGGAACTCCGACACCTCGTTGAAGTCGCCTCCGGCGCCGAAGGACCGGCCCGGCCCGCCGTAGAGGACGACGCAGGCGACGTCGTCGTTGCCGTCCAGGTCGAGCATGAGCTGGGTCAGTTCGCGCATGCGCGCCCTGCTGAACGGATTCTGCTCATGCGCCTGCGAGAACTCGACGAGGGCGACCCCTTCGGGCAGCAGCTCGCATTCCATGCTCGCCGGCACAGTGCTGATCAATGACACCCAACAGTCCTTTATGAAGATCGGATTCTTTTCGACCCCGCCGCGGGTCCGGCTGACGACCGTCACGCGGTCGACGGACGGGCGCGTCTCAGCCCCAGGCGAAGTCGTCCTTATCCGACGTGAATTCCGTCTGCTGATGGGCCGCCGCGAGGTGGGGCGCGGACGGCGCGAGCTCGGCCGGCCCGGCGGCCGCCAGTCCTGCCGCGGCGCCGACGGAGACCGCGAGAGAGGCCACCCTGCGGGAGAGCGGGATCCGGTTCGAACGGATGGTCATGTGGCGCGTGTTCATGTGATGTGACTCCCCCATGAAGGACGATCTCCAGCCAGGGAGGTCTGCATCGCCCCGGCCGAAACCTCAGCATGGTCAGGCGCCGGGTGCCGGTACAGAGCTGACGGCTGTCCGCGAGCGGACATGACGGAAAGTGGACATGGACGTTTTCGTCTCAGATGTTGGACGTTCAGAAACTGAGAGAACGAAGCCTCGGAGTCGAAGGATCTGCAGGGAAAGCCGCACTCACCGAAGGATCCTCAGGCCGCACAACGCCCGACACGCCCAATCTCCACAAATCATCCCTAAGTACACGTGTCCACTTCGCGACACTCACCTTCCGGCCATGCGGTTGGATGCATGCCTATGCGGGGATCGAGGTCGTCGCTGTCAGGCCGGTCACTCAACAGGGGGGTGTCGACGTATGGCCGAGGAGGCTGACGTCGTCCAGGAGCTGTTCCGTTTCCTGGTCGCCGCACCGGGATCCACCCTGCGGCACGCGCAGGAACAGATCCAGGCCGAAGCCGAGGAACTCGGCTCCGCGATGGACCTGTTGGCCGACCACGGCCTGGTGCGGTCGAGCCCCGCGCACCCGGTGCCCGTGCCGGTGGCGCCCGAGGTCGCCCTCGCCCGGATCCTCGAACGGGAGGAGGAGTCGCTCCGGCGGCGCCTCGACGAGCTGCGGCGGAAGAAGAGCATTCTCGCCGCACTCAGCGAGAACCTGATGGCCATGCAGGTGGCCGGCCGAGGGGGCATCGGGGTGACCCTCCTGGAAGGCGAGGGCGAGGTGGTCTCCGCGCTGGAGAGCGCCGCCGTCCGGGCCCGCAAGGAGGTCCTCAGCATGCATCCGGGCGTGCCGCTGTCGGCCAACATGCTCACGGAGAGCATGGAGCGGAACCACCAGGCCCTCAAGCGCGGTGTGGCCATGCGCTCGATCCACCTGGACTGCATGCTCCGCATCCCCTACGGGCGGGCCCATCTGCGGCACCTGCAGGAAGCGGGTGCCGAGGTGCGCGTCGCCTCCGTGCTGCCCCTCAGGCTGATCGTGGTGGACGGGGTGCTCGGCTACGCCTCCACGCCGCCCCGCGAAGGCCGTTTCGCCGCACTGGAGTTCAAGGGCCCGGAGGTCGTCCACGTCCTCCTGCAGATGTTCGAGCACTGCTGGGTGCACGGAGCCGTGGTGCCACCCCTCGACGAACCGGTGTCCCGGGGCTCCCAGGAGCCTTCGGGCGCGGCCGACGCCGAACTCGACGAGCGGGAGCGGGCGCTGGTCCGGATGCTCGCCGAGGGGCTCAAGGACGTGGCGATCGCGCGGTCCCTGGGCGTGTCCTCGCGCACGCTGCGCCGGCTGATGACCGACGTGATGGACCGACTGGAGGCCGACAGCCGCTTCCAGGCCGGTGCCCGGGCGATGGCCCGGGGCTGGCTCGACTGACCCACGGCGACGAGAGGGGGCGGGGGCGGAACTCGTCGCCCGCCGACGCCGCCCGCCTCAAAAGTTTAAGTATGCTGCTCATGACATTTTGATGCAGCCAGAGTCTGAGTGAAAGGTGATCGGCCATGGGCCTGGAAGTGCCTCGAGGGTTTCGCTCGTACAGCGCCAACATGGGACTGAAGGACACCGCGCACGACTACACCGTGGTGGTGTCGGAGGTCCCGGCCGTCTCCGCGGCCGTCTTCACCAAGTCGCGCTTCGCCGGCCCGAGCGTCGTCCTCAGCCGTGACGACGCCGCCCTGCAGCGGAGCCGGGGCATGGTGGTCATCTCCCGCAACGCCAATGTGGCGACCGGGAAGGTCGGCGCGGCGCACGCCGAGGAGGTGCGCAGGCTCACCGCGGAGAAGGCCGGGGTCCTGCCCGAGGAACTGGTCATCGGTTCGACGGGCGTGATCGGGCGGCCCTACCCCATCGAGAGCATTCGCGAGGGCATCGCCAAGATGCCGACGCCCCTGCCGCCCGCCGACTTCGAGGCGGCGGCCGCCGCCATCATGACCACGGACACCCGCGCCAAGTCCGTACGCCTGCGGTGCGGTGACGCCGTCGTCGTGGGCATCGCGAAGGGCGTCGGCATGATCGAGCCCAACATGGCGACGCTGCTGACCTTCTTCTTCACCGACGCCGAACTCGAAGCCGAGCGGCTGGACGCCGTCTTCCGTCGGGTGATCGACAAGACGTTCAACGCGCTCAGCATCGACACCGACACCTCGACCAGCGACACCGCGGCCGTGTTCGCCAACGGGCAGGCGGGGCCGGTGGACGAGGCGGAGTTCGAGGAGGTGCTGTACCAGGCCGCGCTGTCGCTGGTCCGGAACATCGCCTCGGACGGCGAGGGCGCCACCAAACTCCTTGAGGTACGGGTCACCGGCGCCCGCGACACGGCCCAGGCGAAGCGGGTGGGCAAGGCCGTGGTGAACTCCCCGCTGGTGAAGACCTCGGTGCACGGCGCGGACCCCAACTGGGGACGCGTGGCGATGGCCATCGGCAAGCTCGAGGACGAGGTCGACATCGAGCCGGTCCGGGTGAGCATCCACTACGGCGAGCTGGAGATGTTCCCCGAGGAGCCGGACGACGCCATGCTGGAGCGCGCCCGCGCCTACCTCTCCGGGGACGAGATCGTCATCCGCGTCGATCTCGGCATCGCGGACGGCGAGTTCACCGTGTACGGATGCGACCTGACCGAGGGGTACGTCGACCTCAACTCCGGTTACACCACCTGATTCCCCAGCGGCCCGGGAGCCGCTCACGATGAAGTGAAGGGAACCGACCCATCCGGCCGGTTCCCTTCACTTTTTTCTTTTACGGAATCCGCCCCCGGCCCGCTCGGGGCTGTCGGCGACGCTCGGCCGGTCGCGTCGCACAACAGAGTCCGCGCGTCATGCCCATGGCTCGCCCAGCGCACATTTCTCTCGCCTGCGGTTCGCGTCTCGCAGACCACCGGCCTTCGGCTTTCTTCGGTCCTTTTCACGAGCCTGCCGGAAAGGCGCTGTGACGCTTCTCGTTTCTGCCGGTGCCACGGCGGCGTCCCGGTGCCACGACGGCCGCCTCGCGGCGCGCGGTACGGACCCGGGGCCGGCTCCCCCTGCCGGGTGGGCGGTCTCACGTCACCGGAGGGAGGGCGGACCTCCGCGCCCCGGGCCCGGCGAGCTTCACGATCACCGCGTGGACCGGAACGGATGGGTCAATTCTCCGGTAGTAGTGCCATGTTCTCTGAACGGTGCTCAGCAATACTGAATGTGAGTAAGAGACATGGTGCAGTCCGTTCAGCGCGCGGCACGCATCCTGCGGGAACTGTCGACGTCGGGCCCCCGTCTGGGCGTCACGGAACTCGCTGAGCGTGTCGGCGCCTCGAAACCGTCTGTGCACGCGCTGCTGCGCACCCTCGAGGCCGAGGGCCTGGTGCGCCAGGAGAAGGAGACCAACAAGTACCTCCTCGGGCCCGCCCTGCTCCGCCTCGGCAATTCGTACCTGGAGACGCAGGAATTGCGGTCCCGGTCGGTCGCCTGGGCGGAGACCTTGGCCGAGCGCTCCGGCGAGGCGGTCTGGGTGGCGGTGCTGGACGACGACCGGCACATGTTCGTCGTCCACCATGCCTTCCGGCACGGCAGCGGCGTGCAGATCCTGGAACTGGGCGCCACGATCCCCTGGAACACCTGCGCGCTCGGCAAGTCCCTCGTGGCGTTCCTGCCGCAGCAGCGGCAGAAGGAGATCCTGGCCGGCCCCCTGGCCCGGCTGACGGGGAAGAGCGTGGTCGAACCCGCCGTACTCGCCGACCAGTTGGCGGAGACCCGGCAGACGGGATACGCACTGGAGGACCAGGAGAGCGCGCTGGGAGAGGCCGGCATCGCCTCGCCCGTGTTCGACCGGTACGGCGAACCGGTGGGTGCGATCGGCATCGTCGGGCCCGTCGAGCGGCTCCTGAGCGAGGCCGACCGGCAGCGGCACGCCGTGGCCGTACGCGAGGTGGCGACACTCCTCTCGCGCGAGTTCGGTGCGGGCCGGGGCGTCGCCTGGCGCGTCACCGACTGACCGCGACCGACCGCGAGCCCTGGGGACGAAACCGCCTCGGCCGTGCCTCGCGCGGTGCTTCGGAGCACTGGCGGCGGCACGGCCGAGGCGGTGGACGAGGGAAGGGCGCTCAGGCCCGCGCACCCAGCAGGCGTACGACGTCGACGACCCGGTGCGAGAAGCCGGACTCGTTGTCGTACCAGCCGAACACCTTCACGTGGCGGCCGTCGCCCGTCACCGTGGTCAGCCGGGAGTCGAAGACATAGGACGCCGGGTCGCCGACGATGTCGCTGGAGACGATGGGGGCGTCCGTGTAGCGCAGCACCCCGGCCAGCGGTCCGGCCGCCGCCTCGGCGAACGCCTCGTTGACCTCGTCGACGGTGGTCGGCCGCGACAGGTACGCCGAGAGGGGGTCTGTCAAACGAGCGGCTCTGGCCCGTAGTCGGTGGTGACTCCGGGTAGCCATCAGGGCAGGAGGATGCGGTGGCGGAGGAGGTCGAATCCGGCGCGTCCGTGCATCTGTCTCATGATCCTCTTGGTGCGAGTGTTGACGCCCTCGGTGCGGCCGTTGTGGTACGGCAGGGTGAGGCCGGCGTCGACGGCGGCCCGGTCGATTTCGAGGCCGCTGGTGAAACTGTGCAGGTGGGGCAGTGCGCCAGCGCGGGCGGTGGCGATCCACTCGGTGAGTTTCACGTCGTTGCCCTCGGCCGGTTTCAGCAGGGCAGCGAAACCGTGTACGAGACCGGCGAGCGCGGTCATTTCCGGGCAGGCCGCGGCGATCTCCTCCAGCAGGGTCGTTTCCTTCGGGCGCAGATTCTCGGGGTCGGTGAGCAGGAGCCGGCTGGCGTGGCGCGGGGTGGTGACGGGGCGGTCGCCTTCGGCGCGACCCTGGTTGAGGTAGCGGACCAGCAGGTTCGCGCTGCCGGTGTAGCCCAGTTCCCGGATCTCTTCGAGGGGGTGGGTGACCGGGACGGCCGGCTCCTCAGCTCGACGACGGCGCAGGTGGTCGCGGTAGGGGTCGACGAGGGTGGGCCGGTAGGCGGGCGCGATGCGCAGGGCCTGGGGTTCGGGCATGCGGGCGTAGCGTTTGACGGTGTTCAGAGCCACGCCCAGGCGGCGGGAGCAGTCGAGCAGGCCGACGCCCTGGCCGAGGAGGTCGTGGACCTTGTTCCAGCGCTCGCGAGTGGTCTGCTCACGCACTCCGCCGGGACGGGGCGGGTTGATGGTGGCCCAGCAGCCGGCATGCGCGCGGACTTCGAGCTGGACCTTGTCACAGAGGTTCCGCCAGAGGTGCCATCGGTCACTGACCTGCACCGCATTGGGCAGAGCCCGGCGGACTGCTTCGGCATAGGTGGCCGAGCCGTCCCGGCAGACGACCTCGATCCCGGCATGTTCGCTCAGCCAGGACTCCAGTGTGGCGGCCTCGCGGTCGGGCAGGACCGCGACGCGCCTGCCGGTCTCGGCATCCGTGATGATCGTGGCGTAGCGGTGGCGGCGACGCAGAGCGAAATCGTCCACGCCGATCACCCGCGGGACCGCCTGCCGCGGCAACGGCAAGCGTCGCAGATGACGCAGCGTGGTGCTGCGTGAGACGGGTATGGCCAGCAGACCCCCGAGGCGTGCGGCCGCCCGGCCGCATAACTCCCGTGCCACCTGGGATATCTGCCAGGCGAGCCGCACCGTGCGGCGCTGATGACGCTCCAGCAGGCCGGGAATCTGCTCGCGGAAGGTCTGCCGCCGACAGCCCAGGACCGGACAGACCAGCCGCCGCACACGCAGGCGCACGACGACCGGGCGGCCGTCGACCGGCACGTCGGCCAGTGACCGGCGGTGATAGCCGTGCACCTTCGCCGTCGGTATCCCGCAGACCGGACAGGGCACCGCCACATCCCGAGTGCGAGCCGTGAGCACGACCGCGTCACCGCCGTCCGTCACGTCCTCGACAACCAGTGCGGACAGCCCGGAAAACACCGTCCGCATAAGGTAGTTGGCATCCATCACGAGATCATGATCAAGGGCAGCTACCCGGAGTCACCACCGACTACGGGCCAGAGCCGATCGTTTTACAGTCCCCGTGTCCATGCCCAGGGTGCGGGGGACAGCGGCGCCCGCGGCCGGCTACTTGTCGACGACGGTGAGCTTGCGCTCGTTCAGCGGCTGGGTCGGCCGGTTGCCCTTCGGGAACATCGCCTTGTACGCGGCGACCTCGGCCGGGGCGACCCGGACCGGGTCCTTGAGTACGGTCCATTTGACGCCCTCGGTGCAGGGCGGGGTCGTCAGCGAACCCCCATACCGGTACTGGTCGCGGTCCCCGGGCAGGAACGCGGTGAGGTCGAAGGCCTGAGTGATCTTCACCGGGGCGCCTTCCTTCGGCGGCAGCTTCTTGAAGAGGTCCGCGAAGGCGGAGGCGCCGGCCTTCTCGTCCATCAGCACGCCCACGACGGCGAGTCCGCCGTTCTTGTCGGCGTGCACGAAGTGCAGCTCCATCGCGGTGTGCCTGCCCTCCTCCGTGTGCTCGCTGGGGAGGTGGAAGTGGAACTGCTTGAGGTCGTAGGAGGTGCCGTCGACGACGATTCCGCCGCCGGCGGAGACGTTCGCCTGGACGGTGTGGCCGTTGTTCACGAGTTCCGCCGTGACGGGCTCGTAGTCGATCGTGATCGCCTTGTCGGCCGGGGCCTCGGCCGCCTTGGCGTCGGCCAGGTCGATCGGGGACTGCTCGTGCCCTGCCTCGCACGCCTCGAAGTCCTCGGCGAGGGAGGCCCAGTTCATCGGAGCCTCGGCCCCCTCGTAGCCCCAGTGGACGCCCTCCTTCTTCTCGGCCTTCCCGCCCTTTCCGTCGGAGTGCGGCGAGGCGGCCGCGGCCGGTGAGGTCTTCGCGTCCGCGCCACCACCACCGCCACCGCCCCCGTCGGCGCAGGACGTGGCCGTGAGTGCGGTGAGGGTGGTGAGCACGGCGATCGCGGCCATACGTATGAGACGGGAGGGCATGCTTGTTTCCACCTCGGGAAGGTCGGCTGGATCACGGGGCTCGGGCACCCGCGGGTGCCGGCCTCCACTCTTGGGCCCCGTCGGCCGGCACAGAGACAAGCTCTGAACAAGGGAGAGCAAAACAAGGTAATGGTTATTCAAATATCAACCGCTGTTCGACCGTGCCGAGAAGAGCCGACTCCACGTGCCTGACCTCGCGCGCGAAGGCCCGCTCAGCGCCCGGACCCTGCGGGGCGGCGCCACGCCCGCGGGCTGCGACTCTCCGCACCGTGGGCGAACCCGCCCGCGTCGGTGGCCGTGCGGTGCGGCCGCGTCGGTCACGCAACCCGGATGGAGGCGTCAGCCGGCCGACGGCACGTGGAACACATGCGCCGTGGGACACCCCTCCTCCATGCCCCGTCCCGGCCCCCAGGCCCCGCACCTGAGGTGAGCGATGAACGCAAGACACTCCGAGTCGACCGGCCGCGCGAAGAAGACAGCGGCCCGCACGGCACCGTCAGCGCGCAAGACGACGGCCGTGTCGGGAGGCCGGCGCACCACGAGCGGCGCGGACCCCGACACCGGCGGCGACGGCCAGGACGAGTACCGGTCCGGTCCCGTGGTCGGCATGGCGCTGGGTGACATCGTGCTCGGCACGGTCGAGGACGTGGGGCGCGCCACCGATGCCGGCCCGGCCCCGTTCGCGCTGGAGTCGCCGGGCATCACGGGCGCCAGGCTCCGGCGGCCGAACGCCGCCGTGTCCTGCGAGACCGACCGGTCCCTGCCGAACCAGCAGCGCGTGACGGACGCGATCGCCCACGGGGAGTCGCGCACCCGCAACCGCTTCCGGCAGCGGACCGCCGCCGACGCCGCGCAGTTCCCGGACTTCGTGCGCTGCGTGCCGGGCAACGGGTACCCGTCGCACGTGGGCCGCCAGGATGGCCCGCGGGTCATCACGCTCGGCCCCCACCGCACCACCGGAAACACGAGCCACGAGATCGGTCACGAGATCGGTCACGAGATCGGTCACGAGATCGGGCTGTGGCACGAGCAGAGCCGGAACGACCGCGACCGGTTCATCACCATCGACTTCACCGACATCGCCCCGGGCAACCAGCACGATTTCCTGCGGCACATCACCGACGGGAACGACCTCGGTCCGTACGGCTACGGCTACAGCGCGTTCGCCGTCGACACCAGCAGGCCGGGCATCACCGCGCGGCAGCCTGTCGCAGCTGGAGGTCACCGGCTTCGAACCGGCCGGCCTCTCCGGCCTGCGCGTCCACATCGACCTCGCCGGAACGGGCGGCCTGGACGCGGGCGACCTGATCGGCACCCAGTCGCTGCCGGTGACGCGGGACGCCCTCCGTGACCTGCGCGCCCCGGTCAGCGTCGTGCGAGGCCGCCCCGCTGACGATCCGTCAGTACAGTCACCCCCTTCAGGAGTACTTCCACACATGAGCCGCTTGACGAGGTTGCTGACTTTCGGCCGGGAACGTGAGGGGCGGAGCGCGCTGCGTTCCTGGGATCTCAACGAAGAGGGGCGTGCGAACGTCGAAAAGGTCCGGGCCTTCGTGGAGGCGAGGGAGAATGCGACCCCTCTCACCGACGAGGATCAGGCGTTCCTGAAAGCCGGGTGCAATGAGCTCAAGAAGGCTGACGATCTCCTGAGAATCGATCTTCAGCGCAGAACGTCTTTCGGGTCGCTTGTGACCGCCGCCCAGATTCACCTCAATGCCGCCCGCTTGTTCTGGCTGAGATCCTTCCTCTCCTCCCCGGACAAGTTCGCTCCCTACCTACCCGGGTTGCGGGCGGACATCGAGGAACATCTGGAAGCGGGCGATCCTCGCAGGCTGGCGGTCGAGGCGATCGTTCCGGACTCGTTGACGGACAAGGATCTGGTGAAGATCCTCGATGCCGTCGAAGTCGCCCACGGTGTCGCCCTCCGCGAGAAACTGCGCGCCAGCAGCTTTGTGCGCATCGTCCTGCGGGTGGCCGCCTTCCTGTTCCTCCTCGCAGTGAGTGTCGCCGTACTCACCGCCGTGTGGAAGGATGCGGTGCCCCTGTGCTTCAATCCGCCGCAGACCATGCAGGACGCCGGGGTGAACTCCCCCGTCGACTACACGGTGGTCTGTCCCGCCGGCAGCGATGAGGCGCCTCAATCGCAGGAGCTCGACGAAAATTTCCGAGCGGTCGCCTCATCGGGTGACTACATCCTCGTCGAAGTCGTCGGTCTGGTGGCGGCCGGCGTCGCAGCGGCTTCGGCCTTGCGGAAGATCAGGGGAACGTCCACTCCCTATCAGATCCCGGTCGCCCTGGCCGCGTTGAAACTGCCGGCGGGCGCCCTCACCGCTGTACTCGGCCTGCTCCTCATGCGCGGGGGATTCGTACCGGGGCTCAGTGCGCTCGACTCCTCGGCGCAGATCATCGCCTGGGCGATCATCTTCGGGTACTCGCAGGAGCTGTTCACCAAGTTCGTCGACAAGCGGGGCCAGATGGTTCTGGACTCCGTGCGCGGGCCCGCGAGCCCGCCACCGGCTGAGGACTGGCTCCCCATGCCTGCGGCGGGCACCAAGCGGAAGGCCCAGTAGCCGGGCATGCCGGTTTCGTCACGCCGCGCCGATGATGTTCCCGATCGCGGCGGCGACCTCCGGGTGGGTGAGGTACTCCTCGATGTGGTGCGCCCGGTCGCGGGCGTTGGCGACGGCCAGATCGGTCAGCTCACCCTTCCAGCTCCTGCCGAGCGGGCATCCGATGGCGACGGCGTCGGTCGGGCACCAGGCGTTGACCCAGCGGGCGACCCGTTCGGGACGCTTCGGACCTCCGACGAGGAGCCGACGGTACACGGCGTCCAGCCCGAGAGGGCTGCCGGCCGTGACGAGCACGGCGATGTCGACCTCCGCGGCGAGCCGGGTGATGAGGTCCATGCCGACGACGGTGCCGAGGCTGTGGGTGACGAGGACGAGCTCGCCGGACGTGGGCACCGAGGCGAGCACGGCGTCCAGGACCGCGTCCCGGACCTCCGGATCGTCGAGGTACGCGGCGACGTCACGGAGGCTCGTGGCGATGACCCACTCGTCGACGTCGGTCTTGGCCGCCAGCCAGCTCAGTTGCCGTTGCAGCGCCCCGACCACCGAGCCGCCGAACCGCTCGGTGGCCAGCTCGTCGTCACGGGGCATCCCCGCGTTCGCCGCCGCGTCGGCGATGAGCTGCTCATAGGTGCCCCGGGCCGGACCGGCGGGCGCACACGCCTCCGCCACGAGGCCGGCGGCCGTCATCTCCACGTACGGGCGGGGGACGGCTTCTTGGTGCGGGACGCCCGGCACCAGTGTGTCGCCGTAGAACGGGAACCAGACGTCCGCCGGGTCGATCGGTGTGAGCCCGGCACGGGTGAGCCCGTGGTTGAGCCCGGCGGACCAGTCACGGCGGAGGTCCTCGGGGACCTTGCCCTGCTGGCTCCTGCCGTGCAGGAACACGAGGTGCCGGTTGCCGCCGAAGGCGGTTTCCCTGGCGCGCAGGCCGACGCGTGCGACGGTGCTCTCGCGCGCGGCTCCCGAAGCGGCGGCGGGGGTGGCTTCCGGTGAGCCCGCTGTCGGCGCGGAGGCCGATTGCGGCACCGGCGCCGGGGCGGTCTCCTGGAGTCCGGATTCCAGGCCCATCTCGGCCAGCAGAGCGCGCCGCGCCGGATCCAGCGGCACCGTGGCGAGGTGCTTGAGGAGGGAGCTGACGCGTACGCCTTCGTTCGCGATCCAGGCGATGGCGTCGTCACCGTCACCGGACTGCCACACCTTGCCGTCGTGGCGCAGGATGCGGCCCTGCTCGTCCTTCTCCGGCACACCGCTGTGGTGCAGAGCCACCACTTCCCACTGGTCGTTGAAGACGGGCGAGCCGGAGCTTCCCTGCTCGGTGTCGGTCTTGTAGTGGATGAAGTCGTCCAGCCGCACTTGAAACGCGTTGTCGCGGACGGCGATCTCCTTGAGGCGTCCCCTGGGGTGGCCGATCACGTTCACCGGCTCACCGATCACGAGCTTGCCGAGCTGGACGCTGAGCCTGTTCCACCCGAACACGTCTCCCGGCTGCCGGCCGTCCTCGGTGGGGCGGACCAGCACCACCGCGACGTCGAGCCGCTTGTCCGCGACGAAGAAGGCGCCGGGATCCAGTTCCAGTCGGGTCGACACACCGGGGGTGTTGTCGATGGTGACCTGGGCGTCGAACTCGACGAGACACTGCTGCGCGGACGTCGCGTCGGGCAGGACGTGGTGGTTGGTCATCAGCAGGCGCGGCGACACGAGGAAGCCGGTGCCGATCGGTATCTCGCGACCGTTCTCCCGGGCGGAGACGCGGGCGACGGTGCGCGCCGCGCGTGCGCCGCGCGGCAGGAAGCTCCACGCCTGCAGTTCCTTGGAGATGCCGATGATGCGTTCGTACGCGGCGGGCGCGGTCAGATGGTCCTCGCGGATGCTCTCCACCGCCGCCGCGGTGGGCACCGCCTGCCGGTCGAGGAGCCGTGCGGCGCGAACGGCGATCGCTCCGGGCGAGTCCGGGAACTCCACCCCGGCGTCCAGCTGCCGCTCCACGTTGTCGCGCTGGGCGCTCGTCCTCCGATACCGCTCGGCCGCGGCCTCGGCCTGCCTCAGCCCTTCCGCTCGCATGCGGTCCGTCACTGCCATGGCCGGCCCTCCGCCTAGGCGTAGACGTCACTGGGAGACGGGACCCGGAGCTTGGTCCACGACTTCGCTCCCGGCCAGCCGTCCGCGTCCGCGCCCCCGTATCCGAGCTTCCGCTGCCACATGGCGTAGGAGTCACGGTGCTGTGTGTTCCACTGAGACGGTGGGCCGCCCTGACCGTATGCCGAGCACCTCTCTTCGATCAGGCGCGCTCCCATCAGGCTGATGATGGGGCTGTTCGGTTCCGTTTTGAACCATTCGGCTCCCGGGAAGGGGACGTAACCGGACTGATCCTGCCTGACGATCACCCGTTGGCCGATCTTGATCACGTTCGGGTCGCGGATATCGTTCCACGCCTGAAGCCGCTCGACCGTGGTGCCGAACCTTCGGGCAAGTTCGTACAACGTGTCGCCCGTCTCGACTATGTGATACGCGCTTTCTGTTCCCATGTCTTTGATGCTAGGCGCATCCAACATTGCGTGCATGCGGGGGTCCGGGGATTCGCCGGACAGGGGTATCCGTACTCAATCCCACGCCTGAGCGGGCATGTTGGCGTCACGCCAGGACTCTGCGAAGCATCTGATTGACCATGTGACATTTGAATCGGCGACCACGGGCACGCGAGAAGAATTCTGAGACACCAGCGCACATGATGGTAGGGGGAGCCCGAGAACCACGGAGTCGTTCATGACCACCGCAGAATACGTTTCCGAGGCGGAAAAGGATTATCTGGCGCAGCTGGAGAGAGCCGGGAATCGCTTCGAGAGCCGCGCCGCACAGCGCGAGAAAACCCGTCGGACCATCGAGCGCCGGGGCGTGCTGTACGCCGACGAGCCCGATCGGATCAAGAAGCGGCTGGCGCGGCTGAACGCCGACTGGTCACTCGCCACGTCGATCGAGCGCCTGCCGACCGAGCCCCTCGCGTCGACGGGAAGCACTCTCCCGCTGACACCGGAATCCTTCGGCACCGATGTGCTGGGCCTGGAACGCCTGATGGGACGTAACAATCTCATCGGGGTGGCGTTCCTGGAGGGCGGGCATCTGGCCGCCCGGTCGATCGGGCGGGTGACCGTCAGAGCACCGGCGGGCGTGCACCACGGCACTGGTTTCATGGTGTCGCCCTCGCTCCTGATGACGAACAACCACGTACTGCGGAGCCCTGAGGAAGCGGGCCGCGCCGTCATCTCGTTCAACTTCCAGGCGGGGCTCGACGGTGTCCCGCTCGTCCCGGTGACCTTCGCACTGGAGCCCCAGAGGTTCTTCGAGACCGATCGCGACCTGGACTTCACCGTGGTCGCTGTGGCCGACGTCAGTCAGCGAGGAGAACGGCTCGCCGACTTCAACTGGCTGCCCCTGGACGGAACGCAGGGCAAGGTCATCCTCGGGGAATTCGTCAACATCATTCAGCACCCCAACGGCGAGCCCAAACAGCTCGCGCTGCGCGAGAACCAGATCATCGACCTGCTGGACCGCTTCGCCCACTACGAGACCGACACCGCGCCCGGCTCCTCGGGATCCCCCGTCTTCAACGACCAGTGGGAGGTCGTCGCCCTGCACCACTCGGCCGTGCCGAAGACCGACGGCGACGGCCGTCCCCTGGCCCTCGACGGAACGGTGTGGCGGCCGGGGATGGGTGAGCACCGCCTGGCGTGGAAGGCCAACGAAGGCGTGCGCATCAGCCGGGTACTGCAAGCGCTGAGCCGACGCACACTGACCGGGGACGCGGCCCGGTTGCGCGACGAGTTGTTCCAGTCGGCGGACACGCCGAGGCCGGCCGAGGGCGCGCCGCACACGACGGCCGCGGCGACAGCGGCCTCGGCAGGCGCGGCAAGGCCGCCGGCGGCCGACGGGTTCGCGCCGTCACCGCCGAACGGCTTGGCACGGTCGGCCCCGGGCGCCGTCGTGGGTCTGACCGTGCCGCTGCGGATCACCGTCGGCGTCAGCCTGCCGACCCCCGAGCAACCGGCCGGAGGTCAGCCCGGTGCCGGTATGCCCTCGATCGGGGCGGCCGTCGTCCTTCCCTCCCCCTTCCCCTCGGCAGGACGGATGGACGGCGACTCCGCCGCCGGAGCTGCCGAACGGGACCTGCAGGCGGCCCTTCGCAACCTCCGGCTCGGGGAGCGGCGCGCCTACTACGACCGGAACGCCGACCGCGCCGCGCGAGACGCCTACTACGCGAGCGTCGACGACCGCGCGGACGGCGACGCACTGCGTCGCGCGCTGACCGAGCTGCTGCGGGAGACCCACGAACGCCGCCCCTCCTACGCCCCTTCACGGTTGGTCTACCCATGGGTGGACCTGCACCCCGACCGTCTCCTGCGCAGCGTCTACTCCGGCAAGACCTTCACCGCGGAGGAACTCATCAGGGCCGACGCCACCGCCGGGGCGGCCCGGCTGAAGGGCCTCCAGGAGTTCCTGCTCCGGGAAAGCACGGCGGGCTCGGCGGAACTCGCCGCGGAGCTGGACGCCCTGGAGGCGTCACTGCCCTTCAACTGCGAGCACGTCGTCCCGCAGTCCTGGTTCGCCAAGCGCGAGCCCATGCGGGGCGACCTGCACCATCTGTTCGCGTGCGAACCGAAATGCAACAGCTTCCGCGGCAACATCCCGTACACCGACTTCCCCGGCTTCGGCGAGGCCGTACGGCCGGAGTGCGGCATGCGCGAGAAGACGGGATTCGAGCCGGAGCACAGCAGGGGGGCCGTCGCCAGAGCCACCTTGTACTTCCTGCTGCGCTACCCCAAGACCGTCGGTGACACGCCGCAGGAGTTCCCCGAGGAACGGCTGCCCGTCCTCCTGGACTGGCACGACAGCGAGCCCGTGACCGAGTACGAGTCGCATCGCAACGCGGCCATCGCGGAGATACAGGGCAACCGCAACCCTCTGATAGATCACCCGGACTGGGCCCGGAGCATCGACTTCTCCGGCGTCTGGCCATGAGCACGGCCGTCACCGAGAGGGGCGTCGCCCCGTGTTGCCGGGTACCGGCGCCGTTCGTGTCCCGGCGGCGGGAGCACAGCGCCGTGGATCAGCGCACCCTCCCCCGCGCCTTCAGCTGCGTCGCCGGCACCTCCGGCGCGGCCAGACGGCCGCCGTCGTACCCCTTGACCTCGCCGAAGCGGTCGCCCGTCATCCAGTCCTCGCGCGCCTGGCGGATCTCCTCGTCGGTGCGGCCCACGAAGTTCCACCACATGACGATCTCCTCCTCGAAGGGTTCGCCGCCGAGGAGCATCAGGCCCGCGTCGGAGGCGGCGCGGAGGGGGAGGGAGGTGCGGCCGCAGCCGAGGTAGAGCATGGAGCCGGGCAGGACGGGGACGCCGTCGACGTGGGCCTCGCCGGACATGGCGAGGACCGCGTACTCGAAGTCCGGGTCGAGGGGCAGCTCGGTCTCGGTGCCGGCGGCGAGGGCGAGGTCCGCGCCGACGAGCGGGGTGTACGTGGTGCCGGGCGAGGTCGCGCCGTCGAGGGAGCCGAGGATCACCGTGGCGGTGAGGCCGGGGGCGGTGACCTCGGGCAGGTCGGCGTGGTGCTGGAAGTGCGGCTCGACGTGCCGGTGGGCGTCGGGCAGGGCGACCCAGAGCTGGGCGCCGTGCAGGAAGCGGGCGTGCGGCCGGGGGCTCTCCTCGGAGTGGGAGATCGCCCGGCCCGAGGTCATGAGGCCCAGTTCGCGGGGGCGGATCGTCTGGAGGCTGCCGGTGGAGTCGCGGTGCAGGACCTCGCCCTCGTGCAGCCAGCTGACGGTCTGCAGGCCCATGTGGGGGTGGGGCGGGACCTGCATGCCGGGTTCGTCGGCGATGTCGTCGGGGCCGTAGTGGTCGACGAAGACCCAGGCGCCGACCATCCGGCGGCCGAGGTTGGGCAGCAGTCTGCGCACCTCCGTCGACTCGCCGAGCCGGACGTGACGGGGGCTGAGGAGTTCGCGTACGGGCTCGGCGACGACGAAGCCGCGGCCACCGCACACGGCGAGCTCGGCCTGGCGGTCGAGATTGCTCATGGGGATCGACACCTCTCCAGTGGGGTCCGGTCCCGTGGGGCCGGGGAAGGAAAGCGATAGTGGAATGTTCAACTTATCTTCGGTGTTGACGAGGGCGGGCCACCCACAGGGTGGCAGATCCGGCACCCCGGAACAGGGAGAGCAAGTGAGCGACACGTACTACGAGTTCGGAACGGCCGCCGACCGCTGGAGCCGCGCGCGGCTGTTCTTCGACGCGAAGGAGTACCAGACCGCCGTCCGCATCCTGCGCGGCCTCGTCGCCGAGCACCCGGACCAGACGGCCCAGCGGCTGCTGCTCGCCCGCGCCTACTACCACTCGGCCCAGCTCCGGCTCGCCGAGGACGAGCTCCGCGCCGTCCTGGAGCGCGACCCGGTGGAGCACTACGCCCGGCTGATGCTCGGCCGCACGCTGGAGCGCCAGGGCCGCGACGCGGAGGCCGCCCCGCATCTGCGGCTGGCCGCCGCGATGAGCGGCGACCTGCCGTCCTGACGCGGATCTGATACCCCGGCACGGTATGGTCGGGGCCCAGGAGGTCCTGATCATGCCCACACCCCGGCCGCGCCACGGCGAGCGAGCGGGAGGTGCCCTCGCGCACCTCCTGCTCGTCGTCGTGCTCACGCTCGGGGTGTTCATGATGCACTCGGTGGGCCATCCCGAGGGGGCGTCCTCCGGTGCGACCGGCACGACCGGGGCCCCCGCAAGCGCCGGGGCGCACGCGAGCACCGGGGCGCATGTGCCGGGCACCTCCGGCGCCCACGGTTCCACCGAGCACGACGAGGGCCACGCTCCCGGCTCGGGGATGGACATGACCACGCTCTGCGTGGCCGTCCTCGCCGGCTGGCTGCTCGCCGGTCTCGTCCGGGCCGCGCTCCGCCGCCGCCCCGACTGGCTCGTCCTGCTCCTCGCGCGGCTCGCCGCCACGCCCGGGCCGCACGCCCCGCCGCGCCGCCCGCCCGACCTCGCCCTGCTGTCCGTCCTGCGGATCTAGGCCGTACCGCCTCGCCGCGGGCCGCTTCGCGCCGCCCGCGTCCCACCGGTACCAGCCATCATCCGTACGTACAGCACCCGAGGTATCACCATGCGTACTTTCCTGAAGCGCACCCACCGCACCTCCCGCACCCTCGCCCTGGCCGGCGCCGTCGCGGGGGCCGCCCTGCTCCTGGCCGCCTGCGGCGACGACGGCTCCACGGACGGGACGGGCCAGGGCCCGACCACTTCGGCCTCGGCCCCCGCCTCGGCTCCCGCCTCCGACTCCTTCAACGACGCGGACGTGACGTTCGCGCAGATGATGATCCCCCACCACCAGCAGGCCCTGGAGATGGCGAAGCTCGCCGACGGGCGCGCCGAGGACGCCGACGTCAAGAAGATCGTCGCCGCCGTCGAGCAGGCGCAGGACCCCGAGATCCAGAAGATGAAGGCGTGGCTCAAGGGCTGGGGCAAGCCCGAGTCCGCCCACGCGGGCCACTCGACGGCCTCGATGGCCGGAATGATGTCCGAGCAGGACATGAAGGACCTCGCCGCCGCCAAGGGCAAGGACTTCGACCGCACGTTCGCCGAGCTGATGATCGCCCACCACGAGGGAGCGGTGGAGATGGCGAAGGAGGAGCAGAAGAACGGCGGCAACGCCGAGGCCAAGGCCCTCGCCGCCGATGTGGTCCGCACCCAGTCGGCCGAGATCGCCGAGCTGAGGAAGATCCTCGAACGCCTCTGATCCGCGGCGGCCGGGGCCTCGAACGCCCCGGCTTCGCGGCTGTCCCGGGCCCGCCCCGACCTCTCGGGGCGGGCCCGGGCCCGTGACGTCCCTTCCTCTCCCCCTGCGAAGCCTCCCCCTGACGAAAGAACGATGATCAAGCATCGCCTTCCCCGGGCCGCGGCCGCCTCCGCCGTGGCTGTCCTCTCCCTCGCCCTGACCGCCTGCTCACAGCCCCCGGATCCCGGCGGAGAGGCAGGCTCCGCCCTCGCCCACATCCACGGCCTCGGGCTCCACGACGGCACCCTGTACGTCGCCACGCACCAGGGGCTCTACTCCCCCGGCCCCGGCGACACCCCCGTCCTCGTCGGCGACCGGCGGGACGACTTCATGGGCTTCACCGTCGCCGACGACGGCACCTTCCTGGCCGGCGGCCACCCGGCGGCGGGCGGTGACGGCCCCTCCGACCTCGGGCTCATCGCCTCCGCCGACTCCGGCCGCACCTGGACGGAGAAGTCCCTCGGCGGTGAGGTCGACTTCCACTCCCTCGACACGGCGGGCGGGACCGTCTACGGGTACGACAGTACGAACGGGCGGCTGCGGGTCACCCGCGACCAGAAGACCTGGGAGGACCGCGCCTCCCTCCGCGCCCTCGACATCGCCGTCTCCCCCACCGACCCGGAGACCGTGCTCGCCACCACCGAGACGGGCGTCGCCCGCAGCACCGACGGCGGCAGGACCTTCGCGCCCGGCAGCGGGCAGGTGCTCGCGTACGTCTCCTGGGGCGCGGCCGACGCGCTCTACGGCATCTCGCCGGACGGGGACCTCTTCCGCTCCGGGGACGGCGGCGCAGCGTGGACCAGGGTCGGTCCCGTGCCCGGCGGCGGTCCGCAGGCGCTCACCGCCGTCGACGCGCGCCGGCTGCTCGTGGCCACGGCGGACGGCGTGTACGAGTCGAAGGACGCGGGCCGCTCGTTCGTCCGCCGGATGGAGGTGGCGTCCGGGGCGGACGGGCACTGAGCGGAGCCGTACAGAAAGGCCCTGAGCGGCCGGGGCGCCCTCGACGAGGTCCCCGCGTGCTCAGGCGCCGTCCCGGTACGCCTCCAGGAGGCGGAGCCAGACCTCGCTGAGGGTCGGGTACGAGGGGACGGCGTGCCACAGGCGGGCGATCGGCACCTCGGCGGTGACGGCGACGGTCGCGGCGTGGAGCAGTTCGCCGACGGCCGGTCCGACGAAGGTGGCGCCGAGCAGGACCTCGCGGTCGAGGTCGACGACGAGGCGGGCCCGGCCCCGGTAGCCGCGGGCGTAGAGGCCCGCGCCGGCGACCGAGCGCATGTCCACGTCGACCGCGCGGACCCGGTGCCCGGCGCGTTCGGCCTCGGCCAGGCTGACTCCGACGGCCGCGGCCTCCGGGTCGCAGAAGACGACCTGCGGGACGGCCGCGTGGTCGGCGGTGGCGGCGTGCGGGCCCCAGGGCGCGGCCTCGGGGAGCGGGGTGCCGGCCGCGCGGGCGGCGATCGCGCCGCCCGCCATCCGTGCCTGGTACTTGCCCTGGTGGGTGAGGAGCGCCCGGTGGTTGACGTCCCCGACCGCGTAGAGCCAGTCGCTGCCGGTGACGCGGAGGCTGTCGTCGACGTCGAGCCAGGAGCCGGGTTCCAGACCGACGGTCTCCAGGCCGATGTCCTCGGTGCGCGGGGCGCGGCCGGTGGCGAAGAGGACCTCGTCGCCCTCGACCGCCTCGCCGCCCTCCAGGACCACGGTGACGGGGCCGGTGCCGCCGTCCCGTACGACCGCCGCCACGTCGACGCCGGTACGGACGTGGGCGCCGCGCGCCCGCAGGGCCTCCGCCACCCGTTCGCCGACGAAGGGCTCCATGCGGGGCAGCAGCCGGTCGCCCCGGACCAGCATCGTGACGTGGGAGCCGAGGGCGTGCCAGGCGGTGGCCATCTCCACGCCGACGACGCCTCCGCCGACGACGACCAGGCGTCCCGGCACCCGGTCGGCGCTGGTCGCCTCGCGGCTGGTCCAGGGGCGGGCGCCGGCGAGTCCGGGCAGCGGGGGCAGGACCGGGCGGCTGCCGACGCAGACGGCCACCGCGTGCCGGGCGGTCAGCACGTGGTGCTCGCCCTCGGGGCCGTCGACGGCGACCCTGCGGGGCCCGGCCAGGCGCCCGTGGCCGCGGTAGACGCGTGCGCCGATCGAGTCGAGCCAGTCGACCTGTCCGTCGTCCTTCCAGTGCCCGACGGTCTCGTCCCGGTGCGCGAAGACGTCCAGGGCGTCCAGCGGGCCGTAGACGGCCTCGCGGAGGCCGGGGACCTTTCGGGCGTCGGAGCGGGCCAGGACCGGGCGGAGCAGTGCCTTGCTGGGCATGCAGGCCCAGTAGGAGCACTCGCCGCCGAGCAGTTCGGCCTCGACGACGGCCGCGGTCAGACCGGCCGCCCGTACCCGGTCGACGAGGTTCTCGCCGACCGGTCCCGCGCCCAGGACCACCACGTCGTACGCGTGCGCGTGCTCGCGTGCGGACTCCTGCTCGTTCGCCACCGTTCGCGTCATGGGAACCAGTCTGGTGGTCAGGGGCCGGAATAGCGCGGCTCGATACGCCGTTGTGCGGGGCGAGTCCCGAGGGGACCGTCCAGGGACACCACCGGAGACCGGAGAGGCGGAAGCATGAGCACCATCGAGCTCACCAAGGACAACTTCGACGAGGTCGTGAGCGGGAACGACTTCGTCCTGATCGACTTCTGGGCTTCCTGGTGCGGACCCTGCCGTCAGTTCGGCCCGGTCTACGAGGCCGCCTCCGAGCGTCACCAGGACCTGGTCTTCGCCAAGGTCGACACCGAGGCGCAGCAGGAGCTGGCCGCCGCCTTCGAGATCCGGTCGATCCCGACGCTGATGATCGTCCGCGACAAGGTGGCCGTGTTCGCGCAGCCGGGCGCCCTGCCGGAGGCCGCGCTCGAGGACGTCATCGGCCAGGCGCGGAACCTGGACATGGACGAGGTGCGCAAGGCGGTGGCGGCCCAGCAGGCCGGATGACCCGGACGCCCCGCGTACAGGTGAGAGCCCCCGCTCCGGCGGGGGCTCTCACCTGTCGCCTTCGTGTCTCCTTCGGGGATCCGCTCCCGTCAGCGCTCCAGGACCAGGGCCAGGCCCTGGCCGACGCCGATGCAGAGGGCGGCGAGGCCGGTGCCGGAGCCGGCGGCGGCGAGCTGGTGGGCGACCGAGCCCGCGAGGCGGGCGCCGGAGGCTCCGAGCGGGTGGCCGAGGGCGATGGCGCCGCCGCGCGGGTTGACGACCGCGGGGTCGAGTTCCGGCCACTCGGCAAGGCAGCCGAGGGCCTGGGCGGCGAAGGCCTCGTTGAGTTCGAAGGTGGTCAGGTCGGCGAAGGACCGGCCGGACTTCGTCAGGGCGCGGCGGACCGCCTCGACCGGGCCGAGACCGAAGAGCTGCGGCTCGATGCCGGTGACGGCGGAGGCGCGGATCCGGGCGAGCGGCTCGCGGCCGGTCTCGCGCAGCCCGTCCTCGTCGACGAGGAGGAGGGCCGCGGCACCGTCGTTGAGCGGGGAGGCGTTGCCGGCGGTGACGGTGCCCCCGTCGGGGCGGAAGGCGGGCTTGAGGCGGCCCAGCGCCTCCAGGGAGGTGTTCTCGCGGACGCACTCGTCCCGGTCGAGCTCCGCGCCCGGGTACGGGACGACCTCGCCGTCGTACAGGCCCTTGGCCCACGCCTCGGCGGCCTTGCGGTGGCTGTCGAGGGCGAAGGCGTCCTGCCGGTCTCGGCCGATGCCGTGCTTGTCGGCGACGAGTTCGGCGCCCTCGCCGAGCGAGACGGTCCACTCGGCGGGCATCCTCGGGTTGGTCATGCGCCAGCCGAGGGTGGTCGAGTGGAGCTGCTGGTGTCCTGCGGGGAAGGCGCGCTCGGGCTTCTGGAGCACCCAGGGGGCGCGGGACATGGACTCGACGCCGCCGGCGATCGCCACCGAGGCGTCGCCGAGGGCGATCGCGCGGGCGGCCTGGATCACGGCCTCCAGGCCGGAGCCGCAGAGCCGGTTCACGGTGACGCCGGGGACGGTGACGGGCAGCCCGGCGAGCAGGACGGCCATGCGGGCCACGTCGCGGTTGTCCTCGCCCGCGCCGTTGGCGTCGCCGAAGTAGACGTCGTCGACGAGGGCCGGGTCGAGGTCGGGCGTGCGCCCCACGAGGGCCTTGACGACATGGGCGGCGAGGTCGTCCGGCCGTACGGAGGCGAGGGCGCCGCCGAACTTTCCGATCGGGGTGCGGACGGCGTCGACGATGTACACGTCGCGGATGCTCATCGGATCTCTCCCGGGTGACCGGCGGAACGACTCTGTTCGCCTGGTGAAACAAGTTTCGCGCTGGTGCGCGCGCAGAGTCTGGGCCCGCCGGTCCGCCGTGTCAACGGCCCCCGGCCGCGGGGCTCAAGCCGCGGGGGCGTCCTGGACCAGCGCGACGAGGCCGTAGTCCAGCTCCCGCCCGTCCACGAGCAGGGCCTCCACCGCGCGTGTCTCGGGGTCGATGTCGGCGACGACGCCGTGCCCCTCGTAGATGGGGTACCCGGACGCCCCGTACCGCCCGGTCAGCTCCACGACGGCGGACCGGACGGCACTGTCGGCGGAGAGCGCCCCGCCCCGGTCCTCGACGTGCGCCGGCACCAGCAGGATCTCGTAACGCTTCGGATGAGTACTCATGCACCGACGCTAAGCGCTCCCCCCGCCTCCCGCCGCCCGGCCCGCCACACCCCGCGGACCGGCCGGAACGGCATGGGGACGAGTTCCGGGCAGTGTTCCGTGGATCATGGCGTGAGGTAATGGGCGGATGAGTCATTTCATGTACGACATCATGGGCGGAACGGTCGACGAGCCCGACCCGGAGATGATGGGGCGTGTGCTCGACGGCCTCGCGGAGGCGGATGACGAGCACCCCGACGTCTCGCTGACCCATGAGAGCGGCTGGTGCCTCAGCGCGTTCCGCGAGGGCTTGCTGATCTGGGAGAACCCGGACGAGGAATCCGCGGCCCCGGGTGAGCTGCGCGAGGTCGCCCGCGAGGAGGTCCTCCGGCTCTTCCGGCTGCTGCCGTCGGCGCTCATCGCGGTCTGCCCCGAGACGTAGAGGGTCCGGGTCTGCCCGGGGACGAGCTCGCCCTGATTGAATCCCATATCCAATGACCAGGTCACCGGGTTGACCGCCGTTCGTTCCACTGTCACGTCAACTCCCATGCATGCGTGCGCTTGTTGCGCTTCTTGCGGGTGGTATTGACGAGGCTTCCAGCGAATCACGACACCCTTGGTCATGTATGGGGCGGCGGGTGGGGGTCGTGCAGGGGAGGCTGTGTATCGGATGCGGTGTATGGGATGTCGTGTATTGGATACGGTCCCCGTATGCGCGCCGATCGTCTGGTCTCCCTGGTGCTGCTCCTGCGGCAGCGCGGCCGTATGACCGCGGGTGCGCTCGCCCGGGAGCTGGAGGTGTCCACCCGTACCGTGCTGCGCGACATCGAGGCGCTCTCCGCGGCCGGTGTGCCGGTCTACACCGAGCGCGGCCGGCACGGCGGGTTCGCGTTGCTGCCCGGTTTCCGGACCGAGCTCACCGGCCTCAACCATGACGAGGCGCTCGCCCTGCTGACGGCCGGACCGGGGCGCGGCGAGCAGGCGTTCGGTCTGGGCGAGGCGCTCGCCTCGGCCGTCCGCAAGGTGGTCGACGCGCTGCCCGAGGGGCACCGGGCCCTCGCGAGCGACGCGGCCCGGCGCTTCCTCGTCGAGCCGGAGACCGACCTGCTCCCCCGCCGTACGGCCACGGACGAGGTGCCCCGCCCGGCGATGAGCGAGATCCGGCACGCGGTGCTCTCCGGGCACAGACTGCGCCTCCACTACGCGGCCACGGACCAGGCGCCCCGGTGGCGCACGGTGGATCCGATCGGCCTGGTCACCGTGCGCGACCGCGGGTATCTGCTGGCCACGCGGGCCGGTGCCGACCGCACCTACCGGCTGTCGCGGGTGCTGGCCGCCGAAGAGCTTCCCGAACCGGCCGAGCGGCCGAGCCGGGTCGATCTCGACGGGGCATGGCGGAAGCGGTGCGCGCGGTTCCTGTCCACCGGTCATCTCGCCGTGCTGGTACGGGTGCGGCCGGAGCGGAGGGAGGAGCTGCTGGCCACCGCGGTGGCCGTCCGGGCCGCGACGGGCGACACGGACGACGGCCGGCCGCTGCTGGAGGCGACGTTCCAGGACCTGCGGCACGCCGAGTGGGCGCTGTGGCAGCTCGGGGCGGACGCGGAGGCCCTGGCACCGGAGTCGCTGCGTGTCTCGCTGCGCGACCGGGCCGCCGCGTTGGCCGCGCGCTACGGGGGGCCGGGCCGAGAATCGCCGGGCTCGGGGCGGTCGGAGGAGTGGGGGCGTGTCGCCGGGGCTCGGGGCTCGCTGTCGCCGGGCCGGGCGTCAGGTGGACTCGCGTCGGACGACGCGTGAGTTCAGAAGGACGCGGGTGGCCGGATCGTCGACGGTGCCGTTGACGGCGTTGTCGACCAGTTCGGCCAGTTCTCGGCCGGGGATCAGGTCGATGTGCACGGTGCTCAGGCGCGGCCGCAGGAGCCGGCCGAGGAGGAGGTCGTCGGCGCCGATCACAGCGGTCTCCTCGGGGACGGCCACACCGGCGTCCTGGAGGGCCCGCATGAGGAGCATGGCGTACTCGTCGTTGTAACCGAAGACGGCGTCGAGCCCGAGTTCGGGCCAGCGCGCCGCCAGCTCCCCGGCGGACTCCTCGGTGTACGCGAGGGGCAGCGGTACGACGGCGGCGCCGGCGGCCCGGGCGGCGCGGCGGGCGCCCTCCAGGCGCGGCCCTGAGAACATGCCGAGGCCCGGCTCCTCCGGTACGACGACGCCGATGCGGCGGCGGCCCGTCGCGGTCAGGTGCTCGACGGCGACCTCGCCGACCCGCGGCTGGTCCAGGACGAGGGAGCGGGTGCCCTCGGTCCGGCCGGTGCCGATGGTGATCACCGCCTTGACCCCGGAGCGGCGGAGGATGTCGACGGCCTCGGAGGTCACCTCGACCTCGCCGGTCGACACCACGGCGGCGGGGCGCAGTTCGGCCCAGGCGCGGGCGGCGTCCTCGGGGTCGAGGCCGATGCTGCCGTACTGGACGACGGTGTAGTCGAGTCGGCGCAGGGCGCCCTGCAGGTCGTGGAAGAACCCGCTGTAGAGCGAGCCGACGGGGACGTGGGCGGTGGGCAGGAGCACCATCCGGCTGTGGCCCGCGCGCAGGGTGCGGGCCGCCGCGTGGGGGACGTAGCCCAGCTCCCGGGCCGCCTCGCGGACCCGTGCGCGGGTCGGCTCGCTGATGCGGACGGCCGAGGTGTTGTTGAGGACGTAGCTGACGGTGGCCCGGGAGACGCCCGCGAGTCGCGCCACGTCGGCGCTGGTCGGCACGGCGCGGGCGGGGGTGCGGCCCGGGTCGCCGTCGGCGGGCTGTTCGATCGACTGACTCATCGCTTCGGCATCTTTCCAGAACAATCCGGCGCAGGGTCTGGCGGATGGCCGGAACTGGGTGCTACACAATGCTGACACGAGTCACTGACACGTGTCACTCCCCCGAAACCATCCGCTTACCGCCCTCTCGTCGGGCGTTCTCCCCTGGAGGGCAACGTGGCCCTTTCCTCCCCCGGGGCCGGAGCCGGTACGGGCTCCGGTACCGGCTCCGGCCCCGACTCCCGCTCCGGTACCGGCTCCGCCTCTCCCGCCGCTCCCCGCCTCACCCGCGGACTGCTGCCGCTGCTGCTCCTCGGCAACACGGCGATGTACGCGCTCTACGTCGGCGTGCCGGGACTGCTGCTCGCGCTCCAGATCGAGGCCGTCGACCCGGCCGACAAGGTGGCCAACTTCGGCCTGGTCTCCGGTATATCGGCGATCTTCGCGACGGTCTTCAACCCGGTCGCGGGCGCACTCTCCGACCGCTCCGGCCGCCGCAACCCGTGGATCCTGGGCGGCGGTCTGCTCGCCGTGCCGGTGATGCTGCTCCTCGGCAACGTGCACACGATCCTGCTGATCACCATCGCCTGGTGTCTGGGCCAGGCGGTGATGAACGTCTACCAGGCGGCGATCACCTCCGTGGTGCCCGACCGGGTCCCGCTCGCCTCGCGCGGCAAGGCGTCGGCCGCCGTCGGCCTCGGACTGCCGATCGGCTCCACCATCGGCGCCCTGCTCGGCGCGGCCTTCTCCGAGGACTACCGGACCGGTTACCTGGTCTTCGGCTCGATCGTCGCCGTCACCGCCGTCGTCTTCACCTCGCTCGCCCGCGAGGAGCGGATGCCCGCCAAGGCCCCGATGCCGGTGAAGGCGCAGCTCGCCGCCTTCGGCAGCGCCCTCAAGGACCATGACTTCCGCTGGGCGTTCATCGGTCGGGCGCTGCTCGTCCTCGGCTACTTCGCGGTCGCCGGCTTCCAGTTGTACATCCTCAAGGACCACACCGACCTGCCGGCCGGGCTCTCGGCAGAGGAGGCCGTCGCCATCCTCATGCCGGTCAACTCGGTGGCCATGGTGGTCTCCACGGTCCTCGGCGGCTGGCTGTCCGACCGCTTCGACCGCCGCAAGCTCTTCGTCGGTGCCTCGGCCACGCTCGCGGCCGGCGCCCTGCTCATCCCTGCGCTCACCACCAGCTGGCCCGGGATGCTCGCCTTCTCCGTCGTCAACGGCCTCGGTTTCGGCTGCTACATGGCGGTGGACACGGCCCTGGTGACGATGGTGCTGCCGAAGGCGGAGGACGCGGCCCGCGACATGGGCGTCCTCAACATCGCCAACGCCGGACCGCAGATCGTGGCGCCCTTCGTCGCCTCCGCGGTGGTCTCGATCGGCGGCGGGTACACGCCCCTGTTCCTGTTGGCGGCCGCCCTGTCGGTCCTGGGCGCCCTGGCCGTCCGGCCGATCCGCTCCGTCCGCTGAGCCGCGGGGGGCTGAGCCGGTGAGCATGGCGACGGCGAGCGCGGCCGGTCGGCCGGCCTGCTCCGTGCCGGCCCCACGGGGCGGAGCGGGGTGAGCAGGCGGCGACGGCCGGGATCACCGTCGGCGACGGCGATCGGCCCGGACGCCGTCCGGGTGGGAGCCCTGGAGGGCGGGGCGCCACGGAGACCGGTCCGCCGTGAGGAGCGGGCCCAGGAAGACCGGGGCGCCTCGAAGAACAGGGTCCGGGAAGACCGGGCGCCGTGAAGAGCGGAGTACCGCGCAGGCCAGGCGTCAGGAAGGGCCGGGTGCCGCGCAGGTCAGGCACGCGCAGACCCGGCGGCGCGCAGGCCGGACACCGCGCAGGCCAAGGACCGCGCGGGCCAGGCACCACGAAAGCCTGGCGCCACAAAGGCCAGGCCCTGCGAAGGTCAGGCGCCGCGCAAGCCAGGGCCCGCGAAAGACGGACGCCGCAAAGGCCGGGCGCCACAAAGGACAGCCACCGCGAAGGCCGGGGCCCGCGCCGTGTCGGCGTCGGGTCCCGGCCCGTTCCCCCGTCTCCCCGGATCCCCGCACTCAGTTGTGGCCGAACTTCCGCTCCTTGCGGTGGGACGCCGTCTCGATGACGGGCCGCGGCGGCTCGCCGGCGGCCGTGGTCCTGGTCTTCTCCTTGGCGGACGCCGTCTCGCGGTGCTCGTGACCGCCCGTGCGGGCGCCCTTGTTCACCCGGGTCTGTTTCCTGCCCACGATCGTGCCTCCCGTGCGACGGCTCTCGGACGCGGCTCGGACGCGTGCCCGTGTCCCTTCAGGCTCGCACGGGAGTGCGAAGCTCGCACTACGGGCACGGCGGGGGCGGATCAAGGGGCGGATCAGGCGATCGGATCCAATATCCGATGGAAGGCAGCGAGGGTCGGGGTCCCGGAGGCGCGGTCCAGCACCGCGAAGACGACCTCGTCGAAGTGGCCGGCGAACCGCCCGTCACCGGTCAGCAGCGCCTTGAAGGCGCCGGCCACGTCGGCCGGATCGTTGCGGAAGACACCGCAGCCCCAGGCGCCGAGGACCAGCCGCCGATAGCCCTCGGCGGCGGCCGTCTCCAGGACCCGCTCGGCACGGGCGGCCAGGACGGCGGGCAGGCGGTGGGCCAGCTCGGGGTTCCGGCGGCGGACGACGCCGGCGTTGGGCGCGGGCGAGGTCAGGAAACCGACCGTGAACGGGGTGGCGAGCAGGGCGCCGCGGTCGTCGCGGAAGACCGGGACACGGGGCGAGTGGATCACCCGATCGGTGTAGAAGGTGTCCCGGTCGGCCCGGTGGTGCTCGTAGTAGGCGGGGGCGCGGAGCAGGGTGGCGTGGAGGGCGGAGGAGCGGCACAGGGCCTCCTCCTGGGCCTGGGCCCCGTTGAGGTAGCCGCCGCCGGGATTGCGGGCGGAGGCGAAGTTCAGGACGGCGACCGGCCCGTCCGGGTCGGCGGCGGCCATCCGGCGGGCGGCGGCGAGGCTGCTCTCGCCGGTGACCTCGATCCGGCCGGCGCGGCCGGTGACGGGGGTGACGGGGACCGGCCCGGGGCCGTACAGACGGGTTCCGGCCAGGGCGGCCGCGATGCTCTCGCGGAGGGAGACGGTCCGCCCGTCGGGGGCGGTGTAGGAGCCCGCGGCGACGATCGCCTCGGTCTGCCGCGCGATCTCGCGCAGTCGTGCACTCATGCCCCGAAGGATGATCGTTTCGGCCCGTCCGGGACAAACCTTTTTCCGTCGGTTCCACGCGGTGGCGCGTACGGTGCCGAGGGCTGTTCCACGGACGGTCGACGGCCGATCGGGGGCGCAGGGGGCGCGTACGAGGGGCGCGTAGGCGCTCTTGCACGCTGCCCGGCGGTGGCATTAGGTGGAAGGCAGCGGCTTCCCGACCGGTTCCGCGATCAGCACCTGGAGGTGCACGGATGGCGTCCAGCGGCACCCCGCGCGGCGGCCCGCCCCTCACCGAGGAGGCGGCGGAGGACCTGTTGCGCTGTATCTGTTTCAAGACCGGCCCGCCCCGGACCGTCGGCGCGGAGCTGGAATGGCTCGTCCACGATCTGCGCGACCCCCGGGAGCCGGTCCTTCCGTCCCGGCTGGCCGCCGCGCTCGACGCCGTACGGTCCCTGCCGCTGGTGTCGGCGCTCACCTTCGAACCCGGCGGGCAGCTGGAGCTCAGCTCGCGTCCGGCCGGATCCCTGATG
This sequence comes from Streptomyces sp. CC208A, assembly GCF_030010625.1. Lineage (GTDB taxonomy): Bacteria > Actinomycetota > Actinomycetes > Streptomycetales > Streptomycetaceae > Streptomyces. The sequence continues at coordinate 268,221 of NZ_JASCXN010000003.1, read as the reverse complement.
GAATGCCTCGACTCGCTCGCCTCCGACCTGACGGCGGTGCGCGCGGCGCTGGGCCCGCTCGGCCTGACGCTGAGCGGGTACGGAGTCGACCCCTGGCACTCGCCGCGCGAGCGGGTGCTGCGCGAGCCGCGGTACGACGCGATGGAGGTCGCGCTCGCCCGGACCGGCCCGGCGGGCCGGGCCATGATGTGCGAGTCGGCCTCGGTCCAGGTCTGTCTGGACGCCGGTCTGGAGGAGCCGGGCCCGCTCGGCTATCTGCGGCGCTGGGAGCTGGCCCGTCTCTTCGGCGCGGTGCTGGTGGCGGTTTTCGCCAACTCCCCGCAGCACGGCGGACGGCGCACCGGCTGGCGCTCCACCCGGCAGGCACTGTGGGCGGACCTCGACCCGCTGCGGACGCTGGCGCCGTCTGCGGACGGGGAACCGCGCGCGGAGTGGACCGCGCACGTCCTGGACACCCCGGTGCTCTGCGTCCGGGCCGAGGAGGGCCCATGGCTGGTGCCGGAGGGGCTGACCTTCCGGGAGTGGCTGCGCACCGGGCTTCCGCGGCCGGCCGACGTCGACGACCTGCGCTACCACATGACGACGCTCTTCCCGCCGGTCCGTCCGCGCGGCCACCTGGAACTGCGGATGATCGACGCGCAGCCGGGCGCGGACGGCTGGATGGTGCCGGTGGCGGTGACGGCGGCGGTCTTCGACGACGCGGAGGCGGCCGAGAGGGTCTACCGGGCGGTACGGCCGCTGGCGGAGCTGGACGGCCCGGAACCGGCGCCCCGCAACCGGCTGTGGCGGCGAGCGGCCCGGGAGGGGCTCGCCGATCCGGTGCTGCACGCGGTGGCCAAGGAGGTCTTCGCCGCGGCCCGGCCCGCGCTGCGGCGGACCGGCGCGAGCGAGCGGGTGCGACGGGCGGTGGACGCCTTCCAGGAACGGTACGTGGATCCCGGGGGCTGCCCGGCCGACGAACTTCAGGTGATGACGTCATGACCGGCACGGGAAGCACGGACACGGCGACGGGCGCGGAGGCGCTGCGGACCCGGGCGCTGGAGGCGCTGACCGCCGCGCGGGCCCGCACCACGCTCCTCACCGACTGCGTGGAGGACGGTGAACTGACCGCCCAGCACTCGCCGTTGATGTCACCGCTGGTCTGGGACCTGGCACACATCGGGAACCAGGAGGAGCAGTGGCTGTGGCGGGCGGTCGCGGGGCGGGAGGCGCTGCGGCCCGAGATCGACCCGCTGTACGACGCCTTCACGTATCCGCGCTCCGAGCGCCCTTCGCTGCCGCTGCTGCCGCCGCCCGAGGCCAGGGCGTACGCCGCCGACGTACGGACCCGCGTCCTCGACGTGCTGGCCGGGGCGCGGTTCGAAGGGGCTCCGCTGCTGGATTCCGGTTTCGCCTTCGGGATGATCGCCCAGCACGAACAGCAGCACGACGAGACGATGCTGATCACCCATCAGCTGAGGAAGGGCCCGGCCGCCCTCGACGCCTCCCCGCCTCCGGTCCACCCCACCGGTCCGCTGCCGGCCGAAGTCCTCGTCCCCGGCGGCCCGTTCACGATGGGCACCTCGGACGAGCCGTGGGCACTGGACAACGAGCGGCCCGCGCACACCCGTACCGTGCCCGCCTTCCACATCGACACCGTGCCGGTCACCAACGGCTCCTACCTGGCGTTCATGGCGGACGGCGGCTACACCGACCGGCGCTGGTGGCGTCCGGAAGGGTGGGCGCAGATCCGCGAACACTCCATCGTGGCGCCGCTGTTCTGGCGGCAGGAGGGCGGGCAGTGGCTGCGCCGCCGGTTCGGGGCGACCGAGCCGGTGCCGGAGGACGAACCGGTGGTGCACGTGAGCTGGTACGAGGCCGACGCGTACGCGCGCTGGGCGGGGCGGCGGCTGCCGACGGAGGCGGAGTGGGAGAAGGCGGCGCGACACGATCCGGTGACCGGACGCTCGCGCCGCTATCCGTGGGGCGACGCCGATCCGGGCCCGGACCACGCCAATCTGGGCCAGCGGCACCTGCGGCCCGCGCGGGCCGGGAGCTATCCGGCCGGCGCCTCCCCGCTCGGGGTGCGGCAGCTGATCGGTGACGTGTGGGAGTGGACGGCGAGCGACTTCCTGCCGTATCCGGGCTTCCGGGCCTTCCCGTACGAGGAGTACTCGGAGGTTTTCTTCGGTCCCGACTACAAGGTGCTGCGCGGTGGTTCCTTCGCGGTGGACCCGGTGGCCTGCCGGGGCACCTTCCGCAACTGGGACTACCCGGTACGGCGGCAGATCTTCGCGGGCTTCCGCACGGCCCGTTCCGCGGAGCTCGACTGATGTGCCGTCACATCGCCTACCTGGGCGATCCGGTGGCGCTCGGCGAGCTGCTGGTGCGGCCGCCGCACGCGCTGCTGCGGCAGGCGTGGGCGCCGCGGACGCAGAGCAGCGGGGTGGTGAACGCGGACGGCTTCGGCGTCGGCTGGTACGCGGACGGGGACCCCGTCCCGGCCCGGTACCGGCGCACCGGTCCGATCTGGGGCGACCTCTCCTTCGCGGATCTCGCCCGGGTGGTACGGAGCGGGGCGCTGCTCGGGGCGGTGCGGGGCGCGACGCTGCCGGGGGCGGACGGGGAGGCCGCGGCGGCGCCGTTCGGCTCGGGGCCGTGGCTCTTCAGTCACAACGGGGCGGTGCCGGATTGGCCGGGGGCGCTGGAGCCGCCGGCGGCGGCGCTGCCGGCGGCCGAACTGCTCGCCATGGAGGCGCGGACCGACTCGGCACTGCTGTGGGCTCTGACGCTGCACCGGCTGCGGGCCGGGCAGGGCCCGGGGGACGCGCTCGCCGGGACAGTGGCTGCGGCCGCGGAGGCGGCTCCGGAGGCGCGGCTCAACCTGCTGCTCACCGACGGCGAGCAGATCGCGGCGACGGCGTGGGGGAACAGCCTGTGGTGCCTGTCAGGGCCCGGCCGGGTGGTCGTGGCCTCCGAACCGTACGACGACGACCCGCGCTGGCGGGAGGTGCCCGAGCACACGCTTGTCACCGCCACCAGGACGGACGTCACCCTCACCCCGCTCAAGGAGTCGCCCGCGTGAGCACGTTCCAGCTGACCCGCACCCTCGCCCCGGACGCGGCCGCCGCCGATCTGCGCGCCGACGTGCTGCACGGGCTGACCCGCTCGCCCAAGGAGCTGCCGCCGAAGTGGTTCTACGACGCGCGGGGCAGCGAGCTGTTCGACGAGATCACCCGGCTGCCCGAGTACTACCCGACCCGGGCCGAGCGGGAGATCCTCGTCGCGCGGGCGCCGGAGATCGCGGCGGCGACCGGGGCGCGGACGCTGGTCGAGCTGGGTTCCGGTTCGTCGGAGAAGACCCGGTTCCTGATCGACGCGCTGCTGCCGGGGCTGGCCGCGTACGTACCGGTGGACGTGAGCGAGTCGGCGCTGACCGGGGCGGCCGAGGCGCTGCTCGCCGACCGTCCGGAGCTGCGGGTGCACGCGCTGGTCGCCGACTTCACCCAGGGGATCGTGCTGCCGGAGACCCCGGGGCCGCGCCTTGTCGCCTTCCTGGGCGGGACCATCGGCAATCTGCTGCCGGACGAGCGGCGGGCCTTCCTGCGCTCGGTCCGGTCGATGACGGCGCCCGGCGACGCCTTCCTGCTCGGCACCGACCTGGTGAAGGACGAGTCGACCCTGGTGGCCGCGTACGACGACGCGGCCGGGGTGACGGCGGAGTTCAACAAGAACGTGCTGGCCGTGATCGACCGTGAGCTGGGTGCGGACGCGGACCCGGACGACTTCGAGCACGTGGCCCGGTGGGACCGGGAGCGGGAGTGGATCGAGATGCGGCTCCGGGCCCGGCACGCCCTGACCGTGAAGATCCCCGACCTCGATCTGGTGGTGCCGTTCGCGGCGGGCGAGGAGCTGCGGACGGAGGTGTCGGCGAAGTTCCGTCAGGAGGGGGTACGGGCGGAGCTGGCCGAGGCCGGGCTCGAACTGGCGCGGTGGTGGACCGACGACGAGGGCCGGTTCGCGCTGTCGCTGGCGACGGCCCGGTAGGCGGCCGGGGTGGCCAGGACAGCCGGGGCTGACTGTCGGGGGACGGCGGGGAGCCGGGTGGCGGGCTGCTGAGCGGAGGTCTGCTGGATGACGGGCTGCTGGACGGCTCGCTGGGCGGCGGCGGCCAGGAGCCTGCGGTCCGGATACTGGATCACGGATATCGGATCCAATATCCGGATCTCGGCGGTGAGCCCCCGGGCCCGCACCACCCGCCACAGCGACGCGCCGAGCGGGTCCTCCCCCACGTACGCCGCCGCCCAGGTCGGCCGGTAACCGATCCGTACCGGTTGGACATCGGATCCAGTATCCACAGCCGCCTGGAAGAGAGCCGGGCGGAACCGCCCGCCGGCCCGCCCGCACCAGGTGGAGCCCTCCGGGAAGACGGTCACCCGTCCGCCGACCGCCAGCGCCCCGGCGACCTCGCGCACGGTGCCGGGCAGCCGGCGCAGGCCGTCGCGGTCGAGGAACACGGTGCCGCCGAGGGCGGCGAGCGCGCCGAGCACCGGCCAGCCGCGCACCTCCCGCTTGGCGACCATCCGGCCGGGCAGGACCGCGGCGACCAGGGGGATGTCCAGCCAGGAGACGTGGTCGGCGACCACGAGCAGGGGCCGGCCGGCGGGCGGCCGGACGCCGGTGACGGTCAGCCGGACGCCGAAGGCGCGGACGACCGCCCGTACCCAGAGCCGTACCAGGGCGAGCCGCGCGGCGGCCGGCAGCGGCCCCGCCACCGGAAGGAGGAGCACACCGAGGAGGACGGCCGCGATCCCGGCCACCAGGCGGGCGCACGCCAGCGGCACGGGCGCGGTCCGCGGGGCCGCCGCCCCGGCCGCCTCCGGATGGGCCGCGCAGTGGCGGCCCGGGGTGCAGGGGGCCGTGGGGAGCCACGGCGAGGGGATCGGGTCGGCGCCGTTCACGAGGCCGGGACGAGCGAGAGGAAGTGACGCAGGTAGCGCGGGTTGGTCCGGCGGAGCGAGAGCAGCACGTAGAGGTCGGCGACGCCGAAGTCGGGGTCGTGGGCCGGGGCGCCGCAGACCTGGGCGCCGAGCCGGAGGTAGCCGCGGAGCAGGGCGGGCAGTTCGGTGCGGCCCTCGGGGCGGGGGACGCCGTCGGAGTTCCACAGCCGGTGCGGGGTGACCCAGTACTCCTCGGGGGCGAGGTGCTTCGCCTTGACGGTGTCCCAGGTGGCGGCGGCCAGCGCGCCGCCGTCGGCGAGCGGGATCGAGCAGCAGCCGGCCAGCCACTCGTGTCCGGTGCGGGTCATGTAGCGGGCGAGGCCGGCCCAGACGAGGGCGATGACGGCGCCGTTGCGGTGGGCGGGGTGCACACAGGAGCGGCCGACCTCGACGAGGTCGTGGCGGAGGGGAGCGAGCCGGGTGAGGTCGAACTCGGTCTCCGCGTAGAGGCGTCCGGCGACGGCGGCCCGCTCGGGCGGCAGGATCCGGTAGGTTCCCACGACCTCGCCGGTGGTCTCCTCGCGGACCAGGAGGTGGTCGCAGTAGGCGTCGAAGGCGTCGCTGTCGAGGCCCGGCTCGGGGCCGTCGAGCCGGGCGCCCATCTCTCCGGCGAAGACCAGGTGGCGCAGGCGCTGGGCGGCGCGGACGTCGTCCTGGTCGCGGGCGAGTCCCACGAGGTAGCGGGGTGCGGGCTGCGGTCCGTCGGCCGGGCCGGGCTGCGCGGGGAGCGCCGTGGCCGGGGGCTGGATGCCCGCCGGCAGGGGGACGGCAGGGGTGGTGGGGTCGGCGAGCGCGGGCGAGAGGGCGGTCATGGCGGTCTCCTCCGGCGTACGGAAGGTGAAGGGTCGGCGCCGGTCCGCGAGCCGCACGGCCCGGCCCCTCGTTTCTTCCGCCGCCGGCTGGATTCGACATGACCGGCCGGGGGATCGCGGGTGTGGGAAGGCTGAATGCTCCGCTGCGCCCCTGAGCGGGGGCACAGCGGGCGGCCTACTCGTCCAGGGCCTTGGTGATCGCCTCCGAGGCGGCGCGGGCCGCCTTCTCGGCGTTCCCGCCCTCCAGGACGGTGGTCATGAAGGGCTTGATGGGGTTGTCGCCCTCGACGCTCGCCCACTGCGGGGAGTTGGGGGTGGCGCGGCCGTTGGCGGCGCCGGCGGCCATGGCGGCGGTGGCCTCCTGGCCGGAGACGACGGCGGCGAGACTCTTCTTGTTGGGCACGTAGCCCATGGCGCGGGCGAGTTCCGTCTGCCACTTCTCGCCCGCCAGCGCCTTGACGACGTCGAGGGCCGCGCCGCGGTCGGAGGCGTTCTCCGGGATGATCAGGTCGGAGCCGCCGGTGAAGACCGCGCAGGGGGTGCCGGCCTTCTTGCCGGGGATGGGGAAGTAGCCGAGCTTGCCCTTGAGGCCGGGGTTGGCCTTGAGGATGGCGGAGACGGCGCTGGGCACCGCGATGATCTGGGCGACGTCGCCGCGGGCGAAGACCTCGGCCTGCGGCGGGTTCTGCTCGTCGGCGTCCTTCGGGCCGGAGCCGAGGGACTGGAGCTCCTTGTAGAACTCCATGCCGCGCAGGGCCTGGGGGCTGTCGAGGGCGCCGGTCCACTGCCCGCCCTTGTCGACGGCGAGCTCGCCGCCCTCGTCCCAGATGAAGCCGGCGAGGGTGTACCAGTCCTGGCCCGCCAGGTAGATGCCCTGGGAGCCCTGGCGGTTGAGCTTCTCGGTGGCGCTGAGCCACTGCGCGCGCGTGGCGGGCGGTTCGTCGACGCCGGCCTCGGCGAAGAGGTCCTTGTTGTAGATGACGATGCGGTTGGCGGCGTACCAGGGGATGCCGTACTGGGATCCGCTGATGCTGCCGGGTTCGGCGAGACCGGGCAGCCAGTCCTCGCTGCCGAGGTCGCGGACGGACTCCAGGGTGAGGTCGAAGAGCCGGCCGGTGTCGGCGTACTGGGCGACCTGGGTGTTGCCGACCTCGATGAGGTCGGGTCCGCCGGTGCCCTCGATGGCCTCGGTGACCTTCTTCCCGATGCCGGTCCAGTCCTGGATGGTGACGTTGAGCTCGACGCCGTCGTGCTCGTCCTCGTACGCCTCGGTGAAGCGGTTCAGGAAGTCCTCGCTGACGCTGTCCCGCATGAGCCATATGTCGACCGTGCGGGTCTGGCTCCCAGCGCCCGGCAACAGCCCGCAGCCCGCGAGGGCGAGTGCGGTGGCGGCAGCCAGGGGGCATGCGAGGAAGCGGTTCTTCACGGAGGTCACCTTCGGTTCAGCACACGGCGGTGCGGCATGGGGGGCTGACCCGATGTGGGGGGACCGAACGGGTTGTTCGCACGGGTATGTGACACGGGATTCTGGTCTGGACCAACCGAGTGGTCAAGTCCTTGACCACCTCGTTCCCGGCAGGCGGGGACGATCGATGCGGTTACCCACGGGTACGGGCGAAGGGGGTACGACCGCCCGCTCCGTGTCGCGCGGCGCCCGGCCCTGGGGCACGGTGGGAGGGACCGTACGAGAGGAGTCCGGCCCCCATGTCGAACCACACCTACCGCGTCACCGAGATCGTCGGCACCTCCACCGAGGGCGTCGACCAGGCCATCCGCAACGGCATCGACCGCGCCTCGCAGACGCTCCGCGGCCTCGACTGGTTCGAGGTCACCCAGGTGCGCGGGCACCTGGTGGACGGGCGGATCGAGCACTACCAGGTCGGTCTGAAGGTCGGCTTCCGGCTGGAGGACGGTGCCTGAGCCGTCGTACGCCGGGCCTGACCCGGCCGTACGGCGCCGGCACGCGCGTGCCGGGGGGCTTCAAGGCCTTTCAGGTCCGGCCCTCGCGCTCCTGGGCCTCCCTCAGCTCCCCCGACGGGAGCGCCCAGCGGGCGCGGACGACCGCGAAACCGGCCTCTTCGGCGGCGGCGCAGACGAGTTCGTCGTCGTCGACGAGCATCCGGACCTCGCGGTCGGCGCCGAGCCGCCGCAGGATCTCCACCTTGGTGACCCGCGCGGGCCGGAAGTCGCGGTTCCGTCGCATGTGGAGCGGCCCCTCGGGGAGCCCGTGCTCCGCGAGCCAGTCGAGGGTGGCCCGCCGGCAGCGCTCCGGGCGCCCGGTGAGGTAGACCACCTGGCACTCCTCGGCCGCCGACCGGCACAGGGCCACGCCCTCGCCCAGCGGCGGGTCGTCGGGCGCCGCCGCGAAGAAGGCGTCCCAGTCCCGGGGCCTGCGCCGCAGGAAGTGCTCCCGGTGGGCGGTCCCCGCGAGGGTGTTGTCGAGATCGAAGACGGCCAGCGGCCGGTTGTCGCCTGTCACGGCGTCAGCCTAGGCCGCCCTCCCCGCCGGGCGGCAGAGCCCGACCGGGACGTGCGCGGCACGTGCCCGGTGTCAGCGCGTGAGGGCCTGCGCGGCCATGCCGGTCAGCTCCGCCGCCGCGGCGGCGGTCCACCACAACCCGAGCGCCGCGCACAGGAACTCCGGGACGTGCCGGCGACCGCGCAGCTCGGACCTGGGGGCCACGAACTCGGGCCGGTTCGGGTCGTACGTGACGTCGACGCGGTCGCCCGCATGGGTCGAGAAGAGCTGGACGGCCGAGTCGGCCGTGACCGTGACGCCCTCGACGGTGGTGTAGCGGTAGCGGGGGCGGACGGTGTTGCTCAGGTGGTGGTAGCGGACCACGTCGGCCCGTACGGTGACGCCGCGGCGGCGGAGCACCACCAGCGGGCGCAGGAGGTACCAGGCGAGTCCCAGGAATGCCAGGCCGAGGTGGAGCAGGAGCAGGGCCGCCCCGGTCTCGGCGTCCGCCTTGGAGCACCCTCCGATCACCAGGCACATGTACAGGACGCCGGCCGTCACCCACCGGCGCTTCCGCGGCGACCAGCCGGGAGCCTCCACACGACGGACCTCGACCCGGGCCTCCGGGTCGCGGCGGGCGTTCTCGACGGCCGCGGTGACCACCCGCCGGAAGGCGTGGGCGGCGGCGCTGTTGCGGCTGCTCACCGTGTACGGGGTGGTGCTCACGGCCCCGCCGCCGTCCTCGTCCGTGAGGTGGAGGCGCACATGGGCCCAGCCGCGGCCCTCCTCGACGTCCACACGATGCACGGCGCGCAGGGACGCGATCGCCGTGGCACGGCCCCGGCTCACCCGCACCGTGCCGTCGTCGAGGCGCAGGCTGCCGCCCCTGCCCTCGAACACCACGCTCTCCGACCCGCTCACGCGCCGACGCCCCGCTGGCCCCCTGTGCCCCGGTCTCAGACGCGCGCGAGCGCCGCGGCGCCGAAGGAGACGTCGAACCGGTCGCACCAGATGCTGACGCTCGGGTACTTCGACCAGTCGACGTCGGCGGGCAGCGGGTAGTTCTGGTCGCCCTTGTTGCCCTTCAGCTTGGCGAGGTTGACATACTTCCCGTCGTCGAAGACGCCCCAGCCCGCCTTGCCCTCCTTCACGGGCGCGTCGCTCAGCCAGACGCGCAGGTCCGGGCCGTTGCTCGTGTCCAGGCCCTCGAGCCGGAGCGTGTGGGTGCCGTCCGTGAGCCGGACGATCTTCGCCGTGCCGGTCGTGTCGTGCTCGTGGCTGATGAAGGTGCCCTGCGCGACGGTGACCGGGACCGCCGGCTCGGGCGTGGCCGACGAGGGAGTGGCCGACGCGGAGGGTGCGCCCTGCGCGGGCTCGCTCGGGGCGGTGCTCGGAGCGGTGCTCGGGGCCGTGCTCGCGGAGGGCAGCGCCTCGTTCACCGTCTCGTCCACCCACAGCGCCCAGGGCTTGAACCACAGCAGCCCCGCCGTCGCCACCGCAAGGCCCGCGACGACCGCCGCGAACCACCACTTCTTCCTCGTGGCGCGCTCCACCAGGCTCTCCTTCCACGTCCCGTATCTCTTCGTCCACCATCCAAGGCGATCCGGCCTCCGCCGGACAGCCCTGACCGATGACGAAATGCTTACAGCGTCATGATTCTCGATCTTGTCGTCGAGCGTGGGTTGTCCTCGCGGGCGGCAGGAAAGGGAGGGGGAATGGATATTGGATAAAATCTCCGAATGCAGGATCCCGTCTCCGCCCACGACCCCTTCGTCCGCGTCCGCGGCGCCCGCGAGCACAACCTCCGGAACGTGGACGTCGACATCCCCCGCGACACCCTCACCGTCTTCACCGGGGTCTCCGGCTCCGGGAAGTCCTCCCTCGCCTTCGGCACCGTCTACGCCGAGGCCCAGCGCCGCTACTTCGAGTCCGTCGCGCCCTACGCCCGCCGCCTGATCCACCAGGTCGGCGCGCCGAAGGTCGGGGAGATCACCGGGCTGCCCCCCGCGGTCTCCCTCGAACAGCGCCGCGGTGCCCCGAGCGCCCGTTCCTCCGTCGGCACCGTCACCACCCTGTCGAACTCGCTGCGCATGCTCTACTCCCGCGCGGGCGACTACCCGGCCGGTGCGCCCCGTCTCGACTCCGACGCCTTCTCCCCCAACACGGCGGCCGGGGCCTGCCCGTCCTGCCACGGTCTCGGCCGGATCCACGAGACCAGCGAGGAACTGCTCGTCCCCGACCCTGACCTGTCGATCCGGGAGGGTGCCGTCGCCGCCTGGCCGGGCGCCTGGCAGGGCAAGAACCTCCGGGACGTCCTCGACGCCCTCGGCCACGACGTCGACCGGCCCTGGCGCGAGCTGGATCCGAAGGACCGGGAGTGGATCCTCTTCACCGACGAGCAGCCGGTCGTCACGGTGCACCCGGTCCGCGAGGCCGGCCGGATCCAGCGCCCGTACCAGGGCACGTACACCGGCGCCCGACGGCTCGTCCTGCGTACCTTCTCCGAGTCGAAGAGCCCCGCCCTGCGGGCGAAGGCGGAACGCTTCCTCACCAGTGCCCCGTGCCCGGTCTGCGGCGGGAGCCGGCTGCGCCCCGAGGCGCTGGCCGTCACCTTCGCGGGCCGGACCATCGCCGAGCTGGCCGCGCTGCCGCTGACGGCCCTGGCCGAGGTCCTGGCGCCGGCCGCCGCGCCCGGCGGGCCGGGGACGGAGACCGCCCGTGTCCTCGCCGGGGACCTGCTCGCCCGGATCGCCACCGTCACCGAACTCGGCCTCGGCTACCTCAGCCTGGACCGCACCACCCCCACCCTCTCCAGCGGCGAACTCCAGCGGCTGCGACTCGCCACCCAGCTCCGCGCCGGGCTCTTCGGCGTCGTGTACGTGCTCGACGAGCCCTCCGCGGGTCTCCACCCCGCCGACACCGAGGCCCTGCTGGTGGTCCTCGACCGGCTGAAGGCGGCGGGCAACACGGTCTTCGTGGTCGAGCACCACCTCGACGTCGTCCGGCATGCCGACTGGCTCGTGGACGTCGGCCCGCGCGCCGGGGAGCACGGCGGGCGGGTGCTGCACAGCGGGCCGCCCCGACTCCTCGCGGACGTCGGGGAGTCGGCCACCCGCCGCTTCCTCTTCGACCGGACGCCCGTGCCCGAGCGGCCGGCCCTCGCCCCGGACCGGTGGCTGCGGACCGGTCCCGTCACCCGGCACAACCTGCACGGTGTGGACGCCGCCTTCCCCCGGGGCGCCCTCACGGCCGTCACCGGCGTCTCGGGTTCCGGGAAGTCCACCCTCGCCGGCGCGCTCACCGGTGAAGTCGAGGGAGTGGGGCGGATGGTGATGGTGGATCAGAAACCGATCGGCCGTACCCCGCGCTCCAACCTGGCCACGTACACCGGGCTCTTCGACGTGGTGCGCAGGCTCTTCGCGGAGACCGCGGAGGCACGGGCCCGCGGCTACAAGGTCGGCCGCTTCTCCTTCAACGTGCCCGGGGGCCGCTGCGAGACCTGCCAGGGCGAGGGGTTCGTCTCGGTGGAGCTGCTGTTCCTGCCGAGCACGTACGCGCCCTGCCCCGACTGCCGCGGCGCCCGCTACAAGGCGGAGACCCTCCAGGTGCGGCTGCGCGGCCTGACGATCGCCGAGGTCCTCGACCTGACGGTGGAGTCGGCGGCGGAGTTCTTCGCGGAGGTCCCGGCGGCGGACCGCAGTCTGAGGACCCTCCTCGACGTCGGCCTCGGCTATCTGCGGCTCGGCCAGCCCGCCACCGAGCTGTCCGGCGGCGAGGCCCAGCGGATCAAGCTCGCCTCCGAGCTCCAGCGGCCGCGCCGCGCCCACACCCTGTACGTCCTCGACGAGCCGACCACCGGGCTGCACCCGGCCGATGTCGAGGTGCTGGTACGGCAGTTGCGCGGCCTGGTGGACGGCGGTCACACGGTGGTCGTCGTCGAGCACGACATGGACGTGGCCGCCGGGGCCGACTGGGTGATCGACCTCGGCCCCGGCGGCGGCGAGGCCGGCGGCCGGATCGTCGCCGAGGGCCCCCCGGCCCGGGTGGCGCGGGCGGCGGGCAGCCGCACCGCGCCGTATCTGGCCCGGGCCCTGGGGCTCGACGGCTGACGGACCCGCCGGTCAGCCGTTCCGGCCGGTGGTGGAGGCGAAGCCCAGCCAGGTGTGCCGGTTGTTCCACCAGCACCAGCCCACCTTGGGGGCGTCGCGGCGCTCCTTGCCGTCCCGGCCGGTTCCGTTGCTGATCCAGATGGCCGGAGTCCGGGCGTCGAAGGAGCCGTTGGGCTTGCGCAGGCGTGAACCGATCGCCATGAAGCACTTGTTGCGCTCCAGGACGTCGGGGCGCTGGAGCAGCCAGTGGATGCCCTCGGTGAGAACGAGCGGCGTCCGTCCGGCGGCGGTGATCGCCGGAAGGGCCTCCTCGGGGCTCCAGTTGCCCATGTGGTCGCCCCGGTCCAGGTCGTGGACCAGGTAGAACGGGCCGCCGGGAAGCTCCATGCCCTGCGGGGTGAAGTCGTCCACGTCCGGCATGTCGACCACGACGAAGCCGGGCTTGTCGGCGCGACGCAGCAGCGGGGCGAGGACGGAGGCGGGCGCGGCGTCCGGATGGACGGCGAGCAGGCCGCCGGGCTCGACCCCGGCGGCGGCCTTCTCGGCGTAGGCGCGCAGCTCGCCGGCGTCGATGCCGGTGAGGGTGGGCACCCCCAGCTCGATCAGCCGCTCGGCCTGGTCGGCGAGCGGGGGCAGCGGGAACGGAGTGGTGAAGGCGGACGGGGCGGTGGTCGGCGCGTCGGGCAAGGTTCTCCTCGGTCGGGGAAGCGTCGGCCCGGGAAGAACGGCCCGGGCCGGCGCTTTGTTCCCGCCGGAAGGAATTCTCCTCACCTCGCCTTGCGCCGGGCCCGCAGCCACTCCTTGTTCATGGCGGCGATCGACGACAGCGGGATGCCCTTCGGGCAGGCCGTGGCGCACTCGCCGGTGAGGGTGCAGCCGCCGAAGCCCTCGGCGTCCATCCGGGCGACCATGTCGAGGACCCGGGTCTCGCGCTCCGGGGCGCCCTGCGGCAGCACGTTGAGGTGGTTGACCTTGGCGGAGGTGAAGAGCATCGCCGAGCCGTTGGGGCAGGCGGCCACGCAGGCGCCGCAGCCGATGCACTCGGCGTGCTCGAAGGCGGAGTCGGCCGCCGCCTTCGGCACCGGGGTGGCGTGGGCCTCCGGCGCGGAGCCGGTGGGGACGGTGACGTAACCGCCGGCCTGGATGATCCGGTCGAAGGCCGAGCGGTCGACGACGAGGTCCTTGACGACCGGGAAGGCGGAGGCGCGCCAGGGTTCCACGTCGATGGTGTCGCCGTCGCGGAAGGAGCGCATGTGGAGCTGGCAGGTGGTGGTGGGCTCGGGGCCGTGGGCCGCGCCGTCGATGACGAGGCTGCAGGCGCCGCAGATGCCCTCGCGGCAGTCGTGGTCGAAGGCGACGGGGTCCTCGCCGCGCAGGATGAGGTCCTCGTTGAGAGTGTCGAGCATCTCCAGGAAGGACATGTCGGGGGAGATCCCGTCCACCTCGTAGGTGGCCATGGCGCCCTCGGCGCCGGCGTTCTTCTGGCGCCAGACGCGCAGGTTGAGCTTCATGCGTAGCTCCGCTGGGTGGGGTGGACGTACTCGAAGTCGAGGGTTTCCCTGTGAAGGACGGGGGCGTCCCCGGTGAACTCCCAGGCGGCCGCGTACGAGAACTCCTCGTCACGGCGGGCGGCCTCGCCGTCCGGGGTCTGGGACTCCTCGCGGAAATGACCGCCGCAGGACTCCTCGCGATGCAGCGCGTCGAGGCACATGAGCTCGGCGAGTTCGAGGTAGTCGACGATCCGGTTGGCCTTCTCCAGCGACTGGTTGAACTCCTCGCCCCTGCCGGGGACCTTGATGCGGCGCCAGAACTCCTCGCGGATCTCCGGGATCCGGCGGAGCGCGGTGCGCAGCCCCTCCTCGGTGCGGGCCATGCCGCAGAACTCCCACATCACCTCGCCGAGTTCGCGGTGGAAGGAGTCGGGGGTGCGGTCGCCGTCGACGGCGAGGAGCAGGCTCAGCCGGTCCTCGGTCTCCGCCAGCGCCTCGCGGACGGCGGGGTGTGCGTCGGTGACGGGCTCGGGCTTCGGGTGCCGGGCCAGGTAGTCGTTGATGGTGGCGGGCAGGACGAAGTAACCGTCGGCGAGGCCCTGCATGAGGGCGGAGGCGCCGAGCCGGTTGGCGCCGTGGTCGGAGAAGTTGGCCTCGCCGATGGCGAAGAGCCCGGGGACGGTGGTCTGGAGGTCGTAGTCGACCCAGAGTCCGCCCATCGTGTAGTGGACGGCGGGGTAGATCCGCATGGGGACCTCGTACGGGTTCTCCGCCGTGATCCGCTCGTACATGTCGAAGAGGTTGCCGTACCTGGCCTCGACGGCGGGGCGGCCCATCCGGGCGATGGCGTCGGCGAAGTCCAGGTAGACGCCCTGGCCGCCGGGGCCCACTCCCCTGCCCTCGTCGCAGACGTTCTTGGCGGCGCGGGAGGCGATGTCGCGGGGGACGAGGTTGCCGAAGGAGGGGTAGACCCGCTCCAGGTAGTAGTCGCGCTCGTCCTCGGGGATCTCGGCGGCGGGGCGGGTATCGCCCTTCGCCTTCGGCACCCAGATGCGGCCGTCGTTGCGCAGCGACTCGCTCATCAGGGTCAGTTTGGACTGGTGGTCGCCGGTGCGCGGGACGCAGGTGGGGTGGATCTGGGTGAAACAGGGGTTGGCGAAGTACGCGCCGCGCCGGTGGGCCCGCCAGACGGCGGTGGCGTTGGAGTTCATCGCGTTCGTCGACAGGTAGAAGACGTTGCCGTAGCCACCGCTGGCGAGGACGACGGCGTCCGCGAAGTGGGTGGAGATCCGGCCGGTGATCAGGTCGCGGGCGACGATGCCCCGGGCCCTCCCGTCGACGACGATCAGGTCGAGCATCTCCGTACGGGCGTGCATCTCGACGTTGCCGGCGGCGATCTGCCGGGACAGCGCCTGGTAGGCACCGAGGAGGAGCTGCTGGCCGGTCTGGCCGCGGGCGTAGAAGGTGCGGGAGACCTGGACGCCGCCGAAGGAGCGGGTGTCGAGGAGTCCGCCGTACTCGCGGGCGAAGGGCACGCCCTGGGCGACGCACTGGTCGATGATCTCGACGGAGATCTGCGCGAGCCGGTGGACGTTGGACTCGCGGGCGCGGAAGTCGCCGCCCTTGACCGTGTCGTAGAAGAGGCGGTGGATGGAGTCGCCGTCGTTGCGGTAGTTCTTGGCGGCGTTGATGCCGCCCTGGGCGGCGATGGAGTGGGCGCGGCGCGGCGAGTCCTGGAAGCAGAACTGGACGACCTGATAGCCCTGTTCGGCGAGGGTGGCGCCGGCGGAGCCGCCGGCGAGGCCGGTGCCGACGACGATGATCCGGTGCTTGCGCCGGTTGGCGGGGTTGACCAGCTTCGCCTGGAAGCGGCGGGTGTCCCACCGTTCGGCGATCGGGCCGGCCGGGGCCTTGGTGTCGGCGATCGGCTCGCCGAGGCTGAAGTCGAGGTAGCTCATGGTCAGTTCACCACTCCGGTCATGACGCCGACGGGGACGGCGATGAAGCCCGCGGTCAGGACGAGGGCGAGGGCGTTCGCGCCGAGGCGCAGGGCGCGTTCGCGCCGGGCGTTGCCGACCCCGAGGGTCTGGGCGGCGCTCCAGAAGCCGTGGCGGACATGGAGGCCGACGGCGAGCATGGCGACGATGTAGATGACGTTGCCGTACCAGGTGGAGAAGGTGTCGATGACGTTCTGGTAGGGCCGGCCCTCCTCGAAGCCGCCGGGGTGGACCGTCCCGGTGGTGAGGTCGAGGACGTGCCAGACGATGAAGAGGGCGAGGATGATCCCGCCCCAGCGCATGGTGCGGGTGGCGTAGGACGAGCCCTTGCGGCGGTGCGCGTACCGGGTGGGGCGCGCCCCGATGCCGCGGCGGCTGAGCTGGTACGCCGAGACCGCGTGGGCCACGACGGCGGCGAGGAGCACGATCCGGGCCGCCCACAGGCCCCACCCGTGGTGCAGGACGGGGGCGCCCATCACGCGCAGCCAGTGGCCGTAGCCGTTGAACTCGTCGGGGCCGAAGAAGACCTTGAGGTTTCCGGCCACGTGGGCGACCAGGTAGGCGAGCATGATCAGGCCGCTCACGGCCATCACGGTCTTCTTGCCGATGGTCGACGACCAGAAGCCGCGGGAGGGGGTGCGGGACGGCGGGCGGGCGGGCGCCGCCAGGTCCTTGCCGGGTGCCAGAGCCATGCCCTCGACGCTAGGGCCGGAGGACCCGAGTGGTCCAAGACATGGTCCGGCTGATCTCCATAGGTGAAAGCTATGCACATGCCCTAACCTGGCCGCATGCAGTTCCAGCAGCTCCTCTACTTCGTGGCCGTGGCCGAGACCCGGCACTTCACCCGGGCCGCCGAACGGGTGCACGTCTCGCAGCCCTCGCTCTCCCAGCAGATCAAGGCGCTGGAACAGGAGCTGGGCGCCGAGCTGTTCAGCCGGGCGCGGGGCAACATCGCGCTCACCGACGCCGGCGAGGCCCTCCTGCCGCTGGCCCGGCGGATCCTCGCCGACACCGAGACGGCCCGCCGCGAGGTGCAGGAGCTGGCCCAGCTCAAGCGCGGCCGGGTGCGGCTCGGCGCGACCCCCAGCCTCTGCACCGGCCTCCTTCCCGACGTCCTGCGCGCCTTCCACGACCTGCACCCGGGGATCGAGCTGCTCATCGACGAGGGCGGCTCGCACGACCTGGTGCGCAAGCTGGCCCGCGGCTCCCTCGACCTCGCCCTCGTCGTCCTGCCGCTGCCGTCCCCGTCCCCCGCGCTGACGACGGTGGAGCTGCTCCGCGAGGACCTGGTGGTGGTCTCGGCGGCCTCCGCGCCGCCACCGCGCCGCCCGGTGCGGATCACCGACCTGCGCGACCAGCCCCTGGTGATGTTCCGGCACGGCTACGACCTGCGGGAGCTGACCGTGGGCGCCTGCCGTGCGGCCGGTTTCGAGCCGACGTTCACGGTGGAGGGCGGCGAGCTGGACGCCGTCCTCGGCTTCGTACGGGCCGGCCTCGGCCTCGCCGTCGTCCCCGCCATGGTCGCCGCCCGCGCCGGCCGCGACCTCCGCGTCACCGCCCTGGCCCGCCCCGGCCTCCGCCGCACCATCGCCCTGGCCCACCGCAGCGACGTGGCCCCGCCCCGGGCCGCCCGCGAACTCCAGAAGCTGCTGATGGCCTCACGGCGGGGCAAGCCGGCACCACAGGTCCCGTAGGAGGGCCCGCCCGGCGGATCACACCCGCGAAATCCGCGTGCGGACCGGCCGTGCGGGCTGCCAGCATCGCGGGATGGACCACGCTCTCGAACGCATGCTCGTCCGGCACACCCTGCGGCTTTCCGTCCCCGCCGGCCCCGCCGGTGACGGCTCCGCCGCCGCCCTCCGGTTCGACGCCGCACTGAGGACGGCGGGGTTCGCACTCTCCGCCCCGCTGCTGAGGCGGCTGTCCGGGCGGTCCGCCGAGACGGTGGTCGAGCTGGCCCGGTGGGCGCTGGCGGCGGTCCGCGAGCGGGTCGGCGACCACGTCCGGCACAACACGTACTTCATCGACTTCCCGGCCAACGTCCCCGACACCCAGGAGTTCTGGCTGTCGTGCGTCCTGAAGGCGCTCGACGACCCCGAGGCCCGGGAGGCGGTCGAGGCGCAGCTGAGTGCCGGGGTCCTGAACCTGCTGACCCTGCCCGCCTACGGCCGGTACCAGCACACGTACGAGGAACTGCTCGCCGCACACGAGGAGTTGACCCCCGCGAGCAGCGACCGGCTGACCGTACTGCACCTCGGCGGCGCCCTCGACGAGGAGATCGGCGCCCTGTACCGGTCCCTGGCGGGGTCGGTGACGCCGCTGGGCGAGGAGCACCTGGCCGATCTGGCGGTGCTCGCCGCGCACTGCGCGGACGGGCCGCAGCCGGCGGAGATCCCGGTCCGGGAGAACCGGGCCGTGGTCAACGCGGCCCGGCTGCGGGCCGGCGCGGCGCCGCTGCTCGACACGGTCACGGACGTGCTGCGGCTGGCGTGCGCGCTGTCGGACGGGGACGTGACGCTGCGCGAGGCGACCCGGTTCCGTGCCCTGCCCCGGCCGCTGCGGCGGACCCTGCTGGCCGGCCTCGACGCCGTGGTGGCCCAGGCTCCGGCGAAGCTCGCCGACGTCGGACGGCACCGGGAGGCGTGGAAGCGGCTCGGGGAGCGGCTGCACCCGCACGAGTACCCGGCGTGGCCGCACGCGGCCGGGGTGTTCGCGGTGGCCCGCGGCGAGCTGCGGGCGCCGTCCCTGGACTCCCGGGTGGAGGCGCTGCTCGCGGACGGCGACGTTCCGGCGGCGGCGGACCTGCTGGCCGGGGCCGCGCCCGGGGGGCTCTTCCGGGCCCTGGACCGGCTGCTGCGTACGGCGGCGGACGACGCCGGCCGGGAGGCCGTCCTCGCGGCGGCGGAACGCGTCGCGCCGCGGGTGGCGGGCCGGGTGGTGCTGTCGGTGCGGGAGCACCTGCAGAACCGTCACGACGCGGCGGGCGCGCCCCGGCGCCTGTTCGTGAACCGGAACGGCACCGCGTGGGTGGCGACGGACACCCGCCGCGACCTGCCGAGGGGCGTCCAGCGGCGGCTGCTCGCGCTGCTCGACGGGGAGACCCGGCGGCGGCTTCCCGCGACCGGGCGCCTGCTGGTCGATCCCGCCGTCCTGGACGTGGCGCTGCCGCTCAGCGGACGGGCCTCGTCAGGCGGGTTCGGCGTGCTGCCGCGCGGCTCGGTCTCCCCGGTCGACGGCGAGCTGCTCCGGTTCTTCATGTACTGGAAGGAGGCACGGCGCCGGACGGACCTGGACCTGTCCGCGCTGCTCCTCGACGAGCGGTACGCGACGATCTCCTGGCTGTCGTACACGGAGCTGACCACGGTGGAGGGCCGGCACTCCGGGGACATCACCGAAGCCCCGGACGGCGCCTCGGAGTTCATCGAGCTGCGGCTCGGCGCGGTGCGCGGCGCGTTCGTGGTCCCGCATGTGCACGTGTACGCGGGCGAGGACTTCGAGGAGACGGCCGAGTCGTTCTTCGGGTACATGCTCCGCGAGGGCGAACAGGGCGGCCGTCCCTTCGAGCCGCGCACCGTCCGGATGAAGTCCGACCTGCGCGGACCGGGCCGGGTGGCGCTGCCGGTGGCCTTCCGGCGGGACGAGGAGGGGCGGTGGCACGCGCACTGGCTCCACCTGTGCCTGCGGGGCACGCCGTCGGACAACCGGGTCGAGGACCACCGGGTCTCGCTGGCGGTCCTGCTGCGCGGTGCCGTCGAGCACGCCCCGGTGACGGTCCGTCATCTCGTGGCGCTGCTGCGGGAGTCGGGCGCCGAGGTCACGGAGTGGTCCGGCGGTGCGGTGCCGGCGGAGCCGGTGACGTACTTCGGCCTGGCCCGTCCCGAGGGGCTGGCGCCGGGTTCCCGGGTGGTGACGCCGGAAAATCTGCGCGACCTGGTCCCCGCCTGAGTGCTACGGTCGGTCCGGGGCGAGGCCATGAAGGGGCTTCCTTCTCATACTCCTGATGACATAGTCCCTTCGCTTTCCTCGCCCCCTCGCGCTTCACCGGTGTGGGCCCGGTCCTCAGGAGGACCGGGCCCACACGCGTGTGTGCTCACACCGCGTCGGCGAGGACCAGGGAGTGGATGCGGTCCGGGGCGCCGGGGCGGGCGTAGTACCAGCCCTGGGCGGTGTCGCAGCCGAGTTCGCGGAGGCGTTCGGCCTGGGCGGCGGTCTCCACGCCTTCGACGGTGACGGCCAGTTCGAGGCTGTGGGCCAGGGAGACGATGCCTTCGACGATCTTCAGGTCGACGGGGTCGACCGGGTGCTGCTGCATGCCGCGGGTGAAGGAGCGGTCCAGTTTGAGGATGCTCACCGGGAGGCGGCGGAGGTTGGCGAGGTTGGAGTAGCCGGTGCCGAAGTCGTCGAGGGCGATGTCGACTCCCATCTCGGCGAGTTGGCGCAGCGGTTTGAGGAGGCCCTCGTCGGCGCCGATCAGGGCGGATTCGGTGACCTCCAGGCAGAGTGCGCCCGGTTCGAGGCCCGCGCGTTCCAGGACGTCGACGGTGTCGGCGACCAGCCGGGGGTGGTGGAGCTGGGTCGGCGACAGGTTGACGTTGACGCGGAGCGGGCCCGCGGCGCCGGGCCTGGGGGTGTCGAGCTGCCAGGAGCGGGCCTGCCGGACGGCCTCCTGGAGGACCCAGCGGCCCAGCGGGACGATGAGGCCGGTGTCCTCGGCGAGCGGGATGAAGCGGTCGGGGCCGAGCACCCCGTGCTGGGGGTGGCTCCAGCGGACCAGGGCCTCGGCGCCGTGGACGCTGCCGTCGTCGAGGTGGACGAGGGGCTGGTACTCGATGAAGAACTCGCCGCGCTCCAGGGCGGTCGGCAGGGCGGTGGTGAGGCCGTGCCGGGTGATGGCGCGGGCGTCGGCCTCGGGGTCGGCGAGCTCGAAGCGGTTGCCGCCCGCGGACTTGGCCCGGTACATGGTGATGTCGGCGCTGCGCAGCACCTCGGCGGCGGTGCGCTCGCCGGCCGGTCCCTCGACGACGCCGAGGCTGCCGCGCACGGCGAGTTCGCGGCCGTCGACGCCGACGGGGGTGGCGAGGGCGGCGAGGATGCGGTCGGCGAGCGCGGCCGCGTCCCGTTCGCCTCCGGTGCCGGTGGTGAGGGCGACGAACTCGTCGCCGCCGAGCCGGGCGACCATCTCGTTCGGGCCGGTGACGCAGGCCTGGAGCCGGTCGGCGACCTCGACGAGGAGCCGGTCGCCGACGGAGTGGCCGAGGCTGTCGTTGATGGCCTTGAAGCCGTCGAGGTCCAGGTAGCAGAGGCCGAAGCGGCCGTTCTCGCCGGACGGGCCGGGGGCGAGGGCCTTCTCCAGGCGCTCGAAGAAGAGCGTCCGGTTGGGCAGTCCCGTGAGGGCGTCGTGGGTGGCCTCGTACCGCAGGCGCAGATGGAGCAGGCGCCGTTCGGTGATGTCCTCCATGAGCGCCAGCTGGTACTGGGGACGGCCGTCGGCGTCGCGGAGGAGGGAGACGGTGAGGTTGGTCCACAGAACCGTGCCGTCGCTCCGGTAGTACGGCTTCTCCACCCGGTACTGCTCGCGCTCGCCGCGCACCAGCTCCTCGTAGAGCCGCCAGACGTGCGGCCCGTCCTCGGGGTGCACCCACTCGCTGACGTTGCGGCTGCGGACCTGGGCCTCCACGCCGCCGAACATCCGCGTCATGGTGTCGTTGACCTCCACGACGCGGCCGTCGAGGTCGGCGATGCCGATGCCGATGGCGGCCCCGTCGAAGACGGCCCGGAAGCGGCTCTCGGTGGCGTGCAGGGCGATCTCGGCGGCGCTGCGGGCGGAGAGCGCGGAGCGGGCGATGGACTCCTGCTCGGTGCGGGTCCGCTCGCGCAGGGCCTGGGCGTAGCCGGTGGCCATGGCGTGCTGGAGGCGGGCGCAGCGGGCCCGCAGCTCGTCGCCGGTCAGTTCCGGGTCCGTACCGCAGTACAGGACGAGGTACGAGTCGACCACGCCGAGGCTGCGGCCGAGGGCGTCCGGGTCGGTGCAGTGGGCGTCGACGAGACCGGCGCCGGCCCGCTGGGCGGGGGCCGTGTCGAAGGGCCTGGCGAGCAGCGCGCCGCTCAACAGGCGGGCGAGCGGCAGGAGATGGCCCTCGAACTCGGTGCGGGTGAGGGAGGTGGCGGTCACCGGGAAGATGGCCCGGCTCCAGATGGTGGCGAACC
Source organism: Streptomyces sp. CC208A (assembly GCF_030010625.1). Taxonomy (GTDB): domain Bacteria; phylum Actinomycetota; class Actinomycetes; order Streptomycetales; family Streptomycetaceae; genus Streptomyces. Next base: position 246,169 of record NZ_JASCXN010000003.1, on the reverse strand, counting down.
GCCTGAGTCTGTCCTCCGGGCCGTCGGCTTCCGCGGTGGTCCCGGACGGCTGTGACGGCTCCTTCACGCTTTGCGCCCCACCCCTGCGAACCCGGAGAAGGCGTACGGGTCCTCCTCCTCGACCGGTCCTTCCGGCCGCCAGTGGGGCATCGGGACGAGGCCGGGTTCGACGAACTCCGTGCCGTCGAAGAAGCGGGCGATCTCCTCCCCGGTCCGCATCACCAGCGGGCTGCGGGTGCTGCGGTAGACGTCGACGGTGCCGCCGGCGCGTTCCTGGTCCACGGGGATGCCCTCGTACGAGGCGTGGGTGACGACCAGGAGGCTGCCGGGGGCGAGTGCGTCGAGGAGTTCGGAGACGGCGGCGTGCGGGCCGTCGGCGTCCTCCAGGAAGTGCAGGACGGCGACGAGCAGCAGGGCGACCGGCCGGTCGAGGTCGAGCAGGGCGGTGACCTCGGGGCTGCGCAGGATGTCGGCCGGCTTGCGGAGGTCGGCGGGGACGACGGCCGCGCCGTCGACGCCCTCCAGGACGGCCCGGCTGTGGGCGACGGCGACGGGGTCGTGGTCGACGTAGACGATCCGGGCGGCGGGGTCGGCGGCCTGGGCGACCTCGTGCACATTGCCGAACGTCGGTATGCCGGAGCCGATGTCGAGGAACTGGGTGACGCCGCCCGCGACGGCGAAGCGAACGGCGCGGCGCATGAACGCCCGGTTCGCCTGCATGATCTTGGGAAGGCCCGGCATGAACTCCATGGCCTTGCGGGCCGCTTCCCGGTCCACTTCGAAATTGTGCGAGCCGCCCAGATAGAAGTCGTACATACGGGACACGCTCGGTACCGAGATGTCGATACCGGGCGGAGCCCAGGCGGGACGCTCCATCGATGTCTCCAACAAGTCGCCATGGGGGATGCGGCCCGGTGTTCGCGGCCGTGTTCGAGGTGAGGCTACTGATCGTCCGCCGAGAGAGCGAGTGGAAACGGAAATTAGCGATCCGTTCTTGGTCACACGTCTTTGACGCGTCCCGCCGGAACGAAGAGTTCACGCCTTCGGCCCGTGCATATTCACGTGCATATGGCTGTGCGCCGCTTCTACGGCCCCGCGCCGCACGGCACTTGTGCGTCGCCGCACCCGCCCGTACCTCGCTGGTCGGCGCCTCGGGGCCCGTCCGCCGGTGCGGCGTGCGCCACGGGCCCGGAACCGCGGCAGAGCGACAACCGGACAGTTCCCCCGAACGAGCCCCGCCACGACCCCTGTTAGCCGTTTCACACCTTTCCGGGAGGCCCGACTCCCGTGGCGGAGCAGCCCGTCGGTGCCGAAACGTCAAACCTGTGCATCCCAAGATCCCCACCATCCGGGGAATCGGACCGCATTCGCGCCCCGGTTCGGCGTCCGTGTGTTCAAGCTCGTCGGCGTGTCTCTGTACGGATCACCTCTCACGCGGTCGCTGGCGGCCACCGCCCTGGTGTGGCTGCTCACCGCGCCCCCGCCGGCGGCCGCCGACTCCTGCGCCTATGCCACGGGCGGAGCGGACGGCTCGCACACCTCGGTGGCGGTCGCCGGACCGGGTGCGTGCTCGCCCTCGTCGAAGCCCACCCATCCGCCTCACCCACCCCACCCTCCTCACCCACCTCACCCGCCCAAGCCGTCCAAGCCGTCCAAGCCTCAGAAGCCACCAGTGCCACCGGAGCCACCGGAGCCGACCAAGCGACCCGCCCCGGAGCCGCCGCCCCTCCCCCTCCCGACGCCCCCGGCGCCGGTACGGCCACCCGAGCCCGTACCGGTGCCGCCGTCCGCGTCCGTACCGCCGCCGCCCGCGCCCGCCACCACCCCGGCACCGCGGCCGACCCCGGCACCGCCCTCCCCCGCGCCCATCACCCCGGCACCCGGAGAGCCGCCCGCCCCCGCGCCCCCGCCGCCCACCCGCAAGGCGGAGCCGCGCCCCGCGCCGGCACCGCCGGTCGCGCTCCCGCACTACAAGCGGACCTCCCGGCCGCAGCCGAAGAGCACCTCGTCACCCGTCACCAGGCTGCTCCTGATCGCCGTGCCGGCCGTGCTCGCCACCGCGATCCTGCGCCCGCGCTCCCGCTGACGCGGCCCCGAGCCCGCGTACAGCCCCCATCCACCCTCAACTCCCCGAGAAAAACCGAGGAATCCATGTCCGAATGGCTTGTCCTGACCCTGGCGATGGCCGCCGCCTGCGCCGTCGTCCTGACCATCGTCGTCATCAACCACCGCCGGATCCCCGCGGACGACGACCCCAGCGAGACCCCCGACGTCATCGAGTACATGACGATGATGATCGGCGTGATCTACGCGATCGTCCTCGGCCTGGCCATCGCCGGTGTCTGGGAGGCCCGCGGCGCCGCCGAGGAGGTGGTGCGCCAGGAGGCCCAGGCGATGCACGAGATCTCCGAGCGGGTCGAGGTCTACCCGGTGACGGTCCGCGATCAGATCCGCGCCGACGTCGGCGCGTACGTCGACTACGTCGTGAACCAGGAGTTCGCGGACAGGGACGAGGTGGGCGGGACCACCGAGGAGGGCGACGCCCTCCTGCGGAAGCTGCGGCGCAGCGTCACCGACTACGTGCCCGCGAACGACTTCGAGGGGCAGGCGTACCAGCCGCTGGTCGACCAGGTGATGATCGCCGACGACGCCCGGGGCGCCCGCGGCCAGAGCGCCGGGGAGACCATGCCGGGGGTCGTCTGGTTCGGTCTGATCATCGGCGCCCTGGTGTCGGTGGGGCTGATCTTCACGCTCCAGATCCGGCGCACCGGGCGCGAGTTGCTCCTCGCGGGCCTCTACAGCGCGCTGATCGCCTTCCTGCTCTTCCTCATCTGGGACTTCGACGCGCCGTTCGGGCGCGGCCTGGCGGACACCGCCGAGCCGTTCACCGCCCTGTTCCCGCAGGTCATGGAGTGACGTTCCCACGGGCCACGGCCTGACCGACGGGGCGGGACTGGGCCGCCCGGGGGACATGGATGACCCGTTCGCGCGTCTGGGATCGCGGCTGTGGTAGAGCGCTCCTAGCGTTTCGGGCAACGAGGTCTACGCCGGCTCCACGCGGCCACCCCGCCGCGGCCGGCCCTCGGGACCCGGAGGAATCACCATGCGCGCGATACGTGCCGCGTCCACCGCCCTGTGGGGGGCGGCCGCCCTCGCCCTGGCCGCCCCCGTCGCCGTCGCCCACGCGGCCGACGGCGCGCCCGCGCCGAACCCGCGGGTGCGGGACGCGAAGGCCCCGGGCGATTTCGTCGTCTCCCCGTCGCTCGTCTCCCCCGGCGGCCGGGTGACGCTCAGCGCCCCCGGCTGCTCCAGTACGGCGACGGCGACGGCGGGCATCTTCGACACCGTCCAGATCGCCCCCGGTTCGGCGGTCACCGCCACCGTGGACGCGGACGCCAAGCGCGGCGCCGTGTACACGGTGGCGTTCAACTGTTCGGGCGGGGGGCAGGGCACCGTGGACCTGACGATCAGCGGTCTCGCGACGCTGACCCCGGCGCCGACGACCGGCTCGACGGTGCTGCTGCCCCCGCGCGGCGTACGGGGCGGTCTGGGCGGTTCGCAGGACGGGCCGGGGACGGCCGAGCTGGTGGCCGGTACGGCCCTGGTGCTCGCCGCCGCGGGCGGATCGGTGTACGCGGTCCGGCGCCGTTCGGCCCGCCGCCGGCACTGAGCCGTGACCCCGACGCGAGCCCCGGCGTACCGCCCCCGTGTGCCGGACAGCCCGCCGCCCCCGGCTCCCTTCCGGGACACGGGGGCGGTGGGCACAGTCGGCCGACCGGGAGGTTCGGCCGGTCAGACGCCTGCGCCGGTCATACGGCGGCGGCGGAGCACGAAGACACCGCCGCCGAGCGCGGCCGCGGCGACCAGGCTGCCGCCCACGGCCATCTCGGTGGAGCTGGGCGCCAGCGAACCGCCGAGACCGCCCTGGGCGCCCCGGCCCGCGAGCACGCGGAAGGGGTGCGTGACGACCTTGGAGTTGTCGCTGCACTTGACGGCCAGGTTGTAGTTGCCGGGCGTGGCGTTGTTGTAGACGCGGGCGATCGCGCTGGACAGGCCGTTGGAGTTGACCGAGAGGTTGGTCTCGGGGAACGCGTTGGACGTGACGGTGCCGCCGTGGCCACAGCCCTTGGCAGTGATCGTGATCGTCGACCCCGCGTGGACGTCGAAGGGGTTGACTTGGACGTTGCTGGGACCGTTGGTGGCGGCGGCGAGGGGCGCGGCCAGGCCGACCGCCGCGAACGCGGTGGCGGTCACCGCCAGAGTGCGTGCAGCACGCATGGTTGAACCTCCAGTGGAAGACGCCCCAAAGCGGTGCTCCGGGAGATTCGACGAGTACGCCTTCCATGACGAACCATCACAACTCGGGCACCCCGTCGCACCTCGGCACTGGGCCGGTCCGGTGAGCGCCCATGCCGCCGATCGAGTTGTGTCGCCAGACACAACCGCAGGTCAGGGCCGCGCGGAATGATTGTCCGACGAGTACTCGGATGGGTCAGCGTCCTGTCACCCGAGGCGACCAGCGGCGTCCGAGGGCCGCCGCCCGCACGGTTTCTGACGGCACATCGGTTCCGGTACGGCTCCGGGCCGGGGGCCGCTCCGGCGCGTCGGCACCCGTACGGAGGCGGCGGGCCACCCCTTCGGCCCTCCCGGAGCGCGGGAACGCGCGGTCGCCCTTACCGTTCACACGTCGCCACGAAGGGAGAACCATGCCCCCGAAGGACTTCCGCGTCCCTGAGCGCAGGAGACGACACCCCTGGGGCGTCCTGGCCCTCGCCATGCTGTCCGGACTCGCGATGATGCGCAACGGCGTGGACGCCGCGGGAGGGCCTCCGCAGCCGGCCGCCGCGGCCCGTCCGGTGGCTCGGCCGGTCGTCCCGCCGCCCGCGGAGGCGTCCACGGGTCTCCGGCCGCTTCCCTTCGCGCCCGCCTCCCGGATCCGCATCCCGGCGATCGACGTCGCGGCCCCGGTGATGGACGTGGGCCTCGACGCGGAGGGCTGGGTGGCGGCCCCTCCCCCGCAGGACGCCAACATGGCCGGCTGGTACCAGAACGGCATCGCGCCCGGCCAGCGCGGCACCGCGGTGATGGTCGGGCACGTCGACAACAAGAGCGGCCCGGCCGTCTTCTACGGCCTCGGCGCCCTGGAGAAGGGCCAGCACATCGAGGTCGAGCGGTACGACGGGCGGGTGGCGGTCTTCGAGATCTACGGCGTCGAGGTGTACTCCAAGCAGGACTTCCCCGGCCCGCAGGTGTACGGGGACACCGGACAGCCGGAGCTCCGGGTGATCACCTGCGGCGGCGGCTACAGCCGGGCGAAGGGGTACGACGGCAACGTGGTCGTCTACGCCCGGATGGTCGGCTCCCGCTGAGCGGGAAGCGCACGCGGACGGGCCCCGGGGACACTTCCCGGGGCCCGTCCGCGTGCGGTGGCGCGGTCAGCGCCGGGGCACGGTGATCTGGTAGCCCTCGTCCAGGAGGGCGGGCAGATAGCGGCGGAGCGCGGCCACGCTCTGGGAGCGGTTGCCGCCGGCGTCGTGCGAGAGGACGATCACGCCGGGCCCGGCCCCGTCGATGACCCGCCGGACGATGGTGTCGCTGCCGGGTTCCGTCCAGTCCAGGGTGTCGACCGTCCAGGCGAGCGGTTCCATGCCCAGCTCGGCGCCGATCTCGAAGGAGTGCCGGTTCCAGGCACCGTACGGGGCCCGGTACCAGAGCGGCGCGGCGCCCACGGCCTGCTCCACGACCTCGCTGGTGGAGCCCAGTTCGTCCCGGATGCGGGAGGGGCGGAGCTTCGGGACCAGCGGATGGGACCAGGAGTGGTTGCCGATGACGTGTCCGTCGTCGGCCATCTCCCGCAACAGGTCCTGGTTCTCCACCGCCATCTCTCCGCAGACGAAGAAGACCGCCCGGCAGTCGTAGCGGCGCAGGGCGGCCAGGATGCCGGGGGTGTAGCGGGGGTCGGGGCCGTCGTCGAAGGTGAGCACCATGGAGCGGCCGACGCCGCTGAGCGAGAGGAAGGGCCGCTGCCGGACCGGCGGCAGGGCGCGGGGCCGGACGGCGGGGGCGTACGCGGTCATGGGCTGGAGCCGGTACGCGGAGGGGCGGAGCCGCGGCGAGGAGGCCGGCGGCCCGGCGGCGGGCGGGCCCTTGGGGGCGGCGGCGGTTCCGGTGCCCGCGGCGGCGCCATCGCCGGTGCCTTCACCGAGGCCGAGCCGGTCGACGGCGAGGGCACCGGCCGTGACGGTGACCCCGAGGGCGGCGGCCAGGCGCAGCACCGACCTCCGCCCGGTGGGCAGCTGATCGTTTTTCATGACCAATGGTTCGTACGGGGAGGGCCTCGGGCCCTTCACCGACACCGGGCCGCCGCCCGATTGCACCCGTTGGGCCGACGCCCCGAAGGGTGAGCGGGCGCCGGCCCGGGGTCACTTGCCCAGGGTCAGGCCGTCCTTGTCGGCGCCCCGGCCGAGGACGACCTGGCGGATCGTCTCGCGGATGCCGGGGTGGCTCGGGTCGGAGCCGTCGGCCGCGCCCAGGTTGACGATCCGGCCGCGCCCGGTGTCGAACCACTGGGGCAGGAACTCGGCCTTGGTGACCTCCCAGCGGGCGCCGGGCTCCTTGGGCGGGGCGAAGGTGAAGCGGCCGATGCTGCTCTGGTTGCCGCGCGGGTCGAAGGCACCCTGGTGGTTGATCATGTCGCCGGCGATCTGGTCGCCCATCCCGTAGATCACCCAGGTGCCGTTGACCTTCTCGTACGCCTGGGGGACGTGGGCGTGGGTGCCGATGATCAGGTCGATGTCGGGGCGGCCCCGGGTGGCGGAGGCGGTGAGGGCGCGGGCGAGCGAGAGCTGTCGCTGGTCGGGTTCGGTCTGCCACTCGGTGCCCCAGTGGACGCTGACCACGACGACGTCGGCACCGGCGGCGCGGGCCGCCCGGGCGTCGGCGATCACCTTGCCCTCGTCGAGCAGGTTCACCGCCCAGGGCTGCCCTTGGGGGAGCGGGTAGCCGTTGGTGTCGTAGGTGTAGGCGAGCTGGGCGACGGTGGCGCCGCCGGCCTTGAGCAGGGTGGGGCGGGCGGCCTCGGCGGCGGTGCGGGCCGAGCCCGCGTGCTTCACGCCCGCCGCGTCGAGGGCGTCGAGGGTGCGGGCGAGGCCGGCGGCGCCGTCGTCGAGGGTGTGGTTGGAGGCGGTGGAGCAGGAGTCGTAGCCGGTGGCCCTCAGGGCGGCGGCGACCTCGGGCGGGGACTTGAAGGCGGGGTAGCCGGTGTAGGGCCCGCCCTCCTTCCCGTACACGGTCTCCATGTGGCAGATGGCCAGGTCGGCGCGGGAGACGACCGGTTTCGCCCCGGCGAGCATGGGGCGGAAGTCGTAGCCGCCGTCGCTCGCGTCGGCGGCGGCGCGGCGGATGATCGAGTCGTGCGGGAGGACGTCACCGGAGGCCACCAGGGTGAAGCCGGCCGGTTTCGCGGGCGGGGCGGCGGGGCGGGGCCCGGCGGAGCCGGGCGGAGCGCCGTTCGTGGCGGCCGGGCCGCCGACGGGACCGCCCTGACTGCAGGCGGCGACGACGGCGAGCAGGGAGCCGGCGAGGACGGTGGAGCCGGTACGGACGAGTCGGGCCCGTGCCGGTCTGGTGCCTGAGGTCATGACGACTGCCACCCTGATCATAGGAAGAACATGTGTTCTGCCGAATTGACCTCGTGGTCGACCCCGGGTCAAGGGACCCGGCCGGAGGCCGCGGCGAACCCCACCGCATCGGAGGTACGGCCCCACCCGATCGCCGCACGACCGCCGTCCGGCCGCCGCGCGATCACCGTCCGGCCGCCGTCCGACCGCTCACCGCGCCGTTCGCCGCTCGTTACGACCGTTCGTCGCAGCCCCCTGTCCGTTCCCTGTCCCCTCCCGGCCGGATGCGTTCGTATACGGCGCGGACGACGAACCGCGGAGCGGGCGGAGAAGGGTGGCAACCATGGCGACGGCGACGGCGGGCACGGCGACGACCGACGAGCGGACGCTCCAGGAGCTCCAGCGGGAGCACGGCCCCGCCCTGTTCTCGTTCCTCCTGGGGCTGACCTACGGGGACCGCCAGCGCGCCGAGGACCTGGTCCAGGAGACCCTGGTCCGGGCCTGGCTCCACCCCGAGGCGTTCAGCGGCGCGTACGACTCCATGCGGCCCTGGCTCTTCACCGTGGCCCGCCGCCTGGCCATCGACGCCCGCCGCTCCCGGCTCGCCCGACCGGCCGAGATCGGCGACGGGGTGCTCGCGGTGACCCCCGATCCCTCCGACGCCACCGAGTCCGCCGAGGCGGCGCTCGACGTACGGGCGGCGGTACGGGAACTGAGCCCGGAGCACCAAGCCGTGCTGGTACGGCTCTACTTCCACGGGCTCACCGTCAAGGAGGCCGCCGTCGACCTCGGGATCCCGGCCGGCACGGTCAAGTCCCGTTCGCACTACGCCCTCCGGCAGCTGGGCCGCTCACTGCCCGGCTACCGGCCGCGTCGGGGCTCCGTTGCCCGGTCCCGGGCCGTGGCCGCACAATGACGCCGTGACGCTCCCTGACACCGCGGTGCTGACGCCCGCCGCCGCCGAGAAGATCCTCGCCGACAACTTCGCCCCCTGGGTCCTCGACCTGGGGCTTACGGTCGACTCCGTCGACGGCCGCGAGGCCGTCCTCCGGCTCCCCTGGTCCGACCGGCTGGCCCGCGAGGGCGGCGGCCTGTCGGGACAGGCCCTGATGGCGGCGGCCGACACGGCCACGGTCGTCGCCGTCTCGGCGGCCCGCGGCGGCTTCGTCCCCATGACGACCGTCCAGCAGTCCACCAGCTTCCAGCGGGCGGTCCTCGGCGCCGACGTCCTGGTCCGTGCCCGGCTCACCAAGCTCGGCAGGCGGATGGCCTTCGCCGACATCACGATGACCGCCGAGGGCACGGACGAGCCGGCCGCCCACGCCACCGCGGTCTACGCGCTGCTCGGTTAGAGCGTCCCGTCCGTCCCACCCGCCTCGCCCGGCCCCTCCGTCCCCTCCGCACCGATCCGGCCGGGGAACGTATCCGAAACCACACCGGCGAGTTGAGCAAAGCGGTCCCCGCGGACGTCCCGAGCGGGGGAGGCTCTGCACGGGTCCCTCGAACCGCGGGCCCCGACGTCCGGGAGAAGGTGGGAGCGTTGCCGCCCGAGAGCACGAACGGCGCCGGCCGCAGGAGCGGCGGGGGCCTGGCCGTACCGATGGCCTGGCTGTGCGCCGAGTACCTGGCCGACCAGTACCTGACCGCGGCCGGGCTCGCCGAGCCCGGCTCGCTGGAGCACCGCGCCTCCCTGCGGGCCCTGGCCCTGACGGTCCACCTGTCCGGGGAGCCCGCGGCCGACGAGTGGCTGCGCCTCACCTCGTACGAGGCGGGCTGGCCGGGCTGGGTGGAGGAACGGCTCGCCGCCGAGGAGGCGGAGGACCCCGGCGGGGCCGACCTGGCCCTCGCGCGCGGCGCCTGGCGGGCCCTGCGGGAGACCTGGGTGCACGCCGCCGACCTGGACGCCGTGCCGGGCGGCGGGCCGGTGCTCCTGGTGGACGAGACGGCCCGGACCTGGCTGCCCGCCTGGCGGTTGGGGCTGCCGCTCGCCCATCTCGCCGTGTGGCTCGCCTGATCCGTCGGCACGTCTGTCGAACCGTCAGCGAACCGGCGAAGGGTGCACCCCAGGACGGTACTTGGGGACCCGCACGGTCACCTTCATGCCGGCGTCGACCCCGGTCTCGATGACAAGTCCGTGCTCTGCCCCGTACACCTGACGCAGCCGTTCGTCGACGTTGGACAGACCGATTCCGGAGCCGCCGGGGTGCTCGCCGCGCAGCACCGCCCGCAGCCGCTCGGGGTCCATGCCGACGCCGTCGTCCTCGACGGTCACCACCGCCTCGGCACCGGCGTCCCGGGCGGCGATGGTGACCCGGCAGCCCCGCTCCCGGTCCGTCAGGCCGTGCTTGACGGCGTTCTCCACCAGCGGCTGGAGGCAGAGGAAGGGCAGCGCGACCGGCAGCACCTCGGGGGCGATCTGGAGCGTCACCTTGAGCCGGTCGCCGAAGCGGGCCCCGGCCAGCGCCAAGTACTGCTCGACCGCCCGCAGTTCGTCGGCGAGCTGGGCGAAATCGCCGTGCCTGCGGAAGGAGTAGCGGGTGAAGTCGGCGAACTCCAGGAGCAGGTCGCGGGCGCGCTCGGGGTCGGTGCGGACGAACGAGGCGATGGCGGCGAGGGAGTTGAAGATGAAGTGCGGGGAGATCTGGGCGCGCAGGGCGCGGATCTCCGCCTCCACCACGCGGGTCCTCGAACGGTCCAGCTCGGCCAGTTCCAGCTGGACCGAGACCCAGCGGGCCACCTCGGTCGCCGCCCGGACGAGGACCGCCGACTCCCGGGGCCCGTAGGCGACCAGCGCGCCGAGGACGCCCTCCTCCCCGGTGAGCGGGGCGGTCACCGCCCACCGCAGCTCGCAGCCGGGGTCGGCGCAGCCGGTGGGCGCGGAGCGGCTGCGGCCGGTCTCCAGGGTCGCGGCGGCCAGGCCGGGCACCCCCGCGTGGTGGTGGGCCTCGCCGGGGCCGTCCCAGGCGAGGACGGCCGAGCCGTCGGTGAGGCACAGCGCCTCGGTGCCGAGGAGCGAGCGCAGCGGGCGGGCGGCCCTGCGGGCGGTCTCCTCGGTGAGCCCGGCGCGCAGCGGCGGGGCGGCGAGCGAGGCGGTGTGCAGAGTGTGGAGGGTGGCCCGTTCGACGGGGGTGCCGAGGTCGAGGTCGGCGAAGCGGCCGCCGCGCCGGGCGGTGAACCGGCCGAGGACGACGCCGGCGGCGAGGAGGACGGCTCCGGCGGCGGCCGCCGCGGCCAGGGCGATGCCGCTCACCGGCGGGCCTCCTGGGTGGGCACGGGTACGGGTGCGGGTGCGGGTGCGGTGAAACGCTCCGGCAGGTGGAGCCGGGCGAGGGTCGCGGCGGTGCCGGCCGGGATGCGGCGCGGGGTGGCGAGCGAGACCAGGACCATGGTGAGGAAGCCGAGGGGGACGGACCAGACGGCGGGCCAGGCCATCAGGGTGTGCGGCCAGCCCGCCGGGGCGAGGCCGGCCCGGGTCGCCATCACGGCGGCGAGCGCGGAGCCGCCGCCGAGGAGGAGTCCGGCGGCCGCGCCCGGCGGGGTGAGCCGCCGCCACCAGATGCCGAGGACGAGCAGCGGGCAGAAGGAGGAGGCGGAGACGGCGAAGGCGAGCCCGACGGCGTCGGCGACCGGCACCTTGGTGGCGGCGACGCCGACGGCGAGCGGGACGGCGGCGGCGAGCAGCGTCGCGAGCCGGAAGTGGCGGACCGCTCGGGAGGGCAGCACGTCCTGGGCGAGGACGCCGGCGACGGACATGGTGAGTCCCGAGGCGGTGGAGAGGAAGGCGGCGAAGGCGCCTCCGGCGACGCAGGCGCCGAGGACGTCGCCGAGGACGCCGCCGACGATCCGGTCGGGGAGGACGAGCACGGCGGCGTCGGCGGAGCCGGTGAGGGCGAGTTCGGGGGCGTAGATCCGCCCGAGGGCCCCGTAGAGCGCCGGCAGCAGGTAGAAGACGCCGATCAGGCCGAGGACGACGAGGGTGGTGCGGCGGGCGGCCCGCCCGTGGGGGCTGGTGTAGAAGCGGACGGCGACGTGCGGCAGGCCCATGGTGCCGAGGAAGGTGGCGAGGATCAGTCCGTACGTGGCGTACAGCTGGTGCCCGTCGCGGCCGCCGGCCAACGGCTGGGACCAGCTGAGGGGGTCGGTGCCGGTGCCGGCCCGTTCGGGTACGGCGCTGCCCGGCGGGAGGGCGAGGACGGTGCCGCCCTGCACCCGGTGGGTGCCGGGGTCGAGGGTGACCGGCCGCTCCTCGTACCGGACGGAGTCGACCGTGCCGGTGACGGTGAGGGTGAGCGGCGCGTCGAGCCCGATGCGTACGGTGTCGGCGATCCGGACCACGGTGTGCTCGCGGAGCACGGCGGGCGCGTCGAAGCGGGCCCGGGGCGCCCCGTCCCCGTGCCAGGCGGCGACCAGGAAGAACGCCGGCACGAGCAGGGCGGTGAGCTTCAGCCAGTACTGGAAGGCCTGGACGAAGGTGATGCTGCGCATGCCGCCCGCGGCGACCGTGCCGGTGACGACGAGCGCGACGAGGAGGCCGCCGACCCAGTCGGGGGCGCCGGTGAGGATCTCCAGGGTGAGCCCGGCGCCCTGGAGCTGCGGCAGCAGATAGAGCCAGCCGATGCCGACGACGAAGAGGCTGGCGAGCCGGCGGACCCGCCGGGACTCCAGGCGGGCCTCGGCGAAGTCGGAGAGGGTGTACGCGCCGGAGCGGCGCAGCGGGGCGGCGACGAGGACGAGCAGCACCAGGTAGCCGGCGGTGTAGCCGACCGGGTACCAGAGCATGGCCGGGCCCTGGACGAGGACGAGTCCCGCGATGCCGAGGAAGGAGGCGGCGGAGAGGTACTCGCCGCTGATGGCGGCCGCGTTGAGCCGGGGCCCGGCGGTCCGGGAGGCGACGTAGAAGTCGGAGGTGGTGCGGGAGACCCGGAGCCCGAGGGCGCCGATGAGGACGGTGGCGAGGACGACGGCGGTGACGGCGGCGACCGCGTAGGTCTGGTTCATGCGGGGCGGTCCACGGGGTTCAGCGCTCGACGAGGCCGGTGAAGTCGCGCTCGTTGCGCTCGGCCCGGCGGACGTACCAGTGGGCGACCGCCCACACGACCGGGTACACGCCGACGCCGAGCACGGCCCACACCAGGGCCTCGGGGGCGGGCAGCGCGAGCAGCAGCGGGAGGGTGCCGACGAGCAGGGCGAGCGCGCCGAGCGCGGTGAGGGCGGCGCGGAGCTGGCTGCGCATCAGGGAGCGGACGTAGGTGTGGCCGAGGGTGGTCTGCTCGTCGATCTCGGAGCGGGCGGGCGGGTGCAGCGGCCGGGGCCGGAGGGGCGGGGCGGACCGGTCGCCGAGGGCGGAGGCGTAGGTGACGGTCTCGCGCCGGGGGCGGCGCTGGGGGTGCTCCGGCATCGGCGTCGCTCTCTGACGGGCGGGTGGGCCCGTGGAGTGTAGGCAGAAGGGGGCGGGGGCCGGTAGGGGTGGCGGTCAGCCGCCGGCCCGGCGCATCAGCAGGTCACGGAGGGGGCGGGCGTGCCGGCGGCTGACGGCGAGGTCGGTGGCGCCGACCCGGACGGAGGTGGCGCCGCCGTCGAGGCGGAGCTCCTCGATGCGGTCGAGGGCGACGAGGTGGCTGCGGTGGATGCGGACGAAGCCCCGGTCGGCCCAGCGCTCCTCCAGGGTGGAGAGCGGGATGCGGACGAGGTGGCTGCCGTGGTCGGTGTGGAGGCGGGCGTAGTCGCCGTGGGCCTCGACGTAGGCGATGTCGTCGACGGCGACGAAGCGGGTGACGCCGCCGAGTTCGACGGGGATCTGCTCGGGCGCGGCGGCCGGGACGGGCGCGGCGGTGGCGTGGACCAGCTCGTGGACCCGGCGCACGGCCTCGGCCAGCCGCTCGCGCCGGACCGGCTTGAGCACGTAGTCGACGGCCTTGAGGTCGAAGGCCTGGAGCGCGAAGCCCTCGTGGGCGGTGACGAAGACGACCAACGGCGGCCGGGCGAAGCCGGCGAGCAGCCGCGCCACGTCGAGCCCGGTCAGGCCGGGCATGTGGATGTCGAGGAAGACGACGTCGATCGCCTCCTCTCCGTCCGGCCCCGCCTCCAGCGCCCGCCCGATCCGGCGCAGCGCGGCGGTGGCGTCCCCCGCGCCCTCGGCGGTCCGCACCCGGGGGTCGGCGCGCAGCAGGTACAGCAGCTCCCCCAGGGCGGGTTCCTCGTCGTCGACGGCCAGTACGCGCAGCATGCGCGGGAGCCTACTTCAGCGGCGGGCGGCGGGCGGCGGGCGGCGGGACCAGGTCGGCCGCCCGGCCGGCCGGTCAGTCCGCAGCGGCTCCGTCCGTGCCGGTGCCGTCCGTGACCGCTCCGTCCGTGACCGCTCCGTCCGTGGCTGCTTCGTCCGTGGCTGCTTCGTCCGTGGCTGCTTCGTCCGTGGCTGCTTCGTCCGTGACGGCGAACTCGCACCAGACGCACTTGCCGCCGCCCCGGGGCTCCACGCCCCAGTCGTCGGAGAGCTGGTCGACGAGGAGGAGGCCCCGGCCGGAGACGCCCGCCTCGCCGGCCTCGCGGCGCCGGGGCAGGGCGCTGGAGCGGTCCTCGACCTCGACCCGCAGCCGCCGTCCGGCGCCCGGCAGGATCCGCAGGGTGACGATGGCGCCGCCGTCGGTGTGCATCAGCGCGTTGGTCATCAGCTCGTCGGCGACGAGTTCGATCTCGTCGGCACGGGAGCCGGCGCCCCAGGCGCGGACGGCGGCCCGGATCATGTGGCGGGCCGCGCTCAGGGCCTCGGGGTCGCTCTGCGCGACGTGCTGGCGGAAGCGGCCGCCGGTGGGGGCGTACGCGCCGAGGCGGTGCAGCAGCAGGATGGCGACGTCGTCCTCGCCGCCGCGCTCGGAGACGACGTCGCAGAGGAGGTCGGCGAGCCGGTGGAGGTCGGAGGGGCCGTGCCGGACGAGGGAGGAAAGCCACTCCAGGCCCTCGTCGAGGTCGGCGCCGGGCTTCTCGACCAGTCCGTCGGTGTAGAGCATGAGGGTCTGGCCCGGGTCGAGTTCGAGGGTGGTGACGGGGTAGTCGAGCCGCCCGAACTCGGCGGAGAGGCCGAGCGGGAGCCCGCCCTCGACGGGGACGCGGCGGCAGGTGCCGTCGGACTCGCGGACCAGCGGGTCGACGTGGCCGGCGCGGACGACCTGGACGACCCCGGTGCCGGGATCGGCCTCGGCGTAGGTGCAGGTGGCGAAGCGGTCGGTGTCGAGCTCGTGGAGGAAGACGGAGGCCCGGGCCATGACGGTGGCGGGGGTGTGGCCCTCGGCGGCGTAGGCGCGCAGCACGATCCGCAGCTGGCCCATGACCGCGGCGGCGTGGGTGTCGTGGCCCTGGACGTCGCCGATGACGGCGCCGACCCGGCCGCCGGGGAGCGGGATGACGTCGTACCAGTCGCCGCCGATGTCCCGGCCGAGGCGGGCGGAGCGGTAGCGGACGGCTATCCGGGCGCCGGGCACGTCGGGGATCCGGCGGGGCAGCATCGCCTGCTGGAGCCCTTCGGCGAGGTCGTGGTCCTGCTCGTACAGCATGGCGCGCTGGAGGCTCTGGGCGATGCTGCTGCCGAGGGCGACGAGGAGGGTCCGCTCGTCCTCGCTGAAGCCGGTGCGGTCGCTGTAGAGCAGGCCGAGGGCGCCGATGGGGCGGGCCTGGGCGATGAGCGGGAGGTAGGCGGCGGAGGTGATGCCGAGACCGCTGATGTGCGGCCACAGGACGGGGTAGGAGGCGGCGAAGTCCTGGGCGGTCTCGATGAAGCGGGGCCGCAGGGTGCGGACGACCTCGCTCATCGGGTACGGCTCGTCCACCCGGGTGAAGCGGGTGCCGGGGACGAAGGCGCCCGCGGGCCCCTCGGCGACGAGGTGGATGCGGCCGGCCTCCAGGAGGCCCATGACGAGGCTGGCGGCGCCGAAGTGCTCCAGGGCGTGCGAGTCGTTGAGGATGTCGATGACGTCCTGGACGGTGCGGGCGTAGGCGAGGGCGGCGGTGGTGCCCTCGACGACCCCGGCGCGCCGCCTGCGTCCCTCGTCGAGGCCGAGGCGGGCGGCGGACTCGGTGAGCTCGTGGGTGGCGTCCCGGATGACGCCGATGATCCGTACGGGGCGGCCCGAGGCGTCGCGGTGGACGAGGCCCTGGGTGTGGGTCCACTGGTGGGAGCCGTCGCGGCGGCGGATGCGGAAGTACGCCCCGTACTGCTCGCTGCCCTCCTTGAGGGCCTGGGCGACGAGGGTGTCGAGTTGGCGTCCCTCGTCGGGCAGGACGCGGCTGCCCAGCGTCTCGGGGCGGCCGTCGTACTCGGCGGGGTCGAAGTCGAAGACGTCGAGCGCGGCGTCGTCCATCCGCATGGTGCCGGTGACGAGGTCCCAGTCGAAGCCGCCCATGCGGAAGGCGGCACCGAACCTGCTGAGGATCGGCACCGTGGTGCCGTCCGTGGCCTGCGCCGTGTCCGGCCGGCCCACCGTCTCCGCTCCCCCGCTGCCCACGCTCATGGAGCCACGCTAGGGCCGTCGGGTTCCTCGCGCACCATGAAGATCTTTCGGCCGATCTCTCAGCCGGCGAAGGTGTCGGGCCCGGCGGGCTCGGGCTCGACGGCGAACGGGTCGGCGTAGGGGTCGGTGTACGGGTCCGTGTAGGGGTCGGTGTAGGGATCCGTGTACGGGTCGGCCGGCGGTTCGGCATACGGGTCGGCGGGCGCGTCCGGCTCGGTGAAGGACGGCTCCGGGGGCGCGTCCGGCGTCACGGGGGTGTCCGGAGCCGTGGGCGCGTCCGGTACGGCGGGGGTGTCGGGCGCCTCGGGGGTGGGCGGCGCGGCCGGGCGCCTCGTCGGGGGCCGGGGGGTGACGTTCTCCGGGGCGTCGGGGTCCTCCGTACCGGTGTCCGGGGTGACGGGGTCGCCGAGGGCGCAGGTGGCGGGGTCGCAGTCGGGGACGGTGTCGGGCTTGCGGTCCTGGTCGCCGTCGCTGCCCGCCTTCCGTTCGATCCAGGTGGCGTCGGCGACGTTCACGATGACCAGGCTGGTCACGACGGCGGTGGTGGGCTTGACGATGATCACGCGGTCGGGGTCGAAGCCGGCCCAGGGGTCGCCGTGGTGGACGGCGCCGGAGACGCTGACGGGCGTGCGGAGCGGGTTGCCGCAGGCGCAGCGGACGCGGGGGGCGCCGTAGGGGTCGACGAGGACGGCGGTGCCGGCCTGGAGGACGGCCTGGAAGGCGGAGGCCCGGCCGTCCCGGAAGCCGTGGTTGGTGACGCGGGTGTCGGCGCGCAGCAGGACGGGGGTCAGGTCGCGCAGCCAGTCGGCGACGCCGCCCTCGGGGATGCCGGCGGCCTCGGCGAAGGCGCGGAGCTTGGCGGGTTCGGCGGCGAGGTAGGCGACCTGCTGCTCGACGTCGCAGCTGGCCTCGGCGCGGGTGCCGCCGTAGAGGCCGGGGGTGGAGCCGGTGACCTCGCGGATGCCGGGGGCGCTGGCCGGCTGGGCGCCGGGGGCCGGTTCCTGGGGCGCGCGCAGTCCGGCGCCGCGCGCGGTGGAGGCGGTGAAGGGGTCGGGGCCCTGGGCGGCGACCGATTGGAGGTGCACCTCGTGGGCGGTGCCGGCGGCGGCCCGGCCGGCGGCGCCGCCGTGCTCGGCGTCGGTGCAGCCGGCGAGGAGCAGGGCGGCGCCGAGCGCCGCGGCGAGGGCGGCACGGCCCTGGGGGCGGGCCGCTCCGGTGGCGGTGCGGGCGGCGGGGTTGCCCCGCCTCCGGCGCTGCGTGGGGCGCACGTGCTTCTCCCGGTCGTCACGGGTGGGTTCCTCCCGTTCTGTCGCAGCGGGTGACGGCGGGCAAGCGGAGCGCGTCCGATCGGGCGGCAGGCCGACCGCCCCCGAGACTTGAACACGTTCAAGGAAGGCTCTACGCTCGGTCCCGTCACGCATTGAACGTGTTCAAACCCAAGGGGGTGGGTGTCATGACCGCACTGTCGGCCTTCGTGGTCCCGGTCGTGACGGTCGGGATGCTCTGGGTGGTGCCGACCGGGCTCGGTCTCGTCGAAGGACCCCGGCCGCCCGGCTGGGACCTCCTGCGACGGGCCTGGCCGCTGCTCGCCCTGCCGGGCGCCGTCTCGCTCTGGCTGCCCCGCTCCGGTGTGGCGACCGCGCTCGCCGCCTGCTACGCGCTCGCCACCCTGGCACTGGCGCTCCAGGCCCCGGCCCGGCTCGTGCTCGCCCTCCCCGGGTCCCCCCTCTCGCCGCGCCCGCTCCGGCAGGCCGAGCTCGCCGTCCTCACGGCGCTCGTCTCCCCGTCCGTCGCGGGCCTCGCGCTCGTCGCCGAGCGGGCCGGGTACCCGCTCTTCGGCTTCGAACTCGACCTGCTGGCGCTCACCGTGCCGCACTTCCACTACGCGGGCTTCGCCGCCGCCCTGGTCGCCGGGCTGCTCTGCCGCACCGCCGGCGAGGGTCCCCTCGCCCGGGCCGCCGCGCTCAGCGTGCCGACCGGCACCCTGCTGGTGCTCGTCGGCTACTTCGTCGACGACTGGGCGGAGCTGATCGGAGCGGTGGTGCTCACGGCCGGGATGGCCGCCGTCGCCGTCCTCACCCTGCGGGAGCGCCGCGACCTCGCCGCCGACCCCGTCACCAGGGCCCTCCTCGGCGTCTCCGCCCTGGTCCTGACCGGCACCATGGCGCTCGCGCTCTGGTGGGCGCTCGGCGAGGCCACCGGGCTTCCGCACCCCACCCTGACCTGGATGGCCGCGACCCACGGCCTCGGCAACGCGCTCGGCTTCGCCGTCTGCGCCCTGCTCGCCCACCGCCGGCTCCGCTCCTCCACCGGCGTCCACCGCCCCACTCCCCTCCCCGCCCCTCCCCCGGTCCCTCTTCCGCGAACGGAGCTCCCGTCATGACCCGCCTCCTCGGAGACCTGGCCCCGCGCCGCACCCTCACCTACCGCGAGGTCGGCGCCACCCACACCCCCGACGCCCTCCCCGCCGGCTACCACCACCTGCGCCACAGCACTCCCGTCGGCCACGGGCCCGCCGCCTTCCGGGCCGCCGCCGAGGCCGTCACCACCTGGCGGATGCACCGCGCCTCCGGCGCCCGGGTCCGCGCCTCGGCGGACCGGGCGGCCCCGGGCGTCACCCTGGAGGTCGCGCTCGGGCTCGGCCCGCTCGCCCTCGGCGTCCCCTGCCGGGTGATCTGGCTCCCCGAGGAGGAGCACCGGGCCGGCTTCGCGTACGGCACCCTCACCGGGCATCCGGAGTGCGGCGAGGAGTCCTTCCTCGTCGAGCTCGAACCCGACGGCACCGTCCGCTTCACCGTCACCGCCTTCAGCCGGCCCGCCGCCTGGTACACCCGGCTCGCCGGCCCCCTCGTCCCCCGCCTCCAGCTCGCCTACGCCCGCCGGCTGGGCCGCACCCTGGCCCGTCTGGCCGCGGGGTGAACCCGCCGGGCCGATACTGGAGACGATGGAGTGGTTCACCGCCCCCGAGCTGTGGCTGAGCCGGACCGTCTTCCAGCGCGGCCTGGCGGTGCTGTACTGCGTGGCCTTCCTGTCGGCCGCGCTCCAGTTCCGGGCGCTCATCGGCGAGCGCGGAATGCTCCCCGTACCGGACTTCCTGCGCAGGACCACCCCGCTCCGCTCCCCCTCGCTCTTCCACTGGCGCTACTCGGACCGGCTCTTCGCGGCGGTCGCCTGGACCGGCGTCGTCCTCGCCGTGGCGCTCGCCGCCGGGGCCGGGGACGCGGTGCCGCTCGCCGTCGCCATGCTGCTGTGGCTGGTGCTGTGGGGGCTGTACCTGTCGATCGTGAACGTGGGCCAGACCTGGTACGGCTTCGGCTGGGAGTCGCTGCTCCTGGAGACCGGCTTCCTCGCGGTCTTCCTCGGCAACGACGACATCGCCCCGCCCGTCCTCGTCCTCTTCCTGCTCCGCTGGCTGCTCTTCCGGGTCGAGTTCGGCGCCGGTCTGATCAAGATCCGGGGCGACGCCTGCTGGCGGAAGCTGACGTGCCTGTACCACCACCACGAGACCCAGCCGATGCCGGGCCCGCTGAGCTGGTTCTTCCACCGCATGCCCGGCCCGCTGCACCGCGTCGAGGCGGCCGCCAACCACGTCGTCCAGCTCGGCGTCCCCTTCCTCCTCTTCGCCCCGCAGCCGGTGGCCTCGGTCGCGGCCGGGCTGATGATCGTCACCCAGCTGTGGCTGGTCCTCTCCGGCAACTTCGCCTGGCTCAACTGGCTCACGATCGTCCTGGCCGTCCCCGCCCTCGACCTCTCCTCCTTCACCGGCGACCGCCCCCGCCCGGACCCCCCGCTCTGGTACGTGGCGCTGGTCCTCGCCCTGGCCGTCATGGTCCTCGTCCGCAGCTACCGCCCGGTCCGCAACCTCCTCTCCCGCCACCAGGCCATGAACCGCTCGTACGACCCCTTCCACCTGGTCAACACCTACGGGGCCTTCGGCACGGTCGGCCGCGTCCGGGACGAGATCGTCATCGAGGGCACCAGCGACCCGGACCCCGGCCCGGACGCGGAGTGGCGCGAGTACGGCTTCAAGGGCAAGCCCGGCGACCCCCGCCGGCTGCCCCGCCAGTTCGCCCCGTACCACCTCCGGCTCGACTGGCTGATGTGGTTCGCGGCCCTCTCCCCCGGCTACGCGGGCGACTGGTTCGGCCCCTTCGTGGAACGCCTGCTCACCGGAGACCGCGACACCCTGCGCCTCCTCGCCCACAACCCCTTCCCGGACGCCCCGCCGGTCCACGTCCGCGCCCGCCTCTACCGCTACCGCTTCTCCACCTGGCACGAGCTCCGCACGACCGGGGCGTGGTGGCAGCGCCGGCTGCTGCGCACGTACATGCCGCAGGTCCGGCTGCGGGACTGAGGCGGACACGACGGCGCCCCCGGCCCGTGGAGGGGCCGGGGGCGCCGGAGTCGTACGGAGGGGCGTACGGCGGGTCCGTGAGGAAGGTTTCGTACGGGAGGTTTCGTACGGCGGGGCAGGGGTCAGTCGATGCCCGGCAGGATGTGGGGTTCGGCGAGGTCGTCCTCGTAGCCCGCGAGCCGGATCGGGGCCGAACGGGCCCAGACTTCGAGACTTCCCAGCTCGCCGTCCTGCCGCTTCCGTTCAGAGGGTTCCGACGGGCCGGCTTCCTGCTTCGTCAGTTCGGGTGTCACCGCGCACTCCTTCGTGTCGCGTTCAGATGAGGATGTGAGGCCGTTCGGTCGCGGTGGCGCCGTTCTCCGGGCGGGACCGCGGCCGAGATGGACGGCCAGTCCCCTGGCCGGCCGTGAAGCTGGTGTGTCGCTCCGGTGGCCGACCGTGGGCATCAGAGTAACCAAATGAGCGCCCCCGCGCTCCACCGGGCTCAAAAGTGTGACGCGTTCGAGTGACGGGGACCCCGAGGGAGGCCGGCGGAGACCGAAAAGAGCGCCCTTCCCGAAGGGAAGGGCGCTCTCGTGGCGGACCGTGGTGACCTGATCACCACTTGCCGGGGGCGTAGTCCTTCATGAAGACGCCGTACAGGTCCTCTCCGGCCTCGCCGCGCACCACCGGGTCGTAGACGCGGGCGGCGCCGTCGACCAGGTCGAGCGGGGCGTGGAAGCCCTCCTCGGCGAGCCGCAGCTTGTCGAAGTGCGGGCGCTCGTCGGTGATCCAGCCGGTGTCGACCGAGGTCATGAGGATCTTGTCGGCCTCGAACATCTCCTGGGCGCTGGTCCGGGTCACCATGTTCATGGCGGCCTTCGCCGCGTTGGTGTTCGGGTGACCAGCACCCTTGTAGCCACGGGAGAAGACGCCCTCCATGGCGGAGACGTTGACGACGTAGGACCGCCCGCTCGCCGCCTTGGCGGCGGCCTCGGCCATCGACCGGCGCAGCGCGCTGATCAGGATGAAGGGCGAGGTGTAGTTGCAGAGCTGGGTCTCCAGGAGCTCCACCGGGGAGATCTGGTCGATGGTCTGCACCCAGGTGTTGGACTCCACCACGTCGGGCAGGAGGCCGCCGGCGTCGATCGCGGTGCCGGCGTGGTGCCGCTCCAGGGAGGCGTTGCCCGCGACGAGGGCGAGGTCGGCGACCTTCTGGGCGTCGAGGCCGCTGATGCCCGCGGGCAGCGCGGCGAGGCCGTCGACCGCTCCGGAGTTGAAGGCGCCGATGACGTGGTGGGCGGGGAGCTCGCCGGCCGGCAGCGGGGCGGTCTCGCCGTCGACCAGGGCGGCGTACGCGGAGGGCAGCCGGCGGACGGTCTGCGTCGCGTTGTTGATCAGGATGTCGAGCGGGCCCGCCTCGGCGACCTGCTCGGCGAGGGCCACGGCCTGGGCCGGGTCGCGCAGGTCGATGCCGACGACCTCCAGGCGGTGGAGCCAGTCCGCCGAGTCCTCCATCGCCTTGAAGCGGCGGATGGCGTCCTTGGGGAAGCGGGTGGTGATCGTGGTGTGCGCGCCGTCGCGGAGCAGCCGCAGCGCGATGTACATGCCGATCTTGGCCCGGCCGCCGGTGAGCAGGGCGCGCTTGCCCGTGAGGTCGGCGCGGGCCTCCCGCTTGGTCCGGTTCAGGACCGCGCACTCCGGACAGAGCTGGTGGTAGAAGTAGTCGACCTCGACGTACCGGGTCTTGCAGGTGTAGCAGGACCGGGGGCGCTGGAGTATGCCCGCGATCTTGCCGGCCTCGGTGACCGAGGAGGGCAGGATGCCCTCGGTCTCGTCGTCGATGCGCTGGGCGGAGCCGGTGGCGGTGGCCTCGGTGACCGCCCGGTCGTGGGCGGTCTTGGCGGCCCGCCGCTCCTGGCGGCGGCGCTGCTTGACCGTGCGGTAGATGCCGGCGGTGGCGCGGCGGACGGCGATCGCGTCGGGGTGGTCGACCTCGATCTTCTCCAGCTCGTCCAGCACGCTCAGGCAGACGGCCAGGCGCTCGGGGTCGATGCCCGGCCCGTACTCCTGGGTCTCCTCTGTCACCGTCATGGCCTTCGTCGTTCCTCGATCGCTCGCGGGCGGAATGCCGCCGTGGTGGTCCGCCGGGTGTGAAGTGTCAACGTGGGGTTCGAAGTGTCAACTTTACGGAGCGGGGGGCCGCCGCTCCAAACCCGTTCGCGGGGCGTGGTCGAACACACAGTCGCCGCAGAGTCCGCCGGAGGGGCAGCGGTAGAAGAGGCAGCAGCTGGTGCGGCGCAGGGCGGGCCCGCGGACGGTACCGGCCAGGTCGGGATGGGCGAAGAGGTCCCGGACGAGGGCGGCGGCCCGGTCGGCGGCCTCGGGCCGGCCGTGGGCGCGGGCCCAGCGGGTCAGTTCGCGCAGCGCGCCGGCGAGGGCCGACCCGGCGTTGCCCCACAGCAGCCGGTGCGAGATCCGCCCGTCGCGGGCGAAGGCCGCGTGCAGCGGCACGAGGTGCGCCTCGTGGACGGCCTCCCGGAGCGCGGCGGCGGTGCCCGGGAGGGTGCCGGTGCCGCTCCACCACAGGTCGTCGGGGGCGGTGAGGGCCGGGTCCCAGTGCACCTCGGCGGGGTCGAGGGCGGGAAAGCGCCCGTGCAGGACGGCCGGCCCGAGCGCCGTCGACCACAGCCGGGCGACGAGCCCCAGATGGGCCACGGAGGCCCCGACACGCCGCTCGGGCGCACCGATCGCGGCGGCGACCCGGTCCACGCGCGCGTGCAGGGGTGCGTCGCCGGCCGGGTCCGCGCCGGCGTAGAGCCGGGCGAGGGGGCGGTGGTCGCCGCCGGTGGGCGGCGGGGAGGTCCGCAGGACGAAGAAGCCGCCCGGGGAGGCGGCCTCGGACCCTTCGGGGATGTACTCGGGGGTGCGGTCCGAGGCGGGCTTCGGTGGGGTGCGGTCCGAGGCGGGCTCTGGCAGGGGGTGGTCCGAGGCGTGCTCCGGCGGCCGCTTCGGGGCGTGCTCCGGGGCCTCGGGGGGCGCGCCTTCGTCGGACTCCACCGTTCCCCCTCGTCTCCCGCCCGCCGGTACGGCCCCGGCGGTGCGGGCCCACCGTATCCCGCGGACCCGCGCCCGCTTTCCGTACCAAAGTGGACCGGGCCGTACGGCGAGTGGCTCGGGATGTGGCTCCCGTACCGGCGGGAAAGGGGTGGCCGGTACCGCTCCCGCAGCCCGTTTCATCCCGGTTCCACCCGCTGTGACCTGCGGTGACGTACGACCTCTGGTGTACGGGCCGACCGCGTACTGCGTCGGCGGTACCGGTGAAGGCGTTCCCTGGTCTGACGACGGGAGCGGTCCGGCGCGGGATCGTGGAGGGTATGAGTCCGCTGCTGTGGTCCGTCGTCCTGTCGCTGGTCTCCGCGATCGCCTACGCGGGCGCGGCGATCGTGCAGGAACGGGTCGCGGCGTCCGCCACCGGACCGACCTACGCGCCGCTGCGCAACCCGGTCTGGTGGGGTGCCGTGCTGCTCAACGGGGTGGGCGCGACCCTGCACGTGGTCGCCCTCGCCTACGGGCCGCTCAGCGTGGTGCAGCCGCTGGGGGCCCTCACCATCGTCTTCGCGCTGCCCATGGCCGCCCTGTTCGTACGGCGCCGGGCGGGGCGGCGGGCCTGGCACGGGGCGCTGATGGCCACGGCCGGCCTGGCGGGCCTGCTCAGCGTGACCGACGGCGGCGAGGGCCGCACCCCCGCCGACGGGGAGCGGTGGCTGCTGGCCGGGACCACCTTCGCGGTGGTGGCGGCGCTGTTCGTGCCGGCGCGGCTCGCCGGGCGGCCCGCGCTGCGCGGGGTGGCGCTGGCCACGGCCGCGGGCGTGGCCTTCGGGGTGGCGTCGGTCTTCACCAAGGCCGTCGCCGAGGAGTGGTCGCCGGACGCCCCGCTCGCCGAGTGGGGCCCCGCGCTGATCCTGTCGGCGCTCGCCGTCACCGGCCTGCTGCTGTCCCAGGCGGCCTACCGGGGCGCCGGGCTCGCCGCCCCGCTCGCCACGCTTACCGTGGTGAACCCGGTGGTGGCCGCCACCGTCGGCCTCACCCTCTTCGGCGAGGGCTTCCGGTACGGGGCGGCCGGCACGGTCGCGGCGCTGGTCTGCGGGACGGTCGCGGCGGGCGGCCTCGTCGAGCTGACCCTCGACCGGCTGGCCCGCCCGGCCACGGACGCGCCCCCGGCCTCAGACCCTTCCGCCTCGGGCTCCTCGCTCTCAGATGGAGACGCCGCGCGCCCTGAGGTAGGCGAGGGGGTCGATGTCGGAGCCGTATCCGGGCCCCGTCCGCACCTCGAAGTGAAGGTGCGGTCCCGTGCTGTTGCCGGTCGACCCTGAGCGCCCGATGCGCTGGCCGCCGGAGACGCGCTGCCCCTCGCGGACGGAGACGGCGGAGAGGTGGGCGTACTGGCTGTAGCGGCCGTCGTCGTGGCGGACGACGATCTGGTAGCCGTACGCCCCGCCCCACCCCGCGGAGACGATCTTCCCGTCGGCGACGGCCTTGACGGTGGTGCCGGTGGGGACGGGGAAGTCGACACCGGTGTGGTAGCCGCTGGACCAGGAGGAGCCGGGCTTGCCGTAGCGGGTACCGGTGTCGGCGGAGACCGGCGCGGAGTAGCGGTCCTCGCGGACCGGTGCGGGCTTGGGCGGGGCCGCGGGCTTGCCGCTCTGCGGCTCGGGGGTTTTCGGAGGTGCTTTCTGGGGCTGTGCGGCCGCCTTGACCGGGGTCTTCGGCCGCGGTGTCCCGGCGTCCGGCTTCGCGGCGGGCTCGTGGGCGGCGGGCTCGACGGCCGGGGGCTTCGGGGCGGGCGAGGCCGTGGCCGGGGGCTTCGGGAGGGAGGGCTTCTTGAAGCCCGGGGTCTGCGGGGCCTCGGGGCGGGGGTTCGGCGGGGTGGCGGGACGGGGCGGGGCGGTGATGCGCAGGGTGAGACGCTGGCCGGGGTGGATCATGTCGGGGTCGTCGCCGACGACCTTGCGGTTGATCTCGTACAGGCGCTGCCAGCCGCCCCGGACCCTCTCGTCGCGAGCGATCGCGGAGAGCGAGTCGCCGGGCGTGACGGTGTACATCTCGCGGACGGTGGGGACGGTGGTCGGATCGGCCCCGCGTTCCGGCTTCTGCGGCAGCGCGCGCTGCGCGGGCAGCGAGGTGGCCTGTACGCCGTTCCCGCCGCGGGCGAGCCCCGCACGGGGGCCGCAGCCGGGCCAGGCTCCGGGGCCCTGCCCCTTGAGGACCCGCTCGGCGACGGCGATCTGCTGGTCCTTGGAGGCCAGGTCGGCGCGGGGCGCGAATTCGCGGCCGCCGTACGCCTCCCAGGTGGACTGGCTGAACTGGAGACCGCCGAAGTAGCCGTTCCCGGTGTTGATGCGCCAGTTGGAGGAGGACTCGCAGGAGGCGACCTTCTCCCAGACGTCGAGCGAGGCCGCCTGGGCGGCACCCGCGCCGATGAACGGCAGGGCCATGCCGGCCCCTCCGGCGGTGACGGTGAGCGAGGCGCGGTTGATCCGGCTCGGCTGGTGGCGGCGGTGACGTCCGCGTACGGCCATGGGCCCCCCTAGGAACACAGCGACAGCGGTCCAAGTTACGGGGGCCGCACACTGCGTGACAAGCCGAACGCGGAAGTCCGTCAGGGAGGCGGACTCCCTTGCGTCACCGGGTCGTTGACACCCCGCGCGGTCCACCGCCGAGCCCGGCGGGACCAGGCTGCGGCTGGGGCTCCGGCGGCGGTACGGGCCCTCCGGGCTGCGGCGGCCCGGGCGGGGCCGGCTCGGGCGGAACGGGCACCGGGTTGGGCGGCGGCACCGGCGGGGGCGAAGGTTCCGGCGGCGGAATGGGCGAGGGTGGCAGCGGATCGGGATACGGATGGGTCATGACGGACCTCCTCTTCCCTCCAGGGTGGCACCCGCCCCACCGTCCCGGCCCGCGCGCGACTCCGTCCGGGTCACGCGCGGGCCGGACGAACCACCTGGATCAGGCCGACGCCGGCACGGCGTGCGGCGGACGCACGGTGTCGCTGCCGGGCACGGGCGCCGAGGCGTCGGCGCCCAGCTCCACGATGCGGTTCTCCCCGTCGACGTGCACGACGCGCGGCACGTACGCCCGCGCCTCCGCGTCCTCCATCTGCCCGTAGCTGATGAGGATCACCAGGTCGCCCGGGTGCACCAGATGGGCGGCGGCACCGTTGATCCCGATGACACCGGACCCCCGCTCGCCCTCGATGACATAGGTCTCGAGCCGGGCCCCGTTCGTGATGTCGACGATGTGGACCAGCTCACCGGGCAGCAGATCGGCGGCGTCCAGCAGATCGGCGTCGACGGTCACGGAGCCCACATAGTGCAGGTCCGCCTGGGTGACGGTGGCGCGGTGGATCTTGGACTTGAACAGAGTACGCAGCACTTGGGACTCCTCCGAGACGGCTCCCTGCCTGCTTTGTGCAGGTCAAGGGCGCCCTCGACCTTACACCGGCACCCCCGTCCGATGTTAGTGAGGAACATCGCTCCGGTGGGGCTGGACGGCTTCCCACCTGGGCTTTCCCGTCGTACCGACGCCTGTTGGGGCGACCGCCCCGGAACGCCCAGGGACTCATGCTGACCGAATGCCGGCTTGCCTGGAGGTGCGTCAGGTCCTTGGGGCGGCGGCCTACGCGGTGAGGCTGAGGAGTCGCCTGTGGCGGCGGATGGCTGCGGCGAGGCCGAGAAATGCCGGGTGGTCGCGGGGATAGTGCTCGTGGCGGTGGCCTTCATGTTCATCGAGTCGATCACGCAGCGGAACCCGTGCAACTCACCGGGGCACCGAATCGGTCACCTGCCGTCCAGTCCTCGCTGCCCGGCGGATCTCCTCCGTTCGTGCAGCTCGCGAAGTTCCACCACAACCCGCTCGGACACCGCGTCATCACAGGTCAGCGGCCCTTGCGCCAGGCAGGGGGCAGCAGAGGGCTCGATTCGGGCGCGGGCCTTGCGGTGGAGAGCCCTGTGGGCTTCCTTCCGGGCCGGTGGCTCGGTCCGGCCGCGTTCTCGGCGGTGCGGGATGGTCGTGCCGGTGCCGTGGCGGCCGCCGTCTGCGATCACGGTGGTGTCGCCGACCGGCTTCCTGGCTCCGGGCGGTTCCCGCGCCTTGCAGTCGTCGGGGTCGCCGGGAACGGGCCGGCCTGCGGCCGACTTCGAGATCCCGGACAGGGGGCCGGCCGCCGCCGGGGCAGGTTCGTCCGCTCGTAGGCGGCGACCAGCGGGACGGGGCAGCGAGAAGCGACAAGCCCGACCGGCCTCGAGCGCGCGTGCGCCGAGCCGCTGCGTGCCACGGACCCGGCGCTCTCGCCGGGTCCGTGGCGCCGGGACTTCGGGTGCCGACACCGTGCCCTCGTCGCCCCGGCCGCGAAGACACGTGGAGAGGGATCCACGGCGCCCTCTCCACGACGTCTCCCGGGAGGCGGTCAGCCCACGTACTTGTCGGCGGCGTACAGGGCCTGGTCGAGAATGGCCAAACCCTCACGGGCCTCATCGTCGGTGATGGTGCACGGGGGAACGACGTGGATGCGGTTGTAGTTGTACACCGGCCACATACCGCCCTCCTTGCACGCGGCGACCACCTCGTCGACAGGGCGGGCCAGCTCACCGCCGGCGGCGTACGGGACGAGCATCTCGCGGCTGTCCCGGTCACGGACGAGTTCCACGGCCCAGAACACGCCCAGCCCGCGCACCTCTCCGACCGACGGGTGCCTGTCGGCGATCTCGCGCAGTCCCGGGCCTATGACCTCGGTTCCCACTCGCGCGGCGTTCTCGTTGACACCCTCCTCCCGCATCGCGGTGATGGTGGCCACTGCGGCGGCGCACGCCAGGGGATGGCCGGAGTAGGTGAGCCCACCGGGGTAGGCCACGTCGCGGAAGGTCTCGTGCACGGCGTCGGAGAGGATGACCCCGCCGAGCGGCACGTAACCGGAGTTGACGCCCTTGGCGAAGGTGATCAGGTCCGGAGTGACGTTCCAGTGGTCGACGGCGAACCAGGCACCCGTACGGCCGAAGCCGGACATGACCTCGTCCGCGATGTAGAGGATGCCGTACCGGTCGCAGAGCTCCCGGACCCCGGCCAGGTAGCCGGCCGGCGGGACCAGGATCCCGGCCGTGCCGACGACCGTCTCCAGCACGATCGCCGCGATCGTGGACGGCCCTTCGAACGCGATGACCTGCTCGAGGTGAGCCAGGGCGCGCGCGCACTCCTCCTCCTCCGTGGTCGCGTGGAAGTGCGAGCGGTACAGGTAGGGACCGAAGAAGTGGGCGACGTTTCCGGACGCGCTGCCGGAGTTCTCGTTGGCCCAGCGGCGCGGATCGCCGGTGAGGCTGATGGCGGTCGCCGTCCCCCCGTGGTAGGAGCGGTACGCGGAGAGGACCTTGGGACGGCCGGTGTGGATGCGGGCCATGCGCACGGCGTGCTCGTTGGCCTCGGCACCGCCGTTGGTGAAGAACACCCGGTTGAGGTCGCCCGGCGCGATCTCGGCTATCAGCCGGGCGGCCTCACCGCGCCTGTCGTTGGCGAAGGTCGAGGCGATCATGCAGATCCGGTCGGCCTGCTCCTTGATGGCGGCGACGACCTTGGGGTGCGCGTGACCGATGTTCAGGTTGATGAACTGCGAGGAGAAGTCCAGGTAGCGCCTGCCCTCATAGTCCCAGAAGTACCGGCCCTCTCCCCCGGCGACCGGCATCGGGTTCACGGCACCCTGCGCCGCCCAGGAGTGGAACAAGTGGGCCCGGTCGTCGGCGACGACGCGGGCGCCGGCCTCCGGGTCGGGCAGACCGGCGGGGAGAGGGGCGGAAGGGCCGGATGCGGTGCTCGTCATGGGTACCTCGATCGGTGGTAGGGAGAACGATGTGCGAGAGGGGTCGGAGGACGGGGGACGGGGGACGCCGGAGGGCCGGGGGCCGGGGAAGAACAGCGACCTCTCCTTGGCGAGGAAGTGGTGGATGTCGGCGTGGACGGCTGCCATCCGACTGCGCGGCGGCGTCTCCTCGGCCGCGCTCAGCAGCCCGGCCTGGCGGCGCAGCACCGGACCGGAGAAGGGAAGGTTCCCGCTGCTTCCGTACCGGACCGCGCCGTGGGCGTCACGGCGCGGCACGATCTCGGAACGGGCGTGGACGCTGGCGCTGAACGGGATGTCGAGCCTTCCCTCCCGGAAGGCCCGCTCGATCCCCTCGAAGAGACCGCCGGCCGCGAGGACCGGTTCGACGATCTCGGCCACCTCGCGCTCGGTCCAGTACTGTTCCTCCGCGACGCGGTCCTCGTCCACGCGGACGAAGTCCAGCAGGTCAGAGGCCCCGAGCGCTGTGGTACGCAGTCCGGAGGCGTTCGCGGCCGCGTCGGGGATCCCGTGCGCCTCCTGCACCGTCTTCGTGATCACTTTGGTGGCCCCGCCGAGCCGGGCGGTCAGGCCGCCGAGCAGTATGAGTCCACCGGCGAACTCGGGGGTGGTGGGGAAGACGCCCATGAACTCGTGGAGGACGGGGTACACCTCCACGTCCGCGCCCAGGTAGCGGCCGGCCAGCCTGCGCAGGGCGCGCAGGGCCGCGATGTCCTGGTGGACCTCCCCGCCCTGGGGGTAGGAGATCGACAGACAGCGGACGCCTTCCTCGACGGCGGCGATCCCTTCCAGGAGCGTCATGGCGAGGCTCACCGACGGCGGGACGAGCACGGCGGTGAGCGTGCCGAAGAGCTCCCGGTCGACGACGACTCCGGAGCGCGCGAGTGCGCCGCACACGGCATCGACCCGTTGCCACGCCCGCAGCGAGCGGGAGAGGGGAACGTCCTTGGAGTAGGGCAGGTTGTAGCCGATGCCGCCGCCCTCGAAGGAGGTGATGCCCGAGGCCAGGGAGACGGCGAACAGTTCGCGCGGGTCCGGTGAGCCGTGGCGTACCTCCAGGGGAGCCTTCACCGTCTCGACGAGCTCCCGGCCCCGTCGCCACCCGTGGCTGACCAGCGGGTAGCCGTTCAGCTCGGCCGGGTCGCGGAGCAGGACGTCACGCGCCGCGCGGAACTTCCTCAGCCTCGTGTGCGAGTCGACCGTGACGGAGAGAATGTCCGGCCCCGCACCCTCCAGTTCGCGCAGCAGTTCCCGCATCGGCTCGTGGCCGCCCACCCCGCAGCGTGGCTGCAGGGCGGGGCGGTCCCGGGCCTCGGCGGCGCGCAGCACGTCGACCACCTTCGGCAGCGCGGGTGAAGCGAGGTGGGCCACGACGTCGGACCAGTCGGGAAGCGAGGCAGCGACGTCGGGGTCCAGCTCGAGTGCGTCCAGATCAGCCATGCTGGAGTTCGGCCACCTTGCCCGTGCTCCGCAGCCGGTCGAGCAGCAGCACGATCTCGTTGCCGTCGCTCAGGATGTGGTCGACCCCCAGGTCACGCAGGCGCCGCAGATCCGCCTCGGTCGTACGGCTGCCCACGGACAGGTTGCCACCGACGACCACCGGGAGGCCGAGCCGGCCGGCGGCACGCAGCTTCGGCAGGTCCCGGAGGTCGTGGTGGGCGTGGCCGTTGAGGCTGCCGATCAGCACGGCCTCGGCGTGCGGGTGTGCGTCCACCGCGTCGGCGAAGTCGCCGAGCGGGGTGCAGACGCCGAGGTTGACCACGGCGAAGCCGTAGTCCCGAAGTTGCAGGGCGATGAGCTGGTTGGCGACGGCGTGGGCATCGCTCTCGGCGACGCCGAGGACGACGAGGCGTTCGCCCCCGCCTGGCAGCGCGTGCATCGGCAGCTTCCTCTCGGATTCCGGTGTCCTGCGGACCCGGGTGTGGTCGGTCAGTCTTCGAACGCCATGAACAGGGCACGGTGGTTGACCTCGACGAGCCGGTCGGGGTCGAACTCCTCGGGATCAGCCGTCCGCAGCGAGTCGAAGACGTGGTCGATGGCCGGGACCAGTCCCCACACCTCGTGGTACGGAGGCCAGCCGGGTGCTCCGCGCCGGTGGTCCTCCTCCCGCGCGAAGAGGTACGAGGCCCATTCCCGGCTCATGGGGTAGCGGTGGTGGTAGTCGTGCACGACCGTGTCCCCGGTAAGGACGAGATAGCGGGCCGGGAAGTGGACGAACAGCACGCGGAACCACCAGCGCGCCCAGGCCGCGTGGCGGCGCGGCGCCGGAAGCTGCGGGGAGGGCGCCCGCTCACCGACGAAGATCGCGTTGGTGAGGCTCGCGAAGTACTCCCGGCCGCGGCGGGGCGTCTGGTGCGGCTGCGGGAAGCTGTGCTTCACGCAGAGCCGGAAGACGTTGCTGATCTGGAAGAACAGGGTCATCGGCAGGACCCAGGCGACGAGGAACGGCACCCACGCGCCGAGCACCGTGACGGCCGCCGCGACGAGCGCGTACGCCAGGGTGGTGCCGACCCGCCAGGCGGGCGGAGCGTAGGTGTAGTACGAACGTACCCGGGCGACCAGGAAGCGGACGTGGAACCAGGGCGAGACGCACACGCCCAGCACCCTGCGCCACATCCGGCCGCGGCTCATGCCGGGCCGCAGCCTCAGGGTCACCAGGAAGGCCTGGACCGTGGGGTCACGGGTCGTCATGTGGTGCAGGGCGTGGTGATCGCCGACGTGCTCGGTGCTGTAGCGGTCGAAGTCCTGGATCATGAGCGCGGCGGCGATGAGCCGGCCCACCAGTACGTCCCTCTTCCGCTCGCGCCACATGTTCTGGTGGGCGCACTGATGGTAGATCATCATCCGCAGGTTCCGGGCGCCGTGCAGGGCGGCGGCCCAGCCGGGGACCAGCAGCACGAGCAGCGGGCCACCGGCCGCGAGTCCGGTCGTGCTGAGGACCAGGCCGAACGCGCACGAGACGAGGGCGTTCACCAGGTGCCGGGTGGCCGTGTGGTGGACGGGCCGCTGCCCCGCGTACGGCCGGCCGGTCAGCAGGGTGAGCGGCGCGGCGAACACACCCGGCAGCACCTGCATGGACTCGCGTACGGGGTCCGGCTCGCCAGGACCGGCCGGGGGCGCCGGACGCGGAGCGTTCACCTCGGGCATTTCCGTTCTCTCTCCACTGGACTCTCCCGGTGCGTGACGTGACGCGTCACGCCTGCTCTCCGGTCTCCTGCTCCTCCGCGGCGGCGAGCAGGTCGTCCAGGACGCGGTCGAGCTGTTCCGGGGTGGTCTCGGGGTTGAGCAGCATCAGCTTCAGATAGACACGGCTCACGCCGTCCTCGCCCGTGATGTGCGTGCGAGCGATGAGGGAGCGGCCTTCCTCCATCAGCCGGCGGCGCAGGCGCCCGTTGAACGCGTCGGCTTCCGCGTCGTCGCCCTGCGACGGAAGGCAGCGGAAGAGCACCGAGGTGAGCGGCGGCTCCGCGAAGAGTTCGAGGCGTTCCTCTCGGTCGATCCGCTCCGCCGCGTACCGCGCCAGGTCGTGGCAGGTGTCCACCATGGCCGCCATGGTCCGGGCGCCGAGGGTGCGCATCGTGACCGCGATCTTCAGTGCGTCGGAGCGGCGGGTGGTCTGCAGGGAGCTGCCCTGCAGACCGATGAAGCCGGCGCACGTGTCGTCGTCCGCGCTGAGGCAGGTGGTGGGCTGCAGGCCGAAGGACAGCAGCGTCTCGGCCCTGCGGACCAGGAGCACGGCCGAGGAGGCCGGGGACCAGCCGAACTTGTGCAGGTCCACCGTGATCGAGTCGGCCTCGGCCAGGCCGTCGAGGAGGCCGCGCAGGCGGGGCGAGAAGAGGGCGCCGGCCCCGTACGCCGCGTCGGCGTGCAGCCAGACGCCGTGGCGGCGGGCGACGGCCGCCAGTTCCGGCAGGGGGTCGACGATGCCGAGGTCGGTGGAGCCGGCCACCGCGACCATGGCGACCGCGATCCTGTCCTCGGGGAGTTCGCGAAGGATCCGGTCGGCTTCCTCGGGGATCATCCGGCCGGCCTTGTCCACCGGGACGGCGACGATGTTGGCCTCGCCTATGCCGAGGAGTCGCACCGCCCGCTCGATGGAGAAGTGGACGCCGACGGGGCAGAGGACCACGGGCTGCCCGGCGCACGCCCGCATCCCGCCGAGGAAGGGGTACTCACCGGTCTTGTCCGCCAGGACGGTGTCCCTGGCCATGGTCATCGCCATGAGGTTGGACACGCTGCCGCCGGGCGTGAGGGTGCCTCCCGCCTCCTCGGGGTCGTAGCCGGCCAGCTCGGCCAGCCGGGCGACGACCCAGCGGTCGAGCTCCAGGGCGAAGGGGCCGCTCTCCCAGGCGTGGAGGGACTGGTTGAGCACCGCGGCGACCAGCTCGGCGACGGCGGCCGCGTCGATCGGCGGCGGCTGCATGCGGGCGAGGGCGGCCGGGTGGGTGAGGTCCGCCGACCACTGCGCGTACGGGCGTACGAGCTCGGCCAGGGCCGTCTCGGGGGCGCTGCCGTCCTCCGGGAGCAGCGGGCCGGCCAGTGCCTTTCGTGCCGCGGCCCTGGCTCCCTCGGGGCCGCCGGCCGCCACTGGTCCGGTGCGCTGTGCGGACACTTCCTGGAGGATGTCGAGGGCCGCGTTCATCAGGGTCCGGACGCTCTCCAGACCGGCGGTGGTTCCTGCGGTCCGGAACAGGGGTCCGGATGCGGACGTGGACACGAGAAATCTCCTCTGCGATGGGGGGTGTGCCGTACTCGGGACAGAAACGGCATACGGCGATGACGGAGAGCGGGGAAGGGCTCCCGCGCGGGACACCCGAGCGGGCCGGGCGCCACCGCGCGGGAGGAAGAACGGGACGGTCACGCCTTCTCGTCGACCGGCTCCGCGGTCGGCTGCACGGGGAAGTCCTTCAGCCGGGGCACCGGCGAGAACACGATCCACAGCAGGGCTGCGAGGAAGCCGAAGGCCGTCGCGTACAGGGTGTTGCGCAGGCCGATCGCGTCGCCGAGGAGCCCGCCGACCAGGGCGCCGAGCGGCAGCGGCCCCCACGCGATGAACCGGCAGCCCGCGTTCACCCGGCCCAGCAGGCGGTCCGGGGTGATCGCCTGGCGCAGGCTCACGACGTGGATGGTCGACATCGTCGAACCGATGCCGCAGCAGGCGAAGGCCGTCACGTACATCGCGTACGACAGCGGTCCCGCCCCGGGGGCCAGGGGGACGAGGAGCGGGGCCGCGCAGCACAGCACCAGTTCGGCGACCACGGCCCGGCCGAGGCCCAGCCGGTTCTTGAGCCAGGTCGCGGCGACCGCTCCCGTCAGCGAACCGACGGCGCCCACGCCCAGGACGAGTCCGATGGTGCCGGGGCTCATCCCCAGCTCCCGGGCCGCGTACAGCACGAAGACGGTCTGCAGGGACATCCAGCAGAAGTTGTAGGTGCCGGCCTCCAGGGCGATGGCCCGGATGGAGGCGTTGCGCAGCACCACGCGCAGCCCTTCGGCGATGCTCCGGGCGGTGGAGGTCTTCTCCTCGGGAATGTCCGGGGCCGGCTCCGGCCGCCGGATGGCGAGCAGGCTCGCCACGGAGACGGCGTACGAGAAGGCGTTGGCGAGGAGGGCGACCGGTGCCGTCAGCCAGCCGACCAGCAGGCCGGCGAAGCCGGGCCCGCCGATCTGTGCCAGGGAGCTGCTGGCCTGAAGCTTGCTGTTGCCCTCCACCAGGTGCTCCCGCTTGATGAACGAGGGCAGGTAGGACTGGTAGGAGACGTCGAACAGCACGGTCAGCACGCCGACGAGCAGCGCCGTGACGTACAGGTACTCGATTCCCAGGACGTCCAGGTAGGCGCACAGCGGGACGCTCCCCACCAGCAGGCCCCGCCCGATGTTGCTCCAGATCATGAGGGGCCTGCGGCGGCGACGGTCGACCCAGACCCCGATGAACAGGGTCGCCCCGAGGAAGGGGGCGAAGCCGGCGGCGTTGAGCAGTCCCAGCTGGGTGGACGAGGCATGGAACTGGTAGACCGCCGCGAGGGGGAGTGCCAGCTGGGTGATCTGCGCTCCCATCAGCGAGACCGACTCGCCGCCCCAGAGTTTGAGGAACTCGCCGTCCCGCCACAGCCCGCCGGGGCGCGGGGCGTTCACGCCTCGTCTCCCGGTTCGTCGGTGACGTGGTAGCAGCAGCCGATCTGAGCCCCGTTGGACATGCTGACGATGCCGACCCGCGGGTCGGGCGTACCGCGCACCAGCATTCCGGAGTAGGCTCCGCCGACCATGAGCACGCCGTAGGCGACGACCATGCGCTCGAAGCCGAGGCCGTCCTCGGCCAGGAAGCGTTCGGCGACGGGCAGCACGCGCTCCTGGACGACGAACGGTCCGCCGACCGCGCCCCTGACGTGCTTCTCCCATTCCTCCTGGCCGACCGACCAGCCCGGTATGACGCCGACCCCTCCGTACAGCAGCGTGGGCTTGAGTGCCAGGTGGTCCTTGTGCGCCAGGACGTACGGGAGCAGGTCGACGGTGTCGCCGCCGCGGTGCACGACCTCGTCGCGGAGGAAGCGGGTCCAGGGCAGGATCCTTTCCACCAGGGCGAGTTCGTCCGTGGTGAAGGCACTGCGGTTGCGCTCGTCGCTGAGCATGGCGAGGCTGCCCTTGTTGCCGTACAGCTCGCAGTCCAGTCCGGCGAACAGGAAGGTGTGTCCGGCGTGGACCGCGTCGAGCAGGGGGTCGACCAGGTCGCGGCTGCGCTGCTCGTCGGCCATCTCGCCGGGGAGGAAGATCCGGTACACCACGTCCACCTTGCGCCCGTGGACGTGGGGGACGCCGTCGCGGTAGTCGAACTCGGCAAGGCTGCAGACCACGGCGTCGAAGCCGTGACGGAGCCAGTCGGGGACGACAAAGTCCAGCCACGGCTTGGTGTAGGCGTATCCGTCGGGCCATTCGGTGAGGGCGAGGACCGGGCGCGCCGGCAGCTCGAACCCCGCGTCGGCGGCCTCGGCACGCAGCACGTCGGCGATCCGCCCGATGGGGTCCGGATGGGTCAGGCGCTCCTTGTGCGCGAAGTCCTGGAACGCCCTGTTGCGGTCCGCCGGGCGTGAGAACTCGCCCATCTGCCAACCGCCGAGCGAGCTTCCGGTGTTGAGCTCCATCAGCTTGAAGCCGTCCGGCTGGCGGTACATGTCCGCCCGGGACATGGCGGGCATGCGGCGTCCCGCCCCCCGCATCACCAGGTCGACCTGGGTGTCCGTCATGCCGACGGCGCGGGCGAAGGCGCGGCGGTCGCCGTCGAAGAGGCGGTCGGGGATGGTGGTCAGCAACTCGAACAGGCCGTTGAGGTCGGCTTCGAGGCGGACGCGGTCCGAGGAGTCGAGGAAGACCGGCCGGTTCAGCGCCTTGCCACCGCCTGCTCCGTAGCTGTTCCAGTCGTTGCGCAGCTCAGGGACGATCATGTGCGCCGCCTCCCGCTCCGCCGCCAGGTAGCGCCGGGTGACCGGATTCTCCAGGAGCGCTCCGAGGCCGTCGTGGGGGGATCCGCCGAGAACCGGCCGGATCTCGGCTTCCGCCCGGTCGAGCGCGACGGTGCAGGACGTCTCGTCGTCGCCGGCCGCGATGACGGCGGCGGTTCGGGGGGTGAGCGCCTTCGGCGGCAAGAGGAGTTCGTCTCCCGGGGCGGCCAGCGGCACCACGTCCGTCACGCCGGGGACCTCGTCCGCCCGCCCGAGCTCCAGCCGTTCCAGGACGCCGTCGTACGACGGGTAGAGGAACCGCACCTCGGCGTACCGCTCGTGTCGGGGGGTCAGGTCGGGTGTGCGGCCCGAGGCCAGCGCGGCTCCGGCGACCGTCAGGTCGATGCCGCGGGCCAGGGTGCCGACGTACGGGATGAGGTCGCCGCCGAGGCGGCCGTTGAGCTCGATGAGGCGGCAGCCGGAGGGAGTCAGGCGGATCTCGGTGTGGGTGATGCCCCGGTCGATGCCGAGGGCACGGTGGGCCGCCCGGACGAGGGCGTCGACTTCTTCGGCCCACGGCTCGTGCCGCCAGGGGCCGACCAGGTGGCCGACCTCCTCGAAAGCGGGGTCGAAGCCGAGGCGCTTGCGGGCGACGAACACCGGCTCCGCCTCGCCGTCGACCACGCAGCTGTCCACGCTGATCTCCGGTCCGGTCAGGTACTCCTCGACCAGCACGCCCCGCTCCGTCCGGATGCCGGGGAACGTGGTGCCGGTCACCAGGGCGTAGGCGTCGGCCAGTTCGTCCGCGGCACGCACCAGCGTCACCCCCATGCTGCCGGCGAGGGAGCGGGGCTTGAGCACGATCGGGTAGCCGATCTCGTCCGCCGCGGCGGAAGCCTCCTCCGCGCTGTGGACGAGGCGGTGCCGGACACCGGACAGGCCGGCCCGGTCCAGCAGGGTCCGGGTGGTGTACTTGTCCCGGCATGCCTCGGCGGCCTCGGCGGAGAGGTGGGGCATTCCGAGCTGCTCGGCGACCCGGGCCGTGGCGATCAGCGAGAGTTCGTCCCAGGTGAACAGACCGGCCCGGGGGCCGGCCTCGTCGGACTCCGCCGCTTCCGCGTGCAGCTCCTCGACCGCCTTGCGCAGGGTCTCCGCACGGGTGGTGTCGGCGATCCGGAAGGAAGCCACGTAGGGCTTCTCCCAGGTGAGTTCCTGGGAGGTGACCAGCGAGATCTCGTACTCACGGGCCAGGGAGGCCATCGCATACTCGCGGTAGGCCTTCAGTCGGCTGCCCACGACGACGAGTCGGGGTCGGCGCTCTTGCATCCGGGTTTCACACTTTCTGTCGTCGGGGGGTTCAGAAGGGCCGGGGCCGGCAGCTCATGGCGAAGGACTCCGCGGTCTTGCGGATCGCGGCCTCCACCGAGCGGCTGGAGTCTCCGCGGAAGCGGAACCGCGCGGCGACGTGTTCGTAGCCGCCCACGGCGGGCAGCACGTCGCCGGGGCCGGGCACCACCTGCGTGTACGGACCGTCCTCGTCGGTTCCCTCGGCCCAGCTGACCGCCGTGACCTCGCACGGGGGCGGAACGGGGAGCGGCAGCAGAAGCCACCCGGCGGTCGTGTGCCCGTCCGTGCGGATCGTGTCCCGCGCGGACGGGCCGGTCGTCCCTGCGGCGGGCTCCGGGTCGACCACGGGCACGGCCGGAGGGCGCCCCAGTTGGATGTCCGCGGCCGCGGACATCAGGTCGAGGCCGTGCACCTCGCGCCACACGAACGGAATCTCCCCTCCCCCGACTCGGGCTCCCGCCTCCAGGAAGACCGGTCGGGGCGAGCCGTCGGGAGCCCTGCTCAGGAACGCCTCCATGTGGAACACCCAGGGCCGGCCGTCACCGAGTGCCTCGGCCGCTGCGGTGGTGAAGTCACCCAGTGGACCCAGGACTTCCGGGTCGTCGAACTCGACCGACCCCAGGAAGCTGCCCTTGGTGAACTCCTCGCAGTTGTTCACGTACCGCGAGACGCGCCAGGGACCGAGTGCACCGCCGGTCCAGAGCCCGTCGACGTGCAGGACGGGGTCGGCGACGAAGGACTGCACGACGCGCGGCTCGTGCCGGTCCGGGAGGAAGATCCCGGCATGGGCGTCGAGGTCGTCCTCCGCGTGCAGCAGGAGCACCCCCCTGCTGGCCGTGCCACGCCGCGGCTTGACCACCACGGGCCAGCCGTGGTGCCCGGCGAAGGCCCGGACGTCCTCGGCCGTGTCGGCGTCGGCGTACTCCGGCACCCGCACACCGGCGGCGTCGACCAGGCGGATCATGGTCAGCTTGTCGCGGAAGCGCTCCAGTTCCGCCGGGGTCTGCCCGGGCAGCCCGAAGGCCGCGCGGAGCGCGGCCGCGTTGTCGAGGTCCCCCTCGTTGAGCGCCACCAGGCGGCTCGCCGGGCCGAACCGCTCGATCATTTCGGCGACCGCGGCCCGCGTCTCCACGTGGTCGTCGGTGGCGCGGACGGTCCGTACCGCCGCCGCCTCCTCGGGGACCGAGGAGCGGCCGAGCTCCGTCGTGACGTAAGTGACCCGGTGGGCCCGGTGGTCGAGGTAGGCGGCGTACCGGGCGTGGTGGTCCCGCCAGCGGTGCAGGACCACCACGTGCTCCGGGCCCGTTCCCTCGCGTCCGTTCATCCGCGCGGCCCCTCATCGGGCGCCGTGAGCTGGGCATGGGCCACCATGACCTGCCCCAGCGCGATGCCCCCGTCGTTGGTGGGCACCTGCTGCTGGCAGTACGCGCGGAACCCGGCGCGCCGCAGCTCCACCAGGCAGTTCACCAGCAGGAACTCGTTGAGGAAGACCCCGCCTGAGAGCACGACCTGCTCGAAGCCCTCCGCGCTCCGGTCCTCGCGGACGGCCCGGCAGCGCTCGACGACCATGTCGACGACTCCCGAGTGGAAGCGTCTGCTGATCTCCGCACGGTCCACGCCGTCGGCGAGGTCGCGGGCCAGGGCCCGGACCACGGGCCTGGGGTCGATCTCGACGGTCTCCGCGGTGGCATCGAGCGCGAAGCGGTAGCGCTGGTCCGGGACGGTCATGGAGAGGTCCCTGGCGAGGAGGCCCTCCAGCTCGATCGGTCCCTGTGCCTCGTACTCGGCGTGGGTGGTGACGTCGAGCAGCGCGGCGACACCGTCGAACAGCCGCCCCATGCTGGAGGCGTGCGGCGCGTTGACGCCCCGCCGGGCCATGGTGGCGAAGACGTGCAACTGCTGCTCGTCCCACCGTCCGAGCACCGGGAAGGCGCCCACCGCCTCCTCCGGTCCGCCCAGGGCGTCCAGGGCCAGCGCGAAACCGGTCCTGACCGGTTCCTTCACGGCGCGGTCGCCGCCCAGCAGGGGGACGGTGCGCAGGTGTGCGACCCGGTGGGCCTGCCGGTAGCTCCCGAGGAGGAACTCGCCGCCCCAGGTGGTGCCGTCCGGCCCGTAGCCGGCCCCGTCGAAGACGACGCCCAGGGTGGGTCCGGTCAGCCGGTTCTCGGCCATGCAGGAGGCCATGTGCGCGTGGTGGTGCTGCACCTGGACGACCCGGTCGTAGCCGGCGCCCTCCTCCTTCAGCGCCAGCCGCGTGGCCCGGAACTGCGGGTGCAGGTCGACGGCCGCGTTCAGGGGCGTCAGCTCGTGCAGTGCAGCCAGATGGCGCGCCGTCCGCTGGTGGGACTCCCAGGTCTCGTCGTTCTTCAGGTCGCCGATGTGCTGGCTCAGATAGACCCGGGTGCCGCGGGAGAGCGCCACGGTGGTCTTCAGCTCGGCGCCGAAGGCGACCGTCGGAGCCAGCTCGACGCCGACCTCGACGGGGTAGGGGGCATAGCCGCGGGCCCTGCGCAGGAAGCTGACCAGGGGAGCGCCGAGCTCCGGGTGGGCGGAGCACCGGACGAGCGAGTCGTCGACCCTGGTCTGGATGTCGCGGTCGTTGTACAGGATCAGGTCCGCGATGCCGAAGAGGTGCTCCAGCGCGTCCTCGTTGCGGTACGCGATCGGATACCCAGAGATGTTCCCGCTGGTCATGACCAGCGTGTCCAGTCCTTCCTCGGCCACCAGCAGATGGTGCTGGGGCGCGGAGGGCAGCATGACGCCGATGTTCGGGTTGCGGGGCGCGATGGCCTCGGACAGCCCGGCCGGCTTCTTGCGGACGAGCACGATGGGCCGCGAGGACGAGGCCAGCAGCTCCGCCTCGGCCGGTCCGATCTCGGCGAAGCCGGCCGCGGTCTCCAGGTCACGGGCCATGACGGCGAAGGGCTTGGAGTCACGGCGCTTGCCCGCCCGCAGGCCTCGCACCGCCGCCTCGTCGCGGGCGTCCACCGCCAAGTGGAAGCCTCCGACGCTCTTGACCGCGACGATCTTCCCCTCGCGCAGCGCCGCCACCGCGGCCGCCAGTGCCGCTTCGTCCCGCAGGTGGTTCCCCGCAGCGTCGGCCGCCAGGAGCCGAGGGCCGCAGTCCGGGCAGGCGTTGGGCTGGGCGTGGTAGCGGCGGTCGAGCGGATCGGCGTACTCGTCCGCGCAGGCGGCGCACATGGTGAAGTCCGCCATGGTGGTCTGCGCCCGGTCGTACGGCAGCGCCTGGACGATCGAGTAACGCGGCCCGCAGTTCGTGCAGTTGATGAAGGGGTAGCGGTACCGGCGGTCCTCCGGGTCGCGCAGTTCGGCGAGGCAGTCCGCGCAGACGTGGCCGTCGGCGGGGACGATGGTGTCCTTGCTGCCCGTGTGCACGCTCGTCCGGATGACGAACCCGTCCGGCGGGTCGGCCGACGCGGGCAGTTCCTCGACGTGAACCCCGGTGACCCGGGCCTGGGGCGGCGCCTGGTCGGTGAGGTCCGCGAGGAAGGCCTCCACGGTGGCGAGGGGGCCGGTGACCTCGGTGAGCACGCCCTCGGGGTCGTTGAGGACCCATCCGGTCAGACCGTACGCGTGTGCCGACTTGTAGACGAAGGGCCGGTAACCGACGCCCTGGACCACTCCGGTGACACGGGCGAGGCGGCGGACGGGTGCCGCGCCGGGGTCTCCGGCGGTCCCGCTCGCGGTCGTGGCGGAGCCGCCCCGTCGAGGGTCTCCGCACACATCCTGTTCGGTGGCGGTCATGGGTCAGCAGAGCCGCGGGAGTTCGGCGCCCAGCAGTTCCTCGACCACGGAGTCGCGGCCCTCGGCGTCCCGCATCAGGACGACCGCGCCGTCCTGCTCGGTGACCTCGCCTATGGTGACGGCCCCGGCTCCGTACTTGTGGGAGCGCAGGGCGTCCAGGACCTTCTGCTCGGCCGAGGGGTCGACGAACAGGCAGACACACCCCTCGTTCGCGGAGTGGATCGGGTCGATACCGAGCATGTCCGTGGCCATGAGAGTCTCGAACTGGATCGGAAGCGCTTCCTTGTCGATGCGGATGGTGCGGTCGACGGCCTCCGCGTACTCGTGCAGGACCGCGGCCAGGCCTCCCCGGGTGACGTCACGCACGGAGCGCACGTCGCCCTCGTCCACGGCGGCGAAGAGCTTGTCGAGCATGCCGTTGACCGGGGCGCAGTCGCTCAGGACCCGCTGCTCGAATCCCAGTCCCTCGCGGATCGAGAGCAGGTGCACGGTGTGGTTGCCGATCGGACCGCTGAGGATCACCCGGTCGCCCGGCCTGACGTTCCGCATCCTCAGCGGGGTCCGCTCGAACACGCCCACTCCGGCAGTGTTGAGGTAGATCTGGTCCGCCTCGCCCTTGCGCACGACCTTGGTGTCGCCGCAGACGATCTGGACGCCGGCCTCTCGCGCGGTCTCCCGGATCGAGGTGAGCACCTGCACCAGGCGGGCGATCGGCAGACCCGTCTCCAGGATCATGCCCAGGGTGAGGTACAGCGGCTTGGCGCCCACCACGGAAAGGTCGTTGACGGTTCCGCAGACCGCGATCTTGCCGATGTCGCCGTTGCCGAAGAAGGGTGGGTCGACGACGAACGAGTCAGTGGTCATGGCTATCTGCCCGGTGGCGATGGGCAGCATCGCGCTGTCCTCCATCTCGCCGATGTAGACATCGCCGAGAGTCTCCACGATCAGCGCGAGCAGTTCGTGGCTGAGCTGTGTGCCGCTGCCGTGGTCGAGGACGACTTCACCGAGTTCGGTCGCAGGGGTGGTCATCGGGTTTCCCTTCGAGGCGTAGGGGGTGGGCGCTGTGTCGCGCGGAGGAAGGGAGTTGCTACGGAAGGATCTTGACGACCTTGCGGGGCAGCTCGCCCTCGCCGTCCAGCGTGGCGAGGATTTCCTCGGAACTCGCGACGGTGGCGCAGTAGCCGCTGAGCCACTCGAGGGAGCGGTCGCGGGCCTCGGGGTCACCGGACACCACGCAGTCGGAGGGGACCCAGATGTTGTAGCCGCGGAAGAACGCGTCGGCGGCGGTCGTCTGGACGCAGATCTGCGTCTGCAGGCCGGTGACGAGGACGGTGTCCACACCGTTCTTCTGCAGCAGGTCGTGCAGCTCCGTCTCGTAGAAACCGCTGTCCTTGTTCTTCTCGACGACGGTGTCGGAGGGGTCCAGGAAGTACTCCAGGATGGCCGCGCCCTCGCTGCCGCGCTGCAGCGGCAGGGTGCCGTCGAAGTCCCTTTCCACGTTGGGGTCGTCGGGGAGGTTCACCAGCTGGAGGTGGTAGATGCCGTGCCCACGACGGCGCATCTCCTCCAGGAAGTTGACGAAGCGGGGCCGCGCCTCGGCCATGGCGGCGGTCCGCTCGGGCGTCTTGTGAACGACGTCGGACTGCAGGTCGTTGGTGAGTACGGCGATCTTGCCCATGCGATTCCCTCGTGTGGTTCGGAGCATGACTGAGCTCGGCCGGCGCGTCCAAGGGTGGTGGAGGCAGGCTGGCGCAGACGGTGGATGCTTCTGAAAAGTGGGGGAGGCGCTCCATCAGAGCGCTCTGGACACTGCTGGTTGAGAGGGGCTGCCCTTCCCGGCACAAAGTGTGGTCGGTCACGCGTGACCCGAGGCGGAGTGTCGGAGATCCTCGGGCGGGGCAGAGACTCGCACATCCGCCATGAACCAGTCAACAAAGCCACGCGGTTGTGGGTCCTGTGAAGATTCCGCCAGAATCTCGCTGACGGCGCGGTGGCCTCGCACGGGAAGGCGGCACTGCCCCGGGTCCTGCCCGGTGCAGGCGACCACCTGGACGGCCAGTCGCCATCAGGGCCTTGACCTGCGGACCCACGCACGTGATGATCTAGATCGGTTCACGGTGAGGCGCACCCGCTCCGTCCCCGCTCACGCAGCGAGAGCCCCCACCCCCCATGGCCGGAAAGCGTGCCCAGGCGTGCCACCTGTCCCAGACGACTCTTCGCCCACAACTCCCCCGAAACCAGACACATTCGACACCTGTCAGAGGCAGATGACGATCGGTCTCGACAGGCCGCCCGGCGTTCCTGTACGCAATGCACGACGCCGAGACCGCGCCCTCGGCGTCGGTGTCGGTGCCCCACCCGCTCCACACCCCGGAGGTCGACCGTCGGCGACGAGGTGCGCATGCGTCACCCGATGACACCAGGGCACCGGCGTCGCGAGGGGCGGCGACGGGGGTGGGAGACCGCCTGGACGGGCCGTGACGTGGCGAGGACTTCACCGACCGGTATCCGGGTGACGGGCGGCCGGGTCTCTCACCTGCCCAGTCGTCCACCGCCTGTGTGCCGCAGTTCGTGCTCGGTCTGTCGAACCGGCAGGTCACCGAGGCGGTGCGCTGCCGCATCGACTTCATGTACGCCATGGCCATGGAGCTGGACGATCCCGGTGTCCACCACAGTGTGCCGGCCGACTTCCGCGACCGGGCCTTGTCCCCGGTGGATGGGACGGGCCTTGTCCCACCCACCACATGAGCCGTGCACAGGGACATCTGCTCAATCCGGCCGATCCGGCGAAACCGTGATACGGGCTCGTGGTTGCCGCCAGGATGGTGACATGAGCCATGAAAGTGCGGGGCCGGGCGAGTGGCCGGTGACGGTGAGGGTTCCGGTGGAGCCGGTGGAGGCCGCGGTGGAGGCCGATGCCCTCGACGCGGCGATGCGCTCCCGGGCCCTGGCCGTACGGG
Source organism: Streptomyces sp. CC208A (assembly GCF_030010625.1). Classification (GTDB taxonomy): domain Bacteria; phylum Actinomycetota; class Actinomycetes; order Streptomycetales; family Streptomycetaceae; genus Streptomyces. The sequence continues at coordinate 201,321 of NZ_JASCXN010000003.1, read as the reverse complement.
GCCCGCTGTTCGGAGTGGCGGCGCAGGGCGCGGAGGACGGGCGGCGGTGGCGGGTGGTCCTGGAGGTCACCGAGCCCTGTCCGCAGGATGCCCGGGACGCGCTGAACTCCTTCTTCTGGTTCCGGGCGAAGGACGAGGCCGGGAGCAGGGAGGAGCGGCGCGCGCTGCTGGAGGCGGTCGCCCGGCTGGAGCGCGAGCGCGTCGACGAACTCACCGTGCTCGGCACCCGCTACCGCGTGGTGAGGGCCGAGGAGTACACGGGCCTGGACGCGCACGGCGACGTCGAAGTGCCGCGGCCCACCGACCCCGAGCCCCTCTCCCCCGACTGGAGCCGTGGCGCCCGGGACGCGAAGATCGACCAGGGCCTTGTTCTGGACCCGGAGGCGCCCCTTTCCCCCGTCCGCGCGGCGGAGCGGCTGTCGTTGCGTACTCTGGCCTACACCGGGACCAGGTTCCCCGGCGCCGTGCTGCGGGACTCCGCGCGGGCCGTGGAGAGCCATCCCGACGTCCTCCTCATGCCCGCGCTCTTCAGGATCATGGAGCGGTCCGGCGACAAGCCCTGGACGCTGGGCGGCGGACTGCACGCCACCCCTCACGACACACGCCGGTCGCTGGACTTCCTCCTGGTCTGGAGCGAACCCCGTCGGATCGGCCTGATCCCCTACGACATCGCGAGAGACATCCGCATGCCCGTCGACGCGCGCACCCTCGTCGCCGAGGGGACCGACCCCGCGGTCGCGGAACTGGCGGTGTTCGTCGAGACCGCGGACCGGCTCCGCGCCCAGCGGCTCGACCAGGTCGAGGTCCACGGCACCACCTACCGGATCGGCCGCACCCGCCGCCTGCTGCGCTGGGGCCCCGACGGACCGGAGGGCCCACGGCCGTCCGACATCGACAACCACGCCCCCAGCGCCCTCCATCCGCCCCTCGACGAGGACGGCGTCATCCACCCCGAAGAACCCACGCAAGAGGAGGCCGCCTCGTGACCAGGCCGGCCATGAGCAGGCTCCTCCGGTGCGGCCGGTCACGGCCGGCACCGGGACTCACAGGGCGCTGACGATGTCCTCGACTCGGTCCTTGGCGTCGCCGAAGAGCATCGCGGTGTTGGGGCGGAAGAAGAGGGGGTTCTGGACGCCGGCGTAGCCGGAGGCCATCGAGCGTTTGAAGACGATGACCTGGTCGGCCTCCCAGACGGTGAGGACGGGCATGCCGGCGAGGGGGCTGTCGGGGTCCTCGGTGGCGGCCGGGTTGACGGTGTCGTTGGCGCCGATGACGAGGACGACGTCGGTGTCGGCGAAGTCGCTGTTGATCTCGTCCATCTCCAGGACGATGTCGTACGGCACCTTGGCCTCGGCGAGGAGGACGTTCATGTGGCCGGGGAGGCGGCCGGCGACGGGGTGGATGCCGAAGCGGACGTCGACGCCCTTGGCGCGGAGCTTGGAGACGAGTTCGGCGACGGGGTACTGGGCCTGGGCGACGGCCATGCCGTAGCCGGGGGTGATGATGACCGAGCGGGCGGCGTCGAGGAGTTCGGCGGCGGCCTGGGCGGTGATCTCCTGGTACTCGCCGTGGTCGGTCTCGGGGCCGGCCGGGGCCTCGATGCCGTAGCCGCCGGCGATGACGGCGAGGAACGAGCGGTTCATCGCCTTGCACATGATGTACGACAGGTAGGCGCCTGAGGAGCCGACGAGGGCGCCGGTGACGATCAGCAGGTCGTTGCCGAGGAGGAAGCCTGAAGCGGCGGCCGCCCAGCCGGAGTAGCTGTTCAGCATCGACACGACGACGGGCATGTCGCCGCCGCCGATGGAGGCGACCAGGTGCCAGCCGAGTGCCAGCGCGAGGACCGTCGCCGCGACGAGCGGCCAGAGGGCGGGCGCGGCGGTGAACCGGACGGTCAGGGCGGCGAAGAGGACGAGGGCGCCGAGGTTGAGGACGTTCCTGCCGGGGAGCATGAGCGGCTTGGAGGCGATCCGGGCGGCGAGCTTGAGGTAGGCCACGACCGAGCCGGTGAAGGTGACCGCGCCGATGAAGACGCCGATGAAGACCTCGGCGTGGTGGATGCCGAGGGTGCCGAGCGCGTCGAGGGCGGCGGCCTCGGGGCCGTCGGGGTGGTGCTCCACGTCGAGGTAGCCGTTCCAGCCGACGAGGACGGCGGCCAGGCCGACGAAGGAGTGGAGCAACGCGATCAGTTGGGGCATGCCGGTCATCTCGACTCCCCGGGCGCGCCACAGGCCGATGAGCGCGCCGGTGAGCAGGGCGAGGGCGAGCAGGCCGGCGGCGCCCGCGCCGATGCCCCGGTCGGCGGCGAGGACGACGGTGGCGACGAGGGCGAGGCCCATGCCGAGCATGCCGAAGGCGTTGCCGAGGCGGGCCGATTCGTGTTTCGAGAGGCCGGCGAGGGCGAGGATGAACAGCAGTGCGGCGACGAGGTAGGCCGCCTGTGCGGCGTGGGTGGCGGACATGTCAGCTCCTGGTGAACATTCCGAGCATGCGGCGCGTCACCGCGAAGCCGCCGAAGACGTTGATGCCCGCCAGCAGGATGGCGACGGCCGAGAGCACGGTGACGAGGGTGCCGCCGTGGCCGATCTGGAGCAGTGCGCCGACGACGATGATCCCGGAGATCGCGTTGGTCACCGACATCAGCGGGGTGTGCAGGGCGTGGTGGACGTGTCCGATCACGTAGTGGCCGATGACGATCGCGAGGACGAAGACGGTGACGTGGGGCAGGAGGGCGGCGGGGGCGAAGCCGACGGCGAGGAAGAGGGCGAGGGCGCCGAGGGCGACGCCGGTGAAGCGGCGCCCCTGCGTCATGGGGGCCTTGGTGGCGGGGGGCTTGGCGGGCGGCCGGGTCTGCGGGGTCGCGTCAGTGGGGGCGGCGGAGACCCGGACGGGCGGGGGCGGCCAGCACGGTGCGCCGTCGCGTACGACGGTGACGGAGCGCTGGACGGGGTCGTCCGGGTCGAGGACCAGGGTGCCGTCCTTGCCGGGCGTCAGAAGCTTGAGGAGGTTGAGGAGGTTGGTGCCGTAGAGCTGTGAGGCCTGGGTGGGGAGGCGGCCGGCCAGGTCGGTGTAGCCGAGGATGGTCACGCCGTTCTCGGTGACGGTCCGTTCGCCGGGTACGGTGCCGGCCACGTTGCCGCCGTTGGCGGCGGCCATGTCCACGATGACCGAGCCCGGTCTCATGGTGGCCACCATGTCGGCGGTGATCAGGCGGGGGGCGGGGCGGCCGGGGATCAGGGCGGTGGTGACGACGATGTCGGCGGCGCGGCACTCCTCGGCGTAGAGGGCGGCCTCGCGCGCCTTGTACTCCTCGCCCATCTCCTTGGCGTAGCCGGTCGCCGAGACCTCCGTCTCCGGGGACTCGATCGCCAGGTACTCGCCGCCCAGGGAGCGGACCTGGTCGGCGACTTCGGGGCGGGGGTCGGTGGCCCGGACGACCGCGCCGAGCGAGCCGGCGGTGCCGATCGCCGCGAGGCCCGCGACGCCCGCGCCGGCGACGAGGACCCTGGCCGGGGGCACCTTGCCGGCGGCGGTCACCTGGCCGGTGAAGAACCGGCCGAACTCGTGGGCCGCCTCCACGACGGCCCGGTAGCCCGCGATGTTCGCCATCGACGACAGGACGTCCATCGACTGGGCCCGGCTGAGCCGGGGCACGGCGTCCACGGACAGGACGGTGAGGGGGCGGCGGCTCAGCTCCTCGACCGTCGCCGGGTCGGTGGCGGGGGCGAACATCGCGATCACGGTGGTCCCGGGGCGCATCCGGTCCAGCCGGTCGGGGCCGGGGGCGTTCACGCCGAGCACCACGTCCGCCGCCGTCGCCTCGCCGAGGCGCGCCCCGGCCGCCTCGTAGGCGCTGTCGACGAAGCCCGCCGCGGCGCCCGCGTCCGGGTCGACGACGACCTCGTACCCGAGTCCGCGGATCCTCTCGACCGTGGCGGGCGTGGCCGCCACCCGTCGCTCGCCGCTCCGTGTCTCCCTGAGGACTCCGACAATCACCAGGCTCCTCCGTTCGCCGCTCTCGCCCCCACCTTGGCCCCCGCGGGCGACTCCGTGAAGAAGGCTCGCGCGGTACGTCCGTATGCTGCCCACCTGGGAGGAAGGATGAGCATGACGGAGTTCGGGGTGGGCCTGCCGCGCTACGGGCGGCGACCTCCGGTGCGGCTGCTGCCGCCGCTCGGAGGGCGCGGGCGGCGGTGGCGCGCCCTGCGGAACCTCTTCCTGGTCCGTTGTGTCCTCGCCCTGCCGGAGGACCCGGTCGAGGCGTTCGCGGCCCTGCTGGAGCCGGTGCGGAAGGTGTGGCGCCTCCTGGTCCGCCTGTGGGCGGGGCCCGGCATGCGGGGCGGCTGGCAGAGCGACGCGGGCCGACTGCTGCTGGCGGTGCACGGGGCCTACTGGAGCCGGGACGCGCTGCGTACCGACGAGCCGAGCTGTTACGTCGGGGTGGCCGGCGGCACCGTGACGGTGCGGGCCACGTGGCTGCCCGAGGCGGAGGCGGTGGCCCGGGCGCACGCCGGGGTGCGGGTGACGCCGTGGCCGCGGGCGCTGCGGCGGCGGGTGGACATCGCCTTCCCCGACGGCTCGTGGCTGACGGTGCGGGCGGCGGGTGCGGGTGCCGCGGGGCGGTTGCGGGCGCGGCTGGTCGCGGGTGTCGCCGTGGCGGGTGCCGGCGCCAGGGCCGTACGAGAAGGCGGAGATCGTTCACGTATATGAATTCGGTGGGGATGCGGGCTAGGGTGAGGCGGGCCGGGGCCGACCGGTCGACATTTCGAACGCGATGAGCTGACCAGGCGGTGTACATGACCCTGTTCGACATGCCCCTCGACCGGCTCCGGGAGTACCGCAGTGGGTCGGTGGAGCCGGAGGACTTCGACGCGTTCTGGGCGAAGACGCTGGGCGAGGCCCGGGAGTTCGGGCTCGACGCGCGGTTCGAGCGCGTGGAGACGGGGCTCGCGACGGTGGAGACGTACGACGTGACGTTCGCCGGGTTCGGCGGGCAGCCGGTCAAGGGGTGGTTCGTCGTCCCGGCCGGGGTGACCGAACCGGTGCCGGTGGTCGTGGAGTTCCTCGGGTACGGCGGCGGGCGCGGGCTCGCGCACAGTCATCTGCTGTGGGCGTCGGCCGGGTTCGCGCACTTCGTGATGGACACCCGTGGGCAGGGCAGCGGTTGGGCGCCGGGCGACACCGCGGACCCGGTGGGCAGCGCGCCCGCGTTCCCGGGGTTCATGACGCGGGGCGTGGAGGACCCGGAGACGTACTACTACCGCCGGGTGTACACGGACGCGGTGCGCGCGGTGGAGGCGGCCCGCTCGCACCCGCTCGTGGACGCGGCCCGCACCGCGGTCACCGGGATCAGCCAGGGCGGCGGGATCACCGTCGCCGTCGCGGGGCTCGTACGGGACCTGGCGGCGGTCGCGCCGGACGTGCCGTTCCTGTGCGACTTCCCGCGCGCGACGACGGTCACGGACCGCACGCCGTACCGGGAGATCGGCAACTACCTGAAGACGCACCGGGGTCGGGTGGAGCGGGTACGGAAGACGCTCGCCTACTTCGACGGGGTGCACTTCGCGGCCCGGGCGACCGCCCCCGCGCTGTTCTCCACCGCCCTGGAGGACCTGACGTGCCCGCCGTCGACGGTGTTCGCGGCGTTCAACGCGTACGCGCACGAGGACAAGGCGATCGAGGTCTACGACTTCAACGACCACGAGGGCGGCGGCGTGTTCCAGCAGGCCGCGCAGTTGCGCTGGCTGCCGGAGCGGCTCCGCGCCCGATAGCCCGTCCCTTGGTCTGGACCTGTCAGGCGCAGGGCGTCAAGCTGGGCGCATGGACTTGGAGTTGCGGCATCTGAAGACGGTCAGGGCCATCGCGGAGGCGGGCAGTCTCACCCGCGCGGCCACCGCCCTCGGACTGGCGCAGCCCGCCCTGAGCGCCCAGCTCAAGCGGATCGAACGAGCACTGGGCGGGGCCCTGTTCGTGCGCGGCCGGGACGGCGTGCGGGCCACCGCGCTCGGCGATCTGGTCCTGGACCGGGCCCGGGTGGTGCTGCCCGCCGTCTGCGAACTCCAGGAGGAGGCCGTCCGGTTCGCCCGGGACGGCGCCGCCGGGTACCGACTCGGCGGGACCCACGGGCCGCTGCTCGGCGGCCTCGTGGACCGGCTCGCCCGGGCCGATCCGGAGGCGCGGGTGACCACGTACACCTCCTGGTCGGAGCGGGAGGTGGCCGGCGGGGTGGCGGCCGGGCGGCTCGACTTCGCGCTCGTCGGCGTCTGCGGCGAGAGCTCGCCGCCCGAGGTGGGGCGGCTCGCCTGGACCGAGGTGGCCCGCGACCCGGTGTACGTGATGCTGGCGACCGGCCATCCGCTGGCCGCCCGCCCGCACGTCGCCCTTGCCGAACTCGCCGCCGAGGAGTGGACGGACGTACCCGGGGACGGCTGCTTCGGCGACTGCTTCGCCGCCGCGTGCGTACGGGCCGGCTTCACCCCGGCCCGGGTGTACGAGACGGACACCGCCTCCTGCGTCCACCTGGTCCAGGTGGGGCGGGCGGTGGGCCTGTGCCGGGCGACCTTCCCCGCCACCCCCGGCATCGTGGCCCGCCCTCTGACCGGCGCGCCGCTCGTCTGGCGCCACCTCCTCGGCTGGCACCCCGAGGGCCGCGCCGCCGGCCACGCCCCCACCGTCCTCGCCCACGCACGCGACGCCCACGCGGAGGCGCTGGCCCGCAGCGCGGGGCGGACGGCGGCGGGGGCAGTGTTCTGAGTGGCCGTCAGGTGTCGTACTCGCCGTCCCAAGGGGCCGAGAACCCCAGCCCGTCGGGGTGGAGCTCCGCCCACTCCTCCGTCTCGCCGTCCTCGCCGTGGTCCTCCACGACCAGGCCGAACAGGGCTCCTTCGAACCGTACGGCGAAGGGCGCGACGGCGATGTCCCCGTACCACCGCCCGGGCAGGGCGTCCAGACACGCGTCGAGGAGCTTCCTCGCGGCCTCGACCGCCCGCCGCTCCCCGTCCGCCGTCGTGCCGGTGGACACGATGCTCGACTCCAGGTGCCGGCCCGCCCCGTCGAACCGGTGGAGGACCGCGTACCAGCGCTTGTGCTCCTGCCAGTCGTCGCCCGTCCTCCAGTCCTCCGGGAAGGCCGCGGTGACCGAGGCGAAGAACCGGCCGCCGTCCCACCCGCCGATGGTGGACGTGCGGTGGTCGGGCTCGTGCTTGATCGGGATGACCTCGGGAACGCTCATGCACCGCACCGTAGGCCCCGCCCCCGACAGTCCGGCGACGCCCAGGCCTTGACCCTGCGGGCCATAACGCGGAGGAAGGGGTCGTTCGGGAGCTCCCCCCGGGAGTGGCGCCGTTCCTACGGTTCTCGGCAGATCCCCCACCGAGAACCGAGGAGACTCCCCATGCTCCGACGACACGCCCGTGCGGCGTGTACCGCGCTGGCCGCCGCCGGGATGGTGCTGGCCGGGCTTCAGGCCGGGTCCGCGACCGCCGCGCAGCCTTCCGCCGGGACCGGTCCCGCCGTGCAGAGCGCCGCCCGGGCGCTCGGGGCGGCCGAGGCGCCGCCCGAGCTGCTCGCCGCCATGGGCCGCGATCTGGGCCTCAGTCAGGTCCAGGCCGAGCGGCGGCTGGTGAACGAGGCCGAGGCCGGTGCCACGGCCGCCCGGCTCCGCGACCGGCTCGGCGGCTCCTTCGCCGGGGCCTGGGTCGCGGGGGCCGAGTCCGGCTCGCTGACCGTGGCCACCACCCGTACCGCCGACCTCGCCGCGATCCGGGAGGCCGGGGCGGCGCCCAGGCTCGTCCGGCACGACCTGGCCTCGCTGGAGCGGGCCAAGGAGGCCCTGGACCGGGCGGCGACCGCCGACGCCCCGGTGCGGTACGTGGACGTGCGCACCAACACGCTGGTCGTCGAGGAGACCAGGGCCGGGGCCGCGGCCCGCCTCGCGGCGGCCACCGGCGTGCCGAAGGAGCTCCTGCGGGCCGTGCGGTCCGCCGAGGCGCCGCGCCCGCTCTACGACATCCGGGGCGGCGACGCGTACTACATGGGCGGCGGCGGACGCTGCTCGGTCGGCTTCGCGGTGACCCGCGGCACCACGCAGGGCTTCGCGACGGCGGGCCACTGCGGCCGGGCAGGCCAGTCCACCAGCGGCTACAACCAGGTCGCGCAGGGCAGCTTCCAGGCGTCCGTCTTCCCCGGCAACGACATGGCGTGGGTCGCGACGAACAGCAGCTGGACCGCGACCCCGTACGTGAAGGGCGCGGGCGGCGCGAACGTCCAGGTCACGGGGTCGGTGCTGCAGCCGGTCGGTGCCTCGGTCTGCCGCTCCGGCTCGACCACGGGCTGGCACTGCGGCACCATCCAGCAGCACAACACCAGCGTGACCTACCCGGAGGGCACGATCTCGGGCGTCACCCGGACGACCGTGTGCGCCGAGCCGGGCGACTCGGGCGGCTCGTACATCTCCGGCAGCCAGGCGCAGGGCGTGACCTCGGGCGGCTCGGGCAACTGCTCCAGCGGCGGCACCACCTTCTTCCAGCCGCTGAACCCGATCCTCTCGAACTACGGCCTGACGCTGAGGACCACCGGGTCCGACCCGGGCCCCGGCCCGGGCGAGCCCGAGCCGGGCGGCACGTGGAAGGCGGGCACGGTGTACGCGGCCGGTGCCACCGTCACGTACGGCGGTTCCACCTACCGCTGCATCCAGGGCCACCAGGCGCAGACCGGCTGGGAGCCGCCGAACGTACCGGCACTCTGGCAGCGGGTCTAAGCCCGGAAGGCCCTCGTCGAGCGGCGGTTCAGGAGGGGCGACCCTCCAGGGCCGCCGCGTAGGCGTCGTCGGGGTCGAGGTGGCGGAGTTCCTCGGCGATGAGCTCCGCGGTCGTGCGGACCTTGAGGGCCATGACGCGGCTCGGCTGGCCGGGGATGGCGAGGTGGGCGACCGGGCCCTCGGGGCGGTCGATCAGGATCTCGCCCTGCAGGGTGCCCATCCGGACCGCGGTGACGACCGGGCCCTCGGAGACGATCCGCTCCACCGGGACGCCGAGCCGGACCTCGAACCAGCGGGCCAGCAACTCGGCGCTGGGGTTGGCCTCCTCGGCCTCCACGGCGGCCGAGACGACCTCCGTCCCGGCCTGGTCGAGGGCGGCGGCCAGCATGGAGCGCCAGGGGGTGAGCCGGGTCCAGGCGAGGTCGGTGTCGCCGGGGGCGTACGAGGCGGCCCGGCTCTCCAGTGCGCCGAGCGGGTCCTCGACCGCGTACGCGTCGGTGATCCGCCGCTGGGCGAGGGCGCCGAGCGGGTCCTTGGAGGGGACGGCGGGGGCGTCCACCGGCCACCACACGACGACGGGGGCGTCGGGCAGCAGCAGCGGCAGCACCACGGAGTCGGCGCGGGCGCCGAGTTCGCCGTGGAGGCGGAGCAGCACCGTCTCGCCGGACCCCGCGTCGGTGCCGAGGCGGACCTCGGCGTCGAGCCGGGTCACATGGCGCTCGCGGGGCGACAGCGCCCGGCGCCGGATGACGACGAGGGTGCGCGAGGGGTGTTCCTTCGATGCCTCGTTGGCGGCCCGCACGGAGTCGTAGGCGTTCTCCTCGTCGGTGACGATCACCAGGGTGAGGACGACGCCGACGGTGGGGGTGCCGGCGGCCCTCCGGCCCTGCAGGATCGCCTTGTTGACCGCGCTGGAGTTGGTGTCCGTGAGATCGATCTTCATTGCCCGGCGTCCGTCCCTTCCTCAGCGGCGAGCCTAACGCCCCGCACGGAGTTCGGCGGTCGGTGGCTCAGTTGTGGTCCTGCTCCTCGTCGCCCTCGCCGTTGCCGTTGCCGTTGCCGTTGCCGTTGCCGTTGCCGTTGCCGTCAGGGGCCAGGTCGGCCTCGGTGGCGGCGGCCGTCGCCGCCTTGCCCTGGGCCCGGCGGCCGACCACGGCCGCGGCGGCGAGCGCCGAGCCGACGAAGGCGACGGCCACCACCCAGGGGCGGTCGAGGACGTGCCCGGTGGCGTGGTCCAGGGAGTAGCGGCCGGCACCGGTGATGCCGATGGCGGCGGCGGTGAAGCCGAGGAAGGCCGGGTACTCGTAGCCGCCGGCCTGGGCGAAGAAGCCGGCCGGGGCGTGCACCGAGACGGCGCCCGCCATGGCTCCGGCGGCGGCCGCGCCGGCGGCGGGGGTGGCGAGGCCGAGGGCGAGCAGCGCGCCGCCGCCCGCCTCGCCGAGGCCCGCGGCGACGGCGGACTCGCGGCCGGGGTTGAAGCCCATGGCCTCCATCGCCTTGGTGGTGCCCTCGATGCCCCCGCCGCCGAACCAGCCGAAGAGCTTCTGGGTGCCGTGCGCGGCGAGCACGGCGCCGGTGCCGACCCTCAGCACGAGCAGCCCGAGGTCGCGTCGGTTGGGGTGGGCCATGACGTTCTCCAGGTGCGGGAGGGGACGCGTACGTCTCCACTCTCGGCGTGCGGCTCCCCCGCCGCCGCCCGGAACACCGACCGATACGCCACATGAGTCATCTTTTGCGGCGTTCGCACGGTGTTGCTTGACTGGGGCGGGCCTTCACCGAGGCGTTCGCGCGCTCCGCCGGCAGGTGACGGCAGGTGACCGGCACGCGGCCGGCAAGCGAAAGGACACGGACCCATGACGCAGACGCACGACCGACCGCACGACAGGCCGCACGACCGGTCCGCGCGGAGCGACGTGCCGCCGGGCCCGCTGGGGGTGCTGGCCGGGGCGGCCTGGCAGGCACTCCTGCTCGCCGGGGTCGTGGCCCTCGTCCTCGGCGTCCTCGTGCTGGTGTGGCCGGGTGCCTCGCTGGTCGCGGCCGGGGTGCTCTTCGGCCTCTATCTGCTCTTCAGCGGTGTGATGCAGCTGGTCGCCGCCTTCGGCACGCACGCCACCACCTCGCTGCGCGTGATGGCCTTCATCAGCGGCGCCCTGTCGATCCTGCTCGGCCTGTTCTGCTTCCGGGGCGCCACTCAGTCGATCCTGCTGCTCGCCCTGTGGATCGGCATCGGCTGGCTCTTCCGCGGCATCACGCAGACGGTGGCGGCGGCCTCCGATCCCGCGATGCCGGCCCGGGGCTGGCAGGTCTTCCTCGGCATCGTCAGCGCCGTCGCCGGCGTGGTGCTGATCGTCTCCCCGCTGGAGTCGGTCGCGGTGCTGACCGTGCTCGGCGGGATCTGGCTGATCGCGGTCGGCGCGGCCGAGATCGTCACCGCCTTCCAGGTCCGGTCACGGGCCGAGCACCTGCCGCCCGGCGCCTGATCCGCCCGGCCGGCCACGCTCCTCCGGTCCGCCGTCCGCCGTCCGCCGTCCGCCGTCCGCCGTCCGCCCGATCGTCCCCTCGATCTCCGGGCAGACGGCGGACCGGCTTGATCCGTGCGCTAGATTTTGCCGGTCCCCGACCGTCGATCGCTCGCGATCACCACTCTCCGGAGCCGGCTTCCCATGACCGACATCGTCAACGGCCTCGGCCGTACCACCGCCTACGGCGCCCTCGGCGTGGTCCTGCTGATCCTCGGCATCGTCCTGGTGGACATCCTGACCCCCGGCAGGCTGAGCCGGCTCATATGGGAGCAGCGCAACCGCAACGCCTCCATCCTGCTCAGCTCCGCCCTGCTCGGTGTCGGCGGGATCGTCTTCACCTCCATCTGGACCACCTACGACAACTTCGGCAAGGGCCTGCTCTCCACGGCCGTGTTCGGCCTTCTCGGCCTGGTCATGATGGCCGTCGCCTTCCTGGTGGTGGACCTGATGACGCCCGGCAAGCTCGGCGCCGCGCTGGTCGATCCCGAGCCGCACCCGGCGGTCTGGGTGACCGCCTCGTGCAACATCGCCGTCTCCGCGATCGTCTCCGCCTCGATCGCCTGACGCGCCCGGTATCGCCGCCACTGTCGCCGGCCCGGCCCCGATCCGCTCAGGACGGGCCCGGGCCGGCGGCCGTCCCGGCCGGTTCCGCCTCCAGGAAGCGGCGGCCGCGGGGCCCCTTGTAGAGGAGCGCCTCCCAGCCGAGCCGTCCGAGCGCCTCCGCGCAGGCCGTCAGCGCCTCGGTCTCCTGTCCCGCGGCGCCGGAGCCCGGCGGCCCCAGCCACTCGACCACGGCGGTGGCGGGCCGCTCCCCCGCCCGCACCCGGTAGCCGGTCGCGGTCCGCGCCCCGTCCGCGTCCACCGCCGACGGGGGCAGCCCGGCGGCCTCCAGGGCCAGGGCCACCGCCCGTACCGGCTGCCGGCGCTCCCACAGCGCCGGTACGGCCCCGGCGTCGCCGCCCGGGGCGCCGGTCAGCCGCCGGATCTGCCGCAGCCCGTCGAGCGCGGACCGCACCTCGCGGGAGCGCTGCTCGGCGTCGCCCGTGAACGGCGGGCCGTCGCCCGTCGCCGCCTCGAACGCGCCCTTGCCGCCCGGGTCCTGGCTCACAGCAGCCGCCGGATCTCGCCGCGGACCCGGTAGAAGCCGCCCACCGCCGGGTGCAGCGCCTCCACCACGTACCGCACGCCGGGCTCCCGGATCGCGCGCGGGAACTGCACGTTCCACGACGGCTCGTAGCCCGGGGTGACCACCCGGACCCGGGTCCGGCCGCCGTCCTGGACGCACTCCACGACGATCGAGCCGGCCGGCGCCTCGCCCACCGAACCGACGGAGGCGACGGCGGACACGGTGGTCGCCGGGGTGTACGTGGGCAGCGCGGCGGCCAGTTTGACGTCCCGTACGACCGGGACACTGCCCTGCTGGGCGGCCTCGATCGCCGCCTCGCTCGCGTCGACGCAGACCAGCGAGCCGTCGGTGGTCACCAGGTACAGCCGCTCGTCGCGGTACTGCATGGAGAGGGCGGAACCGCCGCCGGTGCCCAGCTTCCACAGCCGGGTGCCGTCCTCGGCGAAGCAGTAGACGGAGGAGGCCGAGTCGCCTGCGAAGACGAACCGCCCACCGGGCGAGGTGGCGCACGAGTACACCGTCGCGTCGCAGCCGTAGACGGCTTCTGTCCTGCCGTCCCGCTTCGCCAGCCGCTGCACCTTCTTGCGGCCCGTGCCCGCGTAGACGGCGGTGTCCTCCTGCCAGCCGAACAGCACCGCGCCGTCGGTGGCGGTGTGCCACAGCTCGCCCGAGCCGTCCGCCGCGTACGCGGTCACGCCGCTCGTGTCTCCGTAGTAGACGGCGCGGGCGTCCGCCCGGACCATCCAGGCGTACTCGCCGCGGCCGGAGCGGGACCACTGGTGCTCGTCCTCGTGGTCGATGACGGTGAGCCGGCCGGCGCGGTCGGCCACGTCGAGGACGCCCTCGTGGATGTCGAGCCAGAAGATGTCGACGTCGGCGGTGATGTCGTAGGCGGCGAACGGCAGCTTGGAGGAGAGGTCGTAGACCTTGCCGTCGTCACAGCCCGCGTAGATCCAGAAGTCGTCGGCGACCAGGCACTTCACGCCGTCCGGCAGGCTGAAGCGGGCCAGCACCTCGCCTCCGTGGGCGAGGGTGAAGACGTCTCCCGCCTGATTGCCCACCCAGATCCGCTCCTCGTCCACGTGGATGCCGAAGGCGGCGGAGCCGGTGCGGAAGCGCCACAGGACGGGGGCGACGGCCCGGGCCGTGGAGGGCGCGGAGCCGACCGCGCGGCGGGTGACGGCCCGGGCGGCGCGCTGCCCGGGGACCGCCGGGGCGTAGCCCTTGCGGACCTTCTCGCCGATCTTCTTCGCCGCCGCGGCCTGCGCCTTCTCGGCGGTCGCGAAGGAGGAGCGCTGGATCTGTCCGGTCGCGCCGATCCGGCCGTAACGGACCGCCACCTCAAGGCCCTGGACGGTCACTTCGTAGAACTTGTGGGCACCGCCGCCGTCCTGCGACAGCTCCAGATAGGTCGTCGTCATGATCTGAACCGTAGGGGGCGCCACTGACAACGGCCTCCGGCGAAGCCGCCGGGCGGGCCCGGTCAGCCGGTGACGCGCTCGATCCAGGCGGTGAGGTCGGCCACGACCTCGTCGCGGTTGGTCTCGTTCAGGACCTCGTGCCGGGCGCCCTCGTAGCGGTGGTAGGCGAGGTCGGTGAGGCCGGCCTCGCGGTAGCGGGAGACCAGCAGGTCGCTGTGGGCGAGGCCGCCGTTGAGCGGGTCGCGGTCGCCGACGAAGAGGGCGACCGGGAGGGCGGCGGGGAGGCCGGCGGGGGCGGCGAGCCGGCCGGCGGCCCCCGCCATGTCGGCGAGCCCCTGGAGGTCGAGGCCGAAGCCGCAGAGCGGGTCGGCGAGGTAGGCGTCGACCTGCTTCTCGTCACGGCTGAGCCAGTCGGCCTCGGTGCGGGCGGGGGCGAAGGGGGCGTTGAACGCGTCGAAGGGGCCGCCGCCCGCTCCGGGGGCCTCGGCCAGGGCGGCGAGGAGGGCGTCGACGGCGGTGGTGCCGGAGAGGGCGACCCCGTCGACGAGCTCCGCGTGGTCGAGGAGGTACTGCTGGGCGGCGAACGAGCCCATGCTGTGGCCGAGGAGGACGACCGGGACGCCGGGGTGGCGGTCGCGGGCGGTGCGGGTGAGGACGGCGAGGTCGGAGACCAGGAGGTTCCAGCCGTCGGCGCCCAGGTGGCCCGGGCCCGCGTGCATGGACCGGCCGTGGCCGCGCTGGTCGGCCGCGTAGACGGCGTACCCCCGGGCGGTGAGGTGTTCGGCGAGCGGGGCGTAGCGCAGGGCGTGTTCGCCCATGCCGTGCGCGATCTGCACGACGCCGCGGACCGGGCCCTCGGGGAGCCAGGTGTGGACGTGGATGCGGACGCCGTCCTGGGAGGTGAAGGTGAACATGGCGTGCTCCGGCTCCTCTGCCCGCTCGCTGATCGGTCACGCCACCGTACGCCGCGTTCGGCATTGCCGAACAAGGGTGCGGTGGCGTGATCCGCGTCTCAGCCCTTCCCGCCGGCCGCCACCGGGCCTGTCGTCACCGCCTCGGCCGGACGGTGACGGCGGTCAGTAGGTGACGGTGATCCGGCGGGCGGGTCCGTCGACGCGGATCGTCCCGCCGTACGGGATCACCACCTGCGGGTCGGTGTGCCCGAGGTCCACGTCGAGAACGGCCATGGTGTCGGGGGCGTAGGTGTCGAGGGCGCGGAGCACGGCGGCGTGCTGGGCCTCGCGGTGGGCGGCCCGGGCGGCGGGGTCGTTGGGAGTGTCGAAGGACCAGGCGCGGGCCCGGCCCATGAGGAGGGCGGAGAAGCGGCCGAGGAGGCCCCGCTCCCCCATGGCCCGCAGGACGCGGAAGACCTCGTCGGCGGTGGGCAGCAGCTCGGAGGTCTCCAGGAACAGCACCCCGCCCTCGTACGCCTCCGGCTCCGCGATCTCCCCTCCCGCCATGAGGAGTTGGGCGACGACCTCCAGGCAGCCGCCCCAACTGCGGCCCTCGGCGACCCGATCGGCCCGGTGCCAGTGCCAGGGTCCCGCGGGTTCCATCACGGGGGCGGTGTCGAAGGTACGGGGGTCCCCCCAGGGCCGTTCGACGTCGTTGGTGTCGGTCGGGGCGGGGAGTTCGTAGGTGCCGGTGCCGAAGAGCGCGGCCCGGACGGAGGCGTCGGTGACGGGGTGGACGGCGCCGGGCCGTCCGAACTGGGTCATCACGGAGGCCCCGTGGTAGCCGACCACGCCGAGGTTCCACAGCCGCATGAGCAGGTTCGTGTTGTCGCTGAACCCGAAGAACGGCTTGGGGTGGGCCCTGATCAACTCGTCGTCGAGGTACGGGAGGAGGGTGATCTGGTCGTCCCCGCCGATGCTGGCGACGATCGCCGTGACCGTGGGGTCGGCGAAGGCGGCGTGCAGGTCGGCGGCCCGGTCCCGGGCGGAGGCGCCGAGCTTGCGCGTGGTCGGGTACTCGACGGGCACGAGCCCGTACTCCTCGGCCAGCCGCCGCACCCCCAGGTCGAAGGGGAGGGGAAGCACTTCGGGCAGTCCGGCGGCGGGCGACAGCACGGCGACCCGGTCTCCGGGGCGCGGCTTGGGAGGGACGACGATCTCGGTCATTCCCGCACCCTAACGGCCTCGTCCCCGCTCCCACCTGCCCTTTTCCTCCGGGCGTCAGCGGGTGTGGGCGAGGGGGTCGGCGAGGATGTCGTGGAGGACGAGGGCGGCGGCGCCGCGGGCCGCGTCCGTGGCGGGGGAGGCGGCGCGCAGACGGCGGGCGTCGGGGGGCCAGAGGCCGGAGACGACCCGCTCGGCGAGTTCCGCGGTGACGGCCGGGGTCAGCCAGGGCATCAGCCGGGGGTAGATGCCGCCGAGGACGACCACCTCGGGGTCGAGGAGGTTGACCGCGCCGGAGAGGGCCCGGCCGAGCATCCGGCCGGCCTCCGCGAGGGCCGCGAGGGCGCGGGGGTCGCGGTGCTCGGCGCGGGCGGCGAGCTCGTCGACGTCGGCGGCGTCCGCCGCGCTCAGCAGCGCGGCCTGACCGGCGTACTGCTCCAGGCAGCCGCGCGAGCCGCAGCGGCAGCGGGGACCTTCGGCGTCGACGACGAGGTGGCCGATCTCGCCGGCGAAGCCGTGGGCGCCGCGCAGGAGTTCGCCGTGAACGACGACGGCGCCGCCGACGCCGGTCTCGCCGGTGAGGTGGAGGAAGGTGCGGGGGGCGTCGGGGGCGCCGAAGCGGAGTTCGGCGAGGGCCGCCATGTTGGCCTCGTTGTCGGAGGCGACGGGGAGCCGGCGGACGGCGGGCCGCAGCGCGGCGAGAGCGTCGCCGAAGAGGCGCTCGGCGGGGGTGTCGTGCCAGCCGAGGTTGGGGGCCTGCCGGACGGTGCCGTCGGAGACCAGGCCGGGCAGGGCGAGGGCGGCGCCGGCCGGCTCCAGGCCGAGGGTCTCGGCCTCGGCGAGCGCCTCGGCGGCGACGGCGGCGGCGCGGGCGAGGACCTCGGGGGCGGCGGCGCGGTTGTCGAGCCGTACGGTGCGGCGGATCCGGTCGGCGCCGGTGAGGTCCACGAGGCAGACGGCGACATAGGCGACGTTGATCTCGACGCCGAGGCCGGCGGGGCCGGTCACGGCCGGTTTGAGGACGGTGCCGGGGCGGCCGGCCTGGCCGCTGAAGGTCTTGCCGGACTCGACCAGGAACCCGAGGTCGAGGAGTTGTTCCACGAGGGAGGAGACGGCGGGCCGGGTGAGCCCGACGCGGGCGGCGACGGCGGCCCGGGTGGTCTCGCCCGCGTCGTGGACGGTCCTGAGGACGAGGCTCAGGTTGTGCCGGCGCACGCCCGACTTGTCGGCCTTGGGTTCCGTGGGCTGGTTCATGGTGAGCGAGAGCCTAGTCGCCCCTTCCACGCGAACAGAAACGCTTCCTCAGGCCCCCCGCACCCCCCCCTCCAGTCAGTTCAATGAATGAACCTTATGGGTTACGCTGCCGTCCAGACCGTCTCGCACGCTTCCCCGAAGGGAACCCCCATGAAGATCCTGGTCGTCGGCGCCGGTGCCACCGGTGGCTATTTCGGCACGATGCTGGCCCGCTCCGGGCAGGACGTCACCTTCCTGGTCCGGCCCGCCCGCGCGGCGGCGCTGCGGGAGGGCGGACTGCGGGTGGTGGGCCGGGACGAGGAGTGGGTGCTGGACGCGCCCCGGCTCATCACGGCCGGCGAGGGGCCGGCGGGCGACGCGTACGACCTCGTCCTGTTCGGGGTGAAGTCCACCGCCCTGGACGCGGCCCTCACGGACCTGGCCCCGTTCACCGGCCCGGGCACGGCGGTGCTGCCCTTGCTGAACGGCATGGCCCATCTCGACGCCATGGAGGCCCGGTTGGGCGCGGGGGCCGTCCTCGGCGGGGTCGCGAAGGTGGTGACGACGCTGGACGGGACGGGGGTGATCCGGCGCCTCGCGCCGCTGGCGCACCTCGCCCTCGGCGAGCGGGACGGCGTGGTCTCGCCGCGCGTGAAGGAGATCCGTACCGTCCTGGAGGCGGCGGGCATCGACGCGCCCGTGCCCGCGTCGATCGTCACCGCGATGTGGCACAAGTGGGTCTTCATCACCACGATCGGCGCGGTGACGAGCCTGATGCGCGGCACGGTCGGCGAGGTGTACGACGCGCCCGGCGGGCCCGAGCTGGGCCCCGCCGTCCTGGCGGAGGCGGCGGCGGTGGCCACGGCGGCCGGGCACCCGGTGCCGGAGGAGGAGCGGGCGGCGACGCTCGCCGTGGTCGCGGCCCCCGGCTCCCCGATGGTCCCCTCCCTCTACCGGGACCTGACGGCGGGCCGGCCGACCGAGGTCGAGCACCTCTTCGGCGACCTGACCGCGCGGGCCCGCGCCCTGGGCGTGCCGACCCCGCTGCTCGACCTGGCCACCCTCCACCTGCGGGTCCACCAGCGGCGGATCGACGCCGCCGGGCGCGGTCAGTAGGCTCGACGGCGCCGGGACGGGAGCAGAGGAGCGACAGAGTGTTCGTCAAGGTGTGCGGGCTCGCCACGACCGCCGACATCGACGTGGCCGCCGAGGCGGGCGCGGACGCGATCGGCCTGGTGATCAGCGGGACCAGTGTCCGCGGGCTCGGCCGGGACCGTGTGCCGGCGCTCGTCGCGCACGTGCCGGACGGCGTGGTCTCGGTGCTCGTCGTCAACGACACCCCGGCCGCCGAGGCCGCCCGGATCGCCGCCGGCCTGGGCTTCGACGCGCTCCAGCTGCACGGGCGGGCGTACGGCCGCGAGGAGTTCGAGACCGCCGCCGGGGTCTTCCCGCGTCTGTGGCGGGCGACCGCCCTCGCCGACGGGCCGGACACGCGGGTGGGAGCGCTGGGCGAGGAGGTGCTGCTGCTCGACTCGCCCAGGGCGGGATCGGGCGCGCGCTGGGACCTCTCGCTTCTGGACGCGGCCCGCCCGGAGGGCCGCTGGCTCCTCGCGGGCGGTCTCGCCCCCGCCAACGTCGCCGAGGCGATCGCCGCCGCCCGCCCCTGGGGCGTGGACGTCTCCAGCGGCGTGGAGTCGGCGCCCGGCGTGAAGGACCACGATCTGGTCCGCGCCTTCGTCGCCGCCGCGAAAACCGCGCCGGCCGCTCAACCTTTCGACGTCTCCGCACGTCAGTAGGGGTGAAGCACGACGTACTACCGAGTAGTACCGAGGAACGAGGGGGCCTTGATGGTGGAGGAACTGGCGGAGGCCGTGGTGAGGGCGACCAGTGCGGCGGCGCGCGGCGTGGCGGCCCTGCTGTCGGTCCCGGAGACCTACTCGGCGGCGGCGGAGTTCGCCGCGGCGAAAGCCGAGCAGCGCGACGACGACACAGACGAGACCGCGGACGAGACCGACAGCACGGACGAGACCGACGCGACGGGCGAGACTGACGGTACGGACGTGAAGGGCGAGGAAGCCTAGGCCGGGCTCCCGTCGGGAGGAGGGGGGCGATCCCCCTCAGGCCAGCAACCCGGGCGTCGCCACCGTCAGCACCCCCTCGATCCGCCGCCAGGTCTCCTCGTCGCGGGGGACGGCCTCCAGGGTCCGTCCCGTGCCGGTACCCCAGGCGGTCGCGACGGCCACCGGGTCCTCGCCGGTCGCCGCGCCCGCGGCGAGGGCGGCGGCGCCCAGGGCGACGAGTTCGTCGGCGGCGGGGACGACGAGGGGGCGGCCGGAGAGGCGGCGGACGGTGTCGGTCCAGGTCCTGCCTCGGGCGCCGCCGCCGATCAGGCGCAGCGGCCGGTCGCGTACGGCCGGGTCCGCGGGGTCGAGGCCGCAGGCGGCGAGGAGGCCGTCGAGGGCGCGGAGCACGGTGAAGGCGGCGCCCTCGTAGGCGGCGCCGAGGACCGCACGGGGGTCGGTCGTGTGCCGCAGGCCGGTGACGAGGCCGGAGGCGGCGGGCAGGTCGGGGGTGCGTTCGCCGTCGAGGTACGGGAGGACGACCGTCTCTCCGCCGGGACGTGCGTCCTCGCGGTCGAGGCCGAGGAGCGTGGCGAAACGGTCCACGGCGAGCGTGCAGTTGAGGGTGCAGCCGAGGGGCAGATACGTGCCGTCGGTGGCGGCGAAGCCCGCGAGGGCGGGGTCGGCGGGGCGGGTGCGGGTCGCGGCGAAGACGGTGCCGGAGGTGCCGAGGCTGACGACCGGGTGGTCGAGGAGGCCGGCGGCGCCGAGGCCGAGGCCGACGGCGGCCGCCATGTTGTCGCCGGTGCCGGCGGCGACGGCGACCGTACGGGGCAGGCCCAGGGCCTCGGTGGCGGCAGCGGTCAGGCCGCCGGCGCGGGTGGCGCCGGCGGGGGCCACCACCGGGAGCCGCGCCGCGTCGAGGCCGAGGAGGTCCAGGAGGCGGGCGTCGTAGGCGCCGTCGGCGGTGGCGTACCAGCAGGTGCCCGAGGCGTCGCCGGGGTCGGTGACGGCCTCGCCCGAGAGGCGCTCGGTGAGCAGGTCGTGCGGGAGGCGGACGGCGGTGGCGGCCTCGGCGTGGTGGGGTTCGTGCTCGCGCAGCCACTGCCACTTGGCGGCGGTCATGGAGGCGACGGGGACGGAGCCGGTCCGGTCCAGCCAGGCCTTCGGGCCGCCGAGGCGCTCGGTGAGGGCGGCGGCCTGAGGGGCGGAGCGGGTGTCGTTCCAGAGGAGGGCGGGGCGCAGCGGCCGGTGGCCGGAGCCGAGCACCACGAGCCCGTGCTGCTGTCCGGCGACGGCGATGCCGGTGACCGCCTCCGGGGCGATGCCCGCTGTGCGTACCGCCGCGCGGACGGCGGTGACCAGAGCGGTCCACCACTCCTCGGGGTCGCTCTCGCGGGCGCCGCCGGTGCCGGTGACGGTGTGCGGGGCGCGGCCGATGCCGAGGACCTCGCCGGTGGCGGCGTCGACGGCGACGGCCTTGGCGGACTGCGTGGAGCTGTCCACACCGATCACGACGGAGCGGCTCACGGACACGTCCTCACCTCTTCCCACTTCTTCTCACTCGGTTCGGGTCTGGCGCCGCGCGGCGCCGGTGGCGTATTAGTTATCGCAGAAAACAAATCTGGCCGCCAGCTCCGTCAGCAGCCCGTCAGCAGCCATCGGCAATCCGCAGAAGAAGGATCACCATGCCCGAGCGCTTCTCCCCCACCCCCGAGGACCGGTTCACCTTCGGTCTGTGGACCGTCGGCTGGCAGGGCCGCGACCCCTTCGGCGACGCGACCCGCCCCGCCCTCGACCCGGTCGAGTCGGTCGAGCGGCTGGCCGCCCTGGGGGCGTACGGCGTCACCTTCCACGACGACGACCTCATCCCCTTCGGCGCGCCGGAGGGGGAGCGCGAGGCCGCCGTGAAGCGGTTCCGGGACGCCCTGGACCGCACCGGCCTCCAGGTCCCCATGGCCACCACCAACCTCTTCGCCCACCCGGTCTTCAAGGACGGCGCCTTCACCGCCAACGACCGGGACGTGCGCCGCTACGCGCTGCGCAAGACGATCCGGAACATCGATCTGGCCGTGGAGCTCGGCGCGCGGGTGTACGTCGCCTGGGGCGGGCGCGAGGGCGCCGAGTCCGGCGCGGCCAAGGACGTGCGGGTGGCCCTGGACCGGATGAAGGAGGCCTTCGACCTGCTCGGCCAGTACGTCGCCGAGCAGGGGTACGACCTCCGGTTCGCGATCGAGCCCAAGCCGAACGAGCCCCGCGGCGACATCCTGCTGCCGACCGTCGGCCACGCCCTCGCCTTCATCGAGCGCCTGGAGCGGCCCGAACTCGTGGGCGTGAACCCGGAGACGGGCCACGAGCAGATGGCGGGGCTCAACTTCCCGCACGGGATCGCGCAGGCCCTGTGGGCGGGCAAGCTCTTCCACATCGACCTCAACGGCCAGTCCGGCATCAAGTACGACCAGGACTTCCGGTTCGGCGCGGGCGATCTGCGCCAGGCGTTCTGGCTCGTCGACCTGTTGGAGTCGGCCGGCTACACCGGACCGCGCCACTTCGACTTCAAGCCGGTGCGCACCGACGGCTTCGACGGGGTCTGGGAGTCGGCGAGGAACTGCATGCGCAACTACCTGATCCTCAAGGAGCGGGCCGCCGCCTTCCGCGCCGACCCGGAGGTCCGGGAGGCCCTGGCCGCCTCCCGGCTGCCCGAACTGGCCGTGCCGACCGCCGGCGAGGGCCTTGCCGAGCTGCTGGCCGACCCGACCGCGTACGAGACCTTCGACGTGGACGCGGCCGCCGCCCGCTCGATGGCCTTCGAGCGGCTCGACCAGCTCGCCCTGGAGCACCTGTTGGGCGTACGGCCCTGAGGCCTGCTCCCGGGGCGGCGGCCGTCAGCGACCGGAGAGGGTGGAGCGGCGGACGACCAGCTCCGGCTGGAGCACCACCTGCCGGTGCCGGTGCTCCGCCGCCGCCTCGCCGGTCTCCTCCAGGAGCAGTTCGGCGGCCTTGGCCCCCAGGATCAGGGCCGGCTGGCGCACGGAGGTGAGCGGCACGGTGGCGGCGGCCGCGAACTCGATGTCGTCGTAGCCGACGATCGCCATGTCCTCCGGGACCCGCACCCCGGCCGCGTACAGCGCCTGGAGGACACCGAGGGCCAGCAGGTCGTTGGCGCAGAAGACGGCGGTCGGGCGATCGGCGAGGCCGAGCAGCCGGGAGCCGGCGTCCCGCCCCGAGGCCACGTCGAGCCGGTCGGCCGGGATCTCCTGGAGGGCGGTGGCGGGCAGGCCCGCCTCGGCGAGGGCGAGCAGCGCGCCCTCGCGGCGGTCCCGCACCTGCTGGAGGCGGTCGGGGCCGCTGACGTACGCGAAGGAGCGGTGGCCGGTGGCGGCGAGGTGGCGGATCGCGAGGGAGCCGCCGGCGACGTCGTCGACGGAGACCGAGCAGCCGCCTCCGTCCCCGCCGACCCGGTCGACCAGGACGTAGGGGATGCCGTGCCGGCGGAAGTCGCGGAGGTTGTCGCCGCTGGGGTCGGCGGGGGTGACGAGGACGCCCCGGACCCGCTGCTCGGCGAAGAGGGAGAGGTAGTCGGCCTCATCGCCGGGGTTCTGGTCGCTGTTGCAGACCATGACGCCGAGCCCGGCGGCGCGGGCGGTGCGCTCGGCGCCGCGCGCGATGTCCACGAAGAAGGGGTTGCCCATGTCGAGGACGAGCAGCGCCATGATCCGGCTGCGGCCGGCCCTCAGCTGGCGGGCGGACTCGCTGCGCACGTAGCCGAGCCGGTCGATGACCCGGCGGACGTGTTCCAGGGTCGCCGGGGAGACCCGGTCGGGCTGGTTGATCACGTTGGAGACGGTGCCGACGGAGACGCCGGCCTCCCGGGCCACGTCCTTGATCCCGACCGTCCGCGCGGCGCCCGTCACCCGTCCCACCTGCGTCCCACCTGGTCGTCCGTCCTGCCCCTGCCGCCCCGTCCGCCCGGGGTCGCCGCCACCTGTCGCATCCTATGCGGCCCGCTCGCGCACGTACGGCTCCCTCCGCACAGCCCGTTCCTGTACGGCTCCACTCACATGTACGGCTCCGCTCACGCGAGGTGGAAGACCTCGGTCAGCGGGCGCATCGCCTCGTCCGGCCGCCGCCCGTCGAGCTCCTCGAAGAAGCCGGCCGTCTCGGCCTGCCAGCGCGCGTTCACGTCGGCGGCCTCCATGGCGGCGCGGGCCGCGTCGAAGTCCTCGGTCTCCAGATAGCCGACGAGGAGGCCGTCCTCCCGCAGGAAGAGGGAGTAGTCGCGCCAGCCGGCGGCGGTGAGCGCGTCGCGCATCTCCTGCCACACCTCGACGTGGCGCGCCCGGTACTCCTCGGCGCGCTCGGCGCGGACCTTCAGCAGGAAACAGACCCTCTGCACGGCGGGCTCCTCGGATCAGAGGCAGTGAATGAAATGTTTCAGATTTCTTCCCTCCGGACGCTAGATCGGCGCCACGGCAACGGTCAAGGACCTTGACGGCACCTTGGGTGCACACTAGCTTCCACCGGGAATGAATCGATTCATTGAACACTCTGAACTCACCGAGGTGGACATGCCCGACATCGCCGCCGTGAAGGCCACCCTCGCCGCCCAGCGGATCGAGACCCCCTCCTGGGGCTACGGGAACTCCGGCACCCGCTTCAAGGTGTTCACCCAGCCCGGCGTGCCCCGGGACCCGTACGAGAAGCTCGACGACGCGGCCGAGGTGCACGCCCGCACCGGCGTCGCCCCGAAGGTCTCCCTGCACATCCCGTGGGACCGGGTCGACGACTACGCCGCCCTCGCCGCGTACGCGAAGGAGCGGGGTCTGGAGCTGGGCGCGATCAACTCCAACACCTTCCAGGAGGACGACTACCGGCTGGGCAGCGTCTGCCACCCGGACGCACGGGTCCGCCGCAGGGCGGTGAACCACCTCCTCGAATGCGTCGACATCATGGACGCGACCGGGTCGACGGATCTGAAGCTGTGGTTCGCGGACGGCACCAACTACCCCGGCCAGGATGACATGACGGCTCGTCAGGAGCGGCTCGCGGAGGCGCTGTCGGAGGTCTACGGACGGCTCGGGGACGGCCGGCGGCTGCTCCTGGAGTACAAGTTCTTCGAGCCCGCCTTCTACACCACCGACGTCCCGGACTGGGGAACCGCCTACGCCCACTGCCTCGAACTCGGCCCCCGGGCACAGGTCGTGGTGGACACCGGCCACCACGCGCCGGGCACCAACATCGAGTTCATCGTCGCCCTGCTGCTGCGCCGGGGGAAGCTCGGCGGCTTCGACTTCAACTCCCGCTTCTACGCCGACGACGACCTGATGGCCGGCGCCGCCGACCCCTTCCAGCTCTTCAGGATCATGCACGAGGTGGTCCGGGGCGGCGGCCTGGCCCCCGAGGCGGGCATCGCCTTCATGCTCGACCAGTGCCACAACGTCGAGGCGAAGGTCCCCGCCGTCATCCGTTCCGTGATGAACGTGCAGGAGGCCACCGCCAAGGCCCTCCTCGTCGACGCCGACGCCCTCGCCGCCGCCCAGCGCTCCGGCGACGTGCTCGGCGCCAACGCCGTCCTGATGGACGCCTACGACACCGACGTACGCCCGCTGCTGCGCGAACTCCGCGAGGAGCAGGGCCTCGACCCGGACCCGCTCGCCGCCACCCTCCGCTCCGGCCGCCTGGAGCGGATCGCCGCCGAGCGCGTCGGCGGCGCCCAGGCCGGCTGGGGCGCGTGACCCGCTCCTCCCCTCCCCCGCCTCCCTCTCCCCGATCTCCCGAAGGAAGACCCTCATGACTTCCGGCACGCACCCCGAGGTCGCCGCGCTCCTCGCCCGCGCCCACCGCCTCGGCGCCGACCCGACCGTCACCAACTACGCGGGCGGCAACGCCTCCGCCAAGGGCTCCGTCACCGACCCGGTCACCGGCGGGGACGTGGAGCTGATGTGGGTGAAGGGCTCCGGGGGCGACCTCGGCACCCTCACCGAGGACGGCCTCGCCGTCCTCCGCCTCGACCGGCTGCGGGCGCTCAGGGACGTCTACCCGGGCGTGGAACGCGAGGACGACATGGTCGCCGCTTTCGACCACTGCCTGTTCGGCAGGGGCGGCGCGGCCCCGTCGATCGACACCGCCATGCACGGCCTGGTGGACGCGCCGCACGTCGACCACCTCCACCCGGACTCGGGCATCGCGCTCGCCTGCGCCGCCGACGGCGAGAAGCTGACGGCGGAGTGCTACGGCGGAAAGGTGGCGTGGGTGCCGTGGCGGCGCCCCGGCTTCCAACTGGGCCTGGACATCGCGGCGGTCGAAGAGGACCACCCCGGGGCCGTCGGCGTGGTCCTCGGCGGGCACGGCATCACCGCCTGGGGCGCGAGCGCCGAGGAGTGCGAGCGGAACGCCCTGTGGATGATCCGCACGGCCGAGGCCTTCCTCGCGGAGCGGGGACGGCCCGAGCCGTTCGGACCGGTGATCGAGGGGTACGGAGCTCTGCCCGCCGAGGCGCGCCGGGAGCGGGCCGCGGCCCTGGCCCCGTACGTCCGGGCGATCGCCTCCCGGGACCGGCCGCAGGTCGGCCACTTCACCGATTCCGGCACGGTCCTCGACTTCCTCGCCCGCACCGAGCACCCGCGCCTCGCGGCCCTGGGCACCTCCTGCCCCGACCACTTCCTGCGCACCAAGGTCCGCCCGCTCGTCCTGGACCTGCCGGCCGACGCGCCCCTGGACACCGTCCTCACCCGGCTCGGCGAACTCCACACCGCCTACCGGGAGGAGTACGCGGCCTACTACGCGCGGCACGCCACCGAGGGCTCCCCCGTGATGCGGGGCGCGGACCCGGCGATCGTCCTCGTGCCCGGCGTCGGCATGTTCTCCTTCGGGAAGGACAAGCAGACCGCCCGGGTGGCGGGCGAGTTCTACGTCAACGCGATCAACGTGATGCGCGGCGCCGAGGCCGTCTCCTCCTACGCCCCCATCGAGGAGGCGGAGAAGTTCCGCATCGAGTACTGGGAGCTGGAGGAGGCGAAGCTGCGGCGGATGCCGAAGCCGAAGCCGCTCGCCACCCGGGTGGCGCTGGTGACGGGTGCGGGGTCGGGCATCGGCAAGGCCGTCGCGCGGCGGCTGGCCGCCGAGGGCGCGTGCGTCGTGGTCGCCGACCTGAACGGCGACAACGCCGGTGCGGTCGCCGAGGAGCTGGGCGGGCCGGACAAGGTCGTCGCGGTCACCGTCGACGTCACCTCCGAGGAGCAGATCACCGCCGCGTTCCGTGAGGCCGTCCTCGCCTTCGGCGGCGTCGACCTCGTCGTCAACAACGCCGGCATCTCCCTCTCCAAGCCCCTGCTTGAGACCACGGCCCGCGACTGGGACCTCCAGCACGCCGTCATGGCCCGCGGTTCCTTCCTCGTCTCCCGCGAGGCCGCCCGGATCATGATCGCGCAGGGCCTCGGCGGCGACATCGTCTCCATCGTCTCCAAGAACGCGGTCTTCGCGGGACCGAACAACATCGCCTACTCCGCCACCAAGGCCGACCAGGCCCACCAGGTGCGGCTCCTCGCCGCCGAGCTGGGCGAGCACGGCATCCGCGTCAACGGGGTCAACCCCGACGGCGTGGTGCGTGGTTCGGGGATCTTCGCGGGTGGCTGGGGTGCCCAGCGCGCCGCCACCTACGGCATCGAGGAGGAGAAGCTCGGCGAGTTCTACGCCCAGCGGACCCTCCTCAAGCGCGAGGTCCTGCCCGAGCACGTCGCGAACGCGGTCTTCGCCCTCACCGGTGGCGACCTCACCCACACCACCGGCCTGCACGTCCCCGTCGACGCGGGTGTCGCCGCGGCCTTCCTGCGGTGAGCGGGCGTTTCGCGGCGGCCGACCTCGGGGCCACCAGCGGGCGGGTGATGGTCGGTCAGGTCGGCCCCGGGACCTTGGAGCTGACGGAGGTGCACCGCTTCCCGAACGTGCCGGTACGGCTGCCGGACGGGCTGCGCTGGGACGTGCTCGGGCTCTACCGGGGGGTGCTCGACGGGCTGCGGGCGGCGAGCCGTTCGGGTGCGGTGGACTCGGTCGGGGTGGACGCCTGGGCGGTGGACCACGGGCTCCTCGACGCCGACGGGGCCCTTCTGGGCGCCCCGTACCACTATCGCGACGGGCGGACGGACGGGGTCGCGGAGAAGGTGGGGGAGCGGGTCGGGGGCGCGGCGGAGCTGTACCGGACGACCGGGCTCCAGCACCTGCCGTTCAACACCGTCTTCCAGCTGGCGTCCGCCGCCGGAACCGCCCAACTCGCGTCGGCGCGAACGATGTTGCTGATACCGGACCTGATCGCGTACTGGCTGACGGGAACGGTCGGCGCGGAGGAGACCAACGCCTCGACGACCGGGCTCTTCGACGTGCGGGCCGGCAGGTGGTCGGAGGAGCTGACGGCCCGGCTCGGGATCGCTCCCGGGCTGCTGCCGCCGCTGCGGGCCCCCGGCGACCCGGCGGGAACGCTGTTGCCGCACGTCGCCGCGGAGACGGGTCTGCCGGAGGGGACGCCGGTGACGACGGTCGCCTCGCACGACACGGCGTCGGCGGTGGTGGCGGTGCCCGCCACCGGGCCCGACACGGCGTTCGTCTCCTGCGGCACCTGGTCGCTCGCGGGCCTGGAGCTGCCGGGGCCCGTGCTGACGGAGGAGGCGCGGGCGGCGAACTTCACCAACGAGCGGGGGGTGGACGGCACGGTCCGGTTCCTGCGGAACGTGATGGGGCTGTGGCTGTGGGAGGAGTGCCGCAGGACCTGGGAGGGACGGGGGTACGCGGTGGACCTGCCCTCCCTGCTCGAAGAGGCGGTGCGGGAGCGGCCGTTCATCTCGCTGATCGATCCGGACGCGCCGGAGTTCCTGGCACCCGGGGACATGCCGGAGCGGATCGCGGAGTTCTGTCGGCGCACCGGGCAGCCGGTTCCCGGGTCTCCGGCGGCGGTGCTGCGCTGCGTCCTGGAGTCGCTGGCCCTGGCGCACCGCCGCACCCTGCGGCGGGCCGCCGCGCTCGCCGGGCGGGACGTCCGCCGGATCCACCTGGTGGGCGGCGGCGCGCGGAACGCGCCGCTGTGCCAGTGGACGGCGGACGCGACGGGGCTGCCGGTCACGGCGGGCCCCGTGGAGGCGACGGCGCTGGGGAACGTGCTGGTGCAGGCACGCGCCGCGGGCCTGGTCGGCGATCTCGCCTCCGTGCGTCGCCTGGTCGCCCGCACCCAGCCCCTGCGACACTACGAGCCGCGGGGCGACGGCTCCGCCTGGGACCGGGCCGCCGCCCGGGTCGAACCGTCCCCGAGGAACTGCTGATGCGCGTCGCCCTCTTCGTCACCTGCGTCAACGACGCCGTCTTCCCGTCGACCGGGGTGGCCACGGTCCGGCTCCTCGAACGGCTCGGCGTGGAGGTCGACTTCCCGGCGGCGCAGACCTGCTGCGGGCAGCCGCAGTTCAACACCGGCTACCGGCGGGAGACCGGTCCGCTGGTGCGACGCACGGTCCGCGCCTTCGCGGGGTACGACCACGTGGTCGTCCCGTCGGGGTCGTGCGCGGCGATGGTCCGCCACCACTATCCGCCCTTCGGGCCCGAGGCGGCGGCGCTCGGGCCGCGCACGTACGAGCTGACCGAGTTCCTGGTGGACGTGCTGGGCGTGACCGACGTGGGCGCGTACTTCCCGCACCAGGTGACGTACCACCCGTCCTGTCACGGGCTGCGGCTTCTGGGCCTCGGCGAGCGGCCGCGCCGCCTCCTGGAGGCGGTGAAGGGGCTCGGTCTGGTGGAGCTGCCGGGGGCGGAGGAGTGCTGCGGCTTCGGCGGCACCTTCGCGGTGAAGAACCCGGACGTTTCGGCGGCGATGGGCGCGGACAAGGTGGCGAACGCGGTGTCGACCGGCGCCGGGGTGCTGTGCGGCGCGGACAACTCGTGCCTGCTGCACGTGGGCGGCATGCTGAGCCGGCAGAGGGCGCCGCTGCGGGCGGTGCACCTGGCGGAGATCCTGGCGAGCACGGAAGAGGAGCCCTGGCGGTGAAAGACGAGAAGGGGTGCGCGTCAGCGCTCGATGAGGGGCGGTGGTCGGGTGACGGGCGGGCGTTCATGGGGATGCCGGCCTTCCCGGAGGCCGCGCGGGAGGCGACCCGGAACCCGACGCTGCGGGCGAACCTGCGGCACGCCACGCACACGATCCGCGACAAGCGGGCGCGGGCCGTGGCCGAACTGGACGACTGGGCCGAGCTGCGCGAGGCGGGCAGGCGGATCAAGGACCGGACGCTCCGTCACCTCGACGTGTATCTCCTCCAGTTGGAGGAGGCGGTGACGGCGGCGGGCGGGACCGTGTACTGGGCGGCGGACGCGGCCGAGGCCAACCGGATCGTCGCGGACCTGGTGAAGGCCACCGGCGAGACCGAGGTCGTCAAGGTCAAGTCGATGGCCACGCAGGAGATCGGGCTCAACGAGGCCCTGGAGGCCGAGGGCATCCGCGCCTACGAGACCGATCTCGCCGAGCTGATCGTGCAGCTCGGCGAGGACCGGCCCTCGCACATCCTGGTCCCGGCGATCCACCGCAACCGGGGCGAGATCCGCGACATCTTCCGTGAGGAGATGGGGCGTTGGGGGCGCCCGGCGCCGGACGGACTGTCCGACTCCCCCGCCGAGCTCGCGGAGGCGGCCCGGCTGCACCTGCGGGAGAAGTTCCTGCGGGCGAAGGTCGGGATCTCCGGGGCGAACTTCATGGTCGCCGAGACCGGCACCCTCGTGGTGGTGGAGTCGGAGGGCAACGGGCGGATGTGCCTCACCCTTCCCGAGACGCTGATCTCCGTCGTCGGCGTGGAGAAGGTGGTGCCGTCCTGGCGGGACCTGGAGGTCTTCCTCCAGACGCTCCCCCGCTCCTCGACGGCCGAGCGGATGAACCCGTACACGAGCATGTGGACCGGCACCACCGACGGCGACGGCCCGCGGACCTTCCACCTCGTCCTCCTCGACAACGGGCGCACCGACGCGCTCGCCGACGAGGTCGGCCGGCAGGCGCTGCGCTGCATCCGCTGCTCGGCCTGTCTCAACGTGTGCCCGGTGTACGAGCGGGCGGGAGGGCACGCGTACGGCTCCGTCTACCCGGGGCCGATCGGCGCGATCCTCACCCCGCAGCTGCGCGGCACGGCCGGCGAGGTCGACGCCTCCCTGCCGTACGCGTCCTCGCTGTGCGGGGCCTGCTACGAGGTGTGCCCGGTCGCCATCGACATCCCCGAGGTCCTCGTCCATCTGCGGGGGAAGGTCGCGGACCGGGGTGGCAAGGGCCACCGCCTGGAGAAGGCCGCGATCAAGGCGGCGGGCTGGGTCCTCGACCACCCGGGCGTCCTCGCGGCGGGCGAGCGCGTCGCGTCGAAGACCCGTGCGCTGCACCCCAGGAAGCTGCCCGGGCCGGGCGTCGGTCCGTGGTCGGAGAGCCGCGACCTGCCCGGACTGCCCGCGGAACCGTTCCGTGACTGGTGGAAGAAGAACCGTACGTGAACCAGAACTCCCGCGAGCGGATCCTCGCCCGTATCCGGTCCGCCGTCGCGGACGCCCCCGAGGCGCCGGAGCCGCCCCGCGCCTACCGGACGCGCCACACCCCGGACGATCCGGACGCGGTGCTGGATCTGCTCCACGAGAACCTGGCCGACTACCGGGCCCATGTGCACCGCACCGACCCGGCCGGGCTGCCCGGCCTTGTCGCCCGGCTGCTCGACGGGCGCGGAGCCCGTACGGTCGCGGTGCCGGACGGGCTGCCGTCGGCGTGGCTGGCCGCCGCGCGGGTGGAGCGCGTACCGGACACCGGGCTCGCGCCGGGCGTCCTGGACACGGTCGACGCCGTGGTGACGGGCTGTGCGCTGGCCGTCGCCGAGACCGGCACGATCGTCCTCGACGGCGGGCCGGGGCAGGGCCGCCGGGTGCTCACGCTCGTGCCGGACCTGCACGTCTGTGTCGTACGGGAGGACCAGGTCGTCGCCTCCGTGCCGCTGGCGCTGCCGCGGCTCGATCCGCGGCGGCCCCTGACCTGGATCTCCGGCCCTTCCGCGACCAGTGACATCGAGCTCGACCGGGTCGAGGGCGTGCACGGGCCCCGGACCCTGGAGGTGGTCCTGGTCCGGGGCGCGTCCTGACGGGAGGTCAGGCCGAGTCGCGGACCACCAGCTCCGTGGGGAGGATGACGGTCGCCGGGTCCTCGCCCGCTATCCGGGCGAGGAGGGTGCGGACCATCTCGGCGCTGATCCGGTCCCAGGGCTGCCGGATGGTGGTGAGCGGCGGCTGGGAGTCGAGCGCGGCCGGGGAGTCGTCGAAGCCGCCGACGGCGATGTCCTCGGGGACCCGCTTGCCGGCGCGGGCGAGGGTGTCGAGGACGCCCTGGGCCATCAGGTCGGAGGCGACGAAGACGGCGTCGACGTCCGCCGCCCGCTCCAGGAGGGTGCGGGCGGCCTCGGCGCCGCCGGCGCGGCTGTAGTCGCCGGTGACGATCAGCTCCTCGTCGACGGGGAGGCCGCAGGCGGCGAGGGTCTCGCGGTAGCCGGCGAGCCGTTCGACGCCGCCGGGGGTGTCGAGGGGGCCGGTGACGGTGGCGATGCGGCGCCGCCCGGTGGCGTACAGGTGGCGGACCATCTCGCGGGCGCCGTCGCGGTCGTCGGCGGCGACGTACCCGATGCGGGTGGTCTGGCCGAGCGGTTTGCCGCAGGCGACGACGGGGACGCCGGCCTCGTGGAGCCGTGCCACGACGGGGTCGCCGGAGTGGCTGGAGACGAGGAGGACGCCGTCGACGTGGCCGGCCTCGATGTAGCGGAGGTTGCGGCGGCGCTCGTCCTCGGTGCCGGCGATCATCAGGATGAGGGGGATGTCGCGGTCGGCGAGGGCCTGGGTGCAGGCGCGCAGGAGGACGTTGAAGTTGGGGTCCTCGAAGAAGCGCTCCTGCGGTTCGGTGAGGAGGAAGGCGACCGAGTCGGACCTGCCGGTGATCAGCGAGCGGGCGTGCCGGTTGACGACGTACCCCGTTCTGCGGATCGCGGCGTCGACGGCCGCCTTGGCCGCCGGGCTGACGTAGTGGCCGCCGTTGAGGACGCGGGAGACGGTTCCGCGGGAGACGCCGGCCTCGCGGGCCACGTCGTGGATGGTCGCGGGGCGGCGCCTGCTCGCTGCTGTGCTCATGCTGTGTGTTTCCCCTCGTTCCCCTGTGCTCAGGACTTTACGGCGCCCGACAGCAGGTCGAGGCTCCAGAACCGCTGGATGACGAGGAAGAGGGCGATCAGGGGGACGACGGCGAGCAGTGCGCCGGTGATGACGAGGGTGTAGAGGGCGGGCTGACTGGCACCCTGCTTGAGGAGGGTGAACAGGCCGACGGTCATGGGGAACTTCTCGTCGTCGCCGAGCATGATGAACGGCAGCAGGAAGTTGTTCCAGATGGCGACGAACTGGAAGAGGAAGATCGTCACCAGGCCGGGGGCGAGCATCGGGACGGCGATCCGGGTGAAGATCCGCCACTCGCCGGCGCCGTCCATGCGGCCCGCCTCGACCAGTTCCATGGGGATGGCGGCCTCGGCGTAGACGCGGCCGAGGTAGACGCCGTACGGGGAGAGGATCAGCGGCAGCAGCACGGAGGCGTGGCTGTCGGTCAGGTCGGCCTCGGCCATCAGCAGGTACTGGGGGATGGCGAGGATGACCGGCGGCATGAGGACGCCGGTGAGCATGACGTTGAAGAAGACCTCGCGGCCCCGGAAGCGGTAGACGGCGAGGGCGTAGCCCGCGAAGGCGGAGACGACGGTCGACAGGAGGGCGCCGAGGCCGGCGTAGAGGACGGAGTTGCCCATCCACTTCCAGTAGATGCCGTCGCGGTAGGCGGTGAGTTCGCCGAGGTTGTCGGTGAGGCCGGTGCCGGGGAGGAAGGTGAAGGTGGAGAAGAGCTCGTCGTCGGCCTTGGTGGCGGCGACGATCACCCAGGCGACGGGGAGCAGGCAGTACAGGGCGCCGAGGACGAGCGCGGTGGTGGGCAGCAGGGCGGTGCGGCGCGGCGGGGCCTGCGGGACGCCGGGGGTGGTGCCGGCGGCGGGAGCCGCCTTGCGGAGCGGCGGGGAGGCGAGCCCGGTCATCGGCTGGCTCCTTGCGTGGTGCGGCGGTTGGAGATCCTGAGGAGGCCGAAGGAGAGCGCGAAGGTGGCGAGGGCGAGGAGGACGGCCGTGGCGGAGGCCGCGTGGATGTTCCCGCCGGTGAACGCGTCGTTGTAGACCTTCATCAGGGGGCTCCAGGTGGAGGGGATGCCGTTGGTGAGCGGCTTGAGCGTCATGGGCTCGTTGAAGACCTGGAGGGTGGCGATGATCGAGAAGAAGAAGGTGAGGACCAGGGAGGGCGCCACCATCGGGATCTTGATGCGGAGCGCGATCCGGAGCTCGGAGCAGCCGTCGAGCTTGGCCGCCTCGTACACCTCGGTGGGCAGGGCGCGCAGCGCGGTGTAGATGACGATCATGTTGAAGCCGGTGCCGCCCCATATCGCGATGTTGGCCATCGAGAGGTAGAGGGGGCCGCCGTCCATGAGGTCGGGCTGCGGGAGGCCGGCCTTGTCCAGGAGGTGGTGGAAGGGGCTGACGGTGGGGAGGTAGAGGAAACCCCAGAGGACGGCGGCGATGACGCCGGGGACGGCGTACGGGAGGAAGATCGCCAGCCGGGCGAAGGAACGGGCCCGGACGCGCGGGGAGTCGAGGAGGAGCGCGAAGAAGAGGGCGAGGCCGAGCATCACGGGGACGACGAGGGCGCCGTAGCCGAGGACGCGCAGGGCGCTCGCGAGGAACTCGGGGTCGGTGAGGGCGGAGGCGTAGTTCTCCAGGCCGGCCCAGACCTCCGACTTGGCGCCCTTGCCGAGGCCGAGTCCCTTGATCTGGACCTTGTGGAGGCTGAGCCAGACGGCGTAGCCGATGGGGAGGGCGAAGAAGAGGAGGAAGAGGACGGCTGCGGGGAGGAGGAAGAAGTAGGGGGCGCTTCGCGCTCGTTCGAGGGTGGTGGTGGGCGACGGGTAGAAGTAGGGGGCGCTTCGCGCTCGTTCGAGGGTGGTGGTGGGCGACGGGTAGAAGTAGGGGGCGCTTCGCGCTCGTTTGAGGGTGGTGGTGGGCGACGGGTGGGCGTACGGGGCCGTCTTGGCCCCGTACGACCGGCGCGCGCCCTTGGGGGGCTGCGTCACTTGGCGACCTCGAAGCCCTGCTTGGCGAGGTCGTTCACCGTGGCGTCCTGGAGCCTGGTGAGGGCGGTGCCGAAGGCGGCGGCCGTCCTGGCCTTGGCGGCCTTGCCGAACTCGTCCTTGAAGGCGGTGTAGGCGACGTTGACGTTGGGGCCCCAGGCGGCGGGGGCGGTGGTCTTCGCGATCTCGGCGGCCTTCGTGTAGAAGTCGGGCTGGTTGGCGAAGTAGTCGGGGGCCTTGGCGAGGGCGCCGCTGGTCTGGGCGGCGGTGGCGGCGGGGTAGATGCCGCTCTCCTTGACGAGGGCGGCGAGGGCCTTCGGGTCGGTGTTCAGCCAGGTGGCGAACCGGGCGGCGGCTTCCTTGTGCTTGGAGTCGCTGGTGACGGCGGTGGAGGAGCCGCCCCAGCTGCCGGTGACGTTCTCGCCCTCGGTCCACTGCGGGAGGGGGGCCATGGCCCACTTGCCCTTGGTGTCGGGGGCGGCGGTGCCCAGGGTGCCGGGGGCCCAGACGGCGGAGACCCAGGCGATCTGCTCGCCGGTGTTGAGGGCCTTGTTCCAGGCGGGGGTGTACATGGGCTGGTTGTCGATGGCGCCCTCGGCGACCAGGCCGCCCCAGAAGTCGGCGACCTTCTTGGTGGCGGCGTCGTCGATGCCGACCTTCCAGGTGTCGCCCTCGAAGGTCCACCACTGGGCGCCGGCCTGCTGGGCGAGGCCGGCGAAGAGGCCGGAGTCGTTGGCGGAGAAGGTGGTGAGGGCCTTCTTCGGGTCCTTCTTCTTCAGTGCGCGGGCGGTCTCGGCGAACTCGTCCCAGGTGGTGGGGACGGTGAGGCCGTACTGCTCGAAGAGGTCCTCGCGGTAGAAGAACATCAGCGGGCCGGAGTCCTGCGGCAGGGCGTAGACGGCGTCGCCGCCGAGGGTGGTCTGCCGCCAGATGCCGGGGGCGAACTTCTCCTCGGCGCCGCGGACCTCCTTGGCTATGTCGGCGAGGGCGTCGTTGCTGACCAGGGTCGGCAGGGCCTGGTACTCGGCCTGGACGAGGTCGGGGCCCTTGTGGGCCTTGGCGGCCGTGATGATCTTGGTGACGAGGTCGTCGCCTGATGCCTGCTTCTGCACCGTGACCTGGATGTCGGGGTGTTCGGCGTTCCAGAGGGCGGCGACCTTGTCCATGCCGGGCGCCCAGGCCCAGTAGGTGAGCTCGACCGGGCCGGACCCGCCGCCCGCCTCGTCGCCGGAGTCGGAGGATCCACAGGCGGTGAGCGCGGTGGCGCCGAGGAGGACGGCGGTGGCGGCGGCGAGGCTGCGGCGCGTGATCTGGGGCATGGGTGGGTTCTCCCTGACCGAAAGGGGCCTCTCCTGCGGACGGAGAGGCCGACCATGCATCTGTGAGCGTTCACAGTAGAGAAACGTTCCGGACACTTGTCAATGGTTGTTCCTGTGGGGTTATGTTGCGTTGCCACATCGAAATCGAGTGTGTGAACGTTCCCAAACATTGGCCTCAGCCCGTTCAGGAGAGACTCATGTCGCCGACGCCCCCCAAGGGCCTGTCCCGGCTCGCGTTCGGCGGGGACTACAACCCCGAGCAATGGCCGGAAAGCGTCTGGCAGGAGGACGTGCGGCTGATGCGGGAGGCCGGCGTCACGATGGTGAGCGTCGGGATCTTCTCCTGGGCCCTCCTGGAGCCCGAGCGGGGCCGGTACGACTTCGGCTGGCTCGACCGCGTCCTCGACCTGCTCCACGCCCACGGCATCCGCGTGGACCTCGGCACCCCCACGGTCGCCCCGCCCGCCTGGTTCTACCGCGCGCACCCCGAGGCGCTGCCCGTCACCGCCGACGGCGTCCGCCACACGTACGGCTCACGCGGCGCGATCTGCCACAGCTCCCCCGCCTACCGCGAGGCCGCCGCCCGGATCACCACCGAGCTGGCCCGCCGCTACGCCGACCACCCGGCGCTCGCCCTCTGGCACGTCCACAACGAGTACGGTGTGCCCGTCAGCGCCTGCTACTGCGACGGCTGCGCCGCGCACTTCCGGCGCTGGCTGGACGACGCGTACGGCTCCGTGGAGGCCGTGAACGAGGCCTGGGGCACCGCCTTCTGGGGCCAGCGGTACGGCTCGTACGAGGAGATCCTGCCGCCCCGCACCACCCCCACGGTCGGCAACCCGGCCCAGCGGCTCGACTACCGCCGCTTCGCCGACGCCACCCTTCGCGAGAACTTCCGCGCCGAGCGGGACATCCTGCACGAGCTGTCCCCCGGCGTCCCGGTCACCACCAACTTCATGACCGCGCTCAGCCAGTGCGACTCGATCGACTACTGGGCGTGGGGCCGCGAGGTCGACCTCGTCACCAACGACCACTACCTCATCACCGACGGCCGCCGCACCCACGTCAACCTCGCCATGGCCGCCGACCTGACCCGCTCCGTCGCCGGCGGCGCCCCCTGGCTGCTCCTGGAGCACTCCACCTCGGGCGTCAACTGGCAGCCCCGCAACCCGGCCAAGCGCCCCGGCGAGATGGCCCGCAACTCCCTCGCGCACGTCGCCCGCGGCTCCGAGGGCGCCATGTTCTTCCAGTGGCGTCAGTCCCGGCGCGGCGCCGAGAAGTTCCACTCGGCGATGGTCCCGCACGGCGGCACCGACACCCGGATCTGGCGCGAGGTCGTCGAGCTCGGCGCCGGGCTCGGCGCCCTGGAGGAGGTCCGGGGCAGCCGGACCGTCCCGGACGTGGCGATGCTGTGGGACTGGCACTCCTGGTGGGCGCAGGGCCTGGAATGGCGGCCGAACGAGGCCCACGACGCCCGGGAGCGCGCCGACAGCTTCTACGAGACCCTCTACGACCGGCACCTCACGGTGGACTTCGCCCACCCCGAGGCCGACCTCTCCGCCTATCCGCTGGTCGTCGTCCCGGCCCTCTACCTGATGACGGAGGCCGCGGGGCAGAACCTGCGGGAGTACGTGGAGAACGGCGGCACCCTCGTCGTCTCGTACTTCTCCGGGATCGTCGACGAGCACGACGCCGTCCACCCCGGCGCCCACCCCGGCGCCCTGCGGGACGTCCTCGGCCTCACGGTCGACGAGTGGTCGCCGCTCCTGGACCACCAGCGGGTAGGGATCACCGGCCCCGGCGGCGCCGCGCTCACCGGCGACGTGTGGACGGAGTCCGTCCGGCCGCGCGGCGCCGAGACCGTCTGGACGTACGCGGACGGGCCGGCCGCCGGCGGGCCCGCCGTCACCCGGAACCGGCTCGGGCGCGGCACCGCCTGGTACGTCTCCACCCGCCTCGACGCGGCCTCGCTCGACGCGATCGTCGGCGCGGCGGCCGAGGACGCCGGCGTCCCGGGCCGCACCGGGCTCGCCCGGGACGTGGAGGTCGTCCGCCGGGCCGGCGCGCACGGCCACTACGTCTTCGCGCTCAACCACACGGCCGCGGAGTCGGAGGTGCCTCTGGACGGCCCCGGCACCGAACTCCTCGAAGGGGCGCGGGTGACCGGCAGGCTCACCGTCCCCGCCGGAGCCGTACGCGTCGTCCGCCTGGACGGCTGAGCCCCACGCGCTCCTCTCTCCCCCCGGAACTCCCCGGGGGCGGCCCGCACCCGCCGCGCCGCCCCCGGGTGAGCCGCACCACCCGCACCACCGCGAGGAAGAGCACCACCGCACCACCAACTCCCCCGTCCGCCACCGTCGAAGGGACTCGACGATGCGCACCATCAGAAGCCGTTCCCGGCTCCGGTCCGCCGCGCTCGCCATCGCGCTCGGCGCGGGCCTGCTCCTCGCCCCGCTGCCCGCACGGCAGGCCGTGGCCGCGAGCACGCTCACCAACACCGGCTTCGAGGCCGACGGCACCGGCACGGCCACGCCGGCCGGCTGGTCGACCTACTCGGCCACCGGCCAGAACTCCGCCTCCTTCACCGAGGCCGGCGGCCGCAGCGGCGGCCACCGCCTCTCGCACTGGTCGCCGTCGGCGTACAAGGTCGAGACGTACCAGTACCTCAGCGGACTCGCCGACGGCACCTACACGCTGAGCGCCTGGGTGCGTTCGGGCGGCGGCCAGAACGCGGCCTACCTCGCGTTGCGCAACTGCGGCTCCGCCGAGCAGCGCACCGACCTGCCGGTGACGACCAGTGCCTGGATACGGATCGTGACCTCCGTCAAGGTGGTCGGCGGCGGCTGCACGATCAGCATCAACTCCGATGCCGACGCGGGCAATTGGATCAACATCGACGACCTGTCCTTCACCGCCGGATCGACCGGCCTGGCCGTGAAGGGCGTCGACCTGTCCGCGCTGAAGAAGAGCGAGGACCTCGGCGGCACCTACAAGAACGCTTCCGGCGCGACCGGTGACCCCGTCGCCCTGCTCAAGAACGCGGGCGCCGACTACGGCCGTCTGAAGGTGTGGGTGAACCCCGCCGACGGCTACAACAACAAGGCCCGTGTGCTTGCCACCGCGCAGCGCATCAAGGCGCGGGGCATGAAGCTGCTCGTCGACTTCCACTACTCGGACACCTGGGCCGACCCCGGCGCCCAGACCAAGCCCGCAGCCTGGGCCGGGCACTCGTACACACAGCTGAAGACGGACGTGTACCACCACACGTACGACGTCCTGAACTCGCTGAAGGCGCAGGGCACCACGGCCGACATGGTGCAGATCGGCAACGAGATCAACACCGGCATGCTGTGGCCCGAGGGCTCCACCGGCAACTGGACGCAGCTCGCCGGGCTGCTGAACTCCGGGATCTCGGCGGCGAAGGCGGTCTCCTCGTCGACGCAGATCGCGCTGCACCTCGCGAACGGCGGCGACAACGCGCTGTACCGCAACTGGTTCGACAACGCCAAGGCGCAGGGCGTGAGTTACGACGTGATCGCGCTGTCCTTCTACGGCTACTGGCACGGGGCGCTGTCCTCGCTCCAGGCCAACCTGGACGACATCTCGGCCCGTTACGGCAAGAAGGTCATGGTCGTGGAGACGGCGTACCCCTTCCGTCTGGACAGCAAGGACGCGCACGAGAACATCATCGACCTCCCCTCGGAGCTGGTCTCCGGCTACCCGGCGTCCCCGGCAGGACAGTCGGCGTGGCTCCGTGACGTGATGAACGTGGTGGAAGCCGTCCCGGGCGGCCGTGGCCTCGGCGTCGTCTACTGGGAGCCGGCCTGGACCGCGGTGACCGGCAACGGCTGGGACCCGGCGGACCCGTCGTCGGGCAACGGCTGGGAGAACCAGGCGCTGTTCGGCTACGACAACCGGCTGCTTCCCGCGGCGGGCTGGTTCGGCCACCGGTAGGGCAGCCGCGCGCCGAAGGGCCGGGTTGCGCCGGCGGTGGCCGGGGGCGGTGGGCAGGGCGGCGCGGCACACCGTCGTCGGGGAGGACGGGTGCGGCGAGTTCGACGGCCCGGAGGGGCGCGGCCGTCCTGCCGGGTGAGGGCCGCCCGGTGGACGAGGCCCTCGGTAGCCGGCTCAAGCTGCGGAGCGTCTTCGGCGCCTCCTCGGCCGCCTGGGCGGACGCGGTCCGGGCCTTCACCACCGGCCGCCTGGACCCGGCGCCGCTCGTCACCCACGAGTTCCCCCTCGACCGCTTCACCGAGGCGCTGGCCCTGGCCGGCGGCGGGGACCGACGGTCGGCAAGGTCCTGCTGCGGCCTTGAACCCTTCGTCGAAGCGATTCCCCACAGGCGCACCACAGTCCTGCCCGCGGGGAGACCGGATGGTCGCGCTTGCCGAGGTCACCCGGCACGCCGGGGTGTCGGCCAGCACGGTGAGCCATGTCCTCTGCGCACCGACAGGTACGTGCCGGTGACGCTGGAGATCGCGGCCGCCGTCGCCACCGCCGCCCGCGCGCACGGCTACGACGCCCTCCTCCTCACCGGCGAGGAGGGCCCTTCGGCGCCGCGCCGGGTCACCGGCGGCGGGCTCGCCGGGGCGGTGATCCTCATGGACGTGCAGCCGGACGACGGGCGGCCGCCGTCGCTGCGCGGGGCCGCGCCGCCGGCCGTCCTCGTCGGACCGGCCCGGATCCTGGACGAACGCCCGGCGGTCAGCACCTTCGTGGTGCGGAACGAGACGGCTGTGGAGCCGCTGCTCGCCCTGCTGCGGCGGACCGGCCGCGCGGTCCCCGAGGACGTGTCGGTGGTGGCGGTCTGCGCCGAGGCTGTGGCCGCTCAGGCGTCGGTGCCGCTGACCTCTGTGGCGGTCCCGGCGCAGGAGCCGGGCCTGCGGGCGGTGGAGCGGCTCTTCGCCCGGCTCACCGACCCGGAGGGCCCGCGGGCGCGGGGGGTGGGGCTGCTCGGCCCGGTGCCGACCGTCCGGCCCGGCTCGGGACCACCGCCGCCCGCCCGCCGGTCCACGGGCTGACGAGGACCCGCTCCTCGCCCGCCCTGAGGACCAGCCGCCTACTGCCCTCGGGCGCGCACAGTTCGAGGTCGGCGTCCCGGCCCGGGCGGAGGACGGCCCGGTACTCCCCCGGCGCCCAGGCGAGGTCGAGGCGGGCGCCGAACCGGGTCGGCAGGCCGGTGAGCCGGCCACGGGCGCAGATGCCGGGCGGAGGCAGCAGGACGAGCCGCCCGGGGGTGGAGCGGACCAGTGCCTCGACGAGCGGCGGGGGCGGGGCGGGGTCGGCGTCGGTCCGCAGGCCGCAGAGGCGGGGCGGGAGGAGGCCGGGCGAGGAGAGCCGGTGGTAGCGGCCGGCGGCGAAGAGGCGTTCGAGGAGGGCGGGTCCGGCGGGGCGGGCGAGCAGGGCCGAGCCGGAGAGGGCCCGTTCGGCGGGGGCGGCGGCGAGGTCGAGGGCGACCCGCAGGTAGGCGGCGCGGTGGAGGCCGGTGTGCCGGTCGAGGAGCCGGGCGTACGCGGCGGCGGGGCCGTCCTCCCCGGCGAGGGCGCGCAGGGCGGCGGTCTCGCCCCCGGGGTCGTACGGGCCGTCGTGGCGGCGGACCCGGGTGAGCAGGAGCAGCCGGCCGGCGCCCTCGGCGCGGATGCCCCGGTCGGTGAGCGTGGTGCGGCCGGTGTCGGCGACGACGAGGGTGAGGGCGGTGTGGCCGAAGGGGGAGCCTGGCCGGTCGGCGCGGAGGGTGAGGAGGGTCTCGCCGTGGGCGGTGGCGATGCCGCGCCCGGCGGCGAGGCCGGCCGGCCCGCCGTCGAGACGGTGGTCGAGCTCGACGCGGACACGGGGACCCGGCTCCGTGACGTACTGGACGAGGACGTCGTCGGCGCGGGAGACGAAGACCCGGCTGGTGCGGTCCCCGGCGGTGGCGGTGACGACGCCGGTGGTGAAGTCGACCGCGCGGCCCGTCATGGGGCCGCCGCCGGGGGTTTCGGCGCGGACGCGGGTGAGGAGGCCTGCGGGGCGGGCCGGTTCGGTGTCGCCGGGCCGGTGGTGGGGGCGTACGAAGGTGTGGTGGGTGACGATCACCCGGTCGTCCACGGGGTCGCCGTACACCAGGGCCCCGT
Source organism: Streptomyces sp. CC208A (assembly GCF_030010625.1). Taxonomy (GTDB): domain Bacteria; phylum Actinomycetota; class Actinomycetes; order Streptomycetales; family Streptomycetaceae; genus Streptomyces. The sequence goes on along the minus strand of NZ_JASCXN010000003.1, from coordinate 159,471 downwards.
GCCGGCCGTTCCCGGTGGGGAAGGCGTCCTCACTGCGGGCGGCGGGGGCGGGTTCCCACGTGCCGTGCACGGGGCCGGGTTCGCTCATGGGTGCTCCTCCAGATGAGTGGGGCGCGGTGTCAGTCCTTGACGACGGGCAGCAGGGCGAGGACCATGACGGCGATCACCGCGCGGGAGAGCGGCAGCACGATCGTCCACAGGGTGCGCAGGTCGCCGGCGCCGTCGATGCGGGCGCTGTCGGTGAGTTCGGGCGAGACACCCGCGTACGACCTGGTCAACGGCCGCCCCGACCGCCTCTCCCCGTACCCGGGTTCGGAGCTGCGTACCTGGACGGAGCAGGAACTCCTCGTCTGCGCGGGCGCGGGCGCGCCCAGCAACCTCGCCGGCCCGCAGGCGTACGTCGACAGCCGCGAGGAGGCGGTCGCGGCGGCGCTGCGCGCGGGCGTCGACTCCTTCACCGACCACGGCACGGACGCCTCGGTGGTCCTGGGCCGACTGCGACGCGCCCTGGAGCGGGGCCTGATCGGCCAGGAGGACGTGGACAGGGTCGTACGCAGGCAGCTGCTGACCGCGCGGTTCCTGCTGGGCGAGTTCGACCCGGCACTCGTCCTGCCGCGCAACGAACCCATGGGCGACGGCGCCCCGTTGCTCCCCCTGACCCCGGGGACCGCCGACGCCCGGCTCGCGGTGGCGGGCCTGCTCGCCGACACCGTCGAACCGGGCTGGTACAGCGGCGCGTTGCCGCACCGCTCCTCCCCGTTGGACGGCATCCGGGGGCGGTTCGGCGCGGACCGGGTGGACTTCGCCGAGGGCGTGGACCGGATCCGGCTGCGGACCGCCGACGGCCGCGCGCTGCGCGTCCCGGAGCCCACCGGCGGCGAGTCCGTACGCGGCCCGGAGGCCGCCCTCGACCCGGCGCTGCCCGCCGGCCGCACCGACCTGCCGCCGCTCACCGCCGGCACCGAGGGGGGCTCGGTCCTGGACCTGATCGACTGGGGCGACGGGGTTCCGACCCTGCGCGCCCTCGGCGGGCGCTGTCTGTCGGTGGCCGAGGACGGCAGGGTGCGGGCCTCGGCGGACGAGCCCGGCGGCTGGGTCGTCCGGGAGACGTTCCGGTTCGAGGCCCACGGCGACGGCCACCTCCTTCTGCGCCTCGGGACGGGGGGCTACGTCTCTGTCGCCGCCGACGGCGTGAAGGTTGCCGCCGACCGCGAGACGGCCGAAACCTTCACCGTGGAGACGGTCGAGAGCGGCGAGGAGGCGGTGGCGCGGGCCGCCGCCGGGGCGGGCACGGTGATCGTGGCCGCCGGGAACGACCCGCACATCGACGGCCGCGAGACCGAGGACCGCGCGGACCCTTGCGTACGCCGCCCACCAGGACCGCCTGTGGCGGGCCGCGCACGGCACTCGTCCTCGCCTCCTCCTACCCGTACGCGGTACCGGACGCGGCCGCCACGCTCCCGGCCCTGCTGTGGACCGCGTACGGCGGCACCCCGCTCTTCCCCTTCGGCCACGGCCTGACGTACACGCGCTTCGGGTACGAGGGCCTGACGGCGGCGGTGAACACGGAGGCGGAGGACGTCACGCACGCCCGCGTCCACCTGATGCCGGACGAGACGGCGACCCTCGCCTTCACGGTGCCGCTGTCGGTCCTCGCGTACCGGGACGTGGCGCACGGCCGCTGGGCGGTGGAGCCGGGCCCGTACGAGTTCCTGGCCGGCGCCTCCAGCACGGCCACCCGCCGCACCGTCCGCATCGACTCACCGGCACCGCGCCGAGCCCCTGCCCCGGTCTGGAGGCCGCCGCCCACGACGACCAGACCGCCACGGCGACTTCGGCTCCGGGACCACGGAACTGACCGTGACGGCTTCGGGGGCGGGCGAGGTGACCTTCTTCGCCGGTACGGAGACGGCCGAACTGGGCCGCGTGACGGTGGACCCCACGGCGGCCCGTACGCCCACACCACCGTGAAGGCCCTCTGTCGCCTTCGCCCACTGAGGGCCCGGACGGGTCAGGGGATCCTGCCCAGTGATGTGACACGATGACTATCGCATCAGTGGTCGTACGGCAGCGAGTCGAGGACCTGGACGTGGCGGTGCAGGAAGCGGTGGCGGCGGGCACCGGGGCGTCGGCCCCTCCGCCCCCGACACCGAACGGCCGCCGTGCCGTGCTGCGGCACCCGTACGGCGGGGTCTTCGAGCACGTCGGCCCCTGAGCCCGTGGCCACCCCGATCGACCGCCGGGCCGGCAGGGTGGGATCCGGCATCGATCGCGGGCGGCCGTAAGCTCGTGTGATCGTCTGCCCGGGGGTTCATTCCGTGACCATCACGTCGTCCGTACGCCGCGCCGCCCTGCTCGCGGCGGCACTCGCCGCCCTCGCCGTCTCCTGCGGCACGACGCCGGAGCCCGACCGGGCGGCGGCGGGCCCCGGCACGGTGACGACGGCACCGACCACGACCGGTGCGCCGGAGGAGACGACCGCCGCACCGGAGGCGACCCCCGCCGAGCCCACGACCGCGCCCGCGGAGCCCGACGCCGTCCCCACCACGACCGGCGAGCTCGCGCCCGCCTCCGGCGAGAAGGTCCGTGACGCCTTCGCCACCCTCCAGGCCACGCTCTACGACTCCTGCGCGACGGACTGCGCCTACTTCCTCGGCCGCGTCCACAAGGAACTCCAGGAGCTGGGCATGGCGATGAAGGCCGACCCGAAGGGCCCCGGCCACTTCCCCGAGCCGCTCGCCCGGATCGCGGAACTGAACGAGACCCTGGCCGGGGACAGCTCCTACGAGAACCTGAAGAAGCACCAGAAGCAGCTGATCGGCACCCGCGACTTCATCAGCACGTGGATGCAGGACCACCCGGACGACTACCGCTGAGCCCGGCTCCGACCGGAGGTGCGTGAACCCCCATGGGCGGCTCAGCCGGCTGCGCTGCGGTTGCGCACGTCTGGTAGGCACCGCGAGTGACGTACTACGCGGACTTGACGCCATACACGTACGGCGGGGACAACGGGGCTCAAGGTACGACCGGCCTCTGGCGTGGCGCTCCCCTGGTCAACGTGGGCCGGCTCAAGCGCGGCAAGCCTTATGCGAAGGGCGTCGCCCCTTCCGGGCTGGCTGAAGTCCTGAACCGTATGCGCCGCACGCACCGAGCTCAGCAGATCCGTGGCCACCACTCCTGCCCGTTCTGTGCGTCGCGGATATTCGGCAGCCGGGCCGGTCATCCGCAGGGGAGTGCCGAGATACGGGTGATGGGCGGCGGCGTCGCCCACGCCGCCCCTGAACTGATCGCCCACTATGTCGAGGCCCACGGCTACGTGCCGCCAACCGACTTCATCCGGGCGGTTCTCGCCGCAGTGTGAAGCCGGCGGCTTCACGGGGCCGGGTGAGGAGCAGTGAGGGTGAAAAGGTTCAATTTCCGCACAAGGGATAGACCTCCGTCGCTCGAGAAGCACGAAGCCTACGTGTACGGCACGACCACGACCTGCATGTCGTCCTCATAGATGATCCGGCCCGGATCCGCGGAACGCAGCGACCGGCAGTCGACGCCGTGGGCCTCGAGAATCTCAAGATAGCCAGGGATCCGCGCAAGAAGATGCGTGGCCGACGACTTGAACCATGCTGCCGCACCGGGGTTGATCTCGTGGTCGTAGACGGACGGACCAACGGTCGAGGGGTCGGTGTACGCGGCGTCGTACCAGCTGTTGTTGCTGCGGCGGAAGAGTTCCTGCTCCTCTGACAGCCTCCCCTCTCGCGCCAGCGTGTTGATGAGACCGAAGATGCCGGTGAAGTGACCTCGCCCATTCCGGTGGGGCGACTGAAACCGCACGTAATGGATGGTTTCGCTGTCGTTGTAAGTCGACTCCATGGGGTCATCCTCGCACCACCTTCAGCGGCTGCAGCAGTTCGAACGGCTGGTGAAGGGCGTGCGGAGACGGGGACGGACCCGATCGAACGCAACTTTCCGCCACGCCCTTCCGGGCTGTCCCGGAAGAGCGTGGCGGGCTGTCACGCCACCCCGAGGGGGCGTCAGCTTGCGGCGGCCGAGAAAGCCGCCGTCTCTCGGCTCCTCCGCGCTTATCCGCAGATAGGGCAGGGTGCACCCGACCGCCCCGCGTCGCTGGAGGACGAGGCCCTGCCGGACGAACCGATGAGCACAGATGGCCGCGAGTGCCTGCTCAGGGCAGTCGAGGAGAAGCACCAGAAGGGAGCTGATCGGCACACGGCGGATCGGTGGGCGTCATCGACTCAGGAGATGCTGGGGTGATGAGACTCTTCCGCCAGAGCTGAAAGCCTTCGCTCTGGACGCCTCGGAGCAGCTCACAAGGTGCGACCTGCGGTCAGGCACACAGTCGAGCGCGGTATCAGCCGATGCCGAAGGCGCGGCGCCATAGACACATACTCGCGTCACACAACACACCCCTGCTCCGGCCAGGCCGCTTCGCCGAGTTCGCCCCTTGAGCGGGTACGTCAGCCGTCAGTCGTGTGTCCACTCCCCGTCCGTCATCAGCTGCCGCCCCGGCAGCTCGTGCTCCTCGTGCCAGGCCTGCACGGCGGTGGGCCGGACGCGGAACCAGCGGTAGGCGGGGCCGGAACGGCGGGCGTCCCAGCCGGTCTTGGCGTGGAAGGCTTCGGCGGTCTCCGCCGGAACCTCGTCGTGGGTGTACGAGGTGACCTCGCCGTCGAGGAGGACGACGTCCCGGGTGTCGCCGAGGGCCAGGCGGGTGCGGGGGTTGGTGGCGAGGTTGCGGCCGGTGGGGTTGGAGAGGCGGGTGACGAGCCAGACGGCGGTGCCGTCCCAGAGGAAGGAGAGCGGCACGAGGTACGGCAGCCCCGCCTCGTCGGCGGACGCGACCCACAGGTCCATCTCCTCCGCCAGCCGCTCCCGTACGTCGTTGATGCGCCGCGTCCGGTCACGCGGCGCCGTAACGTTCGTCACCCCTTGACCGAGTCGATGAACGCGGCGAAGGCGGCGGCGGAGACGGCGAAGGTCGGGCCGGCCGGAACCTTCGAGTCGCGGAGGGGGACGACTCCGAGGGTGGGGACGAGGTTGTGGGCGACTTCCACGCAGGTGCCACCGTTGTCGCTGTAGGAGGACTTGAACCAGCGGGGGGACTCGGTCGTCACAGCATGCCCTTTCGCACTTCCTTGATCATGGCCACGGTGTCCGCCTGGGAGAGCGATTCCGCTGCGAGTTGATGGTAGACCCTGAGCATGGACGACACGGCTCCCCCCTCTCGCGTCAAGTGGCCTTGGGCCTGCGATTCGGCGTAGGAGAGCACGGACCGGTCAGGCATGGTCACGATGTTCACGGGAAGGTTGAGCGAACGCCTCTCCCCTATGGCGAACGGGGCCACCTGAAGGACCGTGTAAGGGTGTGCCGCCAACTCCACCAGTCGGTCGAGCTGAGCTGCCATGACCTCGGGGCCGCCGACCAGGCGGCGGATGCAACTCTCGTCCATCACTACGAAGAGCATCGGTGGTGGCTGTCGTTCCAGGACCTGTTGCCGCTCGGTCAGGAACGTCACACGCTCCGCAGCCTGCTCCGCCGTGATGGCTCCGCGCATGACGGAACTGGATGCCAGGACCTCTGCGTACTCAGGCGTCTGCAGAAGTCCCGGGATGATCCCGATATCGAACACGCGAATCTCTGCGGCCCGTCGCTCCTGGTGCACGTACTCCGGGAATCCCTCCAGGAGCACCCCATGCCGCACCTGCCGACACTCACGATCGAACGACTGGTCCGTTCCCGCCAGTCCGAACGCCACATCGACAGCCCTCGAGAACTTGAGAGTTGAGGGTCGACTGCCAATTTCGACGCCGGAAATGTGCTTGCTGGAGTACCCCGTCCGCGCCGCCAGGTCCTCCTGCCGCCAGCCCCTCTCCTCGCGCATCCTGCGCAAACGTGCCCCGTACGCGGCCATGGGCCCGCTGTCCGGGTCAAGCACCTTGCGATTGCCCACAGTTCCCCCTCAGCAACTCGTCCGTTGAGGACCCTTCGACTGTAGGACACCCTGATGGCGCCTGGTAGTGGATTCGCTACAGAGAGGAACACTCATGCCCGCAAGCGACGGTCAGGGCCCCGTCCCCGACCTCGGGGCCTTCATGGCGGCAGACACACCCGAGGGAAAGCCCCGCCTCGGGAAGGTGACCGCCTGGGACGGCGAGTTCGTCTATCTGCAGCGGCCCGGCGGGGGAACCGTATGGACGGCTGTGCCGTCCGAGCTGCGCCGGCCGACGGAGGACGAGCGCGCGCTGATCCGCGTGCTCACCACTCCGGTCCCGGCGGCGGCCCGCCCGCAGCAGACCTGTCCGGAGCCGCCGGTGGTCCTCTCGGTGGATCTCGTACCGTCCGCCGTCCCCACCCCCGGCTGCGCCACGTGCGCGCTCGCGGCCGAGCGGGAACGGCATCACCGCCGGGCGCACGACCATTCGGCGGCGGCGGACTTCCGGGTCGAGATCCGGAACCACCCGCACGACGTGCCGAAGGTGACGTTTCCCCGGGAGCGGCCGTGACCACGGCGGCGGTGGACGTGGTACCGGTCTACCGTATGAGTCCCCATCCCGGCCCGGAGTCCGAACTCACCATGACTGCACGCTGTATGGACGGCGGATGCGGATGGGAGTCGGAGCCGACGCCACAGCCGGGGAGCGGCGCGGCCGGCTGTGCGTCGCACACCGCCGCCACGGGGCACACCACGTTCGCCGTCTGTCTGGAGTACATCGCTCTGGTGACCACCGAGGCCGTGGGCGAGTTGGGCGAGTGAGGTCGTGACCGTCGCCGTACTCACGCGCTGGCCGCCCACCGATTCACCTGCTCTGCCAGCCAGTTCACCGTCCGGGGGCGGTCGCGGGCCTGCTTCTCGCGCTGTTCCGCTGCTGAACTCCTGCGCCTTTAGCGACGCGGGCCGCCGGGTGCCCCGGGGGTTCTCCCCGGTCGCGCCCGGCGGCCCCTTCCGCCCTGTCCTCAGCTCGACGCCGCTATCCAGGCGTCGAGCTGCTCCTTCGTGGTGGCCGGGTCGGCCACCAGCTCGGCCAGGGCGTCGTCCGCGTGGTGCCGGGTGGCGACCGCCGGGCAGCGCAGGCACGCGTCCACGCCGATCTGGGTCCACCACTGGCACTGGGTGCGCAGGTGACACCGCGGGACGGAGCCGGTCTCGCGCGCGACGGGCCGCGTCAGCACCCGTTCGACGAGCGTGCAGTCGGTGCCCCGGCGGTGCAGGCAGTCGCTGACGCAGTGCGAGGCGAAACGCAGGACGCGGCGCGGCTCGATGTCCGCGGGGACGCTGCCGAGCACCTCGGCCGCCGGTACGGGGTCGGCCAGGTATACGACGCTGCCGTCCGCGCCGGAGCGCACGCCCAGGACGACGGACTCCGGCGTGTGCGCCTCGCCGCTGGGACACCAGGTCTGCACGGACTCGTCTCCGCCCACGGTGGTCACCTTCCCGGCCTCAGGCCTCGATGTCGGTGATCTGGCCGCCGGTGGAACCGCCGATCTCGGCGGCACCGTACTGGCGCTCCAGCTCCACGGCCGTCCCGATGCTCTCCTGGAGCTGGGCCGCGGTCGTGATCCGCTCGGGCTGCTGCCGCGGCGCCTCGCTCGCCGTACCGGCGACGGCGGTGGCCACGCTCGCCGCCAGCAGCGCGGCGGCCCCGGCGGCGACCGCGACCGTCCTGCGGGTCGGGTTGTCCATGACGTACTCCTGTCTCATGGTGGTTGGGACTCAGGAGCGTAGGGACGGGCCGGGGCGGCGAGCGGTGGTCGACGGCGGCAGTTCCCCCGGCAGTTCGGGCTCCGGGCCGCGCGCGGGCGGTGACGGATGAGCTCGCGCGCGGTGAACGGCAGGGCGCCGAGAAGGTCGGTGTGGCCTGTGTTCACGTCCGCGGCGCCGGGTGGCGGGTGTGCGGTCTGTCGGTGGGACAGCGGTCTGACGTGGGCGTGCTCTTTGAACGCTCGTCCCTAACCGACCAGGCGGCGGCGCCAGTCGAGGGGAGTGACGGTGATGGCCCGACCGGGGTCGCCGTCCCATTCGGCATGGAGACCGGCTGCGGTGAGGGCGGCCACGACCTCGTGGCCGATGGCCGCGGTGGTCTCGGGCGAGCCGTCGAAACCGCCGTAGAGGAGCGTCAGTCCATGACCGGCCGCGGCGGAATCCGTGCACTGGGTGTGGAAGTAGACGTAGCCGCGGGCGTCGGGTGCGCCTTCACCACCGATCTCGGACTGACCGCAGCTACGGCAGCAGGTGAAGTTCTCGCGGGCGGTGATACCGGCCTCCTGCAGGGCGGTGAACGCGCGGGTGAGCCGTTCGGGGTCGGTCTCGCCCTGCCATGCGGCTTGCTCCGCGACCCGCTCCAGCCACAACCGGTCGGCCAGCGCCTCCGCCTGCTCGCGTGAAACGGGCCGGTGGTCCTGGGTGACCAGGCACTCCTCCGCGAGCTCGGCCAGTTCGGCGCGGGAGGCGTAGCCGCCGACCAGCACCTCGCGGACGCGCTCCTCCAGCTCCTCGCGCTCGTCGTCGTCGAGGTCGAGCGGCGGTACTTCGCGGGCGGGTCCCATGTCCAGCAGCGTCCACAGCAGGCCGCTGTCCCAGCCCGCCTCCTGGCGGGCCCAACCGGTCATCGCCTCCACCACGGCTTCGGGCCCGTCGGCCATCGCCTGGAAGTGCCGGCCGGCGGCACCGTCGCGGTACTCCAGCGTGTAGTCGCCACCGGTCTTGTGCCAGACCTGGGCGAAGACATCGGGCAGGTCGGGTATCCGCTGGACCACCAGGAACCGGTCGCCTTCGTCACCGATGCGCCGGACCAACCCCGCCAGTTCCCCGGCGGACACGCGGACGTGCCGCTCCCCGTTCTCCGTCTTCACCACGATCTCGAGCATGCGCAGACTCTGACACATCCGGTTCTTGCCGGTGCAGTAGGGCGGTTGTGGTTCCGGCTGCCAGTCGGGCTCAGGTCCCGGGACCTCGATACCTGTCACCGCAGTTCCTCCCCATGGCCCCAGCCGACCGGCGATCAACCTACCTTCACCTGGGTGGGTGGCGTCATACGGCTCTGGTCAGGTCTGGTCGTGGTGGCTGAGGTGTGCATGGCGGGTGCCTGACCCTGCGGTCCGTCAGGTTGGATGACACCATGGCGAGACGACCCAAGACGAAGGGGAAGCGGCTCCCCTTCGGCACACCGAAGGAGATCATCCTGCTGACTGGGCAAGACGTGTGGCCCTACACGTTCACCGCCGACGACTCGAGTGGCGGATGCGGCAGAGTCCCGATGCCCGCCGACGCGGCCCCTGAGGAGGTACAGACGGCGATCTTCACACAGCTTGCGGACCTCACCCGCATATTCCACGGCGTTGAGATCGACGTCGAGTGGTCCTCCCTGACGCCGGACTCGTGGGTAGGCCACATCCGGCGTGTCACCGTGGAGAAGCCTGCTCCGCCTGGGGCGGTACCTGAAGTCGGCTGACCACCGATCGGCTCACGGGGCACCGAAAACGTCATGCGCTTCGACACCGAATCAGTCGGAACCGAGCCGTACACAGCTGAGGATCCCGGAAGGCAGGGCCAAGTTCGTGGTGTCAGCGCCTCAGAGATCGCGAACTCAGGCGCTTTTGATCGCCCGTACGCGGGTTCGGCTACGACGCTCCGCCCCTGCAGGTCACCGACCACGACGGCACCGCTTCCCTCCGCGTACGGCTCCTCCCCCGCCCGGTCGGCCCGTCCCCTCACGCCGGCTCGGACGCTCGGTCCGCTCGGTTCAGCTCTCCGGCTACCAGGACGAGATACGCGGCGCCGATGAACAGCACGCCGAAGACCCCGAACATGAGGCGCTGGTCGCTCTCCAGGACCGCCTGGTACTGGCTCTGGGAGACCTCGATCCTGACGTGTGGGCGCGATGCCGTGTCGAGGACGAAGTACCGGTTCCCCTGCGTCTCCGCGGACTGCAGGTGCCCCTCGCCCGCCGTGCCGAAGACCATCGTCGCCGCGCCCGACACGAGCACGGCCGCGAGCCCCGCCTGGACCTTGCGGGGAAGGCAGCGGAAGGCCAGCCCGGTCACGTGCTGGCCCGCGCGGGCCAGGAACATACGCACCATGGCGGTGATGAAGACCGGGAACAGCAGCATGGCGCTTGCCACCAGCAACCACTTCTGTTCGAGCAACGGCAGAGTTCCGGGCAGCCAGGTGAGCGCTGTCAGTGCCGACAGCGCGGTACCCAGTGCGGCCGCGACGCCGCCGTGCAGTTTGAATGTCCACCCCATGCCCCGCAGTCTGGCACGGACACGGTCCCCCTTCGATGCCGGACCCCGGCAATGAGGGCCGCTCCCTCCTGTCGCTTCGCTGCGCGTTCAGATCGACGGAGGTCACGCTCCGGCGAGCAGGGCCGGAAGCTCGCGCATGCAGTCGAAGACGACGGTGTCCGGGCCTTCGAGGTGTTCGGCGGGGGTCGGGCCGCCCGCGTAGCCGAAGGCGCGCATTCCCGCCGCCCGTGCCGCCGCGACACCGGGGCCGCTGTCCTCGACCACCGCGCATGCCGCCGGGTCGACGCCCATCCGGCGGGCGGCGTGCAGGAAGAGGTCGGGGGCGGGCTTGCCGCGGGGCACCTCGCTCGCGCTGTAGATCCGGCCGGCGAAGAAGTCGTAGAGGCCGGTGCGGCCCAGGGTGTGGCGCATCTTCTCGTGCGAGCCGCTGGAGGCGACGCAGGTCGGCAGGGTGAGGGCGGCGAGCGCTTCGGGCAGTCCGTCCACCGGGTCGAGGCCGAGATCGACCGCGTCCCGGTGGCGCTGGATCAGCCGGCTCCACCAGAGGCCGGCCGTCTGCGCGCCGAGCCGCTCGGCGATCTGCCCGACGATCGACTCCTTGGAGCGCCCGATGAAGCGTTCGACCACCTCGTCGGCGGTGAGCGGCCAGCCGAGCTCCGCCCCGAGCGCGACCTGGAGGCGTATGGCGAGGCGTTCGGTGTCGACCAGGACGCCGTCGCAGTCGAAGATCACGAGTTCTATCGGTCTGTTCGTTCCCGCGGGGCGGGCGGCAAGGTGCGAGGGGTTCACTTCTGACCTTCCGTCAGGGGGGAGAGGGGGCGTTCGAAGAAGGTCTCCAGGACCACCGTGGCCTGCGTCCCGCTGACGCCGTCGATGGCGTAGATCCGGCGCAGTACGTCTTGCAGTTGCTCGGCGGTCGCGGTTCTGACCTTCACAAGGACCGAGGCGCTGCCGGCGATGACGTGGGCCTCCAGGATTTCGGGGAGGGCGGCGAAGGCCTGGGCCGAATCGCCCATCCAGGACGTCGAGTCGATCATGACGTAGGCCAGGACCCCGCTGCCCACCGCGGCCGGGTCGACCTCGACGGCGGTGCGCCGGATGACACCGCGTTCGCGGAGCTTGCGTACCCGCTCGTGGGCGGCGCCGGCGGACAGGCCGACGGCTTGACCCAGGGCCGCGTAGGGCTGGGTCGCGTCCTGCTGGAGCCGGGCCAGTAGGGCCCGGTCGATGTGATCCACGACTCTCCGTTCGGAAGTTTCTTGTACTGACCGTATTTCATCCTGCAATCTGCGCTTCGGGCAAGATCTGATTCGACATGCGGTACTGGCGGAAGGGGAGAGTCCCATGGCCGACGAACGCCCCGGGCTGTACGAGATGTTCGACGAGAGGTTCCGTACCGGGCGGTGCATGAACGGCGATGCCGCGCTGGAGGTCCTGTACACCGGCTGCCGTTGGGCCGAGGGGCCTGTCTACGTGCCCGCCTGGCGGCAGGTGGTCTGGAGCGACATCCCCAACGACCGGATGCTGCGGTGGGACGAGGAGACCGGCACGGTCGGCGTCTTCCGCCGCCCCGCCGGGCACACCAACGGCAACACCCTCGACCGCGAGGGGCGGTTGATCAGCTGCGAGCAGGGCAACCGGCGGGTGATCCGGACCGAACACGACGGCACCGTCACGGTGCTGGCCGACCGGTGGCGGGGCAAGCGGCTGAACAGTCCGAACGACGCGGCCGTGAGGTCCGACGGTTCGATCTGGTTCTCCGACCCGGACTTCGGCATCACCAGCGATTACGAGGGGTACCGCGCCGAGAGCGAGATAGGCGCCGACAACGTGTACCGGATCGATCCCTCGACGGGTGAGGTGCGGCTGGTCGCGGACTGCTTCGGCGCGCCGAACGGGCTGGTCTTCTCCGCCGACGAGCGGCAGCTGTTCGTCTCCGACACCCGCGCCGGCTTCATCCGGGTATTCGACGTGCGCGACGACGGCACCCTGTCCGAGGGCGAGGTCTTCGCCGAGGCCGGGACCCGCGCGAAGGCCCGCTTCGACAACCTCCGCTTCGACGAAGGCGGTCGGCTCTGGGCCGCCGCGATGGGCGACGGCGTGCACTGCTACGACCCCGACGGCACCCTCATCGGGCGGCTCGACGTCCCCGAGCCGGTCGCCAACATCTCCTGGGGCGGCGCCAAGCGCAACCGCCTCTTCATCGCCGCGGAGACCAGTCTGTACTCGGTGGTCATGGGCGTCACCGGTACGCACCCGACCGGGTCCGGCCGGCGGCCCTGGCCGGACGCACCGACCCGGTGAGCCACCGGCCCGCTCGGTGGAGTCGGGCAGCCGTCCACCCGCTTCCCGTCCGCCATCAGGTGACGCCCGGGAAGTTCGCACTCGCCGGACGCCGGCACCCGCGTTGACGGGTGCCGGAAAGCGGCCGATCGGGCCATCCGCCGTGCCCGGTGGGTGAGAGGTTATGTCCGGGCAGTCGTCATGATGAGCCCGAGGTGGGCGGCCCTGCCGTTCCGAGGCCGGCAGGAAGGGAAGGGGGGAGGGCAGATGTCCGGGAGCGTGACCGACGTGCTCGACAGGATCACGGACGGGTTCATGGTGGTCCTGGGGCTGGGCTGCGTGTGGCTGGGCTGCTGGGCCGTGCTCCGGCCACGCCGGCCACCGGAGCCCGTCCGGGGGCCCGTGGGGGTGGTCCGCGCCTGGGGACTCGGGTTTGTCCTGCTGGGGGTCGCCCTCGTCGTCGAGACGATCGTTCTGATGACCGGCGGGGGGTCCGGCTGGGCGGCGGATGTGATCCGCTGGGTCGTCGGGCCGCTCGTGGTCGGCTCGATCGTGGCGGCCTTCGTTGCACGAGGCCGGGAGCGTCACCGGGCCCGAACGGGGAAGGGCAGGCGGCGGGCATGAGGCGATCCGTCACGGCACCGCTCGCAGATGGCCTGGGTCGCGCCCCTCCCCGTCCGACCACCGGCGGAGGGTCGCGCGGCCGCGACGCCGGCATCACGCCTCACCGACGAAGACGGGGCGATGGCGTCCGACAAGGCAACGGCCTCTTGAACGTCCGGCTCAGACGACGACGGACCAACGAGCCATCTCGTAGCCGTCGCGCGGTCGGACCATGACCCTGATGTTCAGGTCCCTCATCCCCTCGGTACGCAGAACGACGAAACCCGAGACGGCACCACCGGCCGGGATCTCCTGCTCCAGGCTGTCATCGTGGGTGTGCTTCCGCAGCGTCTGGGACCGTGTCGACTCGAACAGCCGGACGTCCACGTTTCCGGCGGGGACGGGCGCGGCCCCTGAGTTCCTCAGGTCGATCCGAAACCTGATCCTCTTCTCGCCTTCGACCCATTCGCCGGGGTACGTACCGAGGGTCAGCCCGTCGTCATACAGGACCTCGTGCCCCGCAGGGGGATATCCCTGCCCCGCGCAGCTCTCGCCGCACCGCACGGAGACTCTCGCGCACGCCGACACCCCGGTCAGCAGCACCACCGTCGCCAGCAGTGCCACGCCCCGCGCGACGGCCTGCGTTCTTCCCTCCCGGACCACGCCGAGATACTCCCACACCCTGGAAGCGGCCGACAGGCTTCCGGGCAACCGGCCAAGGCGTCCTCCTGCTCCGACGCGAGGGGCGGCTGGTCGCCTGTGAGCAGGGCGACCGCCGGGTGCCCCGGACCGAACACGACGGCACCGTCACCGTGCCGGCAGACCGATGGCAGGGCAAGCCTCTGAACCGCCCGGACGACGCGGCCGTGAGGTTTGAGGTTCTCCGGCCCGGATTTCGGCATCAGCGGCGATGACGAAGGGCACCGGAGAGGGAGAGTCCGCCGCGCAGGGACTCGGCCATGGGCTCGAAGGAGGCCCAGCAGTCGCCGCCCCAGCGGACGGGGAACCGCCGGCCGCCGGCGGTCGCCGAGCGGGCGAAAGGCGTGAAGCGTTCACCGAGGCCGCAGATCTGCTCGCCGTCGCCGAGGGCGAGCTGGACGGCCATGTGGTGGGCTCCGTCGGGAGTGGCGACGAAGGCGGTGCCCTTGCGGCCGACCCGGGTCAGGGTGCGGCCGTCGGCGTCGCGTGACGACAGGGTCCGGGGGCGGCGCGGTCGAGGCGGAGGCGGAGCGGGCCGGAGAGCAGTTCGACGGCGGTGCCGCCCTCGCGTACCGTCCCGGCGTCGGGAACGGAGGCGGGGGCGGCGAGCATGAAGCCGGGGCCTCGGCAGGCGCGTGGCACTCCACCGTGAGCAGCGCCAAGTCGAGGAGGTCGCCGCGGGCGTGGACCCGCTGGACGGAGGCGTACGCGGTGAAGCGGCCGGCCCTCCACGCGCAGGTCGCGGACTTCCGCGGCGTACGAGGCCTGCGCGCCCTCGCGCATCAGCCAGAAGCCGTCGGTGAACTTCATGCGGGTTCTTCCGCGGGCCCGTGGACGGGGAGCACGCCGGGCACGAAGGACCGGTGGAGTGCGCCGGGCCGGAAGGGCCGGAGGCGCGCCCAGCCGAAAGGGCCGGAGGCATGCCGGGGTCGGGGGCCGACCCTCCGGCACCCCCCCACCCCCTCGAAGGCGACGGATAGAAAACGCTTTCCCCCAAGCGTGCGCGAAGCATTGACGAAACACCGGCACCCCCTTAGCTTCATGCCCGTTGCACTTCGTACGTCATATATGAGACGTCATACACGAGATCTGAGAGTGCTCCATGCCCTATGCCCCCAGCCCCATCCCCTCCCGGACCCAGTACGTCCTGGAGGCGATCAAGCACGACATCCTCACCGGGGGGCTCAGACCCGGGCAGGCCCTGGTGGAGGCCGAACTCGCCGCGCGCTTCGGGGTGTCCAAGACGCCGGTGCGCGAGGCGCTGAAGACCCTCGCGGGCAGTGGGCTCGTCGTGATGAGCCAGTACAAGGGCGTCACCGTGCGGATGGTGGACGCGGACATGGCCAGGGCCGTGTACGACGTCCGCCTCCTCCTGGAGCCGGAGGCGGTACGCCGGGCGGTCGCCTCGGGTGCCCCGCTCGACGCGGCGCACGAGGCGCTCGCGCGGGCCGCGGCCGCCGAGGATCCGGCCGAACGCTCCCTGGCCAACCGGGCGTTCCACCGGGCGCTCTACCTCCCCTGCGGCAATCCGCTGCTCGGGCGGATGCTCGACGAGGTGCGCGACCAGGCCGCGCTCGTCTCCACGGTCGCCTGGGCCGCCGTGCCGTCCTGGGAGCGGGAGGCGGCCGAGCACACGGAGATCCTGCGGCTCGCCGCCGTCGGCGACGCCGACGGGGCGTGCCGGGCGGTGCACGACCACATCGCCTCGTTCGTCGAGCGCGCCTTCCCCGAGAACCCTCTGGAGCCCGCCGCGGGCTCCCCCCTTCCGGACCCTCTGGACAGCGAATGACCATGGAATTCGAGACCCTTCGGGCCGCCCTCGCCGACGTCGTGGCCATCCCGGTCACGCCGTTCGCCGAGGACGGCCGGGTGGACTCCGCCGCCCACCGGGCGCTGCTGCGGCGGCTGCTCGACGGCGGGGTGCGCACCCTCACCCCCAACGGCAACACCGGCGAGTTCTACGCCCTGACCCCCGAGGAGCGCCGCTCGATCACCGAGGCGACGGTCGCGGAGGCGGCAGGGCGCGCCACGATCCTGGTCGGCGTCGGGCACGACGTGCCGACGGCGGTCGAGGCGGCCCGGCACGCCCGGGACACCGGGGCGCACATGGTGATGGTCCATCAGCCGGTGCACCCGTACGTCTCCGAGAGCGGCTGGGTCGCCTACCACCGCGCCATCGCCGAGGCGGTGCCGGAGCTGGGCGTCGTCCCCTACATCCGCAACCCGCTGCTCGCCGGGGCGCGCCTGGCCGAACTGGGCGCCGCCTGCCCGAACGTGGTGGGCGTCAAGTACGCGGTGCCGGACGCGGCGCGGTTCGCGGGCTTCGCCCGGGACGCGGGGCTCGACCGCTTCGTGTGGGTGGCCGGTCTCGCGGAGCCGTACGCCCCCTCGTACTTCTCGGCCGGCGCGACCGGTTTCACCTCGGGGCTCGTCAACGTCTCCCCCTCGCTCTCCCTGGAGATGCTCCGGGCGCTGCGGGCGGGCGACCACGGGACCGCGATGAAGGTGTGGGAGCGGATCCGCCGTTTCGAGGAACTGCGCGCGGCCAACGGCAACGCGGACAACGTGACGGTGGTGAAGGAGGCACTGGCCTCCCTCGGCCTGTGCCGCCGGGACGTCCGGCCGCCGAGCCGTGAACTCCCGGAGGCCGAGCGGTCCGAGGTCGCGGCGATCGCCGCCGGGTGGCCGGCATGAGCGGGAACCGTGAAGTGCGGCCCGAGGAGCCGCGCAGTCGCCCCGTGAGCGGGAACCGCGAAGTGCGGCCCGAGGAGCCGCGCAGTCGCCCCGTGAGCGGGAACCGCGAAGTGCGGCCCGAGGAGCTGCGCAGTCACCAGTGGTACGGCACCGGCGGGCTGCGGTCGTTCAGTCACCGGGCCCGCACCCGGCAGCTCGGCTACCTGCCCGAGGAGCACCTCGGCAAGCCGGTGATCGCGGTCCTCAACACCTGGTCGGACATCAACCCCTGCCATGTGCACCTGCGCGACCGGGCGCAGGCCGTGAAGCGGGGGGTGTGGCAGGCGGGCGGCTTCCCACTCGAATTCCCGGTGTCCACGCTGTCGGAGACCTTCCAGAAGCCGACGCCGATGCTCTACCGCAACCTCCTGGCGATGGAGACGGAGGAGCTGCTGCGCTCGTACCCGGTGGACGGGGCGGTGCTGATGGGCGGCTGCGACAAGACGACGCCGGCGCTGCTGATGGGCGCGGCCTCGGTCGACCTGCCGACCGTCTTCGTCCCGGCGGGGCCGATGCTGCCGGGGCACTGGCGGGGCGAGACCCTCGGGTCCGGTACGGACATGTGGAAGTACTGGGACGAGCGGCGGGCCGGGACGATCGGCGACTGCGAGATGGCCGAGCTGGAGAACGGTCTGGCCCGCTCCCCCGGTCACTGCATGACAATGGGGACGGCGTCCACGCTGACGGCCGCCGCCGAGACGCTGGGCGTGACCGTGCCGGGCGCCTCCTCGGTGCCGGCGGTGGACTCCGGGCACGACCGGATGGCCGCCGCGTCGGGGATGCGGATCGTGGAGCTCGTACAGCGGGACCTCAGGCTCTCGCGGCTGCTGACCCGGGAGGCGTACGAGGACGCGGTCGCCGCCGTCCTGGCGCTCGGCGGCTCGACCAACGCGGTGATCCACCTGATCGCGATGGCCGGGCGGTCGGGGGTGAAGCTGACGCTCGACGACTTCGACCGGATCGCGCGGACGGTGCCGGTGCTCGCGAACCTGCGGCCCGGCGGGAAGTACCTCATGGAGGACTTCCACTTCGCCGGCGGGATGCCCGGCTTCCTGTCGCGGATCGCGGACGTGCTCCACCTGGACCGGCCGACCGTCTCCCACGCCACCCTGCGCGAACAGCTCGACGGGGCGCTCGTCCACGACGACGAGGTGATCCGGGAGCGGGACCGGCCGCTGGCGGCCGAAGGCGGGCTCGCGGTGCTGCGGGGCAACCTGTGCCCGGACGGGGCGGTCGTCAAGCACGTCGCGATGGAGCGGAGGTTCCTCAGGCACACCGGTCCGGCCGTCGTCTTCGACGACTACCGGACGATGCAGCGGACCATCGACGACCCGGCGCTCGGCATCACCGCCGACCACGTGCTCGTGCTGCGCGGCTCCGGGCCGAAGGGGGGTCCGGGGATGCCGGAGTACGGGATGCTGCCGATTCCCAAGCACCTCCTGGAGCAGGGGGTACGGGACATGGTGCGCATCTCGGACGCCCGGATGAGCGGGACGAGTTACGGGGCGTGCGTGCTGCACGTGGCGCCGGAATCCCATGTCGGCGGGCCCCTTGCCCTGGTGCGCACGGGCGATACGATCACTCTCGACGTCGCGGCCCGCTCCCTCCACCTGCACGTCACGGACGAGGAGCTGGGGCGCCGCCGGGACGCGTGGACCCCGCCGCCGGCCCGGTACGGGCGCGGCTACGGCGCGCTGTACATGGAGCAGATCTCCCAGGCCGACACCGGCTGCGACTTCGAGTTCCTGGCCAGGCCGGGGACGACCCCCGATCCGTACGCGGGCTGAGCACCCCGCCCTACCGCACCACCGCCCCTCTCGTTCGAGATCTCGAACAGGGTTCGCGAAGCGCTTCACCTGTGATCCCCCGCCTTCCGATCCCTTGATAGAAAGCGCTTTCTGAACTCCGCACCGCCCGCCCGAGAACGGAGCCGCCGTCATGGCCACAGCTGTGACCGAACCGCCCCGAGCCGCCACGGCACGGGGGCGCCGCCGCACGGGAGCGACCCCCCGCCGGCTGCCGTACCTGCTGATAGCCCCCGCCGGCCTGCTGATGCTGGGCTTCATCGCGTACCCCGTGCTGAGCGTCTTCTACTACAGCCTCCAGCACTACAACCCGACCAAGCCCTGGCGGAACGGCTTCGCCGGCCTGGACAACTTCACGAAGATCTTCACCGACGACCCCCACTTCTGGGGCACGCTCACCTTCAGCCTCAAGTGGGTCGTGGTGGAGGTGACGCTCCAGCTCCTCTTCGGGCTCGCGCTCGCCCTCATCGTCAACCAGACCTTCGCCGGCCGGGCGCTCGGCCGGGCCCTGGTCTTCTCGCCGTGGGCCGTCTCCGGCGTGCTCACCTCGGCGATCTGGGTGCTGCTCTACAACTCCCAGACCGGCATCACCCGTTACCTGGCGGACCTCGGCGTCGGCGAGTACGGCACCTCGCTGCTCTCCGACACCGCGACCGTCTTCCCGGCGGCGATCGTCGCCGACCTCTGGCGCGGCGTGCCCTTCTTCGCCATCCTCATCCTCGCCGACCTCCAGTCGGTGCCGAAGGACCTGTACGAGGCCGCCGAGGTCGACGGGGCGGGCCGGCTGCGGCAGTTCCTCCACATCACGCTCCCGCACCTCCGGGACGCGATCGTGCTCTCCACACTGCTGCGCGCGGTGTGGGAGTTCAACAACGTCGACCTGCTCTACACCCTGACCGGCGGCGGACCCGCGGGCGTCACCACGACGCTGCCGCTGTACGTCGCCGAGACCAGCGTCGACGCCCACAACTTCGGTTACGCCTCCGCCCTCACCACGGTGGCGTTCGTGATCCTTCTCTTCTGCTCGATCGTCTACCTGCGCCTGAGCAAGTTCGGAGGCCACAGCAAGTGACCGCCGCAGCCACCCGCACCCGCACCGCCCCCACCGGCGGGGCCACGCCCCCGGCGGAGCCGCCGGACCGCACCCCGCCCGCCGCCGCCCGCAAGCGGCACCGGGCCTGGGACGAGGTCCCCCGCTGGCAGATCTACCTGCCGCTCGGCGTCTACCTCGTCTTCACCCTCGTCCCCTTCTACTGGATCCTCCTCTTCGCCGTCCGCCCGGCCGGCTCGACCTCGCTGCTGCCCTGGCCGATGACGAGCGCGCACTTCGAGAAGGTGTGGACCGAGCGCAGCTTCGGGGTCTTCTTCCAGAACAGCCTCCTGATCGGCGTCGCCGTCCTCATCAGCACCACGCTGGTCGCGCTGGCCGGCGGCTACGCCCTCGCCCGCTTCGACTTCCGGCTCAAGAAGGGCTTCATGCTGGCCCTCCTCTGCTCCCAGTTCGTGCCGGGCGCCCTGCTCCTGGTGCCGCTCTTCCAGATCTTCGCCGAGCTGCGGATGATCAACTCGATCGGCAGCGTCATCCTCGCCGAGACGGTCTTCCAGCTGCCGCTGTCGATGATCCTCATCAGCGGCTTCATCAGGAACGTGCCCCCGTCCCTGGAGGAGGCCGCCTGGGTCGACGGCTGCAACCGCTTCCGCGCCTTCCTGATCGTCGTGCTCCCGCTGCTGCGGCCCGGCCTGGTCGCCGTCGGCTCCTTCGCCTTCGTCCACGCCTGGAACCACTTCCTCTTCGCCCTGATGTTCCTCAGCAGCCAGAGCAAGCAGACCATCCCGGTCGGCCTCAACACCCTCATGGGCGCCGACAGCGTCGACCTCGGCGCGCTCGCCGCGGGCGGTGTCATCGCCGCCGTCCCCGTCGTGATCGTCTTCGCCTTCATCCAGAAGTGGCTCGTCACCGGCTTCAGCGCCGGGGCGGTGAAGGGATGAGCCCCATGCCCACACCTGAACCCCTGTCCATACGAGAGCCCCTGCCCGCACCCGCCTTCGAACCCCTGCCCGTCGTCCTCGCGGGCGCCCGCGGCCACGGCCGCAGCCACCTCCTCAACATCCACCGCCTGGAGAAGCGGGGCCTGGTCCGGCTCGCCGGCGTCTGCGAGCTGCGCCCGCTCGACGCGGCCGAGCTCGACGGGCTCGGGGAGCCCGCCCAGTCCGACGACTTCGAGGCGCTGCTCGCCGTCACCGGCGCGAGGCTGGCGGTGCTCAGCACCCCGATCCAGACCCACACCGACCTGACCCTGGCAGCCGTCCGGCACGGCGCCGACGTCCTCCTGGAGAAGCCGCCGGCCCCCTCGTACGCGGAGTTCCGCCGGATGGCCGACGGGGTCGCGGCGGCCGGCGCCGTCTGCCAGATCGGCTTCCAGTCGCTCGGCTCGCACGCCGTGCCCGCGATCCGGGAGCTGATCGCCGACGGCGCGATCGGCGAGGTCCGGGGGGTCGGCGCGGCCGGCGCCTGGGTCCGCGACGAGGCGTACTTCCGGCGCGCGCCCTGGGCCGGCCGGCGCCGGCTCGACGGCCTCGACGTCGTCGACGGGGCGCTGACCAACCCGCTCGCCCACGCCGTCGCCACCGCCCTCGCGCTCGCCGGGACCACCCTGGCCGAGGACGTGACGGGCATCGAGACCGAGCTGTTCCACGCCCACGCCATCGAGTCCGACGACACCTCCGCCGTCCGCGTCACCACGGCCGCCGGTTTCCCGGTGACCGTGGCGGCGACGCTCTGCGCGGAGAAGAGCCGCGAGCCGTACGTGGTCGTGCACGGCACCCGCGGCCGGATCACCTTCTGGTACCGCGAGGACCGGGTTCTGCTCCAGCGGGCCGGCCACGGCCCCGAGGAGACCGTGTACGGGCGCACCGACCTCCTGGAGAACCTGGTCGCGCACCTCACCGACGGCACCCCGCTGCTCGTGCCGCCGGACGCGACCGGCGCCTTCATGCGGGTGGTCGAGGCGGTCCGCACCGCCCCCGACCCGCTGCCGCTGCCCGCCGCCCACTGGCGTACCGAGCCCGGCGAGAGCGCCGCGCGGCGGGTCGTGGAGGGCGTGGAGGCGCTGGTGGACGGGAGCGCCGAACAGCTGCGGCTCTACTCCGAGCTCGGCGCCCCGTGGGCGTCGCCGGCCCCGGCGGAGGTCCGATGAGCACCGAAGGGACCGGTGTCGTGCTGCGGGCGGCGGGCCGCGCGGTCGCCCACTGCGTGACCCGGCCGGCGCTCTCCGCCGACCACTCCCCCCGCCCCTACCTCCATCCCGTGACCACGCTCGCCGGGCGGACCGTCACCGAGGTGCTGCCCGAGGACCACGTGCACCACCTGGGCGTCTCCGTCGCCGTCCCGGACGTCGAGGGCTGCAACTTCTGGGGCGGCAGGACCTTCGTCCGCGGCCGCGGCCCGGTCGCGCTCGACAACCACGGCACACAGCGGCACGACGGCTTCAAGCTGTGCGACCCGGACGGCTTCGTCGAGGACGTGAGCTGGACCGCCGGCGGGGAACGGCTGCTCGCCGAGCACCGCACGGTCGCCGCGGTCCCGCTGACCGACACGGCGTGGGCGCTCGACCTGACCTTCTCCGTCGCCAACGTCTCCGGCCGCGACCTGTCGATCGGCAGTCCGGCCACCAACGGACGCCCGGGCGCCGCCTACGGCGGCTTCTTCTGGCGCGCCCCCAAGGAGGCTTCGGCGCCAGTGGTGTTCGGTCCCGGCGCGGACGGCGAGGAGGCCGTGCACGGTGTCCGCGCCGGCTGGGTGGCGATGTGCGGCGACGGCTGGACGCTGGTCTTCGCCGGGGCGACGGAGACCACCCGGCGCGACCCGTGGTTCGTACGGGCCGCCGAGTACCCGGGCGTCGGCTCCTCCCTCGCGTACGGGGAGCGGCTCGCGGTCCCTGCAGGCGAGACCTTCGTACGCCGCGTGGTGACGGTCGTCGCCGACGGGAGGCTCGACCGGGACGGCGCCGCGGCCCTGGTGCGCAAGGCGGTGGCCTCGTGACCTGCCCGCTGGTGCCCCAGGTCACCGGCGACCTGGGGGACGGCACGTACCGTGACCCGGTCCTGGCGGCGGACTGGTCCGACCCGGACGCGGTCCGGGTGGGCGAGGACTTCCACCTCACCGGCTCCAGCTTCGGCCGCGCCCCCGGACCGCCGCTGTTGCACTCCCGCGACCTGGTCGACCGGAGGCTCGTCGGGCATGCCCTCGAACGGCTCGCGCCCGAGGAGGAGTTCACCCGGCCCCGGCACGACTGCGGAGTGGGGGCGCCTTCCTTCCGTCACCACGACGACCGCTTCTGGACCTTCTGGGGCTACCCGGATCACGGGATCTTCCAGATCAACTCCCCTTCGATCGAAGGACCTTGGAGCAGTCCCCATCTGGTGAAGAGGGGACGTGGCCTGATCGACGCCCGTCCGCTGCGGGACGAGGAGAGCCGCGAGGCGTACCTGGTGCACGGCTGGGCGAAGTCCCGGGCCGGCTTCGACAACCGGCTCACCGGGCACCGGATGAGCCCGGACGGCACCCAGGTCCTCGACGAGGGCACGACGCCGGTCGACGCCGACCTGATCCCCGGCTGGTTCACCCTGGAGGGCCCCGGGCTTACCGGCACGAGGCCCGCTTCTGGATCCTCGCCCCGGGCGACACCGACGTCAACGGCCCCCATCAGGGCGGCTGGGTGCGCACCGGCGACGGCGAGGACCGGTTCCTCCGCTTCCAGCAGGCCGGCGCGTACGGCCGGCCGGTCCGCCTCCAGCCGATGCGCTGGGACGCGGACGGCCGGCCGGTCATGGGCGACGACGGTGCCCCCGTACGCGTCCACCGCGAGCCGGCCCTGCCGGAGGGGCCCGCGGTCCGGCCGGCCGTGGACGACGCCTTCCCCGGCGGCGTCTTCGGGCCGCAGTGGCAGTGGACCGCCAACCCCCGCGCGGAGTGGGCCGGTTCGCATGACGGGGAGGGGCTGCGGCTCGCCTGCGTCCGTACGGACCTGGCCGAGGACCTGCGGTCGGTGCCGCACGTGCTGACGCAGCGGCTGCCCGCCGGGGCCCGGACCGTCGAGGTCCGGCTGCGGCCTGGCGCCGGGGCGCCCGGGGCCCGGGCCGGTCTGGTCGTGCTCGGCGACGCGTACGCCTGGATCGATCTGGAACGGGCCGACGGCGGCGGCCTGTTGCTCGTCCACCGCTTCGCGCCGGGCAACGCCGACCGGGAGCGGGACGCGGCCCGCCCTCGGCCGCTCGCCAGGGACGAGGTACTGCTGCGGATCGCGGTCACCGCCGACGGCCGCTGCCGCTTCTCCTACGACGCCGGTACGGGACCCGTCCGGCTCGGCCCCGAGTTCGCGGCCACCCCCTGGCGGTGGGTGGGCGCCCCGCTCGGCCTGTTCGCCGCGGCGCCCGAGAGCGAAGGGCACGCCGGGACGGGCGTGTTCACGGACTTCCGCACCCTCGCCACCGCCGCCGCTGTCACCACCACCGCTCGCTGAACCCGGGCGAGCCCCCTCGTACTCCCCCACACCCATCCCCGTACGACCCCATCCCCCGTACGACCCGAGTACCACCCGAGAGAAGAGAGCCGACGATGACCATCTTCCCCGGCCGGCGCAGAGCCGCCCTCGCCCTCGCCCTGTCCGGTGTCCTCGCGCTGACCGCCACCGCCTGCGGTGACGACGGCAGCGGGGGCGCCGGTGCGGGCAGCGAGGGATCGGGCAAGGGCAGGATCACCTTCTGGGACAACAACGGCGGTGTCCGCACCGACGTCTGGAAGGAGATCATCGCCGACTTCGAGAAGGCGAACCCGGACATCGACGTCGAGTACGTGGGCGTCGCCTCCAAGGAGGTGCAGTCCAAGTACGACACCGCCATCCAGGGCGGCGGGCTCCCGGACGTCGGCGGCGTCGGCGCGGCGATGCTCGCCGGGATCGCCGCGCAGAACGCGCTGGAGCCGCTGGACGAGCGGATCGCGAGCAGTGCCCTCCACGGCAGGCTGAACCCCGGCATGGTCGAGTCCGTCAAGGCGGCCGGCGGCCAGGACAAGCTCTTCACCGTCCCGACCTCCGCGAGCAACGGCGTCCTCTACTACCGCACCGACCTGTTCGAGGCGGCTGGCCTGGAGGAGCCGAGCACCTGGTCGAGGTTCTACGCGGCGGCCGACAAGCTCACCCAGAAGGACAAGAACCGCTTCGGCTACACCATCCGCGGCGGCGCCGGCTCCATCGCCCAGGCCCTGGACGCCATGTACGGCCAGAGCGGCATCCAGAGCTTCTGGGAGGGCGACAAGACCACCGTCAACGCCCCGGAGAACGTGGCCGCCCTGGAGAAGTACGTCGGCCTCTTCAAGAAGAACACCCCGGCGGCCGACGTCAACAACGACTTCACCAAGATGGTCGCCCAGTGGGACAGCGGCGAGATCGGCATGCTGAACCACAACCTCGGCTCGTACCAGGATCACGTGAAGGCCCTGGGCACCGGGAAGTTCCGCGGCATACCGAACCCGACGCTCGACGACGGCACCCGCGTGATGGTCTCCCACCCGGTCGACGGCCTCGGTCTCTTCTCCACCAGCAAGAACAAGGCCGCCGCCTGGAAGTTCATCGAGTTCGCGGCCTCCCACGCGTCCAACTCCAAGTGGAACAGGTCCGCCGGCGCCATCCCCGCCAACACCGAGGCGGCGCAGGACCCGTGGATCCAGGAGGCCGAGCCGACCAAGCTCGCCGCCGAGGTCCTCTTCAGCGGCAAGGCGACCATCGTCCAGCTGCCGTACTACCTGCCGGACTGGAACACCATCTCCAAGGCCGACAACGAGGCCGCCTTCCAGAAGGTCCTCCTCGGCACCATGAGAGCCAAGGACTTCGCCGACAAGCTCGCCGAGCAGCTCAACGAGGCCCAGGCCGAGTGGAAGCAGCAGCGGAAGTGATGCCGGGCCGCCGCGAGGCGGTCGTGGCCGGGGCGGGCCTCGCGCTCGCCCTGGTCACCGGCCGGACCGCCGCCCGTGCCGAGAGCGCCGCGCCCGGCGCCCCCGCCCGTACCCTCTTCATCGCCGGAGACTCCACCGCCGCGCAGAAGTACGCCGACGCGGCCCCCGAGACCGGCTGGGGCACGGCGCTCCCCTTCTTCCTGCACCACGGGATCACGGTCGCCAACCACGCCGTCAACGGGCGCTCCACCAAGAGCTTCCTCGACGAGGGCCGGCTCGAACCGATCGGGGCCGCGATGCGGCCCGGCGACATCCTGCTCGTCCAGTTCGGCCACAACGACCAGAAGACCACCGACCCCGCCCGCTCCACCGACCCCTGGGGCTCCTACCAGGACAACCTGCGGGTCTTCGTCGAGGCCGCCCGGTCCCGGGGCGCGCTCCCGGTGCTCGCGACCTCCGTGGAACGCCGCCGCTTCGACGCCGAAGGGAACGCGCGCCGCTCGCTCGGCGACTACCCGGCGGCGATGCGGGAGCTGGCCGCCGCCTCCGGCGTGCCGCTCCTCGACGTCGAGGCCCTGTCGCTCGCCCTGTGGCAGCGGCTCGGCCCCGAGGCCACGAAGACGTACTTCAACTGGACCGACACCGAGCAGGACAACACCCACTTCAACCCGCCCGGCGCGATCGAGGTCTCCCGGCTCGTGGCCCGCGAACTGCTCCGCACCCGGGTCCTCGCCCCGCGCGAGACCCGCCGGCTCGACGACGACGTCCCCACCCGCTGGATCACCTGGCCCCCCGCATCTGAGGAGAACCGCGCGTGAACAGAAGCACGAAGCTGGGAGCGGCGGCCGCCGCCGCCCTCGTCCTCACCGTCACCGCCCCCGCCGCCGGCGCCCACTCCGGCCCCCGCCCCGCCGACCCGGCCCGCGCCACCCTTCCCGCCGGTGACGGCTGGGCCTCCGCCGGCACCGGCACCACCGGCGGCGCCGACGCCGACGCCTCCCGCGTCTTCACCGTCACCACCTGGGCCGAGCTCCGGGCCGCCCTCGCCGTCCCCGGCACCGAGCCCCGGATCGTCAAGGTCGTCGGCACCCTGAACGCCACCGAGGCCGGCTGCGCCGCCTTCGAGGCCCCCGGCTACGACTTCCAGCAGTACCTCGCCGACTACGACCCGGCGGTGTGGGGGTACGAGAACGAGGTCAGCGGCCCCCAGGAGGAGCTGCGCGCCGCCTCCGCCGCCGCCCAGAGCCGGGCCGTCAAGGTCAAGGTCCCTTCGAACACCACCCTCATCGGCGTCGGCCGGGACGCGACGATCCTCGGCGCCGGCCTCCAGGTCACCGGCGTCGACAACGTGGTGATCCGCAACCTCACGCTGGAGAGCCCGCTCGACTGCTTCCCGCAGTGGGACCCGACGGACGGCGCCGACGGCGCCTGGAACTCGGAGTACGACGCTCTGG
Organism: Streptomyces sp. CC208A; assembly: GCF_030010625.1. Lineage (GTDB taxonomy): Bacteria > Actinomycetota > Actinomycetes > Streptomycetales > Streptomycetaceae > Streptomyces. The sequence continues at coordinate 132,688 of NZ_JASCXN010000003.1, read as the reverse complement.
TGGTGTACGGCTCCACCCACGTGTGGATCGACCACAACACCTTCACCGACGGCGCCCACCCGGACAGTTCGCTGCCGAGGTACTACGGCGAGATCTACCAGCAGCACGACGGCGAGCTGGACATCGTGCGCGGCGCCGACCTCGTCACCGTCTCGTGGAACGCCTTCACCGACCACGACAAGACGCTGATGATCGGCAACAGCGACGGCGCGGGCGCCACCGACCGCGGCAAGCTCCGCGTCACCCTCCACCACAACCTCTTCGACAACGTGGTGGAGCGGGCGCCCCGGGTCCGCTTCGGGCAGGTCGACGCGTACAACAACCACTACGTGGTCCCGGACGGCACCTACGTGTACAGCCTGGGCATCGGGTTCGAGTCGCAGCTCGTCGCCGAGAAGAACGCCTTCACGCTGGCGCCCGAGGTGCCCGTCGGGCAGATCCTCAAGAAGTGGAAGGACGCGCCGGTCACCACCACCGGCAACTACGTCAACGGGCGCCCGGTCGACCTGCTCGCCGTGCACAACGAGCAGATCCCGTCGGAGATCCTGCGCCCCGACGCGGGCTGGACCCCCGTCCTGCGCACCCGGGTGGACCACCCGCGGGCCGTGCCCGCCCTCGTCGGCCACCGCGCCGGCGCCGGCCGTCCGCACTGACCGGCCCCCCTTCCCCGGGCCGGGGCGGAGCGCGGCACCCCCGTCCCGTCGCGCCCGCCCCGGCCCGGTCCTTTCCCTCTTTTTTTCTGCCTATCGGCGAAGGAGCATCCGCATGCCCTCGCACCACCCCCGCACCCCCCTCGGCCGCCGTGCCTTCCTCACCGGCGCGGGCGCCGCCCTCGCCGCCCTCGCCCTGCCCGCGGCTCCCGCGGCGGCCTCCGGCGCCGGGCCCTTCGGGCGGTACGGCTCGCCCGCCACACGGCTGACAAGTCGGACGCTCTACGTCCACCCCGGCGGCCTCGGCGACCACACCAGCGTCCAGGCGGCGGTGGACGCGGCGAGCGGCACCGGCTGGACGCTGGTCCTCGCGCCCGGTACGTACCGGGAGACGGTGAGGGTGGCCTCGGCCCGTACCGGCATGACGTGGATCGGCGCGAGCGGGGACGCCGAGGACGTCGTCGTGGTGTACGACAACGCGGCGGGCACCCCGAAACCGGACGGCTCCGGTACGTACGGCACCACCGGTTCGGCGACGGTCACCCTCCAGGCGGCGGACTTCACCGCCCACGCCGTCACCTTCGCCAACGACTTCCTCCGCACCGACCTGCCGGGCAACCCGGGCACGCAGGCCGTGGCGCTGAAGGCGCAGGGCGACCGCTCGGCCTTCTTCCACTGCCGGTTCCTCGGCCACCAGGACACCCTCTACACGGACTCGACGGCGCTGACGGCCTTCGCCCGGCAGTACTTCGCGCACTGCTACGTCGAGGGGGACGTCGACTTCGTCTTCGGGCGGGCCACCGCCGTGTTCGAGCACTGCCACTTCCGGACCCTGGTCCGCACGGACCTGACGGGTGCCCCGTACGGCTTCGTCTTCGCTCCCTCGACGGCCCGACCCAACCCGTACGGCTTCCTCGCCTCCCGCTGCCGGGTCACCAGCGAGGCCCCGGACGGCTACTACAAGCTGGCCCGGCCGTGGGTGCCGGGTTCGGACCCGACCGCCCGGCCCGCGCTGGTGATCCGGGAGTCCGTCCTGGACGCGGGGATCGACGCGGTGGCGCCGTACGCGAACATGCGGGCCGAACACCCGTGGCAGGAGCAGCGCTTCGCGGAGTACCGCAACACGGGCCGGGGCGCGGCGGTCACCGTACCGGAGAACCGTCCGCAGCTGACGGCCGCGCAGGCCTCCGCCGTCACCCGGGGCGCGTACCTGGGCGACTGGACGCCCGCCAGGGCGTTCGGCCTCTGAGCCACCGTTTCAACGGTCAACCGGTCATTCGTCGAAACAACTCGGGGGGACCGGGGAGGTTTTCCGCCGGTCTCACCGGCTGGTCGCCGGGTGTCCGCAACAACGCCTGGAGGGTTCACCATGATCGCCCAGGAACAGATACCCGCTGTGCTGGATCATCCCGTCTACGACACCGAGGGCACGAAGATCGGTGACGCCAAGCACGTCTTCCTCGACGACGCCACCGGCCGCCCCGAATGGGTCACCGTCAGGACGGGCATGTTCGGCACCCGTGAGTCCTTCGTGCCGATCAAGGACGCCGCCGTGGTGCGGGACCACCTGGAGGTGCCCTACTCCAAGGACCGGGTCAAGGACGCCCCGCGCGTCGACATCGACGGCGGAGGCCATCTCGACGCGAGCGAGGAGCAGCGTCTCTACGAGTACTACGGCATCGCGTGGGACGAGGCCTGGCAGCAGGCGAACGAGCCCGGCGAGGGCGGCTGGGCACACGGCACCGGCGCCGGCACCACAGGCGCGGCCGGCGCCGCGGGCACTGCCGGCGCCGCGGGCACTGCCGGCGCCGCGGGCAGGGAGGCGGAGTGGGCGGGCCGTTCGGCCGACGACGCGATGACCCGCTCCGAGGAGCGGATGCACGTCGGCACCGAGCAGGTGGAGACCGGCCGGATCCGGCTGCGCAAGTACGTCGTCACCGAGGACGTCCAGGAGACCGTGCCGCTGCACCACGAGGAGGCGCGCGTGGTGCGCGAGCCGATCACGGAGGCCAACCGCGAGCAGGCCATGTCGGGCCCCGAGATCTCCGAGGCCGAGCACGAGGTGACCCTCCACGAGGAGCGCCCCGTCGTCGAGACGCGGGCCGTCCCCGTCGAGCGGGTCCGCCTGGAGACGGACGAGGTCACCGAGGAGCGGACGGTCACCGGCCAGGTCCGCAAGGAGCACATCGAGGTCGAGGGCGAGGACACGGGCATCGTCCAGGAGGAGGACGAGGAGCGCGGCATGTGACGTGCTCCCACCCAGGGATCCGGGCGGCGACGCGGCCCGGATCCCTGACTCGTCGGTCAGACGAGGAGGTCCACGCAGTCGAGGGCGGTGCCCGGGCTCAGGAAACCCGTTCCGGTCGAACCGCTGACGACGTTCAGGCGGACCACGTTGTACTGGGACGGGTCCGCCCGCCACGCGCTCGCGGGGACGCTGTAGGTGAAGGTGTGGTTGTTGCCCCGGTAGGAGCCGGTGGTGAGGGAACGCGTCGAGGGCTGGGTGGGCGGTGAGGGGATCGCGGAGACCCAGGTGTCGTTGACGGTGACCCGGGGGCGGCCGTTGAGGAAGGCGGTGGTGACGCCGATCCGCAGGGTGTGCGCGGCGGCGGCCTGGGCGGCGGTGAGCCGGAAGTACACCAGGAAGCCGTCGTTGACGTCCTTCCAGAGGTAGCAGGGGACGGAGCCGGAGGGGTCGCCGCTGCCGACGACGACGTTCCCGGTCCAGGCGGCGGCCCGGACGTCGGCGGGGTGGGCGTACGTCATGAGGGCCGCGTTCTTGAAGCCGGCGGGGGTGCCGTCCCAGTCGCCGAGGCGCCAGATCGCGGGGGCGGTGCTCGGGTCGCCGGTGATCGTGATCGTGTGGAGGGCGGTGGCCGTGCCGGCGGTGACGGTCACCTGGGCGGTGTGGACGGCGAGTTCGCCCTTGTAGACGGTGAGCGTGTACACGCCGGGCAGCATGTTCCGGCAGGAGAAGGCACCGGTGCCGTCGGCGGCGCGGGTCCAGTACTGGGCGTCGGCGTTGGCGAAGCCGATGGTGTACGGGTGCGCCGGGTCCATGTTCCTGAGGCCGACGCCCGCGACCCGGCCGCGTCCGGCGGCGCCGACCCAGCCGGGGATGCCGAGCCCGTCGACCCAGCCGGTGTCGTGGTTCGCGGCGAAGAGGGCGGGGTCGGGGGTGCCGCCGTCGGTGAAGACGAGCAGGTACGGCCCCTGGAGGCCGAAGCGCATGGGCTCGGTCTGGGACTGGTTGTAGTGGAGGATCTCGTAGAGTCCGACGCCCAGTTCGTTGGAGTGGCGGAGCAGCGAGCGGTAGAAGGGGCCGCCGGACGCCTTCTCGTGGTTGGAGCGGATCATCCAGAGGCCGACCGTGCCGGTGGTGTAGCCGATGTGGTCGTAGTCCATGACACGGACGCCGGAGTAGTGCTTGGAGCGGGTCTGGCCGTCGGCGCGCCGCCAGACGTCCCCGGCCTCGATGACGGTGTCGGCGCCCTCGACCCAGGAGTCCGGGCCCGTGTTGGGGAAGACGCCGGGCTTGAGGCGGGCGATGAAGCGGGTGGCGGTGAAGGACGTGTCGGCCTTGTCGGTCCACAGGTAGACGTTGTTGCGGCCGGAGCGGGCCGCGTAGTAGTGGCGCAGGGTGCCGTGGACGACGGTGACGAGGATGGCGGAGCCGATCTGCCGGAGGCTGACGGTGGAGGCGCCGAGGCCCGACTCGACATGGGAGTGCTTGCCGCCGTACCCCTCGTACTCCTTGCCCTTGTAGAGGAGGGAGGTGAGGTCGCCGGTGGTCCTGGAGACCTTGAAGACGAGTCCGGCGCCGGTGTCGATCACGTAGTTCGCGCCGTCGTCGCTCCAGCCGAAGCCGGCCGCGGCGGCGGGTCCGGCGGCGGTGGCGAGGGAGGCGGTGGCGCCGGCGGCGACGGCCGCTCCGAGGACGATCCGGCGGCGGACGGGGTGGGTGTGCATGGTGCGGCTCCTTCGACGGTGTGGGGTAGCCGTAGGTCGCCGCGGGGCGGGAAAGGGTTGCCCCCTTCGCTCGAAACGTTTCAAGGAGATGTCCGCCGGGGTCGTCGCCCCAGGTCGCGGAGTGCCGTCAGGCGAAGCCGCCGCGGAGGGTGGTGCGGCCGCCGTCGGGGCCGGTGAGGACGACGGTGTACGCGTCGGCGGAGGCGTCCCGGGTGCCTTCGGCGTGGTTGTACTGGGCGGCGAAGGTGTGCGGGCCCGCCGGGACCGTGCGGCCCTCCTTGAGGGTCCAGCGGTAGACGAGGGCGCCGGACTCCTCCGCGACCGTGACCGTGAAGTCCTCGGCGGGGCGGGTCTGCCAGTGGCCGGTGGTGGCGATCCCGCCGGTGAGGGCGACCCGCAGTTCGACGGTGAGGCCGGTGACCTCGGTGTCCGTGGTGACGGCCAGGTCGCTCTGGGCCCACCAGCGGTGGCTGCCCGCGTCGATGGTGCCGGCCGCGCTCGCCGCCGGGCCGGGGGCGGTGGGGGTGGTAGGGGTGGTGGGGGTGGTGGGAGCGGGGGCGGTGGAGGTGGGGGCGGTGGAGGTGGGGGCGGTGGGAGCAGGGACGGGGGGAACGGGCGCGGTGGAGGCGGAGACGGTGGGAGCGGGTGCCGTGGGAGCGGGTGCCGTGGGAGCGGGGAGGGCCGGGGAGGCGGGCCGGTCCCGGAGGGTCGCCGCGGCGAGGCCGCCGAGGCCGACGACGGCCGCGACGGTGGTGGCGACGGCCACGGTCGCCGTCCAGCGGCGGCCGGCCCACAGGGCGCGGGCGGGCGTACGGTCCCGGCGCGGCGGCGGGGCGGCCATGCCGCGCTCGACGCGGGCCAGCATCCGGGCGCGGTCGGGCCGGTGCGCGAGCGCCGCCTCGCGCAGCTCTCCGCGCAGGCGTGTCTCGTCCATCAGTGTCTCCCCGCGGCGAGTTCGGTGGCGGCCCGTCCGCCGAGCAGTTTCTGCAGTTCGGCCATGCCCTTGGCCGTCTGGCTCTTGACCGTGCCGACGGAGACGCCCAGGGCGAGGGCGGTGTCCCGCTCGGAGAGGTCGAAGGCGTGCCGGAGGACGACGCAGGCGCGCTTGCGGAAGGGCAGCGCGCGCAGCGCGGTCCTGACGTCGACGACGGCGGGCACGTCCGGGTCCTCGGTGTGCTCGGGGCGCCGGTCCCAGAAGGCGGCGATCCGGCGCCGCTCGCGGACGGTGCCGCGGATGCGGGTGCGGACGAGGTTGGCGACGACGCCCCGGGCGTAGGCGGCGGGGTGGTCGGCGGCTCGGACCCGGTCCCAGCGGTGCCAGAGGGCGAGCATGGCGTCGGCGGCGAGGTCGTCGGCGGCGTCGGTCTCGCCGGTGAGGAGGTGCGCGAGGCGGGCGAGTTCCGCGTAGTGCCGGTCGAAGAAGTCCCGGAACTCGGCGGCGGCGTCACAGGGTTCGCCCAGCGGTTCAGCGCCTGCCCCGTCCCGCCGTCCGCCGGGCGGTTCAGCGTCGGCCACGGCCGGCCTCCGGCTGGTCGGGGGCGGGTCCGGTGCTGGCCCGGACGGTGAGGCGGGGGGCGAGGAGGCCGGTGCCGTGGGAGTCCTCGCCGCGCAGCCGGGCGACGAGCCGTTCGACGGCGATGCGTCCCATGTCCTGCGCGGGCACGGCGACGGCGGTGAGCGGTACGGAGGCGTGGGCGGCGACCTGGTCGGGGCAGAGCGCGGTGACGGAGACGTCCTCGGGGACGGCGCGGCCCTGGTGGCGCAGGACGGCGAGGAGCGGTTCGACGGCGGCCTCGTTCTGCACGACGAGGCCGGTGGTGCCGGGGCGTTCCTCGAAGATCCGGGTTACGGCGGCGGAGACGGCCGCGTAGGTGCCCTCGACGGGCCGGTGGAGCAGGGCGGTGCCGTGCTCGGCCGCGGCGGCGCGGATCCCGGAGAGGGTGCGCTCGGCGTAGCCCGTACCGCGGGCGTAGACGGCGGGGGGTTCGCCGAGGACGGCGAGGCCGCGGTGGCCGAGACCGGCGAGGTGCTCGACGCAGCGGGCGCCCGCGGCGGCGAAGTCGAGGTCCACGCAGTCGAGTCCGGCGGTGTCGGCGGGCAGGCCGATGAGCACGGAGGGCCGCTCGGCCTCCCGGAGGAAGGGCAGCCGGGGGTCGTCGAGCTCGACGTCCAGGACGATCATCCCGTCGGCGAGGGCGCTGCCCTCGACGCGGCGGACGGCCTCGGGGCCCTCCTCGCCGGTGAGAAGCAGCACGTCGTAGCCGTGGGTGCGGGCCGTGGTGGTGACGGCCATGGCGATCTCCATCATCACCGGCACGTAGAGGCCGGTGCGCAGCGGCATCATCAGGGCGAGGATGCTGGTCTGGCTGCTGGCGAGCGCGCGGGCGCCGGCGTGCGGGCGGTAGCCGAGCTCGTCGATGGACTGCCGGATGCGTTCGCGGGTGGCGGCGGAGATGGACCGCTTGCCGCTCAGGACATAGCTGACGGTGCTGGCCGAGACACCGGCGTGCCGGGCGACGTCGGCGAGGGTGACCACGTGCGCGCTCCTCGGCTGGTCCGGGGTGGTTGGGGGGTGCCCGTAGGCGACAGGGACCCCGACCCTAAGCGGCCGCTCGTCGGACTGTCCAGGCGGGGTGTGAAGAGTCCAAGGACCGGGGGGCCGTGCGGGGTTGTGCGGGGGCGGCCGGCGGGGTGGGATGGAACCTGTCGCGCAAGCGCTTTCTGGCGTGACGGGCGCCGGACGACCGCGCCCCCTCGCCTCTCCCATGCCTCTTTCCGACGAGCTTTCCGACGAGCTTTCCGACAAGCCTTCCAGCGAGCCTTCCAACGAGCCCTTTCGACGGGAGCACCATGACCGATCTGCCTTGGTACACCTCGTTCGCCCCCGAGCGGGGAACCCTGCCGCCGCGCGCCTGGACCGCGGACTCCGACGCCGCTCGTCTGCCGCTGGACGGCGACTGGGCGTTCCGCCTCTCCCCCGCCGCCGACGCGGCGGACGCCTCCTTCGCCGAGCCCGGTTTCGACGCCGGCGACTGGCGCACCGTCGCCGTGCCGGGGCACTGGGTGCTCCAGGGCAAGGACGGGGAGTTCGGCGGCCCGGCGTACACCAACATCGCCTACCCCTTCCCGGTCGACCCGCCGCACGTGCCCGACGAGAACCCGACCGGGGACCATCTGCGCCGGTTCGACCTGCCGGACGGCTGGCCCGGGGACGGTGGCGCGGTGCTCCGCTTCGACGGGGTCGAGTCCTGTGCGCGGGTGTGGCTGAACGGCACGGAGCTGGGCTGGTTCAAGGGGTCCCGGCTCGCGCACGAGTTCGCGGTCGGTCCGCTGCTGCGGGAGCGGGACAACGTGCTCGCGGTCCGCGTCCACCAGTGGTCCTCGGGCTCGTACCTGGAGGACCAGGACCAGTGGTGGCTGCCGGGGATCTTCCGGGAGGTGACGCTGCTGCACCGTCCGGAGGGCGCGCCCGGCGACCACTTCGTGCACGCCTCGTACGACCACACGACCGGGACCGGTGAGTTCAGGGTGGAGTGCGACGTGCCCGGCCGGGTCCTGGTTCCGGAGCTGGGGCTCGACCTGGCGACCGGGGAGTCCGTGACGGTGACGGTGGAGCCGTGGAGCGCCGAGGTGCCGCGGCTGTACGAGGGCGTGCTCGCGGCCGGCGGGGAGCGGATCGGGCTGCGGATCGGCTTCCGTTCGGTGTACGTGGAGGACGGCGTCCTGAAGGCGAACGGACGGCGGATCCTCTTCCGGGGCGTGAACCGGCACGAGTTCCATCCGGAGCGGGGCCGTGCCGTGGACCTGGAGACCATGCGCGCGGACGCCGAGCTGATGAAGCGTCACAACATCAACGCCGTACGGACCTCGCACTATCCGCCGCACCCGGCCTTCCTCGACCTGTGCGACGCCTACGGGCTGTGGGTGATCGACGAGGGCGATCTGGAGACGCACGGCTTCGAGGAGTTCGGCTGGCGGGGCAACCCGGTGGACGACGAACGGTGGACGCCGGCGCTGCTTGACCGGGTGGCCCGGCAGGTCGAGCGGGACAAGAACCATCCGTCGGTGGTGCTGTGGTCGCTGGGCAACGAGTGCGGGACGGGCGCGGGGCTGCGGGCGATGGCCCGCTGGATCCGGGACCGCGACCCGTCGCGGCCGGTGCACTACGAGGGTGACCGGTCCTGCGCCGACACGGACGTCTACTCGCGGATGTACGCGCCGCACGCGGAGGTCGAGGAGATCGGCCGCCGCGAGGAAGGAGGCCCGGCGCGCCGCCGTGAACTCCCCTTCATCCTCTGCGAGTACGCGCACGCGATGGGCAACGGGCCGGGCGGTCTGAGCGAGTACCAGCGCCTCTTCGAGACGTACGAGCGCTGCCAGGGCGGTTTCGTGTGGGAGTGGATCGACCACGGCCTGACCCACCCGGTCCACGGGTACGGCTACGGCGGCGACTTCGGCGAGGAACTGCACGACGGGAACTTCGTCTGCGACGGCCTGCTCTTCCCTGACCGTACGCCCTCGCCGGGCCTGATCGAGTACAAGAAGGTCGTCGAACCGGTCAGGATCGCCCCCGGCGGGCGGCCGGGCACGGTCGCGGTGACCAACCTCCACGACGTGGCGGACCTGTCGGCGCTCGCCTTCGTGTGGGAGTTCCTGGCGGACGGGCGGGCGATCGGCCGGGGCACGCTCGCCGTGCCGCCGCTGCCGGCCGGGGAGCGCGCGGAGGTGCCACTGCCCGCCGCGCCGGCGCATCCGGCGGGTGGGGAGACGGTGTGGACGGTACGGGCGGTGCTCGCCGCCGACGCGGTGTGGGCGCCCGCAGGGCACGAGGTGGCCTGGGGCCAGCTGCCGGCCGCCCCGGCGCCGCTTCCGTCACGGCCGGGCCCGGACGTCCCCCCGACCGCGGAGGGCGACCGGATCCTCCTCGGCCCGGCCGCGTTCGACGTCCGGACGGGCGCGCCGCTGGCCCTGGGCGGCCTGCCGGTGACCGGCTTCGGCCTCGACGTGTGGCGGGCGCCGACGGACAACGACGAGGGGGCGCCCTGGCAGCCGGACACCCGGTACGGGTCGCTGTGGCGGACGCTGGGCCTGCACCGGATGCGGCACCGCACCGACGGCGTGGAGGTGACCGCCGAGAGCCTGACGGTCCGGACCCGGGTGGCACCCGCCGCCCGCGACCTCGGCCTGGCCGTGACGTACCGCTGGACCTCCGACGGCACGGTGGTGCGGCTCGGCGTGGACGTACGGCCGGAGGGCGAGTGGCCGGTGCCGCTCCCCCGCCTCGGCGTCCGCCTCGGCCTGCCGGCGGAGCTCGACCGGGCCGAGTGGTACGGCGGCGGCCCCGGCGAGGCGTACCCCGACACCCGGGCCGCCGCGCGGCTCGGCCGCTGGAAGTCGACGGTGGCCGGCCTCCAGACCCCGTACGTGCGCCCGCAGGAGAACGGCGCCCGCGTCGACACCCGGTGGCTGGAGCTGACGGGCGGGGACGCGGGCGTACGGATCGAGGGCGAGCCGGTGTTCTGGTTCACCGCCCGCCGCTGGACCCACGCGGACCTGGACGCCGCCGCCCATCGCCCGGACCTGGTCCCCGGCGACACCCTGTGGCTGAACCTGGACCACGCCCTCCAGGGCATCGGCTCTCAGTCCTGTGGCCCGGGCGTCCTCCCCGCCCACCGCCTGGACCCGGCCCCGGCGTCCTTCACCCTGTCGTTCACGCCCACCACGGGCTGAGGCCACCGGTCCCCGATGTGTGGACGGCCCGCTCCTCGGGTGAGGGGCGGGCCGTCCGCGGGCCATGGGGAGGTCAGCGGAACCGCCGCTCCGGGAGGATGCCCTGGGTCTTCAGTTCGGTGGCGACGAGGGCGGCGTATTCGGTGGCGCCTTGGAGGGAGGTGTGGGTGTTGTCGCGTTTCTCGGTCGTCAGGTAGAGGGCCTTGGAGGCTTCGGGGCCGAGGTGTTCGACGCGGGCCCGGGTGAGGGCGGTGAGGTCGATCAGAGGGGTGCCGAGGGTGGCGGCGAGGGAGCGGATCTCGGCGGGGTGGTCGACGCCGAGGCCGTTGACGAGGAGGGCGATGTCGTTGTTCAGGGTGCCGTCGGCGTTGAACCAGCGGCGGACGACGGGGGTGACGAGGACGGGGGTGGCGCCTCGGGCGCGTATCCGCTCGACGAGGGTCGTGAGGTTGGCCCGGTAGGTGGGGGCGTCGGTCTGCTTGTCGTTGTGGGCGAGCTGGATCAGGACGGGGTCGCCGGGGCGGAGTTCCGCCTCGACCCGGTCGAAGAGGGCCGGGTCGGCCAGGTAGGTGACGGTGCTCTCGCCGGAGTCGGCGTGGTTGGCGACGGCGGTGCCCCGCTTCAGGTGGACGGGGAGCTGCTGGCCCCAGCCGGTGTAGGGGGCGCCGGGCTGGTCGCAGACGGTGGAGTCGCCGATCAGGAAGAGGCGGGTGGCGGTGGGGGCGGGGCTGATACGGAGTGCCGCCACGCGCGGGGCGGGGCCGCCGAGGAGCAGGTCGAGGCCGGGGGTTCCGGTGGGGCCGGTGGGTTCGCCCTCGGGGTCGCGGACGTCGACGGTGAAGGAGCGGCGGATCCGTTCGCCGGCGCCGGTGGGGGTCTCGGCGAGCAGGGCGCGGCGGGTCTCGCCGGTGATCGCGGTCGCGCCGGCGGTGTCCCCGCCGAGGGTGACGGTGACGTCGTACGTGCCGGGGGCGAGGTCGAAGTGGCAGGCCAGAGCGCCGGGTTCGGCGGCCGTCGTGCAGTGGTCGAGGCCTTGGCCGTACGGGGTGTCGGCGTGCGCGGTGGTGGTGGCCGTGGCGGTGAGGAGGGTCAGCAGGGTCGCCGCGAGGGCGGTTTTCCTCTTCATCGGGGTTCTCCGGTAGGTCACTTGGGGAGGTGGTCGCCGACGAGGGCGAGGTTCTGGATGGCGGCGAGGCCGTAGAGGGCGGTGGTGTTGGTGCTGATCCAGAGGTGTTCGTAGCCGGGTTCGAGGGCGTCCGGGCCCTGCACGGGCGTCTTGTCCCAGACCATGGCGGAGGTGTAGCCGTCGCTCTTGTCGAACTTGGCCCAGGCGCGCTGGGCGAGCGCGGTGTCGTTCAGCTGGGCGGCGGCGTAGGCGTCCTGGCGGGAATGGCCCTGGAAGAGGAGGAGGGTGCCGAAGTTCTTGCCGTAGCGGGCGGCCTGTTCGGTCTTGGAGGCGTTGAAGTAGCGGCAGTAGTCGAGCCAGGCCGACCGGAACGCGGGCATGTCGATGAGGTCGATGAGTTCGGCGCACATCTCGACGAGGCCGAACATGGCGGAGAGGTGGGAGACGCCGACGGAGGGCTGCTCGGCGATCGCGAAGCGGCCGGTGTCGAGGTCGTACAGGCCGGTGCCCTGGACGAAGCCGTTGGGCTGGGCGGCGATCGTCTCCATGGTGGAGCGGAGGCGGGCCTCGGCCTTGGCGGCCTTGGGGCCGCCGCGCTCCCACTCGGTGAGCCAGGCGGCGGCGAGGCCGCTCCAGTCGGTGCCGAAGCCGATGGAGAGGGCGTGGCGGTCGGGGGTGTAGGGCTCGGTGCGGATCTTGCGGATGGGGTCGAGGACGAGGAAGGTCTCGTCGGAGTCGACGAGCGCGTGCATGAGGTCGCCGACGCGTTCGTCGGCGGTGAGGAAGTAGTAGGGGCGGCGGTAGACGGCGGTGGAGATCCGCTGCTGCTTGGCGCTGTCGGCGAAGTGCTGGACGCCGTGGCGGGTGCCGAGGCCCGCCCACGTACCGAGGTGGTAGACGTCGACCTCGCCGGTGTGGCGGGTCATGGCCTCGGCGAAGCGGAAGACGTCGGCGCGGCCGGAGCGCAGGTAGGCGTACCAGAGCCACAGGTCGGGCGAGAGCTCGGAGTTGTCCCAGGCGTAGCCGCCGACGTCGTACCGCCACTGGTGCCGGTCCTCGTCGTAGGTGTGCATGATGTCGCCGTAGTCCCAGAAGCCGTACCAACGGCGCTGCTCGGTCTGGTCCTTGTAGTAGGTGAAGAGGTAGTCGAGGCGGTCCTCGATCCTCGCCTTCGCGGGGGTGGAGCGGTCGACGGGCGAGAAGAGTCCGCCGAACACGCGGGCGCGGACGAGGTCTTCGGGGCTCGCGGCGAGCTGCGGCGGGACACGGACGGCGGCGGCCTGGGCGACGAGGGCGGCGGCGGTCGGAGTGGTGGCGTCGGCCCAGAACATCAGCTCGCTGGTGCGGGCGATGCCGTACGGGGTGCCGAAGCCGGGCTCGTAGTCCTCGTAGGTGATGTTGAGGCCTTCGAGCTGCTCGGAGTGGGTGTCCTGGCCCATGCCGTCGTGGTAGAAGCGCAGGTCCATGGGCTGGGCCTCGGGCGACCAGAGCCAGAGGGTGACCTCGGCCTCGTCGCCGGCGGCGCCCCTGATGTCGAGCTGGGCGGGGTGCTTCTGCCAGAAGTCCCTCAGGCCGAAGGAGAGTCCGCCGCTGGCGCCGCCGACGTAGCCGAAGCCGCTCGCGCGGCGGCCGCCGCCGGCCGGGATCCAGCCGTGTCCTGCCTTGGTGCGCTTGCGGATGCCGAAGCCGTCGGCGGTCAGCTGGGAGAGGGTGTAGTCGCCCCACGTGGGGATGTACGGGAGGCGGCTGGTGACGCGCTGGTCCCAGGTGGCCGGGTCGGGCAGCTTCTCGCCCTTGACCTGGGCGGCGCGGACGGCGGCGCCGGGGTCGCGGCGCAGTCCTGTGATGCCCTGGACGGCCTCGGTGAGGAAGCCGGAGCCCTCGCCGGCGAGGCGGATGTGCCGGTCGTAGAAGGCGTCGCGCATCGGGACGGTGAAGCGGACGCCGAGGCCGCGGATGAAGTCCTTGTTCTGGTCGCCGTCATAGGTGATCGTGTGGACCATGCGGAAGGCCTCGGAGCCGGCGTGGAAGTAGAGCCGGACCGAGAACGGCAGCCAACTGCGGCTGCCCTTGCAGTGCTTGCCGTCGATGCGGACCACGGCCCGGACGGGCCCCGTCTGTTCGACGACGGCGCCGGAGATCTCGCCGTCGAACCGCTCCCACTTGGCGTTGCCCTGGTCGCCGTCGTCGAGGTCGCCCTGCCGCAGCAGCACCAGCCGTCCGTCGGTGGCGATCTTCACGCCGTCGCGGGTCAGGGATTCGACGAGCTTGCCGCCGTCCTTCCGCAGCACGGCCTTGACGAGGCCGGTGTCGACGGTGATCCGGCGGTCGGTCTCGGTGACGGCGACCGTCTTCGCGCCGGTCGCGGGCGTGCCGGGGGCGAGCGAGAAGCGTTCGGCGCCGGCGGCCTCGGGGCCGACGGCGTGGGCGGTCCACTTGAGGGAGCCGTCGGGCCAGCGGGCGGTGGTCCAGGTCTGGACGGGGACGGGCGCGCCGTCGGCGGTGGTGAGCGCGAACGCCGTGTCGCCGGCGTGTACGCCCTTGGGCCAGGCGACGCCGAAGGTGGACCCGCCGGCGGCGCCGAGGCCGCCCGGCTCCAGCCAGGTGATGGTGGCGGGCCGCTCCTCGGGGGCCGTCTCGGCGGCGGGCGCGGCCTGCGCCTCGTTCCGGCCGAGGACCCAGCTGAACTGGGCGGCGGCACCGGCGACGGCGGCCGCCTTGAGGAGGGAGCGGCGGGGTATCGAGGACACGGGAACTCCTTTCGAGGGCATGCCGGTGGCATGCGCGGGGAGGGGGAGGGAGGAAGGAGCGGGGACCGACGGGGATCGCGTACGGCTCCAGGGCCGACGAGGATCGCGTACGGCTCCGGGACCGGCGGGGACCACGTACGGCTTCGGACCGCGAGGCCGGGAAGGCCGGGCCCCGGGGCCGTCGCCCGGCGCGACGGAAAGGGGCGGCGGCCCCCGGGGGCGGAGGGGGGTCAGACGGTCACGCGGGCGGCCGTCGTACGGTGCTCCGCCGCGAGGGCGCCGGCGACCAGGAGGCCCAGGGCGGGCAGGGCGAGCGGGGCGGAGAACCAGGCCGAGGCGGCGACGACCGCCAGGCCGCAGACGACGAGCAGGGAACCGGCCGGGTCCCGCAGGGCCCGGCGGGCGGCGCCCTGGAGCAGGGCCCGCCAGGAGGCGCCGGGCCGCCAGGCGGTGGCCGCCCGGAGCACAGTGACGGTCCCCCACAGGGCGGCGAGGATCGCGAGGGCTCCGGCCGGCCGGCCGCCGGGCACCGGCAGCGCCCGTACGAGGACGAGGTCGACCGCGACCAGGGCGAGCGCCGCCCAGAAGGCGAGGCCCACGCCCCAGCCGCCGCCCCGCAGGGCGGCGCGCAGCTCGGCCGCGAAGGACCGCGCCCCGGTGTCCTCGCCCTCGACCGTGCGCCGCAGGTGTCCGGCCCCGGCGGCGAGCGCGGCCGGGAGCGTGACGAGCGGCAGCGCGGCGACGGCGATCCACACCCCCGTCAGCAGGCACTCGGCGAACACCCCGAACCGGGCCCGGAAGCGTTCTCCCTTCACAGGAACCCCCTCACTTGAGCCCCGAGGTGGCCATGCCGTCGATCAGGTACCGCTGGAAGGCGAGGAAGAACGCCACCACCGGCAGCAGCGCCACCAGCGACATGGCGATCATGCCGCCGTAGTTGGCGACGCCGTCCTGGTCGACGAACATCTTCAGTCCGAGGGAGACGGTGTACTTCTCGGGTTCGTTGAGGTAGATCAGCGGGCCCATGAAGTCGTTCCAGGCGTTGATGAAGGTGAAGATGGCGCTGGTGATGAGCGCCGGCCTGCACAGCGGCAGAACGACGGACTTGTAGATCCGCAGGTGGCCGCAGCCGTCCAGGCGCGCCGCCTCGTCCAGCTCCCTCGGCAGCCCGCGCATGAACTGCACCATCAGGAAGACGAAGAAGGCGTCGGCGGCGAGGTACTTGCCGAGCAGCAACGGCGTGTAGGTGTTGATGAGTTCGAGCTTCTGGAACAGGACGTACTGCGGGATGAGCAGGACGTGGTACGGCAGCAGCAGGGTGCCGATCATCAGCGCGAAGAGCAGCCCCCGGCCCGCGAAGTCGATCTTGGCGAAGGCGTAGGCGGCGAGCGAGCTGGAGACCAGCACGCCGATCACCGAACCGACGGCCAGGAAGAGCGAGTTGGAGAAGAAGGTGGAGATGGGGATGTCGGCGATGCCGTCGGCGAGCCGCCGGTAGTTGTCGGTGATGGGGTCGGTGGGAAAGACGGCCGTGCTGCCGACGATCTCGTCGTTGGGCTTGAACGAGCCGCCGATCACCCAGATCACCGGGTAGAGCACCACGGCGAGGACGGCGAGGGAGCCGAGGTGCCAGGCGAGGGACCCGGCGCGCGGGCCCCTCGCCCCGGTGCGGACGAGACTCATCGGCCTCCCTCCTCGTAGTGCACCCAGCGCCGCTGGGACCAGAACAGGACCGCCGTGACCAGGCCGACGGCGAGCAGCAGCATCCAGGCCATCGCGGAGGCCAGGCCCATCCGGCTGTTCTCGAAGCCCTGGACGTAGAGGTAGCAGGTGTAGACGAGGGTGCCGTCGGCCGGGCCGCAGGCGTTGCCCTGGCTGCCGATGATGTAGGCGGAGCCGAAGATCTGGAAGGAGTGGATGGTCTCCAGGAGGACGTTGAAGAAGAGCACCGGGGAGATCATCGGCAGGGTGATGGACCAGAAGCGGCGCCAGGGGCCCGCGCCGTCCATCTGCGCCGCCTCGTACAGCTCGCGGGGCACCTGCTTGAGTCCGGCCAGGAAGATCACCATGGGGGCGCCGAACTGCCAGACGGTCAGGGCGATCAGGGCGTAGATGATGCGGTCGGGGTCGCCGATCCAGCCGCCCGGGTCGAAGCCGAGGGCCTGCTGGACGCGGTCGACGGGGGCGTCGTCGGCGAAGAGGGCGCGCCAGACGATGGCGATGGAGACGCTGGCGCCGATGAGCGAGGGGGCGTAGAACGCGGCCCGGTAGAAGCCCTGTCCGCGCCGGCTCTGGTTGAGGAGGACGGCGACGCCGAGGGCGGCGGCCAGCTTCAGCGGGGTGCCGAGGACCACGTACCAGCCGGTGACCTCGACGGAGGTGCGCCAGCGGGGGTCGCCGAACATCTCGGTGAAGTTGTCGAGGCCGATCCACCGCGGGGCGTCGAAGAGGTTGTAGTCGGTGAAGGCGAAGTAGAGCGAGACGGCCATGGGGCCCGCGGTCAGCAGCAGGAAGCCGGCGATCCACGGGGACATGAAGAGGTAGCCGGCGAGGTTCTGGCGGCGGGCGGTGCGGCTCCGCGGGTGCGGGCGGCCGCTCCCGGGGGCCCGGGCCCCCGCCCCGGGCCCGGGGAGTGCCGCCTCCGAAGCGGAGGGAACCGGTGCGGTGGTCACGGCGGCGTCCATCAGGAGGAGAGGGCCGTCTTCGCCTCGGCGAAGTACTGCTTCACCGCGTCCTCGACGCTCCGGGTGCCCAGGGACATCTCCTCGGACAGGCGCAGGAAGGCCGCCTCGCAGACGTCGGCGCCGGCCGGGTGCGGGGTGATCGGTTCCAGGACGCGGGACTCGACGAGCTGCTTCTCGTACGCGGCGATCTGCTTGCCGACCGGGTCGGAGGGCACGTAGGCGGTGTACTGGGTCTCGGTGGCGGGGACGCCCCGGTCGTAGCCCATGATCTTGCCGACCTCGGGGTCGTGGACCATGAAGTCGATGAACCGGGCCACTTCCTTGGGGTGCTTGGTGCGCTTGGAGGCGCTGAGCATGAGGGAGCCGAGGTACTGGCCGGTGCGCTTGCCGTCGGTGGTGGGGATGGGGGCGAGTCCGTACCGGCTCTTGCCCTCGGCGGTGTAGCGGACGGCGAAGTTGTCCCAGGTGAACTCGGAGCCGGCGAGTCCGGCGGTGACGGCCGACTTCGGCTTGGCCTGGATGGTCTTCTTCGGGTCGGCGTAGACGCCGGACTTCACCCGGGCGGCGGCCTTGGTCCACCAGTCCGTCAGGTCGGCCTCGGTGAAGCCGAGTCCGGAGGTGGTGAAGAACGCCTTGCCCTGCTGGCGCAGGTACACGTCGTACAGGTACATGATCCCGTAAGGTCCTGCGTCGCCGGCCCGGCCGGCCGTCTCCCGGATCTTCGCCAGGGCGTCGTGGTACTCGTCCCAGGTCCAGCCGGGCCTGGGGGTGATCTTGGCCTTGTCGAAGACGGCCTGGTCGACGACGAGGGCCATCGAGTTGCTGCCGACGGGGACGCCGAGCAGCTTTCCGTCGACCTCGCCGAACTTCTCCAGGCCGGCCCGGAAGCCTTCCAGGCGGAGGTTTCCTGCCTCGACCTGCTCGCGCAGGTCGAGGAGGACGTTCTTGGCGTCGTACTTGCGCAGGAAGCCGATGGCGTTCTGGAAGACGTCGGGCGTATTGCCGCCGGACGCCTGGGTGTTGAACTTCTTCCAGAAGTCGGCGTACGGCTGGAAGTCGGTCTTGACCTTGATCTTCGGGAACTTCTTCTCGAAGAGGGCGATCGACTGGTTGATCCGCTTGGCGCGGTCGTCGGAGCCCCACCAGGTGTACCGGATGGTGACGGTGCCGTCGCCGCCTCCCGAGCCGGAGCCGCCTCCGCAGCCCGCCGCGGTCAGACCGAGTGCCGCCACCGAGCCACCCGTGAGCTTCAGCAGACTCCGACGGTCGACAGTGCCATGAGTACGCACAGTTCGTCCTCCCGCGCGTGATTAGAACGTTTCAGGAAAGCGCTTGCTGGGTCACCGTAGGGTCGCCCGTCAGCCACGTCAACGCTTCGGACAGGATCTACGAGGATCTTTCGAAGCGCTTCGAAACGCGGATGCGCTCCGCCGCGATGAAAGGATTCAAAGAGGGGGTCAGGCGAGCCGGATGACATTCCAGGACAGCGGCTCCAGGACGGCCCTCAGGACCCCGTCCGCGAGCTCCGTGCCGGCCACCGCGTGCGGCACCACCCGCTCGGGTTCGGCCAGGGTGTTGCACGCCTCCGGGTCGGCGTCGGCCAGCGCGCTGTGCTCCACCACCCGGTCCAGCCCGAAGCCGCGCAGCACCACGTCGAGGGGGAGCGCCCGGTACCGGTCGCGGTTGACCGCGAAGACCGTGACGCCGCCGTCCTCGGCGCGCACGGCGGTCGCGTGGAGCAGCGGCGCCTCGCCGTACTTCTCCGTGGTGTACGCCGGTGAGACCGGGCGCACGTCGAGGACGGTCCCGCGCCCGTACCGCGCGGCCTGGGCGAAGGGGAAGAAGGTGGTCTGCCGCCAGGCCGGCCCGCCGGGCTCGGTCATGATCGGCGCGATCACGTTCACCAGCTGGGCGAGGCAGGCCACCGCGATCCGGTCGGCGTGACGCAGCAGGGTGATGAGGAGCGAGCCGAAGACGACCGCGTCGGTCACCGTGTACACGTCCTCCAGGAGCCTCGGCGCCTCCTGCCAGTCCTTGACGGGGTGCGGGTTGGGGCGGCTGTAGTACCAGACGTTCCACTCGTCGAAGGAGAGCGTGAGCCGCTTCTCCGACTTCAGCCGGGCGGCGACGTGGTCGCAGGTGGCGAGGACCTCCTGGATGAACGCCTCCATGTGGACGGCGGAGGCGAGGAAGGAGTCGCGGTCGCCGTCGGTCTCCTCGTAGTAGGCGTGCAGCGAGACGTGGTCGACGACCTCGTACGTCTCCGCGAGGACGGTCGCCTCCCAGGCGGCGAAGGTGGGCAGGTCGCGGGCGGAGCTGCCGCAGGCGACGAGTTCGAGGTCCGGGTCGATCCGGCGCAGGGCGCGGGCGGTCTGGGCGGCGAGCCGCCCGTACTCCTCGGCGGTCTTCTGGCCGGTCTGCCAGGTGCCGTCCATCTCGTTGCCCAGACACCACAGGCGGATGCCGAAGGGGTCCTTGTCGCCGTGGCTCGCCCGCAGGTCGGAGAGGGCGGTGCCGCCGGGGTGGTTGGCGTACTCGACGAGGTCCATGGCCTCCGCGACGCCCCGGGTGCCGAGGTTGACGGCCAGCATCGGTTCGGCCTCCGGGCCGAGTTTGCGCAGGAAGCCCATGAACTCGCTCAGGCCGAAGCGGTTGGACTCGGTGGAGCGCCAGGCCACGTCGAGCCGGCGCGGGCGCTGCTCCACCGGTCCGACGCCGTCCTCCCAGCGGTAGCCGGAGACGAAGTTTCCGCCGGGGTAGCGGACGACGGTGACGCCGAGCTCGCGGACGAGGCCGAGGACGTCGGTGCGCAGGCCGTCGGCGTCGGCGGCGGGGTGGCCGGGCTCGTACACGCCGGTGTAGACGCAGCGCCCGAGGTGCTCGACGAAGGAGCCGAAGAGGCGGGGGTCGACGGGGCCGACGGTGAAGTCGGGGTCGATGGTGAAGCGGGCGCGGTGCTCGGGAAGTGACGCATCGGGAAGTGACACGGGGGATCCTCTCGTTCGAGATGTCGACCAACGGCCGCGTTTCCGAACGAGAACGTAAGAGCGCGGTCGGCGCCCGGTCAATGGATCACCTCTCCGGAGGCCCGAAGGCCGGGCGGGCCCCTCGGAAGGGGTCCGCTCGGCCTCGTCGTACGCGGAGCGCGCTCTCGCGGGGCGGGCTGTTATTCGAGCAGCTCCGCGTACGAGCCCATGGCCAGGGCGATGTCCGCCTGGGCCCAGAACCGGTGGTAGGTGAAGACGGGGGCGGCGCCGCCCGCCAGGTAGGCCTCGATCTTCGGCCAGGCCGGGTCGTCCTGGTAGAAGGAGCGGATCGAGGCGAAGGTGGAGCCGGAGTTCACCGTGTCGCCGTTGGGCATCACGCCGGTCCAGCCGCTCGGCACGTACACCGGGTCGTCGAAGCGGTTGTAGTCGGCGCGGGTCTCCGCCACGGCGATGCCCAGCGGGTCCTGGTGGTGGTCCCACATGCCGTCGAGGAGGGCCTTGGCGACCCGCTTGGCCTCCGCGTGGCCGGACTTGGCCGCGTAGTAGGTCAGGGTCTTGGCGTAGGCGGCGGCGACGCCGACGTCGTCGGTGTAGTCGGCGACGGTGACGTGCAGGCCGGCGTTGGCGCCGGGGTTCGCCGCGTTCCAGGTGTCCGGGGCGCCGGACCACTGGAGGGTGGACGGGACGCGGTAGGTGCCGTCGGGGTTGACGGTGGTCTCCGACAGCGCCCAGGAGACCCACTTGTCGAGGACGGTCTTCGCCTTGGCGTCACCGGTCTGCTGGTAGTACTCGGCGACCCGCTCCATCGACCAGACCTGGAAGCCGAACCACTGGTTCGACGCCGGGTCGTGGTAGACGGGCTTCTCGTCGTAGTACATGCCGTAGAAGGTGGGGGTACCGGCCGGCGGGGTGGCGTAGCGGCCCTGCCAGCTGTTGGTGGCGCCGCCCGCGATGGCACCCTCGCTCGACTGGAGCCAGCGGTAGAACTCCAGCTGCCGGTCGAGACTGGTGGCCCAGTCCGCCTGTCCCGTGGCCGACTTGGGCTTGAGCGGGGCGTAGGAGCTGAGGGCGTAGGCCGCGAGCGGGTTCTGGTAGCCGCTGTGGTTGTGGCTGGAGCCGATCCGCCACGCCCAGCCGGCCGAGGTGTCGACGGCGCCGCCCCAGGCGTAGTACCAGGACAGCAGGTAGTGGGCGCTGTTCTTGCCGGTGCCCGCGGGGCAGGCGGTCGGGCCGACGCAGTCGCCGATCTTCTTGAAGTACTTGTCGAACATGGCGTACCGCAGGTAGTCGCCCATCTTGGCGGCCTTGCCGATGGTGGCGGCGACCTGCTCGCCCTTGCCCTGCTCCTTGGCCCACAGGTCGGCCCAGTAGGCGGCCTGGACGGCGCGGGCGTCGGCGTCGGGGGCGTTGGTGAACTTCCACTGCTTGGCGTAGGAGTCGTCCCCCGTGAAGAGGTCGAGGTAGCCGTTCCTGCCGCCGTAGGAGAAGTTGTCGCAGGTCGGGTGGGTGACGGTCTCCCAGACGGACTCCTGCGGGCCGCGCTGGAAGGTGTTGATGTACGAGGGGCCGGTCGCCGTCGGTCCTGCGGAGCACTTGCCTGGCTCGTTGCCGTAGCCGTAGACGTTGTCGACGTCCTGGATCCAGTGCATGCCGTAGATGTCGTCGGTGCCGTAGGCGCTCTTCAGCTCGGCCGCGATCGGGTCGGAGCCGGAGGTGACGCCGGAGTCGAGGCGGGCCGGGTACTGCGAGGGGAGGTCCCACTCGGGGGCGTAGGCGGCCGGCTTCGAGGCGTTGTAGCCGGCGTTCGTCGGCTGGTCCGCGTGGGTGGGGATCATGTACTTCTCCATGATGTCCCACGCGCCGTTGAACTTGGTCCAGTCACCGGTGATCTTGCCGTACATGGCCTGGAGCCAGATCAGGTAGCTGTACGCCTCCGAGGTCGTCTCGTGCCCGTGGTCGGGGGCCTCGACGATCAGGGTCTCGACGGAGTGGTACGGGATGCCCTCGGGCGAGAAGTAGCCGTTGGCCGGGTTGGTGATCTTCCCGTAGAGGTCGAGGAAGCGGGCGTCGTAGGTGGAGTCCGCCGCGAGCTGGGTGGCCTGGACCTCGGCCTTGGCGTGACCGGGGGCGGTCGCCGTGAAGACGGCGATGCCGGTGCCGGTGGAGGCGGCGGTGACGGTCACCTTCTGGGCGGTGCTCCAGTTCGCCGGGGTGAAGGTGAGGGTGGCCGGGGAGGCCGACAGGTTGGTGTTGCCGGAGGTACGGGCCACGGTGACCGTGACGTTCGAGGCCGGGGCCTTCGACAGCTTGAGGTCGAAGGTGCCGGTGGAGCCCTGCCGGACGGCGAGCTGCCCCGGGGTGGCGACGAGGGCGGGTCCTGCGGCGACGGTGATGCCGACGGGGGTGGACTCGGCGGAGGCGCCCTGGCTGTCGTACGCCTTGGCGTAGAGCGAGTGGGCGCCGGTGGCGAGACCGGTGGCGCTGTAGGTGAAGGGCGCGGTG
The DNA here is from genome assembly GCF_030010625.1 of Streptomyces sp. CC208A. GTDB lineage: Bacteria > Actinomycetota > Actinomycetes > Streptomycetales > Streptomycetaceae > Streptomyces. The sequence continues at coordinate 110,290 of NZ_JASCXN010000003.1, read as the reverse complement.
GTGTCGGTGCCAAGGAGGGTCGTGTCGCTGTAGAACTCGACCTTGTCGACGGTGGCGCCGTCGGCCGCGGCCGCGGTGGCGGCCAGCGGGACGGCGTCGCCCTGGGCGTAGACCGCGCCGGCGGCGGGGCTGGTGAGGACGGCGACCGGCGGCTGGTGGGCACCGGTGCACAGGGTGCCGTTGACGGCGAAGTTCGTCGGGGCGGCGTTGGCGCCGCTGTACGTGAACTGGCCGCCGGTCGTGACGGCGGCGCCGGCGGCGACGGTACCGTTCCAGCCGGCGTTGGTGACGGTCACGTCCTTGCCGGACTGCGACCAGACGCCGTTCCAGCCGTTGGTGAGCTTCTGGTCACCGGCGTAGGAGTATGTGAGCGTCCAGCCGTTCAGGGCCTCGGAGCCCCGGTTGGTCAGGGTGAGTTCGGCGGTGAAGCCCGAACCCCAGTCGTTGGTCGTGTAGTCGACGCTGCACTGGAGGGCGGCGGCCTGCGCGGTGCCGGTGCCCGCCCCGGCGACCAGGAGGCCGAGGGGGAGGGAGAGCGCGGCGGTCAGGGCGGTCAGGTGCCTGCGGGGGCGTCGTCTTCTCAGGGGTGGCATGCGGGTGGATCTCCTCGCGGCTCGGGAGGTCGGGGTGTGCGAAGAGCGGGCCGTTCGGGTGGTGCGGGGTGGCACTCGGCGCTACGGGGAAGTGCTCGGCAGTGCGGGGTGGCACTCGGTGGTGCGGCAGCGCTTGGCGGTGCGGGGTGGCACTCGGTGGTGCGGGGCGGGCATGGGGAACAAGCCCTGAACCAGTGGGAGCGCTCCCACTGTGCAAGCGTGACGCAACCACGTCAAGACGCGCGAAGAGTCGAAGGCGGGTAACGAGGAATTTCCACAACTCCTCTTTCCCTTGGCGGCCGTTGCCGCTACGGTCTGCCCGACCAGTGGGAGCGATTCCATCCAGTCGGCACGCCGCAGGAGGCGTGCCCTCGCTGTGAGGACTCGCTCATGCGACATCCCCCACGTCTCACCGCGCTGCTCGCCGGAGCAGCGGTCACGATGGCGAGCACCGCGCTCGCCCTCGTGGGTACGGCCTCAGGAGCCGCGGCCGCACCCGCCTGCACCGTGGAGTACTCGGTCACCAACCAGTGGACCGGAGGCTTCCAGGGTGCCGTCACCGTCACCAACGGCGGCACCGCGCTGAACGGCTGGAGCCTCGGCTTCTCCTTCCCCGCCGGACAGCAGGTCAGCCAGGGCTGGGGCGGCAAGTGGACCCAGTCCGGCGCCGCCGTCACCGTCACCAACGAGAGCTGGAACGCCCGGCTCGGCGCCGGCGCGCAGGTGACGACGGGCTTCATCGCCTCGTGGACGGGGACCAACACGGCCCCCACCGCGTTCACCCTCGACGGCGCGCCCTGCACCACGGACGGGCCGACCACCCCGCCCCCGACCGATCCGACCACCCCGCCTCCCACCGACCCGCCGACCACCCCGCCCACCACTCCCCCGACCGACCCGGTCTCCGGAGCACCCGAACTCTCCGTCTCCGGGAACAAGTTCGTCGACCAGAACGGCGCGACCCGCCGGCTGCTCGGCGTCAACCGCTCCGGCGGCGAGTTCATGTGCGTCCAGGGCCACGGCATCTGGGACGGCCCGGCCGACGACGCCTCCGTCCGGGCGATCGCCGACTGGAAGGCCAACACGGTCCGCATCCCCCTCAACGAGGAGTGCTGGCTCGGCCTGGACAACATCAAGCCCGAGTACCGGGGCGCGAACTACATCGACGCGGTCGAGGACCTGGTCGCCAAGGTCCTCGCCCACGGCATGACCCCGGTCGTCGAACTGCACTGGTCCTACGGCCAGTACACCGGCAACTCCTCGGGCTGCGGCGACGTCCACGCCTCCTGCCAGAAGCCGATGCCGAACGCCCGGTACACCCCGGCGTTCTGGACCTCGGTCGCCGAGACGTTCAAGAACGACAAGCGGGTCGTCTTCGACCTCTTCAACGAGCCCTACCCGGACCGGGCGACCTCCACCGCCACCCAGGCATGGACCTGCTGGCGCGACGGAGGGACCTGCCCCGGCATCGGCTACGAAGTCGCAGGCATGCAGGACCTGGTGGACGCGGTCCGCGCCACGGGAGCGGAGAACCTGATCCTCGTCCCGGGCCTCGCGTACTCCAACGACCTGAGCCAGTGGCTGACGTACCGTCCCACCGACCCGGCCGCGAATCTCGCCGCCGCCTGGCACGTCTACAACTTCAACACCTGCTCCACCGAGTCGTGTTGGAACGACACCCTCGCCCCCGTCGCCGCGCAGGTACCCCTGCTGGCCGGCGAGATCGGCGAGAACACCTGCGGACACGCGTTCATCGATCGCGTCATGCAGTGGTTCGACGACCGCGGGCTCTCGTACCTGGGCTGGACCTGGAACACCTGGAACTGCAACTCCGGTCCCGCGCTGATCACCTCGTACGACGGCACACCCACCGCATTCGGCATCGGGCTGCGCGACCACCTGCGCGCCCTCACCCCCCGAGAGGAACCCCACCCATGAGCCGCACCAGCCGTACCGCCCTCCTGGCGGCCCTCGGCCTCGTCACGGCGGCCGGAGCCACCGCCACGGTCTTCGGCACCACCGCCGGCGCAGCCACCCCGGGCTGCAAGGTCGACTACACCATCACCAACCAGTGGAACACCGGCTTCGGCGCCAACGTCGTCGTCACCAACACCGGCGACCCGACGTCCTCGTGGACGCTGGAGTGGAGCTACGCGGGCGACCAGCAGGTCACCCAGGGCTGGAACGCCACCATCACCCAGTCCGGCGCCGCCGTCACCGCCCGGAGCATGTCCTACAACGGGGCGCTCGCGACCGGCGGTTCGACCTCCTTCGGCTTCAACGGCTCCTACAGCGGCACCAACTCCGTGCCGGCCGTCTTCAAGCTGAACGGCGTCACCTGCAACACCGCCACCCCGCCGACCGACCCGCCGACCACTCCCCCGACCACGCCGCCCACCACCCCGCCCACGACGCCGCCGCCCGGCCAGAAGGCGGACAACCCGTACGTCGGCGCCAAGGTGTACGTGAACCCCGAGTGGTCCGCGAACGCCGCCGCCGAACCGGGCGGCAGCAGGGTCTCCAACCAGCCCACCGGCGTCTGGCTGGACCGCACCGCCGCGATCAACGGCGTCAACGGCGGCATGGGCCTGCGCGACCACCTCGACGAGGCCCTGCGGCAGAAGGGCGACGGCGAGCTGGTCGTGCAGTTCGTCATCTACAACCTGCCCGGCCGCGACTGCGCCGCGCTCGCCTCCAACGGCGAGCTGGGCCCGACGGAGATCGACCGGTACAAGACCGAGTACATCGACCCGATCGCCGCGATCCTCGCCGACCCGAAGTACGCGGGCCTGCGGATCGTCACCACCGTGGAGATCGACTCGCTGCCGAACCTCGTCACCAACGTCGCCGGGCGCGACACGGCGACCGAGAACTGCAACGTGATGAAGGAGAACGGCAACTACATCAAGGGCGTCGGCTACGCGCTGGGCAAGCTGGGCGCCATCCCGAACGTCTACAACTACGTGGACGCGGGCCACCACGGCTGGCTGGGCTGGGACTCCAACTTCGGCCCCTCCGCCGAGCTGTTCAAGCAGGCCGCGACCGCCGAGGGCTCGACCGTCGCCAACGTCCACGGCTTCATCGTGAACACCGCCAACTACAGCGCGCTGAAGGAGGAAAACTTCAAGATCACCGACACCGTCAACGGCACCTCCGTGCGCCAGTCGAAGTGGGTGGACTGGAACTGGTACGCCGACGAGCTGTCCTACGCCCAGGCCATGCGCGACAAGCTCGTCTCGCTCGGCTTCGACAGCAAGCTCGGCATGCTGATCGACACCTCCCGCAACGGCTGGGGCGGTGCCCAGCGGCCCACCGGACCGGGCTCGCTGACCAGCGTCGACACCTACGTCGAAGGCGGCCGCTACGACCGGCGCATCAACCCCGGCAACTGGTGCAACCAGGCCGGAGCGGGTCTCGGCGAGCGGCCCCAGGCGGCCCCGGCCCCCGGCATCGACGCGTACGTCTGGATGAAGCCCCCGGGCGAGTCCGACGGCGCCTCGAAGGAGATCCCCAACGACGAGGGCAAGGGCTTCGACCGCATGTGCGACCCGACCTACACGGGCAACGTCCGCAACGGGAACAGCATGTCGGGCGCGCTGCCGGACGCCCCGCTCGCGGGCAAGTGGTTCTCGGCCCAGTTCCAGGAGCTCATGAGGAACGCCCACCCCGCGCTGTAGGGACTCCCTGAGGAGAGGGGGCCGTCCCCCGGTCCGGCGGGACCGGGGGCGGCCCCCGCCGCGTGCGCTCACCCCGGGCGCCCGGTGGGGCGTCAGCAGGAGCCCCGTACCACCAGCTCCGTCGGGAAGACGCGGCGCGGCTCCTCCGGGGCGCCCGCGACGTCCCGGAGGAGCATGCGGGCCATCGTGCGGCCCATCTCCTCCGTGGGCTGGCGCACGCTGGTGAGGGGCGGGTCCATCAGCCGGGCCACCGGCGAGTCGTCGACGCCCACGAGCGCCACGTCGTCGGGGATCCGGCGCCCGGCCTCGCGCAGCGCCGCCCGGGCGCCGGCCGCCATGACGTCCGAGGCGACGAAGACCGCGTCCAGGTCGGGACGCCGGGCGAGGAGTTCGCGCATGGCGCGGCGGCCGCCCTCCTCGGTGAAGTCGCCGGCCGCGACCAGACCCTCGTCGGGCTCGTGACCCGCCTCCGCGAGGCCGGCCCGGTAGCCGCCGAGCCGGGCCCTGGCCACGTACATGTCGAGCGGGCCCGTGACGGTGGCGATGCGCCGTCTGCCACGGCCCACGAGGTGGGCGACGGCGGCGCGGCCGGCGCCGATGTTGTCGGAGTCGACGTACGGGACGGGTTCGGCCTCGGAGCGGCGGCCGTTCATGACGACGGGGATGCCGAGTTCGCGGATGCGGTCGGGGAGCGGGTCGTCGCCGTGGACGGAGGAGAGCAGCACGCCGTCGACGCGCTGGGCGGCGAGGTACTGCTCGAAGCGCTGGCGCTCCTGTTCGCTGCGGACCAGGGTGAGCAGCAACTGCTTGTCGGCCTGCGCGAGTTCGGCGCTCACCCCGCGGATGAGGTCGAGGAAGTACGGTTCGGCGAAGAGCCGGGCCTCGGCCTCGGGGATGACGAGGGCGACGGCGTCGGTGCGGCTGCCGGCGAGCGCGCGGGCGGCCTGGTTCGGTACGTAGCCGAGCTCGGCGACGGCCCTGGCCACGGCGGCGCGGGTCTGCTCGCTCACGCGCGGGGAGCCGTTGATGACCCGGGAGACCGTGCCCCGGCCGACCCCGGCGCGGGCCGCGACCTGTTCCAGGGTGGGTCTGCTGTTCCGCCGTCCGTTCACGCTCGCCGTACTCCCCTCGTCGGACCTCGTGCCGCTCACCAGGGCCACACCGGGATGGGAGCGCTCCCACACTAGAGCACCACCCTCCCGCCGCGCCACGCGCGCGTTCAGGAGATGACGTGAAGAAGCGGCACCTGGCAGCCGGAAACCCGCGGAACACCTTCCGGTAACGAATCCGCCTTCACGTCTTGACACCCCCACCCGCCCGGCGGCAACCTTCCGGCAGCGACGTGGGAGCGCTCCCATCAAGGGACGCGGCACAGCCTGCATCAGGTCCCGGCAGGGCCCGCCGAGCCGCGACAGCCGGCCGGACCTCTTGGCGCACAACGAGCACCACCTTGGACGAGGAGAGTGGAATGCGCACTTCCAGCAGCAGACGCGGACGCCGTACGGCCGCCGCGGCGGTCGCCGCAGTGGTCACCGGCACGGTCCTGCTCACCGGTTGCGGGAGCGACAAGGACGACGAGGCCGGCGGGAAGGACGGCGGCAAGATCACGCTGCGGGTCGGCACCTTCGGTTCGTTCGGCTACGACAACAAGACCGGCGCGAAGCTCTACGCCGAGTACGAGCGGCTCCACCCGAACATCAGGATCGAGGAGTCGAACGTCTCCGACGGCCAGAAGTACTGGGACACCCTGAAGCTGCGCCTCTCCCAGAACAGCGGCGTCGCCGACATCCAGGCGATCGAGGTCGGCTACATCGCCGAGGCCACCGGCGAGAGCATGGCCGACAAGTGGGTCGACCTCGGCAAGGAGGGCGGCGCCGACACCTCCAAGTTCCTCGACTGGAAGGTCAAGCAGGCCACCACCGCCGACGGGAAGGTCATCGCCCTCGGCACCGACATCGGCCCGATGGCCATCTGCTACAACAAGGAGCTCTTCGCCAAGGCCAAGCTGCCCACCGTCCGCGAGGAGGTCGCCCAGCTCTGGAGCGGCGACTGGTCGAAGTTCGTCACGGTCGGCGAGACGTACCAGAAGAACGCCCCCGCCGGCACCGCCTTCCACGACTCCGCCAGCGGCCTGTTCAACGCGGTGCTCTCCAGCGACCCCGTCCAGTACGCCAACTCCTCCGGGCAGCTCGACTGGGAGAACAGCCCCGGCGTGAAGAAGGCCTGGGAGACCGCCGTCAAGGCGGCCCAGGGCGGACTCACCGCCAAGCTCCGCCAGTTCGACGAGAAGGGCACCTGGAACGCGGGCTTCAAGAACTCCAAGTTCGCCACCGTCGCCTGCCCGTCCTGGATGACCGGCATCATCAAGGACCAGGCAGGACCCGCCAACCAGGGCAAGTGGGACATCGCCGCGCCACCGGTCTCCGGCAACTGGGGCGGCTCCTTCCTCGCCGTGCCCAAGGCGAGCAAGCACGCCAAGGAGGCCGCCGAGCTCGCCGCCTGGCTGACCGCACCGGAGCAGCACGCCAAGGTCTTCGCGGTGAACGGCAACATCCCGTCCACCAAGGACACCCTCCTCTCCCCCGAGGTGCAGAACGCCAAGCTGCCGTACTTCGGCGACACCCCGGTCGGCAAGATCTTCTCCTCGGCGGCGGCCGGCATCCAGCCCGCCGTGATCAGCCGCTGGGACGGCCAGGTGAAGACCTTCCTCACCGACAACGGCATCCTCGACATCGAGCAGCGGGGCACCGACCCGGCCAAGGCCTGGGAGAACGTCAAGAAGCTGGTCGACGACAAGATCGACCAGTAGCGGGGACCGCGTGCCGGCCCGCCGCCTCCTCCTCCCGGCGGCGGGCCGGCACCGTCCGCACCACCGCACGCATCGACCTGGAAGGACGCCCCCGTGGCCACCTCCGTACGGGCGACGCAGGACGGCGCCCCGTCGCCCCCCGCACCGCCCTCCCCGCCCTCCCCGCGCGGTCGCCGCCGCCCCGGCCCGGGCGGCCTGCGCAGCACCTTCTACCGCTGGGACGTCAAGGCGGTCCCGTACGTCTTCATCGCCCCCTTCTTCCTCACCTTCGCCGCCTTCGGCCTCTTCCCGCTGCTCTACACCGGCTGGCTCTCGCTCAACCGGGTCGAGCTCGGCGGCACCCCCGAGTGGAGGGGTCTGGAGAACTACTCCTCCCTCGCCACCAGCGAGTTCTTCTGGAACGCCTTCCTCAACACCTTCACCATCGGGGTCATCTCCACCGTCCCGCAGCTGCTGATGGCCCTCGGCCTCGCACACCTGCTGAACTACAAGCTCCGTGGCCGCGGCTTCTTCCGGGTCGCGATCCTCGCCCCGTACGCCACCTCGATCGCGGCGGCGACCCTGGTCTTCGCCCAGCTGTTCAACACCGACTACGGGATGATCAACAGCGTCCTGGGCTGGGTCGGCCTCGACCCGGTCGACTGGAACACCGACAAGTGGCCGGCGCAGATCGCCATCTCGACCATCGTCACCTGGCGCTGGACCGGCTACAACGCGCTGATCTACCTGGCCGCCATGCAGGCCGTGCCGCAGGACCTCTACGAGGCCGCCTCGCTCGACGGGGCCTCCCGCTGGCGCCAGTTCATCAGCGTCACCATCCCCTCCATCCGGCCGACGATCTTCTTCACGATCATCGTCTCCACCATCGGCGCCACCCAGCTCTTCGGCGAGCCGATGCTCTTCGGCGGCAGCGTCGGCATCAGCGGCGGCAGCGGCCACCAGTTCCAGACGCTGAGCCTGCTGATGTACGAGAAGGGGTGGATCACCGGTTCGCTGGGCTCGGCCTCGGCGATCGCCTGGGTCATGCTGCTCCTGCTCCTGCTCATCGGCGCCGTCCAGGCCCTCGTCTCCCGCCGCAACCGCACGAAGCAGGGAGGCTGACCCATGGCCCGCACCCTCGAACCCACCGCGCCCGCGGAGCCCGGGGCCGCGCCCGCGCGCCCCGGCCGCCGCTTCCGTCAGGGCGCCGGCCGGCAGCACCACGCAGGCCCGTTCACCTACGTCCTCCTGGTCGTGGCGGCCTTCGTCTCCCTCTTCCCGCTGTACTGGAACCTCGTCGCCGCCTCGCACACCGGCGAGCGCGTGGTCCAGGCGCCCGCCCCGCTGCTGCCCGGTTCCCGGCTGCTCGACAACCTCAGCTTCGCCTGGGACCAGGTCGACATGGGCGAGGCGCTGATCAACACGACGGTCGTGGCGAGCCTGGTGGCCGGCTCCACCGTCCTCTTCTCGACGCTCGCCGGCTTCGCCTTCGCCAAACTGCCCTTCAAGGGCCGCGGCATGCTGCTCTCGCTCGTGGTCGCCACCATGACGATCCCGCCGCAGCTCAGCGTCATTCCGCTGTACCAGATCATCACCGACCTCGGCTGGTTCGACCAGCTCCAGTCGGTGGTCCTGCCCTCGCTCGTCGCGGCCTTCGGCGTCTTCTTCATGCGCCAGTTCCTCCTTGAGGCGCTGCCCGTCGAGCTGGTGGAGGCGGCCCGGATGGACGGGGCGCACAGCCTGCGGATCATCTGGCACGTCGTCTTCCCGGTCGCCCGGCCGGCCATGGCCGTGCTCGGCATGCTCGTCTTCGTCCAGGCGTGGAACGACTTCTTCTGGCCGTTCATCGCGCTCACCCCGGACGGCAACCCCACCCTCCAGGTCGCGCTCGCCGGGCTCGGCGCGGGCAACCACACGGTGGACCACGCGATCGTGCTGACCGGCGCGCTGATCTCGACCGTGCCGCTGCTGCTCGTCTTCGCCTTCCTGGGCAAGCACATCGTGGGCGGCATCACCGCCGGCGCGGTCAAGAGCTGACCGGCCCCGCCCCTCTCCGTACCGCCTTCACGTCGGCCGTCCGGGTCCGCCGCAGTCGCCGGACCCGGACGGGCCGACCCGTACCCCGCGTTGGGAGCGCTCTCCTATGACCGCGTCCGAAACCCGGCCGCTCACCGCCATCCGCCAGTTCCCCTCCGACTTCCTCTGGGGGGCGGCCACCGCCGCCTACCAGATCGAGGGGGCGGCCCGCGAGGACGGCCGCACCCCCTCCATCTGGGACACCTTCTCGCACACCCCCGGCAAGGTCTTCGAGGGCCATACCGGCGACGTGGCCGTCGACCACTACCACCGGTTCCGCGAGGACGTCGCCCTCATGGCCGAACTCGGCCTGAACGCCTACCGGTTCTCCGTCTCCTGGTCCCGGGTCCAGCCCACCGGCCGGGGCCCGGCCGTCCAGAAGGGCCTGGACTTCTACCGGGCCCTGGTGGACGAGCTGCTCGCCGCCGGCATCGAGCCGGCCCTCACCCTCTACCACTGGGACCTGCCGCAGGAGTTGGAGGACGCGGGCGGCTGGCCCGAGCGCGCCACGGCCGAGCGGTTCGCCGAGTACGCGGGGATCGTCGCCGGCGCCGTCGGCGACCGGGTCAAGCGGTGGACGACGCTCAACGAGCCCTGGTGCAGTGCCTTCCTCGGGTACGGCTCCGGGGTGCACGCCCCCGGCCGCACCGACCCGGTCGCCGCGCTGCGCGCCGCCCACCACCTCAACCTCGGCCACGGCCTCGCGGTCCAGGCGCTGCGCGCCGCCCTGCCGACGGACCGTCAGATCGCGGTCTCGCTCAACCTGCACGAGGTGCGGCCGCGCTCCGCCTCGGCCGAGGACCTGGAGGCGGCCCGCCGGATCGACGCGGTCGGCAACCGGGTCTGGCTCGGTCCGATGCTGGAGGGCGCCTACCCCGAGGACCTGATCGCCGACACCCGGCACCTCACCGACTGGTCCTTCGTCCAGGACGGCGACACGGCGACGGCGAACCAGCCGCTGGACTTCCTGGCCATCAACTACTACGCGCCGACGCTGGTGGCGCACGTCGCCGAGGGCGAGGAGAAGCCGCAGGACGACGGGCACGGCGACAGCGCCCACTCGCCGTGGCCGGGCGCCGACTCGGTCGCCTTCCACCGCGCGCCCGGCGAGCGGACGGCGATGGGCTGGCCGGTCGACCCGAGCGGCCTGTACGACCTGCTGCGCCGGACCTCGGAGGCGTACCCGGGGCTGCCGCTGGTGATCAGCGAGAACGGTGCCGCGTACGAGGACGTGGTCGGCGAGGACGGCGGGGTGCACGACCCCGAGCGCACCGCGTACGTCCACGCGCACCTGGAGGCGGTGCACCGGGCGATGGCCGACGGCATCGACGTGCGCGGCTACTTCCTGTGGTCGCTGCTCGACAACTTCGAGTGGGCGTACGGCTATGCGAAGCGGTTCGGTATGGTCCACGTCGACTACGACACCCTGGTGCGCACCCCGAAGACCAGCGCCCGCTGGTACGCGCGGGTGGCGCGCTCGGGCGAGCTGCACGCGCCCGACGCGGTCTGAGCGGACGTGGAAGAGGGCCGTGCCGGTTCACCGGCACGGCCCTCAGCGCTTCTTGAGCGTCTGTCAGATGTCGACCACACGGTAGCCGATGACGTAGATGCCGCCGGAGCCCTCGACGGTGCGCCACTGGGTCTCCGCGCCGACCTCGCTGCCGGTGACGAGGGTGGCGCCGAGCTTGTCGTCGCTGCTGGTGGAGTCGTAGTCCCACAGGGTCAGGGTGCGGGCCTGCTCCTTGCCGAGGATGAGGGTGGCGCTGCCGTTGCCGTCCGCCATGGAGCGGACGTAACCGGTGCCCATGGTCTGGTACTTGAGGCCGTTGCCCGGCCAGACCTTGACGGCGTTGCCGTTGGCGTCGGTGATCTTGAGGTAGGCCTCGTCGTGGTCGCCCTCGCTGTTCTTCTGGCAGTGCAGCTCGAAGAGTTCGATCAGCACGTAGTCGATCGGCTCGGCGTGGGCGGTGCCGGCGAAGGCGCCGAGGCTGCCGAGCCCGAGGAGGGTGGTGACGGCGAGGCGTGCGATCCGGTTCTTGCGCATGGTGGGTGTCCCCCGAAGGTGTGCGTTCCTGTTTTCCGTTCCGTGCCGTTCCCCCGGCACGTCCCTCACTGTGCCGCCCCTCCCCTGTTCCGTTCTACGCGCGTTCCGCTGAACGGAACGCGCGAAGGAGGAAGTTGACGGGAGGAGGTCAGGGGGCGAGTGCGGCGGGCGGGACGGCACGGTGCGGTACGCCCCGGGCCAGGGCGCGGCCGAGCGCGGCCCCGGCGGCGGCGACGGCCTCGGCGAGGACGTCGAGCCGCCGTCCGGACGGCACCATGGCGGCGAGCGCGGCGACGGTACGCCCGTCCCGGCCGCGTACCGGGAAGGCGGCGCAGCAGACGCCGTCCATCACGTCCTCGCGGTCGAGGACGGCGCCGCCCCGGAGGGGTCCGCGCAGGGCGTGTCCGGCGGCGGTGTCGAGCCGGAAGGCGGTGCCGTTCCGTACCGGCACCAGGGGTTCGAGCTCGCCCGGGGCCGAGGCGACGACGAGGGCCTGGTCCTCGCGCAGGACGGCGAGGACGACGCTGGCGCCGGTCGCGGCCCGCAGCCGTTGCACCGGCGGCCGGGCGGCGAGCCGCAGGCCCGGGTGCGGCTCCCAGCCCTGGCCGAGCCGGTAGAGCTGGGGGCCGACGCGGTAGCGGGAGCCGTGCCGCTCCACCGCGCCGAGGGTGACGAGCTGGTCGAGCAGGCGGTGGGCGCTGCCCTTGGGCACCCCGCAGGCGAGGGCGAGTTCGGTGACGCCCGCCTCGTCGCCGCACCGGCGCAGCGCGCCGAGCAGGGCGAAGGCCCCTTCGAGCACGCCCCGGCCGCGTCCCGGCCGGTCCGGTCCTGCCACCCGTGGCGGGTCGTCGGGTCTCGGTCTTGTCCCGTGGTCCATGGGTCGGGTCTCCCTGTTCTCTCCGCCCGGCCGTCGTCCCCCGGTGGCGCGGCTCCGGACGCCCTCCCACGATGCCGCAGACCCGGACGTGTCACCGAAGGGTTCGGCGCCGGTGCGTCGCGGCCGGGTCACCGGGGGCGGTGGTTAGGCTGGCCCGCCGTGACGTCCGTACGACTCCGCCGGCGCGCCGCGGTCTCCTGTGCCGCGCTGGTCGCGGCCCTCCTCGTCTCCGCGCCCGCGCCCGCGGCCCCCGCTCCCACCGCGCTGACGGTGATCGCCCACCGGGGCGCGTCCTCGGCGGCCCCGGAGAACACGCTGGTGGCGGGCGAGGTGGCGCGGCGGGGCGGGGCGGAGTGGATCGAGAGCGACGTCCGGCCGAGCCGGGACGGGGTGCCGTACGTGATGCACGACGCCACGGTGGACCGGACGACCGACGGTACGGGTCCGGTGCGGTCGCTGACCTCGGCGCAGCTGGACGCGCTGGACGCCGGTTCCTGGTTCGCCCCGGCCTACGCGGGCGCCCGGGTGCCGACGCTGGCGGCGCAGCTGGCGGATCTGCGGGTGCGGGGCGGGCGGCTGCTCCTGGAGGTCAAGGGGTGGCACTCGCGGGCGGAGGTGGAGCGGATCGTGCGGGACGTGCGGGAGCAGCGGATGGCGGACCGGGTGGTGGTGCAGAGCTTCGACGCGGCGTCGCTGCGCCAGGTGCGGGAGCTGGCGCCGGAGTTGCCGCTGGCGCTGCTGCGGGACCGGCTCGACGCGGATCCGGTGGCGGTGGCCCGGGAGCTGGGGCTGACCGGGTACCACGTGTCGGACGGAGCGCTGTCGGCCCGTCCGGGGGTGGTGGCGGAGCTGCGCGCGGCGGGGGTGGCGGTGAACGTGTGGACCGTGGACGATCCGGCGCGCTGGCGGGTGCTGGCGGGGCTCGGTGTGGACGGGGTGATCACCGATCGTCCGGCGGAGCTGGCGGGGTGGAACGCGGCCCGGGCCGGGGCGCGCTGAGGGCCGGGTCCGTCCGGGAGGACGGGCCCGGCCCCGGACCGGCCACGCAGGGGATCAGACGCGGTCGGCGGCGATCAGCACGTACTGGAAGGAGCCGTCCTTGTACGACTCGATGAACGCCTCCTCGATGCCGGTGACCAGCGACGAGGTGGCGCGCAGCTCCCAGTAGGGCAGCGTGTCGGGGGTCAGGTCGATCACGGCCTGGGGCACCAGGCGGTTGTCGGCCATCGCCTTGAGGTACTCGCGGCGCGAGTGGATGTTGCACTCGAAGTGGGCGTTGATCTGGGAGACCCACTTGGAGGGCTGGCCGTACTTGGGGTTCCAGCAGCCGGTGATGGTGACGTAGCGGCCGCCGACCTTGAGGAAGCGGGCGTGCTCGGCCATGAGGTCGTCGAGGTCGACGTACATGCTGGACTCGTTGTTCCAGGAGGCCGCGATGGAGCCCTTCTCGAACGGGGTGTCGAGCATGTTGCAGACCTGGGCGCGGACGTGGCTGTCGATGCCGAGTTCGCGGGCGCGCTTGTTGCCGAAGTCGGCCTGGGTGGAGGAGAGGGTGACGCCCTCGACCTTGCAGCCGAAGCGCTGGTGGGCCATGACGCTCGATCCGCCGCGTCCGCAGCCGGCGTCGACGAGGGTGTCGGCGGCGGTGATCGGGCCGAGGTGGTCGAGGAGGACCTCGGTCTGGGCGGACTCGAGGCGGTGCAGTTCGGCGATCAGCTTCTTCTCGTACTCGCTGTCCTCGGGGGTGCCGAGGGAGGCGTGGTCGACGGCGCCGATGCCGTAGTGGTGGTGGTAGAGGCCGTCCACGTCACCGAGGCGCAGGTTCACGGGCCGGGCCTCGGCGTTCCAGTAGCGGGCGATGTCGCCCTGGTACGGGGTCGCCGGGCCGGGGATGGTCATGGCGGCGTCGGGGGCGGTCAGCTCGGTGGTCACAGAGGAATCCATTTCTTGGCGGAAGGTGCTTACCAGAAGTCGGGCAGGCTGTAGCGGAACGTGTTGGTCTGGTGCCAGTAGTGGTTGCCGTCGACCCAGGTGGCGACGCCCTTGAGGAAGCGCAGCATGGTGGGGACGGGGCAGGTGGCGGCCAGTTCGGCGGCGGCGGCCTCGAAGGCGTGCATGAGGTCGTTGTGGACCTCGACCGCCTTGAGGTAGGCGTCGCGTTCGGAGAGCTTCTCGCGCTCCGCGAGCACCACCGGCAGGTTGAGGTGGGTGCCGGGGCTCGCGAGTTCCTTGGTGTACGAGTACAGGTCGTTGACGATGGTGGTCGCGTTGCCCGCGAGGGCGATGACCCGCTGTGTCTCAGGCCTGGCGTGGAGGTCCGCCGGCAGTTCGTAGCCGCCGACGGTGTCGGTGATGGTGGGGCAGGGGCGGAAGTTGTTGAACTGGCGCATGGCCAGGTACTCCCACACCTCCGGCATGTGGCCGGTCTCGGCCCAGGCCGCCTCGGCGAGGTAGCCCATGTGGAGGCGGGCCATGTCGTGGCGGAAGCGGTCCGCCTGGGAGGGCGAGGCCGCGCGGACGAAGTACTCCATGGCGGAGCGGTAGGCGCGGCGCGGGGCGTCCGAGCCGAGGGACTCCGCCCACCCCGGGGCGTACTCCGGGGTGGTGTGGAGGGGGTCGAGCGCGGTGTGGGCCATGAGGAGGCGGCCGCCGAGGCCGATCGGCGAGCCGCCGTGGTCCTCGCAGTAGCAGTCGTCGACGGCGTTCTCCGCGACCATGAGCCGGGTGGCGAGCATGACGTGGTCGACGGTCGGGGCGTCGGGGTGGCAGGCCACCATGTAGCGCCCGACGGAGAAGCCGTCGAACTGGCCTTCCCATTCCTCCGGGTAGAGCTGGACCTCGTCGACGGCCCAGTCCTTGATCCGGCGGCTGACCTCGTCCACCCGGGCGGGGTCGGGGTCGGGGATCGGGTGGAAGTAGAGGCCCGGGATGGGCCGGCCCTCCGCCGCCGAGGGGGCGGCGGGCGGCTCCGGCTCCGTCAGGGGGCCGGGTTCCCCGTCCGGCACCGGGACCGGTGCCGGACGGGCGAACGAGACGCTGGCCGTGCCGAGCCCGCTGGGTCCGCCGGGGATCCAGCGCGGTGCGGCCTCAGGGGCCGGGGCCTCGGCGGCCGGGCCGGCGAGGGCCCGGGCGAGGACGTCGGCCCCGAGACGGGCCGCCGGGGCCGGGAGGCCCGTCGGCAGGGGGGAGGACCCGGGGTCGGGCATCCGTGGCTCCTTGCTGCGTGGGGTGGGCTGTCCCGGGTCCGGGACGGAGGAGGGGGTCAGTCGCGGCGGCGGGCGATCTGCACGTTCTCCATCACGCCGAGGGCGTCGGGGACGAGGACGGCGGCGGAGTAGTAGGTGGTGACGAGGTACGACATGATCGCCTGCTCGCTGATGCCCATGAAGCGGACGGACAGGCCGGGCTCGTACTCCTCCGGGATGCCGGTCTGGCGCAGGCCGATGACGCCCTGGTTCTCCTCGCCGGTACGCATGGCGATGATGGAGCTGGTCTGCTCCTTGGTGATCGGGATCTTGTTGCAGGGCAGGATCGGGACGCCGCGCCAGGCCGGGACGGACTGGCCGCCGAGGTCGACGTGGTCCGGGTAGAGGCCGCGGGCGTTGAACTCGCGGCCGATGGCGGCGATGGTGCGCGGGTGGGCGAGGAAGAGCTTGGTGCCCCGGCGGCGGGAGAGCAGCTCGTCCATGTCGTCCGGGGTGGGCGGGCCGGAGTGGGTCTGGATGCGCTGCTTGAAGTCGGCGTTGTGGAGGAGGCCGAACTCGCGGTTGTTGACGAGCTCGTACTCCTGGCGCTCGCGGAGGGCCTCGATGGTCAGGCGGAGCTGTTCCTCCGTCTGGTTCATCGGGCCGTTGTAGAGGTCGGCGACGCGGGTGTGGACCTTCAGGACGGTCTGGGCGACGGAGAGTTCGTACTCGCGCGGCTTGAGCTCGTAGTCCACGAAGGCGCCGGGGAGCACGGCCTCGCCGACGTGGCCGGCGGACATGGCGATCTCGGCCTCGCCGTGCTTGTTCTGCGCCTGCTCGGGGAGGCTGCTGAACTCCTCGATGTGGGCCTGGAGGGCCGGGGAGCCGGCCATCACGGCGGCGAAGTCGGCGCGGGAGAGGGTGAGGAGGGTGCCGGCGGTCTCGGCGGTGGCGGTGTAGTCCCAGGTGGCGTCGGCGTCGAGGAGGGCGTTCTCGCCGAAGCGGTCGCCGTCGCCGAGGACGGCGACGGTGATGTCGTCACCGTAGGGGCCTTCGGAGGTCTGGGTGATGCGGCCGTGCGCGAGGAGGTGGATCTCGCCGGCCGCGTTGCCGCGGGTGACGATGATGTCGCCGGCGGAGAAGTCCCGCTGGACACAGCGGCCGGCGAGCGCGGTGAGCACCTCGTCGTCCTCGAAGCCGCGCAGCAGGGCGAGTTCGCCGAGCTCGCGGGGGATGACGCGGACGGTGGCGCCGTCCTGGACGAACTCCACGCGGCCGTCGCCGACGGTGTAGCTGAGCCGGCGGTTGACCCGGTAGGCGCCGCCCTTGGTCTCGACCCAGGGGAGCATCCGCAGCAGCCAGCGGGAGGTGATCTCCTGCATCTGCGGGACGGACTTGGTGGTGGTGGCGAGGTTCCGCGCGGCGTGGGTGCTGAGGGACTGCTGCGGGGGCGCCGCCTGGGCTTCCGGGCTGGTGTCGACGGTCATCGGACCGGGCTCTCCTTCGAGCTGAGGGTGGTGACCGGGCACGGCGGCACGCCGGACCCGTCGTCGGGGAGGAGGAATGGGGCGTCTGGTCATCCGTTGGTCATCCGTCCAGACGCGGGGAACAGTAGTGGCCCGTCAGCGCGGCCCGCCCGGGGAGACGGGGGGCATTACCTCGATGCGGTGATCTTGTTTCGGTGCTGGTTTACCGGCCGACCCGTTGGCTTTCCGCCACGGTGTCCGGGGGTACGGCGGCATGTGGGCCGGTGGGGGCGACGGGGTCGGTCGGCGCCCCGATCGGATGGCACGCGTTCCGGCCACGTCGGGCCCGGCCGCCCTCCCTTGACAATCCGTTCCTGCCGTCACACAAGTCAACCGGCGGCGTCAACGCGGCCCCTCCCGAGGCCCCGGGGCTTCCCCCAGGACCTCGCCCACCCCCTCCCCCGCCCCCTCAACTCCGTTTTGGTGAAAGGGGTTTCGCGAGGCGGCGAAGGGCGTGCTGTGCAGGTGCACAAGTCGGCCGGCGCAGGACTGGGCTCCTGGGCACAGACACGCGGGGCGGGCCGCTCCACCATGTCCCTGGCCACGGTCGCGAGGACGCGCGACCGTACGGAAGCACGGAGGAGTTCCCATGCCAGGGAGAAGGAGCCGTCTGCTCGGCGGCGTATTGCTCGCCGTCCTGCTGGCGCTCGGCATGACACCGGCCGCCGCGGCCGGTACCGCCGCCGCGACGACGGGCGGCGGCATTCCGTCGGTGGGCACCGCCTGGGACCGGTCGGGTCCGTACGAGGTGGAGGTCGACATCGAGGTGGTGCACACCTTCTACCGCCCGCGGGACATGGGGCGGACGGGTGAGCGGCACCCGGTGGTGATCTGGGGGAACGGTACGGGGGCGGTGCCCGGGATCTACAGCTCGCTGCTGCGGCACTGGGCGAGCCACGGCTTCATCGTCGCCGCGGCCAACACGCCCACCTCGAACTTCGCGATCAGCATGCGGGCGGGGATCGACGTCCTGGAGCGGCGGAACGCCGATCCGGACAGCGTGTACTTCGGGAAGGTGGATCTGGAGCACATCGGCTCGGCGGGCCATTCGCAGGGCGGGGCGGCGGCGGTGAACGCGGCGGTCGACGCCCGCGTGGACACGGCCGTCCCGATCCAGCCGGGGCCGCTGACCGACCCCGACCTCATCGACGTACCGGTCTTCTACCTGGCCGGGCAGCGGGACCTGACGGTGTGGCCGGCCCTGGTCAAGGCGATGTACCGGGACTCGGGCCATCTGCCCGCCGTGTACGGGGAGGTGCGGGGCGCCGGCCATCTGTCGTCCATCGGGGACGGCGGGGACTTCCGTGCCCCGACGACCGCGTGGCTGCGGTTCTGGCTGATGGGCGACGAGAACGCGCGCGGCTTCTTCTTCGGCCCTTCCTGCGTCTACTGCGGGGACGACGTGCTGTGGTCCGACTGGCGGCGCAACGAGCGGGCACGGGCGGTCCCGGGTCCTGGCGGCGTCTGACGGCACACACGGCGTATGACGGCGTATGACGGCGTCAGCGCCGAACCCCCCGCGACCGGCCCGACTACCATGGGGCCGGTCGCGGGGTCGGTGGGGAGGGCAGGGACGCATGCGTCGGCTCGGGGAGTTGGAGGCGGAGATCATGGACCGCTTCTGGCGGTGGCGGCGCCCCGCCACCGTGCGCGAGATCGTCGACGACCTCAACCGCCACCGCACCCTCGCCTACACCACGGTCACCACGGTGACCGGCATCCTCTTCCACAAGGGCCACCTCACCCGCACCCGCGAGGGCCGGATCTGGCTCTACCGGGCCGCCGCCACCCGCGAGGCGTACGCCGCCGCCCTCATGGAGGACGCCCTGGGCGCCGGCGAGGACCGCACGGCCACCCTGACCCGCTTCGTGGAGAACCTCGACGCCGCCGGGGTCGCCGCGCTGCGCACCGCGCTGCGGGAGGCCGAGCACCCGAAGGACACGCCTAGCGCTTGAGCCGGGCGTCCAGCCATTCGAGGACCTCGGGGGTCACCGGGTCCACGAGGTCGGCGAACTCCTCGTGCTTCTTCAGGAACTTGGCGACGTACGGGCAGACCGGCACGATCCGCATCCCCGAGGCGCGCACGTCGTTCAGCGCCTGTTCGACGAGGATCCCGGCGAGCCCCTGCCCCGCGTAGGCGTCGTCGACCTCGGTGTGGAAGAACACCCGCCGGTCGTCGCGGTCCCGGTACGCGGTGAGCCCGGCCCGCACCCCGTCGACGAGGATCTCGTACCGGTGCCGTTCGTCGACACGGCGGACGGCGGGGCTGGTGGTCTGCTCGCTCATGGGCGGCCTTTCGGGGCGGGGTCCGGGGGCGCTTCACCCTAACTCCCCGTTCGCCCGCCGGGGAGTTCTAGGCGCGGAGCCGGACCTCCACGCGGCCGTCGACGATCCGGGTGTCGAAGGCGGGCTGCGGGGCGGTGGCGGGTCCTGTGACGTTCCAGCCGTCGTCGAGGCGGAAGGTGCTGCCGTGCCAGGGGCAGACGAGGCAGCCGTCGACGACCTCGCCGTCGGCCAGCGGCCCGGCCATGTGGCTGCACCGTTCCGCGAGGGCACGGACCGTGTCGTCGTCGGTGCGGACGAGGACCACGGCCGTCTCGCCGACGTGGCCGCGGTGCGGCCGGCCGGGCGGGAGGTCGGCCAGGGCCGCCACCGGATGCCAGCCGGGCGGGGTGAGCGCGGGGACCTGTTCGGCGTGGTTGGTCCCGGCGGCCTGCCGGTAGGCGAGGTGTCCGCCGAGGGCGCCGCCCACCGAGACGGCGGCGAGGCCGCCGAAGCCCCAGAGCCGGCCGCGCCGGTGGTGGCCGCGGCACCGGGCCGTGAGGGACACTGCGTAGCAGATCACGCCCACGTTGTTGGCGGCGGCGTGCACGAGTCCCACCCGCAGCTGCGGCCGCCGCATCTCGGCCCAGTCGACCCAGCCGGCGAGGGCCGTGGGACCCGCCCCCGCGAGCCCGGCGCCGACGAGCAGCCGCGCCGCGCGCTGTCCGCCGGGTACGAGGTCGAGCACGGCGGCCGACAGCCACGCGCCGAGCGGGAACTGCACCAGCAGGGGGTGCACGGGGTGGCCGAGCCAGCGGCCGTGCAGCCCGTCGCGCGCGGCGCCGAGCGGCAGGCGCCGTACGGTTCCCCGCAGGGCGTCGGCGAGGCCGTCGGCCCGTGGGGACTTCTCCAGTCGGTCCATCGCCCTCAGCACACGGCCGGGCCCCTCCTCGGCGGAGGGGAGGGCCGACCGCAGGGCATGCGGAAAGGTCTTCATGCCGCGCGTGTAACCCGGTGGCGGCGTCCGAAACCGGCTTACGGGGACGGCTGTTCCGGTGGGCGGCGGGTAGACGCGGACCGAGAGGAACGACCGGGCGGAAGGACGGTGAGGGCGATGCGCGGACTTCTTCGGCCCGGGGCGACCGACACGGGCGCGGGCTGCCGACGCAGGCTCACCGATGAGGAGTTCAGGACCCTGATGCGGGAGGCCAGATCCGAGGCGCGGCGTCGCTTCCTGGGCCGGCCGCCGCCGGACGAGGCCGATTTCGCGCTCCGCACGCAGCACGCCGAGTTCGGCGCCGCGGCCCACTGAGCGGGCGGCGGGACAGGAGGAGTACGCGATCGGGTGAAGCCGGTACGGCGCGCGGCCCCGCGTCTCGGGGCCGCGCGCCCGTCATGGGCAGGGCGAGGCCCATGGCGGTGACCCCCGGGAGGCGTACGGCGAGGGCGCTCCCCTACGCGGCCGGCGTGCTGCTGGCCGCGTTCCTGCTGAGCGGCCGCGGGGCGCTCGCGGCGCGCGAGGACGGCGCGACCGGCGCCGGACGGCGGTTCGCCGCCGCCGTCGCGGCCGGGGACCACCGCACCGCCTGCGCGCTGCTCGCCCCCGAGACCCGCGACCGGGTCGAGGAGGACGCGCAGGCCCCGTGCGGGCCCGGGCTGCGCGAGGCGGAGCTGCCGACGGCCGGCCTCCCGCGCGGGGTCGACGTCTACGGGAGCGAGGCGCTGCCGCGGATGACCGGCGACACGCTGTTCCTGTCGCTGTTCGACGCGGGCCGGCTGGTCACGGCGGCCGGCTGCGAGCCGCAGGGCGGCGGGGACGAACCGTACCGCTGCTCGGTGCGGGGAGGCTGAACGGGCTCGGCCCGGGGCCGGGTCAGCGGTTGTCG
This sequence comes from Streptomyces sp. CC208A, assembly GCF_030010625.1. Lineage (GTDB taxonomy): Bacteria > Actinomycetota > Actinomycetes > Streptomycetales > Streptomycetaceae > Streptomyces. The sequence goes on along the minus strand of NZ_JASCXN010000003.1, from coordinate 89,376 downwards.
TAGCGGGCGGTGAGGCCGGCCGGGACGCCGGCGTGGCCGTCGAGGGGGAGGCGGTAGAGGGCGAAGGCGTGGTCGATGACGGGCTGGGCGACGTTCCGGACGCGGACGCCGCCCGCCGTCATGCCGTGCTCGGTCCCGAGGTGGGCGTGGCCGTGGACGGCGAGGTCGGCGCCCTGGGCGTCGATGGCCTCGGCCAGCAGGTAGCTGCCGAGGAACGGGTAGATCTCCAGCGGCTCCCCCGCGAGGGTGTCGGGCACCGGGGAGAAGTGCGTGAGCGCGATGCGGACGGCGCAGCCGTGCTCGCCCAGTTCGGCGAGTGCGCGGGCCAGCGCTTCGGCGCTCCGCCGGGTCGTACGGACGAACTCCTTCATCTCGGGCTCGCCGAACTCGCCGGCGCTGCGCCCGACGAAGCCACCGCAGAAGCCCTTCACGCCGGCGACGCCCACCGTGCGCCCCGCGACGGGCAGGACGGTGCTCTCGCCCTCCAGGACCCGCACGCCGGCGTCGCGGAGCACCCGGGCGACCTCGGCCGGTTCGCCCGCGTGGTGGTCGTGGTTGCCGAGGACGGCGACGACGGGGATCCCCAGGGACGCGACCTCGCCGGCCACCACCTCGGCCTCGGCGACGTCGCCGTGCCGGGTCAGGTCGCCGGCGAGCAGCAGCAGGTCGGCGCAGCCGGGGAGGGCCTCGAAGGCGGGGCGGAGCAGGCCCGCGCAGTCCTCGCCGAGGTGGATGTCGCCGACCGCGGCCACCCGGACGACGGCCTGCCCGTCGGTCTGTCCGTCGCTCTGCCCGTCGGCCTGTCGGGCGGTCTGTCGGGCGGTCCGTTCCGGTCCGAGGAGAGTCATGGCAGCTCCTCCCCGTGGTCGGGGGCGTCACAGCCGGCGACGGCGATCTCCGTGCGGACCGTGAACCCGGTGAGGGTGGCGTGGGCGAGCTCGACGATCTCGTCGCGCCGGTCGGCGGTGGGGACGGTCCCGGTGAGCAGGACGGCGCTGCCGCGCCGCTCCACCTGCACGCCGAGCTCGGCCGGTCCGTCCTCGGCGAGCCGCTCCCGCAGCCGGGCGATGCGGTACTCGTCGGTGTCCGAGTCGAGGACCGAGGAGGGTGCGGACGAGGCCGCCGGTCCGGGGGGCCGGTCTTCGTACGGCTCCGGTCGCTCAGGGCGTTCAGTCATGGTCGTTCGCCTCCTCGCCCGGACGTCGCCCTTCCATCCGTTGCTCTTCCGTCCGTTGCTCTTCCGTCCGTTGCTCTTCCGTCCGTTGCTCTTCCGTCCGTTGCTCTTCCGTCCGTTGCTCTTCCGGGCGCCTCACGCGTGCCGGGTCCCCTCCCGTCTGGGGGGTGTGCGGGAGGACGCCGAGGAGGCGGAGCAGGTAGAGGAAGGCGGCCGCCATGGGCAGGTCGTGGGTTTCCTCCGCGACCCGGTCCCAGTCGACGCGTTCGCGCAGGCCGCGTGCGACGGGCAGCAGGGCGCCGTAGTCGCAGTGGTGCTCGGAGAGCGCCGCGAGGCGGCCGATCATCAGATCGGTGGGGTCGATCACCGGCAGGTGGACGGAGTCGACCGGCAGGATCCACGCACGGTCGAGGAGTTCCCTGGTGACGGCCCGGCCCGCGAGGGCGAAGATCAGGTCGATCTGTTCTCCCCCGCTGCGGGCCTTCACCAGCCAGTCCTCCGGCGGCTCCACGATCTGGACGCCGCGTTCGCGCAGCAGTTCGACGACGGTGTCGGCGTCCTCGGCGCGCAGCGCGAAGTCGGCGTCGTGCTGGAGCCGGACCGGGATGCCGTACGCGTACGCGGCGACGCTGCCGACCAGGGCGAACGGGCAGCCGGAACCCTTCAGGACGGAGCCGACCTCCTTGGTGACCTCCAGGATGGCCTGGGTGTGGTCGGGCGGCAGCACGTCCGCGGTTCCGCCGCCGTCGTCTCGGGTCCGTGTCATGAGGTTCATGCCTCCTCCTCCGTCCCCTCCTCGATCTCCTCAGTCTCCTCGACCGGGGCGCGCAGGGCACTGCCACCGGTCTGCCAGGCCCGGACGACGGACTCGGCGAGGGCATCCTCCAGGAGGCCGGTGGCCCGCGCGCCGAAGGCGACGTCGGCGGCGAGACCGGGTTCCTCGGCGAGCAGTCCGCCGACGACCTCGCGCCGGACCAGCTGCTCGTGGACGGCGTCGGCCTCCACGTGCTCGTCGTAGAAGCGGGCGGCCGCCTCGTCGGCGCCGCACCGGCGCAGGGCGGCGGCGTGCCAGGACGCGGCGGGCGGGGAGGAGATCTCCAGGGCGGCGAAGTGGCCGACGAGGGCGCCCCGGCGGGCCCTGCGGAGCCCGAAGAGGGACATCAGATTGGCGGTGGCGAGGACGGGCGCCCCGACGACGGGGAGGTAGTGGCCGTAGCGGGGGTCGAGCCCGAGGGCGCGCATCAGGTCGGCGTAGAGCCGGGCGTGCACCCGCTCCTCCCGGCCGCAGCCGAACTCCTCGTACAGCACGGTCGCCATCCCGGCCTTGGCGCGGCCCCACAGCCGGGGCAGCACCCAGGCGTGCGGATCGGACTCGCGGAGCTGGTGCACGGAGCGGAGCACCGCGTACTCCCGCAGCTGCCGCAGGGTGCCGTGGCGCAGCAGGAAGCGGGAGACGCCCCGCCCGTCCGGCGGCTCGGTCAAGAGGGCCTCGAAGACCTCCTCGGGCCTCGCGCTCCCCTCGCACCCGGCGCGCAGCGCCTCCTCGAAGCGGTCCTCCAGGAGGACCCGCAGGCGCAGCAGCTCCAGGTCTCCCTCGGCGGTGTCCGGCACGCCCGCGAAGCCGCGGTAGTGGAGCTCGTAGCAGAGGTGCAGGGCCAGCTGGACGTCCTCGCCGTACGGATCGGCGGCCTCGACGGCGCCGGGGCCCGGCAGTGCGGCGGGCCTGCCGCGCAGCCGGCCGGTCACGGCGGCGGAGAGCTCGCCGCGGGCCGGGGGCAGGGCGGGGGCCCCCTCGGTGCCCGCGGGGGCGCCCTCGGGCGGGCGTCCGGCTTCGGCGCGCGGTGCGGTGGTCGTCATGGCGCGGCCTCCTCGGTGTCGGGGCGGATGGCCGTCAGGCGGGCGGTGCCGGCGAGGGTCCGCCGGAGCGGCCGGGCCGGGACCGGCGGCGGTGGCTGGTGTCGCAGAACGGGTCCCGCAGGCTGCGGCGGCACCGGCACAGGGCGACCACGGGCCGCTCGCTGCGCCGCACGGTCCCGTCCGGCATGACGACCTCCACGGGGCCGTCGACCAGCAGCGGTCCCTCCTCCAGGGGCGTGACGCGGACGGTACGGGCGGGGGCCGGGGCGCGGTCGGGGCGGCCGGGGCCGTCCTCGGGCCGCGTCGGCGTCTTCGCTGCTGCGGGCTGCTCGTGCACGGGTTCCACGGCGCACCTCCGGGGCGGGGGCGGGAGGCGGAGCCCGTAACGGCTGCCTGCCTCACGGAACGGACGCCTTGGCGCATGCCCCCTCCCGGGCCCGGCATGCCCGGGAGGGGGTGGGCGTGTCCCCGCCCGGGACGGGTAGTCGCAGACGGCCGCGGGGGGGGCGCTCCCGTACCCGCCGTACCCGCCGTACCCGCTCCGAGGAGGCGATCGAGCCGTGGACGTGTCGAACCCCCTGACCCGCCGGTCGTGGCCCGGTGCCGACCGGACCGTGGCCCTGTTCCTGAAGGGATACGGGTGGCTGCCGCCCCGTACCGGGGCCGAGACGGGGACCGGTCCGCTGCCGATCCGGCTGTTCGGCCGCCCGGCGGTGGTGCTGCGCGGCCCCGGCGCCGTGCCGTTCTTCTACGACGAGCGGCACGCCCTGCGCTCCGGCGCCCTCCCCGGGCCGGTCCTCGACACGCTCTTCGGCCGGGGCGCGGTGCACACCCTGGACAGCGCCGGGCACCGGGTCCGGAAGGAGCTCTTCCTGTCCTGGCTGACGGAGCCGTCGAGGGTCGCCGCGCTGGCCGACGGGACGGTCGGGGAGTTCCGGGCGCGGCTCGGCGTGCCGGGACGCGAGGCCGTGCTGTTGGACGAGGCCGCGCTCGTCCTGGCCCGCGCGGTCCGCGACTGGGCCGGTCTGCCGGGGTACGACGACGGGGCCACCGCCCTGCTGGGGCGGGACTGCGTGGCGATGGTGGACGGTTTCGCGACGCCGGGGCCGCGCCATCTGCGCGCCCGGCGGGCCCGCGCGCGGCAGGAGGCCCTGCTGCGCGAGGCAGTCGTCCGGGCTCGGGAGGACGGCTCCGGCGGCGGGGCCGGGGATCCGCCGCGTACGCCGTTCGAGGCGGTGGTGGCGCACCGGGAGGCGGACGGTTCGCTCCTTCCGCCGGACACGGCCGCCGTGGAGCTCCTGAACATCGTGCGGCCCACGGTCGCGATCGCCTGGTTCACGACGTTCGCGGCGTACGCGATGAGCCGGCGGCCGGACGTGCGGCGGCGGCTCGCGGAGGAGCCGGAGGGGAGGGACGAGGGCCCTGCCGGGCTCGCCCGCTCCTTCGCGCACGAGGTTCGCCGCTTCTATCCCTTCGCTCCGTTCGTCGGGGCGCTGGCCGCCCGCGGTCTGGTCCTCGACGGCGGGACACGGGTGGGGCGCGGGACGCCGCTGCTCCTCGACGTCTTCGGGCAGAACCACGACCCCGCCCTGTGGGAGGACCCCTACCGCTTCGTGCCGGACCGTTTCCTCGGCGCCTCCGCGCACCCGGCCGGACTGATCCCGCAGGGCGGCGGGCCGCCCGAGGGGCACCGCTGCCCGGGCGAGGACATCACCGTCGTGCTGCTGGCCCGGCTCTCCCGGGAGCTCGCGCGGCTGGACTTCGCCGTGGCCGGGCAGGACACCCGCATCCCGCTCCGCCGCGTTCCCACCCGCCCCCGTGACGGGCTCCGGATCACCGTCGGCACGCGCGCGCGTGCCGGGGCGGCGGGGGTGCGGTCATGAGCGGCGGCCGCGGCCCGGAGTCGTACGACGCGACGCCGTTCCCGCCGGAGCGGGGCGGGCTGCCCGCGCACCGGCGGGCGGCGGAGGGGTGCCGGGGGTGCCCGCTGTACCGGGAGGCGACCGGGACCGTCTTCGGACGGGGTGCGTCGGACGCGCGGCTGATGCTGGTGGGCGAGCAGCCGGGCGACCAGGAGGACCGTGAGGGCCGGGCGTTCGTGGGGCCCGCCGGGCGGCTGCTGACGAAGGCGCTGCGGGAGGCGGGGATCGACGAGGACGAGGTGTACGTCACGAACGCGGTGAAGCACTTCAAGTTCACCGCGGAGAAGACGGGGAAGCGGCGCGTCCACAAGGCGCCGACCCTGCGGGAGACCCGGGCGTGCCGGCCGTGGCTGCTCGCGGAGCTCCGGCTCGTCCGGCCCGAGCTCGTGGTGACGCTGGGGGCGACGGCGGGCCGCTCGCTGCTGGGGCCGTCCTTCCGGGTGGGGGAGGCCCGGGGCGTGCCGGTCCCGCTGCCGGACCCCGAGGGGGACGGGGAGGCGGAGGGCGATGTACGGGTGGTGCCCACCCTCCATCCGTCGGCGGTCCTGCGGGCCCGGGACCAGGACCGGGAGGAGATGTACGCGGGGCTCGTCGCCGACCTGCGGGTGGCGGTGGAGGAGCTGGGGTGACCGGAGTCACGAGCCTCGGCGCGGGGGCCGGGCCAGGGGTCCCGCGTCGATGTGGCGGAGGAGGGTGAGGGGGTCGTCGTGGACGGCGACGGCTCCGGCGTCCTCCAGTTCGCGGCGGGTCGTGCCGCCGGTCAGGAGTCCGACGCAGGGGACTCCGGCGCGGCCCGCGGCCTCGACGTCCCAGACCGTGTCGCCGACGAGGACGGCGTCCTCCGGTTCGGCGCCCACCGCGTCGAGGGCGGCCCGCACCAGGTCGGGGGCGGGTTTGGTGACGGACACGTCGGCGCTGGAGGTGGCCGCGTCGATGACGTCGTCGGCGCCGAGCCGGGCCCGTACGGCGGCCACCTCCTCCTCCGACGCCGAGCTGGCGAGCACGATCCGCCAGCCCCGGGCGGCGGTGGCACGCAGCAGCTCCGCGGCGCCCTCGAAGGGGGCGAGGGTGTCGAACCAGGTGGCGTAGAGCGTGCCGTGGGCGTTCGCGATCGCCTCGTCCTGGTCGGAGCGGCGGCCCTGGCCGAGGACGGCGTCGAGGAGCCGGTCGGCGCCCATGCCGACGGCGCGGTGGATCCGGGCCATCGGCACCGTGTGGCCGTGCTGCCGCAGCGCCAGCCACCAGGTCAGGGTGTGGAGGTGGTTGGTGTCGACGAGGGTGCCGTCGACGTCGAACAGGGCGGCGCCGCGGTTCGGCGGTGCGTGCGGGGTCATCGCGCCTCCCGGGGGCGGTGGGGTGCCGCGGGGCCGGGGCGGTCCTCGGCCACCGGCACAGGGCGCCTTCCCGGGTGCCGCCGGGGCATGCGGACGGCCCGGACGACCACGAGCTGCTCGGAGCGGGTGCCCGGCGGGACCAGTCCGCGCCGCTCGAACCAGACGGCGCGGGCCGTCATGACGGGGCCGTACGGCTGCTCGCGGCGGGCGACGACCCCGGCCCGCAGTCCTCCGGCGCGGAGGGCCGCGAGGGTGGCGGCGATGCCGCTGAGCGAGGACTGGACGAGCAGCAGGACGCCGCTGGGCGCGAGGACGAGGGGCGCGGCGCCGCAGATCCGGTCGAGGAGGAGCCGGCCGTCGGGCCCCGCGTCCCACGCGCGCTCGGGGCCCGCGCGGGGCGGCTCCTGCGAAGGGGCGGGTACGTAGGGCGGGTTGGCGGTCACCAGGTCGAACCGCTCCCCCGCGACCGGTGCGGCGAGGTCCCCCCGCAGCACACGGACCCGGCAGCCGCGCAGGCGCGCGTTGCAGCGGGCGGTGGTGACGGCCGTCGCGGCGATGTCGGAGGCGGTCGCCCGGGCGCCCCGGCGGGCCGCCGCGATGGCGAGGATCCCGGTGCCGGTGCACAGGTCGAGCGTGCGCGCGCCGCGCTCCAGGCGCTCGCGGGCGAGGGTCTCCAGGAGCAGGAGCGTGTCACCCTGGGGCGCGTACACGCCGGGCGGTCTGATCATCCTCATGGGCTTCCCTCCGTCGGGGCCGTCGGGCCGTCGGGGCCGTCGGGCCTCGTCCGGGCGCGGGTACCCGGCGGAGCGCCCGGCACGCGCGCGTGCCCCCTGCTTGGCGCCGGGTGCGGAGGGGCACGGTTACCGCGTCCGGGGGCGGGTAGCCGCGCGCCGACAGGCGCTGCGCCGGACCAGCCCGACCAGGGAGATGACCGAGATGGTGCACGACACGATCGAAGTGACGGCCCCGCTGCGCGAGGTCTACGACCAGTGGACGCAGTTCGAGGAGTTCCCGCGCTTCATGGACGGAGTCGAGGAGGTACGGCAGCTCGACGACCGGCTCTGCCACTGGCGGACCAAGGTCGCGGGGGCGACCCGTGAGTTCGACACCGAGATCGTCGACCAGCTCCCCGACGAGCGCATCGCGTGGCGGACGGTCGGCGGGGACGTGAAGCAGAAGGGCGTCGTCACGTTCGAGAAGGTGGACGAGGAGCACACGCGCGTGCGGCTGTCGATGGAGGTGGAGGCCTCCGGGGTCGCGGACCGGGCGGGGAAGGCGATGGGGTTCGTGGAGAACCGGATCGAGGGGGACCTGCACCGGTTCAAGGACTTCATCGAGGAACGCGACCACGCGACCGGCGGCTGGCGCGGCCGGATCCGGCCGGCCGAGAGCGCCGGCGGCACGACGCCCGCCTCCCCCGCCACGCCGACCGAGGACATCCCACCGTACGAAGGTCCCCCGCCGCCGTCGGCCGGTGCCGGCCCGCCGTACACCGGTCCCATGTAGGAGCGGGTCCCGGCGGTCCGCCGGGGTTCGCCGAGTTCACCGAGTCCGCCGAGCTCGCCGAGCTCGCCGGAGAGGGAGCGCGGGTCATGATCCGGGCGTCGGACGTCATCGGGTACGTGGAGGGCCTGCTGGTGCTGCGGGCGCTCCGGCGCGGCCGGGGGCCGTTCGCCGGGCGGACCGTGGTGGTCACCGGTGCGGGCTCCGGGGCGGGGCGGGCGGTCGCCCGCGCCTTCGGCGCCCAGGGCGCCCGGGTCGCGCTGCCCGCCCGGCACCGGGCCGGTCTTGAGGCGGTGGCCGGGGAGGTGCGGCGGGCGGGCGGCGAGGCGCTGGTGGTGCCGGTCGACCCGGCCGTGCCCCGGTGGGCGGACGAGGCGGCGGACCGGATCGCGGCGCGGTTCGGCCCGCCGGACGTGTGGGTGAACGCGGCCTTCGGGCCGGGCCTCGCGCCGTTCCCTGAGGCCACGTGTCCGGGCCGCGTCGACGGGACCCGGGCGGCGCTGCGGCACATGCTGCCGTACGACGCGGGCACCGTCGTACAGGTCGGTCCGGCCCCCCACGGGGAGGCGCACGCGGTCGACGGGTTCACCGAGGCGGTACGCCGCGGGCTGCTGCGCCGCCGCAGCCGGGTGGCCGTCACGGCCGTGCGGCTGCCCGCGGCGCCGGGGCTCCGGCCGGAGGCCGTGGCCCGGACCGTACTGCGCGCGGCCCGTCGTCCGCGGCGTGCGGAGTACCGGGTGCGCGCCCTTCCGGACCGGTACCGGGCCCGTACGGGCGTGGCGGCGCGGCGGACCGGGGCACCGCGCCGGCCGTGGGCCCCGTGGCCGAAGGTGGTGACGTCGTGAACGGCTCCGATTCCGATTTCCGCCTCCTCGACGTGTCGCTGCACACGGAGGATCAGGGCCGTCTCGGGGTGCCGCTGGGCGGCCAGGGGACCGTCGAGCCGCTGGTCCTGGCGGAGGGCACGGTGGTGAGCCTCGGGCTGACCTTCCGGCTCGGCCTGGACATCGACGGGCTGGCCTTCGAGGAGGAGCGCGCCCGTGACGGCCGGATCCTGGCCACCACCCGGACGGCGCTCGGCAGCTTCCGCTGCGGCGGCCCGTACGAGGTGCGGCTTCCGCCGCTGCGCATGCCGGTCGGCCGGGCGCACCTGGGCCTCTACCGGGTCACCGGCCGGCTGACGGACGGACGGGGCCGCGAACTGGCCCGTGAGGCCCATGACGTGTGCCTCGTCCCCCAGGGTGCGCCGCCCCCGGCCCGCCCGGCAGCGGCGGCCGGCCCCTGACCGGGCCGGTCAGCCGCCGCTGCCGGGGATCCAGTAGTTGTGCACGGAGACCACGCGCGGCTGTGGCCCCTCCGGCCAGCCGAGGTCGATCGCGATCGGCATCATCCTGTCGGCGAACGCCTTCATCTTCTCCTCGGTCTCCCAGAGGTCGAAGATCTCCAGGCCGCTGTCGGTCGCCACGCACGCGTGCGAGATGCAGCCGTCGAAGAGCCCGGGCATGGCCTGGAGCTTGGCGTTGAGCGTGTCGTACTGGTCCGTGCTGATTCCGTCGAGAACGGCGTGGACGAGGATCGCCATGGCCCTTCCTCCTCGTGAGGCGGTGGTCCCCCTTCTCCCCCAGCACACCACGCCGGGCCGGGGACGGCACCCGCTCCGGACGCGGACCGCGGCCGGGCCCCTCCCCCGGGCCTACAGCCCCAGTCCCAGAAGGGCCACCTCCAGTGGGAGGGCGGGGCGTTCGGGCAGGGCGGGCGGTTCCTGGCCCCGGCCGGTGTGGGTGGGCCGCACCGGGCGGAGCGCCGCGAGGCCGTCGGCGGCCCAGCCGGCGTCGGTGGCGGGGAGGGAGAGCGTCATCTTCCGGCCGTCGGCCAGGGTCGTCTCCAGGGTGGTCGGGGCGTTCGCGGCCGGCTCGTCCATGGTCGGGCCGTTCATGGCCGGGTCGTTCGTGACCGGGTCGTTCGTAGCCGGGTCGTTCGTCCGCATGGCACCTCGCTCGGGTCGCACACGATGGGTCACCGTTTCCGGGGAAGAGGACGGCCGGGCGGGCGGAGACGTTCCCTCCGGGTCACGGGGCGGTGGCCCTCCGGAACGGGACGGCGACGTCCGCCACGTGCTCGTCGGGCGCGCTGCCGGGCCAGTTCGGGTAGTACACCTCGCGGTGGGAGGCGGTCCTGACATGGCCGTGGCGGAGGAGCCAGGTGCCGAGGGCGTGGTGGGCCGCCGCCATCGCCGGATAGCCCCGGGCCCGGCTCGTCAGGGCGATGTACGCCTCGCGGTGCGCGGGTTCGATCCGTACCCCGATCCCCGGCGCCGGTCCCGCCGGGGCCTCCGTGGGGGCGCAGACCTCGACCGGGCCGTCGGAGTCGTCGCCGACGAGGCCGTGGTGGACGGCGAAGAGGGGACCCGCCAGGCAGGCGTCCGCTTCCCGCAGACGGGCGAGGAGGAGGGTGCTCGCCTCGGCGAGGAAGCCGGGCAGCGCGGCGGCGTCCACGTGCCGCTGGATACACAGCACCGTCCGCTCGGGCACCTCGCGTTCGGCGATCTCGTACGGGGCCGGCTCCCGCCCCGCCAGCACGGCGCGTACGTAGTCGACCGCGTCCCGGCGGGCCGCGTGGAGGGCCCGCTGCTCGTCCCAGTACGCGTCGAGGAGGCGTACCGGCTCGTCCTCGCCGGGCGCGTCGAGGACCGCGGCTATGCGCTCCAGCGGCAGGCCCGCGGCGCGCAGCAGGGCGATGCGGCGGGCCCGTTCGACCTGGCCGGGGCCGTAGTGGCGGACCGAGGTGCGGGGGTCGACGCGGGCGGGTGGCAGCAGGCCCCGCTCTCCGTAGAGCCGCAGGGCCTTGGGGCTGAGTCCGGTCCGGGCCGCGAGTTCCCCGATGGTGATCGTCTCCTGGTGCATGCGGCCACTGTGCCCCTTGCCCCTGGGGCAGGGGCAAGGGGCACAGTGACGGGGTCGCGTCCGGGAGGGCTCAGCCCGTCTCGGGGGCCTTGGCCGAGGGGGCGGGTTCCGGTGCGGCCTGCTCCTCGGTGGTGACGCGGCGGGTGAGGCGGGTGCCGATGGTGAACTGCGCGGTGGCCGCGGCGAGAGCGACCACGAGGCAGCCGACCCAGAGCGGGGCCGCGCCCCAGGTGTGGATCACCCAGCCGCCGACCAGCGGCGCGACGACCGCGGAGCCGGTCCAGGCGACCTGGTAGAGGCCCTGGTAGCGGCCGCGCAGGTGCTCGGGGGAGATGCGGGCCACGAGGGCGAAGCTGGTGGGGGTGTTGCCGATCTCGCCGAGGGTCCAGACGATGATGGAGGCGCCGTAGATCCAGGCCGAGTGGCCGAGGAGGAGGACGGAGTAGCCGACGCCGATCAGCGCCGACGAGCCGGCCAGTACCCAGGACTCGGGGAAGCGCTTGGAGAGCCGGGTGAGCGGCAGCTGCACGGCGACGATCACGATGCCGTTGAGCGCGGCGACCTGACCGAAGGTGCTCGGCGAGAACCCGTCCTGGGCCATCGCGATCGGCAGTCCGCTCTCGGACTGGAGAAGGATCGTGAGGACGAGGAACTGGGCGGCGACGAACGCCACGAAGCTCCGGTCGCGCAGGACGGCGCCGAAGCCCTCGCCCTCCTCGGCGTCCGGGGGCGCGGGGACCGGGGCCTTGCCGGGGACCTTCGTCGCGATCATCACGGCGCCGATCAGGGTGGTGGCGCCGTTGAGCCAGAAGAGCGCGGTGTAGCCGGTGAGGGCGACGAGGCCGACGGAGAGCATCGCGATGGAGTAACCGACGTTGATGGCCCAGAAGTTGAGCGAGTAGGCCCGGACCTGGTCCGGGCCGGAGATCACGTCGGAGATGAGCGCGTTGTGCGCGGGCCGCGTCGCGTTGCTGACCACGCCGACGACGAAGGCGCCGAGGAGCAGGGCCCACGGCGAGCGCGCGTAGGCGAGGGCGATCATGCTCACGGCGGTGGCGCCCAGGGCGCCGACGAGGGTCGGTTTGTGGCCGAACCGGTCGCCGAGGGCGCCTCCGAACGGTCCCGCCACGAGCGAGCCGACGCCGATCGCCGCCACGACGGAGCCGGCGAAGGCCGGGGTGCGGTGCAGCTCCTCGGTGACGTAGAAGGCGAGCAGCGGCATCACGAACCCGCAGGCTCGGTTGACGAGTTGAGCGGTCCAGAGCCACCAGAAGCCGGACGGGAGCCCGCCGAAGGTCGCGGCGAGGGACGAGCGCCCCTTCGCCAGTGGCCGGAATCGCATGCGTTCCCCTTCGTCGTGACACCGTCGATCGTGGTGGATCGTGGCGGAGATCGTGGTGGATGGTACGGGTCCGGGGGTTCCGCCGTCCCGGACACCGAATGAATACCGGTCGGAGCGGTCCGGCGATAGACGCGAACACGCCACACGCCCCCCGCTCTTCGATCGGTCATCCCATCTTTGTTGCCATAGAAGCAAAGTGACGGTGCGTCATGAAAACGAGGAGGTCAGCGAGGGTCTTTCGCGGCGCCCGATCGCACCCTATGCTCGCATCGCGCCGCCGCCCAGAGCACTTCCGTACCGACGATCCACGACAGTCCGGAGGCCAAGAGCACGTGAGCGACACGGAACACGGAAGACGGGCGGGGAAGACCGCCCGATGAATCCTCTGACCTACTCGCCGCGCCTGGTCAAGGCGCTTCCCCCGGTGGACGTCAACGGCCGGGTCCTCAAGGCGTACGCGATGTTCGCGGATCCCGAGCGGTCCGGTGAGCTCCCGAAGCCGGAGTGGCTGGAGCACCATGCGGCCACGGTGCTGTCCGAGCCCCTGGGGGACGGGGACCACCCGGCCGGCTTCCTGATCCTGCACCACGGAATGGAGGGCACGTACCTGCTGGTGAGCCAGTGGTACGACGCCGACATGCTCAAGCACTGGGTGCGCGGGGCGGTGGTCGACGCCGCGGGGGAGACCGCTTTCGCGCCTCTCGCCCAGCGGGCTCTGATCGCCTGCGTCTGGGAGCTGGAGATCGTGAAGTTCGAGCGCGACGCCTGGGTGAACACCGTGCTGGCGCGCGGCAGCACCGACCGGGCGGCGCTCGGCGCGTACCTGGACACGACCTTCTCGGGGTGGGTGTGAACCACGACATCGAGGTCCGGCCGATCGGGCCGGACCACTTGGACGCGCTCCTTGAGCTGTGCCGCGAGCACGCGGCGTACGAGAAGGCGGAGTTCCACGAGAACGGGCAGGTGGAGCGCTGGCATTCGGCGTTCTTCGGGGAGCGTCCCGCGCTGCACGGCTGGGTCGCGACGGACGGCGGGAAGCCGTGCGGCTTCATGACCGTGACCACAGACTTCGCCACCTGGAGCGCCGAGCGGTTCGCCTACATGGACTGCCTCTACCTCCAGGAGCCGTATCGCGGGCTCGGGTTGGGGCGGGTCTTCCTGGAGCGGCTGCGGGAGTTCGCGCGCGCCGAGGGCTGCGGCTGGGCCGAGTGGCAGACGCCGCCGGACAACGAGCTCGGCATCGGCTTCTACCGGCGCATGGGCGCCGGGACCAGGAGCAAGCTCCGTTTCCACTACGACATCGGGGTGCGTGGCCTGTCGTGACGAAGAGTTCCGTATCGGAGGGTCCCATACCGGAGGGCCCCGCATCGAAAGGTCCGGCACCGAAGGCTCCGGCGGTCGCGCTGCCGCCGTGGTCGATCGACCCGGCCGACCAGGCGGGACCGGCGCCCGCGCTCGGCGACCTCGTCCGCGCGGCGGCCATCCGCTGGCCGGACCGGCAGGCGCTCCACGACGGGCGGCTCGGTCTCACCTTCGCGGAGCTGGAGCAGCGGGCCCGGACGCTCGCGGCCTGGCTGGCCGGGCAGGGCGTCGGGCCGGACGACCGGGTGGCGGTGCTCGCCGAGAAGAGCGCGCTGATGCCGGTCCTGGCCGTCGCGATCTGGAAGTGCGGCGCCGTCTACGTGCCGCTCGACGGTACGGCCCCGGTGCCGCGGCTGCGCGGCCTCCTCGACCGCCTCGATCCGCGGGTCGTGCTCGCCCTGGACGACCGGGAGCCGACGGCCGACGGGTTCCGGTGGGCGGGCCGGACGGAGCTGGACGGGATCCTGGCGGGGCCGGCCCGGGAGTGGCCGACCGTGCCGCACCGGCCCGGCGCCACGGCGTACATCATCTTCACGTCGGGTTCCACGGGTGAGCCCAAGGGCGTGGAGATCACCGTCGCCAACCTGGTCGCGTACTTCGGGAACCACAACGAGATCCTGCGGTTCACGCCGGAGTCACGGGTGTTCAGCCTCTCCCCGTTCCACTTCGACGTGTCGATCGAGGACACGCTGCTTCCGCTGTCCCTGGGCGCGTACGTCCACCAGTTCCGCGGCGTGCACGCCGGTGCCGTGATGCGGGCGGTCATCGCCCGCGAGGGGATCACCCATCTGATCGCGGTGTCCACGCTGTTGACGATGATCACCGAGGGCGGGCGGCACGTCACCCGGGAGAACTTCCCCCGTCTGGAGATGGTGATGACGGGCGCGGAGGTCTGCGACCCCGGTGTCATCAACGTCTGGAAGGACGGCCTGCCCGAGGTGCGGGTCATCAACGTCTACGGGCCGACCGAGGCGACGATCGTCTGTGTCGCCCACGAGATCGAGCGGGTCGACCCGGAACGCGTGAGCGCGTATCCGATCGGCCGACCGCTGCGCGGGGTCACGGCACGGATCATGGACGACGGGACCGAGGTCCATGATCCGGACAGGATCGGCGAGTTGTGGATCGGCGGCGAGCAGGTCATGCGCGGCTACCACGGGCAGCCGGAGGAGACCGCGCGGCGCGTGGTCGAGGTGGACGGCGTCCGTCACTACCGCACCGGTGACCTGTGCAGCTACGACGAGAACGGCGACATCGTCTTCCGCGGCCGGAACGACGACGAGGTGAAGCTGGCCGGCCGGCGGATCCACCTCGGTGAGATCCGGCAGACGGTGCTGAGCTGCCCCGGTGTCGAGCGGGCGGCCGTCGCCCTCGTGCCGCGCCACGGCCACGACGTGATCGCCCTCGTGGTGATGGCGCCGGACCGTGCGGTGGTGGCGGACGTGGAGAAGCGGCTGGGGGAGCTGCTGCCCTCGTACATGCTCCCGACCCTCGTCGCCTGGTCGCCCGAACTCACCCTCTCCTCGACGGGCAAGACGGACGAGAAGCCGCTGATGCGGCGGCTCGCCGAGGCGGCCGGGGAGACGAGCGCGACCCGCTTCGCCTTCACGCCCGCCGGGGACGTCGAGGCCGTCGACGAGGACGGTCATGCCTGACGCCGGAACGGCTTCTCTGAACGCCGAGTTCGGGCGTCTGGCCGCCGCCCGGAAGATCATGGCGGTACGGGGGTACACCGGCTCGCTCGCGGAGGACCGGCTCAACGCCGAGCGCTGGATCGCCCGTTTCGGCGGCGCCGTGGACCCGGGCGACGGCGCGACGGTCGAGGCGGGCGAGCAGGGGGTGACCGTCCGGCCGGCGCGGGAGGCGGCGGACAGCCCGTGGGTCGTGTACGTCCACGGCGGCGGGATGGTCCACTACTCGACCACCGTCTTCCAGCCCTTCTTACGCACGCTGGCGAACGCCCTCGGGGCGCCGGTGGAGGCCTTCGACTACCTGAAGGCGCCGGAGCACACCGTCGAGGAGTCGGTGGAGCGGCTGGCCGGGCACATCGCTTCCCGCTGCCGGTCCCTGACGGACCGTCCGGTGGTGCTGGCCGGTGACAGCGTCGGCGGGCTGCTTGCGCTCTATCTCGGCCTGCGTGTCCTGCCGGGGGTGTTCTCGCGCCTCGTCCTCGTCTACCCGGTGCTCGACCTGCGCACGGAGCGCCCCTCCTACCGGGTTTTCGGCGAGGGCCACTTCCTCGACCGCGACGCCATGCGGCTCTTCACCTCGTTCCTCGAACCCTTCTTCTCGGCCCGCGACTTCGACCCGATGAACCTGCCGGAGAGCGACCTGGCGCGGCTGCCGGACTGTTCGATCGTGACCGCCGGCTGCGACGTGCTGCGCGACGAGGGCCTCGCCTGGGCGGAGCTCATGGCCGTCCGCTCCCCCGGCCTGCGGCACCTGCACTTCCCGGACCTCCCGCACGACTTCTGCCTGTACGCCGGGCGGCTGGCCTCGGCCGGGAGCGCCGTCGCCGAGATCGCCAGGACCGCCTTCCCGCTCTCCGCACCCCCACGCACGGAAAGGGGCCGACCGTGACAGCCCGAACGACCGGCGCGGCCGGTCCGCCGCCCGCCCTCGGCGACCTGCTGGCGGCCCCGGTACGCAGGTGGCCGGACCGCACCGCGATCGACGACGGAGCCGTACGGCACACCTTCGCCGAGCTCGAACAGGGCGCCCTGAAGATCGCCGGATGGCTGGCCGGGCAGGGGGTGGGGCCGGGCGACCGGGTCGTGGTCCTCACCGAGAAAAGAAGTGTCATGCCCATGATCATCCTGGGCATCTGGAAGCGCGGCGCCGTGTACGTCCCGCTCGACGCCGCCGAACCCGGCCCCCGGCTCCACGGGCTGCTCGACCGGCTCCGCCCGGCCGCCGTGATCACACCGGCCGGGCGGGAGGCGGCGCTCCCCGGCATCCCGACACTCCCCGGCATCCCGATGCTCGACGGGGAACGGCTGGTCACGGTCCTCCACGGGCCCGCAGCCCCGCACACCACCATCGCCCACGGGCCGGAGGACGCCGCGTACATCGTCTTCGCCTCCGGCGCGACGGGCGAGCCGCAGGGCGCCGAGATCAGCGTCGCCGGGCTGCTCGCCCACTTCGCCGGCCACGACGAGGTGCTGCGGTTCACCCCGGACTCCCGCGTCCTGAGCCTCTCCCCCTTCCACTTCGACGTGTCGCTCCTGGACACCTTGCTCCCTCTGTCCCTGGGGGCCTTCGTCCACCAGTTCCGGGGCCTCCCGGCGGGTGCCGTCATACGGTCGGTGATCGCCCGGCAGCGGATCACCCACCTCCTCGCGGTGACGATGCTGCTCGACCTGATCACCGGCGACGGGCGGCAGATCACCCGGGAGAAACTCCCCGACCTCGAACTGGTCATGACGGGTGCTCAGGTCTGCCCGTCCTCCGTCCTGCGCACCTGGGCGCAAGGGCTCGCCGGCGCCCGGCTCGTGCAGTCCTTCGGCCCGCCCGAGGCCACGATCTTCGGCCTCACCCACACCGTCAGGACCGAGGACACCGAGAGCGCCGCGCCCTGCCCCGTCGGCCGGCCGCTGAAAGGCGTACGGGCGAAGCTCGTACGGGACGGGGCCGAGGTCCGGGGACCCGGCGCCGAGGGAGAGCTCTGGATCGGCGGCCCGCAGGTCATGCGCGGCTACTTCGACCAGCCCGAGGAGACCGGCCGGCTCGTCGCCGAGGCCGACGGGACGCGCTGGTTCCGCACCGGGGACGTCTGCGGGTACGACGCCGACGGCGCCCTCGTGCTGCGCCGCCACGCCGACGAACGGATCACCTGGCTGGCGGGCCGCCGCACCCATCTGAACGAGATCGACCGGGCCGCCCTGAGCTGCCCCGGAGTCGAGCGGGCGGCCGCCGCCGCGGTCCGGCGCGGCGGCCGCGACGCCGTCGCCCTCGTCGTCGTCTCGAAGGAACGGCGGACGCTCTCCGACCTGCCCGAGCACCTGCGCGGCCTCCTGCCCGAACCCCTGCGCCCGGCCGTGCTCGCCTGGGCCCCCTCGGCACCGGGCCCGTCGGCGCCGGCGCCCGACGGGCGGGGCCTGGGCCGGCGGCTCGCCACGGCGGCCTCGCGGTCGCCCTCCCCGTACTTCGCGCTGTCGGCCGACGGCGCCTTCGAACCCATCGACGAGGTTGACGAGGTGGAGACATGACCGTCACGGTGAACGACACGATCAAGGACAAGGTCGCCACGTACCTGGAGGCGGCGCTCGGCAAGCCGGTGGACCTCGCCCCGCTGCCCGACGCCACCCCCCTCAACACGCTGGGCCTGGACTCCCTCCTGACCATCAGCGTCCTCGTCACCCTCCTGGAGGACGCCGGCGTCGACCTCGGCGAGCACGCCGACTCGCTCGTCACGCCCAGCACCCTCGGCGACCTGTACGCCCTCGCCGACCGCTTCCTCGGCGAACCGGAGGCGCCGGCGCCGGAGGAGATCCCGGCCGCGCCCCGGGAGCAGAACGACCAACTGGCCTATTACCAGGCCAAGCTGGCGTACGAGACCGACTCCGCGGACCTCCGGGACGCGCTCGCGTCCGGGCAGGACATCGTCGTCGTCGACGGGCGGAGCAGCGAGGCGTACGCGGCGGAGCACATCCCCGGCGCCGTCAGCATCCCGCACCGCTCGATCTCCCAGGAGTCGCTGGCCGGCCTCTCCAAGGCGCCGCTGTACGTGACCTACTGCGACGGCATCGGCTGCAACGCCTCCACCAAGACGGCGATCAAGCTGGCGACGGCGGGCTTCCGGGTCAAGGAGCTGATCGGCGGCCTCGACTGGTGGAAGCGGGACGGCCACCCGACCGAGGGCCACGCCGCCCCGGCCCACGCCCACCACACCGGCTGCGGGTGCTAGGCGCCGTAAGCGGCAGACAGGAAACAGCCGTCCCGAGCAGAGAGTTGGGGAGCCGATCCGTGAGCACCGAGGAGCACGACGACACGCCGCTGGACGTGGCGGTGGTGGGCGGCAGCCTCGCCGGCTGCGCCGCCGCCGTCCACTTCGGCACGATGGGGTACCGGGTGGCGGTCTTCGAGAGGAAGGCGACGCCCGAGTCGTACCACAAGCAGCTCTGCACCCACTTCGTCCAGCCGCACGCGGTCCCGCTCCTGTCCGCCCTCGGCCTCGCCCATCTCCGCGAGCCCTCCTGGTCGGTGGCGACCAAGGCCGTCTTCGTCACGCCCGGCGGCGTGGTCGACACGCCCGGCACCGGTTACGACCCCGAGCGGCCGGACTCGTACGCGCTCAACCTGGAGCGGCGGGTGCTCGACCCCGCGATCCGGGAGTCCGCGCGGCGACACGGCGTCCGGTTCGTCGAGGCCACCGGGGTGGAGGGCGTCACGGAGGACGCCTCCGGCTGGACCCTCGACACCGACGGCGCACACGGACCCCGGCGGTACCGGGCCCGCCTGGTGGTGGCGGCGGACGGGCGGCGCTCGCGCCTTGCCGGGCTGCTCGGCAACGAGGCCGAGAGCCGCCCCAACGAACGGGCCGCGCTCTTCGGCTACTTCCGCGGGATCGCGGCCCCCGAGGACGGCCGGTCGGTCTTCGTCATGAACGACCACGACCTGGCCTGCGCCTATCCGCTCGTCGACGGCCGCACCGAGCTCGTCCTCTTCGCGGAGAAGTCGCGGGTCGAGGGGTGGCGCGGCGCGGACGGCCGGATGCAGGAGTTCCTGAAGTACTTCGACGGGCTGGCCGCGGCGCCCTCGGTGGCCGACGCCGTACCGGAGGGCCCTCTGCTGGGGTACGCCGACTATCCGAGCCTGATCCGCCGGCCGGTCGCCGGCTCCGTCCCGTTCGTCGGCGACGCGGCGCTCTCGCTGGACGCCATGAGCGGCGTCGGCTGCGGATTCGCGCTCCTGTCGGCCCAGTTGCTCGCCCGCGCGTTCGCCGGCCGGTCCCTGGACGCGGACGGGGTGCGGGCCGGGCTCGACGACTACCGGCAGCGGTTCGAGAAGGCCCTCCTGCCGCACGCCGAGGGCATCTGCGGGGACTCCCTGGTCGGCAAGGACGAGGCGACCCGGCAGAGGATGTTCGAGACCATCTGCGGAGATCCGGAACTGAGCCGGACGTATCTGGCGCTGACCGGCCGGATGGTCATGCCCGCCGAGTTCCAGCGCGCGTTCATGCGCGGCCTGATGGCCCGCCGGGCGGGCGCGGCACGCGCATAGCTCCGGGGATCCCCGCATCCGGGCTCCTCCGCAGGAAAAGCACCGGGAAAGCACCAGGAAGGACAGGGAAAGATGCCGCGCGTCGCTTTCACGACTTTCGCGATCCTGAAGAAGCCGTACGGGAATCCCGAGGTCCAGGAGTTCGACGACCTGACGCCGCCGACGTTCGAGGAGGCGGAGCAAAGCCCGGGGTTCATCGCCCGAGCGAAGGAGGACCCCGGCCAGAGCCACCTCACCAACTTCCAGCGGGACTGGGGGGAATGGGGGAAGTTCGAGGTCCCGCGCTTCTACACGGGCGGCCGGACGGACGAGACCGACAGCCGGGCCTCCACCCTGTCGCTCTGGACCGACCTGGAGTCCGTCCTCGCCTTCACCTACGCCGGCCTGCACCGCTCCACCCTGAGCCGGCGGCACGAGTGGTTCCTGAAGCCCGAGTGGCCCTCGTACGCGGCCTGGTGGGTCTCCGACGACACGATCCCCACCTGGGCGGACGCCTGCGCCCGCCTTGAGCACCTGCACGACCACGGGCCTTCGCCGTTCGCGTTCTCGTTCCGCCGGCCCTTCGACGCCGACGGCGCCCCGACGCAGCTGCGCCGCGCGACCGGGCGGCAGGGGACCGGCGACTGACGCCGCGTCACACCGCCTCCTCCACCCCCTCCGCCTTCTTCTCCTCCCCACCCTCCACATCCTCTAGGGGCTTCCTTGATCACGCGTGCCTTCGACCGGTCGGCGATGAGCTGGTCCTACGAGATGCACCTGCAACCCATGCTGTCCGCGAGCGACATCGAGGGGCTGCCGTTCGGTTCCGTCTTCGGCAGCGTCCCCGGCCACACCGTCTCGAAGCGCCACGCCCACCAGGACGGCGAGATGTTCATCGTCCTGGCCGGCAGGGCCACCGTCGTCCTCGGCGACGAGGAGCGCGAGCTGGGCCCCGGCCAGGTCTGCTACCTGTCGCCGTTCGGCTTCCACGAGATCCGCAACGACCACGACGAGCCCTTCGACATCGTCTCCGTCTACTGGGAGCACATCCCGAGCGCCGTCGCCGTCCTGGAGAAGGCGCCGCCGCGCGACCGGCTCGCTGATCGGACTCTGGTGTTCTGCCCGCCGCCCACGCCCAACGGCGGCCTCCACCTGGGCCATCTGGCGGGTCCGTACGTCCGCGCCGACATGCTGGTGCGCGCGCTGCGCAGCACCGGCCGCGAGGCCCGGTACGTCACCGGCACCGACGACCACCAGTCGTACGTGGCCGCCGCCGCCCGCCTGCGCGGTACGGCCCCGGCCGACGTGGCCACGGCCGAGGGCGACGCGATCGTGGCGACCCTCCGCGCGGCCGGTGTGGACGCCGACCGGCTGACCCGCCCGGCCAAGGACCCGGAGCACGCCGGCCGGATCCGGGAGCTGCTGGCCCGGGTGACCGCCTCGCCGTCGGTGCGGGAGGAGGAGCGGGAGACGGCGTACTGCCCCAGCTGCGACCTCTCCCTGCACCAGGCCTTCGCCCGCGGGGCCTGCGCGCACTGCGGGGCGTCCAGCGACGGGGAGATCTGCGAGGCGTGCGGTCGGCCGGGCGAGGCGCGGGAGCTCACCGGCGTGCGGTGCCGGATCTGCGACACCGAGGCCGTCACCCGTCCGGAGCGGGCGCTGTGGCTGGATCTGAACGCCCACGCGGAGGAGCTGCGGGAGTACCTGCGGACCGCCGCCGCCTCGCCCGACCTGCGGATCCTGGTCGAGCGCCTGCTCGACGAGGGGCTGCCGCCGTACCGGCTGGCCAGGACCACCGAGTGGGGCGTCGGCCTGGGTGAGGGGCAGGCCCTCGACGCCTGGGCGGACCTGGCGCTCACCTTCCTGGACGCCGCCCGGGCCGAGGCGGAGGAGGGCGGCCCGGCGCGGATCGCGCTCTTCCTCGGCTACGACAACAGCTTCTACTACGCGGTGCTGCTGCCGGTCCTGGCCTTCGCCGCCGGTCTCGGCGAGCACCTGCCCGCCGCGTTCGTCACCAACCGGTTCCTGCACCTGGGCGACGAGAAGTTCTCCACCAGCCGGGGCCACGCGGTCTGGGCCGACGACGCCCTCGCCGCGGCGGGGCCGGACGCCGTACGCCTGGCGCTGCTGCGCGACGCCCCGGAGGGGCGGGTCACCCGGATCACCGAGGAGCGCGCCGGCCGGCTCGCCGAGGACCCGCTGTACCTCGCCGCGCGGGCATGGCTGGACGGCTTCGCGGCCCTCGACAAGAACGGCGACGGCCTGGTGCCGGGGACCGGCGCGTGGACGGACGCGCACCGCGAGTTCTACCGCTGCCTCAATCTGACCACACGTCAACTCGACGGTCTGGTCCTGCCGGAGGCGTTCAGCGCGCGCGGTTACGTCGACCTCCTGGAGTCCTTCGTGAAGCGCTGCGCCGAGTTCCGGGCGACGGAGGAGACCGCGCGCGAGGTCCCGTCGCTGGCGGAGGAGGCGCGTACCAGCCTGGCCCTGGAGTACCTGGCGGCCAAGGTGTTCGCCGCTCTGGCCTGGCCGGTCGTGCCCGGTCTCGCCCAGCGGGTCTGGGAGTGGCTGGGGCTGCCGGGCGAGCCGGTACGCGAGGCCGACTGGTCGTTCCTGCCGTCCGGCAGCCGGTGCGCGGCGCCCGCGCCCGTCGCACCCGCACCCGCACCCGCACCCGCGAGCGGACGGTCGTGAGCGACGCCGGTCCGGCGGCCGTCCCGCCCGGCGGGGAGCTTCCCGCCGGCGCGGACGTCGTGGTGGTGGGCGCCGGGATCACCGGCGCCGCCGTCGCGCACCACCTGGCCCGCCGGGGCGCGTCCGTCGTCGTCCTGGAGCAGGCGCCCGGTCCGTCCGCCGGGGCCACCGGCCGCTCCGGCGGCATGGTGCGGGCCTTCGACCCCGACCCGGTGGTCGCCGAGCTGGCCCTGGCCGGGCTCGCCGCCTACCGGGATCCCGGCCGGTGGGCCTCGGGGCGGGCGCCGCTGCACGTGGTCGGCGCGGTGACGGCCGCAGCACCTGCCGAGGAGGCCGCCTTCCGGGCGGCCGCCGAGCGGATCAACGGCGCGCTGGGCACCACGGCGCACGTGGTGGCCGGGGCCGCCGAGGCGGCGGGGATCCGCCTGGCGAGCGGGGTCGCGCTGGTCGAGCCGGAGGCCGGCTGGGTGGCGCCGGCCGAGGTCACGGCGGACTGGCTGGCGCAGGCGTCCGCGAACGGCGCCGTGGTCCGCTGCGGGGTGCGCGTCCGGGCGGTGGAGGCGCGCGGCGGCCGTCCGGTGGTCCGTACCGACGCGGGTACGGTCCGGGCGGGGGCCGTCGTGTCGGCGGTCGGCCCCTGGGCGGCCGACCCGCCGTCCGGGCTTCGGCCGGACGTGCCGGTCCGTGCGCGGTCGATCCAGGTGAGCGTCGTCGGGCGCCGGCCGGACGTGCCGGCGCACGCGACCTTCGTGGACCTGCGGACCGGGCTCTACGCCAAGCCGGTCGGCGCGGACCGGACGCTGATCGGCATGCCGCACCTCGTCTGGGGCTCCGCCGTCGGCGCTCCGCCGGACCCGGCGCACGCGCGGGCGACCGTCGCCGCGCTCACCGCCCACTTCCCGTGGCTGGCGACGGCGCCGCACCTCGACACGATCCGGGCCGCGGACGCCTACGACGTGCCCGGCGGCGACGGTCTCCCGCCCGGGCTGCTCCGGGGCACCGGGGTGCCGGGCGTGTGGGCGGTGCGGGCCTTGAACGGCGGCGGCGTCAAGACGGCGCCGGAGGCCGGCCGCCGCATCGCCGCCGCGGTCCTCACCGACCCGGTCTCCGCCGACGCGGCTCTCGCCGCCACCCGCCCCCACACCGCCTGACCGCGTCTCCCCGGCACCACCCCGGCACCGTCCGACGGCGTCGCCCGGCTCCACCGCCTACGGGCGGCGCCTCCCCGCGCCCGCGCCCCGACCGCACCACTCCCATCCGCTTTCCTCAAGGGGGAACAGTGACCCGCTGCCACGACGTGCTCGGCATCGGCTTCGGTCCGGCCAACCTGGCCCTGGCCATCGCCCTGGAAGAAGAGGGCCACGACCTCGACGTACGGTTCCTGGAGGCCCGTCCCGGCCCGTCCTGGCAGAGCGCCATGATGCTCGACGGCTCGGACATCCAGAACCACCCCGTGCGCGACCTGGTGTCGCTGCGCAATCCGCGCAGCCGCTACAGCTTCATCAACTTCCTCTTCGAGAACGGGCGGTTGCTCGACCACCTCAACCTCCCGATGGAGTTCCCGCTGCGCAAGGAGTACGCGCAGTACGTCACCTGGGCCGCCGGGCACTTCGACCGCCTTGTCGACTACGGGGTGCGGGTCACCGGCGTCTCCCTCGGCCGTGACGCCGAGGGCCGGCCGTGCCACACCGTGACCGCCTCCTCCGGCGAGACCCTTCAGGCGCGCGTCCTCGTGATCGGCACCGGCCGTGCCCCGTACGTCCCGGAGCCGTTCGACGCGGTGGACTCCCCGCGGGTCTTCCACCTGACGCGCTACCTCCCGGCCCTGGAGGAGCTGGAGGAGCGGGGGGTGGTGCCGCGCAGGGTGACGGTCGTCGGCGGCAGCCAGAGCGCGGTCGAGCTCACCCTCGACCTCTCCCACCGGTTCCCCCGCGCCCAAGTGACCACGCTCGTACGGTCGCTGACGCTCCGCGAGAAGGACACCAGTCCGTTCAGCGAGGAAGGGTACTTCCCCGGTTTCACGGAGTACTACTACGGCGCGCCGCGCGAGCGGAAGGACGCCATCGACCGGTTCATGCGGCTGACGAACTACTCGTCGGCCGACGGCGACGTGCTGCGCGAGCTGTACCGGCTCATCTACGAGCAGCGGCTCGACGGCGAGCAGCGGGTGTTCGTCAGCGGCAGCCGGCAGGTGCGGGCGGTGGAGGCCGGCGAGGACGGGGTCCGGATGCGCGTCGAGGAGCTGAACACCGGGGAGTCGGAGGAGCACGAGGCCGATGTCGTCGTCCTCGCCACCGGTTTCCGGGACCTCGGCCCGGCCGCCCACCAGGAGCGCGTCCCGGCCCTGATGCGCGGGGTCGCCGACGACTTCGCCTTCGACGAGCACGGCTATCTCGCGGTCGGCCCGGACTACGAGGTGCGGCCGGTGGCGTCCGACACTCCGGCGCTCTTCCTCAACGGCCTGTGCGAGTCCAGCCACGGCATCGGCGACGCCGGTTCGTTCAGTCTGCTGTCGCTCCGCGCCAAGGTCATCGCGGAGAGCCTGCGGAAGCGGCTCTCGTGACGGAGCCTCCCGAAGCCTCCGTCTCCCCGGCGGCCCGGCCCGAGCGGGTGATCGCCGCCCGGCTCTCGCGCGGTGTCCTCGGTGCCGGCATGCTCGTCATGCCTCCTGTCGTCGTGGCCCTGGCGGGTGGGGACGGTCCGCTCGTGTGGACGGCCCACCTCCTGCTCGGCGGTTCGGTCGCCCTGGTGCTTGCCGCCCTTGTCCGTGCCCGCCTCGGGCCGGTCTCGCTGGCGGGGGCCGTCGGGGCGCTGCTCGGCGGATGGGCGGAGCGGGCGGTGGACGGGGTCTTCGCCGTCGCCTTCACGGCCGGGCAGGCGGCGATCGCCTGGTTCGCCGCCGTCTCCCTCCTGTCGGCCGCCGACGGGTCGCCGCCGCGGGCGGGGACGGACGGGCTGCTGCTCGCGCTCGGTGTGCTCGTGGTGGCGGGGGCGGCGGCGCTCGGCCCGGTGGCTCTTCCCGTGACGGTGCTGCGGTGGCGGCCGTGGGTCGCCGGTGCCCTGGCCGTGGCGTGCGCCGCGGTGGGGTGGCCGGGGGTTCCGGCGGGGGGCGCGGACACCGCGCTCGCGCCCTCGGGGCTCTCGTCCGGCGGCGCCCTGTGGCTGGCCCTCGCGGCGCTGTTCTTCGCCGGGGTCGGCTGGGAGGCCGTCACCGACGCGGTGCCGTCGGTCGCCGCCGGGCGGGGGCGGACCTATGCCGGTGTGGTCCTGGGGACGGCGGGCGTGGCCGTCGTCCACCTGGGGCTCGCGCTGCTCCAGGGGCGGGGCGGCCAGGGGCCGGTGCCGGTGCCGCTGCGCTGGGGGCTCGCCGGGGCGACGGCCGTCGTCCTGACCTCGTACTGCTTCACCAACATCCGTACGGCCTCGCGGATCGCGGCGCGGCTCCGCCCGGACGGCCGGGGCCCCGCCGGGCGGCCCCCCGGGAAGGCGCTGGTGACGGCGGTCGGTGCGGCCTGCTGCGCCTTCGCGTGGGCGGGGGCGCGGGGCGGCGCCGTACCCCTGCTGCTGCTCGGTCCCGCCGCGGCCGCGCTGACCGGCTACGCCCTGGGGGCGGTCGCCGCCGTACGCCACGGCGGGCCGCCGCTGCGGTGCGCCGGGGTGCTGCTCCTGCTGGTGCTGGGGGGTGTGGCGGTGCTCGCCGTGCCCGTCCTCTCCGGCGCCTGAACCACGGCCCCGGGCCCGTACCGCCGCCCGGTCCCCCCTTCTTTCCACCCCCCTCTCCGAGGAGATCCCTCATGAACGACTCCGCCCTCGAATCCGAGGTCCGCAGCTACAGCCGGAACTGGCCCGTCGTCTTCGACCGGGCGCGCGGCAGCCGGCTGACCGACCGTGACGGCCGTGCCCGCCTGGACTTCTTCACCGGTGCCGGTGCCCTCAACTACGGGCACAACCACCCCGTGCTGAAGCGGGCGCTGCTCGACTACCTGGAGCGGGACGGGATCACCCACGGTCTGGACATGCTGACCACTGCCAAGGAGGGCTTCCTCGCCGAGTTCGGGGCGCGGCTGCTCGGCCCCCGGCGGCTGGACTACCGGGTCCAGTTCCCCGGCCCGACCGGGACCAACAGCGTGGAGGCCGCGCTGAAACTGGCCCGGAAGGTGACGGGACGTCAGACCGTGGTCGCCTTCACCGGTGCCTTCCACGGCATGTCGCTCGGTTCGCTGGCCGTCACCGGGAACGCCTCGAAGCGGGCGGGCGCCGGCGTTCCGCTCGACCACACCTGGCGCCTCCCCTACGACGGCTTCGCCGGCGGCGAGGTCTCCGGTCTGACGCTGCTCGACGCCATGCTCGACGACCGCAGCAGCGGCCTGGACCTGCCGGCCGCCGTCATCGTGGAGACGGTGCAGGGCGAGGGCGGGGTGAACACGGCGAGCCCGACGTGGCTCGCCGACCTCGCGGAGCTGTGCGAACGCCGGGGCGTCCTGCTGATCGTGGACGACATCCAGATGGGCTGCGGGCGCACCGGGCCGTTCTTCAGCTTCGAGGTCGCCGGGATCACCCCGGACATCGTCTGCCTGTCCAAGTCCCTGAGCGGATACGGGCTGCCGATGGCCCTCACGCTCTTCCGCCCCGAGCTTGACGTCTGGCAGCCGGGCGAGCACAACGGCACCTTCCGCGGCAACAACCCGGCTTTCGTGACGGCGGCCGCCGCGCTGCGGGAGTTCTGGGCGGACAGCACCCTGGAGAAGCAGACCGAGGTACGGGCCGGGCTGTTCGAGGAGCGGCTGTCCGAGCTGGCCGGCCGGTACCCGGCGCGGGTCGCGGGGTGGCGGGGGCGCGGCCTGGTGTGGGGGCTGGTCTTCCGGGAGGCGGCCCTGGCCCGGCGGGTCGCCGACACGGCCTTCGCCCGCGGACTCCTGGTGGAGACCTCGGGCTCCGACGACGAGGTGGTGAAGCTGCTGCCGCCGCTGACCGCCACCGACGCGGAGCTGGCCGAAGGACTCGACGTCCTGGGGGAGTCGGTGGCCGCGGTCGCCTGAGCCGCCGGGGTCCGCGGGCGTTCAGCCGCTCACGGAGGCGGCCCGTCCTGCGGGGTCGCGTTCGGTGAACCAGTGGGTGCGGACGGCGTCCGTGGGCCGTGGTTCGCCGAGCGCGTCGAGGCCCCAGGAGGCCAGGGCCTCGACGACCGGGCGCAGCTCCGCGCCGCGCGGGGTGAGCTGGTACACCGTCGCGTTCGCGGGGCGTTCCAGGCGGCGGCGCTCGACCAGTTCCTCGCCCTCCAGCTGCTTGAGGCGGCTGGCGAGGATGTCGGTGGAGACGCCCGGGAGGTCGGCGTGGAGGTCGGTGTACCGCCGCGGGCCGTGCAGGAGCTCCCGGACGATCAGCAGGCTCCAGCGCTCCCCCACCGCGTCCAGGGCACGGGCGACGGCGCAGTACTGGTCGTAGCTTCGGCGTGGCATGGTGGCCAGCATAGCCAAAGGGTTGGACTTTCCAAGTAGGAACTTGGTAGAACAAAGCAGCCACGGCGGCGCGGATGACGGTGACGGTCGGGAGGCCGCAGATGAATTTTCGACAGTCCAGCAAGCTGAAGGACGTGTGCTACGAGATCCGTGGCCCGGTGGTCGACCAGGCCAACGCCCTGGAGGAGGCCGGGCACAGCGTGCTGCGGCTGAACACCGGAAACCCCGCGCCCTTCGGCTTCGAGGTGCCGGAGGAGATCCTCCAGGACATCATCCGCAACCTGCCCTCCGCGCACGGCTACAGCGACGCCCGGGGCATCCTGCCCGCCCGGCGCGCGGTGATGCAGTACTACCAGCAGCGCGGTGTCACAGGCGTGACGGTCGACGACGTGTACCTGGGCAACGGCGCCTCCGAGCTGATCCAGATGGCCGTGCAGGCGCTGGTCGACGACGGCGACGAGGTCCTCGTGCCGATGCCCGACTACCCGCTGTGGACGGCCGTGGTCCGGTTCGCCGGCGGCCGGGCGGTGCACTACCTGTGCGACGAGGAGGCGGACTGGTTCCCCGACCTCGACGACATCGCGTCGAAGATCACCGACCGCACCAAGGCCATCGTCGTCATCAACCCCAACAACCCGACGGGCGCGGTCTATTCGAAGGAGCTCCTGGAGGGGATCCTCGAACTCGCCCGCCGCCACGGCCTGATGGTCCTCGCCGACGAGATCTACGACAAGATCCTCTACGACGGCACCGAGCACCACTGCCTGGCCGCGCTCGCCGACGACGTGCTGACGCTCACCTTCAACGGCCTCTCCAAGTCCTACCGCGTGGCCGGTTTCCGCAGCGGCTGGCTGGTCGTCTCCGGGCCGAAGGAGCAGGCCGCCGACTACCTGGAGGGCCTGACCATGCTGGCCGGGATGCGGCTGTGCCCGAACGTACCGGCCCAGTACGCCGTCCAGGCCGCGCTCGGCGGCCGCCAGTCGATCCACGAGCTCACCCTGCCGAACGGGCGGCTCACCGAGCAGCGCGACGTGGCCTGGCGGGCGCTGAACGAGATCCCGGGCGTGAGCTGCGTCAAGCCGAAGGGTGCCCTGTACGCCTTCGCCCGGCTCGACCCCGAGGTGCACAAGATCGTCGACGACGAGCGGCTCGTCCTCGACCTGCTGCTGCGCGAGAAGATCCACGTCGTCCAGGGCACCGGCTTCAACTGGCCGCGCCCCGACCACTTCCGCTTCGTCACGCTGCCGCGCGCCGACGACCTGGAGACCGCGATCAACCGCATCGGCCGCTTCCTCTCCACCTACCGCCAGTAGCGGAGGCGGACGGCCGGATCCGGCCGATTCACCGGCCGGGAATGTCAATCGGCGCAACGCCGGACCGCGCGCGGCACCGGCGGGCAAGCTGGATCACGCAGTGACCGTTCCTCGCACCCGTCACCCGTGGTGCATCCCACCGGAGGAGCTCCGTTGAACCGTCAGAGCCAACGCCCGCCCGCCGTGATCGTCATGAGCGACCTGGCGGCCCTGGCCCGCCAGCACCGCCTGATCACCGACATCGCGGAGCGCGGACTCGTGCCCCTGGTCGTCGTCGGCCCCACCACCGACCTGGCGAAGCTGACCCGGCACGTCGAGGACCCGACGCACCCGCTGTCCCGGATCAAGGCCGTCCGGCAGTTCCCCGACGCCATGATCGCCGGTGTCCTGGCGTCGGTGCAGGACTGGATCGCCGACCACGACATACGTGGCGTGATCTGCAGCGGCGAGGTCTTCGTCGACCCGTGCGGCGTCCTCTCCGAGGCCCTCGGCCTGCCCGGCCCCGGCGCCTGGGCGGCCCGGGTCTGCCGGGACAAGGTCATGCAGCGGGTCGTCCTCCGCGACCACGGCCCCGCCTGGCGCGCCTACGCGCCCCACGAGCGGCGGTCCGCGGCCTCCGACACGTACCCCTGTGTCGTCAAGCCGGCCGGGCGGATGTTCAGTTCGGGTGTCGTGCGGGTCGAGAACGACGAGGAGCTGCGGGCCGCGCTCACCGCGTACGAGCCGGACGAGACGATCCTGGTGGAGGAGCTCGTCACCGGGCCCGAGTTCTCGGTCGAGGCCCTGGTCCACCGCGGCGAGCTGCTGTGGAGCGGGGTCACCGCCAAGCTCACCAACGAGGACAGCAGCCGCTTCTTCACCGAGATCGGCCACACCAGCCCCGCCGACCTCCCGCTCGCCCACTCGGACGCGCTCGTCGCGGCGAACGCGGCGATCCTGAAGGCCCTGCGCTTCGACAGCGGCATCACGCACGCCGAGTTCCGGCTGCGCGACGGGCAGCCGGTCCTCATGGAGATCGCGGCCCGCCTCCCCGGCGACGCCATCACCATGATGTGGCACCTCGCCACCGGCCGTCCGATCGAGCCGGCCATCGTCGACCTCGCCCTCGGCGTGCGCCCCGACTACCCCGCCCCCACCCGCCGGGCCGTGCAGCGCTTCGTGGAGCACCGTCCCGGCCGTCTCACCGACGTCCGTTACGACGGGCAGCCGGTCTCCTGGATCGCCGACGACGCCTACTGGCCCACCGTGGAGGCCACCGCCCCGGACGCCCCGGCCCGCTGCGCCTCCGTCATGGTGGGCCTCCCCCGCGGCTCCCGGCTCGGCGCCCTCCACGACTCCTCCGGCCGCTCGGCCTATGTGGTGGCCGACCTGCCGTGGGACGCCGACCCCGAGACGGAGGTCCGCGCCTACACGGACCGCGTCGAGCTGACGATCGAGCCCGACCCCGCCTGACCCGCCCCTCTTCCGGTACGACTCCGGTACGGGCTCCGCCGCCCGTACCGGCCGGGTCAGCGCGCGCCGTACACCGGCCGCGGGGGTTCGGCGTCCGCGAGGAGCTTCAGGACGGCGTCGCCGGCCTCCGCCGGGGTCCAGCGGCCCCCCTTGTCGGCGGTGGGTCCTGGGCGCCAGCCCTCCATGACGGTGATGCGGCCGGCCTCGGCCTCGAAGACGCGGCCCGTGACCCCCTCGCCGGCGCCCGAGCCGAGCCAGACGACGAGCGGGGAGACGTTCTCGGGGGCCATGGCGTCGAAGCCGGGGCCCTCGGGGGCGGCCATGGTGTCCGCGAAGGTCCGCTCGGTCATGCGGGTGCGGGCGGCCGGTGCGATGGCGTTGACCTGGACGCCGTACGGGGCGAGTTCGGCGGAGGCGACGAGGGTGAGGCCGACGATGCCGGCCTTGGCGGCGGCGTAGTTGCCCTGGCCGACGCTGCCGAGGAGGCCGGCGCCGGAGCTGGTGTTGACCACCCGGGCCCTGGGCGTGCGACCCGCCTTGGCCTCGGCGCGCCAGTGGGCGGCGGCGTGCCGGAGCGGCAGGAAGTGGCCCTTGAGGTGGACGCGCATGACGGCGTCCCAGTCGTCCTCGCCGAGGTTGACGAGCATCCGGTCGCGGAGGAAGCCGGCGTTGTTGACGAGGGTGTCGAGGCGGCCGAAGGCGTCCAGGGCGGTGGCGACGAGGGAGGCGGCGCCCTCCTCGCTCGCGATGTCGCCGCCGTGGGCGACGGCCTCGCCGCCGGCGGCCCTGATCTCCCCGGCCACGAGGGCGGCCGGGCTGTCGGGTCCCGGGCTGCCGTCGAGGCCGACGCCGAGGTCGTTGACGACGACCTTCGCGCCCTCGGCGGCGAAGGCGAGCGCGTGCGCGCGGCCGAGGCCGCGGCCCGCTCCGGTGACGACGACGACACGCCCCTCGCAGATTCCGTTCACGGCAAGTCTCTTCTCTTCAGGGGTGGTTGACGGTGGCGGCGTCGAGGAAGGCGGGGCGCTCCCCGCCGCCGTGCACCTGGAGGCCCGCGCCGGTGATGTACGCGGCACGGTCGGAGGCCAGGAAGACGCAGGCGTCGCCGACGTCGGCGGGCTCCGCGAGCCGGCCGAGGGGGACGGTCCGGGCGACGGCGGCGACGCCGTCCTCGTCGCCGTAGTGCAGGTGGGTCAGTTCGGTGCGCACCATGCCGAGGACCAGCGTGTTGACCCGTACCAGGGGCGCCCATTCGACCGCCATGGAGCGGGCCAGGTTCTCCAGGCCCGCCTTGGCGGCGCCGTAGGCGGCGCTGCCGGGTGAGGGGCGGGTGCCGCTGACGCTGCCGATCATGGTGATGGAGCCGCCGCGGGGCTGGTGGCGCATCACCTCGTACGCGGCGAGGGAGGCGGTCAGCGGGGCGGTGAGGTTCAGTTCGACGACCCGGGCGTGGGCGGCCGGGCCGCCGTCGTGGAGCAGCCGGAAGGGTGTGCCGCCGGCGTTGTTGACGAGGGTGTCGAGCCGTCCGTGGTCGGCGCGCACCCGCTGGAAGAAGGCGGTGACGGCCTCCGGGTCGCGCAGGTCGACGGGGAGGAAGCGGGCCGTGCGGCCGGCCGCCCCGACCGGCCGGCCGGGGGCCCGGCGCGCGCAGGTCACCACCTCCGCGCCGGCCGCCAGGAGGGCGCGGGCGATTCCGGCGCCGACGCCCCGGGTGCCGCCGGTGACGACGGCGACGGTGCCGGACAGATCGATGGTCACGGGCAAGGGACACCTCCCGCGGCGGGCCTGCCGCTGCTACCTTTCCACCTAACAAACGTTTGGTGGAAAGGTAGCTGATCCGCTCATGGGTGTCTCCACCTCCGTCCCCGACGAGGGCGTCGCCGTCGTCACCGTCGACTTCCCGCCCGTCAACGCCCTTCCCGTGCGGGGCTGGTACGACCTGGCGGCCGCCGTGCGCGCCGCCGGCGCCGACCCGAAGGTCCGCTGCGTGGTACTGGCCGCCGGGGGCCGCGGCTTCAACGCGGGCGTGGACATCAAGGAGATCCAGCGCTCGGCCGGCCCCGAGGCGATCCTGGGCGCCAACCGGGGCTGTGCCGAGGCGTTCGCCGCGGTCTACGACTGCGAGGTCCCCGTGGTCGCCGCGGTCCACGGCTTCTGCCTGGGCGGCGGCGTCGGCCTGGTCGGCAACGCCGACGCGATCGTCGCCTCCGACGACGCCGTCTTCGGCCTGCCCGAGCTGGACCGGGGCGCCCTCGGCGCGGCCACCCACCTCGCCCGGCTCGTCCCGCAGCACCTCATGCGCACCCTCTACTACACCTCGCGCACGGTCACCGCCGCAGAGCTGCACCGGCACGGCTCGGTGTGGGAGGTCGTCCCCCGTGCGCGGCTGCACGGGGCCGCCCTCGGCCTTGCCGGGGAGATCGCCGCCAAGGACGGGCAGTTGATCCGTCTCGCCAAGGCGGCCATCAACGGCATCGACCCGGTGGACGTCCGGCGCGCCTACCGCTTCGAGCAGGGCTTCACCTTCGAGGCCAACCTCAGCGGGGCCGCGGACCGCGTCCGTGACACCTTCGGCACGAAACCCGCCACCCACGAGGAGAGTTGAGCCGTGAGCAGGGACAAGAGGATGACGGCCGACGAGGCCGTCCGCGGACTCCGCAGCGGGATGACGGTCGGCATCGGCGGCTGGGGTTCCCGGCGCAAGCCGATGGCGCTGGTCCGCGCGCTGCTGCGGTCCGAGGTCACCGACCTCACCGTGATCTCGTACGGCGGTCCCGACGTCGGCCTCCTCGCGGCCGCCGGGAGGATCCGCAAGCTCGTCACCGCCTTCGGGACCCTCGACTCCATCCCCCTGGAGCCGCACTTCGGCGCCGCCCGCCGGCGCGGCGACTTCGAACTGGTGGAGCTGGACGAGGCGATGGTCATGTGGGGGCTTACGGCCGCCGGGCAGCGGCTGCCCTTCCTGCCGGTCCGGGCCGGGCTCGGCTCGGACGTGATGACCGTCAACCCCTCGC
Organism: Streptomyces sp. CC208A; assembly: GCF_030010625.1. Classification (GTDB taxonomy): domain Bacteria; phylum Actinomycetota; class Actinomycetes; order Streptomycetales; family Streptomycetaceae; genus Streptomyces. The sequence goes on along the minus strand of NZ_JASCXN010000003.1, from coordinate 55,843 downwards.
TGCGGACCGTCACCTCGCCGTACGACGACGGCGAGGAGCTGGTGGCCGTCCCCGCCCTTCGGATGGACGCCGCCCTCGTCCACCTCAACCGCGCCGACGTCCACGGCAACGCCCAGTACCTGGGCCCCGACCCGTACTTCGACGACCTGTTCTGCGAGGCCGCGGACGCCGCGTACGTCTCCTGCGAGCGGATCGTGGAGACGGCGGAGCTGGCCAAGGAGGGCGGGCCGCGGTCGCTGCTGATCGGACGCGCCTTCGTCACCGGGGTCGTGGAGGCCCCGAACGGCGCCCACTTCACCTCCTGCGCCCCCGACCACGACCGGGACGAGCGCTTCCAGCGGCACTACGCCGAGGCCGCCCGCGACCCCGGGGCGTGGCGGGCCTTCACCGAGCGGTTCCTGTCCGGCGACGAGGACGCGTACCAGGCCGCGGTGGCGGCCTTCCACGAGGAGGAGCGGGCATGAGCGGCACGGACACCACGGATCCCACGGGTACGCGGGCCGGGTCCGGTACGGCGGCGGGCGCGGCGGCCACCCGGGCCGAGTACTGCGTGGTGGCGTGCGCCGAGGCGTGGCGGGACGCGGGCGAGGTGCTGGCCAGCCCCATGGGCACCGTCCCCACGATCGGTGCCCGGCTCGCCCGGCTCACCTTCGCCCCCGAGCTGCTCCTCACCGACGGCGAGGCGCTGCTGGTGGCCGACACTCCCCCGGTCGGCACGCCGGCCCGGGTGGTCGAGGGCTGGCTGCCGTACCGCCGGCACCTGGCCCTGGTCGCCACCGGGCGGCGGCACGTGATGATGGGCGCCAGCCAGATCGACCGGTACGGCAACCAGAACATCTCGTGCATCGGCGACTGGCGGCGGCCCACCCGCCAGCTCCTCGGCGTACGCGGCGCGCCCGTCAACACCCTCAACAACCCGACGAGTTACTGGGTGCCCAAGCACTCGGCGCGGGTCTTCGTCGAACGGGTCGACATGGTCTGCGGCGTCGGACACGACCGGGCGGCCGCGGCCGGCCCGTCCGCCGTCCGCTACCACCGGGTCGCCGAAGTCGTCAGCGATCTGGGCGTCTTCGACTTCGATACCCCGGACCGCGCCATGCGGCTGCGCTCGCTCCACCCGGGCGTCACCGTCGGCCAGGTGCGGGAGGCGACCGGCTTCGACCTCGTGGTCCCCGACGAGGTGCCGTACACCCGTGAGCCGACCGCCCTCGAACTGCGTCTGATCCGCGAGGAGATCGACCCGAGGGGGCTGCGGGACCGGGAGGTCAGGGCGTGAGCGGCACCACGATCGCCACCCCGCTCACCGCGCTCGTCGGCGTCCGCCACCCGGTCGTGCAGACCGGCATGGGCTGGGTGGCGGGGCCCCGGCTCGTCTCCGCCACCGCGAACGCGGGCGCCCTCGGCGTCCTCGCCTCCGCGACGATGAGCGCCGAGCGGCTGCGCGAGGCCGTCCGCGAGGTCAAGTCCCGCACGGACGCGCCGTTCGGCGTCAACCTGCGGGCGGACGCCGGGGACGCGGCCGAACGGGTGGGCATCATCATCGAGGAGGGCGTGAAGGTCGCCTCCTTCGCCCTCGCCCCCTCGCGCGAGCTCATCGCCCGGCTCAAGGACGCCGGCGTCGTCGTGATCCCCTCGATCGGCGCCCGGCGGCACGCCGAGAAGGTCGCCGCCTGGGGCGCCGACGCGGTCCTGGTGCAGGGCGGCGAGGGCGGCGGCCACACCGGAAGCGTCGCCACCACCGTCCTCCTGCCGCAGGTGGTGGACGCCGTGGACATCCCGGTGATCGCCGCAGGCGGCTTCCACGACGGGCGCGGCCTGGTCGCCGCGCTCTCCTACGGCGCCGCCGGCATCGCCATGGGCACCCGCTTCCTGCTCACCTCCGACTCCACCGTCCCCGACGCCGTGAAGGCCCGATATCTGGCGGCGGCCGTCACCGACGTCACCGTCACCACCGCCGTGGACGGCCTGCCGCACCGGATGCTCCGCACCGGCTTCGTCGACGCCCTGGAGCGCTCGGGCCGGGCCGCCTCGCTGCTGCGGGCGGTCCGGCACGCCGCCGCCTTCCGGCGCGAGTCCGGCACGAGCTGGGCGCGGATGGTCCGCGACGGCCTGGCCATGAAGCACGGCAAGGAGTTGACGTGGGGTCAGGTCCTGCTCGCCGCCAACACGCCGATGCTGCTCAGGGCGGCGATGGTGGACGGGCGGACGGACCTCGGCGTGATGGCCTCGGGCCAGGTCGCGGGCCTGATCGAGGACCTGCCGTCCTGCGCGGAGCTGGTCGGGCGGATCATGGCCGAGGCGGCCGGGGTGCTGCGGGCGCTGCCGCGTACGGACGGCGTCACAGCCGCTCGATGATCGTCACGTTCGCCTGGCCGCCACCCTCGCACATGGTCTGGAGGCCGTAGCGGCCCCCGGTGCGCTCCAGCTCGTGGAGGAGGGTGGTGGCCAGCTTGGTGCCGGTGGCGCCGAGGGGGTGGCCGAGGGCGATCGCGCCGCCGTTGACGTTGACCTTCTCGGGGTCGGCGCCGGTCTCCTTCAGCCAGGCGAGGACGACCGGCGCGAACGCCTCGTTGATCTCCACCAGGTCGATGTCGTCCAGCGTCATCCCGGCCTTCTTCAGGGCGTACGCCGTCGCCGGGATCGGGGCCGACAGCATCCGGATCGGGTCCTCGCCGCGCACCGACAGGTGGTGGACGCGGGCGCGCGGGGTCAGCCCGTGCTCCCGTACCGCCCGCTCGCTCGCCAGGAGCATCGCCGAGGCCCCGTCGGAGACCTGGGAGGAGACGGCGGCGGTGATCCGGCCGCCCTCGACCACCGGCGCCAGGCCGGCCATCTTCTCCAGGCTGGTGTCGCGGCGCGGGCCCTCGTCGGCGGTCACGTCGCCGTACGGCACGGTCTCGCGGTCGAAGCGGCCCTCGTCGAGGGCGCGGATCGCGCGCCGGTGCGAGCGGAGCGCGTATTCCTCCATGTCCTGGCGGGTGATCTCCCATGTGGTGGCGATGAGTTCGGCGCCGTGGAACTGGTTGACGGGCTGGTCGCCGTAGCGGGCGCGCCAGCCCTCGGAGCCCGCGTACGGCCCTTCGGTCATCCCGAGGGGGACGGCGGCCTGGCGGCTGGCGAAGGCGATGGGGACCATCGACATGTTCTGGGTGCCGCCGGCGACCACCAGGTCCTGGGTGCCGGACAGGACGCCCTGCGCGGCGAAGTGGAGGGCCTGCTGGGAGGAGCCGCACTGGCGGTCGACGGTGACGCCGGGGACCTCCTCGGGGAGGCCGGCGGCGAGCCAGGCGGTGCGGGCGATGTCGCCGGCCTGCGGCCCGACGGTGTCGAGGCAGCCGAGGACGACGTCCTCGACGGCGGCCGGGTCGACGCCCGCGCGTTCCATCAGCGCCTTGAGCACATGGGCGCCGAGGTCGGCGGGGTGGACGGCGGAGAGCCCGCCGTTGCGCCTGCCGACCGGGGTGCGGACGGCCTCCACGATGTAGGCCTCGGCCATGGTCACTCCTCGGTCGTGGGAAGGGTCGGAAGGCTGGTCTCAGGGGTGCTGGCTGCTGACCGAGAGGACCTCGCCGGTCAGGTAGGAGGAGTAGTCGCTGGCGAGGAAGACGACGGCGTTGGCGACCTCCCACGGCTCCGCGTACCGCCCGAAGGCCTCGCGGGAGGTGAGCTCGGCGAGGAGTTCGGGGGTGGTGACCTTCACCAGGTGGGGGTGGATGGCGAGGCTCGGCGAGACCGCGTTGACGCGGACGCCGTACGCGGCGGCCTCCAGCGCGGCGCAGCGGGTGAGGGCCATGACGCCGGCCTTGGCGGCGGCGTAGTGGGCCTGGCCGCGCTGGGCGCGCCAGCCGACGACGGAGGCGTTGTTGACGACGACGCCCCCGGTGGCCGCGGCCTTCATCCGGCGCAGGGCGGCGCGGGTGCAGCGGAAGGTGCCGCCCAGGGTGACGTCGAGGACCTTGTCCCATTGTTCGTCGGTCATGTCGACGAGGTCCGCGGTGCCGCCGAGACCGGCGTTGTTGACGACGACGTCGAGCCGTCCGTGACGCTCCTCGACGAGGTCGAGGAGGGCGGCGACCTGGGCTTCGTCGGTGACGTCACAGGGCAGGGCGGCGACCTTGTCCGCGCCGAACTCGGCGGCCAGTTCCGCCTCGTACTCCTTCAGGCGGCGGGCGTGGGCGTCGGAGAGGACGACCCGGGCGCCCTCCTCCAGGAGGCGGCGGGCGGTCGCGCCGCCGATGCCGGCTCCGGCGGCGGCGGTGACGACGGCGCTCCGGCCGGCGAGCAGTCCGTGGCCCTGTACGTAGGGAGGCGGGGAGGGGGTCACGGGCGGGCCTCCTTGGGCAGGCCGAGGACGCGCTCGGCGATGATGTTCCGCTGGATCTCGTTGGAGCCCGCGTAGATGGTGTCCGCGCGGGAGAAGAGGAAGAGCCGCTGCCAGTCGGTGAGTTCGTACGGCTTGCCCTCGGCGAGCATGCCGCCGGCCCCGCAGACGTCCATGGCGAGTTCGCCCAGCTCGCGGTGGAAGGTGGCCCAGAAGATCTTTCCGATGGAGGCTTCGGGCCCTGGGGCCCCGGCGGCGACGCCGCTCAGCGTCCGCAGGGCGTGGCAGCGGAGGGTCTCCAGGCCGGTCCAGGCACGGGCGATGCGGTCGCGGAGGAGGGGGTCGGCGGCGGCGCCGTTGTGCCGGGCCAGTGCGGTGACGGCCTCCAACTCGCGGCGGAAGCCGACCTGTTGACCGAGGGTGGAGACGCCCCGCTCGAAGCCGAGGGTCGCCATGGCCACCTTCCAGCCGTCGCCGGGGGCGCCGACCACGTGGGAGGCGTCGGTGCGGGCCCCGTCGAAGAAGACCTCGTTGAACTCCGAGGTGCCGGTGAGCTGGACGATCGGCCGGATCTCCACGCCGGGGGCGCGCAGCGGGACGAGCAGGCAGGACAGGCCGTGGTGGCGGGTGGAGCCGGGTTCGGTGCGGGCGAGGACGAAGCACCAGTCGGCCTCGTGCGCCTGTGACGTCCAGACCTTCTGGCCGGTGACGAACCAGTTGCCGCCGTCCCGTTCGGCCCGGGTGCGGACGCCCGCGAGGTCCGAGCCCGCGTCGGGCTCGGAGTAGCCCTGGCACCACAGTTCGTCGACGGCGACGATCCGGGGCAGGAAGCGTGCCCGCTGGGCGGGGGTGCCGAAGGCGATGAGGGTGGGGCCGAGGAGCTGTTCGCCGATGTGGCCGACGCGGGCGGGGGCGTCGGCGAGGGCGTACTCCTCGTGGAAGGCGACCTGTTCCTCCAGGCTCGCGCCGCGCCCGCCGTGCTCCTTCGGCCAGCCGACGCAGGTCCAGCCGTGGGCGGCCATGTGCCGTTCCCAGGCGAGGCGTTCGGCGTACGCCTCGTGTTCGCGACCGGGTCCGCCACGGCCCTTCAGGGCGGCGAACTCGCCGGTGAGGTGGGAGCGCAGCCAGCCACGGACCTCTCTGCGGAACTCCTCGACGTCGCTCATGGCCGTACGTTAACCTACCAAACACTTGTTAGGGAAGGAGGGCGGATGTCCGCTGCCCGCACCACCCCGGAGCCCCTCACCACAGCGCCCGTACGCCCCGCGAGGAAGGCGGCGGGAGCCTGATGGACCTCGACCACTCACCGGCGGACGAGGCGTTCCGGGCCGAGGCCCGCGCCTGGCTCGCCGCCCACGTGCCCGCCGCCCCGCTCCCCTCCCTGGAGACCGAGGAGGGCTTCGCCGCCCACCGCGCCTGGGAACGGACCCTCGCCGCCGGAGGCTGGTCGGCGGTCTCCTGGCCCCGGGCCTACGGCGGCCGGGACGCCTCCCTCTTCCAGTGGCTGGTCTTCGAGGAGGAGTACTACGCGGCCGGCGCCCCCGGCCGGGTCGCCCAGAACGGCATCAACCTGCTCGCCCCCACCCTCTTCGCGCACGGCAACGGGGAACAGCGTGCCCGTGTTCTGCCCTCCATGGCCTCCGGCGAGGTGATCTGGGCCCAGGCGTGGTCCGAGCCCGAGTCCGGCTCCGACCTCGCGAGCCTGCGTTCCACCGCCGTGCGCACCGACGGCGGCTGGCTGCTCCACGGCCAGAAGACCTGGTCCTCGCGGGCCGCCTTCGCCGACCGCGCCTTCGGCCTCTTCCGCAGCGACCCGGAGGCCGCGAAGCCGCACCAGGGCCTGACGTACCTGATGTTCCCCCTCGACGCGGACGGCGTGACCGTGCGCCCCGTGGGCCGGCTCGACGGCAAGCCCGCCTTCGCGGAACTCTTCCTCGACGGGGTGTTCGTCCCCGACGAGGACGTGATCGGCGCCCCCGGAGAGGGCTGGCGGGTCGCGATGAGCACGGCGGGCGACGAGCGCGGCCTCACCCTGCGCAGCCCCGGCCGCTTCACCGCCGCCGCCGACCGGCTCACCGCCCTGTGGCGGGAGCACGCCGACCCCGCCGACACCGCGCTGCGCGACCGGGTCGCGGACGCGGTCGTCGGTGCCCGCGCCTATCAACTCTTCACCTGGGCCCACGCCTCCCGGATCGCCGCCGGGGGCACCCTCGGCGCCGAATCCAGCCTCAACAAGGTCTTCTGGTCCGAGCTCGACCTCGCCCTCCACGAGACGGCGCTCGATCTCCTCGGCCCCTACGGCGAGTTGGGCGACGGCGCCACGGACGCCCCGGCGCACGGCAGTTGGGCGGAGGGCTACACCTTCGCCCTCGCGGGCCCCCTCTACGCGGGCACCAACGAGATCCAGCGCGACATCATCGCCGAGCGCCTGCTCGGCCTGCCGAAGGGACGTCGGTGATGCGGTTCCTCCCCGACGACGAGCACCGCGACCTCGCCCGCACGCTTGACGCCCTGCTCTCCTCGGCCGACACCCCGGGGGCGGCCCGCGCCTGGGCGGCCGGCGACCACGCGCCGGGCCTCGCGCTCTGGTCCCGGCTCGCGGAGACCGGCGTCTTCGCCCTGGCGGTGCCCGAGACGTACGAGGGCATGGGCCAGCTCCCCGTCGAACTCGCCGTCTCCTTCATAGAGTTGGGCCGCCACGCGGTACCGGGACCGGTCGTGGAGACGGTGGCGGCGGCGGGTCTCCTCGGCCGGCTCGACCATCCCGAGGCCGTCTCCTGGCTGCCGCGCGTGGCCGCGGGCAAGGCGGTCCTCTCCCTCTGCGTGCCGGAGTCCTGCGGCCCCTACGCGCTGGACGCCGACGCGGCCGACGCCGTCCTCGTCGTGGCCGGGGACACCCTGCGCCTCGCGGAGGACACGGGCCCCGTCCAGCCGTCGGCCGACCCGGTGCGCCGTCTCGCCCGCCCGCTCGGCGGCACGGTCCTGGCGCGCGGGCCCGAGGTGACGGCCGCCGCCGCGTACGCCTCCGGGCTCGCCGCCCTCACGACCGCCGCGCAGGCGCTCGGCCTCGGCCGGGCGCTGCTCGACCGGACCGTCGCCTACGTCCGGCAGCGCACCCAGTTCGGCGTCCCGGTCGGCTCCTTCCAGGCGGTGAAGCACCGGCTCGCGGACACGCTCATCGCCCTGGAGTTCGCCCGACCGCTGGTGTACGCGGCCGCGTTGGAGCTCGCGCAGGGCGCCGACACGGCTCCGCGCGGGATCGCCGCCGCCAAGGTCGCCGCGGGCGAGGCCGCGTACGCCGCCGCCCGGACGGCCCTGCAGCTTCACGGCGCCGTCGGCTACACGGAGGAGCTGGACCTCTCCCTCTGGCTTCGCAAGGCCCGCCCCCTGCGCGACGCCTGGGGCACCCCGGCCGCCTGCCGGGCCCGCGTCCTGGCCCTTCGCCCCTCCGAGGAGGCGGAACCGGCATGAGACTCACCGACGAGCACGAGGAACTGCGCGCCTCCGTCCGGGCGTTGCTCCGGCGGCATCCCGGGGAGGCGGCCTGGCGCCCGCTGACCGGGCAGATCGGGGCCGCGGGGCTCGCCGTTCCGGAGGAGTACGGCGGCGCGGGCCGCGGGGCCGTGGAGGTCCACGTGGTGATGGAGGAGCTGGGCCGGGAGCTGAGCCCCGTCCCGTACCTCGGCTCCGCCGTCCTCGCGGTGCGCGCCCTGCTGGCCTCCGGCGACCCGGCGGCCTGCGCCGAGCTGCTGCCGGACCTGGCCGGGGGCGTCTCGGTGGCGGCCCTGGCGTGGGCCGAGGGCGGCTCGTGGGACCCGGCCGCGATCCGTACCCGGGCCGAGCGGGCCCCCGGCGGCGGCTGGCGGCTGACAGGTGCGAAGGACCACGTCCTGGACGGCTCCCGGGCCGGTCTCCTCCTGGTGGCCGCGCGTACCCCGGCGGGCCTCTCCCTCTTCGCCGTCTGCCCGGACGCGCCGGGCGTACGCCACGAGGAGACGGTTCCCCTGGACGGCACCCGCGCCCAGTCCCGTACCGTCCTCACCGGCGCGGAGGCCCGCCTCGTGGGCGCCGAGGGCGACGGCGGACGGATCCTGGGCGAGGTCCTGGACCTCGCCTGCACGGCCCTGGCCGCCGAACAGACCGGCGCGGCGGCGAAGTGCCTCGAACTGACGGTGGCGTACGCCCGGGAGCGGGTCCAGTTCGGCCGTCCGATCGGCTCCTTCCAGGCGGTGAAGCACCGGCTCGCGGACGCGTACGTCCGGGTGGAGTCGGCCCGCTCCGCGGCCCTGGGCGCGGCCTTCGCCGCCGCGACGGCCGGGCCGGGACCGGAGCTCTCCCGTCTGGCCGCCTCGGCGAAGTCGGTCTGCTCGGAGGCGTTCTCGGAGGTGGCGGGCGAGACGATCCAGCTCCACGGCGGCATCGGCGTCACCTGGGAGCACGACGCCCACCGCTACTTCAAGCGGGCCCACGGCGCGGCCCAGCTCTTCGGCCCCCCGCACTGGCACCGCTCCCGCCTGGCCGCCCTCCTCGGCCTGGCCCCGTCCGCGCCCTGATCCGCCGGGGCCGTCAGTCGTGCGGCACGACCGCCACGGGCGTCGTCGCGTGGTGGACGACGGCGTGGGTGACGGCCCCGATGTGCGTGCCGATCCGGGCGCGCCGGATCCTGCGGCCCACCACGAGGAGCCGGGCGTCCCGCGCGGCCTCCACGAGGTCCTTCGCCGGCCGGCCCTGGCGGCACTCGCGGACGAGGGGAACATCCGGGTACTTCTCCGCCCACGGTTCCAGCGCCGCGTCGAGCGCCAGGCGGGCCTCCCGGTCGGTCTGGGTCATGATCATCGGCAGGTAGCCGCTCGGCTCGGCGCCGTAGAACACCGGGACCGACCAGCTGTGCAGCACCCGCAGACCGCAGCCGTACCGGTCGGCGGCGGCGAAGGCGTACGCGAGCACCTCGTCCCCGGCCTCGGACACGTCGAGCCCCACGACGACGTCCCCGGCCGGACGGTCCTCCCCCGGCGCCGGGCGGCCCTGCGGGCGGACCAGGACGACGGGGCGCTGGACGCGGGCGAGCACGGCGAGCGAGACGGACCCGGCGAGGAAGCCGGACAGGACGCCCAGGCCACGGGAGCCGAGCACCAGCACGTCCGCCTCTCCGGCGGCCGCGCAGAGCGCCTCGACGGGGTCCTCCGTCACTCCTGCGGTCTCGATCCGGAGGCCGGGGTGACGGTTGCTCAGGCGCCTCCGCGCCGCGTCCAGCGCGCGCTCGCCCCATTCCCGTGCGGTGGCCGGGTCCACCACGCGCGTACGGGGGTCGTCGTCCGTGTCCCAGGCGCGGAGCAGCCGCAGCGGCACCGCGCGGCGCAGCGCCTCCTCGGCGGCCCAGTCGGCGGCGGCGAGGCTTTCGGCGGATCCGTCGATGCCGACGGTGACGATGCGGGCCATCAGGGGCTCCTCGGCTGGAAGGGGTGGGCGTGCTCCTCCACGATGGCCGTTCCGCGACCCGCCGCGGAGGGGCCACTGGTCCCTGCCAGGGGGACCTGTGGGCTTCACAGGTCCCCGGGCGGCCTTATGCTCCGCCGCCGAGCCGCCCCGTCGGCTCTCCCGTCCCGAGTGCCTGAGTGGCGATGACGGCGGCCTGCACCCGGCGCTCCACGCCGAGCTTGGCCAGCAGCCGGGAGATGTTGTTCTTCACCGTCTTCTCCGCCAGGTAGAGCCGCTTCCCGATCTCGCGGTTGGTCAGCCCCTCCCCCACCAGGGCGAGGATCTCCCGCTCCCGCTCCGTCAGGCCGGGCAGGCCCTGCGGCTGCTCCTCCTGCCGGGTCTCGCCGCGCAGCCGGGCCATCACCCGGGCCGTGGCCCCGGCGTCCAGCATGGACCGGCCGGAGGCGACCGTGCGCACGGCGTGGACCAGGTCGGTGCCGGTGATCTGCTTCAGGACGTAGCCGGAGGCCCCGGCCATGATCGCGTCGAGGAGCGCCTCCTCGTCGTCGAAGGAGGTCAGCATCAGGCAGGCGAGGTCCGGCATGCGCGAGCGCAGCTCCCGGCAGACGCTCACCCCGTCCCCGTCGGGCAGGCGCACGTCCAGGACGGCCACCTGCGGGCGCAGGGCGGGAACGCGGACGAGCGCCTGCTCCGCCGTGCCCGCCTCGCCGACCACGGTCAGGTCGGGTTCGGCGTCCAGCAGATCGTGCACGCCACGGCGCACCACCTCGTGGTCGTCCAGGAGGAAGACCCTCACCGGCTGGTCGCCCGTGAGGTCGCCGCCGCTGTCCGTCATCACACACACTCCGTATTCGCCGAGTCCCACTCCGCCGCCGGCGGACCCATCCGTATCGTGCCGTGCCGAGGGGACCCTCGACCAGGGCCGATCGGCCCTACTGCGGGGCACGGCACGGGGGCATGCTGGGCGACGGCACCGAAGTGCCCCGAGGACAGGACCGGAGCGGAGAAGGGGCCCCATGAAGGACGCAGCCACGGATCGGACGGTGGACGACCACCGGGCCGCGGTGGCGCCCCGGCGCATGGCGCGGCTCGACCGTGCCGAGGCGCTGCGGCTGCTCGGCACCGTCTCGCTGGGACGCATCGTCTTCACCCAGCAGGCCCTGCCGGCCATCCGTCCGGTCAACCACCTCATGGACGGGGAGGACGTCGTCGTCCGGCTGCACGACGGCGCGACCCTCGCCTCCGTGGTGACGCCCGCCCACACCTCGGGCGTCGTGGTGGCCTACGAGGCGGACGTGATCGACCCCGAGACGCACGTCGGCTGGAGCGTGGTGGTCACCGGCTACGCCTACCGGGTCACCGACGAGGGCGAACTCGCGCGGTTCACCGGCCTCCTGCGCCCCTGGGTGGAGCACCCCTCCGTGAACGACGCGCTGCGCATCCGGCCGGACCTGGTGACGGGCTTCCGGCTCACGCCGTGAGCCCCGGCCGGCCGGGCCGGGTCAGCGGGGGCCGGTGTCCAGCGGCGCCCGCCACACGAGGCGGCTGCCGCCCTCCTCGGGGCGCTCGATCGCCAGGGTGCCGCCCACGCCGCGGGCCCGTTCCTCCAGGTTGCCCAGGCCGCTGCGCCTGCCGTCCGCGGGGATCCCCCGGCCGTCGTCCGTCACGGTGAGGACGACCTCGTCGGTGGCGGCCCGCAGGGCGACCTCGACCCGGGTGGCGTGCGCGTGCCGGGCGGCGTTGCTCAGCGCCTCGGTGAGGGCCGCCATGACGTGGTCGGCGACCTGCGGGGGCACGTCCGTGTCGAGCAGGCCCTCCATGCTCAGGCGGGGCGGGAAACCGAGGGTGGTCGCCGCGTCGCCCACCGCGCGGGCCACGCGGGCCCGCAGGCTCGGCCCCGCGTCCTCCTCCCGGGCGCGCAGGCCGAAGATCGTGGATCGGATGATCTTGATGGTCTCGTCGAGGTCGCCGACCGCCCGCGAGACGCGTTCGGCGGCGCCCTCGTGCCGGACGAGCCGGGCGGCGCTCTGCAGGGTCATCCCGGTCGCGAACAGGCGCTGGATGGCGAGGTCGTGCAGGTCCCTGGCGATGCGGTCCCGGTCCTCCAGGAGCGCGAGCTGCTCGGCGTCCTTCCGGCGTTCGGCCAGCTCCAGGGCGAGCGCGGCCTGCCCGGCGAAGGCCGACAGCGGCTCCAGTTCGGCCTCGGTGAAGACGGGCTCTCCCTGGCGCCTGGCCAGCAGGAGGACACCGCGCGTGTCCTTGGCCGCGGTGCCGAGGGGGACGGCGACCGCAGGGCCGAGTCCGTCGAAGCGGCGGGGCCCGGCGGAGTAACGGCCGTCCTCCGCCAGGCCGGCGGTGGTCACGAGCGCGGCGGCCTGGTAGGCGGCGCCGGAGAGGGTGCCCGTCACCGGGACGACCAGGCCGCGGCGGGTCTCGCCGCCGGCGCCGAGGGCGAGCTCGACGACGAGGTCGTCCGTCCCCGCCACGGGCACGGAGACGTCGGCGAGCCCGGCGCCGGTGATCTCCTGGGCGCGGCGGGCGATGAGTTCGAGGACCTCCAGGCGCGGGCTGCCGGAGAGCAGGCTGTTGGTGATCTCCGCGTTCGCCCGGAGCCAGCGCTGCTGCCGCTGGGACGCCTCGTACAGGCGCGCGTTGTCGATGGCGACGCCGGCGGCGACGGAGAGGGTGGAGATCACCGACTCGTCCTCGGCGTCGAAGTCCGCGCCGCCGTGCTTGTCGGTCAGGTAGAGGTTGCCGAAGACCTCGTCGCGGACGCGGATGGGCACGCCCAGGAAGGTCCGCATCGGCGGGTGGTGGGCGGGGAAGCCGTAGGAGGCCTCGTGGGTGCCGAGGTCCGTCAGGCGGAGCGGCTCGGGGTGGCGGATGAGCTCGCCCAGGATGCCGTGTCCGGCCGGCAGGGGGCCGATGGCCGCGATCTCCTCCTCCGTCATGCCGACGGCGATGAACTGCGAGAGGGTACGGCCGTCCGGGCCGATCACCCCCAGGGCGCCGTACTGGGCGTCCACCAGGAACGCGGCGGCTTCCACGATGCGCCGCAGCACCTGGGAGAGGTCCAGCTCGCGGCCGACCGAGACGACGGCCTCCAGCAGGCTGTGCACCCGGTCCCTGGTCCCGCGGGCGGCGTTGATGCGCGCCTCGAGCTCCTCAAGCAGCTCGTCGAGCCGCATCTGCGGCATCCGCGACAGCGGCTCGTCCACGCTCACCGGCCCTCTTCCCTCTCCGTCGTTCCCCCGCTCTGCACGGACAGCGTATCGGCCGTCCGGGTGGCCCGGCGGCCGGGCGCGGGACGGGCTCGAAGGGCCGTAAGCCCTCTTCTCCCCCACGTCCTGCGGCCCGGCCGATCACGGGCCCAATGGCCCGCGATCGGGTCCTGACCGGTTCTGTCCCCCGGCCGCGCCGCGCCCCATCCTGGAAGGGTCGCGGGTGATCGAGGAGCACCCCGGCCCGGGCGATCGCCGTGCCGCCTGCCGGAACGAGTGGAGATGAGGACCGTGGTCGGGAACCGGACCGTGGGGGAAGTGATGACCGGCGAGGTGGTGCGGGCACGCCCGGGCACCACCGTGGAGGAGGTGGCCCGGCTGCTCGCCTCGCACCGGATCAGCAGCCTGCCGGTGGTGGACCACGACGACAAGGTCATGGGCGTGGTGTCCCGGACCGACCTCACCCGGCGCCAGGCGGCTCGCGGCCGGCCCGGCCCCCCGCGGCGGCGGTTCCTGGGAACGGTGAGGCGGGCGGTCCGCGTCGGTCCCGCCCGGCCCCCCGCCGTGACGGCCCGTGAGCTGATGACCAGCCCCGCGGTCACCGTCCATCCCGAACAGCGCGTGGTCGACGCGGCCCGCATCATGGAGCGCCGTCGCATCGACCGGCTGCCCGTGGTGGACGAGGAGGACCGTCTCATCGGCATCACCACCCGCCGCGACCTCCTGCGCGTCTTCCTGCGCACCGACGAGGAGATCCGGGCGGACGTCGCCGGCGTCCTCGCGGCCCTCGTGCCGGCGCACGGCGCCGACCGCCTCGACGTCGCCGTCCGGGACGGCGTGGTCACCCTGGCGGGCAGCCTCGAGCCCGATGCGGACGCGTCGGTGCCGCTCCGGGCGGCCTGGCGGGTGGAGGGGGTGGTCGGTGTGGTGAACCGGCCGGCGGACGGGAACGGATGAACCGGCCCCGGCCTTCGCCGGGGCCGGGCGGGACTCCGGCTCAGCCGGTCCACGTCCAGTCGGTGACCTCGGGCATGTCGGTGCCGTGGGCGCGGATCCAGGCGTGGTGGCGGATACGGGCGTCCGCCATGGCCTGCCGCACGCCCACGGCCCGTACGCCGAGACCGGGCACGCGGTCGATCACGTCCATCACGAGGCGGTAGCGGTCGAGGTCGTTGCGCACCACCATGTCGAAGGGGGTCGTGGTGGTGCCCACCTCCTTGTAGCCGCGTACGTGGAGGTTCGGGTGTCCGGCGCGGCGGTAGGCCAGCCGGTGCACCAGCCACGGATAGCCGTGGTAGGCGAAGATCACCGGCTTGTCGCGGGTGAACAGGACGTCGTACTCCCTGTCGGTCATGCCGTGGGGGTGGTCCTCGCGGGGCATGAGGCGGGTCATGTCGACGACGTTCACCACCCGCACGGCGAGCCGGGGCAGGTGCCGGCGGAGCAGCGCGGCCGCCGCGAGCACCTCCTCGGTGGGTACGTCGCCGGCGCAGGCGAGGACCACGTCGGGCTCGCGCGTGCCGTCCTCGGTGCCCGCCCAGTCCCACACGCCGACGCCGCGGGCGCAGTGGGTGCGGGCGTCGTCGAGGGAGAGCCAGTCGAAGCAGGGCTGCTTGCCGGCGACGATCACGTTGACCTGGTCCCGGCTGCGCAGGGCGCGGTCGGCGACGCACAGCAGGGTGTTGGCGTCCGGCGGCAGATGAACGCGGACGACCTCGAGGCTCTTGTTGAGCACGTGGTCGACGAAGCCGGGGTCCTGGTGCGAGAAGCCGTTGTGGTCCTGGCGCCACACGTGGGACGTCAGCAGGTAGTTGAGGGAGGCGACGGGCGCCCGCCACGACAGGGCGCGGGACGTCCTCAGCCACTTGATGTGCTGGTTGACCATGGAGTCGACGATGTGGACGAACGCCTCGTAGCACGAGAAGAGGCCGTGGCGGCCGGTGAGGAGGTAGCCCTCCAGCCAGCCCTGGCAGGTGTGTTCGGAGAGGATCTCCATCACCCGGCCGTGCCGGTCGAGGTGTTCGTCGGTGCCCAGGACCACCCCCTGCCACGCCTTGCCGCTGGCCCCGTACACGGCCTGGAGCCGGTTGGAGGCGGTCTCGTCGGGGCCGACGAGCCGGAAGTCCCGGCGGTCGGCGGTGGCGGCCATGACGGCCTCCAGCAGGTCGCCGAGGACGCGGGTCGGCTCGTGCCGGGTGCCGCCGGGGCGGTCGACGGCGACGGCGAGGCCTTCGAGGGGCGGGAGGGGCAGTTCCCGGACGAGCAGGCCGCCGTTGGCGTGCCGGGTGGCGCCCAGTCTGCGCCCGCCGTCCGGTACGCAGGCGAGGACCGGTCGCCGCGGGCCTCCCCGCTCGTCGAAGAGCTCCTCGGGCCGGTACGAGCGGAGCCACGCCTCCAGTTGTGCGCGGTGGGCGGGATCGTCCCGTACTCCGGACAGGGGAACCTGGTGGGAGCGCCAGGTTCCCTCGACGGGCAGGCCGTCCACCTCGGCCGGACCGGTCCAGCCCTTGGGGGTGCGCAGGACGATCACGGGCCAGCGGGGCCGGCCGGTGCGTCCCTCCGTACGTGCTTCCCGCTGGATGTGCCGGATGCGGTCGACGGCCGTGTCCATCGCGGCCGCCATCGCCCGGTGGACCTCGTGCGGGTCGTCGCCCGCGACGTGCAGGGGTTCGTGGCCGTAGCCCCGCAGCAGTTCGTCGAGCTCGGCTTCCGGGAGGCGGGCGAGCACCGCGGGGTTGGCGATCTTGTAGCCGTTGAGGTGGAGGATCGGCAGGACGGCCCCGTCGTGGACGGGGTCGAGGAGTTTGTTGGAGTGCCAGGAGGCGGCGAGCGGCCCGGTCTCGGCCTCGCCGTCGCCGATGACGCACGCGACCAGGAGGTCCGGGTTGTCCAGGGCGGCGCCGTACGCGTGCGACAGGGAGTAGCCCAGTTCCCCGCCCTCGTGGATGGAGCCGGGGGTCTCCGGGGCGACGTGGCTCGGCACGCCGCCGGGAAAGGAGAACTGCCGGAACAGCCGGGCCATGCCCTCCTCGTCCCGGCTCACGTCGGGATACGTCTCGCTGTAACTGCCCTCCAGCCACGTGTTGGCGAGCACGGCCGGCCCGCCGTGCCCGGGCCCCCAGACGCACAGGGCGTCGAGGCCGTGCCGCCGGATCACCCGGTTGAGGTGGGTGTACACGAGGTTGAGCCCCGGGGAGGTGCCCCAGTGGCCGAGCAGCCGCGGCTTGATGTGCGCCGGTTCCAGCGGCTTGCGCAGCAGCGGGTTGTCCATGAGGTAGATCTGCCCGACGGAGAGGTAGTTGGCCGCTCTCCAGTGCGCGTCGAGCTCGCCGAGTTCCTCGTCGGTCAGGGGTACGCCGGCCGAGCCCTCGTCCCTGCGCATGTCTCCTCCGTCTCGTGAAGGGGCGCGGCGCCCGCCGCCGTCGTGCCGGGGACGCCTCCGCCGGTTCTCCGGCGCACTCGTCCCATGGTCGTACGCGTGCCGCCTCACGGCACCGTGACGCAGACGGCACGGCGACGAGAAGGGCCGGATGGGCCACCCCTGCGCCCC
This sequence comes from Streptomyces sp. CC208A, assembly GCF_030010625.1. GTDB lineage: Bacteria > Actinomycetota > Actinomycetes > Streptomycetales > Streptomycetaceae > Streptomyces. The sequence goes on along the minus strand of NZ_JASCXN010000003.1, from coordinate 39,312 downwards.
CTTCGGCCTACCCGGGAGCGGCGGAGGGCTGGAGCGCGATCCACTCCGTGGACGTCGTGACCTCCTTCAGGACGTCCGGCAGGGGTTCGATGCCGAGGCCCGGGCCCTTCGGGACGTCGAGGTGGCCTTCGGTGAGGACGAAGGGGTCGGTGATGTCCGTGGCGAAGTAGCGGTGGGAGCCGGAGGTGTCGCCGGGGAGGGTGAAGCCTGGGAGGGCGGCGAGGGCGAGGTTGGCGGAGCGGCCGATGCCGGTCTCCGGCATGCGTACGGTTCGGCCCCGGCCATGTCGAGGGCCTCGACGCCGGTGACCCTGGACAGCTGCTCGGCATGGGCGTGCACGGTGTTGCAGGGCACGGTGATACAGCTGGCCCCCGCCCGCCGCGACCAGCGGGCGCCCTCGACGAGGGCGGGCACGGGGGACGGCCCTTCGCCGAGCAGCGCCGCCGCCCGGCCGGGAACGGCGGAATCCGCCCGCATGAGAACGGGGAGATGCGCCTGGTCGGAGCCGACCGGCGTGCGCCGGGCGAGCCGGTGACGACACGATCGTGGCCCGCCGGGACGCACGACGTGTCGTCACCGGCTCCGAAAGCGACCGCCCGCCCTGGTACGCGGGACCAGAACGCCCCGGAGCCGTGCGGGCGGCCGAACTCCCGCCCCGGGGCGCCGGTTTCCCCCGGCGTGCCGGATACCCATGAAGAGAGCCGGTCCTGGGCGGCCGTCAGAACGCGAAGACCGCCCCCTCCGCCGTGCGGGCGCGCAGTTCGCAGGGGTTGCCGTAGGTCGTCGACCAGGTGACGCGTCGGCCCTGCCAGACGCCGTCGCCCGTGAGGGTGACCGGGTTCCATTCACGCGTGCAGGGGCGGTCCTCCCGTAAGGCCGTGAGGGTGGTGAAGTCGCCGTCCGCGGCGGCCAGTTCCGCACAGGCCGCGTCGGGGGCGGGGTGGCTGCCGGACGGGGCGGGGGCGCAGGTCAGGGTGACCGCGCGGACGACGGTGGCGGCCGCGGGGTCCGCGCCCTCGCCGAGGGTGAGCACGAGCGCCGACGGCGTGTAGAGGCTGGAGGGCGCCGCCTCTGCGGTGCCGGCGCCGGTGAACGCGGTGCCGACGAGCGCGAGGCCGGTCGCGGTGGCGAACGCGGTGGCGCCGAGAGTACGGAAGTAGCGCACGGGGTGTCCCTTCGCGGGGTGACGGGAGATGCGAGCCGATCGGCTGCGCACCGGAGTCTTGTCGACGCGGAGGGTGATCGCACACGCGGTCGCAACAATCCGGCCGCGCTCCTTGGAATCCCCGAACAACCCCCTGCCGACCGGTCGTTCGGCCAGTTGGGAGGGGGTGTTCCGGGGCTTCGCCCCGCCGCCCGAAGGGGCGGCGGGGCGGACGGTCCAAGGTCGAACGATCCACTGACCTGCGCCATAGCGAAAGATGTTCGATTCTGGACCTTCTGTGCCCGCCCATGCTCGTCCGGAACACGGAGGTCCGGCGAGCATCAGCCCCCGGCCGACCATCCCGGTCCTCAGGAACGAGTTCGAGGCCACATCGGTGTCCGACGGGGCGTGCATGCCGGCGAGACGGTCCGCTCCGCGCCCTCACACCATGAGGATCACCAGCGCCTCACGCGCGGGACGTGGCCCTCAGCGGGAGCCTGTCGAGGTCGAAGGCGGTGGCTGTCACCGGGCCGTCCCCGGGCAGAAGCGCGAAGATCGGGTAGCCCTCGACCTTGAACAGGGTGCCCATCGGGCCCTGTTGCGGCTCGACGACGACATGGCCGACCGCCGCGAGCGCCGCGATCTCCTCCGCGGCCTCACCCTTCTCCGCGTGCACGACCGCCAGCACGCTGCGGTCCCCGTCCAGCTCACGGGCCAGCTCGACGAACTTCGGCAGCCGTTCCGCACACGCCGTGCAGTCCGGCGAGAAGAAGCCGATGAGCGTCTCGCCCAGAGTGTCACGGGTCACCGTCTCGCCGGCCGTGGTGACGGCGGTGAAGTCCGGTACGGGCGAGCCCGGCGGCAGCATCAGTTCGTCGGCCGCCGCGGACGCCCGCTGGTCGGCCTGCAGGCGCAGCTTCCGGATGACCCCGAAGGTCAGTACGAGGTTGAGCAGACAGAGGATCGTGAGGAGCGCCACGGCGGCGGCCAGAAAGGGCATGAGATTTCTCCGTTGTGAGGAACGGCTGAGACGGCAGGGACGGCCGGGACGGCTGCGGGCGAGGCCGGGCGGCAGCCCCCTGTCGCGGGACCGGGAAGCGACCCCGTCACGCCGGGGAGCGCGGAGACCGGCGGATCGGCGCGGCCGGCCTGGTCGGCCCCGTCCCGAACAGCTCGCCCAGCTCGTCGGTGAAGGTCACGAGCAGGGCTCCCACGAGAGCGGCGACGGCGGCGATCACGACACCGCCGGCATGCGTGGCGGAGGACACCCCGCCCAGGGCGCAGCCGGCGCCGATCCCGGCGCACAGGAGCAGCAGTCCGTTCCTGACCAGGTGGCGGCGTCCGATCACCGCGCTCGACGCGCCGAAGCAGGCACAGGAGGTACGGGTTCCGCGACGGAGGACGCCGGCGATCCCCACGGTGAAGGCCGCCAGGAGGACCAGCGCGAGGCCGATCCCGGGGGCGCCCGCGGGGCCGACGGCCAGCAGGACCGGTACGGCGCACTCCGCGCCCACGACCGCCACGGCTACGGGCCGGGCGAAACGTCCCGGGACCCCCATGCTCCGAGTCGCTCCCTCGAAGGCCCTGAAGGCCGTGGCGCCGCGCAGTTTCCCGACCGCGGAGACCGCGAACACAACGCCGAGGAGCAGTCGGCAGGAGAGTAGGACGTACCCCATGAACCGGCCCCCGACTTCCCTAGACGACTGGGCCGAACGCACTGTAGCCCCAAATGCCGCTTCCGCAACAGCGACACCTTCAACACCCTCCGTATTGCGCTCCGTTGGACACATAACTTACGTTCGAAACGGGCTGGAGCAGATCAAGCTCCTGTCTCACGAACCCTGCTACGGAAGGTCCGCGATGACCCGTGTGATCGGAACGATGGGCGACAAGCTGCTGGGGCTCCTGCTGAAGGAGGAGCGCGCGGGGGCGTGCGTGCCCGAGCACGGCACGTACTGCTACTGCAAGAACGGCGTGAAGTGGTACATGAACTGCTACGGCATATGCAAGGCCCGCACCACGGCGCCGTGCTGACCAGTACCCCGTCACCTTCCGGAGCCGGGTCCCCGCAGGCCACTTCGGGGACCCGGCTCCGGGCACGCGCGGTGGGTGTCGCGCTGCTGCTGCAGTTCAGGGCCTCCCCGCCGGCCGCGTGCGTGCTGTTGGCGACGACGGTGGTGGTCGGTGCCCTGCCCGTCACGGCCGCCTGGCTGAGCAAGCTGCTCTTCGACGAACTCGGCCGTGGCTCGCACCTGGACTCCGGCCGGGCCATGATCCTGGGCATCGCGGTGGCGGCGCTCGGCGCGGCCTCCGCGGTGCTGCTCCAACTGGCCGCGTATCTTGATGAGTTGGTGCGGCAAAGGCTGGCCGTCACGGTGGAGCGCACCCTGTTCGCCAAGGTGAACGAGTTCCACGGGCTGCGCTGCTTCGAGGACCCGGCCTTCCACGACCGACTGCGGCTGGCTCAGCAGGCGTCCCAGGACGCGCCGCACAACATCGTCATGTTCAGCCAGGAGGTCGTTCGCTCTCTCGCCGCCGTCGGCGGTTTCGCGGGCGCGCTCCTCGCCGTCTGGCCGCCCATGGCGGGTCTGCTGTTCCTCGTCGGGAGCGCCGCCCTCGTGGCGCGGCTCTCCTTGGCCCGCCGCCAGGTGGCGGTCTGGGAACTGACGTCGGGCAAGCAGCGGCGACGGCTGTTCTACCGTGCGATGCTCACCGATCCGCGGGCCGCCAAGGAGATCCGGCTGTTCGGACTCGGCGGTTTCCTGCACGGCCGGCTGGTGCGCGCGCTCGGTGACGCCACCGAGGCGGAGCTCGCGGTGGAACGGCGGGGCGCCTGGGTCCAGTCCGGATTCGCCGTGCTCAACGCGGCGGTCGTCGGGGCGGGTCTGGTCGTGGTCGTCGCCGGTGCGGCCCGGGGCCGGTTCACCGTGGGGGACGTGACGCTGTTCATCGCCGCGGCCGTCGGCGTGCAGGGGGCGTTCGGCGGGGTCGTGATGCAGGCGGGGGCGGCCGCCGAGGCGGTGCGGTTGTTCGGCCACTACCTCGACCTGATGGACACACCGGACGATCTGCCGGCGGGGGCGGGTCCCGTGCCCGCTCTTCGCGACCGGATCGAGTTCCGAGACGTATGGTTCCGCTACGACTCCGACGGGCCATGGGTGCTGCGCGGCGTGGACCTGACGCTGCGCGCGGGATGCGCCACCGGCCTCGTGGGCCGCAACGGCGCCGGCAAGAGCACGCTGATCAAGCTGCTCTGCCGGTTCTACGACCCGGAGCGCGGCGCGATCCTCTGGGACGGGACCGACATCCGCACCATGGACGTGGAGGCCCTGCGCCGCCGGATCGGCGTGACCTTCCAGGACTACATGGCGTACGACCTGACGGCGGGCGAGAACATCGGCGTCGGCGACCTGCCGCACCTCGGGGACCACGAGCGGATCCGCCGTACCGCGGCCCTGGCCGGCATGGACGAGTTCCTCGCCGGCCTGCCGGACGGCTACCTGACGCAGTTGAGCCGCGTCCACCTCGACGAGGACGGCGGCGCGCACGGAGTGAACCTGTCCGGCGGCCAGTGGCAGCGGGTGGCCCTGGCGCGCTCCCTCATGCGGGCGGACGCCGACCTCCTGGTGCTCGACGAGCCGAGTTCCGGTCTCGATCCGGAGGCCGAACACGAAGTCCACCGCACGCTGACCCGGCAGCGCGCCGGCAGCACCGCACTGCTCGTCTCGCACCGGCTCAGCGCCCTGCGGGACGCGGACACCATCGCCGTACTGGTGGACGGCCGCATCGTCGAACTCGGCGACCACGAACGGCTGATGGCCGACCGCGACGGCCACTACGCCCGGCTGTTCACGCTCCAGGCCGCCGGCTACACCGACCGCGACGACGCCTCGGAGGCGGCACGGTGACGTACGTCGTACGGACGGCGGCGGCCGCGGTCGCCGCGGGCGCCGGAGCCGTGGTCGCCGTCCGCGCCGTACGCTCGCGCTTCGCCCTGGTCCGGGTGACCGGGTCGAGCATGGCGCCCACGTACCGGGACGGCGAACGCCTCCTGGTACGCCGCCGGGCACCGATCCGGTCCGGGGACGCCGTGGTCTTCCGCAATCCGGTACCGGGAGCCGACACGGACGTCCGGTGGCTGGTCAAGCGCGTGACGGCGATGCCGGGCGCCCCGGTCCCGGACGACGTCCGCCCGGCCGTCGACACGACCCACGTCCCCCGGGACTGCCTGGTGGTCCGCGGAGACGGCGCCCGCACCCAGGACTCCCGCCACTTCGGCTACGTCCCCGTCGCCTCCGTGCTCGGTGTGGTCGTCGCCCGCGGCCGCCCCCGCGAACCCGTCGCAGGCCGCGCGATCGGGCCCGCTCCGCTGTGACCGGCACGGGCGAGAAAGGCGAAGGCGTCGCCGCGCCCGGGGCCACCGCGACCCTCGACACGCCCTCGTCGGCTCATTCGGCGAAGTAGCCGCAGGCCGTGCTCCAGAGCGGGAAGTCGTAGGGAAGGCAGCACCACGGGATGCCGGCGCGACCTTCTCCGGCGCCAGCCCCTGCCGAGCCCCCTCGTGGTCGCTCGCCGACGGCCAGGACGGGCCGGCCCCCACTGGTCCCCAGAAACGGTCAGGGGCCGTTTCAGATTGCTCTGAAACGGCCCCTGACCTGCGACTCCTTCGAGTCGGGACGACAGGATTTGAACCTGCGACCCCTTGACCCCCAGTCAAGTGCGCTACCAAGCTGCGCCACGTCCCGGTGCCCGTCGGCGGCGGGGTTTCCCGCGTCGGCGTGCAGGAGAACATTACCTCACTCCGGGGGGAGAGATCACGCGGCGGGGTGACGGGGCGGAGAATGGCGGGATGAGTGGTGACTCCCGAGGGGCTTCGCGCGGCCGGGACCGTGACGCGGAGGGGCGGGCGCGGAACGCGCGGCCCCGGGACGGGCTCGGGCGGCCTCTGCCGCGCGGGGCGGTGGGGGTGCCTCGGCAGCCCGAGGGGGTGGTGCGGGGGCCGGGGGAGACCCTGCGGGAGGCGCAGCGGCTGCTGGACGCGGGGATGCCGTTCCATGCCCACGAGGTCTTCGAGGACGCGTGGAAGTCGGGGCCGGTCGGCGAGCGGGAGCTGTGGCAGGGGCTGGCGCAGCTGGCCGTGGGGCTGACGCACGCCGCCCGGGGGAACGCGACGGGCGGGGCACGGCTGCTGCTGCGGGGCGCCGGCCGGGTCTCCGGGTACGCCGCCGGGGGCGGGGAGACGTACGGGGTCGACGTCGCCGGGCTCGTGCGGTGGGCCGGGGAGCTGGCCGCGCGGGTGGAGCGAGGGGCCGCCGGGGGTGCCGCTCCGCCGGACGCCGCCGCCGAGGCGCCCCGGCCGGCGGGCTGCTAGCCGGTCAGTTCGCCCTTGAGGACGGCGGCGTGACCGGTCTCGGGGTGCCGGGCGGCGGTGAGGAGGGTGACCGTCCCCTCCTCGGCGAGGGTACGCAGCCGGCCCAGGGCCTCGGCCGCTTCGGGGGCTGCCAGTTCGGCTTCGTAGCGGCGGCGGAACTCGTCGTGGTCGCCCTCGCCGGGGCCGTGGTACCAGCGGCGGAGTTCCGTGGACAGGGTGAGGGCCTTCGGCCACGCGTCGACGCGGGCGTCGGCCTTGGCGAGGCCGCGCGGCCAGAGGCGGTCGACGAGGACCCTGATCCCGTCGTCGGGGGACGGGGGTTCGCAGACGCGGCGGACGCGGACGTCGGGGGTGGCGGCGGGCATGGTTCCAGGGTGCGCGGCCCCGGCGCGGTTCACCCGTCGACGCGCAGGACGGGCAGGAGGACGGCGTCGACGAAGGCGCGGGCGGCGGAGGCGTCGGGGAAGCGGTCCTCCAGGAGCCGCTCGATGCGGAGCAGGCCCATGAGGCTGGGCGCGACGAACGCGATGGCGGGGTTGTCGGCGGCGACCTCGCCGCGCTCGACGGCCCGCTGGACCATCGCGTCGATGGCGGCGACCTCGGGGGCGATGACGGTCTCGCGCAGGGCGGTGCGCAGGTCGGGGTGGTGGAGGTACGCCTGGGCGACGGCCTCCATGAGTTCGGTGTCGCGCGCGTGGCGGGCGGAGGCGACGCGGGCGGCCTCGTGGAGGTCGCCGGCGAGGGTGCCGGTGTCGATGCCGGTGAAGAGCGCGCAGCGACGGGAGGCGAGGGCGGCGGTGACGAGCCGCGGCTTGGTGCCCCACTGCCGGTAGAGGGTGGCCTTGCCGCACTTGGTGAGGGCCGCGACGCCCTCCATGGTCACCGCGTCGTAGCCGCCTTCGCGCAGGAGGCGGAGCACGGCCTCGTACAGCTCCGCCTCGCGCTCCGGCGTGATCTTGCTGCGGCGGGCGGCGGCGGTGGCGGCCTGCGTGGACATCGGTTTCCTCCCGGAATCCTCCGGACCTCTCTGCGCGGACGAGAGAAGGCTGCACGGACGAGAGTAGGGGGTGCGCAATCGAGACGCAAACGTATCGAGACGTTTGCGTCTCGATGAGATCGGATCTAGAGTTCCTCCGTTTGTTGCGGATTTGACCGATTGACCGGTTGACGGATTGACGGATGGGAAGTGCCGCGCCATGGCTACCCGGATACGCGGGGTGAGCGGGTCGCGTCCCGCCCCCGGGGCGGAGGGCGGGCGGCCGCCCCTCCTGCGCGAGCTGCTGCTCGTCACCGGGCTCTTTCTCGTCTACAAGTTCGGCCGGCTTCTCGCGAACGGCCACGAGACCCGCGCCTTCCACAACGCCGACCGCGTGTGGGACGCCGAGCGGGCCCTCCGCCTCCCCGGCGAGGGTGCGGTTCAGCAACTGCTGCTGCATAGCGAACCGCTCGTCCGGACCGCGAACACCTACTACGCGGCCGTGCACTTCCCGGCCACGATCGCCTTCCTCGCCTGGCTGTACTGGCGCCGCCCCGCCCACTACCTGTGGTCGCGGCGCGTCCTGGCGCTGGTCACCGGCGCGGCGCTCGCGCTGCACATCCTGCTGCCGCTCGCGCCGCCCCGGCTGCTCGCCGCCACCGGTCTGGTCGACACCGCGCGGGTCTACGGCCCGTCCGTGTACGGCGCCGTCCCCGAGGCGGACTCGATGGCGAACCAGTTCGCCGCGATGCCGTCGCTGCACTTCGGCTGGGCGCTGATGGTCGCGATCGGCCTGATCGCCGCGACCCGTTCGCCGTTGCGCCGGTGGTGGCTGCTGCACCCGGCGGTGACGCTCCTCGTGATCGTCGGCACGGCCAACCACTACTGGCTCGACGCGCTCGCCGCGGCGGTCCTGCTGGGCCTCGCGCTGTGGGTCGTACCGATGCCTCCGCGGCCGTCGGCGCCCGTCATCGCACAGCGCCCGAAGAGGGTCGAGACCGCCGCCGTACCCGCCGAGGTCCGGCGATGAGCGTCGGCACCGTGTTCGCGGTACTCCTCTCGCTCGCCTCCGCCGCCGGGTACGCGCTCGCCGCCGTCGGCCAGGCGCGGCTCGCCGCCACCCCCTCTGCCCCGTCGGGACGCGGGGCGCTGCGGGCGCTGCTCGCGCGCGGCCAGTGGTGGTGGGCCGTCGGCCTCAACGCCGCCGGGGCCCTCGCCCACGTGGCCGCCCTCCACTACGGGCCCCTGACGCTGGTGCAGCCGCTCGGCGCACTGACCCTCGTGGTGGCGCTGCCGCTGGGCGCGTACACGGCCCGACGGCGGGTGACCCGTACCGAGTGGCGGGGCGCACTGTGGACCCTGGCGGGTCTGGTCGGGCTCGTCGCGGTCACCGGGCCCGCCGCACCCGGCGAGGCGCTGAGCCTGCGCGAGTCCCTGGCGGTCGCCGCGGCGACGGCGCTGTTGATCGCGGCGCTCGCCGGGGGCCGCCTGCCCGGGGCCGGGCGGCGGGGGCATCGTGCGGAGGGCGGCGTACGGACGCGAGGGCTCGGGCACGCCACCGCCTCCGGGATCGCCTCCGGAGTGGCCTCGGCGCTCACCCAGACCCTCACCGCCGCACTGACGCTCGGCCTGCCCGGCGCCCGGCCGTCCTGGTGGCAGACCGCCCTGCTCGCGCTGCTGATCTCGGCCTTCGCGGTGGGCGGCCTCCTCCTCTCACAGGCCGCCTACCGGGGCGGGCTCGCCGCCCCGCTGGCGGTGGTGAACCTGTCGAACCCGGCCGCGGCCGCCGTCATCGGCGTGGCGCTGCTCGGCGAGACGTTCCGGGCGGGCGTCCGGGGTTGGGCGATCGCCGTCGCGGCGGCGCTGGTCGCGGCCCGGGGCGTCGTCCTCCTGACCGCGGGCGGCCCTGCGGCCGCGGAGCCCTCCGCCCCGGCGGAGCCCGTACACCCGCCCGTGCCGTCCGCGCCCTCCGAGTCGGGGGTGGCGGGCCTGGCCGAGGCGCTGGGCGGGGCCCTCGCCTCCGTACCGGAGACGGAGCCCGCGCGCTGACCGGGGCGGCGCCTGCCCCCACCCCCTTCGCGTCACCTTGACGACAACCGGAATCCGGATCTATCGTCAGGGTGACGACAAGGGGGTTCTCTCATGGCCGACATCACCAAGCGGGCCGGCTGGCGCCATCTGCGCTCCGCGCCCACCGCCCACATCCGCCACCAGCGGCGCGGCCGGCTCGCGCACGACGGCGCCGGGCTCAGCTTCTGGTTCCGGCCGCTCGGGGCCGCGCTCTCCGAGGTGCCGGTGGACGACCGGGAGCTCGCGATGGCGTTCCACGCCCGTACCGCGGACTTCCAGGACGTGAGCGTGCAGTCCTCCGTCACGTACCGGATCGGGGACCCCGCGACCGCCGCCGCCCGGCTCGACTTCTCCATCGATCCGGACACCGGCGTCTGGCGCGGCACCCCGCTGGAGCAGATCGCGACCCCGCTGACCGAGACCGCCCAGCAGCACGCGCTCGACGTGCTCGCCCGCACGCCGCTCGCGCAGGCGCTGACGGACGGGGTGGCGGCGGTGCGGGAGCGGATCACCGACGGGCTCGCGGGCGAGCCCCGGCTGCCGGCGACCGGGATCGAGGTGGTCGCCGTCCGAGTGGTCGCGATCCGGCCCGAACCCGAGGTCGAGCGGGCCCTGCGGACCCCCGCCCGCGAGCAGATCCAGCAGGAGGCCGACCGGGCCACGTACGAGCGCCGCGCGGTCGCCGTCGAGCGCGAGCGGGCGATCGCCGAGAACGAGCTCGCCAGCAGGATCGAGCTGACCCGGCAGGAGGAACGGCTCGTCGAGCAGCGCGGCGCCAACGCGCGGCGCGAGGCGGAGGAGTCCGCCGCCGCCGACGCGGTACGGGCGGAGGCCGAGGCCGTACGGAAGGTGCGCCTCGCGCGGGCCGAGGCGGAGGCGGCGCGCGAGGTCGGCGAGGCCCGGGCCGAGGCGCAGACGGCCTGGCTCCGGGCGCACGCGACCGCCGATCCGGCCGTCCTGCACGCCCTGGCCCTCACCCGGGCCGCCGAGCAGCTGCCCCGGATCGAGCACCTCACCCTCTCCCCCGACGTCCTCACCGGCCTGCTCGCGAAGCTGGGCGGCGGCGACGGCACGGGGACAGGGGCGGGGGCGGGGGCGGGGGCGGGGGCGTGAGCCTCGCGCCGCGGGCGGTCCTCGTACACCGCAGGACGGAGTACGAGGAGCTGCTCGCCCGGCACGGGACGCACGGGCAGGCCGCGTTCTTCCTCGGCGCGCGGGGGCGTTCGGTCGACGAGGTCCGGGAGCGGCACGAGCGGATGCGGCGGGCGCTGACGGCCGTCGCCGGGGCGGTGCCGCCGGCCTGGCGGCAGACCACGGTGGAGCGCGCCGATCTGGACCGGTTCCTCTTCGGGCCGGAGGACGTGGTCGTGGTGGTCGGCCAGGACGGGCTCGTCGCCAACACCGCCAAGTACCTCACCGGTCAGCCCGTCGTCGGCATCGACGCCGACCCGGGCCGCAACCCCGGCGTACTCGTCCGGCACCGGCCGGCCGACGCGCGCCGGCTGCTGCCGTACGCGGCCGGGCCGGGGGTCGCGGCCGACGAGCTCACCATGGTCGCGGCGACCACGGACGACGGGCGGCGGCTGCTCGCGCTCAACGAGATCTACGTGGGACCGGCCGGCCACCAGACCGCCCGCTACACCCTCGACGCGGAGGGGGAAGGGGGCGCCGGGTCCGAGGCCCAGGCGTCCTCGGGGGTGCTGGCCGGGACCGGCACCGGGGCGACGGGCTGGCTCCGCTCGCTCTGGCAGCAGCGGTCCAGCGCCCTCGCCCTGCCCTCGCCGACCGACCCCGGGCTCGCCTGGTTCGTCCGCGAGGCGTGGCCGTCCCCGGCGACCGGAACCAGCCGAGTCGAAGGGCTCCTCGGGCCCTCGGAGGGCCTCCGCCTCACCGTCGAGTCGGACCGCCTGGTCGCCTTCGGCGACGGCGTCGAGTCCGACGCGCTCGACCTGACGTGGGGCCAGGCCGTGCGTCTCGCCGTCGCCGAGACCCGTCTGCGGCTGGTGGCCTGACCTGCGGCGGAGCGCGACCCTGGAGCGGTCGGAGGGGCGGCCGGAATCGATCGGCGGGGGACGGGAGGCGGGCGCGGGAACGCTACGGTGAAGCGGTTCAGTCGGCGCTTCAGCCGGCCCTTCGGCCTGCTCCGCGTGCGGTGACCCACCCGTCGTAAGGAACGCCCGTGACCTCCCTCTCCCCCGGCTCGCTCGTCGTCGCCCCCGCCACCCGCGCGGAGTGGGAGCTCGTCCGGGCCTGGGCCGCCGAGGAGGGGTGGAACCCCGGACGGGCGGACGGCGACGCCTTCTTCGCGCAGGATCCTGACGGGTTCTTCCTGGGGCGGATCGACGGCGAGCCGGTGTCCGCCGTCTCGGTCGTCACCTACGGGGACGCGTACGCCTTCCTGGGGTTCTACCTGGTCCGGCCCGAACTGCGCGGGCAGGGGCTCGGGCTCGCCACCTGGCGGGCGGGGCTCGCGCACGCGGGCGACCGGGCGGTGGGGCTCGACGGGGTGCCCGCCCAGCAGGAGAACTACCGGCGATCCGGTTTCGCCCCCGCCTACCGAACCGCCCGTTATGTCGGGGAAGTCCCTTCGCCCGAGCGGCCGGTGACCGGGGTGGTACCGGCCGCGCGGGTCGATCCGGCGCTGCTCGCCGCGTACGACTCCGCCTGCCACCACGCCGAACGGCCCCGGTTCCTCTCCGCCTGGCTGACGACACCGGGGCACCGCGCCCTGGCCCGGGTCGTGGACGGCCGGGTGACCGGCTACGGCGTGGTCCGGCCCTCGCAGGGCGAGGCGCGCGTGGGCCCGCTGTTCGCGGACGGCCCGGCGGACGCGGCGGCACTGCTCGACGCCCTGGCGGAGGCGGCACGGGAGTTCGGGTCACGGTCGATCGCCGTCGACATGCCGGAGACCAACCCGGCGGCGGCACACCTCGCCGAGGAACGCGGACTCACCCCGACCTTCGAGACCGCCCGGATGTACACCGGCCCGGTACGCCCGGTGGCACGCGAGCGGATCTTCGGCGTCACGACCCTCGAACTCGGCTGAGCCGAGGCGCTTTCAACCGGGGCGGGGGCTCTCGGCCGAAGCGAGGTGCTTTCGACTGGGGCCGGGGTTCGCGGGCCGAGGCGAGGCGCTTTCGGCTGGGGCCGGGATTCACGGACCGGGGCAAAGCGCTTCGGCCAAGGCCGGAATTCTCGGTCGGGCCAAGGTGCTTCGGCCGGGACCGGGGCTCTCGGTCGAGGCGAGGCACTTTTGCCCAGGGCCGGGTTCCGGGGTCAAGGCGAGGCACTTTCGGCGGGACCGGGATTCTCGGTCGGGCCAAGGCTCTTTCGGCCAGGACCGGATTCCCTGCCGAGCCAAGACGCTTTCGGCCAGTCCCAGAGCCCTCGGGCCACGGCAAGGCGCTTTCGGCGGGGCCGGGTCCCGGCCGAGGCGGGCCGGGTCCCGGTCGAGGCGGGAGGGCGCTCGCTCGGGACCGGAGGCGGTCGTCCCACCCGGCCCCGCCCTTCCCCGCGTCCCCTCCGCCCACGTAACTCCCCCGCCCCGCGTACCCCTCCGCGGCCCGCCCCTCCGGATCCCTCCGCGGGCTCTCTCCGGCGGCTCCCCCAAGGGTCCCCCTCCCCGCCCCTGAGGGGTGACAAGGGTTTTCCCCGTATCGCGTTCACCTCCCCGTTCCCTACTGTCCTCCGCACCGGCGGATAACATCCCCCAGCGCACCTGACAGGTGCATGCGGGGACGCAAGCCGCCGGTGACGGCCTTGACCCGGGCCGTCGGCGCCGGTGGCGGCGCACGGGCCCCCCAGCCCAGGGACCACGGCCGCGACCCCACTTCGCACCGCGACTCCCGCGCCGCCGCCACTGCTCCGCACCTACGTCGTACTCGAAAGGGCCATCCACCTTGAACGGTTCCAGGCGGAGAGTCATATCCGTGGTCGCCACCGCCGCGATCATCGGTGCCACTGCCACCACCACCGGGGCGTTCGCCGCCGCCCCGGCCGCACCCGCCCCGAAGCCCGCTCCGGCTTCGCAGGCGATGCAGGCGCTTCCCAGCGCCCCCGTCGAGAAGGTCATCGTCACCTACAAGAGCCAGGCCGCCGAGGCCCGCTCCAACGAGGCCGCGAAGACCGACACCGCCGAGAAGGCCGCGAAGACGGGCGAGAAGCTCGCCTTCGAGCGGCGCCTCACCGGCGGCAGCGCCCTGGTCGACCTGGGCGACTCGGCCTCCAAGCAGGACGTGGACAAGGTCATGGCCGCCTTCCGCGCCGACCCGTCCGTCGCCACCGTCGAGCCGGACATCCGCGCCTACCCGATGGCCGTGACGCCGAACGACACCGACTACGCCAAGCAGTGGGACCTCTTCGAGGCCACCGGCGGCATGAACGTTCCCGCGGCCTGGGACAAGACGACCGGCTCGGGCGTCACCGTCGCCGTCATCGACACCGGTTACGCGGCCCACTCGGACCTCGCGTCCAACGTCGTCGCCGGTTACGACTTCATCTCCTCCTCCGCCGACGCCCGCGACGGCAACGGCCGCGACGCGGACCCCAAGGACGAGGGCGACTGGAACGCCACCGACGGCGAGTGCGGCACCGGCTCGCGGGCGTCGAACTCCTCCTGGCACGGCACCCACGTGGCGGGCACCATCGCCGCCGTCACGAACAACAGCAAGGGCATCGCGGGCATCGCGTACAACGCGAAGATCCAGCCCATCCGCGTGCTCGGCAAGTGCGGCGGCTCGTCCTCCGACATCGCCGACGCCATCACCTGGGCCTCCGGCGGCTCCGTGGCGGGCGTCCCGGCGAACCCGAACCCGGCCAAGGTCATCAACCTGAGCCTGGGCGGCGCCAGCTCCACCTGCCCGACCGTCTACAAGAACGCGATCAACGGCGCCGTCGCGCGCGGCGCCACCGTCGTCGTCGCGGCGGGCAACAGCAACGCCAACGCCTCCGGCTTCACGCCGGCGAACTGCGCCAACGTCATCACCGTGGCGTCGACCAGCCGCGAGGGCAACCGGTCGTTCTACTCCAACTACGGCACCATCATCGACGTGTCGGCCCCCGGCGGCGAGACCCGTCGCGCCACCGACACGCCCGGCACCGTCACCACCCCCGAGAACGGCATCCTCTCCACGCTGAACTCCGGCACGACGGTCCAGTCGACCGAGAACTACAAGCCCTACCAGGGCACCTCCATGGCCGCGCCGCACATCGCCGGCCTCGCCGCCCTCCTGAAGTCGGCCAAGAGCAGCCTGACCCCGGCCGAGATCGAGTCGGCGATCAAGAGCAACGCCCGTCCGCTGCCCGGCACCTGCTCCGGCGGCTGCGGCGCCGGCATCGCCGACGCGGCCAAGACCGTGGACGCGGTCACCGGCGGCACCACCCAGCCCGGCACCGTCTTCACCAACGACGCCAACGTGACGATCTCCGACAACACCACCGTGTCGTCCTCGATCGCCGTCACCGGCCTCACCGGCAACGCCCCCGCCGACCTCAAGGTCGACGTGGACATCAAGCACACCTGGCGCGGGGACCTGGTCATCGACCTGGTCGCCCCCGACGGCACGGTGCGCAATCTGAAGACGTCCAACTCCTCCGACAGCGCCGACAACGTCCTCGCGACGTACACGGTCGACGCCTCCAGCGAGGTCGCCAACGGCACCTGGAAGCTCCAGGTCCGCGATGTGTACTCGGGTGACACCGGCTACATCGACTCCTGGAGCCTCACCTTCTGAGCCACCGCTCCCCCCACGTTCCACCACCCCCCACACCAGCATCACCGCTGGTCAGCGACACCCCCGTGGTCTACACCACGGGGGTGTCGCGCATAGGGGGAAGGGGCTCGGGAGCGGGGTCGGCTGTCCGTATGCCGGACACGACCCCTGGACGGGGCCGGTGGGCTCCGTATCCTCTGCGCAGGGCTCATGGGCGGGGCCCACGGGCGGAGGTGACGACAGGTGACGACGGTTCCTCACGGCCCCCTGCCCGCACGTGCCCCCGGCACCGCCGGGCCCCCGGCACCGGTGGGCCGCGAGGAGCTGCTGGCCCGTCTGGAGAACGTCCTGCACGCCCGTGGCCGTGCCCTGCTCACGGGGCCCGCCGGCGTCGGCAAGACCGAGGTCGCGCTGGCCGCCGCCGCCCGGGCCGAGGCCCGCGGCGAGACCGTGCTGTGGCTCGCCGCCCTCCCCGCCGACCGCGCGATCCCCGGCGCCGCCGCGGCCGCCCTGGTGGCCTCGGTGGCGGCCACCGTCGCCCCGCCGGGGCCGCGTACCGAAGCTGTCCCCCTGGGGGAGGACCTCCCGTCCGGCGCCACCGTCCCGGGCGCCCCGCACGTCCTGTCCTCCGGCGTCCTCACCTCGGGCGTCTTCGACGACCTGCCGGGGCCTCAGCGCACCGCCGTCGCCATGCTCTGCCGCGAGGCGCCCATCCAGCAGGGCGGCTGGGACCCGATCGCGCTGCGCCTGGGCATCGCGCGGATCCTGCGCGCGCTGACCGGCCGGGGGCCGGTGCTGCTCGTCGTCGACGGCGCCGAGTTCCTCGACCCCGACAGCACCGACCTGCTCCGCTTCGCCCTCCACCTCGCCCCGCCGTCGCTGCGGGTGATCGCGGTCGAGACCCCGGAGCCGTACGGGGACAGCCACCCCGCCGACGGGCCGAAGACCGGCACCGGCGCCCCCGGCTGTCCTCACCCCGGGCACGCGGCGCACTCCGCGCACCTGTGGGTGCCGTCCGAGGCCGATCTGCTGCTCGTGCCGCCGCTCCAGGCCGACGAGATCGCCGAACTCCTCATCCACCACCGGTTGCCGTCCCGGATGGCCGGCCGCATCCACCGCGCCAGCGGCGGCAATCCGCGGCTCGCGCTGGCCGTCGGCCGCTCCCTCGCCGACGCCCGCACGCCGGTGCACCACGCCGAGGCGCTGACGCTCTCCGGCCGCGCCCGGGACCTCGCCCGCCAGCTGCTCGGCGCCGCTCCCCCGCCGGTCCGGGCCACCCTGCTGCTCGCGGCCCTTGCGCTGCGCCCCTCGGCGACGCTGGTGCGCCGGGCCGGGCGGCCCAACGCGGAGGCGGACCTGGCGGCGGCCGAGCGGGCCGGTCTGGTGTCGCTCGCCGAGGACGGCTCGCTCGCCTTCACCGCCGGGCTGCTGCCGTCCACCCTGGTGCACGACGCCTGCTGGGCGGAGCGCAGCGCGGGCCACGCGGCGCTCGCGGAGGTCGTGGACGATCCGGTGGAGGCGGTACGGCACCGGGCGCTGGCCACCGACCGTCCTGACGAGGAGCTGGCCGCCGAGGTGGCGGCCGCGGCGGAGACCGCCCGGCGGCGCGGCAACAACGCGCTCGCCGCCGAACTGGCCCTGCTGGCCGCCGAGTCGACGCCCGGCCGGGACGGGGACCGGCGGATCGCCCGGCTCGTGGACGCGGCCGAGGAGGCGGCCCGTGCGGCCCGCGCCGACCTGGCGATGCGGGCCGCCACGGACCTGCTCGCCCGGGACGCGTCCCCCGCCGACCGGGTACGGGCCCGGCTCGCGGTCCTCGACACGGCGGGTCAGGGCCTGACCGGCCTGGACGACATGTACGTGCACGCCATGGAGGATTCGGAGGGCGAGATCGCGCTCCGGGCCGCCGTGCAGCTCCGGCTCGCCGTCAAGTACGTGCTGGCGGACGGCGATCCGGAGCGGTCCCGGACGGCGGCGATGGAGTCCGCCGCACTCGCGGCATCGGTGGGCGACCCGCGCACGACGGCGCAGGCGCTGACTGTGCAGGCCCGGATGGAGCGGGCGTTGGGCTCGCCGAACGCGGAGCCGGTGCTGGCCCGGGCGCGGGAGCTGGAGCTGGCGGAGCGCCCGCTCGGCATCCGCAACGCGGCCCAGATCCTGACGATCCGTCATGCCCTGTTCGACGACCGGCTGACCGACGCCCGGGACGAGCTGAACGCGCTGCTGCCGCTGGTGCAGCGGCGCGGTTCGGTCGAGGACGCGATCGAACTGTTCCGTACGCTCGCCGAGATCGAGTCGCGGATCGGCCCGTGCCCGGCGGCCCTCGCGCACGCCGGGCAGTCGCTGGCGCTCACCCTGGAGGCGGGCCTGTCGCCGGGGCCCGCCTGGTACGCGCTGGCGCTGGCCGAGACCGCGGGCGGCAGCCTGAGCCGGGCGGCGAGCTACGCGCGGCGCAGCGTGCAGGCCTCGGAGGAGGAGGGCGACCGGGTCTTCCTCTCCCGCAGCCGGTACGCCCTGGGCCGGGTCCAGCTGATCAACGGCGATGTGGCGGCGGCCCTGGAGACGCTGCGGCGGGTGCAGGCGGACGAGCGGGCGCAGTCGACGGTCGACCCGTCGATGCTGCGCTGGCACGAGGAGCTGGCGGAGGCGCTGCTCGCCCACGACGCGGTCGAGGAGGCCCTCTCCCTGCTCGCGGAGGTGCGTCCGGTGGCCGAACGGCTGGGCCGTTCCACGGTGTTGCTGGGGTGCGACCGGGCGCAGGCGCTGTGTCTGGCGGCGGAGGGCCGGACCGACGAGGCGGCGGAGCTGCTGACCCGGACGGCCGACCGGTTCGCGGAGGCGGGCCTGCCGCTGGAACAGGGCCGGGCGCTGATGGCGCTGGCCCGGGTGGAGCGCAAGCGGCGGCGGCGTTCGGCGGCGCAGGCGGCGCTGCACGCGGCGGCGACGGTCTTCGAGCGGGCGGGCGCGGCCCCGTGGCTGGCGCTGGCCACGGAGGCCCCGGCCGGCGAGCTGCCGGGCACGGCACCGGGCGGCGACGAGCCGCCGACCGCCCTCGCCTCCCTGACGGAGGCCGAGCTGCGGCTGGCCCGCCTGGTCGGCCAGGGCGCCTCGAACCAGGAGGCGGCGGCGAAACTGTTCCTGAGCGTGAAGACGGTCGAGGCCCGTCTGACCCGCATCTACCAGAAACTGGACGTCCGTTCCCGCGCCCAACTGGCGACGGCGCTCCGCCCCTGACCGGGAGCGGAGCGCCTCCGGTCAGGCCCGGTGGACCGTCACGTACGCCCCGCGCACGGCGGCGGCATCCCCGGCGGGGGTCCACTCGGCAGTGACCCGTCCGAGGGCGCCGTCGCCCGGTTCCCGCCCGTCGGCGGCCCGCAGCACGCGGTGGAGGCGGAGGGCGAGGGCTCCGGCGGCGCCGGGCACGCGGACGCGGACGTCGGTGTGGTCGGCCCCGTCCACGGCCTCCAGCGGCTCGGCGTCCCCGGCGAAGACGTGGTCCGTGTCGAGGGCGGCGGCCACGGTCGGGTCGACGGCGTCGCTGACGGACTGCTGCTGCGGTACGGCCCGGCCGGCGAGGAGCGCGTACAACTGGCCGACGAGGACCGGGTCGTGGGCGCCGTCGTAGATCCAGCGGGTGCCGAGCACCCCGTGCTCGGAGGTGCCGATGAGGGCGTGTTCGGCGCCGTCGAGGGGCTTGCCCCGGTACGTCATCGGCACGTGGTACGCGACCGCGTCCGGGCCCTCGCCGTCGGTGACGGCCATGAACTCGACGCCCACCTCGCCCTCGGGGTCGTCGAGCCGGAACCCGCCGGCCTTCACCGGCCGCGGCGCCTCCGCCCCGGCGGCGTACCACGTGCGGGTGGGCAGCCAGGCGGCGAGCAGTTCCTGCTTGGTCGGCCGCATCGTGGTGCGGTGGATGAGGGCCATGGGCGGATCGCTTCCTCTCCTCGGGACCGGTGGCCGTCAACGTAACAGAGCGTCCCCCGGGGGCGTCCGGCCGCCCGGCCCCGTTGTCCCGCGGCCGCAGCCTCGTGTGATGATCCCGGGGACGTGGATCCGGAGGTGATCCACACAGGAGAGAGAACATGGGATTCACGGACGCCAACGGCGTCGACCTGTCGGGTGTCACCGGCAGGCTGATCCAGACGGTCGACCTGGTGCAGGGGCCCGCCCCGCAGGCGATAGCCACCGACACGGTCAACGGGCACGTCTTCGTGCTCCAGTTGGAGTCCTCGGCCACCGCGCCGGGCGACTCCGGCAACATGTACGTGAACCGCATCCACCGCACGACGGGCGCGGTCACCGGCTCCATGCGGCTCAAGGGTTTCGGGCACGGTCTGTCGATGGGATGTCAGCCTGTCGGCGCCGACAGCTACCTGTGGACCGAGTGCGGTCCGCTGCACATCACCAGCAGCGGTGTCGCCTTCGGCAAGTCCGTCACGCGCTTCAAGTTCGTCAACGGCGGGACGCTCGACGCCACCGCGATCCCGCAGGCGCAGAAGTTCACCCCGCCGGGCTCCACGGCGGGCACCGGGCCCTCGCTCGACCCCACCACGGGCCTGCTGACCGTCATGTACCACAAGGACGGCAAGCGGCACTTCACCCGGTACGACGCCGACCTCGCCGCCGCCGGCGACTGGACGCCCGTCGGCACGACCTTCGTCATGCCGGCCGGCGAGAACGTCACGCCGTCCGTGCCGTCCCCTTACCCGCTGCAGAAGACCCTGACCTCGCAGGGCTACCAGACGCTGGGCGGCGTGCTGTACGCCTACGACTGGGCGCCGTACGACACGAAGACCTACCCGGACACGGTGCCGAGCGCCTTCCCCGGCATCACCTTCATGACCTCGTACGACTGGGCCACCGGGCAGCGCCTCGACCGCCAGGTCGTCACCAGCGCGGACGGCCTGGAGCGGCGCGAGCCGGAGGGCGTCGCCGTCGAGATCGACCCGGCGACGCAGGAGACCCGGCTGCTCTTCGGGTTCAGCAACACCGTTCCCGGCACGACCGGTTCGCGGGACGTCACCGTCTGCTGGTACCCGACGAAGCCCGCCGTCGACGGCGTCAAGGTCCTGTCGGACTGGGTGGACCTCACGCTCGCCTCCGGCGTCACCGCCGGCGCCGAGCGCCCGCGCGGCCGGCTCGTCGCCCTCGCCGGCACCACCTACCTCCAGCTGCGCGGCACCCTGAACTGCTCGCTCACCGCGGACGGCAGGATCGCGACCCTGCCGCACCGGATCCGCCCGACCCGGCTGGCCCGGCAGAACGTGCCGCGGAACAACAACACCGGCCGGTGCGTCTGCCGCATCGAGGCCAACATCCGCGGCGAACTGTGGGCGTACGGCGCCTACTCCGACAACGCGATCACCTGGATCGACCTGGACGGCGTCTCGGTCGCCTGGCGCTGACCCTCCTCTTTCCCCTCGTTCTCACCTCACTTCGGAGGATTCCTTCATGACCAAGCAGTCGCCCTCGGCGTCGACCAGCCGCCGTTCCCTGCTCACCGCCGCGCTCGCCGCGCCCGTCGCCGCCGTCGGCGTGCCGCTCGTCACCGCCGCCCCGGCCGCCGCCGCGGACCCGGCCGACGGCTGCCAGACCGTCGTCGACTGGACCGACATCATCCCCGCGGCCGGGGTCACCCCCAACGCCACCGCCCCGATCCAGGCCCGGGTCATCCGCCTGGCGGGCACCGAGTTCCTCCAGTTCCGCGGCACCCTCACCTGCAACTTCACCGCCGACGGCACCCTCGGCACCCTGCCGGCCACGATCCAGCCGCCCAAGCTGACCCGCGGCATCGTGCCCCGCAACAACAGCTACGGCATCAACGCGGTCCGCGTGGAGGCCAACACGGCCCGCGCCATCAAGGTCTACGGCCCGCAGGCGTCCAACCCCGTCACCTGGATGCAGCTCGACTCCTTCTCCTCCGTGATGCGCTGACCTACGGGGTGAGGGCGGCCGAGGCGGGTCCGTCGGGACGGACCGTGATGCCGTAGGCCGCCCGCTCCGGGCGGGAGAGGACGCGGACGGCGTGGGCGGGCAGAAGCCGCCCGAGGAGGGCGGTGGTCTCCCGGAGGGCGAACTGGACGCCCAGGCAGGCGCGGGGGCCGAGGCCGAACGGGAGGTAGGCGCCGGGGTGTCCGGGGTGCCGGCCGGGGATGGTGAAGCGGGTGGGGTCGAAGCGCTCGGGTTCCGGCCAGAGACCGGGGTCGCGGTGGGTGAGGTAGGGGCAGACCAGCAGGTCGGTGCCGGCGGGGATCGCGTGGCCCGCGAGGGTGTCGGCCTCGGGGGCGTGCCGGGGCAGGATCCAGGCCGAGGGATAGAGGCGGAGCGTCTCGTGGACGAGCGCCCGCACGGCCCGCCGCCGCTCGGGTGAGCCGTCGGGCCCGGCCGCGAGGGCCTCTTCGCGGGCCTGCGGGTGCCGGTCGAGGAGGAGGTACAGCCAGGTGAGGGTGGTGGCGGTGGTCTCGTGCCCGGCGACGAGGAGGGTGACGAGTTCGTCGCGGATCAGCCGGTCCGTGTACGCGGGACGGTTCCCGGCCCCCTCGACGAGGACGTGCAGCAGGCCGGGTCCTTCGGGCCCCGCGCCGGTCTCCCTGGCCGTGGCGACGGCCCGTTCGGCGACGGCGTCGATCCGGGCGAGCTCGGCGGCGACGGCGGAGTGAGCGACGGCCTCGTCGGCGGGGAGGGTGGGCAGGGCCTCCACCACCCCGGCGACGGCGGCGAGTTCGCGCTCGGTGCCGGGGTCGAGCGGATGCCCGGTCAGGGAACGCCAGATGGTGTCGAGGGCGAAGCGGCGCATCTCCCCGCCGAGGTCGAACTCCTCGCCGGTGCGGGCGTACGCGTCCCAGCGGGCGGCCGTCAGCCGTGCGGCGGCGGCGATCCGCTCCTCGTACCGGCGCATGCCGGGGCCGGTGAACTGGGACTGGAGGAGGCGCCGTTGGCGCTGCCAGGCGTCGCCGGTGGCCGAGAGGACGCCGTCGCCGACGAGGATCCGGGCCCGGTGGGAGCGCTTGACGTACCGGTCGGGGTGGAGGACGAGGACGTGCCGGACGGCGTCGGGGTCGGTGACGAGCACCGTGGGCGGGGCGCCGGGCGCGGGGCGGAACGCGCAGACGCCGCCGAGCCGTTCCCGTACGAGGGCGAGGAGGTCGACCAGTTCGCCGCCTCCCGCGTGCCATCGCTCGACGAGCCCGGGTTCCGGTTCGGGGACCGGGCGGCCCGCCGGGGCGGGCGCCTCCCGGGCCTGCGGGGGTGCGGGGTCGGGCACGGCGGTGCTCCTCTCCGGCGTCCGCACGGGCGTGCGGGGCGGCGTGGTCATCTCGCAGTGGTCATCTCGCACTGTAGGGGTGCGGGGGCGCCGGCCGACACCCGGTTCCACGTCTCTCACCCGGCCGGGCGCCCGGCCCCGGGGTCCGGCGAGGTGCCGGACCCATGGCGTGAAGTCCTGAATGGTGGTTCACTTCATTCATGGCCTACCGCAAGACGCCCGCCGAGCTCCGCCGGCTCGAAGCGGCCCGCGAGCACCTGGTCGCCTGTGCCACCTCGGTCGTCGCCGAGGTGGGCTGGTCCCAGGCGTCGGTGACCGCGGTCGCCGACGCCGCCGGGATCGCGGCGGGCTCGGTGTACCAGCACTTCCCCTCCAAGGCGGCGCTCGCCGTGGAGGTGTTCCGGCGCGCCGCCGGGCGCGAGGTCCACGTGCTCGGCGAGGTGCTGGCCCCGCCGGGCGACCCGGTCGAGCGGCTGAGCCGTGGGGTCGAGGTCTTCGCGCGGCGGGCCCTGGAGAACCGCGGGCTCGCCCACGCCCTGCTCGCCGCGCCCGCCGAGCCCGCCGTCGGCGCCGAGCGGCTGGACTTCCGGCGCCGCTACCGCGCGCTCTTCGCCGCGGTGGTGCGCGAGGGGGTCGCCGAGGGGGTGCTGCCGGAGCAGGACGGCGAGATCACCGCCGCCGCGCTGACCGGCGCGGTCGGCGAGGTCCTGGTCGACCCGCTCGCCGCCGACGACAAGACCACCACCGAGGCCCTGCTCGCCGAGCTCACCGCCATGGCCCTGCGGTGCGCGGGCGCCCCTCCGCCGCCGTAGCCCGCCGCCGCACGCCGGTGTCGCATCCCGCCGCCGTGCCCCTGCCCCGCACGCCCCGTCCCGACCCGCCTCCCGGAGCAGCCACCATGACCACCGCCACGCCCCAGAGCCGTCCCACCGCCGTGACGCACGACGTCACCAACCAGCCTCCGCCGCTGACCGGTCACGACGCGGCGGCCGACCCGGTGCTCCTTGAGGGCGTGGAGAGGGAGGGCGCCGGGTGGCACCTGGAGGACCTGCACCGCCTCGGCCGCGTGGTCGCGAGCGAGGAGGCCCAGCGCTGGGCGGACCAGGCCAACCGCCACGAACCGGAACTGCGCACCCACGACCGGTACGGGAACCGGATCGACGAGGTCGAGTTCCACCCGGCCTACCACCGGCTGATGGACCTGTCGGTGGGCGAGGGCCTCGCGGGCGCCGCCTGGGCCGACGAGCGGCCCGGCGCGCATGTGGCGCGCGCCGGCGGGTTCATGCTGGCCACGACACTGGAGGCGGGCCACCTGTGCCCGGTCTCGATGACGTACGCGGTGGTTCCGGCACTGCGCCACTCCCCCGAACTCGCCAAGGTCTACGAGCCGTTGCTCACCAGTCGCTCGTACGACCCCGGACTTCGCACCCCGACGGGCAAGCGCGGGCTGCTCGCCGGGATGGGCATGACCGAGAAGCAGGGCGGCAGCGATGTGCGCGCCAACACCACCACGGCGGTGGAACACCCGGACGGCACTTGGCGGTTGCGTGGCCACAAGTGGTTCACCAGCGCGCCGATGAACGACCTCTTCCTGGTGCTCGCGCAGGCCCCGGGCGGCCTGTCCTGCTTCCTCGTGCCGCGCGTGCTGCCCGACGGCGGCCGCAACACCTTCCGCGTCCAGCGGCTCAAGGACAAGCTCGGCAACCGCTCCAACGCCAGCAGCGAGCCGGAGTTCGACGACACGGTCGCCTGGCTGGTCGGCGCCGAGGGCAAGGGCGTGCGGACCATCATCGACATGGTGACGATGACGCGCCTGGACTGTGTGCTCGGCTCCGCCGCCGGCATCCGCGGCGCGCTCGCCCAGGCCGCCCACCACGCCCGGCACCGCTCGGCGTTCGGCGCCAAGCTGATCGACCAGCCGCTGATGCGGAACGTCCTGGCCGACCTGGCGCTGGAGTCGGAGGCCGCCACGACCCTCGGCCTGCGGCTCGCCGGCGCCGCGGACCGCGCCCGGCTCGGCGACGAGCGGGAGCGCGCCTTCCTGCGGCTTGCCACCGCGGTCGGGAAGTACTGGGTGTGCAAGCGGCAGCCCGCCGCCGTGGCCGAGGCCCTGGAGTGCCTGGGCGGCAACGGTTATGACGAGGCGTCAGGCATGCCGAGGATGTACCGCGAGGCCCCGCTCAACAGCATCTGGGAGGGCTCGGGGAACGTCAGCGCCCTGGACCTGCTGCGCGCCCTGGCCCGCGAGCCGGAGGCGCTGGCGGCCTTCGGGGCGGAGGTCGACGCGGCGGCCGGGGCCGACCGGCGGCTCGACGCGGCCTGGTCCGGTCTGCGGGAGGAGCTGCGGCTCACCGAGGACGCCCCGCTGCGCGCCCGCCGCGTCGCCGAGCGGGCCGCGCTCGTGCTCCAGGGCTCGCTCCTGGTCCGGCACGCGCCGGCGGCGGTGGCCGACGCGTTCTGCGCGTCCCGGCTGGCCGGGGACCAGGGCCTCGCCTTCGGCACCCTCGCGCCGGCGACGGACTTCGCGGGGGTGCTGACGCGGCTTCCGGTGTGAGGACGGGCCCGTCGGCCCCGCGCCCCCGCCGTGGAAAAGTTTCCGCGACGGGGGCGAATCCTTTTCGGGTCCCACCGTCTCTTGTGCGCGTACGGGTCGGCCGAAGGGGTCGGCCCCGCCGGAAGGAGACACCGTGCTGATCACCGCCCTCGTCGCCCTCGGAGCCGTACTCGTCGGAGCGTGCGGCCGGCATCTCATGCGGCGGTACCGGAGCCGGGCCTGACCGGGTCCGCCCGTCGGAGAGTCCCCGGAGCACGAGGAAGAGCCATGACCCGACCCTTCTCCTGGCCGGACGAGCGGCCCCGCCCCCGACTCCCGTCCTGCCGAAGGAGACCCACGACCGTGAGAACCGCACTCGTGAAGACCGCACCCGTGAAGACCACACTCCTGAAGACCTCACCGGTGAGAACCGCGCCGGTGAAGACCGCGCCCACCCTCGATGCCGTGCGACCGCCCGCCCCCGGACCGGACTTCTCCAGCAGGTCCGTCCCGCGTCATCTGGCGCGCGGCGCCGTCGGCTTCGGACTGATCGCCGGTGCGATCGCCTTGGTGCCCGTCGCCGGACCGGTTGCCCTGCTCGCCGCCCTGCCGGCGCTGATCGCGTTCCGCGGCTGCCCCACCTGCTGGACGGTCGGTCTGGTACAGACCGTCTCCCGGGGCCGGCTGGAGCGCCGGTGCGCCGACGGCGTCTGCACCCTCGCCATGGCGCCCCCGCACCCGCCCGCCCGTACGCCTCCGGCGTGACCCGGCTCAGGCCTCCGCGCGGGCCCGCCGCCCGTACCGGGGCACCAGGCGGCGGCGGCGCTCGCGCCGCTCGCGGGTGTGCCGGTCGAGCTCCTCCATGAGGCGGCGGCCCCGGTGCTCGGGGGCGAGTTCGTCGAGGACGCGGTCGATCTCGGCGAGCAGCGCCCCGTGCAGCTGCCAGTGGCCCGGCTCCCGCAGGGCGAGGGCGAGGAGCAGTCCTGCGGTCTTGTCCCGGGAGGCGCGGGCGGTCCGCAGGTCGCCCGCGAGCCGGGTCTCGGCGGCCTCGGCGGAGTCGCTGCCGGGGGCCGTGACGAGCACGGCGAAGCTGACGAAGGCGTCCCCGGTGTGCTGCGCGGTCTCCTGGAGGGCGAGGGCGGCCGGGCGTGGCAGCAGCTCCTCGCCGCCCCGCTCCTTCGCCAGGTCGGTGAGGGTACGGGTGAGGACCCGGAGCACGACGGCGCAGATCTCCAGCGTGTCGAGCCCGGTGCGCAGCACGATCCGGTGCAGCAGGCCCTCCTTGACGCGCGGGTTGAAGCGCAGGCTGTCCTCGGCCGTGCGCAGGGCGCTGTCGACGTCGGCCACGTCGTCGTCGAGCCGCCGCGCCTCGTACAGCCGGGCCGCCGCCCGTTCGACGGTGGGCGCCCCGGCGAACTCGTCCGCCACGTCGAGGATCAGGCGCCGCATCCGCCGGGCGAGGTCGTCGATCGACTCCCCCGCCGTCTCCACCCACACGGGCGGTACGAGCAGCAGGTTGAAGAGCATGCCGACGACGGCGCCGATCAGGGTCTCCAGGACACGGTCCCAGGCGGTGTCGGCGACCTGGGTGACGCCGAGGACGAGCATCGCGCTGATGGCGACCTCGGGGATGAACTCCTCGACCTTCACGAACCGGCCCACGATGAGGGAGGCCAGGATGACCAGGGCGAGGCTCCACCAGGAGAGTCCGACGAGGACGCTGAACGCGATGGCGACGAGCACGCCGGCGACCACCGAGTTCACCCGGCGCAGACTGGTGGTGAGCGTCGAGTAGACCGTGACCTGCACGACGAGGAGCGCGGTCAGCGGCGCGGTGAGCGGCACCGGCTCGCTGCTGAGCTGGAGGGCGACGACGTACGAGAGGGTCGCCGCCGCCGTCGACCGGATGGCCTGGACGACGAAGGGGTCGCGGCGCAGCCGTGCCATGCGTCCGCTGTCTCCGGTGGTCCGCCTGCTGCGCTGCGTCACGTGGCTCCTCGTCTCGCTCGCGGTGTCCCACTCCCGGCCGAGCGTGCCATCTCCCCCCGGCCGCCGGGCCGCTCCACGGGGCCCTGCCACGCGGGGCTCACCCGGATGCGCCTGCCCGGCGGCGCGGATCCCGCGCGGAGCCCGCACGGGTCCCGTCGGACCGCCGTCCGGGCCGTCACCGCCTACGGGCGGTCGGCCCTGACGACGATCGCGACGGCCACCGACCGCTGCCGGGCGGGTGGCAGCAGTTCCTTCATGAGGCGGATCACGTCGGGGGTGAAGAGGGGGTACAGCGCGCAGTCGTCGACGCTCAGCGCCTCCCGGTGCACCACCTCGACGTCCCGGAAGCCGGCCTTCTCCAGCTTTCGTACGAAGGTGTCCTCCGCGAGCGCGCCGGCGACGCAGCCCGCCCAGGCGGCCGGCCGCGTGAGGATCTCCGGCGGGAGGTCGTCCTGCCCTACGGTCAGGTCCGCCACGCACAGCCGTCCGCCGGGCCGCAGGACGCGTGCCGCTTCGGCCATCGCCCTCGACTTCCTCGGGGAGAGGTTGACGACGCCGTTGGAGACGACCAGGTCGACCGTTCCGCCGGGGAGCGGGATGTCCTCCATCTCGCCCTCCAGCAGGTCGACGTTGGCGAGACCGGCCTCGGACACGGCCTGCGCCGTGCGCGCGAGCATCTCGGGGAGGAAGTCGAGCGCGATCACCCGGCCGGAGGGGCCCGTGCGGCGGGCGGCGAGGATCGTGTCGATGCCGCCGCCGCACCCGATGTCGAGGACGCGCTCCCCCGGCCCGATGCCGGCGTGCCGGAGGTGGTCGGCCACGCCGAGCGACCGGTCGATCGCGGACCGCGGCACGTCCGCCAGCGCGTCGGGGCCGTACAGGCGGCGGGCCACCGCGGCGGTGGTCGGGGGAACGTTCCGGTACGCGGCGCGGACCAGGTCCTTCACCTCCGCGCCGTGCATGAGGTCCCTCGTCATGGCTCCAGCTCCTCCAGGACCCGGTTCAGGCGCCGCAGGACGTCACCGGGGATCTCCTCGCGGCCGGCGGCGGCGAGAAAGCTCCGGAGTTCCCCGGCGAACTCCAGCTCGCCGCAGCAGCGCAGGCAGCCGGCCAGGTGCTCCTCCAGGGTGGCCCGGTCCGCGGCTCCGAGCGTGGCGTCGAGGTACTCCCAGAGCCGCTTCGTGGCCTCGGAACAGGTGATCAACGCGACGCACCCTCTTTCAGCAGGCCGTTCTCCTCCGCGTACTCCCACAGGCGCAGCTCGAACAGCTTGCGCCCGCGGTGCAGCCGGGCCAGTACGGTCCCGAGCGGGGCGTCCAGCACGGCCGCGACCTCCCTGGCGAGGAAGCCCTCCATGTGGACCAGGACGAGCGGGACCCGGTACAGCTCGGGGAGGCTCGTCAGCACCGCTCTCACGTCCTCGTTCCCGAATCCGGCGAGGAAGTCGAGGTGAAGCGAGTCCGAGTACGGGAACGGGTCCTCGTAGGCGATCTTCCGGTAGAGGGAGAAGTTCTCCGCCTGGTCGAGGTCGACCTGTACGGGCTGCCGCGCCCTCGTGCGGCCGAGGTCGCGGCAGCGGTTGACGAGGATCTTACGCAGCCACGCGGGACCGGCGGCGGTGTCGTGGAGCTGCCCGTACCCCTGGAACGCCTTGAGCAGGCAGTCCTGCACCGCGTCCTCGGCGTCCTCGCCGACGAGGGCCCGGGCGATCGCGTAGAGCCGGGGAAGCTGCTCGCGCGCGAGGCGGCGGAAGTCCTCCGCCTCTCGTACCTCTCGGGTCTGGATCTGCTGCGTCTCCTGCATGGACGGCACACACCTTGGGACGACCCCAGCGGCCATTTTATTGCGTTCTGTCCAGATTTCTCAGGGAAGGGCTTTCTGATCGCCGACGCAATAATCCGGGCTGCCGGACCGTCCTCGTCATCACAGGGAACGGGAAGGAAGGCGAGAACCATGGCCACGGTGAACACGCTGGAGCTGGACGCGAAGGTCCAGGCCCTGTACCGCCTGGTGGCGCAGGAGCCCCGGGGTTCCTACCACTTCGAGATGGGCCGTGACCTCGCCCGTCGTCTCGGCTACCCCGCCGACCTGCTGGACCGGGTTCCGGCAGGGGCCGTCGAGTCCTTCGCCGGGGTCGGCTACTTCCTCGACCTGGCGGCGATCGGCGAGGGCGAGCGCGTCATCGACCTCGGCAGCGGCTCCGGCATGGACTCCTTCTGCGCCGCACGGCAGGTCACGGCCTCGGGGCGGGTCGTGGGCGTCGACTTCACGCCCGCACAGCTGGACAAGGCCCGGGGGCTCGCCGAGGCCAGCGGCTTCGAGCGGGTCGAGTTCCGCGAGGGCCGCATCGAGGCGCTGCCCGCCGAGGACGCGAGCTTCGACTGCGCGATCTCCAACGGCGTCGTCAACCTCTCCGCCGACAAGGAACGGGTCTTCGCCGAAGCGGCACGCGTCCTGCGCCCCGGCGGCCGGCTCGCACTCGCCGACATCGTCACCGAACAGCCGCTGACCGAGGCCATCGTCTGCGACGCCGACCTCTGGGCCTCGTGCATCGGCGGCGCCGCCCACGAGACCACGTACCGGCGGGCCGTCGAGGCCGCCGGGCTGCGGATCGAGGAACTCCGCGGCAACGACTACGCGTTCCTCTCCGGCCGGGCCCGCCGCGCCGGCGTCAAGTACGGCGTCAAGAGCGTCTCCCTGCTGGCGGTCAAGCCGGACCGCTGACCTCCGGCCGTACGGCGGTTCCGAGGATGTGGGCGGCGGCCGGCATCGGGATGCGGGCCTCGGGGAAGTCGAAGCGGTCGACGTCGGTGAGGGTGAAACCGGCGGCGGTGAGGGCGGCCTGGGTGTCGCGGCCGGTGTGGCAGCCGCCCATCAGCCGTGGCCAGACGGTGGCGTCGAGGGCGCGCTGGACGCCCCGTATCACCGGTGTGCCCGCCTGGACGTGCTCGAAGAACCGGAGTTGTCCGCCCGGCCGGAGCACCCGGTGGAGCTCGGCGAGCGCGGCGGCGGGAGCGGCGATGGAGCAGAGGGTCAGGCACGCCACGGCGGCGTCGAACGACGCGTCGGGGAAGGGGAGTCGCTCGGCCCGGGCGGACTCGACCTCGACGGGGACGGGTGCGTCGCGGGCCGCCCGCTGGGCCAGCCGGCGCAGGTTCGGCTCGGGCTCGACGGCGACGAGCCGGGTCACGCCGGGCGGGTAGTGGGGGAAGTTGAGCCCGTTGCCCGCGCCGATCTCGATCACCTCGCCGGTCAGGCCGGCCAGGAGCCGCCTGCGGTGCTCGGTGATGCCCGCCTTCTCCAGGGCGGGCCCGGCGAACGCGGCGTAGAAGCGGGCGAAGAGCGGGTGCGGTCTGATCGGCCGGGTCATGGCGACCGTCTCCTCTGCCGAAGCCTCGGGGCCACCCCGCGGTGCGGAGGTGCCGCACGGTGAAGTCGTCTCACGATAGGCCCGGGGCCGGTTCGTCGCCAGCGCGGTCACGCCGGGGGTGTGCCGGGGCCGTCGAGCACCCGGGCGAGGCCGAGCAGCACCCCGGCGCTGCCGCCGCCGAGGTCGGCGTGGAAGCGTTCCTCGCCGCCACCGAGGACGCTCAGGCCGGTGGGGTGCCGGATCGTGTACTTGGCGAGCCCGGTGGCGATGCGTACGGCCGTCCGCTGTTCCTCGGGATCACCGGCGTACCGGGCGTGTTCGGCCAGGACCCAGGCGATTCCCGCGGTGCCGCTCTGGAGGCCGGGGGCGAGGGATCCGGCGTTCGCCGGCGCGTCGTCGCGGAACCGGGCGACGAGCTCGGCGGGGACGTCCGTCCCGGAGCGCACCAGGGCGTGCGGGACGCCGGCGGTGCCGTGCTCCAGGCAGTGGGGTGTTGACGCTGTAGCCGCGGGGGGAGGGCGGGAAGACCCAGTCCTGGCCGTCCGGCCCGGCCATGGCCGGGAGGCCCGCGGCGATTCCGGTACGGAGCCGGCTGAGGGACTCCTCGGGCCTCTCGTCGAGTTCGGCCGCCGCGGGCGGTTCGTACGCCGGGGGCGCCGCCTCGCTCCCCGGCCGCTCCCCCATACACGCACCGGCGCGGTGCGCCTCGGGCGGCGGCATCCACTCCGCCCGGTCCTTGGCGTACGCCTCCCGGCGCTTGCCATCCCGGGCCGCTGCTCCGGAATCCCGCGCTTCGGCGGGGGGGGGGACGGCGCGGACACGCACGAGCCCCCGGGCGGGCAGGCGGAGACGCACGGGTACGGCGGGGTCCTCGGCGGGCCGGTCGGCTGGTGCGGCCCTGTCTTCCCGACAGCCTGCCCGTTGGGTGATCACTGATGCGATGTGGGGCCGGATCGAGCCGTCGATGCCGCCCGATCCGGTCCGTGGACGACGGTGAGCCGACCATCGCCGAGCCCTGGAGGCAACCGCAGGGAAGTACCGCACCTGCTCGCCTCGGCGCGATCCTCCAGAGGAGCTCGGGCCCTTCCGGACCGTGCGCAGACGCCTGCTCGGTGCCGCGCCGGAGAACACCTGCCCTCCACGCTGTCAGGCGGGGCAGGCTCCAGGTCACGGCGCGGCGTGGGCAGGGGTTCCCTGACGCGACGCTACCGTCACGAGGGTGACAGGAATCCATGCCGACCGACGGTGGTCCGAGTCCATGCCGGCGGCCTACGAGCAGCACCTCGTGCCGGTGGTCTTCCGGCCCTTCGCCGGGGACCTGGCCGCCCGGGCGGCGGCACTCCGTCCTCGGCGAATCCTCGAACTGGCCGCGGGGACCGGAGTGCTGACCTCGGAACTGCTCGCGGCGGCCCCGTCGGCCGAGGTGACGGCCACCGACCTGAACGAGGCCATGGTCGCTTTCGGGTCGGCCCGGTCCCCCGGCGCAGTATGGCGGCAGGCCGACGCGCAGCGGCTGCCGTTCCCGGACGAAGGCTTCGACCTGGTGGCCTGCCAG
The DNA here is from genome assembly GCF_030010625.1 of Streptomyces sp. CC208A. GTDB lineage: Bacteria > Actinomycetota > Actinomycetes > Streptomycetales > Streptomycetaceae > Streptomyces. The sequence goes on along the minus strand of NZ_JASCXN010000003.1, from coordinate 7,326 downwards.
TTCGGCGTGATGTTCTTTCCCGACCGCATCGGAGCCTTCACAGAGGTCCGCCGGGTCCTCGCGCCGGGCGGCCGGTTCCTGTTCAACACCTGGGGCCCGCTCGGGGCGCACACCTTCGAGGACGCGCTCCAGGCCGGCCTGGAGCGAGCCTTTCCGGTCGACCCGCCGCAGTTCTTCCGGACGGTTCCGCACGGCTACGCCGACCCCGCTGTCGTGGCCGCTGATCTGACGGCCGCCGGGTTCGCCGTCGAGGACGGGCAGGAGCTGACGCTTCAGGGCCGGGCCGCGTCGACCGCCGACCTTGCCGCCGGGTACCTCACCGGAACCCCGGTGCGCGCGGCCGTCGAGGAGCGCGGCGGCGGACCGGCCGTCCGCGCGACCGTCATCGAGGAGATGACGGCCCGGCTGGGCCCGGGGCCGGTCACCGCCCCCATGACGGCGCATGTCTTCCTCGCTGCGGCCTGAACCGCGGCCCGGCCTCCTGCCGAAGAGGGGCGTGAGTCGATCTCGACGGGGCGCGTCGCACGGACGCCCCGTGCTTATCAGGCAGCGTCGGCCCCGGTGACAACCTTGCGTAGCCGTTCATCGGCTGCATGCTTGTTCCACCGGACGCCGGATGCCGGATGACGGAGCGGCGGATCATTCCCCCACTCATCCAGGCGACGGTGACCGGCCGCGAGGAGAGCCCTCGCTGTCAGGGCGCCCCGTCGGCGTCCGTACGCCGCATGGGCGCGACGTGGCGTGCGGTCCTCCGCCACGGTGGCACGGACCCGGTTTCGCATCGGGTTTGCCCGCTGTCGGGCAGGGCAGCGGCGCACCATGGGTGGTGGCAGCCGAACGCGCAACCCGAGGCGCTGCCGGGCGAGCGCTCTGGCGGTGTCGACGGCCGCGCTGCTCGCCGGGTGCGTGATCCACGGAGACCCCGGAGGCCCGGACACGTCGAGGCCCTCCCCCGGAGCCGTGCGCGAGGTGCCCTTGCGTGTGGTGCACCAAGGTGACCGGACGCTGGCGTTCGTCCCGGTGCACGTCGAAGGTGAGGGGCCCTTCATGTTCGCCTTGGACACCGGCGCCTCCGTCAGCGTGGTCGACGATGACGTCGCCGACCGGGCCGGCCTGGAACGCACCGGTGAGAAATCCGCGGTGAGCGGCATCCTGGGCACGGGTCGGGTCCCGGTCGCCCGGGTCGAGCAGTGGCGTCTCGGCGATGTGCGTCTCGACCCGGGCCTCGTGACCGTCATCGACCTCGACGTTCCCGGAAGCCCCGGCATGATTCAGGGTCTGCTCGGGTCGGACGTGCTCAGCGACTTCGGTTCGGTCACCGTCGATTACGGCGACGGCGTCCTCAGGCTCCCCGCCCGATGACGGCTCACCACACAGGCGATCGGCTCCCGTCGTACGCGGAGACCTCGTTTCCGCGCTGCCACGGTCATCCCGCTCATCCGGCCGGCTCTCTCCCACTCCGGGCGCCTGCGGGGGGCAGTCGGGCGCGTCTGGTGCCCAGCACTGCCGTCGTGCTCCGCCGCCGCCGTACTCCGTCCCGGGGAGAGCCGCTCACCGGGGGCTCGTCACCGCTCCCCGGTGCCGCCTCCTGGTCAGAGGGCCGAGGAGCGCGAAGCCGATGCCCCGGGGGCCTCTTTGCACTCCAGCGGGATGGGCCAGTCGTGGTGAAGGCCACTCCGGGTGCCAAGCCGCTTGCGCCGCCCCGCGCCGGCACGGGGGCGTGTCCCGTCGCGTACACCGTCCCACAGGAGTAGGCGCCACCGAAGGGGCCACGTGTGCGGGGCGGGGAGCGAGAGAGGCGGCAGCTCATGACCGGTGCCAAGGTCTCCGATCGCGTCCTCCAGCGCCTGCGGGGACGACACGCGTGGAACGCACCGGTTCCCCCGGTGACCGCCGTACCCGGACGTACGGACTGTGTTCCGGAAGCGGGTGGCGATGCGCCGGCCGCGCGTCTCCGTCGTGGTAGAGGAGTGCCATGTGCCCCGGAGCGGAACGAGAAGCAGGGCGGTCGAGTCGTCGTCGTGGACGGCGGCTGCGGGAACTCCTGTCGTTCGTGGCGGAGAAGGCCGACGGGCTGGATCTGATGAACCGCTCCCTGCTCTTCGCCGCCCTGGGGTTCCTCTCCTTCGTTCCGCTCATGATGGTCGTCGCCGCGGCCGACCCCGGGCGGGCGGCCGGACTCGGCCGCTGGCTCGCCAGGGCCATGAGCGCGTCGGAGCCGGCGGAGCGGGAGATCCTGGCGCTGTTCGCCCGTCCCCGTCGCATCCTGCGGGAGGTCACGGGCTTCGGTCTGGCCGCCCTCTGCGTCTTCGGCCTGGCGTTCGCCGCTCACGTTCGGCAGACGTACGAGGCGGTGTGGGGGACGCCCGGGCCGCACGTCGACGGCGTCCGGGCCGCCCTGCGGGAGCTGATCCGCCACGTGCTGTGGCTCGTCCTCCTGATCGGCTGTCTCCTGCTGCTCGGCGCCACCCCCCTCAGCCGCACCGGCCTCCTCCCCGGCCCCTTGGGGGTGGTGGCCGTCCTGATCGTCGTCCTCGCGTTCGTCTGGGCGTCGCAAGCGGTGCTCCTGGGCGGTCGGCCGGGAGGGCGGGCCCTTCTCTCCGGGGCGATCGCCACCACGCTCGGTCTGGTGGGTCTGCGGCTCTTCGCGTGGCTGGTCTTCTCGCCCCTGATCATCTCCCAGATGACGGTGTACGGCCCCATCGGAGCCGTAGTGATCATCCTGTCGTGGCTCGTCGGGGTGGGCTTCGTCCTCTACGGAGGCGCCTTCGTCGGCAGACTCACGCGTGAGCGGTGGGCATCACGGCCCCGGGGCGGATGACCCTCGCCGCGTCGGCCGGGCGGGACCCGGGCGTACGCGGCGGTCACCCGGACGCGCCGGACCGGAACGACGTGGGGTTCCTGGTGGAGTGCCTCGGGTCCCGGAGTCGTTCACGGCCTCGTCCTCCGCTCCCGCCGCGCGGCGGTCGGCGCGGCCGGCAGCTGTGTCCGCCGGGGCGGCACGTCGACCGGTCCGGGGTCCTGTCGCGGCTCAGGAGTCCCGTTCTCGCCATGCGGAGGAGGCGAGCCAGGAAGTCACCCTGCTGATGCCGGAGCTGGTGACCACGCCGACGGCCGTGCCGTCCGCCACGACGACGGCGCGGCGGGCGGGGCTCTCCTCCAGGTCGCGCACCACGTCCACCAGCGGATCGTGGGGGTTCGGCGTGGGGATCTCCTCGATCGGGACCATCACCGAGGCCACGGGGGTGTCACGCCGGTCGGCCGGTACGCGCGCGGCGGCGTTCACGCTCACCAGGCCCACGGGGTGGCCGTCGGCGTCGACGACGGGGAAGGCGGCGTGCCGGAAGCGGAACCCGGGGGACGCGAGGACGGCGCCGACGGCGAGTGCGGCGGGCACGGTGAGCGGGGATCGTCCCATGACGTCTCCGACGGTGACCCCGGTCAGCGGTTCCGCCGGCTGCGCCTGTCCCCCTTCCGCGGTCGCCACGGCGACGAGGAACCAGCCGATCACGACGGGCCACAGGCCGCTGAGCGCCACCCCGCGGGTCGCCAGGTAGAGGCCGAGGGCGACCCGTACCCAGCCGAGCGTCCGGCCGACGGCCGTCGCCACGGCGGTGGCCCTCAGCCGGTCGCCGGTCCGGCGCCGCATTGCCGCTCTGAGCGGCCGCCCGCCGTCGGGCGGGGCCGCGGGGAGGGCGTTGAAGACGGCGAGCAGGCCGAGCAGCACCGCCGGCAGCAGGCTGACCAGCGGTCCCGCGCCGGCGATGCGCGCCTCCGCTCCGGGAGAGGGGCCTCGCCCCTCAGCCGTGCCATGCCGCCCAGGAGCCACAGGGTGACGTCCTTCAACCTCGACGCCGTTGCGCCGGGCGACGACGGCGTGGCTGAGCTCGTGGGCCGGCAGGCACAGCGGGAGGACCGCCGCGGCGGCGACGGCCGTGAGGCCGTACTGCCGGCCCGGCTGTTCGGGGTGGGCGACGGGCAGTCGGCCCGCGAGGCCGCGCCGATCACCGCGGCGATGAGCGGGGCGCTCCAGTGCACCACGACCCGTAGGCCCGACGGCCTCCCGAGGGAGACCGTCGGCTTCACGGCGGTCACCTCCACCCTCTGCCCTGCGGATCTTCACGAGGCCCGGAAGCATGCGGCCTGTCCGTCTGTCCGCCTGTTCCGGGGCGTCCTGTCCGTTAGCGGGCCGTCGTGTCGGGCAGCCGCCTGGTATCCGGGGACGGTGCCGTCGTACGGCGCCGTCCGGACGTGGTCCGGCAGGCCGGGTTCCCCGCGTGCCGCTCGTGTCGATCAGGAGGCCGTGATGAGTCGATCCCGCCCTTCCCGGCATTCCGTGCCCCGCTCCCGGTCCGGCATGCTGGGACGCCACTTCCCGCGGACCGGTACGGAGCCGGTGACCGCCCAGAGCGCCCTGGGGCTCCGGATCGTCCTGGCCTTCTCGGCCCTGGTGCTCTTCGCCCTGGCGTCGGCGGCCCTCGGGGTGTGGGCGAGCACCGTCCCACCGGACGGGAGCCCCGGTGCGGGGGAGCTGACGGTGCTGGCGGTGGCCTGCGGCGCCCTGTGCCTCCTGGCCGGGGTGAATCTGGGGTTCCTTCTCCGCAGGCGGCGCAGGGAACTTCCTCCGAAGCGCGAACGGTGAACGGGCCGCCGCTCCTTCGCACCCGTCGCCGGGGGTGAGACCGCATGCTGGAGGTCCCCTTCTGGCTCTGGGCGGCGTTCGCGGTCACGGTGGCGGTGTCGCTCACCGTCGACCTGCTGGCCCACCGCGGTGAGCACGTCCTCGGCTTCAAGGAGGCCGCGGCCTGGAGCGGACTGTGGATCGGTCTGGCCCTGGGTTTCGGCTGTGCGGTCTTCCTCGTCCTCGGCACGGCGGCGGGGACCGAGTACACGACCGCGTGGCTGCTGGAGAAGGGCCTGGCGGTCGACAACCTCTTCGTCTTCGCCGTGATCTTCGGCTACTTCCAGGTCCCCCGCGCCTATCAGCACCGCGTGCTGTTCCTCGGCGTCGTCGGCGCCCTGGTCTTCCGAGGCGTCTTCCTCTTCCTGGGGATCGCCGTGGTCAGCCGCTTCACGGCGGTCCTCTTCGTCTTCGCCGCGGTCCTGTTCTACAGCGCCTACAAGCTGCTCCAGGAGAAGAAGTCCTTCGACCCGGACAGGAGTCTCGCCGTACGCGCCCTCAGGAAGATCGTGCCGGTCCACGACGCGTACGCGGGGACGAGGTTCTTCGTGAGGGAGCACGGCCGGCGCATGGCCACCCCGCTGCTGGTCGTGATCACGGCGATCGAGGCGGCCGACCTCGTCTTCGCCGTGGACAGCGTCCCGGCCGTCCTCGCCGTCAGCGACGACCTCTTCATCGTCTACACCAGCAACGCGTTCGCCATCCTCGGCCTGCGGGCGCTGTACTTCCTGCTGGCCGGCCTCCTGAACCGGTTCCGCCACCTCGACACCGGTCTGGCGATCATCCTCTTCTTCATCGGCGTCAAGCTCCTCCTCCAGGCGTCCCATGAAATGATCACACCCGCGATCCCCGAGATCCCCGTCCACGTGAGCCTCGCCGTCATCGTCGTCGTCCTCGCCGCGTCGGTCCTCCTCAGCCTGCTCCGGCCCGGTGCCCCGGACGACACCCGCGGCTCAGGAGCCGGAGGAAGCGACGACTCCGGCCCGTCACACGACCGGAAGCCGGACCGCCCACCGGACGACGGCTGAGCCGTCGTGCCCGGGCCGGGCCGTCAGTGTCCCGCGTCCGACCCCCGTGCCACCGCCACCGGGCAGTGCGCGTGATGCAGCAGGGCCTGGCTGACCGAGCCCAGCAGCAGTCCCGTGAAACCGCCCCGTCCCCGCGCACCCACCACCAGCAGCTGGGCGGACCGGCTCGCCTCGATCAGCGCCTCCCGGGTGCGGCCGCGCACCACCCGGGGTTCGACCGTCACGCCCGGATACCGATCCCGGTGACCGGCCAGCGCCTCGGCCACGAGCCGCTCCTCCCCCGCGGCCAGCGCGCCCGGAGGGTTGGCGTACGGCTCCGATTCGTCCTGTGGCGGGGGCAGCGGCGCGTTCCACGTGGTCCAGGCGTGCAGCGCCACGAGAGGCGCCTCGCGCAGGGCCGCCTCGGCGAAGGCGAAGTCCACCGCCCGCTCGCCCTCGGGCGAGCCGTCGACACCGAGCAGGACCGGCCCGGACGCGGCGCCTCCTTCCCGTACGACCAGCACCGGGCAGCTTCCGTGCGCCGCGAGGTGCACCCCGGTGGAACCCACCAGCAGTCCGGCGAAGCCGCCCGTGCCATGCGTCCCGACGACCACGAGGTCCGCACCTCGCGACTCCTTCTCCAGCACAGTCAGCGGCTGGCCGGTCACCACGGCGGAGGTGACCTCCACTCCCGGTGCCGTCTCCCCGGCTCGTACCGCCGCCTCGGCCACCAGCTGCTCGACCCTTTCGCGGAACCCTCCCTCCAGCCCCAGCAGCGACGGCGGGTGCATGGCGGGCCAGACGAACGCGTGGACGATCCGAAGTCCCGCCCCGCGCCGCCGGGCTTCCCTGGCCGCCTCCTCCACCGCGGCGAGACTCGAAGACGACCCGTCCGCTCCGACGACGATCGGACCGGCCACGACGCCTCCCCGCTCCGGGTGCTCCTGTCCTCCCAGCTTGGTCCCCGTCCGATCGTGCCGCCACCCGGCCGACGGAGCACCGGGCGGGACCGGAGGGGCAGGCGCCGCTCGTGGGCTCGGCACTGCTCGACCTCGCCCGCCTCGCCCCGCCTGGTCAGCGGACGCCGTCCGCCGGGCCGTCGGCCTCGTCGTCGGGGACGCCGTCGGCGTTCGCGTCGCGCTCCTCCGCCTCGTACAAGCGTTTGTAGACACGATTGCGCCAGCGCAGGAGAACGGCTGCGAGGGCGGCCGCGGTCAGGGATCCGAGGAAGACGGCCGCCTTCACGTGCTCGGCCTGAGCCGGGTCGGGGAAGGCCAGTTCGCCGATGAGGAGGGCCACGGTGAAGCCGATGCCGGCCAGGGCGGCGAGTCCGAGGACGTCGGCCCAGGCGAGGTCCGGGTTGAGCCGGGCCCGGGTGAAGCGGGCGGCGAAATAGGTGCCGAGGAAGATGCCGAGGACCTTGCCGACCACCAGCCCCGCGAGGACACCGAGCGGTTCCGGGGTGGTGAAGACCTGACCGAGGGACTCGCCGGAGACGCTGACGCCGGCGGCGAAGAGGGCGAAGAGGGGGACGGCGACACCGGCCGAGAAGGGGTGGGCGAGATGGGAGACCCGTGACCCCGGGGAGACGTCCTCTCCCTCGTCGCAGGTGGCGCGCAGGAGAAGACCCATGGCGAT
>NZ_JASCXN010000002.1 GCF_030010625.1 Streptomyces sp. CC208A | reverse complement strand
TCCGCCGCCCGCCTTGGCGGTGAGGACGTAGAGCGCCGCGGGGACGGCCATGCCGCACAGCGCCGCGACGACGGGCAGCGCGGCGGTGGCCGGGGTGCGGAGTTCCCCGACGACGAGTTCGCGCTTGAGCTCGATGCCGGCGACGAGGAAGAAGACCGCGAGGAGCCCGTCGGCGGTCCAGTGTCCGACGGAGAGGTCCAGGCCCAGGGCGGGTATGCCGAAGTGGAAGTCGCGCACGGCCTCGTAGGCGCCGCTCCACGGGCTGTTCGCCCAGACCAGTGCCACCACGGCCGCTGCCAGGAGCACGAGCCCGCCCACGGTCTCGGTGCGCAGCGCTTCGGCGACCGCCTGGCGCTCCGGCCAGGGAAGCAGTCCGAGGACGGTCCTGCGAGGGCGTGCCTGGGTCATGGAAAGGGCCCTCCGGGGCATGTCGGCAGACGGGCGCACAGGCCCTCGGACGCCGACCAGACTTCCCGGCACACCAGCATCGTCGTTCTTGATGCGTTCTTCACAGCCTATCGGGTGATCGTGGCTCTCACCAGGGCGTCTTGTGGCTGGTGACCGGCGTGAAAGGCGAGGGCGCCCGTATCCGCCGCGGTGTGCGGCGGGTACGGGCGCCCTCGGGAGACGGGTCACCGGGGAGGCGGTCAGGCGATGGTCTTCGCCGGTTCCCGGTCGGTGTCGTCGCCGTCCTCGTCCGTGTCGAGACCGGCGTCGCGGCGCTTCACGTAGGAGAGGAAGGAGTTCAGCTCCCGCTTGACGACGGGGGCGAGGAGGTACAGGCCGATGATGTTGATGACGGCGAGCATGAACAGCACCGCGTCGGCCATGTCGATCAGGGTGCTCAGGCTGAGCAGGGCGCCGGCCACCGCGAACAGGGTGTAGAAGACCTTGAACGTCAGCTCGCTGACGCGGCTGCGGCCGAACAGGTGCGTCCACGCCTTCATGCAGTAGTAGCCCCAGGTCAGCACCGTGGAGAGGGCGAACAGCATGACCGCGATGGTCAGGATGTACGGGAACCAGGGCATGACGGTGGCGAAGGCGTCGGAGGTGATGGTGACTCCGCCGATGGACTCGCCCTTGCGGGCCTCGCCCCAGCTCGCCGGGTTGGCGATGACGATCGTCAGCGCGGTCATCGTGCAGATGACGACGGTGTCGATGAACGGTTCGAGCAGGGCGACCAGGCCCTCGCTGGCGGGGTGCTTGGTCTTGACGGCGGAGTGCGCGATCGGGGCGGAGCCGAGGCCGGCCTCGTTGGAGAACGCGGCCCGCTTGAAACCGATGATCAGCGCGCCCAGGACACCACCGGCGACACCCTGCGGGTTGAAGGCGCCCTCGATGATCGTGGTGATCGCGGACGGCACGGCGGTGACGTTGACGAGGATGACGACGAGGCAGGCGACGATGTAGATGCCGGCCATGGCGGGGATGAGCTTGCTGGTGACGGCGGCGATGGAGCGGATGCCGCCGAGGAGCACGATGCCGACAAGGGCGGCGATCAGGATGCCGAAGAAGAGGGCACCGGCGGAGCCGCCCATCAGGCCGCTCTCGCCGCCGGTGACGGAGACGAGCTGGGCGTAGGACTGGTTGACCTGGAAGAGGTTGCCGCCGAAGAGGCCGAAGAACAGGACCATGAAGGAGGCGAGGACCGCGAGGACCTTGCCGAGGGTCTTGCCGTTCTTGCCGAAGCGCTCCGCGAGGCCCTTGGGCAGGTAGTGCATCGGGCCGCCGGAGACGGTGCCGTCGGCGTGCACCTCGCGGTACTTCACACCGAGGGTCACCTCGACGAACTTCGTCGCCATGCCGAGCAGACCGCAGAGGATCATCCAGAAGGTGGCGCCGGGACCGCCGATGGAGACGGCGACGGCCACACCCGCGATGTTGCCGAGACCGACCGTGCCGGAGACGGCGGCGGTCAGGGCCTGGAAGTGGTTGACCTCACCGGTCGACCCCTTCTCGTCGTACTTGCCGCGGACGACGTCGACCGCCAGGCGGAACTTCCGGAGCTGGACGAAGCCGAACCAGCCGGTGAAGACGAGACCGGCGACGACGAGCCAGGCGACGATGAGGGGCAGCTCCGTGCCGCCGACGGGAACGGAGAAGAAGACGATCTCGCCCAGCTTGGTGGCGATGGGCTCGAAGAATCCGCTGACCGTCTTGTCGACGGACTGGGTGAAGGAATCGAGTGACACGGGGGGACCTCAGGTGCGCAGGGCCGACGCGCGGGAGGCTGCGCCGGTGGGGGGTGCGGTCTGTGAGCGAACGCCGTCGTCCGATCGGCGAGCGGGGCGATCGGTCTCCGCGGACTCGGAGCGTGATCACCTCGGTCGTACAGCCGGGGGGTGCCCGGCACCTCGCGGAGGCGGCGATGGGTGGTGCCACCTGCGAAGTTGCGCATTCCTACCACAGACCGCACCCCCCACCATGTGACGCACATCACAAAACGCACGGTGATCAGATGAAATGCCAGCAACCGTGACGTGACCGTTATCCGAACACCCCTGTCCGTTCATGGGGCACTTATTTCCGCACGTCAGGAGCGAGAGAAGGGGACGCGCCTGTCGGAAGACAGCGCGCACCTACTCGCCCTCGGGCTCCCTCGGCGTGCGGGGACCGGTGGCGAGGGGGCGCGTGTCGGCGTCGGCCTCGGCCGCGTCGGCCAGGGCCTCGGCGGCGGCTTCCGCGGCCTTCGCCGCGTCGTCGGCCGCCTGCTCGGCCGCCTTGTCGTCCGCGGACGACTCCCGGGTCGCCGGGGACTGGGGCAGCACCTCGTTGAAGGCGCGGGACACCCCCTGGAGCGCGGAGGTGAGCTCGCCGGGGATCACCCAGAAGGTGCTGCCCGCGCCCTGCGCGAGCTGGGGCAGCATCTGCATGTACTGGTAGGCGAGGAGCTTGGGGTCGGGGTCGTTGCGGTGCACGGCCTGGAACACCTCGTCGATGGCCCGGGACTGCCCCTCGGCCTTGAGGATCTCGGCGGTGCGGTTGCCCTCCGCCCGGAGCACGGCGGCCTGCTTGTCGCCCTCCGCGGTCAGGATCTGCGACTGGCGCTGCCCCTCCGCCCCCAGGATCGCCGCCCGCTTGTCCCGCTCGGCGCGCATCTGCTTCTCCATCGCGTCCTTGATGGACTGCGGAGGGTCGATGGCCTTGATCTCCACCCGGTTGACCCTCAGCCCCCACTTGCCCGTCGCCTCGTCGAGCACCCCCCGGAGCTGGCTGTTGATGGTGTCGCGCGAGGTCAGGGTCTTCTCCAGGTCCATCGAGCCCACGACGTTGCGCAGGGTGGTGACGGTGAGCTGTTCGACGCCCTGCAGGAAGTCGGCGATCTCGTAGGCCGCCGCCCGCGGGTCGGTGACCTGGAAGTACAGGACGGTGTCGATCTCGACGACCAGGTTGTCCTCGGTGATGACCGGCTGGGGCCGGAACGAGACCACCTGTTCCCGCAGGTCGATCACCGGATAGACGCGGTCGATGTAGGGGATGACGAGGTTGAGGCCGGGCCTGAGGGTGCGCCGGTAGCGGCCGAGGCGCTCGACGTTGCGGGCCCGCGCCTGCGGGACGATGCGTACCGCTCGTACGACGGTGAAGACGGCGAGCACCGCGAGGACCAGACCGGCTATGAGCAGTCCCGACACGTCCATGGCTCACTCCCGGGGATAGACGACGGCGGTGGCGCCATCGATTTCCATGACGTCGACGGTCGCCCCCGGGGGTATCACCAGCGTCTCGTCGTAGGCGCGGGCCGTCCACTCCTCACCGCCGATGCGGACCCTGCCGCCGAGCCCCGTCACCTCCGACACGACCCGGGCGGGCCGGCCGACCAGCGCCTCCACGCCGAACCTCTCGGCCGGGGGCCCGAACAGGTGACGCACCGCGAGGGGGCGCACCAGCACCAGGCCGGCCGTCGCCAGGACGGTGAAGACCAGGAGCTGCAAGGGCACCGGAAGCCCCAGGGCGGCGGTCGCCGCCGTGATCGCCGCGGCGACGCCGAGGAGCCCGAGGGCGGCGGTGAGCGTGAAGATCTCCGCCACCGCGAGCGCTCCCGCGGCGATCAACCAGACCAGCCAAAGACCCATGGCGCTCTCCTGGCGGGTGCGACTCCGCGGCGTGCTCGGTAACGACGTGCTTGAGAAAGCAGTGCGCCCTTTTGTCGTTATTACCCCGTTTCACCTTGGTTTACTCCGGGGTGCTCTCCGGCCGGTGCCGCGTGCCGTCCGGCGGGGCGCGCGAGCAGGTGGCGGGGGTCCGTCGCCCGGTTGATCGCCGCTTCGACCGCGGTGATGCGGTCGGCGAGCAGGCCGAGGGCGGCGACCGCCCGGGACAGGGGGTCGTCGTCGGAGCCGCCGAGCGCGCGGGTGCGGGTGTGGGCTGCGGTGATCTCGGCCCAGCGGGCGGCCTGGGCCGGGGTGAGGCCGCCGCGGAGCGCGGCGAGTTTGAGGAGGTTGGCCTCGGCCTCGGTGGTGAGGGTCTGGGCCTCGGCGGTGTAGTGGTCGTCGATGACGGCGTCGAGCTCGGCGCCGTTCATGGCGGGTGAGATGCGGGCCGCGATCTTGTTCATGGTGCGGTACGAGCCCTGGAGCCGGAAGGGCGGTTCGTCGCGGGCCTCGTCGGAGCGGGCGGCGGAGGCGATGTACTCCGCGTTGACGGCCAGGACGGTCTCGCGGGCGGTCAGCAGGTGGCGCAGGACGGCGAGGACCTGGTCGAGTTCGGCCGGGGCGTAGGGGTGGGCGAGCCGGTCGCGGCGGGCGGTCGGGTCTCCGGCCGCGAGGCGGACGAGCAGGTCCACGTCGGCGCGGTCCCGGCCGGCGAGCGGGGCGAGGAGGGGGTGGGAGGTGAGGGCGTTCTCGACGAAGCTGAGGGCGAAGACGTCCTCCTTGCCGGTGAGGACGTCGCCGAGGTTCCACACGTCGGCGCGGTTGGCGAGCATGTCGGGGACGCGGAAGAGCCGTCCGGCCTCGGTGTAGGGGTTGCCGGCCATGCAGACGGCGAAGCGCTTGCCGCGCAGGTCGTGGCCGTTCAGGGTCCGGGTGGCGTCGCAGAGGGGGATGAACTTCTGCAGGAACTCGGGCGAGCAGTGCTGGATGTCGTCGAGGTACAGCAGGACGTTGTTGCCCGCCGCGAGGGCGAAGGCGATCTTCTCCAGTTCCCGGCGGGCGGTGGCGTCGGGGGCCTCGGCGGGGTCGAGGGAGGCCGTCCGCTGGCCGAGGGCGGGGCCGTCGACCTTGACCAGGAGCAGGCCGAGGCGTTCGGCGACGTACTCGATCAGGGTGGTCTTGCCGTAGCCGGGCGGGGAGAGGAGCAGCAGCAGGCCGTGGGAGTCGCCGCGCTTGGCGTCGCCGGCCGCGCCGAGCTGCTTGGCCAGGTTGTCCCCGATGAGGGGCAGGTAGACCTCGTCGACGAGGCGGTTGCGGACGAAGGAGGCCATCACCCGCGGGCGGTGGTCGTCCACGCGGAGCCGGACGCGCTCCCGCTCGACGAGGGCGGTACGGCTCTGCTGGTAGGCGCGGTGGGCGGGGACGTCGTCGGTGGCGAACGCCCCGGTCCTGGCCAGGAACTCGTCCAGGCGGAGCTCCAGGGCGCGGCCTCGTACCCGGGGGTGGCGGCCGAGGAGGCCGGTGACCTTCGCCGTGGTCGGGCCCGTGACCTCGTACCGTTCGAGGCCGGGGCAGAGCTCGACGGCGACGGCCTCGGCGAGCACGTCCTCGTCGGGGTGCTCGCCCGAGGCCGACAGGTAGGCGGTGAGCCATGCCTCGACGTGCTGCCGGCGTGCGCCCGGCGTGGTGAGGGCGGCGAGGGAGTCGTCGTACTGGGAGGTGCCGACGGCGCGGCGGAACTTCTCCAGGAGGGTGCGGACCGGCGCGGACAGGACGAAGCCCCGGGGGTCGGTGGCGAGTTCCTCGACGAGGTACGCGGCGGCCGTCGGCTCCCCGATCTCCTCGGCGAGTTCGCGGCGCAGCCCGTCGAGGGCGGAGTGCGCGCCGAAGAGGTCGCGGGCCCGGGTCAGGGAGACCGCCCGCTCGGTCCACTGGGCGCGGGCCTCGGCGGGGGTGTCGGCCCAGTGGAGCTGGGCGGCCGTCCGGGCCCGGCCGGGGTACCGCAGCAGCCCGGCCGTCTCGTGCAGCCGGAGGACCTCCTCCAGGATGGCCGCCGCGTCGTGGTCGTGGACGCCCAGCTCGTACCCCTCGTCGTACGCGCTCCGCGCCGCGTGCCGCGCGAGCGCGGGGAGGTCCTCCCCCGCCAGGCGGTCGGCGCCGCGCTCGGCCAGGAGGCGGGCGGCCAGGTGTTCGGAGCGGTAGACCTCCGGGGACTCCGAGGGCAGCGGCCGGTCCCAGAAGCGGCGGGTCTCGGCGAAGGCCGGGTCGGTGACGGGGGTGCGGTAGTCGGTGCCGGTCAGGGCGAGGACGAGGGTGTCCCCCGCCGGGACGAGGGTGAGTTCGGGGGCCTGGCGGTTGACGGCGAAGCGGTGCCGGCCGAGCCGGATCGTGTCCCCTCCGTCGGAGAACAGTTCGGTACGGTCGCGCAGCGCGCGTCCGGCCTCCTGGCGGGCGGCCCCGAGGCGGCCCTCCAGTTCCTCCGCCCGGCTTCGGTCGCCGAGCTCCCGCAGTTCGGCCGCGGTGCGCCTGACCTTGACGACCATCGGGTCCGACGCGAAGTACGTGTGGACCTCGTCGAGGTCGGCCAGGGTCGCGGAGCGGCGGCCGATCGCCTCCAGGACCCGGTTCGCCGACTCGGCGAGCCGTTCCGCCCGCCGGGCGCGGGCGTCCTGGAGGGACTGCCGGCGGGCGGTGAAGGCGTCGTGGATCTCGGTGCGCTTCTCGGCCAGGTCGGTCAGGAAGCGTTCGGAGCCGGCGAACCGCGACTCCAGGTTCTCCAGCTGGACCATCAGCCGGCCGAGCTGCTCGTCGCAGCCCTCCGGTGTGTCGGCCGCGGCGAGCGCGCCGGTGACCGCCTGGCCGAGGAGGGCGAGTTCGGCCGCGAACTCGGCCGCGCCCTCCTGGTCGAGGAGTTCGGCGCGCCGGGTGGTGAGGACGGCCCGGGCGCGGTTCAGGGCGCCGAGGACGTCGGCGATCCGCGCGAGGATCGAGGTGCGGACGGTGGCGTCCGCGATGTCGAGGCCGGTGATGATCTCGCTGAGGGTCCGCAGGGCGAGGACGTGCTCGTCGATCCGGTCGCCCACGGGGCCCGCCTCGGCCGCGGTGGCCAGCTCCCCGGCCCGGGCGGCGAGCCGCTCCGCGTCCTCCTGGTGGGGGGCGAAGGCGTCCTCGCGGCGGAGGAAGGCGACGGCCCGGCGGGCGGCCGAGACGATGTCGGTCTCGACGTCGGCGGCCAGGGCGTCGACGGCGTCCGTGTCGGCGTACCGCAGCTCCTTGAGGGTCACCAGGTGTCCCTGGGCCTGCCGCAGTTCGGTGATCCGGGAGATCCACTCCTCGGCCGTGGCGGGGGCCTCGCCGTGGACGCGCCGCGCCAGCCGGGCGATCCGCTCGGCGGATTCCGCGAGCGCCTCGGCGGCCTGCCGGGTGAGGGTCGCCACGGTCTCGAACTCGTCGAGGACCTGCGTGAGCGTGCCGAGGAGCGCGTCAAGCGGGGTCCGCAGGTCGCCGGTCTCGGGCTCGCCGAGCCAGTGGTGGACGTCGCCGGCGCGGACGCAGGCGGCGAGGAGCGCCTCGTACACCTCGCCGGCGGGGGTGAGTTCGGTGGTCTGCCGGGCGATCGACAGGCAGTCGGAGATGCCGCGGACGAGGTCGGCGTTGCCGATGCGGCCCAGCGGCCCGTCCTCCGCGGGTGCCGCGTGGGTGTCGGAGACGTACGGCGTCCGCCAGAACTGCACCGGGTGGGTCCGTCCGGGCTCGCCGTCGCCGGAGCGCAGGACCACCATCGTGCCGTCGTCGAGCAGGGCGTGCCCGCGGCAGGAGACGGGGGCGGCGATCTCCTTGCGGATGAGGTTGTACGGGAGCAGGAGGCTGCGGCCCTCCGCCTGGGCGTGGAAGACGAAGAGGAGGTCCTCCCCGTTGGGGGAACGGATCGCGCGGTCGAAGGCGAGGCCCGAGGTGTCGGTGTCGAAGGTCTTCACCGTGCCGGAGGCGAGGCAGTAGCCGCCGGGGAAGACCAGTCCCTCGTCCTCGGGCAGGCGCAGGCACGCCTGCCCGAGGCCGTCGAGGCGGACCACGGTGCCGGTCAGGGTGTTGAAGACGAGGTGCCGCCGGGTCTCCTCCTTGTAGGGGCGGACGCGCACCAGGATCAGGGGGCCGACGGTGGCGTGGGCGACCTCGGCGTCGGCGAGGGACTGGAGCGGTTCGTCGACCGGTTCGGTGTGGATGCCCTCGCCGGTCTCGGTGTCGTCCTCCGTCTTCACGGTGAGGGCGCCGCCGACGGTGGAGACGAAGAGGCGGCCGTCGAGGGAGATGTGCGGGAAGCGGCCGGGGAGGTGGTCGTCGCGGGTGGTCTCCACCCAGTCGACCTCCTGGGAGGGCGGGAGGACGTGGTCCCGCTCGCCCTGGGCGTCCAGGAACCGGGTCTCGCCCGAGGGGCCGGTCGCCCAGCGCAGGACGCGGAGGTCCTCGGCCTTCTCCCCGGTGCGGAAGACGGCGAGGAGCCGGTCCGCGACCCGGCGCAGCCTCAGCAGGCGCGCGCCGCGGAAGTAGCGGTGCAGCGCCGCGAACTCCCGCCGGAAGCCGGGGTCGTCGAGGAGGCCCGGGACGGTGGTCTCGGGCAGCGGGTTCAGGTCCCGGTCGTACAGGGTGAAGACGTCGGCGACCGAGGTCTCGCCCTCCCCCGCGGTCTCCATGTGGCGGCCGAGGAGCAGCAGTCCTTCGCCGACGGGGACGAGGTCCCGGGGCAGGCAGGCGCGCTCGGTGCGGATGCGGCCGGTGCCGGTGAGGGTCAGCTCCCCCGAGCCGAACTCCGCGATCCGGGCCTCGTTGAGTGCCTCCGCGCGCCGGGCGAGTTCGCCGGCCTGGGCGGTGAGGCGGTCGCGGAGCACCGCGTACGTGTCCTGGTCGATTCCGGTGCTCATCCTCTTCCGCTCCTTGTGCGTGGTGATGGACGGGTCCGGTGCCGGTGACTCCCCCGTGCTCCGGCACCGGACCCGTTCTGACCGCTCCCCCGTGGGCGGTCAGTTCGTGGCCGCGCCGTTGAGCGCGGTGGCCTCGGCGGCCGGTGCGGGCGTCGTCTTCAGGAGGCCGGAGTTCCCGACCTTGGCGAGGAGCGCGGAGACGCTGAGGTTCTGCACGTCGGCGGTGGACAGGGAGCCGAGCACCTTGGTGAGGTCCTCGGTGAAGGAGCCGTCGCCGTTCAGCCAGGGGCCCGCCAGCGCCTGTGCCGTCCTGGAGTGGTCGACGAAGCCGTCGACGGACTTGCCGAGCGCGATGGACTGGACGAGCCGGTCGAGGAAGACGGACTCGCCGCCGACGATGTTGATGTCCGCGTTCTCCAGGCCGGTGGCCAGGACGGTGGCCTGTGCCTCGGCGACCTGCCGCTGGACGTCGAGTCCGGCGAGCCGGATGTCCTTCTCGGCCTCCAGGCGGAGTCGGTACTCCTCGTGGGTACGCGACGCCTCGTCGAAGGCGGCGACGGCGACGGCCTTCTGGTTGAGGCCCTCGGCCTCCGCCTTGAGCTTCTCGCCGATGGCGGCGGCCTCGGCGAGCGCCCTGGCCTTCAGGCCCTCGGCCTCGGCGCGCAGGCGGGCCTCGGTGGCCCCGGCCTCGGCGCGGCCGGCCTTCTCGATGGCGTCGGCCTCCTTCTCGCGGACCTGGGCGGCGGCGAGTCCTTCGGCGGCGGCCTCGGCCTGGGCGCCCTCGGCGAGGCGGATCTTGGCGCGGGCGTCGAGGTCGGCGGCCTTGTGGCGGGCCTCGGCCAGGGTGAGTTCCTCCGCGGCCCGGTGGACGGCGGCCTGTTCGGCGGCCTCGGCGGCCTTGATGTCCTTGACGAGCCGCTCCTGGGCCTCGGCCTCGGCGGCGATGACGAGGGCCTGCCGCTCGCGCTCGGCCTCCTCGACGGTCCGCAGCCGCTTGATGGACTCCTCCTGCTCGGCGACGGTGCGGTCGACGGCGACCCGCTCGCGGATGACCTCGGCGATGTCCCGGCGCTCGGCCTCGACCTCCTTCTCGGCGGCGATGCGGGTGAGTTCGGTCTCGCGGTCGCGGGCGATGACCTCCAGGAGGCGGTCCTTCTCGATCCGCTCGTTCTCGACGGCGATGACCCGCTCGCGGTTCTTCTGCGCGACGGCGACCTCGCGGGCCTGGTTCTCGCGCTGGATGCCGAGCTGTTCCTCGGTGCGCAGGAAGGCGCTCTGGGCGCGCAGCCGCTCCTCCTCCACGACCCTGGCGGTCTCGGCCTCCTCGCGGGCGCGGACGGTCTCGATCTCGCGCTTCTGCTTGATCTCGGCGTCCGCCTGGCGGCGCTCCAGCTCCAGGACGGCCTCGCGGGCGTCGACGTTCTGGCGGGTGATCTCCTTCTGCTCGTGCTGCCGCAGTTCGTTGGTGCGGACGTTCTCCGCCGCGGTGAGCTCGGTGATCTTGCGGATGCCCTGGGCGTCGAGGATGTTCCCGGCGTCGAGCTGGGAGAGGGGGGTCTGCTCCAGGTAGTCGATGGCGGCGTCCTCCAGGCTGTAGCCGTTGAGGTCGATGCCGATCAGTTCGATGATCCGGAAGCGCAGTTCCTCCCGCTTGGTGTAGAGGTCGGTGAAGTCCATCTGCTTGCCGACGGACTTCAGCGCCTCGGAGAACTTCGCGTTGAACAGCTCCTGGAGGGTGGCCTGGTCGCTGGCGCGGGCCGTGCCGATCGCCTGGGCGACCCTGATGACGTCCTCGGCGGTCTTGTTGACGCGGACGAAGAAGGAGATGCGGATGTCGGCGCGGATGTTGTCCCGGCAGATGAGGCCGTCCCGGCCGGTGCGGGAGATCTCGATGGTCTTCACCGAGATGTCCATGACCTCGGCCTTGTGCAGCACGGGCAGCACGACCTGGCCGGTGAAGGTGACGTCGACCTTCCGCATCTTGGAGACGATCAGCGCCTTGCCCTGTTCCACCTTCCGGAACAGGCGGCCGACCATGAACAGCGCCGCGACGGCGACGAGCAGGACAACGGCGACGAGCACGCCGATGCCCGAGGTGATGGCATCCATGAGAGAACCCCGTGTCGATCGAAGAAGGAGGGCGTGAGCGCTCAGGCGGAGGGGTGGGAGGAATCCGGTCCGGTCGCGGCACCCCGGTCCGGGACCGGGCGGGTGCCGGACGGCGAGGCGGGTCGCCATCGGCCGGCCAGCCGTTTCGTCAGGCGCCAGGCCAGGGCCGGCGCGCCCACGAGCAGGGCCACGGAGAGCGGCAGGCACCACGCGCCGGGCAGGCCGGCCCGGCCGAGCAGCACCATGCCGCCCAGGTCGAGCACCCATCCGACGGCGATGACCACGGACGCGGCGAGGGCGAGGGGCATGTCACCGAGCCCGAGCGCCTTCCCGTCCGCGTCGGCGTCGAAGGTGTCCGGCGCGACGGCCCCGCACAGGACGAGCAGCCAGAAGCCGATCACGGCGGCGAACGCGGCGGTCAGGAGCATGGTGGGGAAGCCGAAGGCCGCGGCGACGAACTCGCCCATGCCGCCTCCCCCGTATCGACCCTTCCGAACCCTGGCAGCGGTGACACAGTCATGCCGCCGCCGGGGCCATTCTGGTGGGGCGGGGAGGGAGCGCGCATTGCCGGAGTCCGGCAATCTTTACGGCTCCCTGATGCCGGGCCCGTCCTCAGAACTGCTTGGCGGGCCAGCCGAGCAGACGGGCCCCGATCACGGCCGTCTGGAGCGTGTAGCGGCTCGCCGGGTCGGCCGGGTCGGTGCCGGTCAGCCGGTGGATGCGGGCCAGGCGGTAGGTGACCGCCCGCACGGACAGGTTCAGGTCCCGGGCCGTCTGGGTGGTCACGCATCCGCTGTCGAAGTAGGCGATCAGGGTGTCGAGGAGCGGTTCCGCTCCGCCGCGGGACGAGCTCAGCGGGCCGAGGGTGGTGCGGACGAGGTCCTCCATGGCCTGGCGGTCGCGGGTGAGCACCGGATAGACGAGGAGGTCGGCGGCGTGCAGGACGGGCG
Organism: Streptomyces sp. CC208A; assembly: GCF_030010625.1. Classification (GTDB taxonomy): domain Bacteria; phylum Actinomycetota; class Actinomycetes; order Streptomycetales; family Streptomycetaceae; genus Streptomyces. The sequence continues at coordinate 456,602 of NZ_JASCXN010000002.1, read as the reverse complement.
CGTCGAGACCGAGGCGGTCGGCGAGGTCCAGGGCGCCGAGCGCCTCCTCGTAGGAGTGGACGACGCCCCTGGGCCCGGGCTGGGTCCGGCCGATCGCCGCCTGGCCCCCGCCGGTGGCGGCGAAAGCCTGCTTGGCGAAGTAGGAGAGGATCTCGGTCTGGTCGCCGGGGGCCACGCAGACCATCCGGCCGCCCTTCGTGGTGAGCAGGATGTGCCGGTCGCCGAACCTCCCGATCATGGCCCGCTCCACCTGCTGCGGGACGGCGTCGGCCTCGGTGTACGCCTTGGGGCCGCGGGCGACGGCGACCGCGTGGGCCTGGGACAGGCGCAGGCCGAACCGCTCGGCCCGCTCGGCCGTCCGGCCCAGGTCGCTCCGCCCGTACAGCAGGTCGTCGATGAACTCCCGGCGCTCGGCCTCCTCCTGGCGGACGGCGAGCCGCTGGGCCCGCTCGAAGCCCGTGGAGAAGGCGTCGACGGACTGCTCGACGGCGGTGAGCAGGTCCAGGGTCGTCCGCCGGGTCAGCGGCTGCTCGGGCCAGGCCGAGCGGACCGCGGTCAGATGTCCGCGGATCAGCCCCCGCAGGGCGTGCCCCTCGCGGGCCGCCTGTTCGCCCGACTCCCGGCGCCGTTCGATCTCGTCCCGGTTCAGACGCCGGCCGGTGGCCGCGACGTCCGCGAACAGCGCCGCGTACTCCTGGGTGTAGTCGTCTGTCATCTTCCCTCCCCGTTCCTGCTTCCGGTTCCCGCTTCCGGACGCTCTCCGGAGGCCGCCCGCCGTGCCCGCCACCGCTCCCTCTCGTACATCCCGAGCAGCGCCGCGGCCGCGTTCAGCGGGAACGCGACGGCCTCGGCGACGGCGGTGACGCCCCAGGCGCGGCCGAGGCTCGCCGCGAGCGCCGCGCACAGCAGCAGGGCCGGCAGGACCCGCCGCCACCGGGGGAGGTCGGTCATCCGCCACACCCGCACGCTCAGGACGACGGTGAAGACCGTGAAGGCGAGCGCGAACACGGCGATCAGGAGCAGGGTGAGAGGCACGGCCGGGTTTCTTTCGGTGCGGGTGGAAGGCAGCGCCGGTCGGACGTCCCGGCTCACCAGCGCACGATCTTAACGCCGGCTTGACGCCCGGCGTGACGTCGGGCTCGGCGTCGGGCGTGAGGTCAGGGGTGGCGTCAGGGCAGCTCGGCGAAGGTCTCCACCGCCCTGGTCTTGCCGGTCACGACGATGATGTCGCCCTTCGCGACGACCGTCTCCGCGGTCGCGTAGGTGAAGTCCTCCCCCGGGCGCTTGATGCCGACGACGGTCACGCCGTAGCGGCTGCGCACGTGGGACCGGCCCAGGGGCCTGCCGGTCGCCACGCTCGGGGCGACGGTCTTGACGAGGGCGTAGTCGTCGTCGAACTCGATGAAGTCGAGCATGCGGCCGGTGACGAGATGGGCGACGCGTTCGCCCGTCTCGTGTTCCGGCAGGACGACGTGGTGGACGCCGAGGCGCTCCAGGATCCGGCCGTGCCGGCGGCTGACCGCCTTGGCCCAGATGTTGGGGACGCCGGCTTCGAGGAGGTTGGAGCCGATGAGGGTGCTCGCCTCGATGTCGCTGCCGGTGCCGACCACGGCGCTGGTGAACTCGTGGACGCCGAGCCGGCCGAGCACCTCGGGGTCGGTGGCGTCGGCGACGGCGGCGTGGGTGAGCTGGTCGCTGTACTTCTGGACGAGGCGGGCGTCGCTGTCGATGCCGAGGACGTCCCAGCCCCGTCGCATCAGTTCGTTGGCTAGGGAGCTGCCGAAGCGGCCGAGGCCGATCACGGCGACGCGCTGGTCCGGCCGTGTCCGGTGGTCGTCCGGCCGACGGGTCCGGCGCTTGCGCAGGTTCTGCAGAAAGCCGGCCGATGACAGGCCGTTCCTCGGGCGGTTCGTAACGGCGGGCGCGCTCGCGCGGGGCGAGCGCGGAGACCAGGGTGATCGGGCCGATCCGGCCTGTCAACACCAGGGCGACGAGGACGAGCTGTCCGCTGCCCGGCAGGTCTGCGGTGATGCCGGTGGAGAGCCCGACGGTCGCGGAGGCGGAGACGGCGTCGAGGAGGGGCGCCTCGAAGGAAGCGCCTCCGACGGGGAGCAGCGCCAGGGTGGAGGCCATGACGAGGCCGAGTCCGAACCGGTCATGTGCCTGCCTCGTGTCGGCGATGCTCAAGAACCGGCCGTAACCCTGCCCACAGGCCCGCGCCGAACCCAGGACGCCGGATCCCCCTTCCCCCGTACGGCCACGGCACTGAAAAGGCCGCCGGATTGCCGGAACCGGGCGGTCGACGCACCGGCAGGTCCCTGACACCCTGTCACTCACGAGGGCGGTTCGAGGCGGTGGTACGGCCGGACCGCGAAGCACGGCTCATCATCCCGTGAGGGGGCGTCATGTCGGGGACCGAGAACACCAAGGGCACGAAGAACACCGGGCCCCGGCACGGCACACCCGTCAGCGCCCGGCGGCGACGCGCCCAGAACGCGCTCGTCGGGCTCGTCGGCGTCCTCGCCCTCCTGTGCGGCGCCGCGCTGCTGATCGGCGTGCTGCCCCGGGCCGTGACGGAGGAGCGCGCCTTCCTCTCGGCATCGCCGTGCCAGGGGAACGCGACGGACGACTGTCTGCGCACGGTGTGGTTCTCCGTCGACTCGGTCCGCGTCCAGCGCGGCAAGCAGTCGAACGGACGGGTGGAGGTCTCCGGTCCCGAACAGGGCTCCAGGACGGTCGAGTTCAGCGGAGTCGGCGAGTTCCTGGAGCGGATCCGCCCGGGAGACCGCGTCATGGGCACCCTGTGGCGGGGGTCGGTCGTGTCCCTCTCCGACGCCGAGGGCGGGCAGCGGACCGCCGCCCATCCGGTGGGAGGTTCCTTGTTCGCGGCGGGGTTCGGCATCGTCCTCGTCCTGGCGGGCGGCCTGGGCGGCTACGCCGCCTGGTGGTGGACCCGGCACCCCGACGGCACACCGGCCCGGCGGCCGGCTCCCCTGACCGTGGCCATCAGCGCGGCCGGCGCCCTGGGTGTCTACGCCTTCGTCCTGGTGGCGCTCCTGTACGAGCGGGAGCCGAGCCTGCAGAGGTTTTTCGGGCTGTGGGCCCCCGCGGTCCTCGTGGTGACGGTCCTTCTCCTGGTCAGGCCGCTCCGGGAGTGCCTTCGCCGCCCGTTCGCCCAGCGGTCCGAGGAGCACTGATACTTACGCTGCCGGCGGCGCATCGCGGCCGGCGCGTCCTGTCCGTACATCGGGGGAATCATGACCGTACTGCCGCATCAGGAAGGCCCGTGGCCCCAGGGCCACATGGTGGTCTGCGGGGACGACGGGCTGGCGCACCGGCTGGCGGCCGAACTGCGCGACATCTACCGGCGGCACGTCGTCCTCGTCGTCCCCGACGGGCAGGCCGGCGATCAGGGGGCGGAACCGCCCGTGGTCCCGGCCGGGGCGCGCGCGGGGACGGTGCCGCCGTTGCGCAGCGTGCCGGCCCCGGCGCCCACGCGGGAGGCCCTGTTGAGGGCGCGGGTGGAGGGGGCGGCCGCGCTCGCCCTGCTCTACGAGGACGACGAGACGAACCTGCGGGCGGCGCTGGTCGTGCGCAGGCTCAACCCGGGTCTGCGTCTGGTCGTCCGCATGTACAACCGCAAGCTCGGCGACCACCTGGAGGAACTCCTCGACCAGGCCGCCCTCGTGAACGATCCCGCCGCGGACCGGGCCCTTCTGGACGCGTCCACGACGGTGTTGTCCGACGCGGACACCGCCGCGCCGGCGCTCGTGGCCACCGCCATCGCCGACACCCGGAAGGTCGTCCAGGCCGACGGTCTGCTGCTGCGCGCGGCGGAGCGGCCGGCCCCCGGCCGGGGCGAGGTCCCGAACCCCGGCCTGTGCACCCTGGCGCTGCTCTCCTCGACCACCACCGACCCGGCGGGTTCCGAGGGCTCCGACGCCAGCGGTCCGCAGGGGCCCGACCTCCTGCCCGACGACCGGGTCGTCCAGGCCGCCCAGGGGCGGGGCACCGTCGTCCTGGAGGCGGTCCGGCGGGCCGGTCCCGCTCTGCCGCCCCGACGCCTCGCACGCCGCGGAGCGCCGCTGGGCGAGGTGTTCTCCGCCCGGCTGCGGTGGGCTCTCGCCGGCATCGTGGCCGCGGTCCTGGCGCTGGCCGCCACCACGGCCGCGCTGACCGACGTCGGGCCCGCGCACGCCGCGTACCTGACCCTGCTCGACCTCTTCGCGATCAACGACCCCGCGCTCGACGACTCGTTCACCCGGCAGGTCCTGCAGCTGCTGTCCGGTCTGGTCGGGCTCGCCCTGCTGCCCCTGCTCGTGGCCGGCGCCCTGGAGGCGCTGGGCACCTTCCGCACGACCGGTGCGCTGCGCCGCCCGCCCCGCGGCCTGTCCGGGCACGTCGTGCTGCTCGGCCTGGGCAAGATCGGCGCCCGGGTCCTCGCCGGTCTGCGGGAGTACGACATCCCGGTCGTCTGCGTCGAGCAGGACCCCGACGCCCGCGGGATCCCCCTCGCCCGCGACCTGGGCGTCCCCGTGCTCGTCGGCGACGTCACCGAGGACGGGGTGCTCGACGCGGCCTGTGTCCGGCGGGCCGACGCCCTGCTCGCCCTCACCAGCTCCGACACCACCAACCTCGAAGCCGTTCTCGCCGCCCGGGCGCGCAAGGGCGATCTGCGCACGGTGCTGCGGATCTACGACGACGACTTCGCCACCGCCGTCTACCGCACCCTGCGCTCGGCCCATCCCGACGCGATCACCCGCAGCCGCAGCGTCTCCCACCTCGCCGCCCCCGCCTTCGCCGGGGCCATGATGGGCCGTCAGATCCTGGGGGCGATCCCCGTCGAGCGCAAGGTGCTCCTCTTCGCCGCGCTCCTGGTCGCGGGCCACCCCCAGCTCGAAGGCCGCACCGTGGCCGAGTCGTTCCGCCCGAACGCCTGGCGCGTCCTCGCCCTCGACACCGCCGACCCCGCCGCCCGCCGCCCCGACCTCGCCGCCGCCCCGCACGACGGCGAACAGTCCCAGCTCCTGTGGGACCTCCACCCCGGCTACATCCTCCGCCCCCAGGACCGCGTCGTCATCGCCACCACCCGCCGCGGCCTCGCCGAACTCCTCGCGACCGGCCCCGAGCCGGCCCCCGAGGCCCCGACGGGCCCACCGGTCCCGTCCGAGGGGCCCGGACTGTGACCGGCTCGCCGGTTGGCACCGGGCCACGTTCACGACCTGCACCGATGCCAAGCAGCTTCAGCGGCCGGAGCCCCAGAACCAGCGGAACGGTCGGCACTTCGGTACAGCGCAGATCATGAGGCGTGTACCGGCACAGCCGGGCCGGAGATCTTCGGCGGCGACAGGACCGCGGGCAGCCACGTCGCCGTGTTCCCGCGAGACGGCTGGGGACAGCCGCCCGTCGGCAGTCGCGTCATCGAGCCCGGCCTGAAGCGGTACGCCCCTTAGGTCGCCCTTACGAATTCGGCCACGGTCCGGTTTCGGTGCGCGGGCCGGATTGCGCAGGTGCGGGCAGCCAGTAGGCAGGGAGTGGCCCTGATCCATGGACTGGCCGCCATGGGCGGGGTCCGTCCATGGAGCCGACTCGCGGTGCAGCCGTCGGCGCCTGGCGGGCGGTCGACCGGTCCCCGGTGTCACCCGTGGTTCCCGCAGGATCCGGCACGGGTCCGCCCTTGAGCTCGCGACGCCGAGGCTTGCGGTACCGGGGACTGACAAGGCGGTTCCGAGGCACCTGCGGCTGCCGCCCTCTTGTATTCGATTCATTCGACTCCTAGTGTCGTCGTCACTCCTGCACGTGTGCTCTGAAATGCGACGTTGTGCGCGCAAGCGCTTCGATTGCCGTGTGCCGACCGGGCTTGTCGGCTCCCCCGAACGTCCCTGCCGTTCCCCATCCCGATGGTTCCTCGAAGGCTGGAGATGTCATGCAATTGTCACGCCGTGGCGTTCTGATCCTCGGTGCCGCAGGCGCGGCCGTCGCCGGAGGCCTCCCGGCGCGCTCAGCGTGGGCCGCCGGGACGGCCGACGGAACGGCCGCCTCCACGCGCACGGAGCGCCTGTATCTGTCCGGGGAGGACGCCGACCACCCGGTCGACTGGGACTTTCTGTGCACCAGCGGTCGGCGCAGCGGCAGTTGGGGCAGCATCCCGGTCCCGTCCAACTGGGAGTTCCAGGGATACGGCACGTACAACTACGGATGGAACCTGCGGCCGGAGGAGAAGGGCCACTACCGGCACACCTTCACGCCGCCCGCCCACTGGCGTGACCGACGCGTCTTCCTCGTCTTCGAAGGGTCGATGACCGACACCGAGGCGTGGATCAACGGCGAGTCGGTCGGGCCCGTCCACCGCGGCGGCTTCTACCGGTTCCGTCACGAGGTGACCGAGAAGCTGCGTTCGGGGCAGGAGAACCTCCTGGAGGTGACCGTCAGCAAGGAGTCCGGCGACGAGTCCGTCAACCGGGCCGAACGCCTCGGGGACTACTGGAACTTCGGCGGCATCTACCGCCCCGTCCACCTGGAGGCGTTCCCGCGCCGGCACATCGAGCGCATCGCCGTCGACGCCCGCGCCGACGGCACGCTCCGGGTCGACGCCCATCTGTCGGACACCGGTTCCGCCGACCGTCTCGTCGCCCGCGTCACGGACCTGTCCGGGCGCCCGGTCGGCGCCCCGTTCACCGCGGCCGTCGCCCCCGGCGACACGACGGTGACCCTCAGGACCACGGTGAACTCGCCCCGGCAGTGGACGGCGGAGACCCCGCACCTGTACCGCGTCGAGGTCACGCTCCGCGCCGGTGACCGCCGTACCGTCCACCGGGTCGACGAGAGGTTCGGCTTCCGCACCGTCGAGGTGCGCCCCGGCGACGGCGTGTACGTCAACGGCGTCAAGGTCATCCTCAAGGGCGCCAACCGGCACACCATCTGGCCCACGTCCGGCCGGGCGACCAGCCCGCGCATCAGCCGCAAGGACATCCTGCTGATGCAGGAGATGAACATGAACGCGGTCCGGATGTCCCACTACCCGCCGGACACGCACTTCCTCGACCTCGCCGACGAACTCGGCCTGTACGTCCTCGACGAACTGGCCGGCTGGCAGAAGTTCTACGACGAGGAGGCGGGCAGGCCCCTCGTCGCCTCGATGGTCGCCCGTGACGTCAACCACCCGTCGGTCCTGTTCTGGTGCAACGGCAACGAAGGCGGCTGGAACACCGCCCTCGACGACGACTACGCCCGCCACGACCCCCAGAATCGCACGGTGCTCCACCCCTGGGCGAACTTCGGCGGCATCAACACCGACCACTACGAGAACTACGAGAGCACCCGCCGCATCCTTCAGGAGAAGGGCGACATCTTCATGCCCACCGAGTTCCTCCACGGCCTCTACGACGGCGGCGCGGGCGCGGGTCTCGACGACTACTGGAAGCTGATGGGCCATGAACGGCTGTCCGCCGGAGGCTTCGTGTGGGCACTGCTCGACGAGGGCATCGTGCGCGACGACCTCGGCGGCGCCATCGACGTGGCGGGCAACGCCGCACCCGACGGCATCCTCGGCCCCTTCCGGGAGAAAGAGGCCGGCTTCTACACCATCAAGGACATCTGGTCCCCCGTACAGCTCGCCGAGCCGGAGCGGTTCGCCTCCGGCCTGCCGAACGACTTCGACGGGCGGATCAGGCTCATCAACCACTACGCCTTCACCAACACCCGTACCTGCCGGTTCACGTGGCAGCTCCTGGACTTCCGCACCCCGTCGCAGCGGCGGGACGGCCACACGGTGCGCGCCCAGGGCACCGCCTCCGCTCCGGACATCGGGCCCGGCGCGGAAGGAGTGCTGCGCCTGCCCCTGCCGTCCGGCTGGCGCCGCGCCGACGCCATGGCGCTCACCGTCACCGACGCCGAGGGCCTCGAGATCCGCCGCTGGACATGGACCATCGCGTCCGCCGCCGACCAGGCCCGACGGCTGATACGGACAGGTCCGGGACCGGCCGTACGCGGCCGGCTCGCCGACGACAGGCTCACCCTCACATCCCGCCACACCACGGTCACGCTCGACGCCACGACGGGCATGCTGGCCGGCGTCACCCACCAGGGGAGGGACTTCGCGCTGTCCCGCGGCCCGCTGCCCACCACCGGCACAGCCGACCTCACCCGCCTGACCCACGGGGCCGACGGCAACGGCTACACGGCGCGGGCCGAGTACTCCGGCGTCCTGCGCCACGTCCGGTGGCGTCTGCACCCCAGCGGCTGGCTGCAGCTGGACTACCGCTACCACCTCACCGGCGAACACGACCTCTTCGGCGTCGGCTTCGACCACCCCGAATCACAGGTGACCGGCGTGACATGGCTCGGCCACGGACCCCACCGGGTGTGGAAGAACCGGCTGCGCGGCGTCGCGACGGACGTCTGGACCAAGCAGTACAACGACACCGCGACCGGTGCCGACGGCTGGGTGTACCCGGAGTTCAAGGGCTACCACGCGGGCGTCCGCTGGGCGTCCCTGCACACCACCGCCGGACGTCTCACCGTGGTCTCCGAGGACGAGGACCTCTACCTCCGCCTCTTCACACCCCGCTTCGGCCCCGACCCCCGCCACACCGCGCCGCCCTTCCCGCAGGGAGACCTGTCCTTCCTCGACGCCATCCCGGCGATGGGCACCAAGTTCGACCCACCGGCCGATCTCGGCCCCAGCGGCGCCCCCACCACGGCGACGGGCGACTACGGCCGAACCCTGTACTTCTCGTTCTCCCGGTGACACGTCCACCCACTCGCCGACGCCGCACGCGGCCCGCCCCCCCTGCCGACCGGCGCTTCCCACAGGTGCTCGACCTCGCTTTCCCGAGGCGTGCACCTGCCCCACGACCGTGACGGTCAGCGCCGACGTGCGCCTGGTTCGCCGAGGAGGAGCCCGACGGACCGGTCTTCCTCTGCTGGAGGGCGCCCTTCCGGTGCGCCCCCTTCGTCCGGGAGGGCGACGACGCGCTCGCGCGGCCGTCGCCCTCCCGGACGGCTTCCGGTTCTACGAGCTTCGGCACACCGGACACACCCTGACAACCTCTCGCACGCGCCCTCGGTAACACGACGGTCCGCGTAGGCCGGTCCCACGAGCAGGCACCCCCCAGCGCTCCGACACCCACTGGCCGCGAGCAGTGGCCGCATGACCCGTTGTGGATCTCGACGGCCTCGCCGTTCACCAGGCATCAGCCGCGTACCGGGTCAGGGCAGGACGGGCGCCAAGGGCACCTTCGTCATCGTCGGCCAGGCTTGCACGCGCAAGGATCTCGGCGTGCGCCGAGTCCGACCGACAAGGGACAGATCCGATCCCGCTACTGCTGCTGACCGGCCTGTCAGACGCCGACGGGGGACCGCCGCAGCGGCACCGAGCTCGTCGAGACCTGGCGGAAGAACCACAAGGTCGGAGGCGCTGCTTCAATCGCCCAGGCCGCCGTCGAGGCAGCCCCGGCTCAGCACACTGCGCTGCATGGCGAGGAGCCGGCCGCCTCGATGGCGGCCCGCCTCGCGAAGGGGGTGGCTGCCCTCGAAGACCTGCCACCGGTGCTCCGCGGCTCCGGGGTACCCCGCGACTCCGGCCGCGTCAGCGGCGACACGCGTCGGTCACGCCGCTGCCACCGCGGCCTCCTGCGGGCCTTCTACGGCGGAGGTCCGCCGCCGCTTCGCGGGTGAGCCCGAGCTGTATGTGGGCGGCGATCACGAGCCACGTCCAGCGGTCCGAGCTCGGGACCGCGGATCCTCGGCCGGGTCCGGCCGAGGATCCGCTTCAGCAGCCGGAAGGCGTGCTCCGGGTCGAACCTCCTCAGGAAGGCCTGTCGGCGCGCGTCGATGTCCTGGCCGGCCAGGCCGGTGGTCGACGACCTCAGCCGGAGGGGCGGCGGGCCGTTGTCAGCCGAGGCGCCACTGCTGGTTGCTGCCGCCGTTGCAGCCCCACAGTCCGACCAGTGCGCCGTTGGCGGTGGAGGCACCGGTCACGTCCAGGCACAGGCCTGACTGGACGCCGGTGATGGTGCCGTCGGAGTTGACGTACCACTGCTGGTTGGTGCCGCCGTTGCAGTCCCACAGCACGACTTCGGCGCCGGCCGCGGTGCCTGCCGCGTCGAGGCACTTCGCGCCGCCGTAGACGGTGAGTTGCTTGGTCGACGTTCTGGTCCAGGTCTGGTTCGTCTGGCCGTTGCAGTCCCAGACGTGCGTCTGGGTGCCGTTGGTCCGCGAAGAGCCGGGCACGTCCAGGCACTTGCCGGAACCAGTGGCGCGGACCGGACCTGTGGTGGTCCCGCCGGAACCGTCGAGTCCGAAGAAGGCGATGGCTCGGGCCGCCATACCGCTGGAGGGCAGGACGTGCCCGACACCCTGGACGCTGATCGCCTCGACCGGTGCCTGCGCGGTCGCAGAGCCGTAGCGGGTGCGGGTCCAGCCGGACTGCGGGGAGTCGGTGAAGACCGGGGTCCGGCTCACCCCGAGCACATTGGTCCACTGCTTGATCTCTTCACCGAAGTTCGCGTAGTACAACGCGTCGTCCTCGGTACCGTGCCACAGCTGCATCCGCGGCCGGGCGCCGGTGTACCCCGGATAGGCGTTCCGGACGAGGTCGCCCCACTCCTGCGGGGTCTTGGTGATCCGGCCCGTGGCGCAGGCGCTGTTCCAGCCGGAGCCGTCAGTGGTGGCGAAGCAGCCGAACGGCACGCCCGCGAACGCCGCACCGGCCTTGAACAGGTCCGGATAGGCGCCGAGCAGGACATTGGTCGTCATCGCGCCGGACGAGGCGCCGGTGACGTAGACCCGGCCGGCGTCGGCGTTCATGTTCTGCACGGTGTACCGGACCATCGAGGCGATGCTCGTGGGGTCACTGCCCCCGTCATGCCTGAGCGCCTGGGGCGAGGAGACGTCGAAGCACTGCCCGCTGACGTTCGCGTCCGGGTAGACGACGATGAACCCATGCTGGTCGGCCAGGCGGGCGAACTCCGTGTGGGAGTAGAAGGTGGGCGCCGTGCCGGTGCAGTAGTGCACTGCCACCACCACCGCCGGACGTGCCGGAGCGTTGTCGGGCACGTAGACGTACATCCGCAGGTTTCCGGGGTTGCTGCCGAAGTCGGTCACCTCGGTCAGCGACGCGGCCGACGCGGTGGTGGCCGAGGCACCGGTCAGTACGAGCGCCGCGAACAGCGGCGAGATCCCCACCAGCAGGGCTACCAGTGCATCTCTGACACGCCTCTTCTTGGCTTTCCGGGACATGGCGGCGTCCTTTCTGGAATCCGGCGCGGCCCGGAGCGACACTCCCGGTCGCCTGCCGAACCGGAGTGGCGGGCACGGTGGTTGCTGTGGCCAAGGGCGCGCGAAAGCGCACCGCAAGAGAAGGAAGCGACAACGGAAGGTGAAGCGCTTCGACGCTCCCATCACCCTGGAGGCGATGTCAATGCCTGACGGGAAGCAAGGCCGCCTTGCCTTCATTCCTCTTGTTTCGCCAGAGAGTTCTCATTGACATGAGCCATCAAATGAAGCGCTTCGACACCTCGCGAGGGGCTATCCGGCCACGTGCCGACGTACGCCACCCCGCAACCGCCCGCCAAGGGGCCCGGCGGGCGGGCCCCTGCTGAGCTTCGTGAGCGTGCGGTGCGCAGGGCCACGGAGATCCGACCCGACCATCCGACCCGACCATCCGAACAACGCCGTCAGCGGCGGACGCGGGGCATGCCCAGGCCGATCCAGGAGATGATCTCGCGCTGGATCTCGTTGTTGCCGCCGCCGAAGGTGAAGATGACGGCGGAGCGGTAGCCGCGTTCGAGTTCGCCGTGGAGGACGGCTCCGGGGGAGCCTTCCTTGAGGGCGCCTGCGGCGCCGACGACCTCCAGGAGGGCTGCGTAGGCGTCGCGGCGGGCCTCGGAGCCGTAGACCTTGACGGCGGAGGCGTCCTGGGGGGTGAGGGTGCCGTGGTGGACGGCGTTCACCATCTGCCAGTTGAGGAGCTTCATCGCGTCGAGGCGGGTGTGGGTGCGGGCGAGGGTGCGGCGGACCCAGGGGAGGTCGAGGACGCGGCGGCCGTCGGAGAGGAGGGTGCCGGCGGCCCAGCGGCGGACGTCGTGGAGGGCGCGGATGGCCATGGTGCCGTGGGCGGCGAGGGTGACGCGTTCGTGGTTGAGCTGGTTGGTGATGAGCCGCCAGCCCTTGTTCTCCTCACCGACGCGGTGGGTGACGGGGACGCGGACGTCGTCGTAGTAACTGGCGGTGGTGTCGTGCGAGGCGAGGGTGTTGATCACCGTGCAGGAGTAGCCGGGGTCGGTGGTCGGCACCAGGAGCATGGTGATGCCCTTGTGGGGGGCGGCGTCCGGGTCGGTGCGGACGGCGAGCCAGACCCAGTCGGCGGTGTCGCCGTTGGTCGTCCAGATCTTCTGCCCGTTGACGACGTACGTGTCCCCGTCGCGCACCGCGCGGGTCTTCAGGGCCGCGAGGTCGGTGCCGGCGTCGGGTTCGCTGTAGCCGATGGCGAAGTCGATCTCGCCGGAGAGGACGCGGGGCAGGAAGTACGCCTTCTGCTCCTCCGTGCCGAACCGCATGAGCGTCGGGCCGACCGTGTTCAGCGCCATCAGCGGCAGCGGGACGCCCGCCTGGGCGGCCTCGTCGAAGAAGATGAACTGTTCCATCGGGGTGAGGCCGCGGCCGCCGTACTCGGCGGGCCAGCCGACGCCGAGCCAGCCGTCCGCGCCGAGGCGGCGGATCGTCTCGCGGTAGAAGCGCTTCTGGGCGGCCGGGTCCCCGTACCGGCCGTGCACGTCCTCGGGGACGAGTTCCGTGAAGTACGCCCGCAGTTCGGCGCGCAGGCGGTTCTGTTCCGGCGTGTACTGCAGGTGCATCCCGGCCTCCCGTGACGGCGTCGGCGTCGGCTTCCTCGGCGCGACGGCGGTCACGGTAGAACGTGTTCCATCAATGGGGAAGGGCCGGGGCGGCGCCGTCCGGCTCGCCGCCCCGGCACCCGTACGGCTTCCTACGGAAGGAGTTCGTCCAGGGAGGCGCGGCCCTTCTCCGCCATCCTGCGTTCGGCCCAGGCCAGGGTCTTCGGCGTCACGTCGCGGCCGGAGGCGAGGACCAGATCCTCGGCCGTGAACTCGCCCTCCGAACCGGAGTGCAGCAGCCGGTCGGGCGTCGGTACGTCCCCCCGGGACTTCTCGTCGGGCTCAGCGTTCATGCCGTCTCCTCCATGCTTCTGCGGGTGGCTCCCGGCACTGGCCATTCTCGTGTCCGGTCCCGTGTCCCGCATCCGGACGCCCGCCGCGGACCCCCTCCCGTCGGGTGTTTCCCGGGGCGCCACGCCGTGTCACAGCCATGGCGTCGGCGGGGTGCGGGTTCGACAATGGGAGGGATGACCGACGACGATCCGCAGGGCCACGGCGGCGGGATCGGACCCGCCGAGTGGCTCGCCATGAACCGGACCGGCAGCTTCGACTGGGACCTCGACACGGGCACCATCGATGTCGACGCGTCCGGGCTGCTGGTCTTCGGCATGACCCCGGAGACGTTCGACGGGCGGCCGGCGAGTCTGGTGGCGCGGCTCGACCCGGCGGAGCGGCTGCGCCTGGACCAGGTGGTGCGGGCCGCGGTGACCGGCGGTGACACCTCGTACAGCACGCACTTCCCCATCCCGCAGGACGACGGGACACCCCATTGGACGCATGTGCTGGCGCGGATCCTGCGGGGCGCGGACGGGCGGGCGCACCGGATCGTGGGGGCGGTGCGGGACACCACGGCCGAGGTGTCGCACGCGGCGTTCGTGGCGCAGCTGGAGAAGCGCCGCGAGATGCAGACGAGCATCGTGGAGCGGACCACGCACGCGCTGTCACGGGCGGTGACGGTGGACGACGTGACGGCGGCGCTGACCGGCCCGGGCGGGCTCGCGCGGCTGGGGGCGGACGGGCTGGCGCTCGGGCTCGTCGAGAACGGTTCGCTGAACGTGATCGCGCTCAGCGGCGACTCCCTGGACGTGCTCGACGGGCTGCGGACGCGGCGTCTCGACCGGGGGCTGCCGCTGGCGGAGGCGGTGCTGAGCGGCCGGCCACGGTTCGTGTCCTCGTTCGCGTCGCTCGGCCGTGACTTCCCCGAGCTGGCGCCGTACCTGGGGCGGCTGCCGTTCCAGGCGGCCTGCTACCTGCCGCTGGTGGCGCAGGCGCGGTCGCTGGGCGGGATGGCGCTGTTCTACCGGGGGCGGACGGCGTTCACCGCGGACGAGCGGAACCTGGCGCTCGGGCTCGCGGCGATCGTGGCGCAGTCGCTGCAGCGGGCGATCCTCTTCGACGAGGAGCGGGAACTGGCCACCGGGCTCCAGGAGACGATGCTGCCGCGCCGGATCCCGGAGATCACCGGCGGGGAGATCGCGGTCCGGTACCACGCGGCGTGGAGCGGACGGCAGGTCGGCGGGGACTGGTACGACGTGATCGCGCTGCCCCGCGGCCGGGTCGGGATCGTCGTCGGCGACGTGCAGGGCCACGACACGCACGCGGCGGCGATCATGGGACAGCTGCGGATCGCGTTGCGGGCGTACGCGGGCGAGGGCCACGCGCCGTCGACGGTCCTGGCGCGGGCCTCCCGGTTCCTCGCCGAGCTGGACACCAAGCGCTTCGCCACCTGCACCTACGCGCAGGTGGACCTGATGAGCGGCACAGTGCGTGCGGTGCGGGCCGGGCATCTGGGGCCGCTGATCCGGCACACGGACGGGCGGGTGGGGCAGCCGAAGCTGCGGGGCGGGATGCCGCTGGGCCTCGCGACCGTCTTCGGCGACGAGGAGTTCCCCGAGACGCGGCTCGACCTGGTGCCGGGCGAGACGCTGGTGCTGTGCACGGACGGTCTCGTCGAGCAGCCGGGCACGGACATCGAGGCGGGGCTCGCGGCCCTGTCCGAGGCGGTGAGCAGCGGCCCCCCGCAGGCGGAGGCGCTGGCCGACCACCTGTCGGAGCGGCTGTGGGAGCGGTGGGGCTCCGGTGACGACGTGGCCCTGCTCGTGCTGCGGCGGAGCCCGGACCCGGGGACGCCGCGGGCGCCGCGCATCCACCAGTACATCCACCAGGCCGACCCGCAGGGGCTCTCCGACGCGCGGGCGGCCGTGGGGCAGGCGCTGCGGGACTGGGGCATGCCCGAACTCGCCGACGACACCGAACTGTTGACGGGCGAACTCCTTGTGAACGTGCTGCTGCACACCGAGGGCGGCGCGGTCCTCACCCTGGAGGTGCTGCCGGAACCGGTGCGGCGGGTACGGCTCTCGGTGCAGGACCGGTCGAGCGCCTGGCCCCGGCGGCGCACCCCCGGCGAGGCGGCGACCTCGGGCCGGGGGCTGCTCCTGCTCGACGCGCTGGCCTCGCGCTGGGGCGTGGAGCCGCGGGGCGAGGGCAAGGCGGTGTGGTGCGAGATCGGGCCGGCGCCGGTGGGCGCGGGCGGGCCGGCCCCGGGCGGCTGAGAAACCCGTGACGGAGGGGTGGGTCAGGCGCGACTCGTGACGAGGGTGGGTCAGGCGCGCTGCCAGACCGTGGTGACGTTGCAGAACTCCTTGATGCCGTGGCCGGACAGCTCCCGCCCGTAGCCCGAACGCTTGACGCCGCCGAAGGGGAGCGCCGGATGGGAGGCGGTCATGCCGTTGACGAAGACGCCCCCGGCCTGGAGGTCGCGGACGAAGAAGTCGACGTCCTCGTCTCGGCGGGTCCACACGTTGGAACTGAGGCCGAACGGCGAGTCGTTGGCGACGGTCACCGCCTCCTCGGCGTCGCGCACCGGGTAGACGGTGGCCACGGGCCCGAAGGCCTCCTCCCGGTGGATCCGCATGGCGGGGGTGATGCCGGTGAGGACGGTCGGCCGGTAGTACCAGCCCCGGGAGAGCGCCGGTTCCTCGGGCCGGGCGCCGCCGCACAGGACGTGGGCGCCCTTGCCCACGGCGTCGTCGACGAGCTCCTCCAGGTCGGCGCGGCCCTTCTCGGTGGCGAGGGGGCCGACGTCGGTGGACTCGTCGAGCGGGTCGCCGACGGTGAGGGCGTTCATGGCGGCGGTGAACCGCTCGGTGAAGTCCTCGTACACGCCCTCGTGGACGATGAACCGCTTGGCGGCGATGCAGGACTGGCCGTTGTTCTGCACGCGCGCGGTGACGGCGGTCTTCACGGCCCGCACGATGTCCGCGGAGGGCATCACGATGTACGGGTCGCTGCCGCCGAGCTCCAGGACGGTCTTCTTCACGACGTCGCCGGCGGCGGAGGCGACGGCCCGTCCCGCGGGCTCGCTGCCGGTGAGGGTCACGGCGGCCACCCGGGGGTCGCGGAGGACCGCCTCGACCTCGGCGGAGCCGATGAGGAGGGTCTGGAAGCAGCCGTCGGGGTAGCCGGCGCGGCGGAAGAGGTCACCGAGGTAGAGGGCGGTCCTGGGCACGTTGGAGGCGTGCTTGAGCAGCCCGGTGTTGCCGGCCATGAGGGCGGGCGCGGCGAAGCGGATCACCTGCCACAGCGGGAAGTTCCACGGCATGACGGCGAGGACCGGGCCGAGCGGCCGGTAGTGGACGCGGGCCCGGTCGGCGCCGGAGTCCCGGACGTCGCTCTCGGCCGGGTGCTCGTCGGCGAGGAGTTCCTCGGCGTGCTTGGCGTACCAGCGCATGGCCTTGGCGCACTTGCCGGCCTCGGCGCGGGCGGCGGTGAGCGGCTTGCCCATCTCCAGGGTCATGGTGCGGGCGATGTCCTCGGCGTCCTCGTCGAGGAGGGTGGCGGCGGCGCGCAGCAGACGGGCCCGCTCGGCGAAGGGCGTGGTGCGCCAGTGGCGGAACGCCTCGTGGGCGGCGTCGATCCGCCGCTCCACCTCGTCCGGTCCGTGCGCCTCGTAGGTGCGCAGCGTCTCGCCGGTGGCGGGGTTCACGGTGGCGATGGCCATGGCCTTCTCCTCCTGCGTCGGCCCCCACCGGAAACCTCCCGCTTCCCGGCCCGCGGCGCAAGGGGGGCGGGTGCGGTGGGGTGACACACGCGCGTGGCGGTGTCCGGCGGTGCGGGCGCGGACGAGGGGGCGGGCGGGTGGGCAGGGGACTCCCGGAGAAAGGGACGCGAAGGCCGGGAGACCGGAGGGAAGTGCTCTCCCGGCTCCCCTCCGCAGCCTCCACGGCCATGCGCCGGCGAAAACCCCGTGCCACGAGCCCGCCGCCCCGGGCACACTCCCCGCATGACGACGACCGCCGCCTCCCGCCCCTCCCCTCCCCCGCTCACCGACGCGGCCCGACGGGCACTGGCGCACGTGGAGGCCCGCTCGTCGGGCGCGCCGCTGGACCCCGCCCTGCGCGTCACGCTCAATTTCCACCCTCATTTCCTGGACCGGCTGGCCGACGAGGGCGTCTACCGCTCGCAGTTCGTGACGGGCACCAGCAACGGCGGGCTGACGGCGCACCCCGGCGGAGACCGGTGGCGCTGGGAGAGCCGGATCTTCGGCGGCGCGTACGACGCGGCGCCGGCGCACGAGCGCCCGGTGTACGGGGCCCTGGACTTCCGCCGCCGCCCCTACGGCGCCGCGCCGCGCTTCGGCTCCGCCCATCTGCGCCTGACCCCTGAGGCCACCGCCCGGACGAGCTTCTGCTATCCGGACAGCTTCCTGGAGCCGTCCGCCTTCGGGGTGGCGTCCCGGATGGCGCTGGTGGCGCTGGCGGAGGCGGACGGGGCCGACCTGCTGGACGGCTACGTCGAGGCTCAGGTCCACGGTCCGGTCGAGCTCGCGCGGGACGTGGAGGCCCTGGTCCTGGACCCGAGCCACCGGGGCACCGCCGTCGAGGAGGCGGCCCGCGGGCTGCCGTGCCCCGTGGAGTGGCACGGCGGCTTCCGGCTGTCGGTCGCAGAACTCCGCCGCCACCCGGAGTTCCGGGGCCCCGCCTACGTCGAGCTGGGCGCCCGCATCGCGGTCGACGGCCACCTGGACGCGCGGATCGTCCAGGACGCCGCGCAGTCGGGGACGTACGACCCCCAGGACGTGAAGAAGGTCTGGCACTGCCTGGCCCGCTTCGGCGCCCCCGACGCGTGACACGGGCCCCGCCTCAACCGAGGAGCCGCCCGGGCAGCGCGCGTTCCACGACCCCACGCCACCCGCGCCCCGCGCAGGATCCGGCCCCGGATCGTCCCCGCCGCGGTGGGATCAGTTCGCCGTGTCAGGCGACGGGGGCCGACGTGCGGGGCGGGTCGACGCCTCCAGGAGGGCGGGGAGGAACTCGCGTTCCAGGGTGCCCGGGGGCAGGGCCTGGGGTTCCACGTAGCTCTTGGCGAGGCCGCCCTCTCGCAGGGCGATGAGGAGGCGGGCGAAGCGGTCGGGGTCCACGGTCGGTTCGCGGCCGGCGCGGCGCAGTACGAGGGTGAGGCCGCGGGCGATCTCGGCGCGCAGGCGCTCGTCGTGCCGGGCCAGGACCCAGGCCGTCTGCGGGTCGCGGATGGCGTGGAGGGTGAACTCGGTGGTCACCAGGTACCAGTCGCGCTCGTCCGGCTCGATGGCGGCGGCCAGCTCCGCGAGCCGGGGGAGGGTGTACTCCTCGGCCGTCAGCGCGTCGATCGCGTCGGCGAGGCGGCGCACCGTCCGCTCGCTGTGCTCGTCGAAGAGGGCGAGGAAGAGCTCTTCCTTGCTGGCGAAGTTCGAGTAGTACGCGCCCCGCGTGTATCCGGCGCGCTCGCAGATCTGCTCGATGGTGGTCGCGTGGAAGCCGTGCTCGGCGAAGGCCTCAAGCGCGGCCTTCAGGAGCGCCGCCCGGGTGCGCGGCCGCCGTCTCGTGGCGCCTTTCGGCACGTCCGCGTCCCTCCCGTCGTCCCGGCGCCGCTCCCCGCGCCGCCCGGCGCCCACCCTACCCGCGTCCGGCGCCCCGCCCCGGCCCGACGCCGGGCGGGACCGGGCCCCGGCGGATAGGATTCACGCATGGGAGAGCGGCCGGTCGCGCCCGCCGCACCCGGTCTGGTCCTCCTCGTCGACGGGGTCGTCACACGGTTGGACCCGGGCCGCGTCTACCGCGTCGGGCGTGATCCCACCAGTGACATCGTGCTCTCGGACGCCCGGGCGTCCTGGCACCACGCGGTGCTCCGCGCCGCCGGCGGGCGGTGGACGCTCGCCGACGAGGACAGCACCAACGGCACCTACGCGGACGGCGTGCGGGTGCGGCTTCCCCGCGCCGTCGGGCCGGGCACGGTCGTCCGCTTCGGGCATCCGCAGGACGGCCCCCGCGCGGTCCTCACCGAGCCGCCGGGCACCCCGGCTCCCGCCCCGGCTCCCAGCGCGCCGGCCCCTGGCTCCCCCGCCCCCGTCCGGCCCGCGGCCGAACCCCACGGTGCGCCACCGCCGGCCTCGTCCCCGTCGCCTCCGCCCGCGGAGCCCGTACCCCGGGAAGAGGTGCGGGACGGCGGGGCTCCTTCGGACGTGCCCCGGCCCGCGGGGGTGTCCCGGCCCGGGGCCACCGGGACCTTCCGGCGGCCGACGGCGGTGCGGCCGCTGCCGGAGCACACCGTGCGGATCGGGCGGGCTCCGGACAACGACGTGGTCGTCGCCGACCTCGTGGTCTCCCGGCACCACGCGGAACTCGTCGCCCGGCCCGACGGCACGTACTGGATCCACGACCTCGGCAGCCACAACGGCACCTTCCTCAACGGGCGCCCCGTGGTCGAGCCGGTCCGGGTCACGGCGGACGACATCGTCGGCATCGGGCGCAGCGCCTTCTGCCTGGCGGGCGGGCGGCTCGTCGAGTTCACCGACACCGGCGAGATCTCCCTCGACGTGCAGGAGCTCGCCGTCACCGTCGACCACGGCCGCAAGACCCTCCTCGACGAGGTCTCCTTCCCGGTGGGCGAGAAGACGCTCCTCGCGGTCGTCGGCCCGTCCGGCGCCGGGAAGTCGACCCTGCTCGGCGCCCTCACCGGGCAGCGCCCCGCCGACCGCGGCACCGTCCTCTACGACGGCCGCGACCTCTACCGGGACTACGCCGAGCTGCGCCAGCGCATCGGGCTGGTCCCGCAGGACGACATCCTGCACCTCCAGCTGACCGTCCGGCGCGCCCTCTCGTACGCCGCCGAGCTGCGCTTCCCCGGGGACACCGCGCCCGCCGAACGGCACGCGCGCGTGGAGGAGGTGATCGGCGAACTGGGTCTCACCGAGCGGGCCGACCAGCCGATCCACAGCCTCTCCGGCGGGCAGCGCAAGCGGGTCAGCGTCGCCCTGGAGCTCCTGACGAAACCGTCCCTGCTCTTCCTCGACGAGCCGACCTCCGGGCTCGACCCGGGCATGGACCGCTCGGTGATGCACATGCTGCGCGGGCTCGCCGACGACGGCCGCACGGTCGTCGTCGTCACCCACAGCGTGCTCAGCCTGGACGTCTGCGACCGGCTCCTCGTGCTCGCCCCCGGCGGCCGGGTGGCCTACTACGGGCCTCCGGACGACACCCTGTCCTTCTTCGGCTTCGGCCAGTGGCCCGAGGCGTTCGAGGCATTCGAGACCGAGCGGGACCGGGACTGGGCGGGGCAGTACCGGGGTTCCCGCTTCCACCGGCGGTACATCGAGGACGCGACGGTCCGGCCGTACGCGCCCGTGGCCGGTGTGCCCGGTGCGTCCGGCGCCTCGGTGGTGGCTCCGGCGGCCGCGCCTCCCCCGCCGCCCAAGGCGCAGAGCTGGGGCGGGCAGCTGCGGACCCTGGTCCGGCGCTACACGGCCGCGCTCGCCGCCGACCGCACCTTCCTGGCCATCATGATCGCCCTGCCGTTCGTGATGGGCGCGATGGCCCGGGCCCTGTCCGAGGGAAGTCTCAACCCCGAGTCCACGCTGAACGTGCTGCTGATCCTCTGTGTCGGCGGTGTCCTCACCGGCGCGGCCAACGCGGTCCGCGAGCTGGTGAAGGAGCGGTCGATCTACCGACGGGAGAGAGCCGTCGGCCTGTCCCGCTCCGCCTATCTCGCCTCCAAGGTCGTCGTCCTCGGCACGGTGACCGTCGTGCAGGCCGTGGTGCTGACCCTGGTGGCCCTGATCGGCGTGCCGCTGAACGTGCCCGACGGCAAGGGCGTGCTGATGCCCCCGCTGATCGAGATCACGCTCGCGGTCGCCCTGCTCGCCTTCACCGCGATGATGCTCGGCCTGCTGGTGTCGGCGCTGGTCCGCAAGGAGGAGGTGACGATGCCGCTGCTCGTCCTCCTCGCGATCGTCCAGGTGGTGTTCTGCGGGGCGCTGCTGAGCGTGCGCGGCACGCCGGTCCTGGAGCAGCTGGCCTGGCTGGTGCCGTCGCGGTGGGCGTTCGCCGCGATGGGCGCGACGATCGACATCGGGGAGGTGGCGCCGAGCGCGAAGACCGCCGACCCGCTGATGGACCACACGGCGGCGGCCTGGCTCTTCGACATGGGCATGCTGGCCGTGCTCTGTGTGGCGCTGGGGTTCGCCGTGGCCCGGTTGCTGCGCCGGCACGAACCGGTGGTCATGCGCCGCTGACCCGCGATCAGGAGGTGGGCCGTGAGCGTCCCCGATCCCCTTTCGGATATCGGATCCGATCAGGCTTTTGGATCCAATATCCCGGCTACTGGATCCGATATCTCGGCTACTGGATCCACGTTCCGCCCCACGCACGTGGTGCCGCGCGACGGGCTGCCCGCCTGGCAGGCGCCGGACCCCGGCTTCCCGACGGTGCCGCTGGACGCGTTCCTGCCGGTGCGACTGACGGAGCGGGCCGGTGACTGGGGGCGGGTGCTGTGCTCCAACGGCTGGTCCGCGTGGGTGGACGCGCGGCTCCTGGTGACGGTCCCGGACGACCCTCCGGCGGCGGGCCCGGCGCTCGCCCGGACGGCCGATCCGCGGCCCCTCATCGCGCGGGCGGAGGACGCCCTGGGCCGCTACCGGCGGGCGGTGGAGGAGCTGGCGGCGGGCCGGGCGGACGGGGAGACCTTCCGGCGGCGCACGCGCGGGCTGCGGGTCGGGATGGTCGTCGACGGGGAGTCGGTGTGGCTGTACGACGCGGAGCACGAGCGCTGGGTGTACTGCGACGGGCTCGGCCTGACGACGTACGCGGCCCCCTCGGCGCCGTCCCGGACGCCCGCCGCGGCCCCGGCCCCCGAACGGTCGGCGGACCCGGCCGCCCCCGAGCCGTCGGCGGCCGGTGCGGAGCCCGTACCGGAGGCGGAGGCCGTACCGGAGGAACGGCAGGCGCCTGTCGCCCATGAGCCGACGCGGGTCGTCCGCGAGCCGACGCCGGTGGCGTACGAACCGACGCAGGTGGTGCCGCAGGTCGACGCGCCGCCGGCGGCCGGTCCGCCGCCGACGCGGGTCGTGAGCCGCCCGCCCGACGCCGAGGACGACAGCCGATGACGGGCGGGGACGGGGCACGGGACACGGGGCTCCCGGCGGGGCGGCCGTCCGGGCTCGTCGGCAAGGAGATCGCGGGCTACCGGGTGGAGGCCGAGATCGGGCGCGGCGGGATGGCGGTCGTGTACCGGGCCCGGGACCTGCGGCTCGACCGGACGGTGGCGCTGAAGCTGCTGGCGCCGGAGCTGGCCCGCAACGACACCTTCCGGAAGCGGTTCGCGCACGAGTCGCGGGTGGCGGCCTCCATCGACCACCCGCACATCGTTCCGGTCTTCGAGGCGGGCGAGACGGAGGGGGTCCTGTACATCGCGATGCGGTACGTGGCCGGGCAGGACCTGGTGGCGCTGCTGGCCCGGGAGGGGCCGCTGCCGCCGCCGACGGCGGGCCGGATCGCGGCGCAGGTGGCGTCGGCCCTCGACGCGGCGCACGCGCACGACCTGGTGCACCGGGACGTGAAGCCGGGCAACATCCTGGTCGCCGAGGGCACCGACCGGGAGCACCCCGAGCATGTGTACCTGACCGACTTCGGGCTGACGAAGAAGTCGCTGTCGCTGACCGGGTTCACGACGGTCGGCGAGTTCGTCGGCACGCTGGACTACGTGGCGCCCGAGCAGATCTCGGGCAAGCCGGTGGACGGGCGCTGCGACGTGTACAGCCTGGCGTGCGTGGTCTTCGAGACGCTGGCCGGGGTGCCGCCGTTCCGCCGGGACACCGACTGGGCGGTGCTGTGGGCGCAGCAGTACGACCCTCCGCCGCCGCTGGACGAGTTCCGGCCCGGGCTGCCCGAGGCGGCGGACGCGGTGTTCGCGCGGGCGCTGGCGAAGACGCCGGAGGAGCGGTACGGGACGTGCCTGGAGTTCGTCGCGGCGCTGCGGGCCGCGCTGGCGGAGGCGCCGGGCGGACCGGCCGCGGCGACCGGGACGGGGCGCCGGACGCCGGGCCCGCCACCGGAACCTCCGGGCTGGGCGCGGCCGGTCTTCAGGCGCCTGGACGTGGGTCCTTAGCGGACGTCGGCCCTTGGCGGACGTCAGCCCTTGGCGTCGGCGGGGATCTGGCCCCGGTGCCGGACACGGGTGGCGAGGAGGCCGCCGAGGAAGCCGGCGACGAACCCCCAGAGGAGGGCGAGGCCGACCGTGCGCCACACCTCGGGCCTGAGCAGGACCTCGCCGCCGAGAGCCCCCAGGTCGCCGATGCCCAGGATCGACAGGCCGAAGCGCGCCTCGACGAGGGTGAGGGGCATGACGACGAGCAGCGTGAGGGCGAGGGCGGTCCCGAGGTGCAGGGCGTGCTGCCAGGGCCGTACCCGGGCCGGGGAGCGTACGGCCGCGACGAAGGCGGCGGCGAGGACGAGGACGGCGGCGACGGGCAGCAGCCACCAGGCGCGCCCGTCCTCGGCGGCGAGCGAGGACAGGTCCACAGTGGACAGGTCGGTGCCCTCGCCACCGCGCAGCACGGCGTCGAGGATCTGGGGCATCGGCAGCCCGAAGGGGCCCTCGACCCTGCCCTCCCAGGCGCCGCCGATGCCGACGCCGAAGGCGAGCCAGCTGACGTTGGGCAGGCCGAGGAGGAGGACGGCGAAGGTCTCCGCGGCGTGTCCCTTGGTGGCGGCGACGACCAGGCCGATGACGAGCCCGACGGCCACGTAGGCGAGGACCAGCAGGAGCATCGCGGAGGCGGCGGGCCTGACGGCCTCCTGGTACCGCAGCACGCGCGTGGGGAGGGCACTGCGGCGGGAGACGAGGAGGGCGATCAGGAGCACGCCGAGGATCCACAGGAGGCCGTGGCCGAGGGTGGGTCCGAGGAGGGTGCGGAAGCCGACGGTGGGATCGGCGGCGTCGATGAGCTCGCCGAAGAGGTCCGCGAGGGGGTCCTCGGGCTCGCCGCCGCCGAGGGTGAGGCGGAAGTCGTGGCGGGCCAGGGCGGAGAGTCCGGTGAGGGCGGCCAGCCAGAGGACGGTGACGGCCGCGGCGCGGGCCGCGAGGTCCCCGCTCCTGGCCACGGCGTGGTGGCGCAGCGGGAGGAGGAAGACCGCGCCGGTGACGAGGGCGCCGACGAGGGTGACGGTGAGGGGCATGGCGGTCAGTTGGCCCTCGGCTCCGGCGAGGGACCCGGCCGAGCCCGTCACCTCGACCTGTCCGCCGGCGGCCATGACGACGACCGCGGCGAGGACGGCGGCGAAACCGCCGGGGAGGTCGGCCGCGCCCGCGGCCCAGAGCCCGAGGGCGGCGGTGACGCCCATGGCCACGTAGCCCGCCACGACGGCGGCGAGGGCCTGGACGGCGATGCGGAGTCCCTTCCGGGCGGGGCCGCCATCGGGGGCGGGGGGCGGGGTGCTGGGCAGCCGGCTGCTCACCCTGACCACGCTAGTCCGGCCCGGCCGGCTCCGCCTGCGGGTGCGGTCCGTCCGGGCGGCCGGCCGGGGTCGCCTCCGCGCCGGTGACGGTCCGTGAACACGACCCCATACGGGGCATCCCTAACCGGATTCCGCGTGGCCAAACGGACTCCTGACCGACGATGCGGTAACGCTCCGGCATCGGCGCGGCACGGAACGAAGGTGTTACGCCGTCGTTACAAACGGACGCTTTGCCCCACTTTAGACACTTAACCACCCCTCGAATTCACGGGGCGATCGTCCGGCCGTCGGCACATCGCCGCCGATCCATAACATGGATCGGCGGATACCGGAACCCCTCGGGCCCAGGAAGTTCACGGCTGCGCTGGGTAACTTCGGCGCCCATGACCACAGCTCACACAGCGCCGGAACACCTCCGAGACGAAGCACCGGTCTCCGTCCGCGAGTGGACCGTCGGGCGGCCACGGATCGGCGATGGAGCCCAACTCTGGCGGCTCGCACGGGAGTCCGAGGTGCTGGACGTCAACTCCTCCTACAGCTACCTCCTGTGGTGCCGCGACTTCGCCGAGACGTCCGCCGTGGCCCGCGGCGCGGACGGGCGGCCCGTGGGCTTCGTGACCGGCTACCTCCGCCCCGACGCACCGGGGACGCTGCTGGTGTGGCAGGTCGCCGTCGATGCCGCGTACCGGGGGCTCGGCATCGCCGGGGCGCTCCTCGACCACCTCTCGGAGCGCGTCGCCCGCTCGTACCCGCTCGACGCCGTCGAGACGACCATCACCCCGGACAACACCGCGTCCGAGCGCCTCTTCGGCTCCTACGCCAGGCGGCACGGCGCCCGCGTGAGCCGCACCGTCCTCTTCCCGTCCGGCGCCTTCCCCGCTCCCGGCCACGAGGCCGAGGTGCTGCACCGCATCGCGCCCCTCGCCTTCTGACCAGCCCCCTCGCTTCCCTCCTCTCCCCCGTACTGGAGTCCCGCATGACGCTCCTCGCAGGAACCGCCCCGACCGTCTTCGAGACCGTCGAGTCGGAGGTACGCAGCTACTGCCGCGCCTGGCCCACCGTCTTCGAACGGGCCACGGGCAGCCTCCTGTTCGACGAGCACGGCCGCCGTTTCCTCGACTTCTTCGCCGGCGCCGGCTCGCTCAACTACGGCCACAACAACCCCGCCCTCAAGCGCCCGCTCCTCGACTACCTCGGCAGCGACGGCGTCACCCACGGCCTCGACATGTCGACGACGGCCAAGCGGCACTTCCTGGAGACCTTCCGCTCGACCGTCCTCGAACCCCGCGGCCTTCCCTACAAGGTGATGTTCCCGGGCCCGACCGGCACCAATGCCGTCGAGGCGGCGCTCAAGCTCGCCCGCAAGGTCACCGGACGGAAGACGGTCGTCTCCTTCACCAACGCCTTCCACGGCATGTCCCTGGGCTCGCTCGCCCTCACCGGCAACGCCGGCAAACGGGCCGGCGCGGGCGTGCCGCTGACCCACACCACCCAGATGCCCTTCGACCACTACCTCGGCGGCCGGACCCCCGACTTCCTCTGGTTCGAGCGGCTCCTTGAGGACTCCGGCTCCGGCCTCGACCACCCGGCG
Source organism: Streptomyces sp. CC208A (assembly GCF_030010625.1). Taxonomy (GTDB): domain Bacteria; phylum Actinomycetota; class Actinomycetes; order Streptomycetales; family Streptomycetaceae; genus Streptomyces. The sequence goes on along the minus strand of NZ_JASCXN010000002.1, from coordinate 430,347 downwards.
GCCGTGATCGTCGAGACGGTCCAGGGCGAGGGCGGCGTCAACGTGGCCCGCGCCGAGTGGCTGCGCGGCCTCGCCGACCTGTGCCGCCGCCGGGACATGCTGCTGATCGTCGACGACATCCAGATGGGCTGCGGCCGCACCGGCGACTTCTTCTCCTTCGAGGAGGCCGGCATCACCCCGGACATCGTCACCCTCTCCAAGTCCATCAGCGGCTACGGGCTGCCCATGTCCCTCTGCCTCTTCCGCGACGAGCTCGACGTGTGGGCGCCCGGTGAGCACAACGGCACCTTCCGCGGCAACAACCCCGCCTTCGTCACCGCGGCCGCCGCCCTCGACACGTACTGGCGCGACACGACGCTGCGGGACCGGACCCTTGAGCGGGCGGGGCGCGTCGAGGACGCCCTGAGCACGCTCGGCTCCGGGAGCACCCCCCGCGGGCGCGGGCTCGTGTGGGGCCTTGAGTTCCCGGACGGGGAGCGGGCCCGGGCCGTGTGCCGGCGCGCCTTCGAACTGGGGCTGCTCGTGGAGACGTCCGGGCCGCGCGACGAGGTGGTCAAGCTGCTGCCCCCGCTGACCGTCACCGACGACGAGCTGGACGAGGGCCTCGGCATCCTCGCCCGCGCCGTCCGCCACACCGCCTGAATCCCCCCGCAGAAGGGTCCGCCCCACCGATGATCGTCCGTTCCTTCGACGAGCTGGAGAACACCGACCGGCACGTGCGGTCCGCCTCCGGCACCTGGGAGAGCAAGCGCATCGTCCTCGCCCGCGAGCGCGTCGGCTTCTCCCTCCACGAGACCGTCCTGTACGCCGGGACCGAGACCGCCATGTGGTACGCGAACCACGTCGAGGCGGTCGTCTGCACCGCCGGCGAGGCCGAACTCACCGACCACGAGACCGGGACGACGTACACGATCACCCCCGGCACCATGTACCTCCTCGACGGCCACGAGCGGCACACCCTCAAGGTCAAGGAGGAGTTCCGCTGCCTGTGCGTCTTCAACCCGCCGGTCACCGGCCGCGAGGACCACGACGAGAACGGCGTCTACCCGCTGCTCACCGAACCGGACGACGCCTGACGGCCCCGGGACGTCCGACCGCCCGGCCGAAGCCTGACCGCCCGGGGACGCCCGACCGCCCGGACGAAGCACGACCGCCCGACGACGAGCGCGCCCCCGTACGCACGAGCACGCCCCCCCTACGCACGATCCCGTACGCAAGAGAAAGGCCCAGCACCGCGATGACCACCGCTCCCGCCCGCCCCGTCGACCCGTACCCCACGCGCGGCACCGAGGAGGCACTCGTCTACCGCAAGGAGCCCGTCGTCTGGTCCGAGCCCGGCACGCCCGGCCCCTTCTGGCCGCGCGAGCTGGAGGAGTACGAGCGCAACGGCTTCTTCGCCGTCGACGCGCTCGTCACCCCGGAGGAGGTGGCGGAACTCCGCGCCGAACTCGACCGGCTGGTCACCGACCCGCGGATCCGCGAGGACGAGCGGGCGATCGTCGAGCCCCGGTCCCAGGAGATCCGCTCGGTCTTCGAGGTGCACCGGATCAGCGAGGTGTTCGCCAGGCTCGCCGCCGACCCCCGCCTCGTGGACCGCGCCCGGCAGATCCTCGGCTCCGACGTCTACATCCACCAGTCCCGGATCAACGTCAAGCCCGGTTTCGGCGCCAGCGGTTTCTACTGGCACTCCGACTTCGAGACCTGGCACGCCGAGGACGGTCTGCCCCTGATGCGGACCGTGTCGGTGTCGATCGCGCTGACCCCGAACTTCACCACCAACGGCAGCCTCATGATCATGCCGGGTTCGCACCGCACCTTCCTCGGCTGCGCCGGCGAGACGCCGAAGGACAACTACAAGAAGTCGCTGCGGATGCAGGACGCCGGCACCCCCTCGCACAAGGCGCTCACGACCTTCGCCGAGGCCTGCGGGATCGAGCACTTCACCGGCGAGGCCGGGTCCGCCGTCTGGTTCGACTGCAACGCCATGCACGGCTCCGGCGACAACATCACCCCCTTCCCCCGCAGCAACGTCTTCCTCGTCTTCAACAGCGTGGAGAACGCCCCGGAGCTGCCCTTCGCCGCGCCCGTCCGCCGTCCCTCCTTCATCGCCGCCCGGGACACCACCCCCATCGACTGAGCCCGGCTCCCTTCCCTTCCCGCCACTGCCGAAAGGACGGACATGACCACGCATCTCTCCCGCAGACGTCTCCTGACCGGGGGCGCGTTCCTCGGCGGGGCGCTCGCCGTGCCCGGGCTCCTCACCGCGTGCAGCCGGACGGAGGCCGGCACCGGCGCGCCGGCCGGCGACGCAGACCTGCTGGAAAGGCTGCGGAAGCAGGGCCACGTCCGGGTGGGCTTCGCCGGCGAGGCCCCGTACGGCTTCCAGGACGGCGGCGAGCTCGCCGGTGAGGCGCCCACCCTCCACCGGGAGATCTTCACCGCCCTCGGCATACCCGAACTCCGGCCCACGCTCACCGAGTTCGGAACCCTCATCCCCGGCCTGCTCGCCGGGCGGTTCGACGTGGTGAGCGCGGGCATGGCCATCACGCCCGAGCGGTGTGCCAAAGTGGCCTTCTCCGAGCCGGAGTTCGTCTCCCCCACCGCGCTCATGGTCCGCAAGGGCAACCCGAAGGGCCTGAGCGATCTGGCCTCGTGCGCGGGGAAGCAGGTGCGGGTCGGTGTCCTGACGGCCGCCGTCGAGGCCTCGTACGCGAAGGCGGCGGGCGTCCGGGACGGGTCCGTGGTGGCGGTGGCCAAGCAGCAGGACGGCCTGGACGCCCTGCTCGCCGGGCGGATCGACGCCTTCGCCCTCACCGGCATCTCGCTGCGCTGGCTCGCCCGCACCAACGAGGGCGCGGCCGTGGAGGTCCTCGATCCGTTCGTGCCGGTGGTGGACGGGGTCGAGCAGCACAGCCCCGGCGGCGCCGTCTTCCGGCAGGGCGCCGTCTCCCTGCGGAAGGCCTTCGACGAGGAGCTCGCCAAGATCACCGGCGACCCCGCCCGGTACGTGCGGCTGATCGGCAAGTACGGCTTCACCGAACGCGAGGTCCCGCCGCGCACCCTGCGCACCGCGGACCTGTGCGCGGGGTGACGGGCTCCGGCATGGCCGCGTTCCTCCCCGAGCTGGGCCGGGCCCTGCCGGCGATCGGCGAGGGCCTCCTGGTCACCCTGGAGGCGACGGTGCTCGGCGCGGCCCTCGCCCTCCTCGTCGCCTTCGCCCTGGGCCTGGCCTCCCGCTCCCGCGCCGTCGTCGTCCGCGGCGCCACCCGCTTCACCGTCGAGTTCCTGCGCGGCACCTCGCTGTACGTCCAGCTGTTCTGGCTCTTCTTCGCGCTGCCGATGCTCGGCTTCCGGCTGGAGCCGATGGTCTGCGGGGTGCTCGCCTTCGGCCTCAACTACGGGGCCTACGGGGCGGAGGTCGTGCGGGGCTCGATCGCGGCGGTGCCCGCCGCCCAGACCGAGGCGGCGATCGCGCTGGGCATGGGGCCGGGGCTGCGTCTGCGGCGGATCGTGCTGCCCCAGGCGTACGCCCTGATGATCCCGCCCTTCAAGAACCTGCTGATCCAGCTGCTCAAGGCGACCCCGCTGCTCTCCCTGGTCACCGTCGCCGACCTGACCTTCCAGATCGACCAGCTGCGGTCGGCGACCGGCGGCACCGCCGCCGCCTATCTGCTGCTGCTCCTGCTGTACTTCGGGGTCGCCGCGCTCCTGGGGGCGGGGATGAACGCGCTGGAGCGGCGGGCGAAGGAGCGGCTGGGCGCCGTGGGCGGTGACGCGTGATGTGGGACATGGAAGCGGCGCGCGCCGCGCTGCCCGTCGTGCTGTCCGGCTTCGGCGTCACCCTGCTCGCCACCGTGCTCGGCTTCGCCGTCGCGGTGGTCGCCGGGCTCGCCGTCGCCCTGGTCCAGCGCTCCGCGGCCCGGTGGATCGCCGTGCCGGTGGGCGCGCTGGCCTCGTTCGTCCGCTCGACGCCGGTCATGGTGCAGCTCTTCGCCGCCTGGGTACTGGTGCCGGGCCTGGACGCGCTCACGCTCGGCGTCCTGGTCCTGGGCCTGCACTACGCCACGTACCTCTCCGAGGTGTACCGGGCCGGGATCGACGCCGTGCCGAAGGGGCAGTGGGAGGCGTGCACGGCGCTGTCGCTGCCACGGCGGCGGGTGTGGCGGGCGGTGATCCTGCCGCAGGCCGTACGGAAGGTGCTTCCGGCGCTGGGCAACTACGCGATCTCCCTGTTCAAGGAGACGCCGTTCCTCTCCGTCATCACGGTGAACGAGATGGTCCACGAGGCGGGCACCTTCGGCAGCACCCACTTCGCCTATCTGGAGAGCTTCACCCTGGCCGCCGCCGTCTTCCTGCTGGCGAGCTGGCCGACGTCCGTGCTCGTCCGCCGACTGGAGGCCCGCCTTGCCCACTGAGACCGATCCCGTTCCCGAGTCCGCCCCCGAGTCCTCCCCTGAGGCCGTGCACGCGCGCGTGCCGGAGAAGGTCCGGTTCAGCCGGGTGACGAAACGGTTCGGGGAGCACACCGTCCTCGACGGTCTCGACCTCGTGGTCGCGCCCGGCGAACGGGTGACGCTGATCGGCCCGAGCGGGTCGGGGAAGACCACCATCCTGCGTCTCCTCATGACCCTGGAGCGGGTCACGGACGGGGTCGTCCACGTCGACGGGGAGCCGTTCTCGCACATGCCGGCCGGGCCCGGCGGGAAGCTCGTCCCGGCGAGCGAGCGCTATCTGGCCCCGCGCCGCAGGCGCATCGGGATGGTGTTCCAGCAGTTCAACCTCTTCCCGCACATGAGCGTCCTGGCGAACGTCACGGAGGCGCCCCGGCACGTCCTGGGCCTCGACGCGGACGAGGCCGCCGCGCGGGCCCGGGAGCTGCTCGCCCTCGTCGGCCTCGCCGGGAAGGAGGACGCCCACCCCACCCGGCTCTCCGGCGGTCAGCAGCAGCGCGTCGCCATCGCCCGGGCCCTGGCGATGCGTCCCGGCCTGCTGCTCCTGGACGAGGTGACCTCCGCCCTCGACCCCGAGCTGGTGGCGGAGGTCCTGGACGTGCTGCGGGACGTGGCCGGCTCCACCGACATCACCATGCTCTGCGTCACGCACGAGATGGGCTTCGCCCGGGACGTCTCCGACCGGATCCTGATGTTCGACCGGGGCCGGGTGCTCGAATCCGGTCCGCCCGGGGCGCTCCTCGACGCGCCGGAGCACGAGCGGACCCGGGCCTTCCTCCGGTCGATCAGGTGAGGTGCCGTCGCTCCGGTGTCCGTCCGGTCCCGGTCCGCCGGAGCGGCGGTCCGTCTGCGGGTGCGGGGTGGCCGTAGGGCGCTCAGAATGGGCGCCGTACGGAAGAAAGGGAAAAACGTGACTTCCCCACCGCCGCCACCGTCCGGCCCTCCGTCGGTTCCGCCCTCCTCCGGTCCGCCCACGGGTCCGCCCTCGGGCCCGCTCTCCGGCGAGACCACCCGCCCCGGGGTCGCCGGTCCGCCGCCTCCGCCCGTGCCGCCGCACGACGGCTCCGGCGGAGGCGGCGGAGGTGGCGGAGACGGAGACGGGGGCGGGCCCGAGGGCGGAGGCCGTGGGAAGGGCGGCGGGTCGCCCTGGTGGCGGTCGGTGCCGAAGGTCGCCTCGCTGACCGCCCTCGTCGTCGCGGCCGCCGCGCTCACCGTGGTGCTCGTGGGGCGGTCGGACGACAAGGGCGACACCGCCGGTTCCGGCGGCGGGGAGGTCTTCCTGCAGAACACCTCCGCCTCCGGGCCCGACCCCTTCACCGCCTCCACGGCCCGTACGGACAGCGCCTCCGGGGCGGCCTCGCTGCCGCCGCGCACCGGCACCGCGGAGGCCGCCACCCCGCGGGTCTCCGGTTCCACACCCGGTCTGTACGGCGGCACGCGCGCGGTGGCGAGCTGCGACGTCGAGCAGCAGGTCCGCTACCTCGCCGCCGAGCCCGCCAAGAACGCCGCCTTCGCCAAGGTCCTCGACCTGAAGGCGAACGCGGTGCCGGGCTACCTCCGCTCCCTGACGCCGCTCCAGCTCCGGGTGGACACCCGGGTGACCAACCACGGTTTCAAGGACGGCGCCGCCACCACGTACCAGTCGGTCCTCCAGGCGGGGACCGCGGTACTCGTCGACGGCCGGGGCGTGCCCCGGGTGCGGTGCGCCTGCGGCAACCCGCTGACCGAGCCGGTGGCCCAGCCGAAGCCCCGCACCGTGGGGACCCCGTGGCCGAGCTACAACGCCTCCCAGGTCGTGGTCGTGGCCCCCTCGGTGAAGGTGGTCGACGTGTTCGTGGTGTACGACCCCGACCAGGACGCCTGGTTCGCGCGGAAGCACGGCGACACCGGGCGGCACGACAAGCCGACCCCGCCGCCGCCCCGCCCCACGCCGACCACCACCTCTCCGTCGCCGTCGGTCACCCCGACCTCGCCGCCGCCGTGCGTGACGGTGACCGGCGACGAGACGCCGACGCCGGTCGACGGCGTGACGCCGTCCCCGTGCCCGGCCACGCTCTCGCCGACGGCGACGACGCCCACGCCCACCACCCCCACGCCGACCCCGACGACGGACTCCCCTCCGCCGTCCCCCGAGACCCCCGCGGACACGCCGACGGACAACCCGCCGCCGGACGACACCCCGTCCGACAACACTCCGCCGGAGTCGCCGCCGGACGGTCCCGGCACGACGACCGGCGGGGCCCCGGCGGAGAACACGCCGTCGGGCCCCTGACGGCCGAGCCCCTGGCGGGGGCAGCGGAAATCGGGATGCCCCGCAGGTGGGGGCACCTGTACGGTCCGACGGGTGGAACCGTTGACTGAGAAAGAGATCCGTTCGTCGTTCGTGAACGCGACGAAGGGGGACGCCGCGCGGCTGAAGCTGCCGCTGGACTTCGCCGAGACGCCGTGGGAGGACCTGGACTTCCTGGGGTGGGTGGATCCGGGGGCGCCGCTCCGCGCCCACCTGGTGGTGCGCCGGCAGGACGGGCCGCTGGGGGTGTCCCTGCGGGTGCCGGCGACGGGCCGGACAAGCGCCGTGAAGACGAGCCTGTGCCAGATCTGCATGACCGGGCACGCCTCCTCGGGCGTCACGCTGCTGGCCGCCCCGCTGGCCGGGGCCCGGGGCCGGGAGGGGAACACGGTCGGCGTCTACGTCTGCGCCGATCTGGCCTGCTCCCTCTACCTGCGCGGGAAGCGCGTGCCGAAGCTGCGGGGGCTGCGGCACGAGGAGACTCTGTCGCTGGAGGAGCGGGTGGCGCGTGCCATGGGGAACCTGGACGCGTTCCTCGCGCGCGTGGCGGCGGGCTGAGGGCCCGCGAGGGGCGGGCGGGCCCTCACGCGGTTCAGCGGAAGGCCTGCTCGCCGGTGAGCGCCTTGCCGATGACGAGGGAGTGGACCTCGCTGGTGCCCTCGTAGGTGAGGACGGACTCCAGGTTGTTGGCGTGGCGCAGCACCGGGTATTCGAGGGTGATGCCGTTGGCGCCGAGGATGGTCCGGCACTCGCGGGCGATGGCGATGGCCTCGCGGACGTTGTTGAGCTTGCCGACGCTGATCTGCTCGGGGGTGAGCTCGCCGGCGTCCTTGAGGCGGCCGAGGTGGAGGGCGAGCAGCATGCCCTTGCCGAGCTCGACGGACATGTCGGCGAGCTTCTGCTGGGTGAGCTGGTACGAGGCGAGGGAGCGGGCGAAGACGGTGCGGTCCTTCGCGTAGGAGATCGCGGTCTCCAGGCAGTCGCGGGCGGCGCCGAGGGCGCCGAAGACGATGCCGAAGCGGGCCTCGTTGAGGCAGCCGAGCGGGCCGGAGAGGCCGCGGGCGCCGGGCAGCATCGCGTCGGCGGGGAGCCGGACGTCCTCCAGGACCAGTTCGGCGGTGACGCTCGCCCGCAGCGACAGCTTCATCCTGATCTCGGGGGCGCTGAAGCCGGGGGTGCCGGCCGGGACGAGGAAGCCGCGGACGCCCTCCTCGGTGCGGGCCCAGACGACGGCGACGTCGGCGACGGACCCGTTGGTGATCCACATCTTGGTGCCGTTGAGGATCCAGTCGTCGCCGTCCCGCTTGGCGTTCGTCCGCATCGCGCCCGGGTCGGAGCCGGCGTCGGGCTCGGTGAGGCCGAAGCAGCCGATGTACTCGCCGGCCGCCATCTTCGGCAGCCACCGCTGCTTCTGCTCCTCGGAGCCGTGCCTCCAGATCGCGTACATCGCCAGCGAGCCCTGGACGGAGACGAGGGAGCGCAGGCCGGAGTCGACGGCCTCCAGCTCCATGCAGGCCAGGCCGTACGCCACGGAGTTGGTGCCCGCGCAGCCGTACCCCTCCAGGTGCATGCCGAGCACGCCGAGGCCGCCGAGGGTGCGGGCGAGTTCACGCGCCGGGATCTCCCCCTTCTCGAACCAGCCGGCGATGTGCGGGCGCAGCTCGCGGTCGGCGGCGGCGCGGACGGTGGCGCGGATCTCGCGCTCCTCGTCGCTGAGCAGGCCGTCGACGGCGAGGAGGGCGAGAGGGTGGGTGGGGGTGGACGGCGAGGACTTCACGGGCGGCCTCCTGGCGGCTGTGACGAGGGTCGTGCTCGGCGTGGCGTGCCGAAGCGTAGCCGCAGATTGGATTTTGGATCCAGTATTGAAAATCCGATCTCCGGCCCCTACGGTCCGATTGGATCCAATCTCCGATCTCCAATCTCCTGGATCCACTGTCCGACGCACCACGTCCGATGCCACCACCGAGGGAGCGCGGGAATGCCCACGGACCACCCCCACGAGACCGGCCCCGGCGCCCTCTCCGGCATCGTCGTCGCCGACTTCGGCCGGGTCCTCGCCGGGCCGTACATGACGATGCTCCTCGCCGACCTCGGCGCCGACGTGATCAAGATCGAGCGGCCGGGCGCGGGGGACGACACCCGCGCCTGGGGCCCGCCCTTCGCGGACGGCCAGGCCACCTACTTCCTCGGGGTCAACCGCAACAAGCGGTCCGTCGCCCTCGACCTCACCGACCCCGACGGCCTGGCCGCGGCACGGGCGATCGTCGACCGCGCCGACGTCCTCGTGGAGAACTTCCGGCCGGGCACCATGGAGAAGCTGGGCCTCGGCTTCGAGAAGGTCCGCCGCACCAACCCCGGCCTCGTCTACTGCTCGGTGACCGGGTTCGGCACCGACGGGGGCGCCGCGCTCCCCGGCTACGACCTGCTCGTCCAGGCCATGGGCGGCCTGATGAGCGTCACCGGCGAGCCCGGAGGGCCGGGGACGAAGGCGGGCGTCGCCCTCGTCGACGTCATCACCGGCCTGCACGCCGGGTTCGGCGTCCTCGCCGCCCTGCGCCACCGCGAGCGCACCGGCGAGGGCCAGCGCGTCGAGGTCTCGCTGCTCGGCTCGCTGCTCTCCGCGCTCACCAACCAGGCCGCCGCCCACCTCGGCGCCGGCGTCGTCCCGCGCGCCATGGGCAACCGCCACCCGAGCATCACGCCGTACGAGGTCTTCGAGGCGCGGGACCGGCCGCTGGTCCTGGCGGTCGGCAACGACCGGCAGTTCCGGGCGCTGTGCGAGCGGATCGGACTCCCCGGCCTGGCCGAGGACGCCCGCTTCGCCACCAACACGGCCCGGGTCGCCCACCGCGAGGAGCTGACGGCGGCGCTGGCGGGGCCGCTCGCCTCCCGCACCGCCGACGCCTGGTTCGAGGAGCTGACCGCCGCCGGTGTGCCCTGCGGCCCGATCAACGACCTGGCGGGCGCCTTCGCGCTCGCCGACCGGCTGGGGCTCGGCGCCCGGGTCCCCGGGGACGCCGCGGGCCCCGGCCAGGTCGCCCACCCGGTCCGCTTCGGCGCCACCCCGCCCTCGTACCGCTCCGCTCCCCCGCGGCTCGGCGAGCACACCGCCGAGGTGCTGGCCGGAATCCCGCCTGTGGACAACTCGGCGGCGGGGCCGTGATCCGTAGGAAGATGACGGTCACCGGCGGCGGAGACAGCCGCCGGTGCGCGAGGAACGGCGAGGGAAGGTCGGATCGATGAGCGACGCGGTGGAAAGGCGACGGCCCCGGACGGCCCAGCAGTTCGTCCTGGAGGAGCTGCGGGGTGCCATCACCAGCGGTGAGCTCCGCCCGGGCGCGCCCATCCGGCAGGACGCCCTCGCCGCTCGCCTCGAAGTGAGCCGCGTCCCGCTGCGGGAGGCACTCAAGGCCCTGGAGGCCGAGGGCCTGGTCGTCCACCACATACACCGCGGCTACTTCGTCGCCGAGCTGTCCCTCGCCGACCTGGAGGAGATCTACCGCATCCGCGCCCTCCTGGAGACGGAGGCGGTCCGCCGCTCCATGGACGTCGGCCCGGAGGACCTCACCGCGACCCTGGAGGCCATCCAGCGCGAGGTCGAACGGGCCGCGGGGGCCGGTGACGTGACGGCCATGGCCGAGGCCAACCGCCGCTTCCACTTCACCCTGATCGACGCCTGCGGCATGCCCCGCCTGGTCCGCATGATCACCACCCTGTGGGACGCCACGGACGCCTACCGCTCCCTCTACTACACCGACGCCGCCCACCGCGCCCAGGCCGTCCACGAGCACCGCGCCGTCCTCTCCGCCCTGCGCGAGGGCGACAAGGCCGCCGCCGTCCACTGGCTCGACGACCACCGCGCCCACGCGGTGGCGGCCCTGCGCGCCGTCCTCGCCCCGGGACCGGCCCCGGCCGCGGAACAGGACTGAACCCGGCGGTTACCCTGACGCCCGGACCCGAGGAGGAAGCATGGCGCGGATGCCGTCGGCGGAGCGACGCCGGCAGCTGGTCGAGGCGGCGATCAGGGCGATGACCCGGGACGGCGTGGCCAGGACCACCACGCGGTCCATCTCCGCCGAGGCCGGGGTCTCGCTGAGCGTCTTCCACTACTGCTTCGACTCCAAGCAGGCCCTGCTCGAAGCGGCCATCGAGACCATCATCGGCGACTACGTGGCACGGGTGATGAAGGCGGTCGAGCCGAGGGCGACCCTGCGCGAGACGGTGCTGGCGGCGCTGCGGACGTACTGGGAGGACGTCACCGCCCACCCGGGGCACCACCTGCTCACGTACGACCTCACCCAGTACGCGCTGCGCGAGCCCGGCTTCGAGCATCTGGCGCGCGCCCAGTACGAGCAGTACGTGCGGTCGGCGACGGCGCTCGTGGAGCAGGTGGGGGCGGTGCGCGGGGAGGAGCCGAAGGTTCCGGTGGGGACGCTGGCCCGGCACCTGGCGGCGGCCGTGGACGGGATGACGCTCCAGTACCTGGTCCTGCGGGACGAGGAGGCGGCCGCGGAGCAACTGGAACTGACGGCTGATCAGCTGGTTCGGCTGATCGAGGGCTGAACCTCCGGGGCGGGACGGCACAGGGGCTCCCTCCTCATCAACAGGTCATTTGACCCGGACTCTTGACTCGGTCCTCCCGCACCGCGATCCTCGGGGCGCCCGGTACACCCGCGCCCGGTACACCCCCACCGACCGGAGGCTTCGCGACCATGAGCCCACGCACCACCCGGAGCACCTCCCCCTTCCGCGGGACACGCCGCCTCGGCCTCGTGTCCCTCTTCCTCGCCCTCGCGGCCGTGCTCTTCGGCGCCGCCCCCGTTCCCGCCGCCGGTTCCCCCTGGTGGGAGCCGTCCGCACGACCGGCGCCCGATTCCCAGATCAACGCCACGGGCACGCCGTTCACCGGCACCGACGCCCAGGGGCGCGTGCGCGGCTTCGTCGACGCGCACAACCACGTGATGTCCAACGAGGGCTTCGGCGGCCGGCTGATCTGCGGCAAACCGTTCTCGACGGCAGGCGTGGCCGACGCCCTCAAGGACTGTCCCGAGCACTATCCGGACGGTTCCGGCGCCCTCTTCGAGAACCTGACCGGCGGCGCGAACGGGAAGCACGACCCGGACGGCTGGCCCACCTTCACCGACTGGCCGGCCCACAACTCACTGACCCACCAGCAGAACTACTACGCCTGGCTGGAGCGGGCCTGGCGCGGCGGGCAGCGCGTGCTCGTCAACGACCTGGTCTCCAATGGCCTGTTGTGCTCGCTCATGCCCCGGGACCGGGGCTGCGACGAGATGGAGGCCATCCGCCTGGAGGCCCGCAAGACCTATGAGATGCAGGACTACGTCGACTCGATGTTCGGCGGCCCCGGCAAGGGCTGGTTCCGCATCGTCACCAGCGCCGACCAGGCCCGCTCGGTGATCGAGCAGGGCAAGCTCGCCGTCGTCCTCGGCGTGGAGACCTCGGAGCCGTTCGGCTGCAAGCAGATCCTCGACGTGGCCCAGTGCGACAAGGCCGACATCGACCGCGGCCTGGACGAGCTGTACCGGCTCGGGGTGCGCAGCATGTTCCTGTGCCACAAGTTCGACAACGCGCTGTGCGGCGTCCGCTTCGACAGCGGCACGACGGGGGTGGCGGTGAACATCGGCCAGTTCCTGTCCACCGGCACCTTCTGGGCGACCGAGCGGTGCGCGGGCCCGCAGAAGGACAACCCGATCGGCCTGACCGCGCCCGCCGGCATGGCGGCGAAGCTGCCAGCCGGGGTGAGCGTGCCGGGTTACGACTCCGCCGCCCGCTGCAACACCCGTGGCCTGACCCGGCTCGGCGAGTACGCCCTCCGGGGCATGATCGACCGGGGCATGATGCTGGAGCTCGACCACATGAGCGTGAAGGCGGCCGGCCGGGCGCTGGACATCCTGGAGGCCGAGGAGTATCCGGGCGTGCTGTCCACGCACAGCTGGATGGACCTCGACTGGACGGAACGGCTGTACAAGCTGGGCGGGTTCACCGCCCCGTACATGCACAGCGCCGAGGGCTTCATCGGCGAGGCGGACGGCAAGGCCGAGCTGCGTGAGAAGTACGGGGTCGGCCTCGGGTACGGCACGGACATGAACGGCGTCGGCGGCTGGCCGGGCCCGGTCGGCACGGACGCGCCGAACGCGGTGACGTACCCGTACCGCAGCTTCGACGGCGGCACCGTCCTCGACCGTCAGGTCACCGGCGAGCGGACCTGGGACCTCAACACGGACGGCGCCGCGCACGCGGGCCTGGTGCCGGACTGGATCGAGCAGATCCGGCTCACCCCCGGCGGTCCGGCCGTCATCGACGACCTGGCGCTCGGCGCCGAGTCCTACCTGCGGACCTGGCGGGCGACCGAGCGGCACGAGCCGGGCGTGAACCTGGCGGCCGGCAGGCCCACCTCGGCCAGCTCCACCGAGTGGAACCCCTTCGTCAGCTACGCCTCCGGGCGCGCCTTCGACGGCGACACCGGCACCCGCTGGGCCAGCGGCTGGTCGGACGACCAGTGGCTCCGGGTGGACCTGGGCGAGGTGCGGCGGGTCGGCCGGGTGACCCTGGACTGGGAGCGGGCCTACGCCCGCCAGTACCGGATCGAGGTCTCCGAGGACGGCGAGGCGTGGCGTACGGTCTGGTCGACGGAGGCCGGGGACGGCGGCTACGACACGGCCGTGTTCTCCTCCACGCCCGCCCGGTACGTACGGATCCACGGGGAGCGGCGGGCCACACAGTGGGGCTACTCGCTCTACGAGGTGACGGTCACCCGTTCCTGACCCGTCCCTGGGAAACCTGACCCGTCCCTGGGAAACCTGACCCGGTCCTGAGAAGAGGGGCCGGCCGGACCGACGGTGATCCGGCCGGCCCCTCCTCCTGTACGGCGTGACGTCAGTTCCCCGTGGGGGACGCCCAGTCGGCGGGTACGCGGGCGAGCCTGACCCGCTGGGGGTGGTCGCCGACGGCCACCGAGGCGACGCGCTCGCCGGTGGCGAAGTCGATGGCGCTGACCCGGTCGGCGCCGCTCTCCGAGACGACGCAGGCCCGTCCGTCGCCGCTCACCGTGGCCCAGTAGGGCTTGTCCGCCGGGACGAGCGGGCCCTGCCGCAGGGTCTCGCGGTCGACGACGGTGGCGTAGTCGTCCATGGTGCCGGCGACGCAGAGCTTGCGGCCGTCCGGGCTGATCGACAGGCCGTGGTGGCGCGAGTCGTTGACCCAGGTGGTGCGGTCGGGGTTGGTGGCGGGGTTGCCCGGCAGGGTCTTCAGCCGGGTGATCCGGTCGCTCTCCACGTCGTACTCCAGGAAGCCGTTGAGGAAGGAGACCTGGAAGTAGAGCTTCTTCTCGTCGGGGGTGAGGACGAGGGGGCGGACGGCGTCGGAGAGGTCGTCGCGGCCGAAGGCGTCGAGGCGCGAGCGCATGTCGATGACGCGGACCGTCTCGAAGGTGGTGGCGTCCACGACGGTGATCCTCCGGTCGCCCTTGGTCCAGTCGAGCCAGGGCGCGTCGAGGGCGGTGGTGACCTCGCCGATCGACATGTTCCACAGGCGCCCGTCGGAGGTGAAGACGTTCTCGTGGGGCTTGTCGCCGGTCTTGAAGGAGCCGACCTGGCGGCCGGTGGAGACGTCGAGGACGTGGACGGTGTTCGCGGTGGACGCGGAGACGGCGACGCGGGTGCCGTCGGGCGAGACGGCCATGTGGTCGGAGCGGTAACCGGCCACCGGGAAGCGCCAATTGATCCGTCCGGTGCGGAGGTCGAGGGAGACGACGTCGGCGAAGCTGGGACGCGAGACGACCATGGCGGTGCCGTCGGGGGTGGCGTACATGTCGTCGACGAACTGGTCGTGGCCCTCGCCCGGGCCGCTGCGGACGCCGAGGAAGAAGGCGAGCTTGACGGGGTTGAGGTAGATCTCGCGGAGGCGCTCCTCCTTGTCCGGGATCACGTTCACCCGGCCGATGCGGTGGAAGTCGCCGCGGGCGGCGATGACATCGGCGGTGCCGTCCCAGTTGTTGCCGACGAACATGACCTCGCGCAGGGGCGTGTCGGTGGCCCCCGACAAGGCGGACGGGGCGGGCGGGGGCGCGGCGGCGGCCGGCGCGAGGAGCGCGAGGGAGGCCGTGAGGGAGGCGGCGAGGGCGACCGCGAGACGGCGGGTCCGGGTCGTACGAACCGAGGGCATGGGAAGCCTTCTTCCGTGTGGGGACAGCGACTTACCGGAGGTAACTCGGAGGTAACCACGGACCCGCCACGCCCACAAGACGCCTTCCGCGTCAGCCTGCGCCGACCCCGCTCGCATCCCCTTCGCAGCGGATGCGGGATCATGGAATCATCACCCGCAGAAGGGACGGAACGGACGATGAGGAACCGCAGTGTCGCGGACCTGATGACCCCGACGGCGGTCTCGGTCCAGCGCGGGACACCGTTCAAGGAGATCGCGCGGCTCCTCGACGAGTACGGCATCACGGCGGTGCCGGTGGTCGACGAGGAGAACCGGCCGGTGGGCGTGGTCTCCGAGGCGGACCTGCTGCGCCGGCACACCGCCAAGGACGGCCCCAGCAGCGCCGAGGCGATGATGTCCAGCCCGGTGCACACCGCCCGCCCCTCCTGGACGGCCGTCGAGGCCGCCCGGCTGATGGAGCGGCACCGGATCAAGCGGCTGCCGGTGGTGGACGCGGACGGCCGGCTCATCGGCGTCCTCAGCCGCAGCGACCTGATCCAGCTCTTCCTGCGCCGCGACCGCGCCATCCAGGAGGAGATCCGCGAGGACGTCGTCATGCGCATCCTCGGGCTCTCCCCCGCGGCGGTCCACATCGACGTCGACGAGGGGCGCGTCACCCTCAGCGGCACCGTGCACCGCAAGGACCTCGCCCCGCTCCTGGTGCGCCTGTGCGAGGCCGTGGACGGGGTGGTCGAGGTCGTCGACCACCTGACCGTGGAGCCGCCTCAGGAGTGAGCGGCGGCACGGGGTGGCGGGCTCCTCAGGAGACCGCCTCCGGCCAGCCGTATCCGGGACCGGTGCGCCCGGGTACCGTCCCGGCGCCCACCGCCTCCATCTCGCGGTTCGCCTCCCGCATCAGCTTGCCCGCCAGGTCCTTCATGGCCCGGCTCGCGGCGAGCTCGTCGCCGATCACCGGCACGTCCGTGTCCGACGGGTTGCAGCGGGCCGTACCGTGCCCGGTGAAGGTCGTCGTCCCCGTGTCGAGCCGTGCCTCGGCCTCGGTCCGGCCGGCCTCCTCGTTCAGCTCCAGGCCGACCCTCCACTCCAGGTGCCGCGTCATGGTCTGCCTCCTCACATGCCGTCCGGCGCCGCCGGTGCCGTACGGCCCCGGGGCGCTGCTCCCCCGTCCCTTCCAGGATCCGCCCGCGGGGCCCCGGCCGCACGGGGACGGGGCGGCGGACGGTACCTGGAGGCGTGTGTTCCGCCCCGGCGGCACGGGAACCACCCCCGCACCGACACTTCACGGCGAGGGGGAACCGCTATGGGCGGCCGGTTCGGCGCGCGCAGACGGCTGGAGGTGCTCCAGATGGCCGTGGCCGGTCTGGGGGTCCCCGGGAGCCTGGGCATCGGCGTGGTCCTGACCGCGTACGGCCTGCACGTCGGCGTCGGCCTCGCGGCGACGGCGCTCGTCCTCATGGCCACGGCCGCCGCGCTCGCGAAGCTGGACGCCTTCCTGTCCCGCCACCCCGCCCCGCCCTCGCGGAGGAGCCGCCCACGCCACCCGGACGGCGGCGGGCACGGGGGCGGGTCCTCCTGAGCGGGCCCGGCGTCACGCGGCCGCGCGCGCCTTCGCCCGCGCCTACTTGCGGCCGACGCCCCCGTACATCGCGACGTCCGGCGCCGGGGTCTCCGGCCGCCACGCCGAGCAGGACACCACGCCGGGCTCCAGCAGCTCCAGGCCGTCGAAGTAGCGGGCGATCGCCTCGGGGGTGCGCTGGGTGAGCTTCGGGGTGCCGTGCTCGTTCCAGAAGGCCACCGCCGCGTCGACGTCCGGCATGTCGGGGTGGGTGACGGTGTGGGACAGGACGAGGTGGCTGCCGGGCGCGAGGGCGTCCATGAGCCGGCGGACGATCGCGTACGACTCCTCGTCGTCCTCGACGAAGATGACGACCCCGAGCAGCATCAGCGCGACCGGCTTCGACAGGTCGAGCGTCTTCGAGGCGTCGGCCAGGATCGTGTCGACGTCCCGCAGGTCCGCGTCCAGGTAGTCCGTCCGCCCCTCGGGCGTCCCGACGAGCAGCGCGCGGGCGTGGGCGAGCACGAGCGGGTCGTTGTCCACGTACACCACCCGCGCGTCGGGGGCGACGCGCTGGGCGACCTCGTGCGTGTTGTCGGCGCTCGGCAGTCCCGTGCCGATGTCCAGGAACTGCCGGATGCCCTCCTGCTCGGCCAGGTACCGGACCGCCCGCCCCAGGAACAGCCGGTCCGCCTTCGCGTACTCCCCGATGCCGGGGTGCAGCTCCCGGATCCGGTCCCCCGCCTCCCGGTCGACCGGATAGTTGTCCTTGCCGCCGGTCCAGTAGTTCCAGATCCGGGCGGTGTGCGGCCGGGACGTGTCGATGCGCGATTCGTTGTCGGTCACCCCTTCAACGTAGCGCAGTCCTCCCGACAACTCCCTTGCCCCCGTGCCGGATCCGCGTGTTCCCCCCGGCTCGTTCCCCCGCGCGTGTCACTCCGGATCGTTCCGGATGCCGTGCCCGCCGTGTCCCGTCCTACCGTGGCGGCGGAGTCCGCCAGAGCGAGCAGTCCTGAGCCGGGGGAACAGTGTTGCCGACGACCACCACCGGTCGACCGACCGCCGTCGCGCTCGGGCACCTGGAGCGCCGGGTTCTCGCCGCGGTCGGCTGCGGTCTGCGGGACGACGAGATCGCCGCCGCCCTCGCCCTGCCCGAGGAGAGGGTGGCCGAGCACCTCGCGCGGGTTCTCGTGAAGCTCGGTCTGCGGGACCGGGCCGCCGCCATCGTCCACGCCTTCGACTCGGGTCTGGTCTCTCCGGGGCACGGCCCCCGTGCGCGGCCGGCGTCGGGGGCCCACGCCGGCCGGGGGCGCGCGCCGGAGATACGGATCTCCGTGCTCGGGCCGCTGCGGGCGTGGAAGGACGGGCGGCCGCTGGGTCTGGGGCCGCCGCGCCAGCAGGCCGTCCTGGCCGCGCTCGCACTGGACGCGGGGCGGACCCTGAGCCGACGGGAACTGCTCGACGGCATCTGGGGAATGGAGCCCCCGGCCGCCAACGTGGTGCCGGTGTACGTCTACCGCCTGCGCGGGAACCTGCGGACCGGCGACGGACCGGACACGGTCATCGAGCACGACCGGCGACGCGGCTATCGCCTGGTGCCGGGCGCGGTCGACGTGGACCTCGCGCGCCTGGAGGAGCTGACGGCCGAGATCGGGGCGGCGGACCGGGAGGGCGATCCGGCCGAGGCGGTACGCCTCTGCTCCCGGGCGCTCGAACTGTTCAGGGGCGAGCCCCTGGACGGCCTGCCGGGGCCGCTCGCCGAGCTGGAGCGGGTGCGGCTCGGCGAGCGCAGGACCGCCCTCGTACAGCGGAAGGCGGAGGGGCAGCTGCGGCTCGGCCGGTGCGCGGACGCCGTGGCCGAGCTGTCCGCCCTGGCCGCGGAGCGTCCGTGGAACGAGCCGGTGGCGGCGCTGCTGATGCGCGCGCTGTACCGGACCGGCCGGCAGGCCGAGGCGCTGGCGGTGTTCGACCGCACCCGCCGGCGCCTCGCCGACGATCTGGGGGTCGCTCCGAGCATGCTGCTGCGGCGGGCCCGCCGGATGATCCTGTGCGGGGACGAGGCCGGTCCTGACGCGCCGGCGGGGGCGGACGTGTCGGTGCCGTTCGCCTGACGACGCGGGGGTCGGACGGGGTCGCGCCGGGGTGCCGGTCTCCCCCGGCGATTCCATCCGTATTTCATCGCTCCCTCCTAGGGTCGGCCGCCGACGACCTGGGAGGTCCGCATGACCACGTCACGATCCTGGTGGGGCAGATTCCTCCTGCCCCTGATAGCCGGCACGCTCCTGCTGGCCGCGGCCGCGCCCCCCGCCGCGGCAGGCGCCACGGCCGCCGTGTCCTCCGAGCGCGGCGGCCCGATCACCCGGAGCGAGGTGATCTGGCGCGCCCAGTACTGGGTCGACCAGCGGCCGCCGTACAGCCAGGGAGCCTATGTGCCGGGGCCCGGGGGCGACTTCGCCTACCGCACCGACTGCTCCGGGTTCGTCGCCATGGCCTGGCATCTCGACGCGAACCCGAACACGCGGACCCTGCCGAACTTCTCCCACGCGATCGCGCGCGACGAGCTGCGGGCCGGAGACATCCTCAACTCGTTCTACAACCACGTGATCGTCTTCCATGAGTGGGTGGACGACCGTGGCGGCTTCTCCTACTACAGCTTCGGCGGCGGTTCCAGCGGAGTCGAGCCGCCCGGGCACTTCATCGGGAACATCAACAGCGCCTCGATCGACGGCCACCCGAACGGCGACTACCAGGCGCGCCGGTACGACAACATCGTCGAGGAGCCCGAGACGCGAAGGCCGCACCCCACCCCCTCCGGCCGGGTGGTCTCCGCGCGGTCCGCGGACGGGCGTCTGGAGGCCTTCGCGGCCGGCGCCGACGGCGTCTACCACTCCTGGCAGACGGAGGTGAACGGCGGCTGGTCACCCTGGCGGTTCAAGGGGGGTCCGCGCAACGCGCAGCTGGCGCTGACGCCCAACGCCGACGGCCGGCTTGAGCTGTTGGCGCTCTCGGACAGCACCTTCGACCACATGTGGCAGACCGCGCCCGGCGCGGGCTGGTCCGGCTGGGCGAACTTCGGCACCGGCGGGTACCGGCTGGCCGCGGGCAGCAACGCCGACGGCCGCATCGAGGTGTTCGCGTCCAACGCCGGCGGTGTGTTCCACCGCTGGCAGACCGCGCCCGGCGGCGGCTGGTCGTCATGGGAGGGCGTCGAAGGCGGCCCGGCCCTCTCCCGGCTCGCCATGGAGACCGCGCCCGACGGGCGCCTCGAGGTCTTCGCCCTGTCGGACTCGACCTTCGGCCACCTGTACCAGACCGCCGTCAACGGCGGCTGGTCCGGCTGGGAGCACTTCGGCGGCGGCGGGCACGACGTCGCCGTCAGCCACAACCAGGACGGCAGGCTGGAGGTGTTCGCCTCCAACGCCGACGGCGTCTTCCACAAGTGGCAGACCGGTCCGGCCTCGTGGTCGCAGTGGACGGGCACCGGGGGAATCCCCGACGCCGAGCTGACCACCGCGCGGACGGCCGACGGCCGCGTCGAGGTGTTCGCGATCAACGCCGCCACGGCGAGCCACTCCTGGCAGACGGGGCCGAACGCCCCGTACTCGGCCTGGGAGACCTTCGGCGGCGGAGGCACCGAGATCGGCGCCGCCGCCAACGCCGACGGCCGGATCGAAGTCTTCGGCACGAGCCGCGCCGGCGTCTACCACCGGTGGCAGACGGGCTTCTCCGACTGGTCGGAGTGGGCCTGGCTGAACGGTCCCGGCCCGGCGATGCCCTGACCGGTCCGTCGGCGGACCGCTTCGGAGGGTGAACGCCGCCGTCCCGCAGGCCGCCGGTACGGTCTGCGGGACGGCGAAGCCGTGCGGTCAGGAGGCGAAGGCCCGCTCCAGCCGGGGGATCAGGTCCAGCAGGGACTGCGCCCAGCAGCCGGCGTTGTGGCCGCCGTCGCACTCGGTGCCCCAGCCGGAACCGTCACCGTAGTTGACGTAGTAGTAGGGCATGCCCAGGGCGTCCATGCGGGCCTTGACGTTCTTGGAGGCGCCCGAGACCCAGAACTCCATGTTCAGGGGCGAGCCGCCGCCGTCCCCCGTGTAGAGGGAGATCCCCATGCCCTTGAGCCGGTCCATGTGCTGCGACGGGTCGACCTGGTTCCACCGCCAGTCGACGTTGAACACCGGGTAGGGCGAGCCGAACAGGGCGTCGCTGTCCACGCCGGGTTTGTACGCCGAGTTGTCCGGGTCGCAGTAGCCGGACGAGGAGGCGCACATCGCGCCCAGCGCGTCGGTGACGGAGGCGACGACGGCCATGCGCAGGTCCATGGAGTTGGCCGACAGGTCGATGTCGCCGGACAGGGACGCGGTCTGGGCGAAGAGGTCGGGGCGGGCCTGGGCGTAGTGGAAGGCGCCGAAGCCGCCCATGGAGATGCCGGCGATCGCCCGGGACTTCTTGGTCGCGAGGGTCCGCAGGTTCGCGTCGATGAACGGGATCACCTGGTCGAGGTGGAAGGTCTCCCAGTTCTGGGCGCCGAGGACGGTGTTCTGGTTGAGCCAGTTGGCGTACCAGCTGCGCGCGCCGCCGTCGGGGATGACGGTGATCATCCGGTCCGACATGGACAGCGCCGGGTAGGTCTGGTTGACGGGGTCGTCGGGTGAGCCGTGCAGGAAGTACAGGACCGGATAGCGCCGGTCCGGGTCGTCGTAGTACCCGCGCGGAAGGATGATCCTGATGTGCTGCTCGCCCGACACCTGGGGTGTGGTGACCGTGAGGTAGAAGTCGTGGGCGTTCCCCACGGCCGGGCCGGTCCGGGTCAGGCCGAAGCCGTCCGGCAGGTGCGGCGGGGTGGTGCCGCCGCCGGCCCGGGCCGAGCCGGCCGGTGCGATGACGGCCACGGCGGCGATCGTCCACGCCACCACCGTTCTCCACCAGAGCGATGTCCTCGTCACAGTGCTGTTCCCTTCACGAGTGGGGTCGTTCGTGCACGGCCGGCCCGCCGGCCGGTCTCAGTCCAGGACCACGACCCGCAGGTCCGGGGCGGCCGCGATCTGTTCCTCGGTGAACCGCTCGGTCACCCATCCGCCGGCCGCGAACAACTTCGTCTGGTCGGCGTGGTGCGGCGAGTTCGGGTCCGCCGACTGGGAGTAGGCCAGGACGGAGTACGTCTCCGGCGGGCCCTCGGCGGTGAACCGCACCTGCTGGATGAAGCTGGACCCGAAGACGATGTCGAACTCGCCGTCGACCTGGCCGGGTTCGATCACGTTCAGCACTCCCAGGGCGCCGAACGAGCCGTGGATCGGGATCCGTTCACCGCCGCGGGTGATCCTCTGCACGTCCGACAGTGCCGCGTTCAGCGGAATGCCGGCCTTGCGCAGCGCGAGGACGGCCCGCGCGAGGGAGTCGCGGACGGCGGAGCTGCCGCCGTCCAGCGAGTTGGGCGTGTGCACCGGGTCCTCGGGGTCGAAGGGGACCCGCCACGGCAGCTTGTCGATCCGCCGTGAACCCTGCAGGTGGTGCCAGTAGTTCGCGAACAGCCAGGACCCGCGGCTGTCCGCCGTGAAGTCGTGGCTCTTCCAGCCGGCCAGGACCGGACACGCCTCCCTGATGTCGACGAGGTTGCCGTCGACCAGGACGAGCCCGAAGGCGACGCCCTGGCACGCCGCCACCGTCGTGTTGAGCGTGAGGTCGGCCGCCCTGCTGTTGTCCGCGAAGAGCAGCTTCCCCATGGTCTCCGGTGTGAAGCCCCTGCCGGGCAGGCCGTCGGTGCCGTCGATCCGCTTCCGCGCGGTCAGGATCAGTTCCTGGGTGCGCAGCGATCGGGGCGTCGCCCTGTCCCCCATCACCCGGGGGAAGGACAGCGGCTGCGCCGGGTTGGCCAGCCAGGGGCTGTCGTTGGCGTTGCCCACGAAGTCGGAGCGGATCAGCCGTGGTTGTTTCGCCGGGTCGAGGAGGCCCGGCGCGGCCGCGTTCGGGTCGTCGGGCCAGTCGCAGGTGCTGCGCTTGCCGTCGAGGATGGAGACCGGCGGCACGTTCGACAGCGCCAGGGTCTGGTGGAACAGCAGTTTGCCGGTCTCGGTGAGGCAGGACTGCGCGTGGGCGTCGGTGATGTTCGGGACCGCCTGGATGTCCGCGTACAGGGCGTTCCCCTTGCGGTCCGCGGCAACCGTGTTGAAGAAGGGGACGCCCTGGGTGGTCTCCAGGACGTTCACCACGTCGTGGACGTCCTTGGCCTTGTCGAGGCCGAACCAGGTGTTCAGCGCGCGCAGGTTGTCCATGTTCACGTCGCGTACGGCGTGGGCGCTGACCACCCAGGGCAGCGGGTAGCCGAGGATCGACGTGGTGACCGGACCGTAGCGGGTGGCCCACAGCGTCCGGGTGACCTTGCCGATCGTGCCGTTCGCGTTGCGGACGTCGACGGAGACCTGCTGCGAGGTCATCCGCTCCCAGGCGCCGTCGACCAGGTACATGGTCGGGTTCAACGGGTCCACCTGCACGTCGAACAGGCCGAACGGCGCCACGGTGGCGACGGTGTGGCTCCAGGCGACGTCGTCGTTGTGCCCGATGTTCACGGCGGGAAGGCCGAGCAGACTGGCTCCGGAGACGTTGATCTTCCCCGGGATCGTCAGGTGGCTCTGCCACATCCGGTTCTTGCCGTGCCACGGGAAGTGCGGGTTGGCGAGGAGCATGCCGGTGCCGCCGGAGACGCCCTGCGAGCCGACCGCCAGCGCGTTGCTGCCCATGCTCTGCCGGCGGCTCGCCGCGAGCGCTTCGCCGATCTTCTTCGCGGTCTCCTTCGCCGTCTTCTTCGCGGTCCTCGCGCGCTCCTCGGACGACGGCGTGGAAGCCTCCGCGGCGGCCGGCGCCCCCGGGGGCGCGGCGGTGACCTGGCCGTCGAGCAGCACGTCGGCGCTGCCCATGATGATCTCGGCGTGCGCGTGCCGGTAGACGTCCAGCTCCGTGATCGGCCGTACCCAGGCCGCTCCGCGGCAGGCAGGATCGGAGAGGCCGTCCACGCCCGTCTCCGCCAGGTACCTGTTGTATCCCCGGACGTAGCCGCGGATGGCCTCCTTGACCTCCGGTTCCGGCCCGTCGGGCGCGGGCCGGGCCAGCAGCCGTTCCACCACGCCGTCGTCCTTGATCCGCTGGAAGTACAGATCGCTGTTGAGGTTGGTGGTGGTGTGCTGGTTCTGCCCGGGGCTCGCCCTGCCGTCGGGTCCCAGGTGGCGGGACCTCTCTGCGTTGACCATCAGATAGGTGTCGGCCAGGGTGCAGATGTTGTCCTTGGCCGCCGCGTATCCGTACCCCGTCCCCAGCCCCTCCCAGTCGGAGGCAATGATGTGCGGGATCCCGTACTCGGTGTAGCGGATCGTCGGCCGCTCCGGTCCCGTGCCGGCAGCGCCTGCCGGTGTCCCGCCCAGCGCCGTGGTGCTCACCACCGCCACCGCGGCGGCGACCGCCACCGGAAGTCTCGCTCGTGATCTTCTTCGCGCCATCGATACGCCTCTCCCTGGGGTTCGGGCCTTCGTCCGGACGCGGCCACGCTAGGCAGGAGCGATGAAATCCCGATGATGCGATCCGGTGATGCGGACGAAGGGTGTCAGGGGGCGGCGGTGGTGCGGGGGCACGTCGGCAGGGCCGGGCGGTCCCTCGTACGGACGGCGGGGAGCCAGGCGTCGGGTGGTACGGAGCCGCGGGGGAGACGGACGCGGAACCAGCCCGTGGACCGCAGGTCCTCCTCGTCGACGATGGGCTGCCCGTCGGTGACCCGGCAGTCGGCGGTGAGCAGGTCGTCGTGCCAGACCCGGGTCCGTACGACGTTCTCCGCCGTGTACGGCCGGTGGGGGTCGACCGCCAGGCCGAGGCTGCACCGCGGGTCCCGGTCGGTCCGCTCCTGGCAGCCCCGCTCCGCGTTGAAGACCCGGAGGACGGTGCCGGCCGGCGCGGCGGGACCGTGCCCCGTCGCGTCGGAGCACAGGGCCGCGCCGACTCCGCAGAGCGCGGCGGCGAGGACGGCGGCGCGGATCCGGCGTGTCCGCGCGCCGGGGCCGCCGGAACCGCCGCGCCGGGCGGCGATGCGGGCGAGCAGGCTTTCGGCCGTGTGCGGGGCGCGGGCCGCGTGGGTGGGGGAAAGGCAGTCGGCGGTGAGCTCGCGCCAGAACGGCGGTACGGCGGGGTCCAGGCGGAGCGGGGCGCGGCCCGCCCCGTACTCCTGGACGGCGGCGCCGCGGGCGACGGGGGTGGCGCCGGGGAACGGCGGGACGCCGGAGGCGAAGATCTCGTGGATGACGATGCCGAGGGCCCAGATGTCGGCGCTCGTGCGGATCTGGACGCCGAGCTCCCCCAGGGGAGCCCGCCAGCGTTCAGGGGGCAGGTAGTCGAGAGTGCCCAGAGGGGGCGCGTAGCCGTGGGTGCCGGTCAGTTCGGTGGCGAGACCGAAGTCGGAGAGCTTCACGGAGCCGTCCTCGCCCAGCAGGACGTTCTCCGGTTTGAGGTCGGCGTGGACCCAGCCCGAGCGGTGGAGGTGGGCGAGTCCTTCGCAGATGCCCTCGACGATGCGGCCGCGGTCGGCTTCGGGAACGCCCGCGTCGAGGAGCTCCCGCAGGCTGCCCGCGGCCCGTTCCATGACCAGTACGATCGCGCCGTCCGCCGAGGGGCGGTCCGGTGCGGAGAGCGCGAAGGAGTCCAGGAGACCGATCAGCCGGGGATGTCCGGCTCTGCGGCCGAGTTCGACCTCGCGGTGCGCGGACTCCACGATCCTGCGCGTCTGGAGGGGCGCGAGCCCCGCCGTCGGCATGATCTTGAGGGCGACCTCGGCGGAATCCGACGCCCGTCCCGTGGAGGCGGTACGGGGGCGTCCCGGGGCCCGGCGGGTGGTACCGGCCGGGCGCGCCGCGTAGACCGTGGACCAGCCACCGGTCCCGATCGGCTCGATGACCTCCCACTCCCCCACCCGGTGGCCGGCCGGGAGGAGTTCGGGACGGTCGTCGAGCCCCGTGGTGCCACCCCGTGCGTACGGAGGTGTCATCGGGCGGCGTTCCCTCCGCGTCCGCCCGTCCCGGTCGCGGGCGGCAGAAGGGCGAGGTGTTCCTCCTGTACGAGCCCGAAGCGGAGCGCGAGCCCGACGATCTCCTCCCGCTTGCCGTTGCGGCGGTCGCCCTTGCCCGGCTCGCGGCCGTCGATGCGCAGCTTCTCCTCGGCGAGGTAGTCGATGTGCGAGCTGACGGCCCGCGCGGTGAGCGCGGCGCAGCCGGCGTGTCCCCTGAGCCTGTCGACGATCTGGGGCGTGGTGGGGACGGCGACGCGGGACTGGTCGCGCAGCCGCGGTTCGCAGAGCGCGACGAGGACGAGGAAGTACGTGGCGGTCTCGTCCAGGGAGTACGCGGTGACCGTACGACTCCCCCAGGGGCCGCCCATGACCCCGGGGTCGAGGTACAGGTGGTCGGGCGCGAACACCTGGAAGGCGACGGGGAGTTCACCGCGGGTGGGCAGCACGACCCGCGCGAACTCGAAGGGGACCGGCGCCCCGACCCGGCGCGGCGGGACCCTGAGGTACTCGCCCGCTCCCTCGGGGTTCTCCACGAGGTAGCTGTGGGTGCCGCTGTGGTTCGTCAGCTGCCAGTGGTCGTCGGTCACGCGTATCTCGCCGGCGAGCCGGGAGATCGCCGCGTCGGAGAGACGGAGTTCGACCGGGGTGTCCGGGGAGCCGCGGCCGAAGCGGGCGACCTCCCCCGGACCGAGCCGTAACGTCACCGCGTCGGCGCACCGTTCGTCGCCGTCGGTGCCCCTGCCGCCCCGCGGCAGATGGACGACCACGCCGCTCATCGCTCCCCCCTTCCGCATGTCCCGATGGTCGGACGCGCGGAACGATACCCACCCCTTGACGGGGTGGACCGGCATGCTTCGGCCACTCGGCGGAGGTCGTGGACCCGGGCTTTCCATGACGGGGTCGCGGATACGACAAGGCCGTGGCGGGCGCGCTCCGGTGGCAGGCGGACCTGGGGGGCGCCCGCTGTGACGCAGGACACCTCCACCCTCCGCCAAAGGCGGTCTTTTAGAACGGATTTCCAGTTTTCTGGTCGGCGGAGGAAGCGGTTCCCGGAATCCGTCCGGACGCGACGAACGTCGGCGGAACGGCCGGATCAAGCCACGACAGGGGAAGCGGGGAAGGGCTCTGAACGACCCCGCCTTGGGCCGCAAAGTGGGAAAGGTCACTGCCCAAGGCGGCCGACCGGGCGGACTCAGCCGCTTTTCCGGCCCGCCCGGGGCCCCTTCCCGCCCGCCGGGTGGCGCGATCCGGACGTCGGCCCCGAAGGCTCCCGGGGTCCCGGGCCCCGTCTGGAACGAGCTGCCGGCGGTGGGCGGGCCGGGCACCACCGGGCACCACCGGGCGCCGAGGAGAAGGTGCGAGGCGGCCGGCCGTGCCGCGAGGGCTCGGCCGGCCGGTGGCGGGTCAGTCGAGGCCGGGGCCCGGGGTGTCGTTGACCCAGCCCCATGCGGACCAGGTGGAGAAGCCGGTCTGCCAGCGGTGGAAGGTGCCGGTGGGGTTGGCGCCGAAGACCTCGATCCGGCCGTCGGCGTTGGCGGCGGCGCCGATCTCGGTGCCTCCGCCGCCGAAGGTCTCCCAGGCGCTGTAGGGCGCGTCGACCGCCGTCTGCCAGGCGTGCGCGGCGGTGCTGCCGTTGATCGCGAAGACCTCGACGCGTCCGTCCGGGGAGCGCTCGCTGGTGAGCTGCGAGTCCGCCGGCCCGCCGGTGGGTTCCCACTCCGACCAACTCGTCGGGCTGGTCTGGTACTTGTGGAAGACACCGACCGGACCGGAGGCGAAGACCTCAAGGCGCCCGTCGGCGTTGTGGTCCACGGTCAGGTCGCGGCCGCCGCCTCCGAAGGTGGCCCACGACGACCAGCCGCCGCTCGGCGCGGTCTGGTACTGGTGCTGGAAGACGTCCCCGTTGAGGGCGAAGACCTCAAGGCGCCCGTCCCGGGACTTCCCCATCTCCACCCGGCTGTCCGCAGGACCGCCGCCGGTGGGTTCCCAGTCCGACCACCCGCCGTTCGGCGCCGTCTGGTACTTGTGGAACAGCCCCACCGGCCCGGAGGCGAACACCTCGATCCGGCCGTCGGCGTTCACCCCGGCGGCCGCGTCCTCGCCGCCACCGCCGAAGGCCTCCCAGCCCGACCAGCCCCCGGACGGGGACAGTTGGTAACGGTGCTGGAAGGTGTTCCCGTTGATCGCGAACAGCTCCAGGCGGCCGTCCGCGTTCGGCGCGACGGCCAGCTCCGCGCCGGCCGGGCCGCCGATCGGCTCCCAGGCCGACCAGGCGCCGTTCGCCTCGACCTGCCAGGCGTGGTGCACGCCGTCGGCACCGGCGGCGAACACCTCGAGCCGGCCGTCCGCCGACCGGGCGGAGACGACGCGGCCCGACTCGGCCGGATGCACCAGCGGAGCGGGCCCGGGCTCGTCCGGGCGCCCGAGACGGTCCACGGCGGCCCGCGCCTCGTCCATGTGCCGCCGGTGCAGACCCTGGTTGTAGGTGGACCAGGGCTGCCAGTTCGTCCCACCGGAGGAGATCGCGAACGCCGCGTTCGCGTTGCACTGCGCGTCGTACGCGCAGGCGTCGTCGACCTCGGCGTGCCAGTAGTCGTTGATCTGCCACAGACCGCGGTCGGTGGAGGCGGGCGAGTTGTTCTGCGTGTTGGAGGCGGACGGGTCGCAGCCGGACTCGGCGAGGGCGACGGCCACAGCGGTCACCAGCGCGTCGCCCCGGAAGCCGGCCTGGTGACCGACCTGGGCGCACAGGTCGCTCGCCGCCGCGTGCGCGGGCGACGCGCCGGCGAGCGCGGCGCCGGTGACGAGCAGCGACGTGAGGACCCAGTTCAGCGCGCGGCGGGAAAGTCCGAGTGACACGAGCCGCTCCTCCCCTTCGAACGTCTCGGACGGATGGGACGGGTGGGGCAGGTGTGCGGCACCGGTACCGGCGCCGCACACCGGTGCTCACGCCTTGCGGAGCCGGCCGATGATGCCGTCGATGTCGCGCTGCATCATGTCGTGGCGGATGAAGTGGCCGCCCGACGGTTCGTGCCACTCGTGCGGGATCCCCGCGTTCCCCAGGAGGGAGCGGAACTCCCGCTGCCCGGCGAGGACATGGGTCTCGTTGGCGGTGTCGAACCAGTTGACCGGGTCCGGGCTGGTGCCGGCGACCAGGAAGACGCGCTTGTGGCGGTAGCTCTCGATCCGCTGCACCGGGTTGTCGGCGCTCACCCGCGCCTCGTCCCAGAACGGCGCGCCGTAGACCGTACCGCCGCCCAGTTCGAGCGCCGCGGAGGTGGCGTTGGCCCAGTGGACCACCATGCCGTTGTCGCGGCGGAGGCTGGCCGGGCCCGAGTGGGCGCTGACGGACGCGAAGTGGCCGTAGTACTTGGCCGCGTACTTCAGTGCGCCGAAGCCGCCCATGGAGAAGCCGGATACGGCACGGCCGTCGTACTCGGCGTAGGTCCGGAAGTTCGCGTCGATCCACGGGATCAGCTGCGCGATGTGGAAGTGCTCCCAGTTGCGCGGGCCGACGTGGGAGCTGACCGGGTTGGAGTACCAGCCCGTCCGCCCGCCGTCGGGCATGACGACGATGATCGGCTTGCCCGCGGTCCAGGCGCGGACGCCCTCGCGGTCGAAGGTGATGAAGTCCTGCTCGCCGCCGTGGAGGAGGTACAGCACCGGATACCGGCGCCCGCTCCAGTGGTAGTCGTCGGGAAGGAGCACGTTCACGGCGGGGTTCCAGCCGATCGCGCCGGTGGAGAACCGGTAGTACCACATGCGGTGGTCGGTCTCCCCGCGCTCCACGATCCGCAGTCCGAAACCGTCACCGACGGCGGCCGCCGGCCCGGCCGCGGCGACGACCCCCGCGCCGCCCAGGGCCAACGCGGCCGACAGGCCGCCTGCGGTCTTGAGA
Organism: Streptomyces sp. CC208A; assembly: GCF_030010625.1. Classification (GTDB taxonomy): domain Bacteria; phylum Actinomycetota; class Actinomycetes; order Streptomycetales; family Streptomycetaceae; genus Streptomyces. Next base: position 400,926 of record NZ_JASCXN010000002.1, on the reverse strand, counting down.
ATGTTCCTGCGGGAGGGTTGCTGCGCACTCAACGTGGCCTCCTGGTCGGGACCGTGTGGTCGGACGGCCTGGAAAGTAGCAACGGGACGGCAGAGCAGGGACCCCGGAAGATTACGGACTGACACCCGAGGGCACGTGGGCTAGGAGGCACCGGCGGGGAACGGCACCCGGCCGATGACGCACCGGTGCGCGGTCGCACCCTCGCGCCGATAATTGCGCCATGATGCACCTTCGCGAAGATCGCCCGCCGCCGACCCGGTCTGACGTGCCGTCGGAAGAGTCGGCGACAGGTCGGCCCAGGAGGTACCAGTGAAAATGCTGATCAACGTACCGGAGACCGTCGTCGCCGATGCCCTGCGGGGGATCGCCGCCGCTCATCCCGAGCTGACCGTGGACGCCGAGCGGCGGGTGGTGGTGCGGCGGGACGCGCCGGTGGCGGGGAAGGTGGCGCTGGTGTCGGGGGGTGGGTCGGGGCACGAGCCGCTGCATGCCGGGTTCGTGGGGCCGGGGATGCTGGACGCCGCCTGTCCCGGGGAGGTGTTCACGAGTCCGGTGCCCGACCAGATGGTGCGGGCCGCCGCGGCGGTGGACAGCGGGGCGGGGGTGCTGTTCGTGGTGAAGAACTACACCGGGGACGTGCTGAACTTCGAGATGGCGGCGGAGCTCGCCGAGGACGAGGGCATTCAGGTGGCCAAGGTCCTCGTCGACGACGACGTGGCGGTGACGGACAGTCTGTACACGGCGGGGCGGCGCGGGACCGGCGCCACCCTCTTCGTGGAGAAGCTGGCCGGGGCGGCCGCCGAGGAGGGGGCGCCGCTGGAGCGGGTGGAGGCGCTGGCCCGGCGGGTGGTCGGGCGGTCGCGGTCGTTCGGGGTCGCCCTGAGCGCCTGCACCACGCCCGCGAAGGGCAGTCCGACCTTCGATCTGCCGCCCGGGGAGCTGGAGTTGGGCGTCGGCATCCACGGTGAACCGGGACGGGAACGGCGCGGGATGATGACCGCGCGGGAGATCGCGGAGGTCGCCGTCGACGCCGTCCTCGACGACCTGCGGCCCTCGGACCCGGTCCTCCTCCTGGTGAACGGGATGGGCGGGACGCCGCTCCTGGAGCTGTACGGGTTCAACGCGGAGGTGCGGCGGATGCTCGACGCGCGCGGGGTGCCGGTGGCGCGGACGCTGGTCGGGAACTACGTGACCTCGCTGGACATGGCGGGCTGTTCGGTGACGGTGTGCGCGGCGGACGAGGAGCTGCTGCGGCTGTGGGACGCGCCGGTGTCGACGGCCGCGCTGCGCTGGGGCCGGTGAGCCGGCGATGACGGGGACGGCGGAGACGTACGACGGCGCCTTCGCGGTGCGGTGGATGGAGGCGGCGGCGCGGGCGGTGGACCGCGAGGCCGGCCGGCTGACCGAACTCGACGCGGCGATCGGCGACGCGGACCACGGCGCCAATCTGCGGCGCGGTTTCGCCGCCGTGGCCGACACTCTGGCGAAGGAGCCGCCCGCGACGCCCGGCGCCGTCCTGGCGACCGCCGGACGGCAGCTCGTCTCGACGGTGGGCGGCGCCTCGGGACCGCTGTACGGGACGCTGCTGCGGCGGGCGGGCAAGGCGCTGGGCGAGGCCGGTGAGGTCACGCGGGCGGAGCTCGCGGAGGCGCTGGCGACCGGGGTCGTCGCGGTCGGGCGGCTCGGCGGGGCGGTGGCGGGCGACAAGACGATGCTGGACGCGTTGACGCCCGCGGCGGCGGCGCTGCACGAGTCCTTCGCGGCGGCGCGCGCGGCGGCGGAGGAGGGCGCGGCGGCGACCGTCCCGCTGCGGGCCCGCAAGGGCAGGGCCAGTTATCTCGGCGAACGGTCGGTCGGGCACCAGGATCCGGGGGCGACGTCCTCGGCCCTGCTCTTCGCGGCGCTGGAGGAGGTGGCCGCCGGATGAGCGGCGAGCGGGTCGGGATCGTGCTGGTCTCGCACAGCGCGGCCGTCGCGGCGGCCGTGGCGGAGCTGGCCCGCGGCCTCGCCGGCGGCGGGGACCTGGCGCCGGTCGCGGCGGCGGGCGGCACCCCGGACGGCGGCCTCGGTACGAGCGCCGAGCTGATCACCGCGGCGGCGAGGTCCGTGGACGCGGGGGCCGGGGTGGCGCTCCTGGTGGACCTGGGCAGCGCGGTCCTCACGGTGAAGGCCCTGCTCGCGGAGGGCGACGAGCTGCCGGAGGGCGCGCGCCTGGTGGACGCGCCGTTCGTGGAGGGTGCGGTGGCGGCCCTGGTGACGGCGAGCGCGGGGGCCGGTCTCGACGCGGTGGCGGCCGCGGCCTCGGAGGCGTACGCCTACCGCAAGGAGTGACCGTCCGGGGTGGCAGGGGGGTGCCGGAGCGCACGTGAGCGACCCCGCATTGTGATGAAGCAGGTCAACCCACTACTGTCACAGGGCCTTGGTGTTCGGGAAACCGGTGCAGTACCGGTGCGGCCCTCGCCACTGTGATCGGGAGGTCCGGCTCCGTCCCTCAGGGGAAGCCACTGCTCCGCCGCGGGAGACCGTCGTGGGGTGGGAAGGCGGAGTCGGACGTCATGACCGTCAGCCAGGAGACCGGCCAGGGCGCGTTGTCCATCCACGAGGTGCTGGAGAGGGTCTCCCGATCATGCATATAGCCGAGGGGTATCTGCCCCCCGTCCATGCGGCCGCCTGGGGCGTCGCATCGGCTCCGTTCATCGTCCACGGCGTCCGCGCGCTCACCCGCGAGGTGCGTACCAACCCCGAGTCCACGCTGCTGCTCGGCGCCTCCGGCGCCTTCACCTTCGTCCTGTCCGCGCTCAAGCTGCCGTCGGTGACCGGGAGTTGCTCCCATCCGACGGGAACGGGGCTCGGTGCCATCCTGTTCCGGCCGCCGATCATGGCGGTGCTCGGCACGATCACCCTGCTGTTCCAGGCGCTGCTGCTCGCCCACGGCGGGCTGACGACCCTGGGCGCGAACGCCTTCTCGATGGCGATCGTCGGCCCCTGGGCGGGATACGGGACGTACGTCCTGCTGAAGCGGTCCGGGGCGCCGCTGATGGTGAGCGTCTTCTTCGGCGCGTTCGTCGCCGACCTCTCCACGTACTGCGTGACCAGCGTCCAGCTGGCCCTCGCCTTCCCCGACCCGGGCAGCGGTGTGCTGGGGTCGCTCGCCAAGTTCGGCGGCATCTTCGCGGTGACGCAGCTCCCGCTCGCCGTCAGCGAGGGGCTGCTGACCGTCCTGGTGATGCGGCTGCTCACGCAGTCCAGCAAGGGGGACCTGCTGCGGCTCGGCGTGCTCGCCCGGCCGGAGAAGAAGCGGCACGAGGAGGCGGCGGCGTGATGAGCCGGAACGCGAGGATCAACATTCTGCTGCTGGCGCTCGTGGCGGCGCTGGCGGTGCTGCCGCTGGCGCTCGGCCTCGGCGACCACAAGGAGGAGCCGTTCGCCGGCGCCGACGGCGAGGCGGAGACGGCGATCACGGAGATCGAGCCGGACTACGAGCCGTGGTTCTCCCCGCTGTACGAGCCGCCGTCCGGCGAGATCGAGTCGGCGCTGTTCTCGCTCCAGGCGGCGCTGGGCGCCGGTGTCCTCGCCTACTACTTCGGGCTGCGGCGCGGCCGGCGGCAGGGCGAGGAGCGGGCCGCGGCCCGGTCGAAGGCCGGCCCGTCCGTGCCGGACGCGGAGGCGTAGCCGCCGATGCTGCCGATCGACGTGGCGGCGCACGGCAGTCGCTGGCGCCGCCGCCATCCGGCGGAGAAGGCCCTCCTCGGGTTCGGTCTGACGCTCTGCGCGGTGTGTCTGCCGCCGTGGCCGGGGGCCGTCCTGGTCGCGGCGGCCACGCTCTCGGTGCTGCTCGGCCCGGCCGGTGTGCCGGGCCGGCAGCTGTGGCGGGCCTTCCGGATCCCGCTCGGTTTCTGTGTGACGGGCGCGGTGCCGCTGCTGTTCGCGGTGGGAGGTCCCGACGGGCCCGTGGCCTGGGCGCCGGACGGTCCGGTCCACGCCGGGGAGCTGCTGCTGCGGACGGCGTCGGCCTCCCTGGGGGTGCTGCTGTTCGCCTTCACCACGCCGGTGTCGGACGTGCTGCCGCGCCTGGCGCGGGCCGGGGTGCCGGCACCGGTGGTGGACGTGGCCCTGGTGATGTACCGGATCGTGTTCCTGCTCCTCGACGCGCAGGCCAAGGTGCGCCAGGCGCAGGCGGCGCGGCTCGGGGCGACCACCCGGGCGGCCGTGTGGCGTTCGCTGGCCGGGCTCGGGGCGACCTCGTTCGTGCGGGCCTTCGACCGGGCGCAGCGGCTCCAGACCGGTCTGGCCGGCCGCGGGTACGACGGGACGCTGCGGGTCCTGCTGCCCGAGGCCTCGGTCTCCCGCCCGTTCCTCGCGGCGACGGGCGGCCTCCTCGCGGGGCTCGTCGCCCTCACCCTCGTACTGGAAAGGTTCCTTCCATGACGACCCCCACCCCGGCCGTGGAACCGGTCGTGGAACTGGTGCGCGCGGGTTTCGCGTACGAGGACGGGCCGCCCGTCCTGACCGAGGTCGGCTTCGCCGTGCGGGAGGGCCGGGCGGTCGCGCTGCTCGGCCGGAACGGCGGCGGGAAGACGACGCTGCTGCGGCTGCTGAGCGGCGGGCTGCGGGTCGGGAGCGGGGCGCTGCTCCTGGACGGTACGGAGGTGACGTACGACCGGAAGGGGCTGACCCGGCTGCGGACCTCGGTGCAGCTGGTGGTGCAGGACCCGGACGACCAGCTCTTCGCCGCCTCGGTGGCGCAGGACGTGTCCTTCGGGCCGATGAACCTGGGGCTCCCGGAGGAGGAGGTACGACTCCGGGTGGCGGAGGCGCTGGAGGCGCTGGACATCACGGCGCTCGCCGACCGGCCGACGCACCTGCTGTCCTACGGGCAGCGGAAGCGGGCGGCGATCGCGGGCGCGGTGGCGATGCGCCCCCGAATCCTGATCATGGACGAGCCGACGGCGGGCCTGGACCCGGACGGCCAGGAGCGGCTCCTGGAGACCCTGGGGCGGCTGCGGGCGGCGGGCACCACGGTGGTCATGGCCACCCATGACGTGGACCTGGCGCTGCGGTGGGCCGACGAGGCCGCCGTGCTCACCCCCTCCGGGCTGCGCACGGGCCCGGTCGCCGAGCTCCTCGCGGACGCGGAGCTGCTCGACGCGGCCCGGCTGCGGCGCCCGTGGGCGGCCTCGGTCGCGCGGCTGCTGCGCGGGCAGGGGCTGCTGCCGGAGGGCGTACCGGATCCCCGGACACCGGAGGAGCTGGACGCGCTGCTGAGCCGGGTGGGGTGAGCGGACGATCACCAAGGTGGGCCCCGGTCACCGGGACCCACCCTCCTACCGAGTAGTAACCATCACACCCCGATTCTTCTGCAACTAGTTGCAGAATCACGGGCGCGTCGCCTACAACAGGGTGCGACGATCCCTGCGCGAGGAGGCGCCCCGTGACCGCGACGACCCCGTACCCGCATCTGCTCAGCCCGCTCGACCTCGGCTTCACCACCCTGCCCAACCGGGTGATCATGGGCTCGATGCACGTCGGTCTCGAGGAGGCCGAGCACGGCTTCGAGCGCATGGCCGCCTTCTACGCCGAGCGGGCCCGCGGCGGCGCGGGACTCATCGTCACCGGCGGCATCGCCCCCAACGAGGCCGGCCGGCCGTGGGACGGCGGCGCCAAGCTCACCACCGCCGAGGAGGTCGCCGAGCACCGGCTGATCACCGACGCCGTGCACGCCGAGGGCGGCCGGATCGCGATGCAGATCCTGCACTTCGGCCGGTACGCCTACCACCCCGGCCTGGTGGGACCGAGCCCGATCCAGGCGCCGATCAGCCCCTTCGTACCGAACGAGCTGACCGACGCCGAGGTCGAGCAGACCGTCGAGGACTACGCCCGCTGCGCCGAGCTGGCCAAGGAGGCCGGGTACGACGGCGTCGAGGTGATGGGCTCCGAGGGCTACCTCATCAACGAGTTCATCGCCGCCGCCACCAACCACCGCACCGACCGCTGGGGCGGCTCCTACGAGAACCGGGTCCGCTTCCCTCTGGCCATCGTCCGCCGGATCCGCGAGCGCGTCGGCACCGACTTCATCATCGTCTACCGGCTCTCCATGCTGGACCTCGTCCCCGGCGGCTCCACCCTGGAGGAGGTCGTCCGGCTCGCCAAGGAGATCGAGGCGGCCGGCGCCACCATCATCAACACCGGCATCGGCTGGCACGAGGCCCGCATCCCCACCATCGCCACCTCCGTGCCGCGCGGCGCCTACACCTGGGTGACGAAGAAGCTGATGGGCGCGGTGTCGGTGCCGCTGGTCACCTCCAACCGCATCAACACCCCGGAGGTCGCCGAGGAGATCCTCGCCGACGGCCGCGCCGACCTCGTCTCGCTCGCCCGCCCCTTCCTCGCCGACCCCGCCTTCGTGAACAAGGCCGCCGCCGGCCGCTCCGAGACCATCAACACCTGCATCGGCTGCAACCAGGCGTGCCTGGACCACACCTTCAGCCTCAAGATCACCTCCTGTCTGGTCAACCCGCGCGCCTGCCACGAGACCGAGCTCGTCCTCTCCCCCACCCGCCTCGCCAAGCGGATCGCCGTCGTCGGCGCCGGACCGGCCGGCCTCTCCTGCGCCGTCTCCGCGGCCGAACGCGGCCACTCCGTCACCCTCTTCGACGCCGCCTCCGAGATCGGCGGCCAGCTGAACGTCGCCAAGCGGGTGCCCGGCAAGGAGGAGTTCGAGGAGACCCTGCGCTACTTCCGCGTCCGGCTCGCCGAGCAGGGCGTCGACGTCCGCCTCGGCACGTACGTCTCCGCCGCCGACCTGGACGGCTTCGACGAGGTCGTGGTCGCCACCGGCGTCACCCCCCGCAGCCCCGGCATCGAGGGCCAGGACCACCCGAGCGTCCTCGGCTACCTCGACGTCCTCCGCGACGGCGCCCCGGTCGGCGAGCGGGTCGCGGTCATCGGCGCCGGCGGCATCGGCTTCGACGTCGCCGAGTTCCTGACCGACGGCGGCGAGGGCGCGAGCCAGGACCCCGAGACGTACTTCCGCCAGTGGGGCGTCGACACCTCCTACGAGAACCGCGGCGGGCTGCGCGAGCCCGAGCGGAACGCGCCGCCGCGCCAGGTCCACCTGCTCCAGCGCAAGACCACCAAGGTCGGCGCCGGTCTCGGCAAGACCACCGGCTGGATCCACCGCACCAAGCTCAAGCACCGCGGCGTCGCCATGGTCGCGGGCGTCTCCTACGACCGGATCGACGACGAGGGCCTGCACCTCACCGTCGACGGCGAGCCGCGGCTGCTGCCGGTCGACACGATCGTCCTCTGCTCCGGCCAGGAGCCGCGACGGGACCTGTACGAGGAGCTGGTCGCCGCCGGCCGCACGGCGCACCTCATCGGCGGGGCGGACGTCGCCGCCGAGCTGGACGCCAAGCGGGCGATCGACCAGGGCACGCGGCTCGCCGCCGCCCTGTGACCGCGATGACCGCGTGACCACCGTGATCGCGGCGGGCCGCCGAACCTAGGATGCGAGCATGTCCCTCCCGCACGCGATCCTCACCGCGCTGCTCGAGAAGCCGTCCTCCGGCCTCGAACTGACGCGCCGCTTCGACAAGTCGATCGGCTACTTCTGGTCGGCCACGCACCAGCAGATCTACCGCGAGCTGGGACGCCTGGAGGAGGCGGGGCACATCCGTGCCCTGCCCTCTCCCGTGCCGGTGCGGGGTCAGCGCAAGGAGTACGAAGTGCTGCCCGCCGGGCGGGAGTTCCTGCGGGAGTGGGTCGGCGCGGCCGAGGACCCGAAGCCGCTGCGGTCCGCGCTGCTGCTGCGGATGCGGGCCGCGGCCGTGGTCGGCTCGGCTGGGCTGCGCGCCGAGCTGGAGCGCCACCTCGTCCTGCACCGGGACCAGCTCGACGAGTACCTGGCCATCGAGGAGCGGGACTTCCCGGCCGAGCGGCGCGGCACCGAGCCCGACCGGCTGCGCCACCTCGTGCTGCGCGGCGGCATCGACCTGGAACGCTTCTGGGTGGAATGGCTCACCGCCGCGCTCGACGACCTGGGCCCTGAGGACTGACCCGCGCCCCCCTCCGCCCCCTTCCACCCCACCGCGCGCGGGTCTGCCCTTCTCCCCCAGCGTGGATACTGAGGGGTGTTCAGGTTCGGGTCCACCACATGAAGGGGCGGGTATGGCCGACGACTTGGGGCACCGGGGGGCACGTCACGCGGTGGTCATCGGGGGAAGTATCGCCGGACTCCTCGCCGCGCGGGTCCTCGCGGAACACGCGGAGAAGGTCACGGTCGTCGAGCGCGACCGGCTGCCGGAGGGTCCTGAGGCCCGGTCCGGGGTGCCGCAGGGCCGGCATCTGCACGTGCTCATCGAGGGCGGCCAGCGGGCCCTCGACGAACTGCTGCCCGGCTTCATGGACGAACTGCGGGGACTGGGCGCGCCGAAGGTGGCCATGCCGACGGACATGGTCCAGTGGCAGTCCGGCCAGTGGTTCACCCGGCTGCCGGCGTCCGCGCACTTCTACAGCGGTCCGCGGCCCCAGCTGGAGTGGCTGGTGCGGCAGCGGGTGCTCGCCGATCCGCGCGTCGAACTCGTCGAGAACACCGAGACGGTGGGCCTGACCGGCACCGCCGCGCGGGTGACGGGCGTGCGGCTGCGGGAGCGCGGCGCGGGCGGCGGGCGCGAGTCCCGTACTCTCGCGGCGGACCTGGTGGTGGACGCCTCCGGCCGGTCGACGAAGGCGGCGGACTGGCTGGCCGCGATCGGCGCCGAGGCACCGCACGAGGAGACCCTCGACACCGGTCTCGCCTACGCCTCGCGGGTGTACCGGGCGACGGACGCGGTGCCCGTCACGGACGCGCAGGGCTACTACATCGTGCCGGGGCCGGAGCAGCCGTACGGCGGAGTCATCGTGCCGCTGGGCGACGGCCACCACATCGTCACCTTCTCGGGGCTGCGGGGAGACGAACCGCCCACCGAGGAAGGGGCGTTCGAGGAGTACGCGAAGCGGCTGCCGCATCCGGTGCTGAGCGAGTGGGTGACCGGAGCGGAGCCGGTCACGCCGGTGCACGGCTTCCGGCAGACCGCCAACGTCCGCCGCCGGTACGACCGCCCGGGCCGCCGCCCCGCGGGCTTCCTCGCCACCGGCGACGCGCTGTGCGCGTTCAACCCGATCTACGGGCAGGGCATGGCGGTCGCGGCGCTGTCCGCCGTCGCGCTGCGCCGGGCCCTTGCGGACACCCGGCGGGTCCCGACCACCCGGCGGGTGCAGCGGGCGCTCTTCGACGCGTCCCGGCAGGCGTGGGACATCTCGGCGGGCGCGGACAGGAAGATGCCGGGCGCGACGGGCGACGCGGCCCGTTCGAAGCCGTTCGACGAGGTCACCGGCTGGTACCTGGCCCGCATCCAGGAGCGCGCGGCGGGCGACCCGGTGGTGGGGGTGCCCTTCCGGGCGGTGCTGGTCCTGACGGCCCCGCTCACCAGCCTCTTCGCCCCGTCGCTGGTCCGCGCGGCGCTCTTCTCGCCGGTCCCGGAGACGCCGGCGGGTCCGCCGCTGCGCCTGGATTCCTGAGCGGGGACGGCGGCTCCGGGGGATCAGACGCCCGGGGCCGCCGTGACCATGCCGGCGGCGATGCCGGCGCCGAGGGTCGCGTAGTCGTCGGCGTTCTGTCCGGCGTAGGCGAGGGAGAAGTCGGCGATCGCGCGGTCGAAGACGGCGGAGGAGCCGAGGTAGGCGGCGATGGCGATGCGGTCGCCGGAGCGGGCGTGCGCCCGGGCCAGGGCGCGGCCGCACAGCCGGGCGTAGTCGCGCAGCGTCGAGGGGGTCATCGTCTCGACCTCGGCGGATCCCTTCATGTCGCGCAACTGGCGCCAGTAGAAGTGCCGTTGCTCGGGACCGGTCATCCAGCCCAGGAAGATGTCGCCGGCCGCCTGGGTGAGCCGCTGGCCGCAGACGACGCGCCGGCCCTGGTGCGGGTAGACGGTGGGCGGCAGATACGCCTCCAGGACCGAGCGGCCGGCCTCCTTGACCTGGAGGATGAGCGGGTCGGTGTCGTCCCGGCCTTCGAGGAGGACGACGAAGCAGCGGGTGCCGACACTGCCGACGCCGACGACCTTGCGGGCGGCGTCACGGAAGCGGTAGCGGTCGAGGAGGAGGCGGCGCTCCTCGGGGAGCGAGCTGCGGTAGTCGCTGAAGATCTTGCCGAGGGTGACCCGGTCGAGGTCGGCGACGCGCTCCAGGAGCGGCGGGTCGTCGGCGAAGCGGCGGCCGCCGTCGCCGTCCCGGACGGTGAGCTTGTCGAGGGCCTGGAGGCTGGTGCGGCGGCGGGCCTTGGCGAGGGCGCGGTCCAGCCGGTCGCGTTCGCGGGGGCGGGCGAGCGCGGCGAGTTCGGCGGCGTCGATCCGCTCGTACCAGACGGCGAGCTCTCCGAGCCCGGCGAGGCGGCGCATGGTGGTGCGGTACGACTCGGCGGCGGCGAGCGCGGCGCGGTGGGCCTTGGCGCGGGGGCTGCCGTTCTGGAGGGCGGCGACGGCGACGCTGGCGGCGAGCCGCTTGACGTCCCATTCGAAGGGTCCTGGCAGCGTCTCGTCGAAGTCGTTGACGTCGAAGAGGAGCGTCCGTTCGGGTGAGGCGTAGACGCCGAAGTTCATCAGATGGGCGTCGCCGCAGAGCTGGACGGTGAGTCCGGTGTTGCGGGTGGCGGCGAGGTCGGCGGCCATGACGGCGGCGGCGCCGCGCAGGAACGCGAAGGGGGAGGCCGCCATCCTCCCGTACCGGACGGGGGCGAGGTCGGGCAGCCGGTCGGCGGCCTGGCGCTCCAGGACGGCCAGCGGGTCGGGGCGCTGGGAGCTCGGTATCCAGCGCCCGTGCGAGGAGCGCGGGACCCTCTTGCGGGCCGCGCGGCCCCGTCCGGCGTGCTCCGAGGGCGTCGTCATCCGGCCTCACCCCTGTTCCACCACCGGCACGGGCCGGGTCCTGTCGCCTGCTCCCCATTACAGGACGCCGCACGGGTTTCGGCCACTCTGCACGGTCGCCCTAGCGGAATGGTTTAGACCAATGATAGGAATTGATCACTCATCCGGCCTGCGCGATCACACTGTGCGAAGAAGGGGTTGATCATGGCCGTACCCGATTCCCGGCCCGCTTCCGGGCCTGCCTCCGAGCCGTTCCGGGGAGAGGTCCCGCGCTATCTGCGGGTCGCCGCCGCCCTGCGGGACGACCTCGTCCGCCGTGCCCTGGAGCCCGGCAGCCGCCTCCCCTCGGAGCGTTCCCTGGCACAGCGGTACCACGTCAACCGGCAGACCGTCCGCAGCGCGCTCCAACTCCTGCGCGAGGAAAGGCTCGTGGTCACCGACCGGCGCGGCACCTTCGCCGCGGCCGGGCCGGACGGCGGCGAGGCCCCGCCCGCCACCCCGCCCGCGGTGGCGTCCGCCGCCCGGCCGGTCTTCCCCGGCGGGCCCCGGGCGGCGGAGGCGCTGGTGCGGGCGACGCTCGGCTGGGAGCCGCCGCCGACGGCGCTGGCGGGGCGGCTCCACCTCGCGCCGGGCGAGCCGACGCTGGTGCACCGCCACACGGTGCTGGCCCCGCAGGGGCCCGAACTCCAGCGCGCGGTCTCGTGGTTCTCCCGCCCGGCACTGGACGAGATCCCGCAGCTCGGCCGCTACCGGCGGACCCGCTCCTGCGTGCACCAGCCGGACCTGCGGCTGCTCTACCACTGGATGCGCCAGGCGGGACTGCGGGCCACCCACCGGGAGTCCGTACGGGTCCCCCCGGGCCCCGTGGGGACCGGCGGCGCGGCCCGGCTGAGCGTCCACCGGGTGGTGAGCGACCAGCACGGACACGTCCTGGAGGTCACGGACATCGACTTCTCGGCCCGGGAGGCGGCCTGGACGTACGAGTACAGCCTCTGATGCGCCACGGGGCCCGGCCGGGCCCCTGCGCCGCTCCCCGATCCCGGCCAGACTGACGGCATGCCGGTCACACGCAGTGCGGGTCTGCTCGTCTTCCGACGCACGAAGAACGACGGGATCGAGGTGCTCATCGGGCACATGGGCGGACCGTTCTGGGCGCGCCGCGAGGAGGCGGCGTGGACGGTGCCCAAGGGCGAGTACGGGGAGGGGGAGGCCCCGGAGGAGGCGGCCCGCCGCGAGTTCCGGGAGGAGCTGGGGCTCGACGCGCCGGAGGGCGACTGGACCGCCCTCGGGGAGGTGCGGCAGGCGGGCGGCAAGACCGTCACCGTGTGGGCGGTGGAGGGCGACCTCGATCCCGCGGCCGTCGTGCCGGGCACGTTCGCGATGGAGTGGCCGCCCCGCTCGGGTGTCCGGGCCGAGTTCCCGGAGCTCGACCGGGTGGGCTGGTTCACGCCGGAGGCCGCCGCCCCGCTGCTCGTCGCGGGGCAGCGGGTCTTCCTTGAGCGGCTTCTCACGCGGGTGCGCGGGCGGGCCTGAGCGTCGTTGTCAGACCCGTGCGAGAGGGTGGAGGGCGTCCAGCCGTCGAGAGGGAGCCCGACATGACCACCATCACCGCCACCGAGCGCGCCGCGGCCCAGGCGTATCTGCGCCTCCTGGAATCCACCCAGGCCGTGCTGACGGATCCGCGCCTCGCGCCGTACGCGGGGGTGATGCTGACGAACCCGATGGCGGAGGCCGACGAGGCGCTGCGCGCGGCGGGCCTCGCGGGGAACGAGGACCGGCTGCTGCGCCTCGTCTCCTCCCTGCGGACCTCCCCCGGCACGACGGACCGGGACCGCCACACCTGAGGCACACCACCCCACTCGGCGGCCCACGACCACCCGCCCGGCGGCACGACGCGCCGCCCCGCGCCGCGTTCTGTAGGCCGGGTGGCGCACTCCGCCCTGCGCGCTCCACCCCTCCTTCCTACGGTGGCTGAATGATCGTCACGTCAGCCCTTCGCCATGCCGCCGCGGGCTCCGCCGCGATGCTGCTCGTGCTCTCCGCCCCCGTGGCCGGCGCCGCGACCCCGCCCCGTACCACGACCGCCGCCCCCGCCCTCGTACCGGGCGCCGCCACCGAACCGACCCCTCCCGCACGGCGGTTCGTGGACCCGGCACGGCTCGACCGGTCCGGCACCCAGGTGCAGCCGCTGGCCGGCGCGCCGGACCTCCCCACCCCTTCGGCGCTGTCCTGGGTGGTGGCCGACGCCGGGACGGGCGAGGTGCTCGCCGCCCGCTCCGCGCACCGGAAGCTGCCGCCGGCCAGCACGCTGAAGACGCTCTTCGCACTGACGGCGCTCCCGCAGCACGAGGCGTCCGCGCGGCACACGGTGGCCGACGAGGAGCTGCAGGGGATCGGCGAGGGCAGCAGCCTCGTCGGGGTGAAGGAGGGGTACACGTACCGGGTGTCCGACCTGTGGAACGGCGTCTTCCTCAGCTCGGGCAACGACGCCGTGCACGTCCTCGCGGCGATGAGCGGCGGCTGGAAGTCGATGGCCCGTCAGATGCAGGAGAAGGCCCGCTCGCTGGGGGCCCGGGACACGCACGTGGTGTCCCCTGACGGGTACGACGCGCCGGGCCAGGTCTCGTCCGCGTACGATCTGGCGGTCTTCGGCCGGGCCGGGATCCAGGACCCGGAGTTCACCCGCTACTGCTCGACCGCGTACGCCGACTTCCCGGCGGGCTCCTGGTCGTACGGCATCGCCAACACCAACCGGCTCCTCACCGGTGCGGACGGCGTGGGCCGCTACCCGGGCCTGATCGGCGTCAAGAACGGCTACACCAGCAAGGCCGGCAACACGCTCATCGCCGCCGCCCGCCGGGGAGACCGCACCCTGGTCGTGTCGGTGATGAACCCCCAGTCGGGCGGCGGCCTCGCCGTCTACGAGGAGGCCCGCTCCCTCCTGGACTGGGGCTTCGCGGCGGCGGGCAAGGTCCAGCCGGTCGGCTCACTGCTCCCCCCGAAGTCACCGGAACGCGCCCCCGCGGACACCCGGCCGGTCTCGGCCCGCGGCAGCGCCCCCGCCCCGGCGGCCGCCCCGAACGCCCCCGGAAGCCGCCCCGGCAGAACCACCGGCACTCCCCCCGACACCCCCGCCGACGCCTCCGCCGCCCCGACCCCCTCGGTGGCCCTCCCCCTCTCCCTCGTCGCCTCCGCCTGCGCCGCCGCCCTGACCCTCTGGGCCTGGCGCCGCCGGGCACCCCGCACCTGAACCGCTTCCGGACGGCCCGGGCGGGTCTTCAGTCCGTGCCGGGGGCCGACGGCGTGCGGGAGCGCCGGTGGGCGGCGACCCGTTCCCGGGTGGCGCACCGGCGCGAGCAGTACCGGCGCTCGGGCCCGCTGCCGTGGGCGACGAACACGTTCCCGCACGCGCCGGACGCGCAGGTCCGGCCGGGCGGGGCCTGCCGGTCCCAGAGGAGGACGGTCAGCGCCAGGCAGCCGGAGGCGAGGAACCACGCCGTCCACGGCGCGTCGTCGTCGGTGTCCGCGTGGGGGTGCCAGGGGGCGGTGCCGCCGTGCGAGGTGAGCCGGAGGGGACCCGTGTGGGCGCCGAGCAGACCGTTGAGGAGGGCGGCGGCCTCGTCGGCGGAGGCGGCGGCGAACACCTCCCGGAGGCGCGCCGCGGCGGCCCGCATCGGGGCGACGTCCTCGGCGGTCACGTCCACGGGGGCGGGCTCGCCGTGGGCGAGGAGGACGGCGGCGATCTCGCCCGGCCCGGCCGCCGGGCCGGCCAGGGCGTTGACGAGGGCGGCGGTGCGCAGGGCCATGGCGAGGGTGGAATGGCGGGCGGCGTGGTCGGGGAGGACGGGCATCGGCCGAATGTAACGCATATTGCGAGGTTTTGAGTTACCTCCCTACTCTCGGGCGCCATGCGCACCAGCAAGGGAAGCCCCCGCCGTCCCTCCGTCGCCGCTCATCTGGCGGGGGCGCTCGCGGCCCGGACCGGGGACGAGACGGCCGGACCCGCCCTGGCCCTCGCCGGGTTCGCCGTCGCCGGCTCGACGTCGGGGGCCGCCGCGCTCCTCGCGTGCGTCACGGTGTCGGCGGCGGTCGGCGGCCCGGTCCTCGGCGCGTTCCTCGACCGGGCCCGGCGACCGGGGCGGCTGCTGGCCGGGGCGCTCGCGCTGTACGCGGCGGGGCTCGGCGCCGTGCTCCTCGGCCTCGGCCGGCTGCCGTTCGGCGTGACGGCGCTGCTCGCGGTGGTCACGGGGCTGATGGGCCCGGCGCTCTCGGGCGGCTGGACCGCGCAGCTGCCCCGGATCGCGCCCGCCGACCGGATGCCCCGCCTGCACGGCCTCGACGCGCTCACCTTCTCCTTCGCGGCGCTGGCCGGCCCCGGCCTCGCGGGCGGCACCGCCCTGCTCCTCGGCGCGCCGGCGGCGGTGGTCCTCGCGGCGGCCCTGGTCGCGACGGCGGTGCCCGTGGCCTGGTCGCTGCCCCCGGCCGGGCCGTCGCCCGAGAAGAGCCCGGGCGGGCCGGCGTCGCAAGGCGTGCGGGCCGTCTTCCGGCGGAGGCCGCTGTTCCGGGCGACGGTCACCTCGGTCGGCTGCGCCACCGGGCAGGGCGTGGTCGCCGCCTGCGTTCCGGCGCTCGGGGCAGGGGTGCTGGGCGGTTCCGGCCGGGGCGCGCTGCTGCTCTCCGTCGCGGCGGCCGCCGCTCTGGCGGCGACGGCGCTGCACGCCCGGCTCCCCCGCGCGCCGGCACCGGGGACGGTGCTGTGGGGCGGGGCGCTGGTGCAGGCGGGCGCGTGGGCGGCGGCCGCGGCGGGCGGGCCGGTGGCGCTGGTGGCGGCGTTCGCCGTGTCGGGCGCCGCCGAGGGCCCGCAGCTGACCGCCCTGTTCGCCGTCCGGCACGAGGAGACGCCGCGGCGGCTGCGGGGCCGGGTGTTCACCACCGGCGCCAGTCTGAAGATCACCGGTTTCGCGGTGGGCTCGGCGGCCGCGGGGCCGGTGGCGGCCCGGTCCCTCCCGGCGGCGCTGCTGCTCGCGGCGGGGGTGTGCGCCGTGTCGGCGCTCCCCTACACGTACACGCGGACGAAGCTCCCTCGGGGCCGGGCAGGGTCCCCGCACCGGGCACCGTCACAGGACTCCCCCCGCCGGCCGCCCCCTCACAGGGGTGCCCGGAGGCCCACGTAGCGTTCGGCGGCGCGGAGGGCTTCGGGGGTGGAGCGGACGCCCATGAGGACGCAGAGGGTGTAGGCGGTGTCCTCGAAGCTGCGGCGGACGGAGAGGTCGCAGGAGCCGGCCAGGACGGTCCGCTCCTGGGCGCGGTAGTGGCGCAGGAGGCGTTCGACGGTGTTCCGGTCGGGCAGCAGCATGGGTTCCTCCGTGACGGCCCCCTTCTCGTGCGGTCGCTCCATGGTGCTCGCGCGGGGCCGTCCGCGCGACCCGTCCGGTCACGGTCCGTCACCGGGGCGGGGCCGGGGCGGGGCCGAGGTGCGAGGGTCGCCCGGACGGAGGAAGGTCGAAGACATGAATCCGAGTACAGGACTGAGGGTGGTCGTCACCGGCGCCACCGGGAACGTGGGGACGAGCGTGGTGCGGGCGCTGGCGCGCGAACCGGAGGTCGGTTCCGTCCTCGGGGTGGCCCGCCGGCTGCCCGGCCTCGAACTGCCGGGCGTCGAGTGGGCGACCGCCGACCTGTCCAAGGACGGCGACGAGCCCCGGCTCGACCGGTACGTGGCGGACGCCGACGCGGTGGTGCACCTGGCGTGGCGGTTCAACCCGACGCACGATCCCGTGAAGACCTGGGCGACCAACGTGCTGGGCTCGCTGCGGGTGTGCGACGCGGTGGCCGCGGCGCGGGTGCCGGTCCTGGTGTGCGCCTCCTCGGTGGGGGCGTACTCGCCGGGGCCCGAGGGCGGCGCGCCCGTCTCCGAGGCGTGGCCGACGCACGGCTGGCCGGACGCCGCCTACAGCCGGGAGAAGGCGTACGTGGAACGGGTCCTCGACACCTTCGAGCGCGACCATCCGCAGACCCGGGTGGTGCGGATGCGCCCGGCGTTCCTGTTCAAGGAGGAGGCGGCTAGCGAGCAGCGCCGGATCTTCGCCGGCCGCTTCCTGCCCGGGCAGCTGGTGCGGCCCGATCTGCTGCCGGTGCTGCCGGAGCTCTCGGGCCTGCGCTTCCAGGTCCTGCACACCGACGACGCCGCCGACGCCTACGTGCGGGCGGTGCTGCGGGACGTGCGGGGCGCGTTCAACCTGGCGGCGGAGCCGGTGGTGGACGCGGCGCTGCTCGGCGAACTGTTCGGTGCCCGCCCGGTGCGGGTCCCCGCGGGCGCCGTGCGGGGCGCCCTCGCCGCGGCCTGGCACCTGCGGCTCGCGCCCGCCTCCCCCGGCCTCTTCGACCTCCTGCGGCACATCCCGGTCATGTCCACGGAGCGGGCGCGCGAGGATCTCGACTGGGAGCCCACGGCCTCCTCGGTGGAGGCCCTGGAGGCGTTCCTGCGCGGTGTGCGCTCCGGCGCGGGCGACGACACGGCACCCCTGGCCGGGCGCCGGGTCGCCTGAACTCCTCTCCGGGCGGGGCGGACGGACCCGTGTGTCGGGACTTCCGGCCCTCCTTCCGAACGGTCGGCGGGGCCCAAGCTGGGGAGGGGCCGCCAGCCGGTCCGTCCGTCACCAACAGACACGCGCAGGGAGGCAGTCGGATGACTCGCGAGGCTCACCGGACCGGAGAAGGCGACACCGCGAGCCGGGGGATCGTGGCCGGAGTGGACGGCTCGCCGGAGAGCCTCGCCGCCGCCGAGTGGGCGGCGCGGGAGGCGGAGCACCGGGCCGTTCCGCTGCGGCTCGTGCACGCCTGGCGCTGGGAGCCCCTCGACCTGCCGCTCGTCCAGGACCGGGAGTCGCAGGAGCGGGTCGCCGAGGAGGTGGTCCACGCGGCGGAGACCGAGATCGCGGGCCGCCACCCGGAGCTGAAGGTCACCGCCGACGTCCTCCCCGACACGCCGGTCGCCGCGCTGCTCGACGCCCAGACCGGGGCCGGGATGCTGGTCATCGGCTCGCGCGGGTACGGGGCGGTGGCCGGGTTCCTGCTGGGCTCGTACGGCCAGCAGATCATCGCGGCCGCGACCCGGCCGGTGGTCGCGGTCCGTGCCCGCGAGGAGCAGGCCGCCGAACCGTCCGCGGGCGAGATCGTGGTGGGCCAGCACGGCACGCCGGAGGACAGCGAGGACGTGCTGCGCTTCGCCTTCGAGACGGCCGCCGCGCGGGGCGCCTCCGTCCGGGCCGTGCGGGCCTGGAGCCTGCCGCCGCTCTTCGCGTACAGCCCGGCGTCGCTGCGGCTCGCCGACGAGGCCGGCGGGCTCGTGCCCTTCGAGGAGAAGGCGCTCCGCGCGGCCCTCGCGCCCTGGCGCGAGCGGTACCCGCGGGTGCAGGTCGTCGAGCACGTCGAGCTCGGCAGCGCCGGGCAGGTGCTGCTCAGCAACTCCGGCGCCGCGCAGCTCCTGGTGGTGGGCCGCCGCGCCAAGCGCGGGGCGCTGGGGCAGCGGATCGGTTCGGTGGCCCACGCGGCCCTCCACCTGGCACCCTGCCCGGTGGCGGTGGTCCCGCAGGGTTGAGCGCCGGAGAAGGCGCCGGAGAAGAGCACCGGAAAGGGCAACCGCACCCGTTCGGCGGTCACGTCAAGTCGGCGCGGCACGTTGACACACGGAGTTGACTCTCCCGGTTGACGCGGGGTGTCGGGGCGGCGGAGCGCGGAAAGTCTTGACCCCGTCGCCCCGGTGGCTCGCCCGAGCGCCGGACCCGAGGGCGGCACAGGCGAGAGAGCGGAGCTCCATGCGGTACGACGGTCCCGACCCTTCCGGCCCCCTCGGACACCCCCGCCCCGGTGTCCCCGCGTCCGGCCGTCACCGCCGCGGCGGCCCCGTCCGCCGCCGCGCGCTCCCCCGCCCGGGCTTCCGCGGCGCCGTCCTCGCCACCGGCACCGCCGCGGCCGCGCTCACCGTCCTCCTCGGTCTGTACGCGGCCACCCCGCCCTCCTCCCCCGCCCCCCGCGCGGCCACGCCCCCCGTCCCCCAAGCCCCACCCCCCACCCCTCAGCCCCCCGCCCCCGCCTCGCCCCAGGCCCGCGCCGGGGCCCCGGAGGACACGCCCGCCCACCGGGGCGACGGCACCGGCGCGGCGGCCGAAGGACTGGCCCCGCAGACCGGGGCCGTCCTCTCCGCCCCCGTGACGGTGTCGGCCCGCACCGCCCAGTACGTGCGGGACGTCATCGCCCTCGTCAACGCCGAACGGAACCGGGCGGGTTGCGGCCCGCTGCGCACCGAGGCCCGGCTCGCCAGAGCCGCGCAGGCCCACGCCGACGACATGGCGGCGCGCGACTACTACGCCCACGACAACCCCGAGGGGCGGGACGGCGGCGACCGGATCAGCGCCGCCGGCTACAGCTGGCGGGCGTGGGGCGAGAACATCCACCGGGGGCCGAAGACGCCGGAGCGGGCGATGCAGGGGTGGATGGCCAGCCCGGCGCACCGGGCGAACATCCTCAACTGCGCGTTCCACGACATCGGGGCCGGGGTGGCGCTCACCGCCGACGGGCCGTGGTGGGTGCAGGACTTCGGCACCAAGGGCTGACGCCCGCTCAGTGCGCGGGCGCGGCCAGTTCCTGGACCCAGACCGTGCCGCGCGGGCCGGGGACGGCGGCCACGCCGGTGTCCCGGTAGGCGCAGTCGAGCAGGTTGCGCTCGTGCCCGGCGCCGTCCATCCAGCCGTCGACGACGGCCTCGGGGTCCTCCTGGCCCTGGGCCAGGTTCTCCGCCCAGGCCGACCAGCGGTAGCCGGCCCCGGTGATCCGGGTGTCCGCGAACTCGCCCTCGGGGTCGGCGTGACCGTAGTAGCCGCGGGCCGTCATGTCCCGGGCGTAGGCGCGGGCGGCGGCCGTCAGCCGGGTATCGGTGCGCAGCGGGCCGCAACCGGCCGCCGCCCGCAGCCGGTTGACCAGCTCCGTCACCCGCTCGCCGGGGTCGGCCGGGGGCGTGGTGGCGGTGCGGGCCGGGGTGGGCGCGGTGGTGGCGGGCGTGCGGGTGGGCGCCGGGCGGGTGGCCGCCGCGGTGGCGGTGCTCGGCGCGGGGGTGGGCGGGGGCGTCGGCGCGGGGGTGGTGGCCGGGGGTGCGGCGGCGGGCCGCCGGGGCTCGGGCCGAGGTCCGGGCGGTTCGGGAAGCGTGAGCACGAGGGCGCCGAGGACGGCGACGGCCGCGACACCGGCGGCACCGGCGCGGCGCGCGGGCGACCAGTACGGCGCGGCATGGCCGGATATCGGCCCGCCGCCTGTGAGGGCGTCCCCCGCGGGTTCACACGCGCCCAGCGGCTCCGCCGCGCCCACGAGTTCCACCGGAGCCGGAGTCGTACCGGTGTCGAGGAGGGCACCGGCGACGGGCGGGACCAGGCCGATGCCGACGAGCAGGCCCTCGACGGGGGCGAGTCCGCGGCGGGCGCCGCCCGCGGCGCAGGTGCGGCAGTCGCGCAGGTGCCGGGCCACGCGTTTGCGCCACAGCGGGGAGGGCCGGCCGTCCCAGGGGCCGAGGAGCTCCGCCAGGCCGGGGCAGCGGGGGTCGGCGTCGAGGGCGCCGACGACGGCCCGGCCGGTCTCAAGGCGTTCCCTCATCCGCTGGACGCGGACGGCCGCGTGGGTCCGGGAGACGCCGAGGCCCTCGGCGAGTTCGGCGCGGGTGAGTTCGCCCGCGGCCTCCAGCCACCACAGGGAGAGGAGTTCGCGGTCGTCCTCGTCGAGCCAGCGGGTGGCGCGGGCGACGTCGCGGCGCTGTCCGGTCAGGCCGAGGCGGAGGATCGTGAGGTCGGTGAAGTCGCCCGCCGGGTCGGCGAGGTCGACGGCCCGGTCGAGGCCGGGCACGGGGGCCTGCCGGCGTTCCCGCCAGCGGCGGCGCACCCCGTTCATGGCGATGG
Organism: Streptomyces sp. CC208A; assembly: GCF_030010625.1. Taxonomy (GTDB): domain Bacteria; phylum Actinomycetota; class Actinomycetes; order Streptomycetales; family Streptomycetaceae; genus Streptomyces. The sequence continues at coordinate 380,081 of NZ_JASCXN010000002.1, read as the reverse complement.
CGACCAGCCAGGACCGGAAGCGGGCCGGGTCCCGCAGCCCGGGCAGCCCGTCGAGGGCGCGGACCAGGGTCTCCTGGACGATGTCGTCGGTGTCGGCGTGCCCGTCGAGGGCGCGCCCCACCACGTTGTGGACGAGCGGCAGGCAGGCCCGTACCAGTGCGTCCCTGGCGTGCGGATCGCCCGTGCGCGCCGCCTCCACCAGGGCGGTGGTGCGCTGCTCGTCGCTGTGCATGGATGGTGCTCCCTTGTCCCCGGCCCGAGTCCCCGTCGTGTGTGGAGACCCCTGGGGCGGGGCGGGGATAACACTTTCTCTCCGGCCGGATCACGGCCGACAGGACCGAAAGGACCGGCAGGACCACCAGGACCGGCCGGCCGACGGTACCGGATGATTCAGACGGCGGGCAGGCGGGGGACCGTGGCCCCGGCGCCCTCCCGTACGGCCTCCACGACGGCGTCGTGGAGATCCCGGCTCTCCTCCTCCGTGGAACAGGGGACGGGACTTCCCGACATGGTGAACCAGTCGGAGGCGCCGCTGTACTGCACGGCCACGCGTGCCTCACCGTCGGCGAAGGTCGTGTGCACGGTCAGGTCGCCCGTGACGATTCCGCCCTCGACGGTCAGCACCCCACCACGCCCGGTGTAGACACCGGCGGTCGTCCAAGATGCCCAGCTCATGCCCTCCAGGGTCACACCCGGATGGCGTACGCGCCACCGACGGGGCCGCCCCGGCCGGGAACGGTTTCCGGCCGGGGCGGTACGCGTCGGGTGCCGGATCAGGCGAGGGACGCGACGGCCTCGTTGAAGGTGGCGGACGGGCGCATCACGGCCGCGGCCTTGGCCGGGTCGGGCTGGTAGTAGCCGCCGATCTCGGCCGGGGAGCCCTGGACGGCGATCAGCTCGTCGACGATCTTCTGCTCGTTGGCCGCGAGGGTCTCGGCGAGCGGGGCGAAGGCCTTGGCCAGGTCCGCGTCGTCGGTCTGCGTGGCGAGCTCCTGGGCCCAGTAGAGGGCCAGGTAGAAGTGGCTGCCGCGGTTGTCGATGCCGCCGAGGCGACGGGTCGGCGACTTGTCCTCGTTGAGGAAGGTGCCGGTGGCGCGGTCCAGGGTGTCGGCGAGGACCTGGGCGCGGGCGTTGCCCGTGGTGGTGGCCAGGTGCTCGAAGGAGGCGGCCAGCGCGAAGAACTCGCCGAGGGAGTCCCAGCGGAGGTAGTTCTCCTTGACGAGCTGCTGGACGTGCTTCGGGGCGGAGCCGCCGGCGCCGGTCTCGAAGAGGCCGCCGCCCGCCATCAGCGGGACGACCGACAGCATCTTGGCGCTGGTGCCCAGCTCCAGGATGGGGAAGAGGTCGGTCAGGTAGTCGCGCAGGACGTTGCCGGTGACGGAGATGGTGTCCTCGCCGCGGCGGATGCGCTCCAGGGAGAACGCGGTGGCCTCGACCGGGGACAGGATCTTGATCTCCAGGCCCTCGGTGTCGTGCTCCGGCAGGTACTGCTTCACCTTGGCGATCAGCTGGGCGTCGTGGGCGCGGTTCTCGTCCAGCCAGAAGACGGCCGGGGCGCCGGTGGCGCGGGCGCGGGTGACGGCGAGCTTGACCCAGTCCTGGATCGGGAGGTCCTTGGTCTGGCAGGCGCGGAAGATGTCGCCCTCGGCGACCTCCTGCTCCAGGACCGTGGTGCCGGCGGCGTCGACGAGGCGGACGGTGCCGGCCGCGGCGATCTCGAAGGTCTTGTCGTGGGAGCCGTACTCCTCGGCCTTCTGCGCCATGAGGCCGACGTTCGGGACGGAGCCCATGGTGGCCGGGTCGAAGGCGCCGTGGGCGCGGCAGTCCTCGATGACGGCCTGGTAGACGCCGGAGTAGGAGCTGTCCGGGAGGACGGCGAGGGTGTCGGCCTCCTGGCCGTCCGGGCCCCACATGTGGCCGGAGGTGCGGATCATGGCCGGCATCGAGGCGTCGACGATGACGTCGGACGGCACGTGCAGGTTGGTGATGCCCTTGTCGGAGTCGACCATGGCGAGGGCCGGGCCCTCGGCCAGCTCGGCGTCGAAGGAGGCCTTGATCTCGTCGCCGAGGCCGTGCGGGAGGGCCTCCAGGCCCTTGAGGACGGTGCCGAGGCCGTCGTTCGGGGAGAGGCCGGCGCCCGCGAGGACCTCGCCGTACTTGGCGAAGGTCTGCGGGAAGAAGGCGCGCACGACGTGGCCGAAGATGATCGGGTCGGAGACCTTCATCATGGTGGCCTTGAGGTGCACGGAGAAGAGGACGCCCTCGGCCTTGGCACGGGCGACCTGCTCCGCGAGGAAGGTGCGCAGGGCGGCGGCGCGCATGACGGCGGCGTCGACGACCTCGCCGGCGATGACCTTCAGCGGCTCGCGCAGCTCGGTGACGGTGCCGTCGGCGGCGACGTGCTCGAAGCGGAGGGTGGTGTCCTCGGCGATGACGGCGGACTTCTCGGTGGACGCGAAGTCGTTCTGCCCCATGGTGGCGACGTTGGTCTTGGACTCGGGGGTCCAGGCGCCCATGCGGTGCGGGTGGTTCTTGGCGTAGTTCTTGACCGAGCCCGGGGCGCGGCGGTCCGAGTTGCCCTCGCGCAGGACCGGGTTGACGGCCGAGCCCTTGACCTTGTCGTAGCGGGCGCGGACGTCCTTGTCCTGGTCGGTCCTGATCTCGTCCGGGTAGTCCGGGAGGGCGTAGCCCTGGGCCTGGAGCTCGGCGATCGCGGCCTTGAGCTGCGGGATGGAGGCCGAGATGTTCGGCAGCTTGATGATGTTGGCCTCGGGGGTCTTGGCCAGCTCGCCCAGCTCGGCGAGGGCGTCGCCGATGCGCTGGCCCTCCTCCAGGAACTCGGGGAAGCTCGCGATGATGCGGCCCGCGAGCGAGATGTCACGCGTCTCGACCGTGACGCCGGCCGTGGAGGCATACGCCTGGATCACGGGCAGGAACGAGTACGTCGCCAGGGCAGGCGCCTCGTCGGTGTGGGTGTAGATGATGGTCGAGTCAGTCACCAGGTGCTCCGCTCCACGTCTGCGTATGCGAGATTGCTCGACATCAAGATATCTCGTGATCGTGGTTCTCCGTAAAGGGCCCCACGAGCTCTCCTTGATCGGGAACGCCGGAGGCCTCCACGAAGGTGCCGCCGAGCCGGTACGAGGCGGGGCCGCCGTCGAGGGCGACGTGGCGGACCAGGGCGAGCAGGACGAGTCCGCAGGCGGCGCCGGTGCCGGCGGCGAGGGCCTGGCCGCAGCGGTGGGCGAGGCGCAGCTCTTCGGGGTCGTACGGGGCGGTCTCGGGCAGTCCGAGGGTGTCGCCGAGGAGCAGGAAGCCGGCCGCGAGTCCGCCGGCGGCGAGCAGCGCGAGCGGCAGGGTGGCCGGGAGGCCGCGCAGGAGGGCGCCGTGCCGGGCGCCGGGGCGGACCTTGCCGCGGCGGGCGAGGAGGGCGATCAGGCCGCACTGGACGGCGAGGGCGAGCAGGGCGGCGGAGATCACGTCGCCGGGGCGGTGGTCTCCTGCGGCGACGGAGTACGCGCCGAGGACGACGGCCCACAGGGTGGCGGCGCCGACGGCGAGCCCCCTGGAGCGCCGGGGCACGACCAGGACGAGGGCGAAGGCGACGCCGAAGGCGAGGGTGGCGGTGGCGCTGGGGAAGCCGCTGGGCAGCAGCGCCCCGACGGCGTCGGTGGACCGGGGTCGGGGCGCGTACCGCTGGAGCAGTCCGGTGGCGGCGAAGGAGACGGCGACGGTTCCGGCGGCGGCGCCGGTGAGCGCGTACCGCTTGCGCAGCAGGCCGAGGCCGACGAGAAGGAGGCAGGCGAGCACGAGGGAGAGGGTGGCGGCCCCGCTCAGGGAGGGGTGGTCGCGCACGAAGGCGGCGACGCGGGTGTCGGCGCGCCGGCCGGTGACGGCGGCGTCGCCCCAGCGGCGGCCGGTCGCGGTGAGCACGAGGCCCGCGTAGACGAGGGTGAGCAGCAGGACGGCCCCGAGGCAGGCACGCCGGGTCCGGGTGCGGACACGGGTGCTGAAGGAGTCCGCGGCCTCGCCGGCCACGGCGGCGTACCACCAGGTGTCACCGGCCTTGGGCGGTCTCGGGGAGCCGCCTGTCCGCCTGTCGTAGGAAGCCATGCCCCGATTCGAACCCACGGGCGCCCGGGCCGCCTGCTGGGATCACCCGAACGACACGCCGGGACGCGGATTCGGCCGCGGCCGGGGCTCGGGCCGGGTCTCAGGAGGAGGCGCGGACGACGAGTCGGGTGGGGAGCATCCGGCGGGGCTGGTCGTCGGCCTCGCTGGGGGAGGCGATCTCGGCGAGGAGCAGCCGGGCCATGGTGCGGCCCATCTCCTCGATGGGCTGGCGGACGCTGGTGAGCGGCGGGTCCATGAGGCGGGCGACGGCGGAGTCGTCGACGCCGACGAGGGCGACGTCGGCGGGGACCCGGCGGCCGGCCTCGCGCAGGACGGCCCGGGCGCCGGCCGCCATGACGTCGGAGGCGGCGAAGACGGCGTCGAGGCCGGGGCGGCGGTCGAGGAGTTCGCGCATGGCGCGGCGGCCGCCCTCCTCGGTGAAGTCGCCGGTGGCGACGAGGGCGTCGTCGGCGGGGAGGCCGGCGTCGGCGAGGCCCTCGCGGTAGCCGTCGAGGCGGCAGCGGGCGCCGTACATGTCGAGGGGGCCCGTGATGGTGGCGATGCGGCGGCGGCCGCCGGCGGCGAGGTGGGCGACGGCGGTGCGACCGGCGCCGGTGTTGTCGGAGTCGACGAAGGCGACGGGTTCGTCCTCGCGGCGGCGGCCGTTGAGCACGGCGGGCAGGCCGAGGGCGCGGACCTGGTCGGGCAGCGGGTCGTCGGCATGCACGGAGACGAGCAGGACGCCGTCGACGCGCTGGGCGGCGAGGTACTGCTCGAAGCGCTGGCGCTCCTGGTCGCTGCGGATCAGGGTGAGCAGCAACTGCTTGTCGGCGGCGGCGAGTTCGCCGCTGACGCCGCGGATGATGTCGAGGAAGTACGGTTCGGCGAAGAGCCGGGCCTCGGTCTCGGGGACGACGAGCGCGATGGCGTCGGTGCGGCTGCCGGCGAGGGCGCGGGCGGCCCGGTTGGGGACGTAGCCGAGTTCGGTGACGGCCTTCTCGACGGCGGCCTTGGCCTGTTCGCTCACCTTCGGGGAGCCGTTGATGACCCGGGAGACCGTGCCGCGGCCGACTCCGGCCCGGGCCGCGACCTCCTCCAGGGTGGGCCTGCCGGTCTGTCGCCCGCTCACCGCCATCTGCCGCTTCTCCCCTCGGCCCCGGGCCCCGCCGCCCGCCCGCGCTGTGCGGCGAACCTATCAGGCGGGCGGGTCCCGGAGGGTCCGGTGCCGAGGGCGCGGACGGTCCTCGGAGGCGGGTTCCGCGGCCGGTTCCGCACCGTGCGTGGCGGCGTGGTTCCGAGGCGTATCACCGCAGGTCAAAACGCCCTTATATGCATTTAACACTCTTTCGGCGTACGGTCGTGGGGATCCCCTTGTCCCCGACGCCCCGGGAGAGCGTGTGCCCCGCCCCAGGACCGACCATGTCCCGACGCCCGCCGGCGCCCGTCGACCACGGTGGCGGACGGCCGCGATCGCCACGGGTGTCGTCGCCGTCGCGGCGGGCGGGCTGTACGTGGCCGGTCTGGTGGCCACCGGCGACGACATATCCGCCGGCACCCGGGTCGACGGCGTCGACATAGGCGGCCTGAGCAGGGCCGAGGCGGCGGAGCGGCTGCGGGCGCAGGCCCCGGCGGCGTGGACCGCGCCGATCCCCGTGCGGGTGGGCGAGCGGACGGAGAGCGTGGCGCCGGCCGCCGCCGGGCTGACCGTCGACGCGGAGGCGACGGCCGAGCGGGCCGCCGACCCGTCCCGCGACCCCTTCACCGTCATCGGCCGGCTCTTCTCCTCCGGGGACCGCGAGGTCGAGCCGGTCTTCACGCGGGACGCGGCGAAGACCGACGCGGCCGTCGCAGCCCTGGCGAAGCGGAGCGACCGACTTGTCAGGGAGGGCTCGGTCGCCTTCCGGGACGGCGAGGCCGTCGCCACCCGGCCCGTCGCCGGGCAGAAGCTGGACACCGCGAAGGCCGCCGAGGCCCTGCGGGCCGCCTACCCGGCGGCCCCCGGCGCCGCCCCCGTGGTCCTGCCGGTGGCGGTGACCGAGCCGAAACTGTCCGGTTCCGAGGTGGAGCGCTTCCTCGACGCGTACGCGAAGCCCGCCGTCTCGGGTCCGGTGACGCTCTCCGTCGGCGACCAGCGGCTGAGCATCTCCCCCGAGACCCTGGGCGACCACCTGTCGGTGAAGGACGACGACGGCCGGCTGACCGGCTCCCTCGACTCCGCCGCGCTGCTGCGCGACCCGGACGTCGCCCGCCCGCTCGCCGCCATGACGGGCGCCCCGGTGGAGGGCTCCCTCGGAGTACGGGACGGCAGGGTCGTCGTCGTGCGCGAGGGCAAGGCGGGCCGCGAGGTGACCTCGCGGGCGCTCGGCGAGGCCGTGGAGCCGCTGCTCACCCGGACCGGGGCCGCCGCCCGTACCGCGTCCGTGGCGACCGAGGTCACCGAGCCGCGGGTGAGCACGGCGAGCCTCGCCTCGATGGGCATCACCGAGCAGATGTCCACGTTCACGGTGAACTTCCCGAAGGCTCCGTACCGGACCGTCAACATCGGCCGGGCCGCCGAGCTGATCGACGGCTCGCTCGTGCAGCCGGGCCAGATCTGGAGCTTCAACGAGACGGTCGGCGAGCGCACCGAGGAGAACGGCTTCGTCGACGGCACGATGATCCTCGACGGCCGCTACCAGGAGGCGCCCGGCGGCGGGGTGTCGGCGGTGGCGACCACCGTCTTCAACGCGGTCTTCTTCGCCGGCGTGCAGCCGGTCGAGTACGGCGCGCACTCCTTCTACATCGAGCGCTACCCGGCCGGACGGGAGGCGACCGTCGCCTGGGGCAGCCTGGACCAGCGGTTCCGGAACGACACGGACAAGCCGATCTACATCGCGGCGAGCGCCACGGACTCCTCGGTCACCATCACCTTCTACGGCACGAAGAAGTACGACTCGGTGGAGGCCGTGGCCGGTCCGCGCACCAACGTGACCAAGCCCGCCGAGCGGGAGGCCACCGGCGAGAAGTGCGTGCCGCAGCCGCCGCTGGAGGGCTTCGACATCGCCGTCGACCGGGTGTTCAAGAACGGCGGCCAGGAGGTCAAGCGGGAGACCTTCAAGACCCACTACACCCCGCGCGACGAGGTCGTCTGCAACTGACGCCGCCGGGGCGGAACGGTGTCCTCCCCACTGCGCGCGGGCATGCATGCCTGGGTGCGGCCGGTCCGGGCCGCCGGCCCCGTGGGAGGCGCGCCGTGGCGGAGCAGAGCGGAGTACCTCCCTACGCCCGGCTGCTCGCCGGGGCGGTCCGGGACGGCGTGTGCCCGGGCGCGGTGTGGGCGGTCGGGGACGGGGCCGGGACCCGCTCGGCGGGGGCGGTCGGCGTGCTGGACCCGGCACGGCCCGAGGAGCCGGTCCGTCCGGACACCCTCTACGACGTGGCGAGCCTGACGAAGATCCTCGCGGTGTGGGGGGTGACGGGCACCCTGGTGGACGCCGGGAAGCTGGACCTGTCGGCGCCGCTGGGCGCGTACTGGCCGGCGGCGGCCGGGCGGCCCGTCGGTGACGTCACCGCCCGCCAACTGCTCGCCCACACCGCCGGGATGCCGCTCCGGGCCAACCTGCGCTTCCTGTACGGCTCCGATCCGCAGGACGTACGGGACGGGGTGCTCTCCGAGCCGCTGCGGCACCGGCCGGGCGCGGCCGTCGCGTACACCGACCGGGCGGCGCTGGTCCTCGGCTGGCTGGCCGAGCACCTCACAGGTCGGCCGCTCGCCCGGCTCGCCGAGGAGCGGGTCTGGGGCCCGCTCGGCATGCGCGACACCCGCTACGGGCCGCTGCCCCCGGAGGCGGCGGCCCGCTGCGCGCCGACGGAGTACGACGAGGAGACCGGCCGCCATCTGAAGGGCACCGTCCACGACTTCTCGTCCCGGCTGCTCGGCGGGGCGTGCGGGATCGCCGGGGTGTTCACCACGGCCGCCGACACCGGCCGCTTCCTGCGCGGGGTGCTCGCTCCCCCGCCCGGCACCTTCTCCGCGGCCTGGACGGCGGCCTCCCTGCGGATCGCGACCGGCGGTCTGGTGCCGCCGCGCGGCCTGCTCTGGCACCCGGCCCCCGGCACCACCCCCGCCGACGACGTGTGGGCGCACTTCGGCTTCACGGGCACGGCCCTGTGGGTCTCGCCGGCCCGCGGCCGGTGGGCGGTGCTGCTGACCAACCGCCTGTACGTGACCCGGGACCCGGGCCCGCTCGCCCGGGTCCGGGAGGAGTTCCAGGCGTACGCCTTCACCTGACCGCGCACCACCGCACGCCCTTCCTGGGTGTGAGTTCGCGGACACCCGTTCGGGCCCCCTTGCCCGGCAGATGAGGCCGGGGGTTACCATATGAGCGCCGTCTAGCTCGAAAGATAACTCTTGTGACTGTCAATGATGACTCGTTCACCAGCTGGAAGAACCGCGAGGAGATCGCGGAGTCGATGATCCCGATCATCGGGAAGCTGCACCGTGAGCAGGACGTCACCGTCCTGGTCCACAGCCGCTCCCTGGTGAACAAGTCGGTGGTCAGCATCCTCAAGACCCACCGCTTCGCCCGCCAGATCGCCGGCGAGGAGCTCTCGGTCACCGAGACGCTGCCTTTCCTGCAGACGCTCACCACGCTCGACCTCGGTCCCTCGCAGATCGACATCGGCATGCTCGCCGCCGAGTACAAGGCCGACTCGCGCGGCCTGACGGTCGAGGAGTTCACCGCGGAGGCCGTCGCCGGCGCCACGGGCGAGAACAAGATCGAGCGCCGTGACGGCCGGGACGTCGTCCTCTACGGCTTCGGCCGCATCGGCCGCCTCGTCGCCCGCCTCCTCATCGAGAAGGCCGGGTCGGGCAACGGCCTTCGCCTGCGCGCCATCGTGGTGCGCGGCGGCGGCGAGCGGGCCGCCGAAGACATCGTGAAGCGCGCCTCCCTGCTGCGCCGGGACTCGATCCACGGCCAGTTCCAGGGCACCATCACCGTCGACGAGGCGAACGGCACGATCGTCGCCAACGGCAACACGATCAAGGTGATCTACGCCAACGACCCCTCCGAGGTCGACTACACGGCGTACGGCATCGAGAACGCCATCCTGATCGACAACACGGGCAAGTGGCGGGACCGCGAGGGCCTCTCCAAGCACCTGCGCCCCGGCATCGACAAGGTCGTCCTGACCGCGCCCGGCAAGGGCGACGTGCCCAACATCGTGCACGGCGTCAACCACGACACCATCAAGCCGGACGAGAAGATCCTGTCCTGCGCCTCCTGCACCACCAACGCCATCGTCCCGCCGCTGAAGGCGATGGACGACGAGTACGGCGTGCTGCGCGGTCACGTGGAGACCGTCCACTCGTTCACGAACGACCAGAACCTGCTGGACAACTACCACAAGGCCGACCGCCGCGGCCGTTCCGCGCCGCTCAACATGGTGATCACCGAGACCGGTGCCGCCTCGGCCGTCGCCAAGGCGCTGCCGGAGCTGAAGGCCCCGATCACGGGCAGCTCGATCCGCGTCCCCGTCCCGGACGTCTCGATCGCCATCCTCAGCCTGCGCCTGGGCCGTGAGACCACCCGCGACGAGGTCCTGGAGTACCTGCGCGACGTCTCGCTGCACTCGCCGCTGAAGCGTCAGATCGACTTCACCACGGCCCCCGACGCCGTCTCGATGGACTTCGTGGGCTCGCGCCACGCCTCCATCGTGGACGCCGGCGCGACCAAGGTCGACGGCGACAACGCGATCCTGTACCTGTGGTACGACAACGAGTTCGGCTACTCCTGCCAGGTCATCCGGGTCGTCCAGCACGTCTCGGGCGTCGAGTACCCGACCTTCCCGGCCCCGGCGGCCTGACCCGCCCGCGCCCACGCGAACGGCGCGCCGCACTCCCCCGTGGAGTGCGGCGCGCCGTTCGCGTTCGCGGATCAGCTCTTGCGTACGGAGCGCAGGGCGCCGGCCGCAGGTTCGACCGGTTCGTCCCTGGCCTCGGCCCAGAGCGAGCGGACGTGGCCGAGGTGGCGCATCATGCACGCCTCGGCGCCCGCCCGGTCCCGGGCGATCATGAGGTCGAGGAGTTCGACGTGCTCCTCGGCGGAGGAGACCAGCTTGCCCGCCTCGTCGAGGCCGGTCAGGCCGTAGAGCCGGGACCGCTTGCGCAGGTCGCCGACGGTCTCCACGAGCCGGTCGTTGCCGGACAGGCCGAGGAGGGTGAGGTGGAACTGCCGGTCGGCCTCCAGGTAGCCGATGAGGTTGTGCTCGCGGGCGTTGGCGACGATCTCCTCGGCCAGCGGGCGCAGCGCCTCCAACTGCTCGGCCGTCGCGGCCTCGGTGACCCGGCCGACCGTGGGCACCTCGATGAGCATGCGCAGTTCGGTGCACTGGTCGAGCTCGCGCTCGCTGACCTCGGTGATCCGGAAGCCCTTGTTGCGGACCGGCTCGACCAGGCCCTCGCGGGCCAGGTCGAGCATGGCCTCGCGCACCGGCGTGGCCGACACGCCGAGTTCGGCCGCGAGGCCGGGTGCCGAGTAGACGGTTCCGGGCTTCAGCTCCCCGGCCGTGAGGGCCGCGCGCAGTGCGTGGCCCACCTGGTCGCGAAGCCGCTCCTGGGCCTTGATGAGGCTGTGCTGCTTCAGGTCACCCACGCCGTTCACCCACGTCGTTCCTCCGAGAATCCGCAGGCTCCCAGCGTACAATGTCACGTTGCCCAGCCGGGGGCCGCCTGGTGGACCGCGACGGCCACGGCGAGATCCTGCCAGGCCATGCCCACGCTCTTGAAGAGGCGGGGCGCGGGTCCCGGGGCGGGCAGGGCAGGGCCCCGGACGAGGTCGGCGAGGGTGCCGGTGATGTGGCCGGGACCGATCGCCCCCTCCGCCTCCGGGATCAGCAGGTCGCCGGCCTCCCGCAGGGCCGCCGCCCGTGACTCCACGTACACCTCGGAGCGGCGCACCAGGGCGGTGTCGGTCTCGCGGGCGTCCGGCTCGTGCGAGCCGACCGCGACGACCACCGCCCCGGGCGCCACCCGCCGTCCGTCGAAGAGGGGTTCGCGCGCGGTGGTGCAGCACACGATCAGATCCGCCTCCCCCACCTCTTCGGCGGTGCCGGTGCGGGCCTCGGGGACGCCGATCCCCCGGGCGTACGCGGCGAGGGCGGCGGCCCGCCCCCGGTCGCGGGCGACGACGGTGACGGAGCCGAGCTTCCGTACCGCGAGGAGCGCGTCCACGTGCCCGTACGCCTGCGGTCCCGAGCCGAAGAGCACGACGTTCAACGGCCGCCGCCCGGAGGTGAGGTGACGGACCGCCAGGGCGGAGACGGCGGGGGTGCGCAGGGTGGTGAGCGCGGCGCCGTCGAGCAGGGCGCGGGGCCGGAGGGTGGCCCCGTCCAGGAGGAGGTAGCCACCGGTGATGCGGGGCAGCCCGAGGGCGGGGTTGCCGGGCGCCACCCCGGCGATCTTCACCCCGGCCCAGTTCCCCGCGGCGGCGGGCATGAGCAGCAGCTCGCCGGCCGGGACGGGGACGGCGGAGCGCGGCGGGCAGGTCTCGGGGTCGAGCCCGGCCCGCAGGACCCCGGCCAGGGCCTCGACGGCCGCCGCCGGGGCGAGCAGCCGGGTGACGGCGGCGGCGTCGAGGTACGGGAGGTCCTTCTCCGGCGCGGGGGTGCTCACAGGAGGAACCCCGCGCCGAGGGCGTCGTCCGGGTCGAGCGTGAAGTGCGCCTCGCCGGTGCGGTGGGCGGTGCCGGTGACCTCGGTGACGAGCCCTTCCACGGGGTCGCCGCCGGGGACGGCGCGGCCGGTGAAGACCGTGCCGACGACGGACTCGTGGGTGAGGACCTGCCCCTCCTTCAGGCGGCCCTCGTCGGCGAGGAGGGCGAGCCGGGCGGAGGTGCCGGAGCCGCACGGGGAGCGGTCGATCTGGCCGTCGGCGAAGACGGTGACGTTCCGCTGGCGCGGCCCCTCGGGGGTGTCGGGCAGCTCCTCGTGGAGGATCACCCCGTACACCCCGGAGAGCAGCGGCCCGTCGGGGTGCCAGGTGGCGGGGTGACCGGCGAGCGCGGTGCGGATCTCCCGTCCCACGCGGGTGAGTTCGGGCAGCTTGGCCTTCTCCACGGTGAGGCCGAGGTCGCGGGCGGAGAGGGAGGCGTAACAGGCTCCGGCGTGGGCGAGGTCGACCTCGACGATGCCGAGGCCGGTGGCGACGGGCACCTTGCGGGCGGTGACCCGGGCGGGCACGTTGCGGAAGGTGACGCCGGTGGTGCGGTCGGCGGACCGGTGGACGGTGGCGGTGACCCGCCCGGAGGGCACGTCGATCCGGACGGGCACGTCCCGGTCGTCCCCGCCGGCCGGGACGCGGCCGGTGTCGACGGCCCAGGCGGCCAGCGCGATGGTGCCGTGGCCGCAGGCGGTGGAGAAGCCGTCCTTGTGCCAGAAGAGGACGCCGAGATGGGCGCCGTCGTCGTCCGGCGGGACGACGAACCCGCCGTACATGCCGGCGTGGCCGCGCGGTTCCTGGACGAGGAGGCGGCGCAGTCCGTCCAGAGGGCCTGGGCGGGGGGCGGTGCCGGAACCGCCGGGGCCGATGGCGGTGGCGCAGCGTTCGGCGACGGTGTCGCCGGGGGCGGGCGGCAGTCCTTCGGCGACGATCCGGAAGGGTTCGCCGGCGGTGTGGTAGTCGGTGACGCGGACCTCGGTGGTCCGCGTCGTCCGGTCGGGGGCGGTCACAGGAGGAATCCCGCGGGGAAGGGGTCGGTGGGGTCGAGGAAGTACTGGGCGGTGCCGGTGATCCAGGCCCGTCCGGTGACGGTGGGGACGACGGCGGGCCGGCCGCCGACGGTGGTCTCGGCGACGAGCCGGCCGGTGAACTCGGTGCCGATGAAGGACTCGTTGACGAAGTCGGTGTGGAGGGGCAGCTGTCCGCGGGCGTGCAGCTGGGCCATCCGGGCGCTGGTGCCGGTGCCGCACGGGGAGCGGTCGAACCAGCCGGGGTGGATGGCCATGGCGTGCCGGGAGCGGGTCGCGTCGGAGCCGGGGGCGGCGAGGTAGACGTGCTTGACGCCCGCGACGGCCGGGTCCTCGGGGTGGACGGGCCGGTCGTCGCCCGCGTTGATCGCGTCCATGATCGCCAGTCCGGCGGTGAGCAGTTCCTGCTTGTGGGCGCGGTCGAAGGGGAGGCCGAGGGCGTCGAGTTCGACGAAGGCGTAGAAGTTGCCGCCGTAGGCGAGGTCGTAGGTGACGGTGCCGTACCCGGGGACCTCGGCCTTGAGGTCGAGTCCGACGCTGAAGGCGGGGACGTTGGTGAGGGTGACCGAGCGGACGGCGCCGTCCTCGACGCGGACGTCGACGGAGACGAGCCCGGCGGGGGTGTCGAGGCGGACGGTGGTGACGGGTTCGGTCACCGGGACCATGCCGGTCTCGACGAGGACGGTGGCGACGCCGATGGTGCCGTGGCCGCACATCGGGAGCAGTCCCGAGACCTCGATGAAGAGGACCCCGTAGTCGGCGTCGGGGCGGGTCGGCGGCTGGAGGATCGCGCCGCTCATGGCGGCGTGGCCGCGCGGTTCGTACATGAGCAGGGTGCGCAGGTCGTCGCGGTGTTCGATGAAGTGGAGGCGCTTCTCGGCCATGGTGGCGCCGGGGATCACCCCCGCCCCGCCGGTGATGACCCGGGTGGGCATGCCCTCGGTGTGGGAGTCCACCGCGTGGTAGACGTGTCGGGTGCGCATGGGCTGTCTTCCCCCTGGTGTCAGCGGAGTCCTTCGGCCAGGACCTTCTCGGTGGCGGCGCGGACGGCGGCCTCGACGGCGCCGGTGAGCGGCAGGCGCGGCGGCCGGGTGGGGCCGCCGGGGCGTCCGGCGAGGTCCATGGACAGTTTGATGGCCTGCACGAACTCGGTCTTGGAGTCCCAGCGGTAGAGGCTGTGGAGGGACTTGTAGAGCGGCAGCGCGGTGGTGAGGTCGCCGGCGACGGCGGCCCGGTAGAGGGTGGCGGAGGACTCCGGCAGGGCGTTGGGGTAGCCGGCGATCCAGCCGACGGCGCCGGCGATGGCGAGTTCCAGGAGGACGTCGTCGGCACCGACGAGGAGGTCGAGTCCGGGGGCGAGTTCGGCGATCTCGTAGGCGCGGCGGACGTCGCCGCTGAACTCCTTGACGGCGACGATGTGCCCGTCGGCGTGGAGGCGGGCGAGGAGGGCCGGGGTGAGGTCGACCTTGGTGTCGATGGGGTTGTTGTACGCGACGATCGGCAGCCCGGCCTCGGCGACCTCGGCGTAGTGGGCGCGGACGGCCTCCTCGTCGGCGCGGTAGGCGTTGGGCGGCAGGAGGAGGACGGAGCCGGCGCCGGCCTCGGCGGCCTGCTCGGCCCAGCGGCGGGACTCGGCGGAGCCGTAGGCGGCGACGCCGGGCATGACGCGGGATCCGTCGCCCGCGGCCTCGACGGCGGTACGGACGACCGCGGCGCGCTCGGCGTCGGTGAGGGTCTGGTACTCGCCCAGCGAACCGTTGGGCACGACGCCGTCACAGCCGTTGTCGAGGAGCCAGCGGACGTGGGCGGCGTAGGCGTCGAGGTCGACGGAGAGGTCCTCGCGCAGCGGCAGGGTGGTGGCGACCATGATGCCGTGCCAGGGGCGGATGCGAGTGTCGGTCATCGTACGTGCTCCTTTGTAGTGTGTGACATTTTACTAGGGGGTGTGCGGTGGCCACAAGAGTGCGGCGGCCACGGAAAAGGGGGTCTAGGAAACGGCGTCGGGCGGCAGTTCGGCGAGCTGCCGGAGTGGTACGGGGCAGGCCAGCGGCCGCCGGTCGGGGGCCGGTCCGTTCCCGGCCAGCGCGGCGACGGCGGGGCCGCACATCCGGCCCTGGCACCAGCCCATCCCGGCCCGGGTCAGCAGCTTGACCGTGCGCGCGTCGGTGGCGCCGAGCTCGGTCACCGCCTCGCGGACCCGTCCGGCGGGCACCTCCTCGCAGCGGCAGACCGCCGTCTCCTCGCGGAGCCATCCGGTCCAGCCGGAGCCGGGTTCGTGGGCGGCGCCCATGGCGTCGGCGAAGGCGCGCAGGCGTGCGCGGCTCCGGGCGAGAGGGGCGGGTACGGGCCGGTCCGCCACCGAGTGGGCCGCGATCTCCCCCTCCACGAGGGCGAGCTGGGCGCCTCCGACGCCGCCGGTCTCGCCCGCCGCCCAGACACCGGGGACCGAGGTGCGCAGGCCGGGGGTGAGGACGAGGGCGACGGCGCCGTCCGCGGCGGTGCGGGTGGCGCAGCCGAGGGCGGTGGCGAGGGAGAGCTCGGGGACGAGGCCGTGGCCGACGGCGAGGGCGTCGCAGGGGATGCGCCGCCCGGTGCCGGGCACGGGCCGCCACTCCCCGTCGAGCCGGGCGACGGTGACGGCCTCGACCCGGTCGGTGCCGTGCGCCTCGACGACGGCGTGCCGGAGCAGCGGCCGGACCCGGCGGCGCAGCAACGCCCCTCCGTAGAGGGCGGCTTCGGCGAGCTTGGCGGGGTTGCGCAGCAGGGTGCCGGTGTGGCGGGCGTACGGGGTGTACCCGGCGGCCTCGACGACGGCGGGCACCCGGGCGCCCGCGGCGGAGAGGGAGGCGGCGACGGCGAGCAGCAGGGGGCCGCTGCCGGCGACGACGACCCTCCGTCCCGGGAGGACGAGCCCGCTCTTGAGCATGGCCTGCGCTCCCCCGGCGCCGACGACCCCGGGCAGGGTCCAGCCGGGGAAGGGCAGTTGGCGTTCGTACGCGCCCGTGGCGAGCAGCACCGCGCGAGCCCGCACCGGGGCGGCGGCGGAGTCGGCGGACTCGTCGGTGCGCGCGTGCAGCGTCCAGTCGGTACCCGACCCGGTGACGCTCCAGACCTGATGGTTCGCCAGGTACCGGATGCGGCCCGCGCGTTCGTGGGCGCGCAGCTCGGCCTCTCGGCCCGCGAAGGCGGCCCAGCCGTGGTGCAGGGCCTGGGGGCGGTCGGCGCCGAGGGCCGGGTCCGGATGGCGGTAGTACTGGCCTCCGGGGCGGGCGGCCGCGTCGAGCAGCGTGACGGTCAGGCCGAGGGACGCGGCGGTGACGGCGGCGGCGAGCCCGGCGGGTCCGGCCCCGACGACCGCGAGGTCGACGCCCTCGGGCGACTCAGACGGCGAGGTCGTCATGACCGGTTCCCTCCTGGCTGGTGACGAGGCCGCCGGGGCGGGCCGGGACGAGGCAGGCGCGGCGGTTGGGGGTGCCGTCGACGGTGACGAGGCAGTCGAAGCACTGGCCGATCCCGCAGAAGGCGCCGCGGGCTTCGCCGCCGTGCCGGGTGGTGCGCCAGGCGAGGACCCCCGCGCCCCAGAGGGCGGCGGCGACGGTCTGCCCGGCGGCGGCCGGGATCTCCCGCCCGTCGAAGCGGAAGGTGAAGGTCTCCTGGGGCGCGCCTCCGACGAGGGCGCGCGGGGTGCGGGGGCTCAACTCTGCTGCTCCTGGCTCGGGGCGTCCGCGGGGCCGAAGTCGCGCTCGGGGCGGAACGGATGGGGGTCGAGCGGGGGTTCGGCGCCGGTGAGGGCGGCGGCGACGAGCGCTCCGGTGGCGGGGGCGAGGCCGATGCCCGCTCCTTCGTGACCACAGGCGTGGTGGAGGCCGGGGACGCGCGGGTCGGGTCCGATCGCCGGGAGGTGGTCGGGCAGGTAGGGCCGGAAGCCGTGGTAGGCGCGGAGGACCTGGACGTCGGCGAGGACCGGGAAGAGGGCGGCGGCCTGGGCGGCGAGCCGGCGCAGGGCCTCGGTGGAGAGCGAGCGGTCGAAACCGACGCGTTCGCGGGTGGCGCCGATGAGGACGGGCCCCGCGGGGGTGCCCTCGACGACGGCGGAGGACTGGAGGGCGGCGGAGCCGCTGGCCACGTCGGCGATGTAGTCGGCGGCGTAGACCTTGTGCCGGACGATCCGCGGCAGGGGCTCGGTGACGAGGACGAAGCCGCGGCGGGGCAGGACCGGGAGGGGGACGCCGGCGAGCCGGGCGACCTCGCCGCCCCAGGTGCCTGCGGCGTTGACGACGGCGGGGGCGAGGAGTTCGCGCCGCGCGGTGCGTACGCCGCGTACGGCTCCGGTCGCCGGGTCGCGGAGGATCTCCGTGACCTCCTCGCCGGGGTGGAGCGCGGCGCCGGAGGCTGCGAGCAGCCGGGCGGCCGCCTGCGCGGGCTGGACCTGGGCGTCCTGCGGGTAGTGGAAGCCGCCGGCGAGGCCGGGGGCGAGGTGGGGTTCGAGGTCGGCGAGCCGGTCGGCGGGGATCTCGGTGGCGGTGACGCCGGCCGCCCGCTGGCCCTCCGCGAAGGAGCGGAGGGCCTTGAGGGCGGGCTCGTCGGGCGCCACGACGAGCCCGCCCTTGGGCTCGTACTCGGTCTCCGGCGGGAGTAGGCCGGAGAGTCCGCGCCAGAGTCTCGTGGACAGCAGCGCGAGGTCGAGCTCGGGGCCCGCCTCCTTGTCGGAGACGAGCAGGTTGCCTTCCCCGGCACCGGTGGTGCCGCCCGCGACGGGACCGCGGTCGACCACGGCGACGGTGAGTCCGGAGCGGGCCGCGTAGTAGGCGCAGGCGGCTCCGACGACGCCGGCTCCGATGATCACGACGTCTGGGGAGTGTCTGTTGGGCACGGCAGTAATATGTCACATTCTTCAGCTGGTGCCCAGGGGCTCTCGGCCCCTGGGCACGGCGGATGTCCGGTCAGCTGCGCAGCGGGCCTTCGCAGCGGAAGCTCGACGTGCCCGCGACCCTGTTGGACCAGATCTCGATCGGCCCGAAGCTGCAGTTCATGTCGGCCAGGTTGTTGAGCGCGGCGCCCGCGCGGTCGAGGATGAAGTAGTCGACCGTCTCGGACATGTCCTTGAAGTTCTGGTCGTCGCTGCTCGCGTTCGCCAGGTTGGCGGTGATCCGGCCGGTGCATTCGAAGCGGCGCTTGCCGGGCTCGCCCTTCTCGACGCAGTCCGGCGTGTTGTACGTGGCGTTGGCGAAGGCGGCCTTCACCCCGGCGACGGTCGAGTACGTGAGCTGCCCGTTGGGCGTGTAGGTGGTGTTCGGCACGAAGAGCTGGTCGACCTTGGCGATCTGGGCGTCCAGGAAGCGGTCGTACCCCTGCTGGAGTCCGGCGTCGGAGCTGAGCCGCTCGCGCCAGGCGTCGTACGCGGCGACGTCGTCGTTGCGGAGGTGGGTGTACATCTCGCGGATCAGCGAGGGGCGCTCGGTCCACAGGAACTCGAAGAAGGTGCCCGCGTAGTTGTAGAAGCGGAAGCCGTCGCCGTCGTAGGTGGCGTGCAGGATCTGCCGGAGGTTCATCCGCGGGCCGCCGCCCGCGGTGTCGTTGATGATGCCGCGCACCAGGGACTTGCGGACGGCGATGCCGTCGTCGCGGGTGGCGCCGTCGAAGAACTCGGCCGTGCCCTCGTCCATGAAGGTGGTGCGGTCGCCCTGGTACCAGGGGCCCTGGCCGAAGAAGCCGGGGACGGCGAAGCGGCCGTTGAGGTAGTGGGTGTACTCGTGGCGGAACAGCTCCTCCAGGGTGAGCGAGGAGTCCTGCGGGACGCGGCGCTGGTAGGTGTAGAAGGTGGCGCCGTTCTCGATGTAGATGCCGCCGTTGTTGGTGTCGTACCCGGTCAGGATCGGGTGGTAGTTCTCGTAGTCGGCGCGCGAGCCGTACAGCACGATGTTGAGCGTGGTGTTGGGGTCGCCGGCCAGCGGCTGCTCGCTGCCGACCACCCGGTGGAACTGCGCCTTGACCTGCTTGCTCGCGTAGTAGAGCTGGTCGACGGTGGCCCGGTCGAGGCCGGTGCGGACCTTGAGGGCGGCGCCGGTCCCGGTGTCGTAGGTGTAGGTGTACGGGAGGATCCGGGCCTCGATGTCTGCCTTGCAGACGCCGTACGGGGCGCAGGCGTCGTAGAAGTTCAGCCAGTTGACGATCTTGGCCCAGGGCTGGCTGCCGGAGCCCCAGGCGGACTCGACGGGGCCGATCATGGCGCCGAGGTCGGCGACGACGCCGTCGCGCAGACCGGCGATCTGGCCGAAGCGCCCGTACTCGCTGAGCGCGTCGCGGGCGACCCAGGCGTTGGCGCCGCCCTTGAGGTGGGTGTATCCGGCGAAGGCCTTGAAGACGGCGCGGTAGGCGGGGTCGGCGGCGACGGCGGAGTGGAAGGCCGTGTCCTGGTTGCCGGGGTAGACGCCCAGGTAGTTGACGGAGAGGGCGGCGAGTGCGGCGCCCGCCCAGGTCGGGTCCTGGTTCGTGGCGGGGTGCGCCGGGTCCATGGTGGCGAGGACCTTGGTGATCAGACCGAGCTGGTGCTGGCGCAGGCCGGGGGCGCTGCCGATGTAGAGGGCCTCGCGGAGGGTGCGGGCGTTGCTCGCCGTGACGTCGAAGGTGCGGGCGGCGGAGCCGAAGGCGGCGATGGCGCGGCGGATCGCGTCGACGGTCGGGGCGTCGGTGATGTCGATCTCGGAGCGCGAGAAGTCGTGGTAGGCGACCGCGTGGAGGTAGGTGAACATCTCCTCCAGGTGGGAGGAGTTCCGGCCGTCGTGGGCGGCGGCCAGGCCGGATATCCGGTGGGCGACGGCCTGGACGTGGGCGTCGGACATCACCGGGGCGAGGCGGGCGTCCCAGGTCCAGATCAGGCCGCGCAGACAGCCGTCGGCGGTGACGGCGGGGTCGGCGAGGAAGTCGGCGAAGGCCGCCGGGGAGAGGCCGGTGATCCCGTCGAGGGTGCAGGGGACCCCGACCGCGAGGGTGGCGGCGGCCGTGGCCTGCGCCTTCTCGTGCGCGGCCGTGCTCTTCGCGCTCTTCTTCGCCGGACCGGGGACGCGGGCCCTGGTGTCGCCGGTGCCGCCGGGGGCGGGGGCCGGGGCGGGCGTGACCGTACGGGCCTTGGCGAAACGCTCCACCTCGTCGAAGGGGTTCGGCTCGGCGGCGGCGGTGGGTGCGAAGGCGCCGGGAACGGCGGACGTGGCGGCGCGGGGGGCGGGGGCCTCCGCCGCCTGGGTCGCGGCCTGCCCCGCGGATGCGACGAGGGTCACCGCTATCGCGGTGGCGAGGAGGGAGGAGCGCGCGACTCTGTACTGGGACACGAGGTCTCCTGAAGGTGGGGATGAGGGGGGTTGGCGCGGCCGAATCAGAGGAATCTGAACGCGAGTTGACGGAGAGACATCCGTCCGCCGCGCAAGCTGTAACATAGTAATGTGAAATTGCACTGACAAGCCCTGTGCACGCACCAGTTGACGGGCTTCGGCGTCCGGTCGGGGGGCCGAACGCCGAAGCCCCAGGTCGGACCCGGTGTCAGAGACCGGTCTCGGACACGTCGGCGGAACCGGTCCCGGGCACGCCGGTGGGCCTGGCCTCCGGTACGCCGGCGGGATCGGCCTCCGGTACGCCGGTGAGACCGGGTGCGGTCGGCCTCAGCCCCTTCCTCGCGTCCTCCGCCCGCTCGCGCGCCACCGCCGCGAGGGCCGCGTCGCCGATCGCGTCGGCCAGCCGGGCCCGGCCCAGCCAGTTGTACGGGCTGTCCGGCCGCAGCCCGTCCCGCTCGCTCAGCAGCAGCCGGGCCCGGTCGTGGTCCCCCGCGGCGAGCGCCGACTCCAGCAAGGTCCGCTGGACGGCGTCCCGTTGGGCGTGGCTGCCGCCGAAGACCTGGAGCCGGCGCCGTACCGGCCACAGCAGCTCCACCACGGTGGCGTGGTCGCCGCGGCCCTGCGCCACCAGCGCCTCGCAGACCGGGAGCCCGATCTCCGCCGTCATGACGCGGTTGGACCGGTCCCGGGGGCTCCCGTCGTCGGCCAGCCACCGCCGCCGGTCGGCCACCAGCGCCTCGGCTCGCGCGATCCGGCCGGCCCCCACGTACGCCATCACCGCGTGGGCGTCGTTGAAGGCGTAGAACGGCGGGTCGGCCCGCTCGGCCCAGGCGTCGGCGAGCCGCGCCCAGCGCTCCGGCTCCTCCCGGCCGGCCAGGTGGAGCCGCCACAACAGTGCGGCGGCGTCGAGGAGTTCCATGGCGAGCCCCGCCGACTCCTCGTGGTGGACGGCCGCGTCGTAGACGCGCAGCGCGGTCTCCTCCGCGCCCGCCTCCAGGGCGTACAGGGCGTAGTGCCACCAGTTGTGCACGGTCAGGTAGTTGCCGCGGGTCCAGTCCGCCGCGCGGGCGTCGAGGAAGGCGACGCCCTCGGCGATCCTGCCCTGCATCTCGTACGTGTGGGTGACGGCGTGCACGGCCCACACGTCCCTCGGGTGCCGCTCCAGGGCCGCCGCGCCGGCCTCCTCCGCGCGCCGGTAGTGCCCCGACTCCTCCAGGCCGAAGGCGTACATGCCGAGCAGCGGCCCCCGGTGCTCGTCGGCCCTCCCCCACGCCGACAGGGCGCCGCCGATCCGGTCCCGCAGCCGGACGGCGTCACCGGTGAGGAAGTCCAGCTGGTGCCCGGCGAAGAGCGCGAGCGCGTCCCTCGGATACGCGAGGGACAGCTCCTCCAGGAGGTCGCCGGCCCCGTGCAGGTCGCCGGCGAGACAGGCCCCGGCGGCGGCCAGGTGGAGCCGCTCGCGGGCGGGCAGCGAGCGGGTGTCACGGCCGGCCGACCAGCGTGCGAAGCGCGCCCGGGCCGTGGCGGCGGCGGTGTGCTCGGTGCCCAGCACCCCCAGGTAGACGGCGAACGCCTGGGCGTCGGGCGAGTCGGGGCTCGCCGCGAGGGCGTCCTCGACGGCCGGGGTCACCTCGGGCCGGAAGAAGAGCAGGGCCTCCACGGCCCGGTCCAGATGCCCGGCCCCTTCGGGGGTGCAGGCGTGCAGGGTGTTGCCGTAGCGGTCGGTCGCCAACGCGGGTCCTCACCTCGGTTCCTCGGTGTCCGTGACGTGCGCGGACGCACGGCCGACGGACCGGAGGACCCCGGGGCGGACGGGGCCGGCTTCTTCCGTCGGCACCGGGAGCGTGCCCCGCCCGCTCCCGGTGCACTCCGCCGCGCGGCCCCGCGGCTCACGGCGGGATGCCGTCAGCGCAGCTCGTCGGCGACGATCTCCGCGGCGGCGGCCACCAGTTCGGGGAGGCCCTCGGCCTCCGGGTCCGGGCGGGTGGTGAGGACGGCGAGGAGGATCGGGCCGCCGTCCGGCGGCCAGGTGACGCCGACGTCGTTGTTGGTGCCGTGGGCACCGCCACCGGTCTTGTCGGCGACCGTCCACTCCGGCGGGAGGCCCTTGCGGAACCGGGTGTCGCTGGTGGTGTTGCGGAGCAGCCAGTCGGTGAGGAGGGCGCGGTCGGCGGGCTCCAGGACGCGGCCGAGGACGAGCCGGCCGTAGGTGCGGGCGATGGCGCGCGGAGTGGTGGTGTCGGTGGTCCGCCAGGGTTCGGCGGAGTTCAGCTCGGGCTCCCAGCGGTCCAGCCGGGTGACGGGGTCGCCGGTCGAGCGGGCGAAGCGGGTGACGGCGGTGGGTCCGCCCAGCTCGCGCAGGAGCAGGTTGGCGGCGGTGTTGTCGCTGAACCGGATGGCGGCGTCGCAGAGTTCGGCGACGGTCATGCCGTGGGCGAGGTTCTCCGCCAGTTCGGTCCGCGGCGAGTAGCCGGAGCGCTCGACGTCGGTCGCCGTGTAGCGGATGCGGCGGGCGAGGAAGGTGCCGTCGTGGTCGAGGTCGCGCAGGACGGCCGCGACGGCGAGGGTCTTGAAGACCGAGCACATCGGGAAGCGTTCGCGCTCCCGGTGGGCGATCGTGCGGCCGGTGCGCACGTCGTGGGCGTAGACGCCGAGGCGGGCGCCGTACCGCTCCTCCAGGGCGCGGAGACGGGCGGTGACCCGCTCGCCGGCGGGGGTGCCGGCCGTCGAGGCGTGGGCGGTTCCGGCGCCGGCGAGGCCGAGGGCGGCGGTCAGCGCCGTACCGGCGCCGAGGGCGAGGGCGGTCCGGCGGGAGGCGCCGGGGCTCTGGGAGTGCACGGACGTCCTTTCGACGGTGATCGTTTCCGCAGTGCACCACGCGCAGCCCCGTGCGGCTGGTTCCGACATCCGCGAGATCAGCTGGATTGATACCCCTAGGGGTATCATGCACAGGAGGGGGCGAGCGAAGGAGGATCGCCGTGCAGGTCGACGAGGAGGCGGTGACGCCGGTGCTGAACCGCCTGCGGCGCGCCCAGGGGCAGCTGGCCGGGGTGATCGCGATGGTCGAGGCGGGCCGCGACTGCAAGGACGTGGTGACACAGCTGGCCGCCGTCTCGCGGGCGCTGGACCGGGCCGGGTTCAAGATCGTGGCGAGCGGGATGCGGCAGTGCCTCGCCGACGACGCGGCGGACGCACCCCCGATGACGGAGGAGGAGCTGGAGAAGCTCTTCCTGGCCCTGGCCTGAGACTCCCGGCCCCGGCCCGAGACCGGCGCAGCACCCACACACGGGGATCCGGCCGCGCCCAGGCAAGGGGATCCGGCCGCCCCACGCGCGGGGATCCGACCGCGCCCACGCCTCCTATGCTGACCAGGTACGGAAGAAGCAGGCCGGGGACGGCACGGACCGAAGGGGCACCCCGCTCGATGAGCCGGAAGCAGCAGCGCGGAGAAGTCACCGTCGAACGCGTCCTCGACGCCGCGCTCGACCTCTACGCGCGCGAGGGGGAGGCGGGCCTCACCGTCTCCGCCCTGACCCGGGTGAGCGGGGTCAGCACCGGCAGCGTCTACCACCACTTCGGCAACCTCCACGGGGTGATCAGCGCCCTCGCCCTGCGCTGGCTCGGCCGCCTCCTCGGCGAACTGGCCACCGCCCTGACCTCCCATCAGGACGCCCGTTCCGGCATCGAGGCGGTCGTCCACGCCTATCTGGACTTCGTCCGCACCCAGCCGGCCGCCGCCCGCCTGCTGCACTCCCCCTTCGCGGACCAGGAGGGGATGGCCCGCGCCACCGAGATCCGCGACAACCAGGAGGCGCGGCTCACCCCGATCGAGCACTGGCTCGACGGCCACCGCAGGGTCGGCGAGCTCGCCGACCTGCCCACCCCGGTCATCGAGAGCCTCGTCCTGGGCCCGGTCGTCGGCATGGCCCGCCGCTGGCTCACTCTGGGCGACGTCGATCTCGAAGAGGCCGCCCGCCTCCTCCCCGACCGCATCTGGCGCTCGGTCGGCCCCTGACCCCCGCTCACCGACGGGCCGGGGGTTCTGGACACCCCACCCCAGGGATGGTTAGGTTAGCCTTACCTAAAATCCGATCGAGGAGAGTCACCGTGAGCGTCGCCCCCTCCCCCGCCCCGCCCCGGCAGACCGCCGCGGAACAGGTCCGCTCCGTCCTGGCCCGGGCCGTCTCCCTCTCGCTCACCCTCGACGGACAGACCTACGACCTGCTCGGCGCGCACACCGTCGGCGCCCGCGGCCGGATCACCCTCCACCCGCCCGCCGACACCCCGCTCTCCGGGCACCTCGCCCGTGCCCCGCTCGGCGCGCTCGACGCCCGTGTCGACCTCACCGACATCGCCCCCACCGCGCTGCGCGACCGGGTCCGCGCCCGGGTCGCGCTCACCGGCCGACTCGCCCCCGCCGTCCCCGGCGAGCTCGGCGCGCTCCGCCTCGACCTCGCCCGGATCACCCTCCGCACCGGCACCGGGACCGAGGACGTCTCCCCCGTCGCGTACGCCCTCGCCGCCCCCGACCCGCTCGCGCTCGACGAGGCCGCGCTCCTCACCCACCTCGCCGACGCCCACGCCGACCTCGTCTCGGACCTGGTCGTCCTCGCCGGTTCCCGTCTCCCGCACGGCGTCCTCCGCACCCTCCCGCTCGCCATGGACCGACACGCGGTCTCGCTGCGCTGCGAGTACGGCGAGGGCCACTGCGACCTCCGTCTCCTCTTCCCCGCCGAGGCCCGCGACGCCGCCACGGCCGGCGACATGGTCCGCCGCCTGCTCACCGGCCCGCGCTGCGCCCGCCACCACGGCCACCACTGACCCGGGGAAACCGCACACGGGTGCGGGCGCGTCCCCTCTCCCATGGACTCCCCGACCGCCCCGATCGCACACGGCCTCCGCCGGACCCGGCTCCCGCACGCCCTCCGCCAGCTCCTGCGCTTCGCGCTGCTCGAAGCGCGCTGCTGCGCCTTCGCCGTCGCGCTCGTCGGCGGCATCGCGGTGTCGGCGCTCCTGCCCGACCTGCCCGTCGCCCGCTACGACCTGCTCCTCGGCTACGGGATCGCGCTCACCGTCCTGGCCTGGCGGCTCGGCTGGGACAGCGGGCGGGACGTCGCGGTCATCGCGGTCTGCCATCTGATCGGCCTGCTCTTCGAACTGGTCAAGGTCCGCATGGGGTCCTGGAGCTATCCGGAGGACGCGGTCACCAAGTTCGGCGGCGTCCCGCTCTACGGCGGCTTCCTGTACGCGGCCGTCGGCAGTTACGTCTGCCGCGCCTGGCGCCTGTTCGACCTGCGTCTGACCGGCTACCGGCCCCGGGTCATGGCGGTCCTCGCCGGGGCGGTCTACCTCAACTTCTTCAGCCACCACTGGCTGCCCGACGCCCGCTGGGTGCTGGCGGCGCTGCTGCTCCTCGCCACCGCCGGCACCTGGGTCCGGTTCCGGGTCGGCGAGGAGGACCACCGGATGCCGCTCGCGCTCTCCTTCGTCCTCATCGGCTTCTTCCTCTGGATCGCGGAGAACGCCGCCACCTACGTCGGCGCCTGGAGCTATCCGGACCAGCTCGACGGCTGGCAGCCGGTCTCCGTCGCCAAGTTCGGCGCCTGGGCGCTCCTCATCACCGTCACCTTCGCGCTGGTCGCCGGGAGGGCGTCAGACCCGGCCGGCCGCCATGTCCATGAGCCGGGCGAGCACTCGGCCGCCTGAGGCGTTGAGGCCGTCGTGCTCCCACTCGTTGGTGACCCAGGCGCGGGCGGCGCCGATCCGGCGGGCGGTGTCGAGGGAGAGACCGGCGTCCACGTACATGTCGTCGTGGTAGACGACGGCGGCGAGCGGCACCTCGTTGGCGGCGAGGCGCCCGAGGTCGTACAGCGGGGGCCAGTCGGCGCGGGCGGCGAGCAGGTCGGCGGCCTCGGCGAAGGGGCGAAGCCCGGCGATCTCCCGGAACATCCAGGGGTACATCATCTCGCCGGTGAGCAGCGGGAGTTCGGCGTCCCCGGCGCCCTCTTCCTCCTTGGCGAAGTCGGGGTGGTCGGCGAGGGCGCGGTGGGCGGCCCAGCCGGTGGGCCCGGCGCCCTGTCCGTACAGGCTCTCCTGGAGGACGGCGAAGAGCGGGTTGTCGGTGAAGCCGGTCAGGGTCATGACCTGGTGGAGGAAGGTGTCCGTGGGGGTGCCGTCCGGGTCCAGGGCCTCGTCGAGCAGCCAGTGCAGGCGCTCGAACCCGTCCCCCATGCCGAGCATGAGGCCGAGGGTGCGCAGGCGGTGTGGGGTGAGCCGGTCGCCGTCCGGCAGGCGGACGTCGGCGGCGGCGAGGTGGTCGAGCAGCCCGCGCAGGCGGCCGGCGTCCTCGGGGTAGCGGGCGTAGAAGTCGAGGACCCGGTCGCGGACGCGCGGGTAGGTGCGGGCGTAGACGTCGTCGGCGGTGGCGGTGAGGCCGGGCAGGCCGCCGGCGACGTAGCAGGCGCGCAGGCCCCGGGGCGCGCGGGAGAGGTAGGTGAGGGTGAGGAAGCCGCCGTAGCTCTGGCCGAGGGTCTCCCAGGGGGTGTCGCCGCAGAGGCGGCGGCGTATCAGCTCGGCGTCGTCGACGATGGCGTCCGCCCGGAAGTGGCCGAGGTGGGCGGCGAGCCGTTCCGGGCTGTCGAAGCGGGCGGCGGCGCGGGCGGTGACGGGGGTGGAGCGGCCGGTGCCGCGCTGGTCGAGCAGGAGGACCCGGTGGGTCTTCAGGGCGTGCGGCAGCCAGCCGGGCGAACCGGCGGTGGGGCGCGGGGACTTGCCGCCGGGGCCGCCCTGGAGGAAGAGCAGCCAGGGCAGTTCCTCGCCGGCGCGGGCGGGGTCGGCGACCTCGCGGGCGAAGACCTCCAGGGTGGGGCCGTCGGGGCGGGCGTGGTCGAGGGGGAGGGTGAAGGTGTGGTCGGTGGTGGCGTACGCGGGGTGCATGAGGGCTCCTCCCTGGGCGGCCCGCCGGACACGGATGCATAACGGACGGGTCCGGGGCGGTCCAATGGCTTGTCAGTACAATTTCACATTACTATGTTACGGGTCACATTCCGGCCGCTCTGGCTGTCCGACCACTCTGCACGCCCTGCAGCTCTTCCTCGGAGTGACCTTCATGAACAAGCGCACCCGCACCCTGGCCACCGCCCTGGTGTCCGCCCTCGCCCTCGGCCTCTCGGCCTGCTCCGACGGCTCGTCCGGCGACTCCACCGGTGACCGGGAACGGAAGAACCCCGCCGCGGCCAACGCCGGCGCGGTCCTCGGCGGCACCCCGCAGAAGGGCGGCACCCTCACCGTCCTGTCCAACCAGGACTTCACCCACCTCGACCCGGCCCGCAACTGGGTCATGCCCGACATGGACTTCGGCACCCGGCTGCTCTACCGCACCCTCGTCACCTACAAGGCCGAGCCCGGCGCCAAGGGCACCGAGCTCGTCCCCGACCTCGCCGAGGACCTCGGCACCCCCTCCAACGGGGCGAAGACCTGGACCTTCCGCCTCAAGCCCGGCCTGAAGTACGAGGACGGCACCCCGATCACCGCCCAGGACGTCAAGTACAACGTCGAGCGGTCCTTCTCCCCCGACCTGCCCGGCGGCCCCGACTACGCGGCCCGCTACCTCGCCGGCGCCGAGGGCTACCAGGGCCCCGCGCAGGGCAAGCACCTCGACTCGGTGAAGACCCCCGACGCCCGCACGATCGTCTTCGAACTCCGCACGCCCTTCGCCGAGTTCCCCTTCGCCGCGACCCTGCCGACCTTCTCGCCGGTGCCCAAGGCGCAGGACAAGGGACCCCAGTACGACAACCGGCCGTTCTCCTCGGGGCCGTACAAGATCGAGACGTACTCCCGGGGCAAGCAGATCGTCCTGGCCCGCAACACCCACTGGGACCCGGCGACGGACCAGGTCCGCAAGGCGTACCCGGACCGGATCGTCGTCACCATGGGCCTGAAGGGCGGCCAGGTCGACGACCGGCTCATCGCCTCCTCCGGCGCCGACGCCTCCGCCGTCCCGTGGGCCTCCCTCCGCCCCGAGTCCACCCCGAAGGTGCTCACCAAGCCCGACGTGAAGGCCCGGCTGCTCGCCGAGTCCAGCAGCTGCACCGACATGCTCCAGATGCACACCGGCCGGGCCCCCTTCGACAACGTGAAGGTCCGGCAGGCCGTACAGCACGCCCTCGACCGCGAGGCCGTCATCACCGCCGTCGGCGGCCCGGCCCTCAACGACGCCTCCACCGCCACCATGCCCGGCTCCCTCTTCGACGGCGGCAAGCAGCCCGACACCCTGAAGATCCCGCTCACCGGTGACGTCGAGAAGGCCAAGCAGCTGCTCAAGGAGGCCGGGAAGGCCGACGGCTTCTCCACCAGCATCATCGTCTCCACCGGCGACAAGGCCGTCGGCGAGGCCGTCCAGCAGTCCCTGGGCCGGGCCGGCATCAAGGTGACCATCGAGACCGTCGACCCGTCCGCCTTCTACGACACCATCGGCGACACCAAGAACCGCACCGACCTCGTCTACACCGGCTGGTGCCCGGACTACCCCTCCGGCTCCACCTTCCTGCCCTTCGTCTTCGACGGCCGCTACATCAAGGAGAAGGGCAACTCCGGCAACCACTCGCTCTTCCGCGACGACGCCACCATGAAGCGCATGGACGAGATCGCCACCATGACCGACGCCGCCCAGGCGAACAAGGCGTGGCAGGAGCTCGACGGGCAGATCCTCGCCAAGGCCCCGGTCGTCCCCGTCGCCACGAAGCGCCGCACCCTCCTCGTCGGCACCAACATCGCCGGCGCCTTCGGCCACGCCTCGTACGGCGGCCAGCTCGACTACGCGACGGTCGGCCTCAAGGACCCGTCGAAGAGCGCGAACTGAAGGACGCCCCTCCATGACCACCCCGACCACGACCGTCACGGCCACCGCCTCCCCGCCCGCGGGTGAGGGCGGCGGGGCCTGGCGGCTCGTCCTCGCCGAACTGCGCCGCCGCGCCTCCCTCAAGGTCTCGCTCGCCGTCGTCGTCCTCTTCGCGGTGATGGCCGCGGCCGCCCCGCTGATCTCCGCGCTGGGCGGCTGGGGCCCGGAGGAGTTCGACAAGTCCGCCGTCGACCCGTACCTCGGCGGACTGCCGCTCGGGTCGTTCGGCGGGGTCTCCGCCGAGCACTGGCTCGGCGTCGAACCCGTCACCGGCCGCGACCTGTTCGCCCGGGTCGTGCACGGCGCCCAGGTCTCGCTGCTCATCGCCTTCGCCGCCACCGCGATCGTCGTCCTGGCCGGCACCACGGCCGGGATCGCCGCCGGCTACTTCGGCGGCCGCACCGACACCGTGCTGTCCCGGCTGATGGACCTCACGATGTCCTTCCCCTCCCTCATCTTCATGATCGCGATGATGTCGGTGGCCCGGGACGTCAACCGGATCCTCCTGATGGTCCTCGTCATCGGCCTCTTCGGCTGGCCCGGCGTCGCCCGGGTCGTCCGCGGCCAGACCCTCTCGCTCAAGCACCGCGAGTACGTCGACGCGGCCCGCGTCGGCGGCTCCGGCCCCTGGCGGATCCTCGCCCGCGACATCCTCCCGGGCGTCGCGGGGCCCGTCATCGCGTACACCACGCTGATGATCCCCGGGATGATCGCCACCGAGGCCGCGCTCAGCTACCTCGGCGTCGGAGTCCGCCCGCCGACCCCGTCCTGGGGCCAGATGATCGCGGAGAGCGTCGCCTACTACGACACGGACCCCATGTACTTCCTCGTCCCGAGCCTCTGCCTCTTCCTCACCGTGCTGGCGTTCACCCTCCTCGGCGACGCGCTGCGCGACGTCCTCGATCCCCGGGGGAGCCGTACGTGATCCTCTACCTCGGCCGCCGGCTCCTCGGGATGCTCGGCGTCCTCCTCGCCATCGCCGCCGTCACCTTCACCATCTTCTACGTCCTGCCGTCCGACCCGGCCGCCGCCGCCTGCGGCAAGGCGTGCAGCGACGAGCGTCTGGAGGCGATCCGCGCCAGCATGGGCCTCGACGCCCCGCTGTGGCGCCAGTTCGCCGACTTCGTCACCGGGGTCTTCACCGGCCGGACCATGGGATCCGGGCAGTACACCCTGACCTGCGACTTCCCCTGCCTCGGCTACTCGTACGAGAACAGCGAGGGCGTCTGGGACCTGCTCGTCGACCGGCTCCCGGTCTCCGCCTCGCTCGCCACCGGTGCCGCCGTGCTCTGGCTGGCCCTCGGCCTCACCGCCGGGGTCACGGCGGCGCTCCGCAAGGACACCCTCACCGACCGGGCCCTCATGGTCGGCGCGGTCGCCGCCGCCTCCCTGCCCGTCTACTTCACCTCCGTCCTCCTCATCTACGGGATGATCCGGCTCACCGGACTGCTCCCCTACCCGCAGTACGTCCCCTTCGCCTCCGACCCGCTGGCCTGGGCCTCCAACCTGCTGCTGCCGTGGCTGGCGCTCGCGATCCTGTACGCCGCGATGTACGCCCGGCAGAGCCGCGGCGCCATGATCGAGTCCATGGCGGAGCCGTACATCCGCACCGCCCGCGCCAAGGGCCTGCCGCGCCGCACGGTCGTCGTCAAGCACGGCCTGCGGGCCGGGATGACCCCGATCCTCACCATCTTCGGCATGGACCTCGGCGGGCTCCTCGCCGGCGCCGTCATCACCGAGTCCCTCTTCGGACTGCCCGGCGTCGGACGCCTCTTCTACGGGGCGCTCACCACCGGCGACCAGCCCGTCATCCTCGGGGTGACGCTGCTCGCCGCCACCTTCATCGTCGTCGCCAACCTGGTCGTGGACCTGCTGTACGCCGTCGTCGACCCGCGAGTGAGGTACTGATGGCCGACACCGCACCGCTCCTGACGGTCCGGGACCTCAGCGTCACCTTCCCGACCCCGCGCGGCCCCGTCCGGGCCGTGGACTCCCTCTCCTTCGACGTGCCGCACGGCCGCACCCTCGGCATCGTCGGCGAGTCCGGCTCCGGCAAGTCCGTGACCTCGCTCGCCGTCATGGGCCTGCACACCGGCGCCGAGGTCACCGGCTCCGTCGTCCTCGACGGACGCGAACTCGTCGGCCTGCCCGACCGGGAGCTGAACCGGCTGCGCGGCCGGCGGATGGCGATGATCTTCCAGGACCCGCTGTCCAGTCTCCACCCGTACTACACGGTCGGCGAGCAGATCGCCGAGCACCACCGGGTCCACTTCGGCACCCGGCGGGCCGCCGCCCGCGCCCGGGCCGTCGAGGCCCTGGCCGAGGTCGGCATCCCCGAGCCGAAGCGCAGGGCGGGCGAGTACCCGCACCAGTTCTCCGGCGGCATGCGGCAGCGGGTCATGATCGCGATGGCGCTCGTCTGCGAACCGGACCTGCTCATCGCCGACGAGCCGACCACCGCGCTCGACGTCACCGTGCAGGCCCAGATCCTCGATCTGCTCGCCCGGCTCCAGGAGGAGCGCCGCCTCTCCGTCGTCATGATCACCCACGATCTGGGCGTGGTGGCCCGGGTCGCCCACGAGGTGCTCGTGATGTACGGCGGTCGGGCCGCCGAACAGGCCCCGGTGGACACCCTGTTCGGCGCTCCCGCGCACCCGTACACCCGGGGGCTGCTCGACTCGCTGCCGCGGCTCGACGACCCCGACGACGTACCGCTGCGGGCCATCCCCGGCAGTCCACCGTCCCTCCTCGCCCCCGCGCCCGGCTGCGCCTTCGCGCCCCGCTGCGCCCGCGCGGCGGCCGGCACGCCCGAGGAGCGGGAGCGGTGCGCGACCGAACGGCCCGCCCTCGGCGGCCCCGAAGGCCATCTCGCCGCCTGCCACTTCGCCGCCCTCCCCACCTCTCCCACCTCTCCCGCGCACGAAGGGGTAGCCCCGTGAGCACGACCGTCCCCCTTCCCCGTACGGAGTCCGAACCGCCGCCGCTGCTGCGGGTACGGGACCTCGCCATGACCTTCCCGGGGCGCCGCCGCTCGGCGCCCGTGCGGGCCGTCGACGGGGTCGGCTTCGACCTGGCGGCGGGCGAGACCCTCGGTCTGGTCGGCGAGTCCGGCTGCGGCAAGTCGACCACCGGCCGGATGATCGTCCGGCTCCTGGAACCGACCGCCGGCTCCGTCGAGTACGACGGCCGGTCCATCGCCCACCTCTCCCAGCGGGCCCTCAAACCGCTCCGCCGCGAGATCCAGATGGTCTTCCAGGACCCGCACTCCTCGCTCAACCCCCGGCAGTCGGTGGCCCGGATCATCGCCGATCCGCTGCTGGTGCAGGGGAGTTCGGCGGCGGACGCCCGCAAGCGGGCGCTGGAGCTGATGGAGCTGGTCGGGCTCATCCCCGAGCACGCCGACCGCCACCCGCACGAGTTCTCCGGCGGCCAGGCCCAGCGCATCGGCATCGCCCGCGCGCTGGCGACGGGCCCCCGGCTCGTCGTCGCCGACGAACCGGTCTCCGCCCTCGACGTCTCCGTGCAGGCGCAGATCGTCAACCTGATGGAACGGCTCCAGGCCGAACTGGGCCTCGCCTACCTGTTCATCGCCCACGACCTGTCGGTGGTCAAGCGGGTCTGCGACCGGGTCGCGGTGATGTACCTCGGCCGGATCGTCGAGATCGGTGCCAAGCAGCAGGTGTACGAGTCCCCCGCCCACCCCTACACCCGGGCGCTGCTCTCCGCCGTGCCGCTCCCGGACCCGGCGGCCGAGCGGGCCCGCGAGCGCATCACCCTCCTCGGTGACCCGCCGAGCCCGGCCGCTCCCCCGCCGGGCTGCACCTTCCACCCGCGCTGCCCGAAGGCCCAGGCGATCTGCCGCACCGAGGCACCGCCCCTGCGGACGCTCGCCGAAGGCGAACCCCGGGAGGTGGCCTGCCACTTCCCTGAGCAGGACTGACCGGCCCGAGGGGGGCCGACCGTCCCCCCGGGGGGGGGAGCCCGGGGGCGCCGTCAGGCGTCCTGGAGGCGGCGGAAGGGCCGCTCGGCCTCCAGGGCGAAGGCGGTTTCCAGGAGGGTGCGTTCGCTGCCGGGGCGGCCGGAGAGGAGGACGCCGACGGGCAGGCCGTCGGCGGTGGTGCGGGCGCTGGGCAGCGAGAGCGACGGGGTGCCGACCACGTTGTCGACGGGGGTGTAGGCGACGTACTCCAGGATCCGCCCGACCAGGACGGGGTACGGGACGACCGGGCTGAGGTGGCCGATCGGGGGTGTGGTGTGGGCGAGGACGGGGGTGAGGACGAGGTCGAGACCGCGGAAGGCGGCCGCGTACGCCTCCTTGGTCCGCTTGAGCCGGCGCACCACGCCCGGGGTGTCCCGCCAGCGCTTCAGGTACTCCTCGCGCAGCCCCCGGCTGAGGCCGTCCATGCGGTGGCGGTCGAAGTCGGCGCCGAGGGTGCGGCCCGTGGCGCCGAGGAGGAAGGAGAGCATGCCCCAGTAGGTGAGGAAGTCCTCCGTGAAGCGCGGGTCGAGGTCCATCCCGACCGGTTCGACGGTGTGGCCGAGGCCGCGGAGGGTGTCGGCGGTGCCGGTGACGGCGGCGCGGGTGTCGTCGTCGCAGCGGACGCCGTTGGGCGAGTCGAGCAGGAAGCCGATGCGCAGCCGGCGGTCGGAGGGGCCCTCGACGAGGCCGACCGGCGGCAGTTTCGGGTTGCGGTGGTGGCGTTCGGCGGCGGCGAGGAAGGCGGCGGAGTCCCGGACCGTGCGGGTGACGACGCCGTCGGCGACGATGTCGACGGGCAGCCGGCGGCTCTGGTCGTTGCCGACGAGCCGGCCCCGGGTGGGCTTGAGGCCGACGAGTCCGCAGCAGGCGGCGGGGATCCGGATGGAGCCGCCGCCGTCGTTGGCGTGGGCGAGGGGGACGGCTCCGGCGGCGACGAGCGCGGCGGCGCCGCCGGAGGAGCCGCCCGCTGAGTGGCCGGTGTGCCACGGGTTGCGGACCGGTTCGGCGTTCTCGTACTCGGTGGCCGGGCTGAAGCCGAACTCGGGCAGCCGGGTCTTGCCGAGGACGGTGACGCCGGTGCTGAGGAGCTGCCGGACGAAGGGCGCGTGCCGGCGGGCGGGCCGGGGGGTGAAGGCGGCGCTGCCGTGGCCGGTGGGCAGGCCCGCGTAGTCGGTGTTGTCCTTGACGAGGGTGGGGACGCCGGCGAAGGCCCCGCCCGTGGAGCCGCCGAGTGCCGGGGGGTCGAGCGGGGTCTGCACCGCATGGAGCTCCTCGACCGCCCGGAGGCGGGCGGCCGCGTCCCGGGCGGCCTCGGCGGGGCTGACCTCGCGCCGCCGGATGGCCTCGGCCAGGCCGACGGCGTCGTGCTCCCCGAGGGAGTCGTCCCGGAACGCGTGCACCGTGGTCCGCTTCTCGAAAGTCACCGCTGTCTCAGCCCCCGGGTCGGTCGTGTACGGATGCCGCCATCATGGCGTACCCGCGGGTAACACGCGAGACCGGCCACGCCGTTACTCGGGCAGGGGGCGGTCGTGGACGACGTTCTTCATCACGAGGGTGGAGGTCAGCCGCTGGACTCCGGGCAGCCGGGCGAGCCGCTGGTCGTAGAGCTGCTGGAAGGCGGCCAGGTCGGTGGTGGCGACCCGGAGCAGGTAGTCGGGCTCACCGAACAGGCGCTGGGCCTGGAGGACGTGCGGGACGGCGGCCACGGCCTCCTCGAAGGCGGTGACGGTGTCGGGGGTCTCCCAGCGCAGGGTGACGAAGACGAGCGCCTCGAAGTTCAGGCCGACGGCGGCCGGGTCGACCACGGCGCGGTAGCCGAGGAT
The DNA here is from genome assembly GCF_030010625.1 of Streptomyces sp. CC208A. GTDB lineage: Bacteria > Actinomycetota > Actinomycetes > Streptomycetales > Streptomycetaceae > Streptomyces. Next base: position 345,212 of record NZ_JASCXN010000002.1, on the reverse strand, counting down.
GGCGCCGCCGCGTTCGAGGTCGCGCAGCCGCCGGTGGCAGGGCGAGACGCTGAGCCGCACACGCGCGGCCAGTTCGGTGACGGTCAGACGGCCGTCGAGCTGCAGTTCGGTAAGAATCTTCCGGTCCAGGGCGTCCATGGAGAAGATTTTCCCTCACATCGCGGGACCACTGGGTAAATACGCAAACACCTTCGGACGTATCCGGCCTAGCCTCCCCTTCGCAACAAGAAAGTGCGAGAGGGAACGAACGATCGATGGATACGACGACGCTGGCGGCCTTCCTGGCGGTGGACCTGCTCCTGGTGGTCACCCCCGGCGCGGACTGGGCCTACGCGATCTCCGCAGGTCTGCGGGGCCGCTCCGTCGTCCCGGCCGTCACGGGGCTGCTCGTCGGCCACACGGCCTACGCCCTGGCGGCCGTCGCGGGCCTGGCGGTGATCATGGCGAGCTCCCCGACGGCGCTCACCGTCCTGACCGCCGCCGGCGCCGGCTATCTGCTGTGGCTGGGCTGGGGCGTCCTGCGACAGCCGACCGTACCGGCGGCCGCCGGCGAGAGCGCGGCCGCCGGAGGAAGCGCGGCGGCCTCCCGGGTCCAGGTCATGCTCAAGGGGGCCGGGACCAGCGGCCTGAACCCGAAGGCACTGCTGCTGTACTTCTCACTGTTCCCGCAGTTCATCGAGCCCGCCACGGGCTGGCCGGTCGCCGCTCAGACCGGGCTGCTCAGCACGGTGCACCTGACCGCGTGCGCCGTCGTCTACCTCACCGTCGGCGTCCTGGCCCGCACGCTCCTGAGCACCCGCCCCTCGGCCGCCCGGGCCGTCACCCGCGTCAGCGGCGCCATGATGCTCCTCATCGGCGCCCTCCTGCTCGCGGAATGCCTGGCCGGCTGAGCGGGCCGCCCCGACGGCCCGGAGGGCGTCACCGGCCGACCCGGTCGCCGCTCACCAGCAGGAGCAGGCCGCACAGGCCGCCGACGAGGTGACTCGTCACCGCCCAGGCGCCCTGACCTGCGGCCATCAGCACGAGGAACGCGACGACCGACAGGGTCAGACCGACGGCGGCGACCCGCCGCACACGCGTACCGGTGTCCCACTCGCGGCGCAGCGGTCCGGAGCTCCGCCAGGTCCACCAGAGGATGACCCCGACGAACAGCACCAGGGGCACCGCGATCCAGGCGGGCGCCATGGGCGGCCCCTGCGGACCGACGGGACCCGCCTCTCCGCGCCACAGGCCGAGAAGCCCGAGGGCCAGGACGATGGGGCCGATCACCGCGAACGCACCCGCCACGGCCCGGAGGAAGCCGACGCCCAGGACCGGCGTCCGCGACCCGGCGAAGGGGGTGGCCGCCTGGGTGATCGCGTGGAAGCGGTGGGCCGCGCCCCGGAAGTCCGAGGCGATGACCACCCCGAAGGCCGTGGCGAGCACTCCCCAGAAGACCTCGAACATCCCGCCCCGCTTTCCTGCTGTCCCTCACCCACGCCCCCGGTACCGGGGAGTCGGGACAAGGTAGGCAGGTCGGACCACGGGCCGCCCTACCGGCCCACGGCAATGTACGACCCCCTGGAGTGCCGGACTCCGTCACGGGGGCACCGCTCCGGCACCGCTCCGGCACCACCTGGCACCACCTGGCACCACCTGGCACCGCCTGGCGCCATCCAGCACCACGGATGGCACCACCCGATGCCACTTGATGCCACATGGCGCCACCGCGGGTTGCATATGGCGCCATGATGATGCCATGATGGCGTCATGGACCTCACCCCGTATGTCGACAGCCTCCGCCGCGAACTCGCGGTGGCCGCCGAAGCCGGTGGCGACGCGGCCCGCGAGCTGGCCGAGCGGCTCACCGCCCCCCTGGAGTCGGCGGCCCGCCTGACCATGCTCAACGTGCTCTCCGCCGCCACGGACGAGATCACCCGTGAACTCGCCCCGGGATCGGTCGACGTACGGCTCCGCGGTCTCGACCCGGACTTCGTGGTGACGCGGCCGCCCGCCGACAGCGGCGCCCCCGTGGAGCCGCCGGGGCCCGCCGAGCCGCCCGTGACGCCGACCGTCGTCCCCGAGGGGGACGAAGGCGCCGTCGCCCGCGTCAACCTGCGCCTTCCGGCCCACCTCAAGGCCCGGGCCGAGGAGGCCGCGAGCCGCGAGGGACTGTCGGTCAACGCCTGGCTGGTACGGGCGGTGTCGGCGGCGCTCGACGGCGGCGGCGCCCGGCCGCGTACGGCGGAGAAGCCCCGGACCATCGGACAGAGCATCACGGGCTGGGTGCGGTAACCCGGCCCCCGCCCGCACCACCGGTTCACCCGCACCGCCACTGGTTCACCCACACCACGTCCCACCTGCGGGGACGCTCCAGAGACTCAAGAGGACGGGACAGCCATGCCTTCTTTCGACACCCCCGCACCGATCTCCGCCACGGCCCGCGTCGAGGCCGGCTCCATCCAGTTCATCGCCGGCGACCGCACGGACACGACCGTCCAGGTGCTGCCGCGCAACACCAAGAAGGACCTGGACGTGCGGACCGCCGACCAGACCGAGGTCTCGTACGCGAACGGCACGCTGACCGTCCGGACGCCCAAGGCGAACCTGTTCGGCCGCACCGGCGTCGTCGACGTGACGGTCGAGCTGCCGACGGGCTCGCGGGTCGACCTGGACGGCGCCTGGACCCAGGTGCTCTGCGAGGGGCGGCTCGGCGAGGTCCGCGTGAAGACCTCCGCCGGTGACGCCCGGCTCGACACCACCGGCCCGCTGCACCTGACCGCCTCGCACGGCTCGATCAGCGTGGACCGCGTCGAGGGCCCGGCCGAGATCACCACCAGCTCCGGCAGCGTGCGCGTCGGCCTGGTCGACGGCCACGCGGTCCTGAAGAACTCGCACGGCACCACCACCGTCGGCGCCGTCACCGGCGAGCTGCGGGTGAGCGGCGCCCACGGCGACATCACGGTCGGCCGCGCCGAGAACTCGGTCGTCGCCACCACCGCGCACGGCACCGTGAGCATCGGCGAGGTCGCCCGCGGAACGGTCCGGCTGGAGACGAACTACGGCGCCATCGACGTCGGCGTCCGCGAGGGCACGGCCGCGTGGCTCGACGCCACCTCGGGCTCCGGCCAGGTGCGCAACGGGCTCACCGCCTCCGACGCGCCGGAGGAGACCGAGGAGACCGTCAAGGTCCGCGCCCGCACCCGCCACGGCAACATCGACATCCGCCGCGCCCGCGTCTGAGCCACGACGGCGCCGCCCCCTCCCCTTCCCACCCTCCCCCGCCTTCGATCGGAGGCCCCCATGCCTTCTTCTGTCATGCCCATGTCCAATTCCGTGCCCGGTCAAGGGGGTGGCCGCCCCGGCCCGGCCGCCATCGCGGTGAACGGTCTGCGCAAGTCGTACGGCGACAAGGCCGTCCTCGACGGGGTCGACCTGACCGTCCCCGAAGGAACGGTCTTCGCCCTGCTCGGCCCCAACGGCGCCGGCAAGACCACCGCCGTGAAGATCCTCTCCACCCTCATCGCCCCCGACGCGGGCCACGTCCGCGTCGGGGGCCACGACCTGGCCACCCACGCCCACCGGATCCGTGCCGCGATCGGCGTCACCGGCCAGTTCTCCGCCGTCGACGGCCTGATCACCGGCGAGGAGAACATGCTCCTCATGGCCGACCTCCACCACCTGCCCCGGGCCGAGGGCCGCCGCGTCGCGGCCGAGCTCCTCGAACGCTTCGACCTCACCGAGGCGGCGAGGAAACCGGCCTCCACCTACTCCGGCGGCATGAGGCGCCGCCTCGACATCGCCATGACCCTGGTCGGTGGCCCCCGCATCATCTTCCTCGACGAGCCGACCACCGGCCTCGACCCGCGCTCGCGCCACAACATGTGGCAGATCATCCGCGAACTCGTCGCCGGCGGCGTCACCGTCTTCCTCACCACCCAGTACCTGGAGGAGGCCGACGAACTCGCCGACCGCATCGCCGTCCTCAACGGCGGCCGCATCGTCGCCGAAGGCACCGCCGACCAGCTCAAGCGCCAGATCCCCGGCGGCCACGTCCGCCTCCGCTTCACCGACCCCGCCGTCTACCGGACCGCGGTCACGACCCTCCAGGTGGCCACCCGGGACGACGAGTCCCTGACGCTCCAGATCCCCAGCGGCGGCAGCCAGCGCGAACTGCGCTCCCTCCTCGACTGGCTGGACTCCACGGGCGTCGAGGCCGACGAGCTCACCGTCCACACCCCCGACCTCGACGACGTCTTCTTCGCCCTCACCCAGGAGGCCTCCCGATGAGCACCCTCACCCTCGCCGTCCGCGACGCGCACACGATGCTCCGGCGCAACCTCCTGCACGCCCGGCGCTATCCCTCCCTCACCCTGAACCTGCTGCTCACCCCCGTGATGATGCTGCTGCTCTTCGTCTACGTCTTCGGTGACGTGATGAGCGCCGGCATGGGCGGCGGCGCGGACCGCTCCGCGTACATCGCCTACGTGGTGCCCGGCATCCTCATGATGACCGTCGGCGGCACGGTGGTGGGGACGGCGGTCTCCGTCTCCAACGACATGACCGAGGGCATCGTCGCCCGCTTCCGCACGATGGCGATCCACCGCCCCTCGATCCTCGTCGGCCACGTCGTCGGCAGCGTCCTCCAGTGCCTCATGAGCGTCCTCCTCGTCGGCGCCGTCGCCGTCGCCGTCGGCTTCCGCTCCACCGACGCCACCGCCCTGGAATGGCTCGCCGCCTTCGGCCTCACGGCCCTGGTCGCCCTCGCGCTCACCTGGATCGCGGTCGGCATGGGCCTCGTCTCCCCCAACGCGGAGGCGGCCAGCAACAACGCCCTCCCACTGGTCGTCCTCCCCCTGATCTCCAGCGCGTTCGTCCCGGTCGACTCCATGCCGGGCTGGTTCCGGCCGATCGCCGAGTACCAGCCCTTCACCCCCGCCATCGAGACCCTCCGCGGCCTCCTCCTCGGCACCGGGATCGGCCACAACGGCTGGCTCGCCCTCGCCTGGTGCGCCGCCCTCACCGTCCTCGGCTACCTCTGGTCCACCAAGACCTTCCGCAAGGACCCCAAGTAGCCTCCCGCGTCCCGGTCTACCGAGCCGCCGTCTCCCCCTCCCCGACACGCGCGAGCAGCCTCTCGTAGGCGGCCCGGCGGTCCGGGCGGGCGTGGGCGGCGGCTCGGCGCAGTGAGGGAACGGACTCCCGGCCCGCATGCAGGACCGCCTCCTCCGCCGTCCGCCGCACGGTGGGCCGGCCGTGGTCGAGGAGGGCGACGAAGACGGGGACCGCCGGCCGCCACCGTGCCCGCGAGAGCACCCGGATCGCGCCACGGACGACATCGGGGCGCGGATCGTCGAGCAGGACCTCGGTCAGCCGCAGATGGGTCTCCCGGTCGAGCAGCGCCCGCGACACGCGATGCGCGTGGAGCCGTACCCCGGCCACCGGGTGCGACAGCAGCTCCCGCAGCGGCTCCGCGAGGCGCGTCGGCTCGAACTCGGCGGCGTGCTCGGTCAGCTGGGCCAGGGCGCGCCGGACCCGCAGGGGTTCGGGCGACCGCAGCAGCGTGACCAGCTCCTCGTACGGGAGCGAGGAGGCGGGCGCGGCCGGTGCCGGGGCGCGTTCGCGCAGGGCACGGAGGGCGGCCGCCTGCCGTTCGGCGGCTTCCGGGCCGTGCGGCGGGCCGTCGACGAGGACGAGACCGGCCTCCGGATGGCGCTCGCTCAGCCGGTCGAGGGCCGGGGTGCGCCGCAGCGACCGACCGGCGAGCAGCACGAGCAGCCCCGGGGCGGCCCCGCTTTCCAGGTGCCCGGCCAGGAGATCGGCGGGCGGCCGCCGCAGGGCGGTGAACGCGTCCGCGCGTGCGCCCTCCGGCCCGTGCCGCCACAGGTGCAGGAGGACGGGCAGCAGGGACGGGAGCCGTCGTACGTCGCAGGCGGTGGCGGCGATCCGGGCGACGCGGTCGGGCCGTACCCCGTCGCCGAGCAGGGACGCGGGGTCGGTCTCCGCGAGCGCGTGGCCCAGCGCGGTGCGGAGCGCGGGGTCGGCGGGCTCGTCGATCCGCCCGCGCAGATACACGTCGAGGACGGTGGCGCGGACGTCCGGCTCGGGCCAGGCGAGGAGGGCACGCGCCGCCGTGTTCCGCCGGTCCGGCGCGTCGGAGGCGAGGAGGGCGAGCAGGCGTTCCCGCTGAGCGGCGGAGCGGGGCTGGTCCAGGTCGGCGGGGCGGGCGACACGCGCCGGGGAGACCTCGGCGCGGGCCGTCTCCGCGAGGGTCCACGGCGGTACGGCCAGGGGCTGAAGCTCCGTCATCCAGTCGACGAGCGCGGCCCGGACGTCCGGCGGAGCGCCGGCTTGTACGTCGACGAGGGCGGCGAGCAGTTCACGGGAGCCGACAGCGGCAGACCGTTCCCGGTGGGCGGCGAGCTCCGGCACGCTCCGTACGGCGGCGACGAGTTCGCCGTACCAGGGCGGTCGGGGCCCCGCCTCGCCGATCCCGAACGTCTCGCGCAGCAGACGGGCCCGGGCGGCCTCCGGGTCCGACGCCAGGGCGGCGGCGGCGAGTTCGCGGTCGAGGTCGGCGCGGACGGGGACCGCGCCGACGAGCCGGAGCAGCGGAAGGGTGGAGCGGCGGCCCGGGCGACAGGGCGGCAAGGCCCGTTCACCGGCGGCGACTTCGGCGGCGAGGCCGGGGCGCGGATGGGGAGCGGCCGCCTCCAGGAGCGCGATCAGGGTGTCCCGTGCCTCGCCTTCCGCCTCCGCGAGGCCGTCGAGGAGGACCGTGACGTGACGGGCGAACGCGTCCCGTTCGTGGACCTCCCACGGGCCGGGGCAGACCCGGTTCGGCAGCACGCCGAGGACGGCCCGGCGCGCCCGCGCCGAAGTACCGGCGAGTTCCAGCCAGTCGCGGAGGTACGGGCGCAGCTCACGGAGGTACGCGGCCCGGTGCCCGGCGGCGGGCGTGTGGCGTTCGGCAAGGCGCAGGGCGGCGTCCGGATCCCAGCCGTCCCCCGTCAGACGACGAAGGTCCGTCTCATCCGGGTCCGGGTCCGGTGTGGTGGGGAGCGCGGCGAGGAGCCGGTCACCGACACGGGTGTCGGTCGCGCGGTCCGCCGCGGCGGTGACCGTGGCGGTGAGGGTGTCGCCGAGGAGGGCGCGCAGGGCGTCGAGGAGGTGGGTGCGCAGGCCGGGGTTGTCGTCGTGCCCGAGGCGGTGGAGGAGGTGCGGTACGGCCCGGGCCGTACCGGCGGTGGCGAGGGCGCGGGCCGCCGTCTTGCGGACGTTCATGGCGGGGTGGCCGAGGCAGGCGGAGAGGGCGTCCGACGCCCAGCGGGCACCGGCGTCGCCGAGGGCGCCCAGGGTCTGGCGTACGGTCTGCGGGTCGCGGTCCGGGCCGGTGAGGGCGAGCAGCGTCGCCGACACGGCCTCGACGCCGTCGCCGGTGCCGTCCCGCGCGAGGAGCGCGACGGCGTGCTTGCGGACGTGCCGGTCGGGGTGGCGCAGATGGCGGTGGACCCGGGGCCGGATCCGGTGGTGCGGCGCCTGCGGGAGGTCGAGCAACAGCCGGAGCAGGACGCGCTGTTCGCCCGCCGTGAGTCCGGGCCGGTCCAGCAGCCCGAGGGCCAGGTCGGCGGCGAGCGCCTGTCCGGCGGTCGCGGCGTCTGAGGCGTCCAGGAGGCACAGCGGCCGGATCCGGCGGCGCGCGTACCACCGCCTCCCGAGGCCGACCAGCGCGCTCACGGCCTCGGGCGGCACGGCGGGTTCGGCGTCGGGCACGGGCCCGGCGGCGCCGGGCTCCCACGCCGCGGCCGCCTCTCCGGCGATCCGCAGCAGCAGGTCGGCGAGGACGGGAAGGCCGCCCGCGTCGGCGTGCTCGGCGATCCGCCGGAGGGCGTCGACGGGCCGGTCCGGATCCAAGTGAAGGGAGAGGAGGGCGAGTTCGCGCTCGTCGGGTCCGCCGAGGTCGGCGGCGATCCGGGCGGGCAGCTCGGCGCCGTCGATCCGCGCGAGCAGCCGCCGCCGGACGCCGGGATCCGTGGTGAGCAGCCAGACCAGTTCCAGGGCCCGCGGCCGGAAGGCCCGTACGGCGCGCTCGACGTCCTCGGAGGCGGGCGCGTCACCGGGCCGCGCGACGCCGTCGAGGACATCGGGACCGAGGGCCGCCGCCAGGACGCGTACGGTCCGGTCGCCGCCCACGGCCTCCAGCGCGTCGAGCGCGTCGGCGGGCGCGTGCGGAAGGGCGTCGAGGACGGCGTCCTCGGTCGCCGGGTCGCGGAGGGCACGCAGAGCGTGCAGGAACGGTCCCGGCTTTGCGGCGTCCGGCAGGACACGGGCGATCTCCGCGGCCACCGGCAGGTCCGCGACCCCCTGTTCGTCCAGTGCGACGAGAAGGTCGAGCCGGCGCGGCCAGTCCGGGGCGTCGGGCGCGGCGGCGACGAGCAGGCGCAGGAGAGAGCGCCGACAGGTGTAGAGGACGGTGGCCACGGCGCGGGCCGGGATCGTGTGGTCGGCGAGCGCGAGGTCCAGGACGGCCGGAAGGTCCGCGTCGGTGACGAAGTGTCCGCGCCGGTGCAGGGCGCGCAGGCAGTCCACCGCCGGACCGCCGAGGAGCAGCGGACCCGTGCCGGCGAGAGCCAGGACGGCAGGCACGTCGTCGCGCCGGGCGGTCTCGCCGTACAGGGCCAGGGCGCGCCGGCGTACGCGGGGCGCCACGTCCGGATCCCCGGCGGCCCGCCACAGCGGCCCGCCGTGCCCATGGGCCACGGCGACGGCGAGCGCGGCCTCGGCGGTGGCGGGCGCGAGCAGCCGCTCGGGAAGCTCGGCCGCCAACGGCTCGGCCACGGCCCAGGGTTCGGCGAGCCCGGCGAGCGCCCCGTTCACCACGGCGGCGGACGCCGCCCCCGTCAGACCGCTCAGCACCTCGCGCACGAACCCGGGGGCGAGCACTCCCTCCCGCAGCCCCTCCCGGGCAAGCCGCAGCGCCTCCCCCTCCAGAACACCGTCGCCGCTCCCCGCCAGCTCACCGACGAGCTCCGCCGAGGCCACCCCCACGCCCCGGACCGCCTGGTACAGCGCCTCCCCCCGCTCCTCGCGCCGCAGCACCGCCGGCTCCCGCACGAGCTCCGCCCCCAGCAACGCCACCCGTACGGCCGGCACCAACACCCCGGCGGGCCACCCGCGCCAGGCAACCGGCGGCTCTCCCGCAGCGACCCGGGCGAGCGCCTCCTCGGGGCTCGCGGGGACCGGTCCGGAGGGGTACGCGTGGGGGTTCGGTGTCGGGTTCGGCGTCGGGCTCACTCCCGGATCGTACGGTCCTGCCCCGGGACGACGCGGAGGGTTTTGTCACCCCTCCTCCGACGGCCCGGCGGCCCGCCCCGCGGCCGCCGTCAGCGGTCGGAGCCACCGCCGGGCGCGGAGGTGCGGCGGCGCGGACGGCGGGCGGAGCCGCGGCCCGCCTTGGCCGTGCCGTCGCCCGCTGCTCCGGCGCCGGAACCGGAACCCGACCGGCGGGCGGTGCCGCGGCCGCCCGTGGGGGTGGCGGTGGTCGAGGCCTTGGTGCCACCGCCGCTCCGGCGGCGGCGGGACGGGCGGCCGGAGCCCTGTCCGGCGCCCTCGGTCCTGCGGGCCGGGCGGGAGGCCGCAGGGGCCTGCTGCTGGGGCACCTCGATGGTGACGGCCACTCCGGAGGGTTCACGGGCGCCGGTGAGGGTGGCCAGCTCCTCGTCGCTGGACTTGAGGCGGGTCGTACGGGGGCGGATGCCCGCGTCCTTCATGAGGCGGGTGACGTCCTGCTTCTGCTCCGGCAGGACCAGGGTGACGACGCTGCCGGATCCGCCGGCGCGGGCGGTGCGGCCGCCGCGGTGGAGGTAGTCCTTGTGGTCGGCCGGCGGGTCGACGTTCACGACGAGGTCGAGGTCGTCGATGTGGATGCCGCGGGCCGCGACGTTCGTCGCCACCAGCGCGGTGACCTGGCCGGTCTTGAACTGCTCCAGGGTGCGGTTCCGCTGCGGCTGGGTGCGGCCGCCGTGCAGGGCCGCCGCGCGGACGCCGACGGACAGGAGGCGCTTGGCGAGCCGGTCCGCCGACCGCTTGGTGTCGAGGAAGAGGATCACGCGCCCGTCCCGGGCGGCGATGCGGGTGGTGACGGCCTTCTTGTCGGTCGCGTCCTGCACGTGGAGGACGTGGTGCTCCATCGTGGTCACCGCGCCGGCGGACGGGTCGACGGAGTGCACCACCGGGTCGGTGAGGAAGCGCCGTACCAGCTGGTCGATGTTGCGGTCGAGGGTGGCGGAGAAGAGCATCCGCTGCCCGTCGGGCCGCACCTGCCGGATCAGTTTGGTGATCTGCGGCAGGAAGCCCATGTCGGTCATCTGGTCGGCCTCGTCGAGGACCGTGATCCGGACGTCGTCGAGGACGCAGTCGCCGCGCTCGACGAGGTCGTTGAGGCGGCCGGGGCTCGCCACGACGACCTCGGCGCCGCGCCGCAGGGTGGCGGCCTGCTTGGTGATCGAGAGCCCGCCGACCACGGTGGCGAGCCGGAGGTTCACCGCCGTCGCGTAGGGGGCCAGGGCGTCCGTGACCTGCTGCGCGAGCTCGCGGGTGGGCACGAGGACGAGCGCCAGGGGAGCCCTGGGCTCCGCCCGCAGCCCGGCGGTGCGGGCCAGCAGCGCGAGGCCGAAGGCGAGGGTCTTGCCGGAACCGGTCCGTCCCCGCGCCAGCACGTCACGGCCGGCGAGCGAGTCGGGCAGGGTGGCGCCCTGGATGGGGAAGGGCGTGGTCACGCCCTGGGCGGTGAGGGTCGCGAGGAGCCCCGCGGGCATGTCGAGCCCGGCGAAGTCCTCCGCGGCGGGGAGGGCGGGCGTGGCGCTCTCCGGCATGCTGAACTCGCTGGACCGCGCCGGGACCGGCGCCGAAGCCTGACCGGCCGGGACACGCTTGCCCGGCTTCCGGGGCCTTCGGGACATAGGGGGGCTCTGCCTTTCCTCGTACAGCGAACAGCTTCTTCCAACGGCGAACAGCACAAACCGGGGTCCGCACCACGACGGTGCGGACCCCGGTGAGCGGCGGACGGGCGTCCGGCGATCAGGCGGGGACGATGTTCTCCGCCTGCGGGCCCTTCTGGCCCTGCGTGACGTCGAAGGTGACGCGCTGGCCTTCCTGCAGCTCACGGAAGCCCTGCGTCGCGATGTTCGAGTAGTGCGCGAACACGTCAGGACCGCCGCCGTCCTGCTCGATGAAGCCGAAGCCCTTCTCCGAGTTGAACCACTTCACGGTTCCCTGTGCCATGACCTTCTCCTTCTGTAGGCAGAGGCCCCATCCGGAGATGCCGGAAAACGAATAATGCGCCTGCGGAAAAGCATTCCGGTCAGGCGCACATAGGTTCATGGGTACCACAACTGCAACACTTTTAGAGTAACACGCCCCGGCCCGGATGGCGGGCCCCGCACCACATCGCGGCCTCACAGCCTCCGCTCCTGCGCCCGGGGCGCGTCCGGCGCGCCACGGCGGACGAGGGCCTCGATGCCGTCGAGCAGGACGGCCAGCCCGGCGTCGAAGGTCTCGGTGGCCTCCCGTTCCAGGTACGGCCCTTCCGGGTCGGGCGGGGCCGCCGCGGCCTCCGTGGAGAGTCGGACGACCGCCGGGAAGCGCGCGGCGAAGTCGGGCACGACCTCCTCGAAGGCCGCGGAGCGGGCGGCCCACCAGTCCTCGTCGGAGACCCCGGTGGCGGTGGCGGCCTGCCGGAGGTCGACGACCGTCTGCGCGGCGCCCCGGACGTGGTTGACCAGGGTGCCGACGAGCCGCCGCAGCGCCTGCGCGCTCAGCCCGGTGGAGAAGAGGATGCGGAGGAGGGTCTCCAGGACGGCGCTGTCGTTCGGCCCAAGGACCGGACGGGCCTGGGAGACCTGGAGGATCCACGGGTGGCGCAGGCAGAACGTCCGGTAGTCGTGCGCCCAGGCCGAGAGCGCGGCGCGCCAGCCGTCCGCGAGGTCGTAGTCGGTGGGCAGTTCGGCGAGGGCGCGGTCGTACATGAGGTCGACCAGCTCGCCCTTGCCTGGCACGTAGGTGTACAGCGCCATTCCGGTCCGTCCGACGCGCTTTCCCACCTCGCGCATGGAGACCGCGGAGATTCCGGAGGTGTCGGCGAGGGCGATCCCGGCGTCCACGATCGCGTCGACGGTCAGTCCGGGCCGGGGGCCCGGGCCGCTCCGGGCGGCCGCCTCACCGGGAGTGCGCCACAGGAGGGCCAGGGAACGGCGGAAATCCCCCTGGCCGGCGAATACGACCACCACGACCCTTTCGATCGGCGCGGGATCCGGACGGCCTTGACCTTACCGCACGGCCGCTTCACGCCATTTCCCGACGGCCGTCCCGAATTCCTCGCGCGCCATTCAGAACAAGGAGGGTGCGCCGCCGGCCGGCGAGTCCGCGCTCTCCACAGGCCTGCCCCGGCACGGCGTGGGGCTCGGGGAGGCACCCGCAGCGCACCGGCGCCCAGGAGCGCTCGGCATCGTCCGCACTTCCGTACCGGCATCTCTTTATGGCGTAAAGTGTTGCGGCTTATGGCGTAAAGTGTTGTGGCGGCAAAAGAGCAGAGACCTCTTCCCTCCTCCGCCCCGAGTACGCGAAGGAACTCATGAACAGCCTGCCCATCTGGCTCCTGCACGTCCGTCGGACCGAGCGGATCACCCCCCGTCTGGCACGCGTCACCCTCACCGGCGACGACCTCCGGGGCTTCTCCCTCACGGAACCCGACCAGCAGGTCAAGCTCTACTTCCCGCGTCCCGGCCAGTCCCGGCCGCTCCTGCCGGAGGCCGACGGGGCCGCCGACCTCGCGTCGTGGTACCAGGCCCTCAGCGCCGTCCCGGAGGACGAGCGGCCGTGGATGCGCAGCTACACGATCCGCGCGCACGATCCGGCCACGCACTCCCTCACCTTCGACTTCGTCCTGCACCGGCACGCCGGACCGGCCACCCGGTGGGCCATGGACCCGAAGGAGGGCGACTGCCTGGGCGTCTTCGGGCCCAGCTCCTACTTCGCGCGCCCCGAGCCGCTGTCCGCCTCGCTCGCGGAGGCCGACTGGGTGCTGCTGGCCGGTGACGACACCGCCGTCCCCGGGATGGCGACCATCGTCGAGAGCCTGCCGGCCGGCAAGCGGGTGCTGGCCTTCGTCGAGGTCCAGGAGGCGGCCGACGAGCAGCCCTTCCGCACCGAGGCCGATCTGACCACGACGTGGCTGCACCGCGGCGCGGCCGAGCCGGGGCGCAGCGAGACGCTGGCCGACGCGCTGCGGGCCGCCGTACTGCCCGGGGGCGAGGGGTTCGCCTGGATCGCGGGGGAGGCCGGTCTGGTACGCCGGATGCGGCGGCATCTGCTGGACGACCGCGGCATGGCCAGGAGCCGGATCGAGTTCTCCGGCTGCTGGCGCCTGACGCTCGCTCAGGACGACGCCCCCACCGCGGAGGACCTCGCCGAGGCCCAGGAGCGTCTGGCGGAGGCGCGGGCCCGGTTCTCCTGACCCGCCGCCTCAGAGCTTCTCAAGCCGTCCGTGGGCGGCTTTCAGGGAACGGCCGCGGCGCGACTCCTGTGCCCAGGGGTCGTCGCCCTCCAGTCGCTCGCCGATGGCGGCGAGCGTCCAGCGCCGGGGGGTGAGGTCGGGGGCGTCCAGTTCGCTCCAGCTCAGCGGGGCCGCGACCGGCGCGCCGGGCCGGGCGCGGACGGCGTAGGGGGTGACGGCGGTCTGACCGTAGGCGTTGCGCTGGATGTCGAGGTAGAGGCGTCCCTTGCGAGCCTGCTTGCGCGGCGCGGTGGTGAGCTCCTCCGGGTGCCGGTCGGCGAGCAGGTCGGCCACGTCACGGGCGAAGGCGCGGACGGCGTCGAAGGGGGCCTGGCGGTCGAGCGGGACCAGGACGTGCAGACCGCGGGAGCCGGTGGTCATCAGGGCCGTGGGCAGGCCGAGTTCGTCGAGCAGCTCGTGCAGCAGGGCGGCGGCCCGTCTGACCGGTTCGAAGTCCTCGCCGGGCGGGTCGAGGTCGAAGACCAGGCGGTCGGGGTGGTCGGGCCGGTCGGCCTTGGACAGCCAGCGGTGCGGGGTGATGCACGCCTGGCCGACCAGGTAGAGCAGGGTGGCCAGGTCGTCGCAGACCGGGTAGGTGACGGTGCCGCCCTCCTTGGGCAGCCGGCGACGGTGGATCCAGTCCGGGAAGTGGGCGGGGACGTCCTTCTGCATGAAGCGGCCGTCGTCGATGCCGTCGGGGTGGCGTTCGAGCATCAGCGGGCGTCCGCGCAGGTGCGGCAGGATGCGCGGGCCGACCCGGCGGTAGTAGTCGGCGAGGTCGGCCTTGGTGATGCCGTCGTCGGGGAAGAGCTCCTTCCCGGCCCGTTTGATCTCGACGGTCCGGCCGCTCACGCGGAAGTCGGTGGTGGTCATGGGGTGCCTCGCTCACGGATGACGTCGGTGGGCCGCTTGTCGTCGCGCAGGCCCAGGTGGCGGGGATGGCGCAGCCGCCCGGCTCCGGTCCACTCGGTGAAGGCGATCTGGGCGGCCGGTCGGGGGCGGACCCAGTGCACGGCCCGCTCCCTGACCTCGTCGGCGAACGGTGAGCGGTCCTGTTCCAGCCGGGCCAGCCGGGCCAGGCGGGCCAGGCGGGCCAGGCGGGCCCGCAGGCCCTCCAGGGTGTCGGGGTCGCAGCCGGTGCCGACCTTGCCCGCGTACCGGAGCCGCTCGCCCTCGTAGCGGCCGACGAGGAGCGCGCCGAAGCCGACCCGGCTGCCGGCCGGTTCGGTGAAGCCGCCGACCACCAGCTCCTGCCCGGCGGCGCACTTGAGCTTGAGCCGGTCGGTGGAGCGGTGGTGTACGGAGCGGCCGTCGGCCCGTTCGGCGATCAGGCCCTCCCGGCCGCGCCCGCAGGCGTCGGCCGGCAGCCGGCGGCCGACGCGGTGGGGCGTGTAGCGCAGCGGGGTGCGGAAGTCGAGGGCGTCGCGCAGCAGGGACTTGCGGGTGCGCAGCGGCAGGGCGGTGGTGCGCCGGCCGTCCAGGCGCAGCAGGTCGAACAGGTAGCGGAGGACGGAGACGCGGCCGGCCTCGACGTCCTCCGGGTAGGTGTAGTTCGGGACCTTGCCGGTGCGGGAGAGCAGCCGCAGCCGGTCGCCGTCGCGGAGCGCGACGACACGCACCCCGTCCAGCTTGCGTTCGAACAGCATGTCGTCGGTGAAGGTGCGGCGGTCGGTGAGCACGGCGAGCCTCGGCCGTTCACGGGTCTTGGGCCCCGCCTCGCGCAGCCGTTCCCGCTCTGCCGGGGGCAGCCGGTCGAGCAGGCTCACGCCGCCTCCTCGGCGGCGACCTGCCCGAGCGTCCGTCCGCTGCGCGCCGAACGGGCCCGCCGCGGGTCGGGGGTGCCGCCGCCCGCCCGGTGGCCGCGCCGGACCAGCAGCCATGCCTCCCGCTCCCCGCCCGAACCCTCGCGGAACCGGGTGAGCGCCCAGTCGCCGCGCAGTTTGTGCCCGTCCAGCCGGAAGAAGGCGTGACCGGCGTCGAGCGCCCGGGCGAACGGGATCTCGTGGCCGTGCTCGTCGGTGCTGCGGTTCCGGTAGCCGCCCTCGTCCCAGATGATCACCGTGCCGGCGCCGTACTCGCCTTCGGCGATGGTCCCCTCGAAGTCGCGGTATTCCAGGGGGTGGTCCTCGGTGGGCATCGCCAGGCGCTTGTCGTGCGGATCGCCGAACGGCCCCTTGGGTACCGACCAGGACCTGAGGACGCCGTCGACCTCCAGGCGGAAGTCGACGTGCGTGGTGGTCGCCTCGTGGATCTGGACCACGAACCGGGGCTCGTCCCCGGCCCCGCCGCCGCTCCTCCCCCGGGGCTCGCGGGTCCTGCGGAAGTCCCGTTTCCGTCGGTACTCCGCCGGCGTGTCCGCTCCGGTCATGGCCGTCCCTCCTCTCCGGCCCCGCGTCTACCCCGCCGCTTCCCGGGCACACGTGTCCGGCGCCCGGCCGGGGTCAGTCGCGGGCGACGGCCGACGACAGGGCGTGCAGGCGGAGCGCCAGCTGTATCTCCAGGGCGCGGGAGGGCGACTGCCAGTCCGGGCCGAGGAGCCGGCCCACGCGCTCCAGCCGCTGGGCCACCGTGTTCACGTGGACGTGGAGGTCGTCCTTGGTTCGGGCCGGGCTCATGCCGCTGGCGAAGTAGGCGTCGAGGGTGCGCACCAGATCGGTGCCGCGACGCGCGTCGTAGGCGACGACCTGGCCGATCGTGCGCTCCACGAAGCCGCCGATGTCCCGGCCGTCGGCGAGCAGCAGGCCCAGGAAGCCGAGGTCCTCGGCCGCCGCGCCCTCGCCCGCGCGGTGCAGCAGCCCCAGGGCGTCGAGGCAGCGGCGTGCCTCCCGGTACGCGGCCGCCACCCGGTCCGGGTGGTCGAGCGGGTCCCGTACGGGGGCGGAGGCGCCGACGGTGACGGGCTCGCGCAGGGTGCCGCCCAGGTGGCGGGCGGTCTGGCGGGCCAGTTCGGCGGCGTCCTCGCCGGGGCCCAGCGGCAGCAGGAGGACCGTACCGCCGTCGCGGGCGGAGGCGAGGCCGCGGCGGGTGGCTGCGAGGTGCGAGGCGGCGGACCACAGGCGCTGCCGGTCGGCGCTCTCGCGGCCGGACGGCTCGGCGCCGCCGGTGGGCCCGGCCCGGTCGATGCGGGCGGCGAGCACCACGTGCGGCGCCTCGCTGTCGGTACGGAGGCGGACGGCGCGCTCGCGCAGCAGGCGGCGGTCGCGGTCGGGGGCGTCGAGGAGGTCGTCGAGCAGCTCGCCCCGTACCCGCCGTTCGGCCTCGCCGGCCGAGCGGCGGGCGAGCAGCAGCAGGGAGGTGACGAGGGCGGCCCGCTCCAGGGTGCGCAGGTCGACGGGGTCGAGGTCGGGCCGGCCGCGCAGGACGAGCGCGCCCAGGTGCTCGCCTCCGGCGGAGACGGCGGCGACCCAGTCGTCGCCGTCGCGGACCGCGTGCCCGCCGGCGCGGCGGGCGGCGCCGGCGGTGGTCTCGGTGAACTCGACGGTGCCGCCGAGGACTTCGGAGACGGCCTCGGCGACGTCGTGGACGCCGCCGCCGCGCAGCACCAGCTCCGAGAGGCGGTCGTGGACCTCGGAGGCGCGCTCGATGACGGCGCTGTGCTCGCGGATGATGTCGTTGGCCCGCTCCAGCTCGGCGAGGGCGGACCGGGTCTCGGCGAGCAGGTTGGCGGTGTCGATGGCGACGGCCGCGTGGGCGGCGAAGGAGCCGAGGAGGGCGACCTGTTCGCGTTCGAAGACCCTGGCCCGGCGGTCGGCGGCGAAGAGCACGCCGATGACCTGGCTGCCGAGGCTGAGGGGCACGCCGAGGATGGCGACCAGGCCCTCGTCGCGGACCGCGGTGTCGATGGCGCGGGTGTGCTGGAAGCGTTCGTCGTCGAAGTAGTCGGCCGTGACGTACGGGCGGGCGGTCTGCGCGACCAGTCCGCCGAGTCCTTCGCCCATGCCCAGGCGGAGCTGTTGGAAGCGGGCGGAGACGGAGCCCTCGGTGACCCGCATGTAGGTGTCGCCGGCCGCCGGGTCGTTGAGGCTCAGATAGGCGACCTCGGTGCCGAGGAGGGAGCGGGCGCGCCGGACGATGGCGCGCAGGACCGCGTCGAGGTCGCGGAGTCCCGCGAGGTCGTGGGCGGTGGCGAAGAGGGCGGACAGCTCGGCCTCGCGCCGTCGGCGGCCCTCCAGTTCGGCGCGGACCCGCAGGGCGAGCTGTTGGGCCTCCTCGAGACCGGCCAGCGTCTCGGGGCCCGCGCCGCTCGCGCGGGCGAGGAGCATGGGCCGGTCGTAGGCCTCCGCGGCGGCTCCCCGGGCGAGGAGTTCCAGGTAGGAGACGTGTTCGTGGGACATGGACACAGGGATACCCGCCGTCCGGGGGGTCGCACCACCCCTGTGGACCCCGCCTGTGGACAACTCCTCCGGACGACTCCGGCCGACTCCGGCCGACTCCGGACGACTCCGACCGGGGTCGGCCGGGGCCGACCTCGCCTCAGCCGCGGTCCGTGGTGCGGAACCACGGGGGGTCGTCGGCGAGCGCCTTCTCGATCCGCCGGTGGGAGAAACGCTTCATCGGGGGGAGGGAGTCGGCCTCGAACCAGCCGACGTCGATCGACTCGTCGTCGTTGACGCGGGCCTCGCCGCCGACGGCCCTGCAGGCGAAGGACACGTCCATGTACTGGCAGATGTCGCCGTTGCCGTAGACGACGGGCTCGCGCAGGGTCTCGACCAGGAGGATCCGCTCGGGCACGCACAGCACGCCGGTCTCCTCCTCGACCTCGCGGACCGCGCAGTCCGCGGGCTGCTCGCCGGGTTCGACGATGCCGCCGATCACGGCCCACGCCCCGGTGTCCGCGCGGCGGCCGAGCAGGATCCGGTCCCGGTCGTCGAGGACGACGGCGCTGACGCCGGGCAGGAAGAGGAGCTGGTGCCCGACGGACTTGCGCAGTTCACGGATGAAATCGGGGGTACCCATGCGGTCGACCCTAGATCATTCTCCGCTGGGTGCCCCGGGGCTCAGGGCCGTGTCCGGCGGGCGCGTACGGCGCGGGCGGCGGCCCAGCCGAGTCCGGCGGCCGCCACGGCGACGAGCAGGGCCTCCGGGAGGGTGCCGAGTCGGGTGGCGGGGGTCTGCGAGGAGCGCAGGGGCACCTCCTCGACCAGGTAGGCCGGGGTGAACATCTCCGTCCGCGAGACGATCTCGCCGTCGGGGCGGATCACGGCGCTGACGCCGCTGGTGACCGGGACGACGACGGCCCGGCTGTGCTCCACGGCCCGCACCCGGGACATCGCCAGCTGCTGGTAGGTCATCTCGCTGCGGCCGAAGGTGGCGTTGTTGCTGGGGACGGTGAGCAGCTGCGCCCCGTGGGTGACGGTGTCGCGGACGGCCCAGTCGAAGGCGGCCTCGTAGCAGGTGGCGAGGCCGACCCTGGTGCCGGCGAGGTCGAAGACGCCGACCTCGTTCCCGGGGCCGAAGTCGCGGCGGACCCGGTCGACGTCGCTGCTGAAGAGGCGGACGAAGGACCGCATGGGGATGTACTCGCCGAAGGGCTGGACGTGCCGCTTGTCGTAGGTGGCGACGGGTCCCTTGCCGGGTTCCCACTCGATCAGGGTGTTGCGGAGCTTGCCGGTGTCGGGGGCGAGGACGGCGCCGACCACGGTGGGGGCGTCGACGGCGCGGACGGCGTCGTCGATGACGGCGGCGGCGTCGGCGTTCGCGTACGGGTCGATGTCGGAGGAGTTCTCCGGCCAGAGCACGAAGTCGGGCTTCGGCTTCGTTCCCGCCTCGACCTCGGCGGCGAGTTCGCGGGTGCGGGCGGCGTGGTTGTCGAGGACCGCGCGGCGCTGGGCGTTGAAGTCGAGGCCGAGGCGGGGCACGTTGCCCTGGATCGCGGCGACGGTGGCGGTGCCGTCCTCGGCGGAGTCGTCCACCAGGGGCAGGGCGGCGAGCGCGCCGGTGACGGGGAGGAGGACGGAGAGCGCGGCGGCGGCGAGCGGTCCGCGCGGGACGGCGCCGGTGGCGCGGTGGAGGCGGACCAGGCGGACGGCCTCGTACAGGCCGAAGCCGCAGAGGGCGACGGCGAAGCCGAGCACGGGGGTGCCGCCGACGGCGGCGAGGGGGAGGAAGATCCCGTCGGCCTGGCCGAAGGCGATCTTGCCCCAGGGGAAGCCGCCGAAGGGCACGCGCGCGCGTGCGGCCTCGGCGAGGATCCACACCCCGGCGGCGAAGACGGGCCACCACGGCAACCGGGAGACGGCGGCGACGCCGAGTCCGGCGGCGCCGATGAAGAGGGCCTCGACGGCGGTGAGGGCGAGCCACGGCACGGCGCCGACCGCGCCGCCGGTCCAGACGAGGAGCGGCAGCAGGAAGCCGAGACCGGCGAGGTAGCCGAGGCCGAAGCCCGCGCGGAGGCGGCGGCCGTACAGACTCCAGCCGAGCAGGGCGAAGGCGGGCAGCGCGAGCCACCACAGGGGCCGCGGCGGGAAGCTCAGGTAGAGCAGGGCGCCGGAGAGCAGGGCCGCTCCGGGGCGGACGAACCGCGTGGCCCGGCCGAAGCGGCGCGGCCCGCCGTCGGTCGCGGACGCGTCGTCGGCGGCTTCGGGAGTGATGGTGGTGCTCACCTTGCGGAGTGTACGGGGCGGGCCTGTCGACGCCCGGTCCGGCACCGTACGGGGGCGGGCCGTCCCGGCTCCGTCTCCCTCCGTACGCGCGCGTGCCGGTCAGGCGGTGCCGGCGGAGGTCGGGGGCTGGGCCGGACGGCGGAGGCGGGCGCGGATGGAGTCGACCGCCGAGGCGGCGCCGTCGACGGTGACGGTGAAGCTCCGTCCGTCGGCGAGGCGCAGCACCAGGCCCTCGCCGCGGCGGACGACGACGGCGGTGCCCCGGTCGGGGCGCCAGCGGTAGCCCCAGCCGCCCCAGTGGCGGGGGGTGACCCGCGGGGCGTAGTCGGCGCCGACGACCTCGGTGAGCAGGATGGTCCGGCGGGGGACGCCGATGTGTCCGCAGCGGACCTCCATGGCCCGGTCGTCCACCCGGACCTCCACGTGGACGAAGGCGAGGGTGCCGAAGAGGACGAGGAGTCCGGCGGCGACGCAGCCGACCACGGCCATGACGAGGGCGGGGATGCCGGAGGCCCAGGGGGACTCGACGGCGATGGTGATGCCGAGCGCCATGCAGGCGGCACCGGCGACGGCCGCGACCCACTGGAAGCGGTTGGTGGCGCGGCCGGTCCACACGGTGGGGCGTCCGTCGGTGCGCGACTGCCCGGATTCCTGCCTCATATCGGGCATATTACCCAGCCGCGCCCGATCAAGCGCAGCGGAGCGGAGTCACCTGATGACAGTGGGCGAAGGAGTGGAGGGCCAGGCAGAGATCAGAGGGAGGGTGCCGGGGCGCCCGCCAGGAGCCGGCCTTCCGCGTAGTCGAGGGCGGCCGCGGGGAGGACGCCGGGGCGCCCGCTGAGCAGCACGGAGAGGGTGCCGGTCGGCGCGGCGGCGGGGGCGGGTTCGGCGCCGATCCGGCGGAGGGCCTGGGCGGCGACGGCGCCGGCGGAGCCGTGGAAGACGACCGGCGGCAGCCCGGGGAGGCGGCGGGGGGCGAGGGCGGCGAGGATGCGGTCCTCGACGAGCTCGTAGTGGGTGCAGCCGAGGACGACGGCGCGGACGTCCGGCGGGGTGAGCGCCGCCGCGGCGGCGACGGCCCGGTCGACGGCCTCGGGGTCCGCGTGCTCGACGGCGTCGGCGAGGCCGGGGCAGGGCACCTCGGTGACCTCGGCGCCCGCGGCGAACTCGCGGATGAGACCGCGCTGGTAGGGGCTGCCGGTGGTGGCGGGGGTCGCCCAGATGGCGACCCTGCCACCCGCCGTCGCGGCCGGCTTGATCGCGGGCACGGTGCCGATGACCGGGAGGGCCGGTTCGAGGGCGGCGCGCAGGGCGGGGAGGGCGTGGACGCTGGCGGTGTTGCAGGCCACGATCAGCGCGTCGGGCCGCAGGTCGGCCGCGGCGCGGGCGACGGCGAGGGCGCGCCCGGTCAGGTCCTCGGGGGTACGCGGTCCCCACGGCATGCCGTCGGGGTCGTTGGAGAGCAGCAGCTCGGCGTCCGGGCGCAGCCGCCGCACCGCGGCGGCTGCCGGGAGGAGGCCGATTCCGGAGTCCATGAGCGCGATCTTCACCCGGTCACCCTAGCCGATGGGCCCCGGATGCCCGGCGTTCTGGGGCAGACTGCGACGAATGAGCGTCCTTGCCTGGTTCGCGTCCGTCTCCCTGGCCGTCTGGGTCTGGCTGCTGCTCGGCCAGGGCTTCTTCTGGCGCACCGACCAGCGCCTTCCGCGGACCGGCGGGGGCGGGTCCCGCGCGCGTGGGGGGCCGGAGGCGTGGCCCGGGGTCGTGGTGGTCGTGCCGGCGCGGGACGAGGCCGGGGTCCTGCCGCTGAGCCTGCCGTCGCTGCTGGCCCAGGACTATCCGGGCCGGGCCGAGGTGATCCTCGTCGACGACGGGAGCACGGACGGGACCGGCCGGCTCGCGGTCGAGCTGGCCGCCCGGCACGGCGGGCTGCCGCTCACGGTGGTGTCGCCGGGCGAGCCGGGGCCCGGATGGACGGGGAAGCTGTGGGCGCTGCGGCACGGGATGGCGCTGGCACGCGCGCGGGGGCCCGAGTTCCTGCTCCTCACGGACGCGGACATCGCCCACGAACCCGACAGTCTGCGCCGGCTGGTGGCGGCCGCGCTCGACGACGACCGCGACCTCGTCTCGCAGATGGCCCGGCTGCGGGTGACCGGCTTCTGGGAGCGCCTGGTGGTCCCGGCCTTCGTCTACTTCTTCGCACAGCTCTACCCCTTCCGCCGGATCAACGCCGCCCGGCCGCGGGCGACGGCGGCCGCCGGGGGCTGTGTGCTGCTGCGGACGGAGACGGCGGTGGCGGCCGGGGTGCCGGACGCGATCCGTACGGCGGTGATCGACGACGTGTCGCTGGCGCGCGCGGTGCGGGCGGCCGGGGGCCGGATCTGGCTGGGGCTCGCGGAGCGGGTGGACTCGGTGCGCCCGTATCCGGGGCTCGGGGAACTGTGGGGGATGGTGGCGCGGAGCGCGTACGCCCAGCTCCGGTACCACCCGCTGCTGCTCCTGGGGACGGTCGCCGGGCTCGTGCTCGTCTATCTGGTGCCGCCGGTCGCGTGCCTGGCGGGGCTCGCGACCGGGGACGCGCCGGCGGCGTGGGCGGGCGGGGCGGCGTGGGCGGTGATGGCGGGGACGTACGCGCCGATGCTCCGCTACTACCGGCAGCCGTTGTGGGCGGCGCCGCTGCTGCCGTTCACCGCTTTCCTCTATCTGCTCATGACGGTGGATTCGGCGGTGCGGCATCACCGGGGGCGGGGCGGGGCGTGGAAGGGGCGGGTCTACTCCGGAAGGCGTGCGGAGGGGGAATTCGCGTCCCGGCCCAGGGAGCGACAGAGGAAGTGACACGGGGAGTGACCCGGCGAATTCGGCGCGTGCGCACTTCACCCCCGAGTGCGGGATTGACGATTCTGCATACCCAAGATCACTTCCCCCGCACCCTTCCGGTCGCCTTTTCTTTATCCGGTCTTCATACCGGAGGTGGCGGTCGGGGCCGACGGGGTCGACCCGCCGGTAACCCCCTCTCAGCTCGGGTTTTACGCGATCTTGGAACGACGCCGTGCCCGTTTTTGGCATGTTCGATCGGGTTGGGGATCCACGGCCGCCAGAAGCCCGTCAAAGAAGCTGTTGAGCAGGCTCCCCAATCGGCAGATCGTGGGCTTAACTTATGTGCCATGACCTCCCCCCGCTCCAGCTATGGAGGCGGTTACCACACCGCGCCGTCCTTCCCGGACACCCCTATCTACGACTCCCTGGTCGCGGAGCGGGGCACGCCTCAGATCGCCCCGATCCGAGTGCCCGCCGCGTACGAGGCCCCCACCGGCTACCAGCCGGCGCCCGCCCCCTCGGGCTCCTATCTGCCGGCGCTGCCGGCGGCCCTGCCCGCCCTCCCGTCGGCGCCGTCCCCCCAGCCGGCGCCCGCCTACCACGGCGGCGGGTACGGCTACCCCCAGCCGGCCCCGCAGATGGCGCCCGCACCGCTCCAGCCGGCGCCCACGCCGTACATCCCGCAGCAGCCCACGCCGCCGCGCGGCTACCCGACGGGACCGGTCCCGCAGCCGGCCCGCCCGGCGGCCACCGGCTACGAGGCGATGCGCCCGGCCGCGCCGCGCCCCGCGCCGGTCCCGGCCCCCGCGCCGGTCCCGG
This sequence comes from Streptomyces sp. CC208A, assembly GCF_030010625.1. Lineage (GTDB taxonomy): Bacteria > Actinomycetota > Actinomycetes > Streptomycetales > Streptomycetaceae > Streptomyces. The sequence continues at coordinate 321,443 of NZ_JASCXN010000002.1, read as the reverse complement.
CCCCCGCGCCGTATCACGACCCGTACAACCGCCCCTACCAGGGCGGCGGTTACTGACGGATCGCGCGGGCCCGGTCCCACCGGGGACGGAGCGGCTGACAGGATGGGCCCATGGCTGATCCCGTCCTCCGCTCCGTCCACGTCCACCCGGTGAAGGCCCTGCGCGCGCTCAGCCCCACTCAGGCCGAGGTGCAGCCCTGGGGCCTCGCGCACGACCGCCGCTGGGCGGTCGTCGACGCCGACGACACGGTCATGACCCAGCGCCACCACCCCCGCCTGGCCCTCGCCTCGGCGGAACCCCTCCCGGGCGGCGGCCTGCGGCTGACCGCGCCCGGTCTGGAGCCGCTCGTCGTCCCGGTGCCGGAGCCCTCGGCCACGCTGACCACGGGCATCTTCGGCAAGGCCGTGGAGACGGTGCCCGCCGGTGCGGCGGCGGCCGCCTGGTTCTCCGCCCACCTGGAGACCGACGCGCGCCTCGTGCACCTGGACGCGCCCGAGCACCGCCGCCCGATCGACCCCGCGTACGCGCTCCCGGGCGAGACCGTCAGCCTCGCCGACGGCTATCCGCTGCTCGTCACCGCCAGCGCCTCCCTGGACGCCCTCAACGCGCTGATCGCGCGGGGCGACCACGCCCACGAGGGCCCGCTCCCCATGAGCCGCTTCCGTCCCAACCTGGTCGTCGACGGGACCGAACCGTGGGCGGAGGACGGCTGGACCCGGCTCGCCGTGGGCGAGGTGACCTTCCGGGTCGCCAAGCCGTGCGGGCGGTGCGTGGTGACCACCACCGACCAGGCCACCGCCGAACGCGGCAAGGAGCCCCTGCGGACCCTGGGACGGCACCGCGCCATCGGAGGGCGGCTCGTCTTCGGCCAGAACCTCGTCCCCGAGCACATCGGCACGCTCCGCGTCGGCGACCCGGTGAAGATCCTCGACTGACCCCGCCCTCCCCTCCGCTCGTCCCTCCGTTCGACAGGCGGACCGGCCGCGCCGCGGGCACACTCGTCCAAGGAACGACGAACGAGGGGGTTCCGGCATGCGTGCGGTCACCGGACTCTGGCGCTGGCGGCACAATCCCCTGCGCCGGACGACGGACCTGGTCGAGGCGTGGGTGGCGCTCGCGGCCGTCGTCGCGCTGTGCGTGGCGGTGCCCGTGGCGGCCTTGACGGCCGCCTCCTCCGCGCGGCACTCGCTCCAGCGCGCGGTCCACGCCCAGCAGCAGGGCCGCGCGGAGACCACGGCCCGGGTGCTCCGGCCCGCCCCGACGCCGCCGAGCGCCGCCGCGGCCGACGAGCAGTCGGCAGGGCAGCGGTTCCGGCGCGCGGTCGTGGCCACCTGGACCGCCCCCGACGGCACCCCCCGGACGGGCACCGTCACGGTCTCCCGGGGAAGCGGCGCGCCCGGCGACACCTTCCCGCTCTGGACCGACCGCGAAGGCCGGCCCGTAACCGCCCCCATGGCCGACTCCACCGCCCGGACCCACGCCGCCGGCGTCGGCGTGATGGCGGCCGCCCTCACCGGCCTGGCCGTGGAGACCGTCCGACGGCTCGTGATGCGGCGGCTGCACGTACGCCGGTACGCCCACCTGGACCGCGCCTGGGCGTCGGTCGGGCCCGACTGGGGGCGCACCGGCACCGGCAGCTGACGCCCCGGAACCTCGGCTTCCGTGCCCCGTACGGGTGCGGCTCGACGACCCGTCAACCCCACGCCTCATCGCGCGCTACGGTGGGGCATCGGATCCACGATCCAAGAGATTGGATCCAAGATCCTGGATCCCGGACATTGGATCCAGGGTCTTGGATCCAGAGTCTTGGATATCGGATCCAAGATCTGGGATCCAGAAGTTCGGCCAGGGCATTGGATCCTGGACATCGGATCCTGGATCCGGTTCAGCGTCGGCGCACGAGGCGGGGGCAGAGCACACCCATGGCACAGGGCACGGTCCAGGTGACGCACACCGGCACGTCGCGGTGGCGGCGCCGCACGGGCGAGTACGCCTCCCTCGCCGCCGCGCTGGAGGCGGCCGGTGACGGCGACGTCCTCACCGTCGCGCCCGGCACCTACCGCGAGAACCTCGTCGTGAGCCGGGCGGTGACCCTGCGGGGACCCGAGGACGGGTCCGGGCCCGTGCGGATCGCGCCGCCGGACGGGGTGCCGCTGACGCTGCGCGCCTCGGCCGTGGTGCGGGACCTGCACATCGAGGGCCAGGACGTGGCGGCACCGGCGCTGCTCGTCGAGGACGGCACGCCCGAGCTGCTCGACCTGCGGATCATGACCCGTTCGGCCTCGGGGATCGAGGTGCGCGGGCAGGCTCGGCCGACGGCCCGCCGCTGCACCGTCGACAACCCGGCCGGCGTCGGCATCGCCGCCGTCGACGGCGCCGGCGGGGTCTTCGAGGAGTGCGAGGTCGTCGCGGCCGGGCAGGCCGGGGTGTCCGTGCGCGGCGGGGCGCACCCGCGCCTGGAGCGGTGCCGGGTGCACCACGCCTCCGGGGCCGGGATCGCCGTCACCGGCGAGAACAGCGGCCTGGAGGGCGTCGGCTGCGAGGTGTACGAGATCAAGGGCGCCGGCCTCCAGATCGCGGCCCGCGCCTCCGCGCACCTGGTCGACTCGTCCGTCCACCGCACCTCCGCCGACGGCGTCACCCTGGACACGGACGCCGTGCTCACGCTCTCCGACTGCGACATCCACGACGTGCCGGAGAACGCGGTGGACCTGCGGTCGCGCGCGGTGCTCACGCTCACCCGGTCGACGGTGCGCCGGTTCGGGCGCAACGGCCTGTCCGTGTGGGACCCGGGCACGCGCGTGGACGCCCACCAGTGCGAGATCCACGACAGCACGGGCGACTATCCGGCGGTGTGGGTGAGCGACGGGGCGAGCGCCGTCCTCGACGCGTGCCGGGTGCACGACGTGCCGGACGCGCTGTTCGTGCTCGACCGCGGCTCCCGGGTGGACGTCGTGGACAGCGATCTGACGCAGGTGCGGAACACCGCCGTGTCGGTGAGCGACGGCGCCACCGCCCAGCTCGACGACTGCCGGATCAAGGAGGCGTCCACCGGGGCGTGGTTCCGCGACCACGGCAGCGGCGGCACCCTCGCCAACTGCACGGTGGACTCCGTGCAGACGGGCGTCATCGTCACCAAGGGCGCCGATCCCACGGTCGAGCGCTGTGCGGTCACCTCCCCCGCCGAGGCCGGTTTCTACGTGTCGGCGGAGGGCCGCGGCACCTTCCACGGCTGCCGGGTAACGGGCAGCGGCGGCTACGGCTTCCACGTGATGGACGGCTGCCGGACCGTGCTGCGCCGCTGCCGGACGGAGCGGTGCGCGCGCGGCGGGTACGAGTTCCCCGAGGACGGGCCCGTGGTCGAGGAATGCACCGGCGACGAGAGCGCGGTACGGACCCCGCCGGTCCCCGAACCCGCGGCGTCGGCCCCGGTCCTGGCGGACGGCCGGCACTCCCCCGGCCTGCTCGGCGCCTTCCCCCCTCCGCGTACCACCGTCTCCTCGTCCCCGCCCCCGGCCGCCGCCCCTGCGGACGTCGCGCCGGTCCCCGCGCCCCGGTCCTCGGAGGACGTGCTCGGCGCGCTCGACGCGCTGGTCGGCCTGGACAGCGTCAAGCACGAGGTGCGGACGCTCACCAACATGATCGAGGTGGGGCGCAGGCGGCAGGAGGCCGGGCTCAAGGCCGCCTCGGTCCGCCGCCATCTCGTCTTCACCGGCAACCCGGGCACCGGCAAGACCACCGTCGCCCGTCTCTACGGCGAGATCCTCGCCTCGCTCGGCGTCCTGGAGCGCGGCCATCTGGTGGAGGTCTCCCGGGTCGACCTGGTCGGCGAGCACATCGGCTCGACCGCGATCCGCACCCAGGAGGCCTTCGACCGGGCGCGCGGCGGGGTCCTGTTCGTGGACGAGGCGTACGCGCTGTCGCCGGAGGACTCGGGGAGGGACTTCGGGCGCGAGGCGATCGACACGCTGGTGAAGCTGATGGAGGACCACCGGGACGCGGTGGTGGTGATCGTCGCCGGGTACACCGCCGAGATGGAGCGGTTCCTCACCGTCAACCCCGGTGTGGCGTCCCGTTTCTCACGTACCATCAGCTTCGGTGACTACACGCCGGAGGAGCTGCTGCGGATCGTGCGGCAGCAGGCGGACGAGCACGAGTACCGGCTCGCTCCGGGCACGGACGACGCCCTCGTCACGTACTTCGAGAAGCTGCCGAAGGGCCCGGCGTTCGGCAACGGACGCACCGCACGCCAGACCTTCGAGTCGATGGTGGAGCGGCACGCGGGCCGGGTCGCCGTGCTCGCCGAGGCGAGCACGGACGACCTGACCCTGCTCTACCCGGAGGACCTGCCCGAACTCCCCTGATCCGCCGCCTCGTCGGCGGCCGGCTGCCGGGGCAGGGCGGGCAGCAGCCGGTCCAGGAGCCCGGCCCGGTAGGCCGCGAAGGCCGGGTCGGCCTGGTAGTCGGAGTGGCCGAGGACCGGCTCGGGCAGCGGGTGGGCGCGGGTTCGTCCGTACGCGACGGGGTCGAGCAGCACCGGGGCGTCGACGGCCGGCCTGCCCTCCTCGGCGGGGACGCGGACCGGGCCGCCTATGGGGTCGGTGGCGCGGTGCAGGTTGGTCCAGCAGCGTACGGCCCGGTGCAGGCCGCGCAGGGCGTCGGGGCCGAAGTAGGCGGGGAACCAGCGGCCGTAGAGCCGTTCCAGCGGGGAGCCGTACGTGAGGAGGGCGACCCGCGCGCGGGTGGCGGCCGGCAGCTGCCAGACGGCCGCGGCGGCGAGGACGCTGCCCTGGGAGTGGCCGGAGATGACGAGGCGGCCGCCGGTCCGCCCGGTCCAGGAGCGCATCCGCCAGGTGAGGTCGGGCACGGCCCGCTCCGCGTAGCAGGGCGGTGCGAAGGGGTGGGCGGCGCGCGGCCAGAAGGTGCCGACGTCCCAGAGGATGCCGATGGTGCGGCGGGCGGAGGCGTCGCGGTAGGCGCGGCGGCCCCAGGTGACGAAGAGCAGGAAGCCGAAGCCGGTCATCCAGGAGCCGAGGGCCTGGGTGGTGGTGGCGAGCGCGGCGAGCGCGGGGTGGGCGCCGGAGAAGGCGCGGCCCGGGACCTCGTCGCTGATCCAGGCTCCGGCGACGGCGGCGGCGCCGAGCAGCAGGGCGGTGCCGGAGACGACGCCGACGAGGAGGGGGGCGGAGTCGGTGAGCGAGGCGCGGGCGCGGCTCGCGGCGATCTGGCCGGTACGGACCGGGTCGGGGGTCTCGCCGGCGTAGTCGGCCTCGACGGCGGCCCGCAGCCGGCGGGCCGTGAGCGCGGTGCGGACGCCGAGGAGGGCGGCGGGCCCGAGGAGCAGCAGGAGCAGGACGGGGAGGACGGACGCCTGCCAGCTGAGGAGGACGGGCGGGCCGACGAGGGGGCTCGCGGCGGTGCCGGGGGTGGCGGGGCCGTCGAGCCAGTCGGCGACCCGCTGGGCGACGCCGCCGGACATGACCCCGCCCAGCGCGCAGGCCAGCATGGCGGTGGCGGGTCCGCCGAGCCCGGCGAGGGCGGTGCGGGGGTCGCGCCGGGGCCGCTGGAGCAGCAGGGCGACGGCGCCGAGGGCGACGACGAGACCGCCCTGGGCAAGGGTGAGGACCCCGAAGACGGCGTCGCCGGGAAGGGTGCCGGCGGAGCTCCAGCCGGGCCGTGCCCAGGCGGTGTGCACGGCGGTCAGGACGAGCAGGCCGAGGGAGGCGGCGGGCAGGCGGGTGACCACGACGCTCTCGACCCGCCGGTCGAGCCGGCGTTCGCTGCGGCCCCGGCCGCAGATCGCCCACAGCACGAGGGCGGCGCACAGTAACAGGGCGGCCCGCAGGGCGAGTCCGGTGGCGGCGAGCGCACCGGTGTCGTGGCGGGCGGGGGCGGCGGCGAGGGCGGCGGTCACGGTGAGGAAGCCGGCGGCGGTGTGCGCGGCGCGCAGCCGGGCGACGTGCCGCCTCCCGTACCAGAAACCGGGCCGGCCGAGTGCGGGCCGCGAGCCCTCGGGCGGTACACCGGCCTTCTCCGTGGTGGCGGTGGACTCGCCGGTGGGCGGCACCTGGGCCTCGTACGCGCTCCAGGTGCGGTGGGAGAGGTACCAGAGGAGGCCGACGAGCACGGCCGGGACGACGGCGGCGAGGGCGAGCCGGCGGCCGGGGGCCGACCACCAGCCGCCCCGGTCGGCGGCGAGGAAGCCGAGCCAGGCGCGCCCGTCGGCGCAGGCCGGGGTGCCGGCGCACTGCCAGGCCGTCAGGTCGAGGGCGACCTCGCAGGCGGCGGCGGTGAGCAGGACGGTGAGGCTGAGGGCGAGGAGGCGGACGAGGACGCCGTAGAGCCGGACGAGGCCGGGGCGGCCGGGGGCGGCCGGCCGCATCCAGTGGGCGAGGTTGGCCACCATGAACGGCAGGAGCAGCAGCCACAGGGCGCGGGCGCCGTCGCCCGAGGTGAGGTTGGACCAGACGTACGCCTCCGGTACCGGCCGGGCCGTGTGCCGCCCGGGATGGTCCTCGGCGTCGAGGTCCTCGGCGCGCCGGTGGACGGCGGCGGTCTCGTCGCCGGTGACCCGTACGGTCCTGGGGTCGTCCAGCATGGACTGGGGGGTGGCTCCGCCGACTCCGTGGACGAGGAGTTCGAGCGCCGCGCCCCCGCGCTCGGGGACGGGTGTGGCAGGGGACACTGAGGGGTCTTCCTCTCGTGGGTGGGAGGATGCGACGTGGCCTCCAGGATCGCGGACCACCGTGCGCCTCCGCACGGTTCCTCACCGAATCCGACGGCCGTTCCCTTGTCTTCTGTGTCTCCTGTTGTCTCCTGCGGAAGGACCGACCCGGCGGTGAGTGACAATCAGAACCTCCTCGCGGAGCAGCGGCGCGCCCTGATCGTCGACGAGGTGCGGCGGCGCGGCGGCGTGCGGGTCAACGAGCTGACGCGGCGGCTCGGCGTCTCGGACATGACGATCCGCCGCGATCTGGACGCGCTGGCCCGGCAGGGCGTGGTCGCCAAGGTGCACGGCGGGGCGGTGCCGGTGGCGGAGCCGAGCACCCACGAGCCGGGCTTCGAGGCGAAGTCGGCGCTGGAGCCGAGCGCGAAGGACGAGATCGCGCGGGCGGCGGCGGCGCTGGTGCCGCCGGGTGCGGCGATCGCGCTCTCCGGCGGGACGACGACGTACGCGCTGGCGCGGCAGCTGCTCGACGTGCCGGACCTGACGGTGGTGACGAACTCGGTGCGGGTGGCGGACGTCTTCCACGAGGCGCGGCCGGCGTCCGGCGAGGGGCGGCGGGTGCCGACGGTGGTGCTGACGGGCGGGGTGCGGACGCCGTCGGACGCGCTGGTGGGTCCAGTGGCGGACCGGGCGGTCCGCTCGCTCCACTTCGACGTGCTGTTCCTGGGCGTGCACGGCCTGTCGGTGGAGGCGGGCCTGTCGACGCCGAACCTGGCGGAGGCGGAGACCAACGGCTGTCTGATCCGTTCGGCGCGGCGTGTGGTGGTGGTCGCGGACCACACCAAGTGGGGGACGGTGGGCCTGAGTTCGTTCGGGTCGCTGGACGAGGTGGACACCTGGGTGACGGACCGGGGGATGTCCGCGGAGGTGCGGGCCGAGGTCGTGGAGCACGTGCCGGGGCTGCTGGTGGCCGGCGAGACGGCCGCGTGAGCCGGTTCCGGGTGGTCCGCCGCGTACCGCTGGCGCCGGCGGAGGCGTGGCGGAGGCTCACCGACTGGCCGGCGCACGGCCGGCAGGTGCCGCTGACCCGTACGACGGTCCTGACGCCCGGGCCGACCCGGGTGGGGACGCGGTTCACGGCGAGGACCGGGCTCGGGCCGCTGGGCTTCGACGACCCGATGGAGGTGGTCCGCTGGGAGCCGCCGCGCGGGGACCGGCCGGGGGTGTGCCGGCTTGAGAAGTACGGGCGGGTGGTGCGCGGCTGGGCGGAGGTCGAGGTGGCGGCCGAGGGCGGCGGCGCGCGGGTGGTGTGGACGGAGGGGCTGGCGGTACGGGGCGTGCCGGGGGTCTTCGATCCGCTGCTCGCGCGGGCGGGCCGGGTGGTCTTCGGCCGGGCCCTGGACGGACTCCTGCACCACCGTCCCTCGAACGGGCTTTCTCCTTGACGGTCTGTCAGCTAGGGTGCTTCTCCACTCGATCCGGGAGGTCCCGCCATGCCACGCCGACTGCGGCCGGTGGAGCTCGACTTCACCGTCACCGCGCCCGTCCGCCTCGCCTTCGAGGCCACGCTCCAGGCGCCGCCGTCGGCGGTCTACCGCTCGATCGCGGTGGAGGTGGGGAGCCTGCCCGCCTGGTTCACCCCGGTCGCCTCGGCCGTCCCCCTGGACGACGGGGCGCGCCGTACGATACGGCTGCGCGGCGGCGTCCGGTTCGAGGAGACGATCCTGGCCGCCGAGCCGGACCTCCGTTACGCCTACCGCGTGGACCTCACCAACGCGCCGGCGGTGTCCGCGCTGGCCGAGGAGTGGGCGCTGACGCCCGAGGGCCCGGGGACACGGCTGCGCTGGACGATGGCGGCCGACGGCCCGGCCCCGTTCCGCACCGGCCTGCGGCTGGCGTCACCGGGCCTGGGCCTGTCCTTCCATCGGGCGGCGGCCGCCCTCGACCGGCGGCTCACTCCGGCCAGACGCCCGTCGCCAGGAAACGCTCGATAGCGGCGGCGTACGGGGCGATGTCGAGGCCCTGCTCGGCGAGCCAGGCGTCCGAGTAGTACTTGTCGAGGTAGCGGTCGCCGGGGTCGCAGATCAGGGTGACGACGCTGCCGGTGCGCTCCTCGGCGACCATCTCGGCGACGATCTTGAGGGCGCTCCACAGGCCGGTGCCGGTGGAACCGCCCGCCTTGCGGCCGATCGCGGTCTCCAGGGCGCGGACGGCGGCGACGCTCGCCGCGTCCGGGACCTTCATCATGCGGTCGACGGCGCCGGGCACGAAGCTGGGCTCCATCCGGGGCCGGCCGATGCCCTCGATGCGGGAGCCGCAGTCGGCGGTGGCGTCGGGGTCGTGGTGCACCCAGCCGTCGAAGAAGCAGGAGTTCTCCGGGTCGGCGACGCAGATGCGGGTGTCCTGCTGGGTGTAGTGGACGTAGCGGGCGATGGTGGCGGAGGTGCCGCCGGTGCCGGCGGTGGCGACGATCCAGGCCGGCTCGGGGTAGCGCTCCAGGCGCAGCTGCTGATAGATCGACTCGGCGATGTTGTTGTTGCCGCGCCAGTCGGTGGCCCGCTCGGCGTAGGTGAACTGGTCCATGTAGTGGCCGCCGGTGCGCGCGGCGAGCGCCGCGGACTCCTCGTACATCGAGCGGGGGTCGTCGACGAAGTGGCACTGTCCGCCGTGGAACTCGATGAGCCGGCACTTCTCGGGGCTGGTGGTGCGGGGCATCACGGCGACGAAGGGGACGCCGACGAGCTTGGCGAAGTACGCCTCGGAGACGGCGGTCGAGCCGCTGGACGCCTCGATGACCGGCTTGCCGGGGCGGATCCAGCCGTTGCAGAGCGCGTACAGGAAGAGCGAGCGGGCGAGGCGGTGCTTGAGGCTGCCGGTGGGGTGGGTGGACTCGTCCTTGAGGTAGAGGTCGATGCCCCACTTCTCGGGGAGCGGGAAGCGCAGGAGGTGGGTGTCGGCGGAGCGGTTGGCGTCGGCCTGGACCTTGCGGACGGCCTCCTTCAGCCAGGCGCGGTAGGCCGGATCGCTGCGGTCGACGTCCACGGTGGCGACGGCTCCGGTGGTGACGGGGGTGGTGCTCAACGGATTTCTCCTCGCTGTCGCGCCGGGGGGTGACCCTGGCTTCCCGCCTTCGACAATACCCCTCTCACCTGGGCAAACGTTCCCTTTGACGCTCCATAGGACATGCTTGGGGAACAGCTGAGCGACCGTCACTGGTGTCCGTGCCGGAGGCCCGGCACACTGGGAGGGACAGAGCGGGCGGAAGGGGTGGACCGGCATGGCGGAACCGGAGTTCAGCGCCAGGGGCGTGCGGATCGCGCGGTGGCCGCGCTCGCTCACCCGCGCCGGGGAGGTGCGCATCGAGGACGGCCGGCTCGCCCTGCTGACGAGTTACGGCTCCGAGATCGACAGCGCGCCCGTCAAGGCGGTGCGGGCGGGCCGCCCGTGGTTCGCGAAGGCGGACGAGACGGTGGCGAAGGTGAACGGCACGCGCTACCGGCTGACCATGGACGGAGCCGGGGAGGACGACGCCCGGGACGCCGAGGAGGCGGGCCGCTTCCTCGCCGCGCTGAAGCGGGCGGCCCGCGGTGAATAAGCCTGGGGCGGAGCGCTGACCTGGGGAAGCTCGCGGCGGGTTGCGGCGCGGTGACGGCTGGTTCAGGCTGGAACCACCTCACTGAGGGTTCAACGGTGGTGACACTGTGCTCAGTGCGCCGCCCTGATGTACCGCATGACAGATCCGAATCTCCGTCTTCTTCAGGACTACTTCGGGGAGTCGCAGCCGTGATCAGCGAGCCGAGCAGGTATTACGCGGTGGAGCTCCAGGCCCTGCCGTCGCGGATCGGACAGATCCGCAGGATCGTCTCCGCCCATCTGCGCCATTGGCGCCTCGACGACCTGGTCGATCCCGTCGGACTGGGATTGACCGAGCTGTTGAGCAATGTGCACCGCCATGCGCAGCCCGACAAGGAGTGCACCGTCGAGCTGGAACTCCTGCTCGACCGACTGACCGTCTCGGTCCGGGACAACGACCCCCGGATACCGGTGGCGGCGGCCCCGGCCGCCGGGGAACCGGACGGCGGGCCGGAGGACGTGCTCGCCACGTCGGGCCGTGGCCTCGCCATCGTCGGGGCGCTCAGCGACAGCTGGGGCGCCCGCCCGCAGGGCGCGAGCGGCAAGGTCGTCTGGTTCGCCCTGACGGCACCGCCGTGCGCCGCCGATCCGGCCGTCGTCGGCGCCGAGGCCGGGTTCGGTCTCGTGCCGGTGGGCCCGGTCGTCTCGTACAGCCGTCTCGCGGGCGTCTCCCTCGGCGCCCCGGCCGAGGCCCCGGCGCTCGCCGCGAGCGGCGCCGGGGTCTGACGGCCTCAGGCCGTGGCGACCAGCGTCAGGTACGCGATGCCGAGGACGTTCCGGTAGCCGTTCAGCCACCCGGAACGCTGCCGGTCGACGCGCTCGCGGGTCTCGGCGGCCAGCGGGTGGTCCGGGTGGGCGGCGAGCCACAGCTCCGTGTCGTACCGGTAGCCGGACTCGAACTCCTCCCACTCCTCGCGGCCCGCCGACTCGATCCAGGCCGGCCGGAACCCCGCCCCGATCGCCAGGTCGACGAGTCCGCCCAGCAGGAGGTGGTCGCCGGTGGAGGCGCCGGGCCACATCCCGGCGAGCTCCGCCTCGGTCGGGGTCCGCTCCCAGAAGCCCTCGCCGAGCACCACGACGCCGCCGGGCCGGACCAGGCGGCGCAGCTCGCGCAGCGCCTCCGCCGGGTCGTGCAGCTCCGGGTCGCACAGGGCCTGGCTGGAGCCGAGGCAGAGGATCGCGTCGACGGGGCCGCGGTCGGTGCCGCGCGCGGACTCCTCGACGAAGAGGGCGCGGTCGGCGAGGCCGCGCTCCGCCGCGAGCGCCCGGCCCCGGGCGAGGTCCTCGGCGTTGATGTCGATGCCGGTCCCCTTCGCCCCCGGTACGGCGTCGAGGACGCGGAGCAGCAGTTCGCCCCAGCCGCAGCCGATGTCGAGGACGTCGGCGGGGCGGGAGTCGGCGATCCGGCGGACGAGGCGGTCGGCCCGGTCCTCGGAGAGCGGGCCGTGGAAGGTGAGGCTGCCCAGGCGGGGCGGGAGTTCGGCATCGGAAGCGATCATGAACGGGGACGTTACCGGGCACGGCGGACCGCGCCCACCCCTTTTCGCGCACCTGTTCCCGCCATGCGCCGCCGGGGCGGGCCCGGGGATCCGGTCGGCGGCGCTGGTGGAGGCGGGCCGACCTCCCTGTACGTTCGCGGCCGGGGCTCAGACGGGGGCGCCGCCGAGGGCGGTGAGCGGGTCGTCGAGGACCGGCTGCCAGGCCAGTTCGGCCGCGCCCACCAGGCTGTTGTGGTCCAGGGTGCACGGCAGGATCGGGACGCCGCCGCTGCGGCCCCACAGACTGCGGTCGGCGACGACCGCGCGCAGCCGCTCAGGGTCGGCGTCGAGCAGCTCGCGGTGGAGCCCGCCGAGGACGATCCGGTCCGGGTTGAGGATGTTCACCAGACCGGCGAGGCCCAGGCCGAGACGGTCGATCAGCTCCTCCACCGCCCCGCGCACCCCCGGGTCGTCCGGCGCGGTCCGCAGCAGGTCGCGGGCCTGCTGGAGGAGGGACACCTCCGGGCCCGGCGCCCGGCCGGCGACCGTGAGGAAGGCCAGCGGGTCGGTCTCGACGTCCAGGCAGCCGCGGCCGCCGCAGTGGCAGGGGCGGCCCTCCGGGTTGACCGTCAGATGGCCCACCTCCAGGGCGAGGCCCGAACTGCCCGTGTGGAGCCGCCCGTCGAGGACGAGCGCCCCGCCGACGCCCCGGTGCCCGGTGGCCACGCACAGCAGGTCGCGGGCGCCCCGGCCGGCGCCGTGCCGGTGCTCGGCGAGCGCGGCGAGGTTCACGTCGTTGCCGGTGAAGGCCGGGCCCTCGATGCCTGCGGCCCGGATCCGCTCGGCGAAGATCTCCCGGACCGGCGCGCCCGCGGGCCAGGCCAGGTGGAGGGGGTTGAGCGCGGTGCCGTCGGGCTCGGCGACCGCGGACGGCACGGCGAGCCCCGCGCCGACGCAGCGCCGCCCGGTCTCGCGGAGCAGTCCCGCGCCCGCGTCCACGACGGCGCCGAGGACCTGCGCCGGGTCGGCCGAGACCGTCACCTTGCCGGGGACGGTGGCCACGAGGGTGCCGCCGAGGCCGATCAGCGCGGCCCGGAAACCGTCGGGGTGGACCTGCCCGGCGAGCACCACCGGGCCCTTCTCGTCGATGGCGAGCCGGTGCGAGGGGCGGCCCTGGGAACCGGCGGCGGCCCCGGGGTTGGAGTCGACCCGGATGAGCCCGAGGGCCTCCAGCTCGGCGGCGACGGCCCCGGCGGTGGCGCGGGTGACGCCGAGTTCGGCGGTGAGGACGGCCCGCGTCGGCGCGCGGCCGGTGTGCACCAGCTCCAGCGCGGGGCCGAGCGCGCCGCGCCCCCTGTCCAGCCGAGTACGCGTCGTCGTCGCCTTGCCGTTCATGCGCCCGAGTCTGCCATGATCGGGGCCGCCCGCCCGACGCCGGGCGGATCCGGCCGAGGGGCGCGTGCGGGGGGCGTTCCGGTGCCAGAATCCCGATCATGGACACGTCTGCCGTGGAGCACGTACGCCATGGCCACGTACACGCGTACACGCGTACACCAGGGAGAGGGGCACGATGAAGATCGCGGAGCACATCGACGCGCTGGAGGCGGCGGGGCGCGGGCTCGCCGAGGCCGCGGAGGCGGCGGGGCCGGACGCGGAGGTGCCGACCTGTCCGGGGTGGCGGATGCGGGACCTGTTGCGGCACACCACGATGGTGCACCGCTGGGCGGCCGGCTTCGTCGTCGAGGGGCACACCGCGTACCAGCCCGAAGGGGACGAGCCCCGGTTGGACGGCGACGCGCTGTTCGCCCACTTCCGCGAGGGGCACGCCGAGCTGGTCGCCGCCCTGCGGGCCGCGCCGGAGACGCTCACCGCCTGGACCTTCCTGCCGGCGCCGTCGCCGCTCGCCTTCTGGGCCAGGCGGCAGGCCCACGAGACGGCCGTGCACCGGGCGGACGCCGAGTCGGCGCTGCCCACGGGCCCCGGCCCGGTCGAGGCCGGTCTCGCCGCCGACGGCGTCGACGAACTCCTCGCCGGTTTCCACGCCCGCGACCGCAGCCGGGTCAGGACCGACGGGCCGCGCTCGCTGCGGATCCGGGCGACGGACACCGGGGACGTGTGGACCGTACGGCTCTCGGCCGAACCGCCCGTCACGGAACGCGCGGCGGCGGGCGGCCCGGCGGACGCCGAGGTGTCGGGGACCGCCGAACGGCTGTACCTGACGCTGTGGAACCGGCTGCCCGCCTCGGCGGTGACCGTCACGGGCGACGCGGACCTGCTGCGGCTGTGGCGGGAGACCTCGGCGATCGTCTGATCCCGGACAAGGCACGGGCCCCGGTCAGGGCCGGGGCCGCAACCCGACCTCGCGGCCGAGGCGTTCGGCGGCGGTGGCGAAGAAGGCGTCCCGGTCCTCGACGATCCGGTTGAACTGCCCGAAGACCTCGAAGGACACCAGGCCGAAGAGCTGCGCCCAGGCGAAGACGAGGGCGACGGCGAGCGCGGGCGGCAGATCGGGGGCCAGGTCGGCGGCGAGCCGCTCCGCCTCCGGCGCCAGGCCGCCCGGAAGCGGCGGCAGCGCGACGCCCTCGCCCTCGTACGCGGCGCGGGCGGTCGCCACGAGGAGCAGGCCGACCCGGGCGGCCGGGCCCACGGTGTCCTGGGGGGCGGTGTAGCCCGGGACCGGGGAGCCGTAGATCAGGGCGTACTCGTGGGGGTGGGCGACGGCCCAGGCGCGGACGGCGCGGCAGACGGCGGTCCACTGGGAGAGGTGGTCACGGGGGGTGTCGCGTTCGGCGGCGGCGTGGGCCTGCTCCGCGGCGGCGCCGACGGCGTCGTACGCGTCGATGATGAGCGCGGTCAGCAGGTCGTCGCGGCTGGGGAAGTAGCGGTAGAGCGCGGAGGAGACCATGCCGAGCTCGCGGGCGACGGCGCGCAGCGAGAGCTTGGCGGCGCCCTCGGCGGCGAGCTGCCGGCGGGCCTCGTCCTTGATGGCGGCGGTGATCTCGATCCGGGCGCGGGCGCGGGCTCCTTGAACGGTGGTCATGGAGAGCAGTGTGCCACGTTCTGGATCGGCGCACCGAAACGAGAGCACCGCTCTTGCTTGCGAGCGACGATCCGTGCACACTGCTCTCAGGCGAGAGCAGTGCTCACGTTCCAGGGAAGCGATACGGAGCGAGAGCATCGCTCCCCTTCCGTACCACCGCTCACACCACCGCCCGTACCGCCACCGCCACCGCCACCGCCACCGCCACCGCCACCGCGACAACGCCCAGGAGGCCCCATGTCCGCCGACCCCGCCCACGTCATCAAGCCCGGCTGGTTCACTGTCAACGTCATGAACCGCGCCGTCGCCTGGCTCACCCGCCGAGGCATCAGCGTCTGGGGCTCGCGGGTCCTCGCCGTCCGGGGCCGCAAGAGCGGAGCCTGGCGGACCACCCCGGTGAACGTGCTCGCCCTCGACGGCGCCCGCTACCTGGTCGCCCCGCGCGGTCACGTCCAGTGGACCCGCAACATGCGGGCGGCCGGCGGCGGCGAGCTGCACCTCGGCAAGCACGTGGAGCCGTTCACCGCCGCCGAGGTCGACGACGACGCCAAGACGGAGGTGCTGCGCGCCTACCTCAAGCGCTGGAAGGCCGAGGTCGGGGTCTTCTTCGGCGGCGTCGGCCCGGACTCCACCGACGAGGAGCTGCGCGCCATCGCCCCCAAGCACCCCGTCTTCCGCATCACGTCCGCCCCGAACGCCTGAGGGTGGGCACGGCCCCGAAGCTCCGCGCCCGCCCTCGTCGTTCCCCGGCTACCTCACCGCTCCGCGGCGTCCTCGCCCGCCCCCTCCGGAGCCGGAGCGCCGTCCCCGTCCCCGCGGTTCACGCCCCGGCCCGCCGGGCCGACGCCGGACTCCGTGTCCATGCGCTTGTCGAGCACGTCCAGGGCCCGCCGGGCCAGGCCGTTCGACCGGACCATGCCGGCGAGCGTGACCGAGCCGCGGGTGATGTCCGCGAACACCTTCCAGGCCGGCCGCACCCCGGTGAGCACCGCGTGCAGCAGGCCCGGGCGGCGCTCGAAGACGGCGAGCATCCGCCGTCCGACCGCCATCTCCACGCCGAGCCCCGCCTTGATCGCGAAGGCGTAGTTCAGCGCCTGCCGGCGGGCGTCCACCGCGTCGCCGGCCTCCGCGACCCTGACCGCCCACTCGCCGGCGAGCCGGCCGGAGCGGAGCGCGTACGAGATGCCCTCGCGGGTCCACGGCTCCAGGAGGCCCGCCGCGTCGCCGCAGACCAGGACCCGGCCGCGGGAGAGCGGGGAGTCGTCGGTGCGGCAGCGGGTGAGGTGACCGGAGGAGAGCGCGGGCTCGAAGCCGGCGAGGCCGAGCCGGGCGACGAAGTCCTCCAGGTACCGCTTGGTCGCCGCGCCCTCGCCGCGCGCCGAGATGACGCCGACCGTGAGCGTGTCGCCCTTGGGGAAGACCCAGCCGTAACTGCCGGGCATCGGGCCCCAGTCGATGAGGATGCGGCCCTTCCAGTCCTCCGCCACCGACGGCGGCACCGGGATCTCCGCCTCCAGGCCCAGGTCGACCTGGCCGAGCTTCACCCCGACGTGGGCCCCTATCCGGCTGGCGCTGCCGTCCGCGCCGACCACGGCCCGCGCCAGCACCGTCCCGCCGTCGGCGAGGACCACCGCGACCGTCCGCCGGTCCGGCACGGACGGGCCGTGCTGCTCCACGCGGGTCACGGTCGCGCCGGTGCGGAGCTGGGCGCCCGCCTTCTGCGCGTGCTCGACGAGCTGGGCGTCGAACTCGGGCCGGTTGATCAGGCCGAAGAGCATCCGGCGCGAGCGGCGGGTGCGGGCGAAGCGGCCTTCGAGGGAGAACGTGACCGCGTGCACCCGGTCCCGGAACGGCAGTTCGAAGCCGGGCGGCAGCGCGTCGCGGGACGGGCCGATGATGCCGCCGCCACAGGTCTTGTACCGGGGCAGCTCGGCCTTCTCCAGGAGCAGCACCCGGCGGCCCGCGACAGCCGCCGCGTACGCCGCCGACGCGCCCGCGGGACCGGCGCCGACGACCACGACGTCCCACACCTCCGGCCGGTCCGGATCGCCGTCGACGACAGTGCCGGGGTCCGCGCCCGGGTCCGCGGTCGCGCCGGACGGCCCGGCCGCCGGGGCCGGATCGCCGGGCACGAGCGGCTCGGTGGGCTCCGGACCGGCGTTCTCTGCGTGCTCGCTGCTCACGTGTGCTTCTGCTCCTGATCCGACCGGCGTCTGCTTCCCGCATCCTACGGCTCGGTAGGTGACGGCCCGGTCGTAGGATCGACGGTGCGATCGCCGTACCACCAGATACGCCGTTCGCTCCTTCTTGCTCTCAACGTCGCACCCACGAGGAGCGTGCCCATGACCCCGAATCCGATCGCCGAGACCGTCCGGTCCCTGATGCCTCGCGCGAAGGCCGAGCTGACGGAACTGGTCGCCTTCGAGTCGGTCGCGGACGAGGCCGTGGCCCCCCGCAGCGAGTGCGAGGCCGCCGCGAACTGGGTCGCCGACGCGCTGCGCGCCGAGGACTTCCGCGAGGTGGCACTGCTCGACACCCCGGACGGCTCGAAGGCCGTGTACGGCGTGCTGCCGGGCCCGGCCGGGGCGCCGACGGTCCTCCTCTACGCCCACTACGACGTGCAGCCGAAGCTGGACGAGTCGGCGTGGCTGACCCCGCCCTTCACGCTGACCGAGCGCGAGGACGGCCGCTGGTACGGGCGCGGCGCCGCCGACTGCAAGGGCGGTTTCATCCTCCACCTGCTGGCGCTGCGAGCCCTCAAGGCCAACGGCGGGGTGCCGGTGACCGTCAAGATGATCGTCGAGGGCTCGGAGGAGCAGGGCACCGGCGGCCTGGAGCGGTACGCAGAGGAGCACCCCGAGCTGCTGACCGCCGACACCATCGTGATCGGCGACGCGGGCAACTTCCGGGTCGGCCTGCCGACCGTGACCGCCACCCTGCGCGGCATGACGATGATCCGGGTCCAGGTCGACACCCTGGAGGGCAATCTGCACTCGGGCCAGTTCGGCGGTGCCGCGCCCGACGCGCTCGCCGCGCTGATCCGGGTCCTGGACTCGCTGCGGGCCGAGGACGGTTCGACGGTGATCGACGGTCTGCCGACCGACGCCGTCTGGGAGGGGCTGCAGTACCCCGAGGAGCAGTTCCGCGCCGACGCCAAGGTGCTGCCGGGCGTGGACCTGCCGGGCGCCGGCACGGTCGCCGACCGCATCTGGGCCCGTCCGGCCGTCACCGTCGTCGGCATCGACTGCCACCCGGTGGCCGGCGCCACCCCGTCGATCCCGCGGACCGCCCGCGCCCAGATCAGCCTGCGGGTGCCGCCCGGCCAGGACGCGGCCGAGGCGACCAAGCTGCTCTTCGCGCACATCGAGAAGCACACGCCGTGGAACGCGCGCGTGACCCTGGAGCAGGTCGGCCAGGGCCAGCCGTTCCAGGCGGACGTCTCCAGCCCGGCGTACGCGTCGATGGCCGAGGCGATGCGGGTCGCGTACCCGGGCCAGGAGATGCAGGCGGCCGGCATGGGCGGCTCGATCCCGCTCTGCAACACCCTCGCCTCGCTCTACCCGGCGGCCGAGATCCTGCTCATCGGGCTGAGCGAGCCGGACGCGCAGATCCACGCGGTCAACGAGTCCGTCTCGCCGGAGGAGCTGGAGCGGCTCGCCGTGGCGGAAGCGCTGTTCCTGGTGAACTACGCGGGCAGCCACCGGGCCTGACGGCCCGACAGGCGCCGGTGCCGGTCCCGTACCGGCTCCGGCGCCGGTTCAGCGTCGGGCGAACCTCACCCAGAGCGTAGAACCGTTGCTCAAAGCCTCAGCGGCTCTCAGCATTCCGGGCATTTCTGCCCAGAAGGTCCGTTCGCGGCCCGTCCGGGGCGCGACTACGGTCCGCGCTTCACCGCCGGTAGCCCGGGAAACCCCGGGTCTTACACCGGCTCCACGCAGGTTTTACGTCTCCGGGCCACTCCCGGCGACGGTGGACCGTGATCCACGGGTGCGTGTTTAAGCTGCCGCCGCACTACGGTCGGACGGCTTGGCTATCGCCGCCCGACCGGCATCCAGCCTACCCACGCACACTGACAGTTGTCGACGTCCGTTGACGCATCAAGCAACTGCTTTCAGCCCCCCGACGGGCCCCGGCGATCCGTGCCGAGATCGTCGCCCACCGGCTCGACGCGCCGTACGTGCACGGGGAGGCTCCGATGCCCGAGCCCGACCTCCTGGAGTGGGAACTTCCCCTGTGGGAGCACGGCCTGACCGCCCCGGAGGCGCCGCCCACGCGCGTGGACCGGGAGGTCGAGGACGGCGAGGAGCTGGGCTTCGGGGACGGCGCGGTCGCGGTCCACACCCCCGGACACACGCCGGGTTCGATGGCCGTCCATCTCCCCCGCCACGGCGTGCTCTTCGCGGGCGACACCGTGGCGACGGTGCAGGGGGTGACCTTCGGGGTGTTCCACGTGGACCGCGCCCGTGCCCTGGAGTCGATGCGGCGGCTCGCGGAGCTGCGCCCCTCGGTGCTGTGCTGCGGGCACGGGCCCGCGGTGACCGTGGACACGGCGGAGCAGCTGTCGGCGGCGGCAGCCAGGTCGGCCTAGCCCCGGCCCACCGGGACGCCCGCCTCCAGGTTGAGGACGGTGCCGCGCTCCCGTGCGCGCAGGGCCCAGCGGAGGCGGTCGTAGCGGACGGGCGGGAGGAGGTCGGCGGCCTCCTCCTCGGTGACGAAGCGCCAGGCGCGCAGTTCGGCGCCGGGGAGACGGAGGCGGGCCGTGTCGCGGGCGGCGAGCCGGCCTCCGTCGAAGAGGAGCCGGAGGCCGCCGAAGCCGGGCGGCTTCGGGCGTTCCCAGTCGACGAGGAGCAACCGGGGCACGGTGCCGAGTTCGAGGCCGATCTCCTCGGCGACCTCGCGCATGCCCGCGCGGGCGGGCGGTTCGCCGGGCTCGACGACACCGCCGGGGAACTCCCAGCCCGGCTTGTAGGTGGGGTCGACGAGGAGGAAACGGTCCTGTTCGTCGAAGAGGAGGACGCCTGCGGCCAGGGTCTCGCGGGTCGGTTCGGGCGTCTGGACGATCCCGCAGGGCGCGGCGAGGCCGCCCAGGACCGCGTCGGCGACGGCCCGGGCGGTCTCGGCGACGGTGAGCGCCGAGGTGTCGACGGTGTGGGCGTCGGCGCCGAGCCAGCCGGCCACGGCCTCCCGATAGGGCGGGAGGTGGGCGTGGCACCAGCGGCGGACATCGGCGTCGACGGCCGGGTCGCCGTACTCCGTCCGTCCCTCGATCCGCGCCCGCAGGATCGTTTCCTCTGCATCCAGGAGCACATGCCGGACGTCGATCCTGCGGGCGGCGAGACCGCCGAAGATCTCGTCGCGGTACTCCTGCCTGAGCAGCGTCATCGGCACGACGAGCACCCCGCCGACCTCGGCGTGCAGGGCGGCGGCGGTGTCCACGACGAGCCGGCGCCAGATCGGCAGGTCCTGGTAGTCGTCGACCTCGGCGAGCCGCTCGGCGGGCAGCAGCCGGCGCACCTCGCCCCCGGTCGCCTCGGGGTCGTACAGCGTGCTGTGCGGGATCAGTCCGACCAGTTCGCGCGCGGTGCTGGACTTTCCCGCGCCGAACGCACCGTTGATCCAGACGATCACGATTCCCCCCTCATCGACGGCCCCCTGTGGCTTGCCCGCAACACCCTGCCACGAAAACCACGAACACATGTCCGGGCCGATGCGTAACGGTTCGGGCCCGGACGTCGTTGAGAACGGCGAGCACGAGGGGGTGCGGAGATGGACCGTACGGTTCTGGAGCGGTTTCCGGCGGGCGGGCCCCGGGGGCACTGGCCCGCCGAGGAGTACGCGGGCGCGTGCCGCGAGGAGGGGGTGCCGGCCCGGGTGGTGATGGACCTGGCGTCCGACGCCTTCCTGGTCGTGGTGGAGCAGCGGGCGCCGGAGCCCGGGACTTCCGTCGTACGGGAGTGAGCGCGGCGCCCGGGGTCGTTCAGGCCGTCCGGGCCGCGGCCGCGGCGCCGAGGAGGCCCGCGTCCGTGCCGGTGACGGCGGGGACGACCGTCAGGCCGCGGGCGAAGGAGAGCGTGGCGTAGTCGGCGAGGTGGCGCCGGAGCGGGGCGAAGAGGATCTCGCCGGCGCCCGCCACTCCCCCGCCGACCACCGCGATGTCGACCTCCACGAGGTGCGCGGTGGCGGCGATCCCGGCCGCGAGGGCGCGGGCGGCCCGTTCGAAGGCGGCGAGGGCCACCGGGTGGCCGGCGCGGGCGGCCTCGGCCACCGCGGCGGCGGAGGCGTCGCCGTCGGGTCCCGGCCGCCAGCCGCAGTCGAGCGCGCGACGGGCGATGTGAGGGCCTGCGGCGAGGCGTTCGACGCAGCCGCGGGCGCCGCAGGCGCAGGGGTCGCCGTCGAGTTCGACGCTGAGGTGGCCGAGGTGACCGGCGTTGCCGGTGGGGCCGGGGTGGAGGCGGCCGCCGAGGACGAGGCCGCCGCCGACGCCGGTCGAGACGACGAGGCCGAGGGCGTTGTCGTGGCCTCGGGCGGCGCCGAGCCAGTGTTCGGCGGCGGTCATGGCGACGCCGTCGCCGACGAGGGTGACCGGCCGGCCGCCGGTGAGCCGGCGCACCCGCTCCACCAGCGGGAAGTCCCGCCAGCCGGGCACGTTGACCGGGCTGACGGTGCCCCGGGCGGCGTCCACGGGGCCCGCGCTGCCGATGCCGACCGCTCCGGCCGCCTCCCAGAGCGGGGAGGCGGCGAGGTCGGCGAGCACCGCGCCGACCGCTCCCATCACCGTCTCCGCGTCCTCCCGGGCGGGCGTCGGCCGCCGGGTGCGGGTGAGGACTCGTCCGGCGGTGCCGACCAGGGCTCCGGCGATCTTGGTGCCGCCGATGTCGAGGGCGACGACCGGGGCGGAGGCGGGGACGGCGGGGGCCGCGGGTCCGGAGGTGGTGGGCATGCACGTAGGTTCTCACGGTGCCCCGTGCCGTTCCCCGGCAGGGTTGACAACGTTGTCCAGGCTCTATGCTCGGGCCCACCGCACCCGATCCGCCGGACGGCGCCGGACGGCGCCCCCGGCCCCCGCGACGGAGGAACCCCGCACCGTGGCCGAGACCACCCGCACCGAGCCCCGCTACGGCAACCGGCCCACGATGAAGGAGGTCGCCGCCCGGGCGGGCGTCGGCCTCAAGACGGTCTCGCGGGTCGTCAACGGCGAGCCGGGGGTCACCGCCGGGACCGAGCGGCGGGTGCGCGAGGCCATCGACGCCCTCGGCTTCCGCCGCAACGACAGCGCGCGGGTGCTGCGCAAGGGCCGCACGGCGACCGTCGGGCTCGTCCTGGAGGACCTGGCCGACCCCTTCTACGGGCAGCTGGGCCGGGCCGTGGAGGAGGTCGCCCGGGCGCACGGCACGCTGCTGATCAACGGCTCCAGCGCGGCGGACCCCGGGCGCGAGCAGGAGCTGGCGCTGACGCTGTGCGCGCGCCGGGTGGACGGCCTGATCGTGATCCCGGCCGGGGACGACCACCGCTATCTGGAGCCGGAGATCCGGGCGGGCGTGGCCACGGTCTTCGCCGACCGCCCGGCGGGGTTCATCGACGCGGACGCCGTCCTCTCGGACGGTTTCGGCGGGGCCCGGGAGGGCGTGGCGCACCTGATCGCCCACGGGCACCGGCGGATCGGCTTCGTCGGCGACCGGCCGCGGATCCACACGGCGGCGGAGCGGCTGCGCGGCTACCGGGCGGCGATGGCGGACGCGGGGCTGCCGGTCGACGGGCGGTGGGTGGCGTCCGGTCCGACGGATCCGGCGCGGGTGGCGGCGGCGATCGCCGGGATGCTGTCCGCACCCGAGCCGGTGACGGCGCTCTTCGCGGGCAACAACCGGGTCACCGTCACCGCCGTCCGGGTCCTCGCCGGGCGGACCGCCGGCGGCCGGGGGCCGACGGTGGCGCTGGTCGGTTTCGACGAGGTCGAACTCGGCGACGTCCTGGGCGTCACGGTGGTCGCGCAGGATCCGGCGGCGCTCGGCAGGACCGCCGCCGAGCGGCTGTTCCGGCGCCTCGGCGGGGCCGCGGAGCCGCCGCGCCGGGTGGTCATCGGCACGCGGCTCCTCGCCCGGGGCTCGGGCGAGGTCCCGCCGCCACCTGCCTGACGTACCGTCGGACTCAGCGGTCCGTACTGGCGGTGAGGTCGCCGCGGCGCGGGGCGGCGAAGCGCTCCAGGGCGGCGCGGGTCATGCCGGTGAGGGCGTCGACCTCGGCGGTGTCGAGGGCGCCGCACTGGAGGCCGCGCAGCAGGTAGGAGGAGAGGGCCTTGGCGGTGGCGGGCTCGTCCATGACGTCGCCGCCCGCGTGGTTGGCGTAGGCGGAGAGGCGCTTGGCGGCGGTCTCGAAGCCCTCGCGGTAGAAGGCGAAGACGGCGGCGTAGCGGGTGGGGAGGTGGCCCGGGTGCATGTCCCAGCCCTGGTAGTAGGCGCGGGCCAGGGCGCGGCGGGTGAGCCCGTAGTGCAGCTTCCACGCCTCGTGGACGTGGGCGGTGGAGCCGACCGGGAGCACGTTGGTGGAGCCGTCGGAGACGCGTACGCCGGTGCCGGCGGCGGCGACCTGCATGATCGCCTTGGCGTGGTCGGCGGCCGGGTGGTCGCTGGCCTGGTAGGCGGCGGAGACGCCGAGGCAGGCGCTGTAGTCGAAGGTGCCGTAGTGGAGGCCGGTGGCCCGGCCCTCGGCGGCGTCGATCATGCGGGCGACGGTGGCGGTGCCGTCGGCGGCGAGGATGGCCTGGCTGGTCTCGATCTGGATCTCGAAGCCGAGGCGGCCGACGTCGAGGCCGTGGGCCTTCTCGAAGGCCTCCAGGAGCCGGACGAAGGCGGTGACCTGCTCGGGGTAGGTGACCTTGGGAAGGGTGAGGACGAGGCCGTCGGGCAAGCCGCCGTGCTCCAGGAGGCCGGTGAGGAAGACGTCGGTGGTGCGGATGCCGCGGTCGCGGACGGCGGCCTCCATGCACTTCATCCGGATGCCCATGTACGGGGCGGCGGTGCCTCCGGCGTACGCCTCCGAGATCAGGCGGGCGGCGCGTGCCGCGTGCCGGTCCTCGTCGGTGCCCCCGTAGCCGTCCTCGAAGTCGACCCGCAGGTCCTCGATCGGCTCGCGCTCCAGCTTGGCGCGCACGCGCGCGTACACGTCCTCCGCGAGGGCGTCGGAGAGGCCGAGGACGGCGGCGAAGGAGGCGGCGTCGGGGGCGTGCTCGTCCAGCGCGGCGAGGGCCTGGTCGCCCCAGGAGCGGAGGGTGTCGGCGGCGAAGGCGTCGCCGGGGACGTAGACGGTGTGGACGGGCTGGCGGGTGCCGGGGTCGCCCGGGTAGCGGCGGTCGAGCTCGGCGTCCACCGCGGCGAGGGAGGAGCTGATGCCCTCGCTGACCGCGCCCGCGAGGCTCGTCGACACCTTCTCCTGCTGACCCATCCCAGTCTCCTCCTACTTTCCGCTTCACGGAATCAGTAATCCGTATGGTGAAGTTAGTAGTCCGCCGGGACCTGCGTCAATGGTTGTCCGAAACGACAGGGGGCCGCACGGCGAAACTCGCCGTGCGGCCCTCTGGACCTGCGGAAGCGCTGGTCGTCAGCCCTTGCGGGCCCGGACCTCCTGGGTCAGGGCCGGGACGACGTCGAAGAGGTCGCCGACCACGCCGTAGTCGACGAGGTCGAAGATCGGGGCCTCGGCGTCCTTGTTGATGGCGACGATGGTCTTCGAGGTCTGCATGCCGGCGCGGTGCTGGATCGCGCCGGAGATGCCGGCGGCGATGTACAGCTGCGGGGAGACCGACTTGCCGGTCTGGCCGACCTGGTTGGAGTGCGGGTACCAGCCGGCGTCCACCGCGGCGCGGGAGGCGCCGACGGCCGCGCCGAGCGAGTCGGCGAGGGCCTCGATGATCGCGAAGTTCTCGGCGCCGTTGACGCCGCGGCCGCCGGAGACGACGATCGCGGCCTCGGTCAGCTCCGGGCGGCCGGTGGACTCGCGCGGGGTGCGGGCGGTGACCTTGGTGCCGTGCGCCTTCTCCGAGAAGGAGACGGCCAGCGCCTCGACCGTGCCGGCGGCCGGGGCGGGCTCCACGGGGGCCGAGTTCGGCTTGACCGTGATGACCGGGGTGCCCTTGGAGACACGGGACTTGGTGGTGTACGAGGCGGCGAACGCGGACTGCGTCGCGACCGGGCCCTCGTCACCGGCCTCCAGGTCCACGGCGTCGGTGATGATGCCGGAGCCGATGCGGACGGCGAGGCGGGCGGCGATCTCCTTGCCCTCGGCGGAGGAGGGGACGAGCACGGCGGCCGGGGAGACGGCGTCGTACGCGGCCTGGAGGGCCTCCACCTTCGGGACGACGAGGTACTCGGTGAACTCGGGGGCGTCGGCGGTGAGGACCTTCACGGCGCCGTGCTCGGCGAGCGCGGCGGCGGTGTCGGCGGCGCCGTTGCCGAGGGCGACGGCGACCGGCTCGCCCAGGCGGCGGGCGAGGGTCAGCAGCTCCAGGGTGGGCTTGCGGACGGCTCCGTCGACGTGGTCGACGTAGACGAGAATCTCAGCCATGGGACTTCAATCTCCTGCGAACGAAAGGGGCGGTCGGTACGGCTCGCGCGAGCCCTAGATGAACTTCTGGCTCGCGAGGTACTCGGCCAGCTGCTTGCCGCCCTCGCCCTCGTCCTTGACGATCGTGCCCGCCGTGCGCGCCGGACGCTCGTCGGCGGAGTCCACGGCGGTCCAGGAGCCCTCCAGGCCGACCTCGTCCTCGTCGATGTCCAGGTCGTCGAGCTCCAGCTCCTCGACCGGCTTCTTCTTGGCGGCCATGATGCCCTTGAAGGACGGGTAGCGCGCCTCGCCCGACTGGTCGGTCACGGAGACGACGGCCGGGAGGGAGGCCTCCAGCTGCTCGGAGGCGGTGTCGCCGTCACGGCGGCCCGTCACCTTGCCGTCCTCCACCTTGACCTCGGAGAGCAGGGTGACCTGCGGGACGCCCAGGCGCTCGGCCAGGATCGCCGGGAGGACGCCCATGGTGCCGTCGGTGGAGGCCATGCCGGCGATGACCAGGTCGTAGCCGGTCTTCTCGATCGCCTTGGCGAGCACCAGCGAGGTGGCCATGACGTCGGAACCGTGGATGGACTCGTCGTCGACGTGGACGGCCTTGTCGGCGCCCATCGAGAGCGCCTTGCGCAGGGCGTCGCGCGCGTCCTCGGGGCCGACGGTGAGGACCGTGACCTCGGCGTCGTCCGCCTCTTCGGCGATCTGCAGGGCCTGCTCGACCGCGTACTCGTCGAGCTCCGAAAGGAGGCCGTCGACGTCCTCGCGGTCGACCGTCAGGTCGTCGGCGAACTTCCGGTCGCCAGTGGCGTCCGGCACGTACTTCACACAGACAACGATCCTCAAGCTCACGCCGGCTCTCCTACTGCATCGTCATAACTGGGCTGCCTTGTTGCTCGCAGCATAGGCGCCTGAAGGGCGGGTTTCCGGTCGGGACGCCGGGCGCCCCGAGCAAAATATTACTCGTCAGTACACCCAGTTCGTGACCACTGAGCAAGCGCTCAGCAATGTGACCTTGCCAACGCGCGAAGCGCGGCCGTCACGGGAACTCTCAGTCGCGCAGCGCGTTGAAGCGCCCATGGTGGTACAGCAGCGGACGGCCCGCGCCGTCGGGGTCGCCCGCGACCGCCTGGGCCACCACGATCCGGTGGTCGCCGGCGGGGACCCGGGCCACCACCCGGCAGACCAGCCAGGCCAGCACGCCGTCGAGGACGGGCACGCCCTCGGGGCCCCGGCTCCAGCGGGTCGGCTCGGCGAACCGGTCGGCGCCGCTGCGCGCGAAGGTGGCCGCGAGCTCCTCCTGGTGCTCGCCGAGTATGTGCACGCCGATGTGCTCGGCCTCGGCCACCACGGGCCAGCTGGAGGAGCCGGTGCCCACGCCGAAGGAGATCAGCGGCGGGTCGGCGGCGACGGAGTTGAGCGAGGTGGCGGTGAAACCGACGGGGCGCTCCCCGTGGGCGGTGATCACGGCGACGCCGGCGGCGTGCCGGCGGAAGACGGAGCGGAGCAGGTCGGGCGAGGCGGATCTCGGTGCGCCGATGGCGGGAACGGTACGGAGCTCGGGCGAAACCGTCATGGAGTTGTCCTTCGTGCGGGGCGGCGTGGAGCGGGGTCCGGGGGCGTCAGAAGCCCGGACAGCGCGCGCTCGCGTGGCGGCCCAGGTCCACGTGGGCCCGGCCGTAGAGAAGGAGTTCACCGATCACTCCGTCAGAGTGACGACGGGTGACGGTCCCGGTCAAGTGCGTACCGGCATGTGGGAGATGTGTCACCGCGTCAGGGACGGGCGGCGGCCGGTCACAGGGCGCGGCCGAGGGCCGCGATGACGTCGGCCCGGCGGGGCTGTCCGGCGGCCCGCCGGACGATCCGGCCGTCCGCGTCGAGGACGAGGACGGTGGGGGTACGGGTGATCCCGAGGGCGCGGACGAGGCCGAGGCGCTCCTCGGCGTCGATCTCGACGTGCGCCACACCCGGCACCATGGCGGCCACCTCGGCGAGGGTGCGACGGGTGGCCCGGCAGGGCTGGCAGAAGGCGCTGGAGAACTGCACGAGGGTGGCGCGCTCCCCCAGGCCGGCGCCGAGCAGCCCCGGGGCGAGCCGCTCCGTCACATCGACCGCCGGCCGGTCGGCTTCCGGCCGGCCGGCCACCGGTCCGCCGGCCACCGGTCCGCCGGCCACCGGTCCGCCGGCCACCGGTTCCAGGGCGAGCCGCTTCGTGGTGTCCGCCGTCATCCTTGCTTCCCCGTTCCCGCGTCCTTCTCCCCGGGGTCCTCTCCTCGGGGCCTTCCCTCTCCCAGCAGCGTCGCACGGCACCGTTCGATTCCCGCCACGGCCACCGCGAGTGACGAGAATCTCCCCGTACGAAGCCGTCTGGACTGGTCACGGCGGCCCACATGCGGCACGATCTGCCCAAAGCCGAAAACCTACGGCCGCGTAACTTCGCCGGGAGAGCCCTCCCAAAAGGCATGGACGAAAGGGTGTCTCTCCCATGGCAGAACTCGTGTACCGGCCGGTGATCGGTGCCGCGCTCACCATGTTCAAGGCGCTTGATCTCAAGATCGACACACAGGGTTCGGAGAACATCCCGCGGACCGGCGGCGCCGTCCTGGTCAGCAACCACATCAGCTACCTGGACTTCGTCTTCAACGGTCTCGCCGCGCTGCCGCAGAAGCGCCTGGTGCGCTTCATGGCGAAGGAGTCGGTCTTCCGGCACAAGGTCTCCGGGCCGCTGATGCGGGCGATGAAGCACATCCCGGTGGACCGGGCGCAGGGCGAGCACGCGTACCAGCACGCCCTGGCGGCGCTGCGGGCGGGCGAGATCGTGGGCGTCTTCCCCGAGGCGACCATCTCGCAGTCCTTCACGCTGAAGAGCTTCAAGTCGGGCGCGGCCCGGCTCGCCCAGGAGGCCGGGGTGCCGCTGATCCCCATGGCCCTGTGGGGGACGCAGCGGATCTGGACGAAGGGGAAGCCGCGGAACTTCAAGCGGGCCCACATCCCGGTGACGATCCGGGTCGGGGAGCCCGTGGAGGCCCCCGCCGACCAGTACGCGGGGGCGATCACCCGGCGGCTGCGCGAGCGCGTCCAGGAGCTCCTGGAGGCCGCGCAGCGCGCCTATCCGGTGCGCCCGAAGGACGCCGGGGACACCTGGTGGATCCCGGCGCACCTGGGCGGCACGGCGCCGACCCCGGAGCAGCTGAAGGCGGCCGGGAAGTAGCGTCCGCTCACTCGGGGTCGCGGACGGTGATCCGCGCCCCGGGGCTGACCTTCAGGATCGCCTCGGCGAGTTCCTCCCCCGCGGCGAGCAGTTCCCCGCGGGTCATGGGGGTCAGGGACTCCAGGAGGAAGAGGGCGTCGGTGGTGTCGTCGTCGATGCGGGTGCGCGGCCCCTGGCGCCAGTTCCAGCGGCGGCAGGTGACGCCCTGCTCGTCGCACCAGACGATCTCGCCCGGCTCGGGGTGCTCCACGGTCTCCTCGCCGCCGGAGACGGTGACGAACTCCTCCTCACCGGTGGCCCGGACGAGCCGCATGCCGCCCTGGATGCGGTTCAGGTCCTCACCGCCGACGGGGACGAGGTGGGCGACGCTGATCGCGTTGTAGGCGTCGACGAGCCGGTTGACGCGGGGCAGCCCGCCGTCGGCGAGGGCGCGCCGGGCGAGCGCCTCGGCGGAGTTGCGGGTGCGGGAGGGCTTGGCGCCGAAGGCGGTGTACGCGGCGCGCCAGGCGGCGACGTGGGGGTCCTGGTCCGGGGTGCGGCCGTCGAGGCGTGCCGCGAGCCGGCCGGCGGCCTCGTCGAGGAGCGCCGAGCTGGTGGCGTCGCTGGGGCCGTTGACGAGTCCGCGGGCCTCGACGGCGAGGTGGGTGAAGCCGGGGACGAGGGCGCGCACCTCGTCGGAGACGGTGAGCGTGAGGGTCATGGTCCGCCGTTCAGAGTTCGGTGGGGAACGTCTTCCAGAGATGGGTCCGGTCCACAGCTTCCTGCAGGGCCTTCAGGACGACCGGGTGAGGTTCAGCATAGAGTACCGGGTAGTCCACTTCGCTGAACTCCGGTCGAACGGGCCAGGCCAGCCGCTCCTCCTCCAGGGAGAACCGCGCGTCGACCCCCGCCTTGTTTCCTCGCGGGTCCTGTCGCGCCCACCGGCTCATCCCGGGCAGCTTCACGGCGACGAGCCCGTGGACCATCGGGTCGGCACCCTCCTCGGTGAGCCGCTGGTAGCAGAAGGCCGTGGGGAGGGAGCGGGCCCGCAGCAGCGCGGCGAGGGCGTGCGACTTGGAGACACAGATGCCGTTGCGGGTGGCCAGGACCTCGGAGGCACGCCAGGACACCCGCTGGTCGCCGGAGTCGGCGGAGTGCGGGATGGCGTCCCGCACGAACTCGTAGGCCGCTTTCGCGTATGCGTATGCGTCGGGGTGCACGCTCCACAGGCGGTCGGCGGTCTCCTGCACCAGCGGATGATCGAGGTCGACCGCTTCGCTTGCGGCCACATAGGCGGAAATGTCGGGGGTCTGCCGAACGAGTTCCATGGATTGAAAGCATAGGAATGCGGCCGAGTGGAGTCAATCTTTTTCCACTCGACCGCATATTCATGCAGACGTTCAGGGGCTCAGCGAGCCAGCTCTTCCTTCAGGGCCTGGAGGAAGGCGTCGACGTCCTCCTCCGTGGTGTCGAAGGAGCACATCCAGCGCACGTCGCCGGCCGCCTCGTCCCAGAAGTAGAAGCGGAAGCGCCGCTGGAGCCGGCGGCTGACCTCGTGCGGGAGGCGCGCGAAGACCGCGTTGGCCTGCACCGGGTAGAGGATCTCCACCCCGTCCAGGGAGCGCACGCCGTCCGCGAGGCGGCGGGCCATCGCGTTGGCGTGCCGGGCGTTGCGCAGCCACAGGTCCTTGGCGAGCAGCGCCTCCAGCTGCACCGACACGAAGCGCATCTTGGAGGCGAGCTGCATGGACAGCTTGCGCAGGTGCTTCATGTGGCTGACGGCGTCCGGGTTGAGGACCACCACGGCCTCGCCGAACATCATGCCGTTCTTGGTGCCGCCGTACGAGATGACGTCGACGCCCACCGCGTTGGTGAAGGCGCGCATCGGCACGTCGAGGGAGGCGGCGGCGTTGGCTATCCGGGCGCCGTCGAGGTGCACCTTCATGCCCTTGGAGTGGGCGTGCTCCACGATGGCGCGGATCTCGTCCACGGTGTAGACGGTGCCCAGCTCGGTGTTCTGGGTGATCGAGACGACCTGGGGCATCGCCCGGTGCTCGTCCTCCCAGCCCCAGGCCTGCCGGTCGATCAGCTCGGGGGTGAGCTTGCCGTCCGGGGTGGGCACGGTGAGCAGCTTGAGGCCGCCCATCCGCTCCGGCGCGCCGCCCTCGTCCACGTTGATGTGGGCGGTCTCGGCGCAGATCACGGCGCCCCAGCGGTCGGTGAGCGCCTGGAGGGCGGTCACGTTCGCGCCGGTGCCGTTGAAGACCGGGAAGGCCTCCGCCAGCGGGCCGAAGTGGCTGTGCATGATCCGCTGGAGGTGGTCGGTGTACTCGTCCTCGCCGTAGGCGACCTGGTGGCCCTCGTTGGCGAGGGCGATCGCGGCGAGGACCTCCGGGTGGACGCCGGCGTAGTTGTCACTGGCGAAGCCCCGGACCGACGGGTCGTGGTGCCGACGGGCGTCGGTCCGGGGTCCGAGGGCCGCTGTCACGGCTCGGGGGTCAGCCACAGGCGCTGTCCATTCACTTCCTGGGCGGGCCGGTCCCACAGGCCGACGACCTCGTCGGCCAGGTCCTTCACGTCGGTGAAGCCCGCGAACTTCGCGTTGGGGCGTTCGGCGCGCATCGCGTCGTGCACCAATGCCTTGATCACCAGGATGGCAGCCGCCGCCTGCGGGCCGTCGTCGCCCCCCAGCTTGCGGAAGGAGTCCGCCATGGCCAGGGTCCACGCCTCGGCGGCGGCCTTGCCCGCGTTGTACGCGGCGTTGTTGGCCTGCGGCTTGTGCGCGCCGACCTGGCTGACCAGCACGTAGCGGCCGCGGCCGCCGCTGCGGAGCAGGGCGTCGTGGAAGGCGAGGGAGGTGTGCTGGACCGTGCGGATCAGGAGCTTCTCCAGGAAGTCCCAGTCCTTGAGGTCGCTCTCGGCGAAGGAGGGGGCGCCCCGCCAGCCGCCCACGAGGTGGACGAGCCCGTCGACGCGCCCGAACTCCTTCTCCGTCTTGTCGACCCACGCGCGCGTGGCGTCGAGGTCGAGGAGGTCGACGGTGTCGCCGACGACCTCGGCGCCGCCGTGGGCGTAGCGGGCGGCGTCGACGGCCTCGGCGAGGCGGGCCGGGTCGGCGTCGGCGGCGATCACGGTCGCGCCGGCCTCGGCGAGGCGGAGCAGGGCCGCCTTGCCGGCGGGGCCGGCCGCGCCGGCCACCGCGATGACGGCTCCGTCGAGGGAGCCACCGTTCGCTTCGGCGTTCATGGGCGCCTCCTCCTCCGTCTTCTGCGTCTCCTGGCGGGGCTCGCTCACGCGGCGACCCGCTCGGTGCCCGCGAGGTCCGCCGCCGTGATGCCCTTGGTGTCGGCGATCACGCCCTTGAGCTTCTTGGCGAGGGCCTCGAAGAACATGCTGAGCGGAAACTCGTCGGGAAGCACGTCGTCGACGAGCTTGCGCGGCGGGAGGGTGAGGTCCAGGGCGTCGGGGCCCTTGGCCCACTTGGAGCCCGGGTGCGGGGCGAGGTAGCCGGAGACGAACTCGTACGCCTTGAACCAGTGGACGAGCTTCGGGCGGTCGATGCCGTCGCGGTAGAGGGTCTCGATCTCGCCGCAGAGGCGGTTGGTGACCTCGGGGGCCCGCTCCCAGTCGATGGTGAGGATGTTGTCCGTCCAGCGCACCACGTCGTTCTTGTGGAGGTACGCGAAGAGGAGCTGGCCGCCCAGGCCGTCGTAGTTGCGGTTGCGGTCGCCGGTGAGCGGGAAGCGGAACATCCGGTCGAAGAGGACCGCGTACTGCACGTCACGGCCGTGCGTGTTGCCCTCGGCCTCCAGCTTCACGGCCTCCTTGAAGGCGGTGAGGTCGCAGCGGAGCTCCTCCAGGCCGTACATCCAGAACGGCTGGCGCTGCTTGATCATGAAGGGGTCGAAGGGCAGGTCGCCGCGGCTGTGGGCGCGGTCGTGGACCAGGTCCCAGAGCACGAACGCCTGCTGGCAGCGGGTCTGGTCGTCGAGCATGGCGGCGATGTCCGCGGGCAGCTTCAGGCCCAGGGTGTCGACGGCGGCCTCGGTGACCTTGCGGAAGCGGGCGGCCTCTCGGTCGCAGAAGATGCCGCCCCAGGTGAAGCGCTCGGGGACCTCGCGGACGGCGACGGTCTCCGGGAAGAGGACGGCCGAGTTGGTGTCGTACCCGGCGGTGAAGTCCTCGAAGGTGATGCCGCAGAAGCCGGGGTTGTCGTACCGGGTGGCCTCGAGGTCGGAGAGCCACTCGGGCCAGACCATGCGGAGCACGACGGCCTCGAAGTTGCGGTCCGGGTTGCCGTTCTGCGTGTACATCGGGAAGAGCACGAGGTGCTGGAGCCCGTCGGCGCGGCTCGTGGCCGGGTGGAAGACGAGCAGCGAGTCCAGGAAGTCCGGGACGGCGAAGCCGCCCTCGGCCCACTTGCGCAGGTCGGCGACGAGCGCGCGGTGGTACTCGGCGTCGTGCGGCACGAGCGGGGAGAGCTGCTCGACGGCGGTCACCATGCGGTCGACGGTCCGCTCGACGAGGGAGCGGGCGGGCGCGCCCTCGGCCTCGAAGTCCACGGAACCGTCGGCGCGCTGCCAGGCGCGGATCTCCTCCACGGCGGCCTTGAGCTCCGGCCAGGCGGGGTGGTCGATCACGCGGGCGTCGGTGGCTATCCCCCCACCGGTCACGTCCTGCACAAGAATTTCCGTCATGCCTCTTCCTCCACAGGAGAACCTTGCGTAAAGAAACCGTATCCACGCAGGGCTGATCACCGCAAGAGGAGCAAGAGAAATTCTCCCGTGAGACACCCCTCCGACAGAAGTTTTTCCCGTCGGTTGGGGGGTAGGAGCGTGCTTCCGTCGGAAGGTTCAGTCCAGAGGCTTCACCAGGAGCTCGAAACGGAGGTCCTCGCGCCGGGGCACGCCGAAGCGCTCGTCGCCGTAGGGGAAGGGGCTCGTCTCGCCCGTGCGCCGGTAGCCGCGCCGCTCGTACCAGGCGATCAGCTCCTCGCGGGCGGTGATCACCGTCATGTGCATCTCGCGGACGTCCCACAGCGTGCGGACCCGCCGCTCGGCCTCCGCGATGATCCGCTTGCCGAGCCCGGCGCCCTGGAGCTCGGGCCGGACCGCGAACATGCCGAAGTAGGCGGCCTCGCCGCGGCGCTCCAGCTGGCAGCAGGCGACCGTCTCGCCGTCCCGCTCCACGAGCAGCAGCATGCTGCCGGGGGTGGTGATCACGGCGGCCACGCCCTCCGGGTCGGTCCGCTGCCCGTCCAGGAGGTCCGCCTCGGTGGTCCAGCCGGCCCGGCTCGCGTCCCCCCGGTAGGCCGACTCGACGAGCGGCACCACCACGGGGACGTCGTCGAGCGCCGCCCACCGGTAGCTGACGGCGTCGGCCTCCGGGCTCGCGGCGGTGTCGGGAACGGGCGTGGCGGTGTCCATCGTGCGGGGCTCCCCTCGGGCGCTGTGGATCGGCGTACGCGATCGTCCCCGAGCCTAACGCGCGCCACCGCACTCCCCTTTCGTACGCCTGTGCGCGCCCGTGCGCCCGCGTGCGGCCGCACGGTGACGGGCAGTCCCTCCTGGGCACGAGTCGAGGGGGCCCGAGTCGAGGGGAGGTGCGCCGTGCACGGTCCGGCCCTGTCGGGGTGGCTGCTCGTCGCGCTCTGCGCGTCCAGCGGGGCGTACTGCCTGCTGCGGATGCGGGCGTGCGCGGGCGAGGAGCGGCGAGCCGCGCGCGCGGAGGCGGTGATGGGCTTCGGGATGGCCGCGATGGCGCTGCCGGCCGCGGTCCTCAGCCCGCCGCCGTGGAGCTGGGCGGTGTACGCGGCGCTGTTCGGCGCGGTGGCGGCGCGGGACCTCTTCGCGGCGGGCCGCGACGCGCACCGGCTGCACCACGCGGTCGGCTCCCTCGCCATGGTCTACATGGCGTTCGCGATGGCCCCGGCGGTCACGGGGGCACAGGGGGTGCACGCGGCGCACGGTGCCGGAGGTCCGGCCGCCGCGGGCGGCATACCCCTGCTCACCGGCGGGCTGCTCCTCTACTACACGGTGTACGTGCTCCGCTCCGGCGCCCGGCTCGTCCCGGCCGTCCCGCACGCGCGCGTGGCCGGACCGGCGGCGGGCGGAGGGCCCGGGCCCGGGTGGGCGACCCGGCCTGAGCTGACACGGGTGTGCCGCCTGTCGATGGGGCTCGCCATGCTGGCGATGCTCTGCACGCTCTGAGTTCCGCGCGCTCCGGGTTCCGCTCGCTCCGGCCCCGTGTGTTCCGAGTCCCGTCCGCTGTACGGGCGTTCGGGGTCCGGTCGGTGAAACCGTGGCGTACGTCACTTGCCAGGTGAGGCCATACCCCCGGGGAGCACCGCGCTCATACCCTGGCGCCATGTGGGTCTCCCTCGCTCTGCTCCTGCTCGGCGCCCTGACCTCTCTCACCGCACCCCGGCTGCTCGCCCGGGCCCACTGGGCGGAGCGAGAACCGGTCGTCGCGCTGTGGGTGTGGCAGTGCGTGGTGGCCGCGGTGCTTGTCAGCTTCGCGCTCTCGATGACCTTCAGCGCGGCCGCAGCCTGGGCCGCGGTGCGCGGGCAGGTGTTCGCGCCCGCGCCGCGCGCGGTGGTCGACGCGTACCAACTCACCACCAGCGGCCCCTGGTCGGCGGTGCTCGCCGTGGTCCTCGCGGCCGCCGGGCTGTGGTCCGGCGCCATGCTCGGGCGGGAGATCGGCCTGGCCCGCGCCCGCCGCCGGCAGCGCCGGAGCGAACTGCTGGCCCGCTCCCCGCTGCTGCCCGGGGAGGAGCCGGCCGGCGGACGGCTCGTGATCCTGGAGGGCGAGCGCCCCGACGCCTGGCTGCTGCCCGGGGCGGCCCCGCGGCTCGTCGTCACCACCGCCGCCCTGCGCCGCCTGGAGGGGCACCGGCTCGACGCGGTCCTCGCCCACGAGCAGGGGCACGCCCGGGCCCGGCACGACTGGCTGCTCCACTGCTCCGGCGCGCTGGCCGCCGGTTTCCCGGGCATCCCGGTCTTCGCCGCCTTCCGCGAGGAGATGCACCGGCTGGTCGAGCTGGCCGCCGACGACGTGGCCTCGCGCCGCTTCGGCCGGCTGACCGTCGCGCTCGCCCTGGTGGAACTCAACGAGGAGCGCGGGGTGTTCGCCGCCCCGCCCGGCGGCAGGCCGGTGGCCGGGCTCCCCCAGCGGGTCGACCGGCTGCTGGCCGCCACGCCCCGGCTGCCCGCCGTGCACCGCCTGCGGCTGACGGCGGCGGCCGCGCTCGTCCCGGTCGTCCCGGTGCTCGTCGCCTTCTTCCCCGGCCTGGTCGCCCTCGGCTGACGGCCGTGACACATGGCGCGCCCGCCCGCGCGCGTCCCGGTGTTGCGCGGAGCGATCCTCGGCGGCCGGTCCGGCAGGATCGTGGAATGCGCAATTCCGCCGTGGTCTCCGGAGGTCTCGCCCTGCTGCTGCTCGTGCTCGTGGAGGTCGGCTGGCCCCCGCTGCTCTCCTTCGACCGGGCGGTCGACGAGGCCCTGCACCGCGATGCCCTGGCCCACCCCGGGCTCACCCGCGTCCACCGGACGCTGAGCGACTGGGTGTGGGACCCGTGGACGCTGCGGGCGCTGGCCCTCGCCGTCGTCCTGGCCCTCGTCCTGTACGGGCGGCGGCGCCTCGCGCTGTGGGTGGCCGGGACCTGCCTGGGAGCGGCCGGGGTGCAGCACGCGGTCAAGGCGCTGGTCGACCGGGAGCGACCGGTCTGGCGGGAGCCGGTGGACTCGGCCTCGTACGCCTCCTTCCCTTCGGGGCACGCGATGACGGCCGCGGTGGTCTGCGGGCTGCTGCTGTGGGTGCTGGCGCTCGTCGGACGGGAGCCGTGGCGGGGGTGGGGCACGGCGGCCGGGGTGGCGGTGGTCTCGGTGCTCGGGGCCGGCTGGACCCGGATCTACCTGGGGGTGCACTGGCCGTCGGACGTGCTGGCCGGCTGGCTGCTCGGCTGGTGCTGCGTGGCCGTCGCGGTGGTGTCGTACCGCCGGTTCCCCGGTCGCCGCCCCCTCCCCGCGCGGGAGCGGGACCATGGAGAGGAAGGGACATGACGAGGCCGCCCGTCCTGGACGATCCCCCGTGTCGCCCAGGAAAGGCGGCCTCCCCGCCGTCACGCCACAGGGGCGGAGCGGCGGTCCACGCTGAGTATATTGGCCGAGAGCCAGTCAACGCAGGAGCCCAGCATGACGCCGCGTAGCCCATCGGTCAACGAAGAACTCCGGCGGCGCTCGCGGGAACGGATCCTGGAGGCGACGGTCGAGCTCGTGGGGCGCCACGGGTACGAGGCCACGACCCTCGGCTCCATCGCCGAGCGGGCCGGGGTGGCCCGCGGTCTGGTCTCGTACTACTTCCCCGGCAAGCGCCAGCTGCTCCAGTCGGCCGTGCACCGGTTGATGCACCTGACGCTCGCCGAGGCGCTGGAGCGCGAGCCGCGCACGGAGGACGGCGAGGAGCGGCTGGCCCGGGCGATCGACGCGATCCTGGGGCTCGCGGTGGAGCGGCCGACGCTGATGCGGACGCACATGGCCGGCATCCTCCAGGCCGAGGGGTTCGTGCGGTGCGAGGAGCAGCAGCGGCTCGCCTCCCTGCTGCGGGACACCGTGGAGCGGTACGGCTCCGAGGACGTGGACCGGGACTATCCGCTGCTGCGGGCGCTGCTGATGGGCGCGGTGGTGGCGGTGCTGCTGCCGGGGGCGCCGATGCCGGTGACGCGGCTGCGCGCGGAGCTGTTCCATCGGTACGGCCTGGCCTGGGAGCGCGGCACGCCGCCGGACGGGGGTCCGCCCGACGGCGTGCTCTGAGGTGGCCGGGGTCAGTCGCGGTCGAAGTCCTCGAAGTAGTCCGGCTGGGTCTGGACGTTGAGCTCGTCCATCGTGATGCGCCGGGCGGGGTCGGTGCGCCGGTCGGAGAGCTTCAGCACGTCGAAGCCCTTCACCAGGTCGTTGGAGTAGATGTGGCCGTTGTAGTAGTAGGCGGACCACGAGCCGCCGCCGACGAGGCGGTCGGCGGAGATCGGTCCGCGCTCGAAGTAGGCGATCTCCCGGGGCCTGGCCGAGTCGGTGAAGTCCCAGACGGAGACGCCGCCCTGGTACCAGGCCTGGACCATGATGTCCTTGCCCTTGACCGGGATCAGCGAGCCGTTGTGGGCGACGCAGTTCTCGGTGTCGGCCTGGTGGCGCGGGATCTTGTAGTAGCTGCGGAAGACGAGCTTGCGGTTCTTGCCCTTGCCGACGATGTCGTAGACGCCGTTGGCGCCCCGGTTCGGGCCGACGGCCGCGTTGCAGGTCGCGCCGCCACCGCCGCCGAGCTCGTCGGTGAAGACGACCTTGTTCGCCTTCTGGTTGAAGGTCGCGGAGTGCCAGAACGCGAAGTTGACGTTGTCCTGGACCTGGTCGAGCACCCGGGGGTGCTCGGGGTCGGAGACGTCGAGGAGGATGCCGTCGCCCATGCAGGCGCCGGCGGCGAGGTTCTTGCCGGGCAGCACGGTGATGTCGTGGCAGCCGGTGGTCTTGGAGACGCCCGGGTTGGTGGGCGCGCCGGGGTTGCCGCCGCCGTCGGGGCCCTTGCCGGGGAAGAGGACGGGGAAGCCGACGACCGCCGCCTGCTCGGGTGCCGCGCGGGGCACCTTGATCACGGAGATGCCGTCGTGCGGGGGCTGGCAGTCCGGGAACGCCACGTTCGGCGAGTAGGAGGAGACGTACACGTACACGTCCTCGCCCTTCGGCAGGAGCGTGTGGGTGTGGGAGCCGCAGGCGGTCTCCACGGCGGCGACGTACTTCGGGTCGGTGACGTCGCTGATGTCGAAGATCTTCATGCCCTCCCAGGACTCCTTCACCGACGCGGGCTGCGTGGTGCTGTTGCAGGAGTTGTCGCTGCGGGAGGAGTCGGTGGACAGGAAGAGGAGGTTCCCGGAGACCGAGATGTCGTTCTGGGAGCCGGGACAGAGGACCTGGGCGACGGTCTTCGGGTCCTTCGGGTCGCTGATGTCGAAGATCCGGAAGCCGTCGTAGTTGCCGGCGAAGGCGTACTTGCCCTGGAAGGCCAGGTCCGAGTTGGTGCCCTTGAGGGCGTCCTTGGGGATGTTGACGAGGTGTTCGATGTTGTCGGAGTGGACGATCTCGTCCACTCCGGGTATCTCGCCGCTCTGGATGGCGGCGCGTGCGTCGGCCGCCTGGGCGGACGAGACGGCGCCCCGGAGCGGGGTGTCTCCGGGGTCGGGGATCGCGGCGGCGGGTCCTGCCGCGAGCAGTGTGGCCAGGAGACCGGCCGCGGCTGCGGCGACGCCGAGACGTCTCGCCGACTGACGGGTGGAGTCGTGCGGGGTACGGATGGTGCGCAAGTGATTCACTCCGTCCTCCCTCGGGATCCGTTCCGGGTGGGAACGGATGTGGGACCCCGGCAGTATGTTCCTTGGCGTGCACATCTCAACAGATGGCAACACGAATGTCATACGGGAATTCGCCCGGCGACCCGGAACAACCGACAGGATCGACCCCACCGACCGCAAGAAGCACCAGACCGCAAGAAGCCGTCAGAGCGCAAGAAGTTCGGACCGCAAGCAGCCCAGGAGGCCCCGTTGCTGATCCGCCGTCGGCGCACCGCCGCCGCCGTTGTCCTGACCGCCCTCGCCGTACTGGCCCTGGGCGCCTGCGAGTCGGAGCCGGGCGAGGGGACGCCCAGGGCGGCCGGGGAGCCGTCCGGGCCCTCCGTGGTCGCGCCGGGCAGACCCGGGGAGCCGGCGCGGCGGATCTCACCGCAGGAGGCGGCCTCACTGCTGCCCGACGACAGCCCCAACGCGGCCGACTTCCGGTACGTGACGATGATGATCGTCCACCACCGCCAGGCGCTGACCATGACGGACCTGGTCCCGGACCGGGCGGCCTCGTCCCCGGTGAAGAAGGTGGCCGCGCGGATAGCGGCGGCCCAGGGCCCGGAGATCGGCGCCATGGAGGGCTGGCTGAAGAACAACGGCGGGCCGCGCGAGGAGAGCGGTCACGACCACCACGCCATGCCGGGCATGGCGAGCGAGGCGCAGCTCGCGGAGTTGCGGGCGGCGAAGGGCGCGGAGTTCGACCGGCTCTTCCTGCGCCTGATGATCACCCATCACCAGGGGGCGGTGACGATGGCCACCGAGGCGCTGAGCGAGGGGAACAACGTACTGGTGGAGGAGATGGCGAACGACGTGATCGCGCAGCAGACGGCCGAGATCAACCGGATGCGGTCGCTGTGACGGGGGCGGCCGCGGGCACCCTCTCCGTCCCGGCCGGGTCCCGGCGGGCGGACTGCGCCTCGGCGGCCGCCAGGACCGTGTCGAGGAGACCGGGGAAGAGGGCGTCGAGATCGGCCCGGCGGAGGCTGTTGAGCTTGGCGGTGCCCCGGTAGTCCTGCCGGATGACGCCGGCCTCGCGCAGCACCCGGAAGTGGTGGGTGGTGGTCGACTTGGTGACCGGGAGGACGAAGTACGAGCAGCTCAACTCGGTCTCCGAGGCGGCCAGTTCCCGCACGATCCGCAGCCGCACGGCGTCCGAGAGCGCGTGCAGCACCGGCTCCAGGCCGATCTCCTCGCGCGCGGGGTGTTCCAGGAGGCGGGGGCTTGCGGGGGTCGTCATGGCGGCGGCTCCGTTCTCCCCGGAGGGACGGTCCGGGACGGGGTTCATTGTACGAGCACCCTCGTAGTTTGACAGGTGTCGTACTACGAGGGGTATCGTACGAGCATCTCGCCGGGCCTCCCCGTGCCCGGCACCCCGCCGCCTTGAAACGGAGTCCGCGATGAGCGCCGCCCTGTTCGAGCCCTGCACCCTCCGCTCGCTGACCGTCCCGAACCGCGTCTGGATGGCGCCGATGTGCCAGTACTCGGCGGAGGTCTCCGGGCCGGACGCCGGGGTCGCCACCGACTGGCACCTCGCCCACTACGGCTCCCGCGCCACCGGCGGCACCGGCCTGATCCTGGTCGAGGCCACCGCCGTCTCCCCCGAGGGCCGGATCAGCCCCGCCGACCTGGGCCTGTGGAACGACGCCCAGACCGAGGGCCTGCGCCGGATCGCCTCCCTCGTGAAGGCGCAGGGCGCCGTCGCCGGCATCCAGATCGCGCACGCCGGCCGCAAGGCCTCCACCCAGCGCCCCTGGCTCGGCCGCGGCCCCGCCCCCGCGGAGGAGGGCTGGCAGCCGGTCGGCCCCAGCCCCGTCCCCTTCGACGAGGGGTACCCGGTCCCGACCGAACTCACCGAGGACGGCATCCGGGAGATCGTCGGGAAGTTCGCCGCCGCGGCCCACCGCGCCCTGGACGCCGGCTTCGAGGTCGTCGAGGTGCACGGCGCCCACGGCTACCTCATCGGCGAGTTCCTCTCCCCGCACAGCAACCACCGCACCGACGCCTACGGCGGCTCCTTCGAGAACCGGACCCGGCTCGCCCTGGAGGTCGTGGACGCGGTCCGCGCCGTCTGGCCCGAGCACCTGCCCGTCTTCTTCCGCGTCTCCGCCACCGACTGGCTGGAGGCGGCGGGCTGGACCCCCGACGAGACCGTCCGCTTCGCCGGGCTGCTGCGCGAGCACGGCGTCGACCTGCTCGACGTCTCCAGCGGCGGCAACGGCGGGCCTGCGCGGATCCCCGTCGGCCCCGGCTACCAGGTGCCCTTCGCCGCCCGGGTCAAGGCCGAGACCGGGCTCCCGGTCGCCGCCGTCGGCCTCATCACCGAGCCCGAGCAGGCCGAGAAGATCCTGGCGAACGGCGAGGCCGACGCGGTCCTGCTCGGCCGCGAGCTGCTCCGCGACGCCTCCTGGGCCCGCCGGGCCGCGCGCGAGCTGAACGCCTCCACCTTCGCGCCCCCGCAGTACGCCTGGGCGATCTGAGGGCGCCCGCCCCTCCCGGGGACACCCGCCGCCGTCCGGGCGTGGGGTGCCCCCGGAGCCGTTGTCAGTACCCGGGTGCAGACTGGCCCGTATCCGCGACAACGACGTCCTGGAGGTGGGCGACCATGCCCGACGTACTTCTCACCGTAGGCACCCGCAAGGGACTCTTCATCGGCCGCAGGCACGACGGGCGCTGGGAGTTCGACGATCCCCACTTCCCCGCGCAGGCCGTCTACTCGGTGGCCGTCGACACCCGGTCGGACACCCCCCGACTGCTGGTCGGCGCCGACAGCTCCCACTGGGGCCCGTCGGTCTTCCACTCCGACGACCTGGGCCGCACCTGGACCGAACCGGCCGCCCCCGCCGTGAAGTTCCCCCAGGACACCGGCGCCTCCCTGGAGCGCGTCTGGCAGCTCCACCCGGCCCCCGCCCACTCCCCCGGCGTCGTCTACGCGGGCACGGAACCGGCCGCGCTCTTCCGCTCCGACGACGGCGGGGAGTCCTTCACGCTCGTCCGGCCGCTGTGGGAGCACCCCACCCGCTCCCGGTGGGTGCCGGGCGGGGGCGGCGAGGCCGTGCACACGGTCGTCACCGACCACCGCGACCCCGACGCCGTCACGGTGGCCGTCTCCACGGCCGGCGTCTTCCGCAGCCGGGACGGCGGCGCCTCCTGGGTCCCGTCCAACGAGGGCGTCTCCGCGGTCTTCCTGCCCGATCCGCACCCCGAGTTCGGCCAGTGCGTGCACAAGATCGCGCAGGACGCGGGCGACCCGGACCGGCTGTACCTCCAGAACCACTGGGGCGTCTACCGCAGCGACGACGCCGGACGGAGCTGGACGGACATCGGCGGTCCGCTCCCCTCCGACTTCGGCTTCGCCGCCGCCACGCACCCCCACCGCCCCGGCACCGCCTACGTCTTCCCGATCACCGCCGACTCCGACCGGGTCCCGGCGGGCCGCCGCTGCCGGGTCTACCGGACCACGGACGCCGGCGCGAGCTGGGAGCCCCTGGGCAAGGGGCTCCCGGAGGGCGACCACTACGGCACGGTCCTCCGCGACGCGCTGTGCACGGACGACGCCGACCCGGCGGGCGTCTACTTCGGCAACCGCAACGGGGAGGTGTACGCGAGCGCCGACGACGGCGACAGCTGGCAGCTCCTCGCCGAGCACCTGCCGGACGTGCTGTGCGTCCGGGCGGCGCTGATCTGACGGGACGTCCCCTCCCCGGCCGGGTCAGGGCAGGCGCCAGTCCACCGGCTCGGCGCCCTGGGCGACCAGCATCTCGTTGGCCCGGCTGAAGGGGCGCGAGCCGAAGAAGCCGCGGTCCGCGGACATCGGGGAGGGGTGCGCGGACTCGACGGCCGGCAGGTCGCCGAGCAGCGGACGGGCGTTGCGGGCGTCGCGGCCCCAGAGGATCGACACCAGGGGCTTGCCGCGGGCGGCGAGCGCGCGGATAGCCTGCTCGGTGACCTCCTCCCAGCCCTTGCCGCGGTGGGCGCCCGGCTTGCGCGGGGCGGTGGTCAGCGCCCTGTTGAGGAGGAGGACGCCCTGCCGGGTCCACGGGGTCAGGTCGCCGTTGGACGGCCGGGGCAGCCCGAGGTCGGTGTGCAGCTCCCGGAAGATGTTCTCCAGGCTGCCGGGCAGCTGCCGCACCTCCGGGGCCACGGCGAAGCTCAGCCCGATCGCCATCCCCGGGGTGGGGTAGGGGTCCTGACCCACGATCAGGACCCGCACGTCGTCGAACGGCTGCTGGAAGGCGCGCAGTACGTTCTGCCCCGACGGCAGGTAGGTCCGGCCCGCGGCGATCTCCTGCCGCAGGAAGTCGCCCATCGCGGCCACCCGGCCCGCGACGGGCTCCAGGGCCTCGGCCCAGCCGGGCTCCACCAGTTCGTTCAACGGTCTCGCAGTCACGGTCCGTCACTCTAGCGGTCTACAACGACAACACCCTCCGCCCTAGACTGCGGCCCCAGGCCCCCACCCGGTGAGGCCGGTGAGGACGGTTGCAGCGTGGAGTCCGTGAGCGAGCGCGCCGGCGGGCCGGCGGACGCGGTGGTCGTCGGGATCGACTCGGGCGGTTCGGGGCTGCGGATCGCCCTCGCCCGGGCCGCCGACGGGACGGTGCTCGACCGGGCGGCCGCGCCCGGCCCCGTACGGACCGGGCCGGGCGGGATCTCCGCCGCGCACTTCCTGGAGTCGGCGCTGCCGGCCGTCGCCGCGCTGCGGGCGCACGCCGGGGAGGGGCGGCCGGTGGTCGCCGCCGCCGTGGGCGCCGCCGGCATGGCCACGCTCGGCGAGGAGCTGCGGGCGGTCCTCCCCGGGGCCTTCGCCGAGGCCTGGGGGGTGCACGGGACCGTGCTCGCCGCCGACGCCGTCACCGCCTACGCCGGGGCGCTCGGCGCGCGGCCCGGCGTCGTCGTCGCGGGCGGCACCGGCCTGATCGCCCTCGGCACCGACCTGACCGGCTGGCACCGGGCCGACGGCTGGGGCCACCTCCTGGGCGACTGCGGCGGCGGCGCCTGGATCGGCCGGGCGGGCCTGGAGGCGGCGCTGCGGGCGTACGACGGGCGGCGCGGCGGTT
This sequence comes from Streptomyces sp. CC208A, assembly GCF_030010625.1. GTDB lineage: Bacteria > Actinomycetota > Actinomycetes > Streptomycetales > Streptomycetaceae > Streptomyces. The sequence continues at coordinate 277,452 of NZ_JASCXN010000002.1, read as the reverse complement.
CGGCTGCGCTGCTGGCCCGGGCGGAGAAGCTGCACGGCCCGGCGGCGGGGCTGCCCGGCGCGCTCTACCCGCGCACGGACCGGCCGGCCGTGCTCGCCGCCTTCGCGCCGCAGGTGGCGGCCTGCGCGGCGGACGACCCGGTCGCCGCCGGGATCCTGCGGCGGGCCGCCGAGCACATCGCCGACGCCGCCGAGGCGGTCTGCCCGCCGGACCCGGCGGCCGTGGTGGCGCTCACCGGGGGCCTCTTCCGGCTGGGGGAGCCGCTCCTCGTACCGGTGCGGGCCGCGCTCGCGGACCGGCTGCCCGAGGTTCCGGCCGTCGCTCCCGCGGGGGATCCGCTCGACGGCGCGGTGACGCTGGCCGCCGCGCTCGCCTCCGGCGGCAGCCTGCTCCCCGAGGACCCGGCCCTGCTCCGGATCCTCTGACCGGTACCGGCGCACCACGGCCCCGGGAGGGCATCGCCGCTGGTCGAGGGGGTGCCGGGAGCCGGGCGGGGTCCCCGTCCACGATCCGGTGGACCTGCGACCGGACATACAGGGACAGAAGGCGCGGGGTCGTACCTCACCGAACGCGCCCGTCCGCAAAGTTAGTAGCATGCGGCGCCATGAGCTCCCCCACTGGGCCCGCCAACGGCCTGCCTGTACGAATGCCGCGCCCCCGCCCGTCCGGGCGGCACCGTCGCCCCGACCCGGCGGCGGCGCCCGAGGGCGCTCCCGCCCTGGTGCTCGCCGTCCCCGGCACGCCCTCGGCCGCCATACGCGCACTGGCCGAGGAGCTGGTGAGCATCGCCCGGTCCGAGCTGCCCGGCCTGGAGGCCGCGATCGGTTTCGTGGACGGCGACGGCGAGGAGTACCCGACGCTCGCCGGCGTGCTGACCGCCGCGGCGGAGCTGCGCGAGGAGCGGTACCGGATCGCCGTGGCGGCCGGCCGTGAGGTCGGGGCCCCGGAGGGCCCGGCCGCGATCGTCGTCCCGCTGCTCGCGGGCCCGGACAGCGCCGTCATGCGCCGGATCCGCCAGGCCGTCATGGACGGCGGCAACACCGCCGAGCTGGCCGACGTCCTCGGTCCGCACCCGCTGCTCGCCGAGGCGCTGCACGTGCGCCTGTCGGAGGCGGGGCTCGCCCGCGCCGACCGCGCCCGGCTCTTCACCGTCGCCACCGCCGCGGACGGCATCGTCCTGGCCACGGTCGGCGGCGAGGAGGCCGTGCAGGCCGCCGGCATCACGGGCATGCTGCTCGCGGCCCGGCTCGCCGTGCCGGTGATGGCCGCCGCGCTCGACCAGGAGGGTTCGATCGCCTCCGTGGCGGAGCAGCTGCGCGAGGCGGGTTCCGTGCAGCTGGCGCTGGCCCCGTACCTGATCGGCCCGGAGCTGGCCGAGGGCCTGCTCGACGAGGCCTCGAAGGAGGCCGGCTGCCCGGCCGCCGAGACCCTGGGCGCCTACCCGGCGCTCGGCAAGCTGGTGGCCTCGCAGTACGCGGCCGTGCTCGGTCTCCCGCAGCAGGGCGCGGCCCCGGCCCACTGACGCCCCGACCCTCGCGGAAGGGCCCGCACCGGAACGAACCGTCCGGTACGGGCCCTTCCGCGTGTCCGGGCGTGGCGCCCGGGGCCGTACCGGCGGCCCGCTCAGCCGAAGACGACGCAGGTGACCGCCGGGACCTCGGTGGAGCCGGCGCGGACCGGGGTGCCGGTCCCGGGGGTGACGTCGAACCAGGTGACGTCGCCGGACCGCTCGTTCGCCGCGTACAGCCGCCGCCCGGAGGGGTCGAGGGCGAGGTCGCGGGGCCACTCCCCGCCGCAGGACACGGCGGTGGAGCGGATCGCCTCGTCGCCCGTCGGGGAGAGGACGAGGACGGCGATCGTGTCGGTGCCGCGCACGGCCACCCACAGGAACCGTCCGTCGGGCGCCACGACGACGGCGGAGGGGTACGCGGGCCCTGCGGCGTCCGTGTCGACGAGCGGGATCTCCGCCAGCGGCGTCAGCTCGCCGTGCTCGGCGTCCCAGCGGCAGACGGTGACGGCGGGCTCCAGTTCGCCGACCACGTAGGCGTGGCCGCCCGCCGGGTGGAAGGCGAGGTGGCGGGGGCCGTAGCCGGGCCGCAGGGCGGTCTCCCGGTGGAGGCGGAGGGCACCGGTGGCCGGGTCGAGGGCGCAGACCCGCACGGAGTCCGTACCGAGGTCCACGCTGACCGCCCAGCGTCCACCGGGGTCGGGCAGGACCTGGTGGGCGTGGGGCGCGTCCTGGCGGTCGGCGACCGGGCCGCCGCCCTCGTGGCGGAGGACGGCGGTGGCGGGTCCCGGCGTGCCGTCGGGGGCCAGCGGCAGGGCGGTGACGCTGCCGGAGGTGTAGTTGGCGGTGAGGAGGTGGCCGGCGGCGACGGCCAGGTGGGTGGGGCCCGAACCGTCGACGGGGACGGGGGCGCCGAGCGGGCGCGGCGCGGGGCCGGCGGGGTCGAGGGCGGCGACGGCGCCCGGGTCGGTCTCGGAGACCGCGTACAGGACGCCGTCCGCGAGGGCGAGGTAGGAGGGGTCGGGGACGGCGTCGGTGCCGCCCGTCACGGTGAGGGCGCCGGTGGCCGGGTCGACGTCGGCGGCGAGCACCCCGCGGCCGCCGGCCGAGGTGAAGGAGCCGAGGTAGGCCCGCACCCGGCCCGCTCCCCGTTCGTGTGTCCGCTCGGTCCCGCCCACGGCGCCTCCCTGCCCCGGGGCCGGTCGCTGCGACCGGCCGTCTCGGGCCGACGTTAGCAGGCGGTCTAGACCAACCTCGTTCCGGTCAGGAACGGACGAGGAGGGAGCCGGGCGGGGTGCGGAGCGGTTCGTCGAGGGCGGCGAGCAGCCGCTCCAGACCGCTGACGTGCCCGAGGGCGGCGGGGGCCGGGTGGGGCCCGGCCCCGGGCTCCGCGGCGGGCCGGTCCGGGGCGGTCTCCGGCGTAGGCGTACCGGCCTCCGGCGTACGGGACGGGGCGGGCGTACGGGGCGAGGTGAGGCGTTCGACGGCCGCCTCGACCCGCCAGCAGGCGGCGGCGAGCCGGGCGTCGTGGCTGGCGTCCGGGTCGGCGGCGACGGCGGCGAGGCCGCGCACCTCGGCGGCACACTCGTCGAGCAGGGCGAGGACCTGACGGGCCCGGGCCTTGCGCTCGCGGAAGGGGCTGAGCGGGTGGACGAGCGGGGCGAGGGAGAGCCGCACCCGGCCGAGGAGCAGGTCGAGCTCGGCGACGTGCGGGGTGGGGTCGGCCTGCTCGTCGCCGGCGAGCCGCCGCTCGGAGGCGGCGGTCGCGGCGTGGACCGCGCGCAGGGCGCGCTGGATCCAGGCGTCGTTGATGGCGTGGGTGGTGACCGGGAGGATCAGCAGGACGGCGAGGGCGGCGCAGACCGCGCCGACCACGGTCTCCTCCAGGCGCAGCACGAGCAGCGCCGGGTCGAGGACGCCGAGGAGCCCGTACAGCAGACCGGCCATCACGGTGACCGCGACCATCATCCAGCTGTAGGAGAGGGGCGCGGTGTAGAAGATCCCGAAGACGCAGACGGCCACCAGGAGGGCGGTGGGCAGCGGGGCGCCGTGCAGCGGGAGGGCGACGGCCATGCCGACGGCGATGCCGAGGAGGGTGCCGAGGAAGCGGCGGAAGCCGCGGACCAGGGTCTCGCCGCGGGAGACGGTGTTCACGAAGATCCACCAGGTGGTGCCGACGGCCCAGTACCAGCGGTCCTCGGAGAGGACCTGCCCGATGCCGAGCGCCACGGCGCAGGCGGCGGTGGCCTGGACGGCCTGCCGGGTGGTGATCCGGGCGAGGCCCGTGCCGGGCAGCGGGGCGGGGGCGGCGGGCGGCGGGGTGCGCCGCTCGATCGGCCAGAGCACGAAGCGCACCGCCCCGGCGGCCGCGAGGGCGATGCCCACGGCCGCGTACAGCTCGGGGAGCTGGGCGGGCACGGCGTGCAGGAACTGGGTGATGAAGAAGTTCATGAAGGCGAAGATGCCGAGCGCGTGGCCGCGCGGGCCCCAGCGCCGGGCGTAGACGCCGCCGAGGACGACGAGGAGGAAGGACGCGTCCCGGAGCAGGGTGTGCTCGTGCAGGAGCGTGGCCAGTGCGAGGACCGGGAAGCCGGCGAGCGGCAGCAGCAGGGTGGTGACGGCCTGGCGGCGGACGGTGGCGTCGGCGACGGTGAACAGGGCGAGCAGTGCCGCCAGTCCTCCGGTGATCGACGCGGTCAGCGAGAATCCCGCGAGCTCCGCGACGGCCACCGCGAGCGCGATGCCGAGCACGGCGCGCAGTCCGGTCCTGAGCCGGAGGAGCCCCGGATCCGGAGCCACGAACATCCTCTTCATGACGGTCGGCCGCCCCCTCGTCTTGCCGCTCGCCCGCCGTGCGCCCTGCCCCGGGGGTGGTGGGGCGCGCACGGACACGACGAAGGCGCCGCGGTCCGGGGCGGCCTCGTCGCCGTCCCGGCGCTGCGGCGCCGAAAGTACCTGATGGGTACAAGGAAAACACCGATCGGGCCCTTGGCTCAAATCGGCTCCGGAAAGCTGTGCCAATGGCCCCGTTTTCGGGTGTTTCACCGACCCAGGTGCGAGCCAACGGACCAGCGGGGGCCAGAACGGCCCGGGCGGACGACCTCGGGCCGGCGGACTGGGTACAGTCGGGATCATTCCGGCGGATCGCGCGGATCGTTCCGCCGGGCGGACCATCACGCCGGGGCCGGCCCGCTCCGGCGGGCACGGGGAGGCCGGCACGTCATGGCGGTGGACGAACTCGACACCCGCATCCTGCGGCTCCTGATCGAGCAGCCGCGCACCAGTGTGCGGGAGTACGCGCGGATCCTGGGCGTCGCCCGGGGCACCGTGCAGGCCCGCATCGACCGGCTCGAACGCGACGGGGTGATCACGGCCACCGGCCCGGTCCTCTCCCCCGCCGCGCTCGGGCACCCCGTGCTGGCCTTCGTGCACGTGGAGGTCACGCAGGGCCACCTCGACGAGGTCGGCGACGCGCTCGCCTCCGTGCCGGAGATCGTCGAGGCGTTCTCCATCACCGGCGGGGGCGATCTGCTGACCCGGGTGGTGGCCCGGGACGCGGGCCACCTGGAGGACGTGATCCAGCGGCTGATCCGGTTGCCGGGCGTGGTCCGCACCCGTACGGAGATCGCGCTGCGCGAGCGGGTCGCCCACCGGATGCTGCCCCTGGTGGAGTCGATGGGGCGGAGCGGCGCCGGGCGGCGGGGCGCGTAATCCGCGTGCGGGGGCCTCACCCGCATGGCAGGGTACGGGCGGTCCTGTCCCCGCGTACCGGAGCCGTCCCATGGCGATGCCCGCCCGACTCGTCCCCCTTCTCGCCCAGTTCGACTTCGCCCGGCAGCGGCTGACGGACCGCCTGTCGGGGCCGGCGGTGGACAGCGGCAACGGCACCGACGTGCCGGTGGGCCCGATGACCGACGCCGAGTACCTGTGGGAGCCGGGGCCGGGCTGCTGGTCGGTACGGCGGCAGGCCGACGGGCCCGGCCCCGGCGCCGTGCTCCTGAGCGGCGCCGGGGAGTGGGGGCGGGACACCGCCCCGCATCCGCATCCCGTGCCGCCTCCGTTCACGACCCTCGCCTGGCGCCTCGCCCACCTGAGCGAACTCCTCGCGCTCCGCGCCGACCACACGAACGGCACCCGCTCGCTGACCCGCGACGACTACCGGGCGGCCGGTGACGCGTCCTCGGCGATCGCCGCCTTCGACACGGCCGCCGGGGCCTGGCGGGCGGCGCTGCTCTCCGTCGGCGACGAGGAGCTGGACACGGTCGGGTACTGCACCTACCCGCACGGCGGCGACCCGGAGGAGCCGTTCCTGGAGATCGTGTGGTGGGTGAACCAGGAACTCCTGCACCACGGCGCCGAGATCGCCCTCCTCCGCGACCTGTACCGGCTCCGCGCGGCCTGAGCGCCGGGCCCGGTGTTCAGGAGGTCGTACGGGCCAGGACGAGGGCCACGTCGTCCTGGGCGGGGTCCACGAGGAGGCGGGCCAGGACGCCGTCGCACACCTCGTCCAGCGGGCCGTCGGCCCGGCCGAGGGCGAGGGCGAGCTTGCGCATCCCCTCGTCGAGGTCCCGGTCCCTGGCCTCGATCAGGCCGTCCGTGTAGAGCACGAGCAAGCCGCCGGGCGGCAGCGGGAGTTCCTCGGTGCCGAAGTCGTGCGCGCCGGTGCCGAGCGGGGTGCCCGGCGGGCCCTGGAGGAAGGAGACCGCCCCGTCGGGCGCGACCACGGCCGGCGGCAGGTGGCCGGCGCGGGCGATCGTCCAGGTGTCGGTGGCCGGGGAGTGCACGGCGTACAGACAGGTCGCCATGGTGTCCTCTCCGAGGTCGGCGACGACGGCGTCGAGGGAGCGCAGCATCTCGGCGGGCGGGATGTCGCGGCGGGCCAGGGTCCGCACGGCGGTGCGGAGCTGGCCCATGACGGCGGCCGCGTGGATGCCGTGGCCCATCACGTCGCCGATGACGAGTGCGGTGCGGTCGCCGGGCAGCTCGATCACGTCGAACCAGTCGCCGCCGACGTCGTGCGCGCTCGCGGGGAGGTAGCGGCCGGTGAGTTCGAGCCCGGTGACGGCGGGCAGCGCGCTGTTGGTGAGGCTGCGCTGGAGGGCGAGGGCGGCGGCGCGCTGGGTGGTGTAGAGCCGGGCGTTGTCGATGTTGAGCGCGGCCCGGGCGACGACCTCGTCGATGAGCACCGCGTCCTGGTCGTCGAAGGGTTCGCGGGTCCTGAGGCGGGTGACGGTGACGGCGCCGAGGACCTGTCCGCGGGCGACGAGCGGCACGGTACGGGCGGAGCCGAAGCGGGTCGACAGGTAGTCGCGCAGCGACTCGGCGGCCTTCCCGGGGAAGAGGACCGGGATGTCGGCATCGGTGAGGAAGGTGGGCCGGCCGTCGAGGACGAGCCGCTCGTACGCGGAGCCGGCGGGCAGCTGGAAGGTCTGGCCGGGTCCGAGCAGCGGGCTGGGCGGCGCCGGTTCGGGGAAGACGGCGGCGATGCGGCGCAGCACGCCCCGGGAGGAGGCGGCCGGGTCGTCGGGCTCCAGGACGGCTTCCAGCATCTGCACGTCGGCGGAGTCGCAGAGCTGCGGCACGAGGAAGTCGACGACCTCCTGAGCGGTCTGCCGCAGGTCGAGGGTGGTGCCGATGCGGGCGCCCGCCTCGGCGAGGAGGGCGAAGCGGTGCCGGGCCCGTTCGACCTCGATGTGCGCCTCCTGGCTCTCGGTGATGTCGACGAGGGAGGCGATGAGGCCGAGGGGTCGTCCGGTCCTGGCGGGGTCGGCGGCGCCGTCGGCGGAGCCGGGGCGGGTGCCGCGGTCGAGCAGGGGCGCGTAGGAGATGGACCAGATGCGGTCGCGGTCGGGGTCGGCGGGGGTGCGGCCGACCCGGCGGGCGTCGACGACGGCCGTGCGGGAGTCGAGGGCCTGCCGCATCAGGCCTTCCAGGGCGGAGGTGTTGACGCCGGGCACGACCTCGGTGAGACGGCGGCCGACGTGTGCGGCGGCGCTGACGCCGTTCATCCGGGCGAGGGCGTCGTTGACCCGCAGGAAGCGCAGGTCGGGGCCGAGCAGCGCGAGTCCTATGGGCGACTGGGTGAAGAGGCTCTCCATGGCGGCGAGGTTCTCCCGCATCCGGAGGACCTCGGAGGTCTCCACGGCGATGAGCATGGCGCCGGGACGGCCGGTGGGGTCGGCGGCGGGCACGATCCACATCTCCATGGGGACCGTGTGCCCGTCGCGGTGGCGGACCGGGAGGGTGCCGACCATGGTCTCGCCCGCCTGGACGCGGCGGGTGAGGCGGTCGGCGAGCTCCCGGTTGGCGTCGGGGACGAGGAGCGGGGTGGCGGGGAGGCCGAGGACGTGCTCGGGGCGGTGGCCGAGGAGGTCCTGCGCGGCGAGCGACCACTCGACGATGCGCCCCTCGGCGTCCTCGCGCCACAGGGCGATCGGGAGCAGTTCCCGGAGCACGCCCGCGTCCCCGACGGCCGCCCGCGGCGGCTGCGGAACCCTGCTCGGCGACGACTGATGAGCGTCCACGCATCGACCTACGCATCGGCTTGGCCCCGGGGGGCGATCCCTACCGAATCACCCTAGCCGAGGTGCCCTCGGAGGGCCCCCGCGCCGCATCCGTTCGGCGGCGTCGCCGTGGATCGCCGTCAGAAGGCGAAGACGGCGCCGGTGCGGGCGTTCAGTTCGCAGGTGTTGCCGTACCGGCGTTCGAAGGAGACCGGCCGGCCGCGCCAGACGCCTTCGGCGCGGACGTCGACGGGGTCGTAGAGAAGGATGCAGGCCGTGTCGGTGTCGCGCTCGACGCGCCCCTGGGAGGCGTCCAGGTCCGCGCAGGCGGCCCCGGCGCGGGGGTGGTCCCCGCGGGGCGGGTCGCAGTGGAGGGTGACGGTCCGCGAGGCGGGCGCGGACGCGGTGGCGCCGTCGGGCGGCGGGGCGATGGTGAGGGGGGTGGGGCCGGTGACGGTGAGCCGGAGGGTCGTGCCGGTGGGAGCGGCCGGGGCGGCGGTCGCGGAGGCCGCGGCGGTGGGGGCGGCGAGGAGGAGGGCGGCCAGCAGGGCCGCGGGGGTGTGCGCGTTCATGCCCGGGCAACGATCCGGGGGTGCCGGCGGTCACCACCGGGCGGGCCGAGGTGACGGAGCGGCTGGTCCCGGCCGGACACATGCCCGCTCGCCTGTTCGCCGAGAGGGAGTACGCCTCGGACGGGGCGGGCCGCACGGCGGCGGCGACCGGGGCCTGGGGGGCGGCACGGGGCGACGGGGCCTCAGGGCCCGTGGCCGACGCCGTCGCCGTCGCGTCGCCGGGGGCGGGAACGATCTCCACCCGCCCCGCGTTATACCCCCCATAGGTATCACGAGGAGGATCGTATGACCACGACGACCGGCACCCCCGCCCGCCGCCTTCCGGCGCTCGCCCCCGAGCAGGCCCAGGACCGGGCCCGCGAGCTGCTCGCGGACATCGTCGAACGACACGGCTCGGCGGGCGAGATGGTGTCCACGATGGCCAACTCGCCCGCGATGATCGAGGGTTACCTGAGCCTGTCCCGCGCGATGAAGCGGGTGAAGATCCCGCGCGCCCTGAGCGAGAAGCTGTCACTGGCCGTCCAGGAGTGGATCGGCTGCGGGACCTGCCGCCGGGCGCACGAGTCCGCCGGACGGGCGGCCGGGCTGAGCGAGTCCGACATCGCCCTGGCCCGCCAGGGCACCTCCACCGACCCGCGCGAGGCCGCCCTCATCGCCCTCGCCCTCAAGGTCCTCGCCGAACCGGGCGCGCTCGGCGACGCGGACGTCACCGAGGTGCGGGCGCACGGCTGGAGCGACCGGGTGATCGCCGAGGTGGTCGGGGTGGTCAGCCTCAACCTGCTCACGGGCGCCTTCAACCTCCTCGCCGGCATCCAGCCGGACGCCGGCGAGGAAGAGGGCTAGGGAGCGTCGCGGAGGAGGGAGTCAGGGCCGATCCCCGGCGACCGGCGACAACGCGGCCGGAGGGGGCGCCGTGCCGGGCGTCGCGAGCTCGGCAGGAGCCGGAAGACACGGGTCAGGCGGGCGCCGGCAGCTCCTTCTCCATCAGCGTGAAGGACTTCGCCGGGCCGCCCGGCTGCGGCTTGCCGGCCTTGTGGCCGACCACGCGGTAGCCGGCCCGCTGGTAGTAGGCGGTGAGTTTCGGGTTGGTGGCCAGGCAGTCCAGGCGTACGCGGGTCCTGCCGGCCTCGGCGACACGGTGCTCGGCGGCGGTCAGCAGCAGACGGCCGGTGCCGGGCGCGGCCGCGCGGTCCACCATGAGCCGGTGGACGTAACCGGCGACGGGCGACTGCGGCCCCCAAGCGGACTCGTCGTCCCACCACAGCTCCCAGGCTCCGGCGACGCGCCCGCCGCTCTCCGCGAGCCAGACCTCGCCGTGCCGCATGATCCGGCGGAAGTGGTCCTCGTCCAGCTCCCCCGGCCGCCATTGGCCGGTGACGCCCCGGGCCAGCATCCAGCGGGCCGCGTCGTCGCGGAGCCGTACGAGGGTGGCGAGGTCGGCCTCGCCGGCCGGGCGGTGGTGGAGTGCGGTCACGCACCCGATCCTTCCACGGCGCCAGGAGCCGGTACCGGGGCGGTGAAGGCGACGGCGGCGGCCGGGACCGTGACCTCCGCGTCGGAGCCCAGGGCGTAGGCGGCGACCCGGGAGACCACCGCCGCCGGGACGGCGTCGGCGATGCCGGGGACGGCCGGGCAGTCCTGGGTGGCGTGGGCGTCGTACGGGACCACGACCCGGTAGCCGCGCGCCAGAGCCGTACGGGCGGTGGCCTGCACGCACATCTCCGACATCACCCCGCAGACGGCGAGGGCCCGGGCGCCGTGCGCGGTGAGCACCGCGCCGAGCCCGGTCTCCTGGAAGCCGTCGTCGTACGGCTTGCGGATCACGAGCTCGGCCGGTCCCGGCACGACCGGGTGGTGCAACTCCCAGCCGGGGGTGTGGGGTTCGTCCTCCGCGCCGGGCGGCCCGTCGTTCTGGAGGTGGACGACGAGCGCGCCTGCGGCGCGGGCCCGGGCGATCAGGGCGGCGGTGCGGTCGACGAGCCGGGCGGCGTCGGGCACGACGCCGTCGCCGGTGACGAAGGCGGACTGGACGTCGACGACGACGAGCGTGTCCACGGGCGGAAGGGGCGGAGGCGGCGGAGGGGTCTGCGCGGTCATCCGGTCATCATCACGCGCCCGCCCCGGCCGCTCCACGGGTTTCCGCCCCCTCCCCCGGCACGGACCGGCCCGCCCGCCCGAGCAGCAACTGCCCGGTCGCGCCGGTCACGAGCAGCCCGCCGAGCAGGGCGAGCAGCGAGACCGCGCCGCCCGAGCCCCAGTCGACGGCCGGAGCGCGCCCGGCGAGCACGATCCCGCAGACGAGCGCGACGACGGGGACGGCCCGGAGGGCCGGCCGACTGCGCGTCAGGTCGTCCTCGGCGAGCGAGGCGAGGACGCCGGCGCCGAGCGCGAGGGCCCAGACGCCGAGGCCCTGGGCGTCGGCGCGGCTCACCGTCCAGGGCACGAACGCGCCCCAGAAACCGGGGAGGAAGAGGAGCCCTGCGCCGATGCCGAGCCAGCCCGAGCCGAGGACCGCGAGCAGCGGCCTGGACCAGCCGGGCACCGGGACGGGCACGGTACGGGACGGCTCGCCGGCCGGCGCGCGGTACTGGGCGGCGAGGCAGCCGAGGGAGGCCAGCGCGAGGGCGGCCACCACCGGCACCCAGCCGAGGCTGAAGAGGACCAGGAAGAGCGGGCCGCCCCGGGCGACCCGGAGGGCGCCGGCGTTGAGGAGCGTGACGGCGAGCAGCCCGACCATGACGACCACCAGCGGCAGGTAGAGACTCCGCGCCTCCTCCCAGGTGCGGGCCCGCCCGAGGGTGAGCAGCGCGGGTGCCACGCCCACCATGGCGGCGCCGATGAGCGCGGGGCTGAGGGGGTCCGGCGAGACCCAGGCGCCCGCCGCGTACCCGGCCAGACCGGCGACCGCGAGGAGGGAGCCGGTGCCGAGGCCGACGACGGCGACGACGGTGCTCAGGACGACGACGGCGGAGGAGAGCGCACGGCCTGAAGCGGGAGGGGCGGGGGTGCTCATCGGCCCTTCCCTTCCACCGGGGCGAGGGCGGGGGCCGGTTCGGCGGCCGGGGGTGCCGGGGTCCGGCGGCGGCGCAGGAGTTCGCGGCCGGCGAGGACGCGGAGGCTGACCACGGTGACGGCGGTGTAGGCGAGCATGCCGCAGCCGATGCCGGCGGCGGCGACGAGGGCCGTCGCCCGGTCCAGGCCCATGGCCCGTTCCAGGACGGGCACCATGACGGCCGAGAAGGCCGGGGCGAGGAGGAGCGCGGCGAGGTGGAGCCGCCACTCCTCGCGGGCCCAGGCGTTGCCTGCGCGGCGCGCGCCCGCGGCCCGGGCGGCGAGCACGGCGTACATGACGGCGTACGGCAGCAGGTAGGCGAGGAGCAGTCGGCGGCCCTCGGCGCCCTGGCCGAGGAAGGCGGGGACGAGCGCGGCGAGGCCCGCGGCGCCCGCGAGGTGGGCGAGGACCATGACCGGCCCCGGCGCCCAGGTGCCGGTGAGGCCGGGTACGGAGCTCCGCCGGTCGAGGGCGCGGGAGGCGAGCAGCGCGCCGAAGGAGACCAGCGCGCCCAGGTGCATGATCGCGACGCGGTTGACGTCCTGGAGCGTCAGGCCGGGGTAGAGGGCGGGCAGGAGGCCCCATTCGAGGCGGAGCAGCGGGGCGGTCATCAGGAAGCCGTAGCAGAGCAGCAGCCAGCGCTGGTGGAGGTCGGGGAAGCCGGTGAAGGCGGCGAGAAGGCCGAAGGTGAGGCTGCCGACGGTGCCGACGAGGACGACGGCGAGGACGACCCAGAAGGCGGCGCCGCTGAACGCCCGCTCCGGGGGCGTGCGGACCAGGTAGAGCGCCGCGCCGGCCATCGACACGTACACCGTGGCCGCGAAGACGAGGCCGAGGGCCCGGTGGAGGCGGACGCGGCGGCGGACGGCGGTGAGCAGCTGGACGGGGCCGAGGAGCATCAGCAGGCCGCCGAGGACGGAGTGGACGATCAGCGGGACGAGGCTGCGCTCGTACGGTTCCGTGCGGTCGCGGACGGCGTCGGCGACGAACTCGGGCGAGACGGTGCGGCCGAGGAGCCACTCGCCGAGGGCGGGGGCGCCGGGGCGGGCGTAGGGCCACAGTTCGGTGAAGGCGATCGGTGCGTACGCGAGACAGACCGCCGTCACCGCGATGACGGCCGCCCTTCCGCGTCTGGTGCTGATCGGGCGCCTCATGGCGACCCCCCTCCGTGATAGTCCACTTTGGACTATGGAGGAAGGTAGGGCCGCCCACGGCCGGGGTCAACCGGTCGGTAACAAACTGCTGTTACCAGGGGTCAGCGCAGTTCGGGAGCGGCGCCTTCACCGTCCTCCGGCTCGCGGCTCCCGACCCAGTGCCAGAAGTCGACCATCATCCGCTCGTAGCGGATGCCGAACTCCAGCGCCTCGCGCTGGCCGCGGGTCAGCAGTTCGCCGACCTCCTCGGCCAGCCCCTCGTACTCCTCCAGGGTGCGCCGGTGCTCCTCGACCTGGACGGGGGCGTGGACGCGCGGGCTCGCGCCGAACCAGAGCTTCAGGATGCCCCGTTCGCGGGCCTCGACCGGAACGAAGGCGGGGTCGGCGAGCCAGCCTCGCAGGGCCGCCGCCCCCTCCTCGGTGAGCCGCATCAGCCGCCGGTTGCGGCCGCCCTCCTGGCGGACCTCCGAGAGCAGCCCGGCCTTGAGGAGCCGGTCGCACTGGGCGTAGACCTGCGCGTGCGGCACGGACCAGAAGGGGGCGACGGTCCGCGCGGCCTCGACCTTCACGTCGTACGGGGTGGCCTCGCCCAGCTTGTCGATGATGCCGAGGACGAGGAAGGAGGGCGTGGTCAGCCGGACTTCAGACATGGGGCCGACCGTATCGCGGGGCCTCAGACGGGGTGCTCCGCCCGGGCGCGGGGACCCGGGGACCGCAGCGGCGCGGGCGGCGGGGACAGGGCCGGCTCGGGCCTGAGCAGGTCGTCGAGGCCGGTGAGCCGGACCAGGCGGAGGATCCACGGCTGGTCGCAGACGAGCTGCCAGGGCACCCCGCGCTCGCGGGCGCCCCGGGCGCAGTGGGCGAGCAGGCCGAGGCCGGTGGCGTCGCAGAAGCCGAGCGGACGGATGTCGACGGCGAGGGCCTCGGCCTCGCGGACGAGGGCGTCGAGCTCGGGCCGCAGGTGGCGGACGAGGACGAGGTCCAGTTCGCCGCGGAGGACGGCGACGGTCAGCGCACCGGCCGTGCGGACGGCGAGATGGGGGTCGTGACGGGGGATCAGCTGCATCGGACGCTCCACAGGGTGGGTCCAAGTGTCACGTCGAGCGTGGCCGGAGGGCCGGGGGGAGGGACGTTTCACCTCGGCCTCAGTCACCTGATCCGGTGAATGCGCGGCCCGGGGTGTGTCGGACAGGTGTACGGCGGGTCCCGGCCGGTGGTCAGCCCAGATCGAGCCGCATGAGGATCCGGGGGTGGCCGACGAGCACCGAGGCGGTGTCCGCGACCTTCACGAAGCCGGCGCGTTCGAAGTTCCTCCGCAGCCCGGGGTAGGCCATCGTCGTGTCCACGCGCGCCTCCCCGTTGTCCAGCGGGTACGCCTCCACTACAGGCGCCCCGTGGGCGCGGGCGAACTCCACCGCGCCCGCGATCAGGGCGTGGCTGAGGCCCTTCCCTCGGTGGCCGGGGCGGACCCGGACGCACCAGAGCGACCAGACCGGCAGGTCGTCGACGTGCGGGATCTTCCGGCTTCGGGCGAAGGCCGTCTCCGAGCGGGGCGCCACGGCGGCCCAGCCGGCCGGCTCGTCGCCGTCGTAGGCGAGGACGCCCGGCGGGGGTTCCCGGTCGCACAGCGCCGCGACGTACTCGCTCCTGGCCGGTCCGCGCAGCTCCTTGTCGAGTTTCGCCGGGATCCGGTGGCTCAGGCAGAAACACACGGTGGCGGTGGGCGACTTCGGGCCGATCACCGCGCGGACGTCCTCGAAGACGGAGGCCGGGCGTACGTCGATGGTCATCCCTCCACCCCGCCACGGCGGGCGCTGCTCCGTACGGAGGAAGCCCGCGCCGGGTCAGACGCGGAGCTCCTTCGCCTCGAAGCGGCCCTCGCCGAGGACGAGGACGAAGGTGAGCTGCTGGCCCTCGGAGAGGGAGCGGACGCCGTCCTCGACGTCCTCCGCCCGGAAGAAGACGGGTTCCTCGGAGCCGACGGGGAGTACGAACCCGTAGCCGGCGCGGCGGTTGAAGGACTGCACGAATCCGGTGGTGCGGTTGTCCACGGCGACCTCCTTCGCTCCGGGCGCTCACGGCGCCCCACCGGAGGTGTACCCCGTACGGCCCGCCTCCGCCATCCGGAGAACGGCCCGTCCGGAGAACGGCCCATCCGGAGAACGGCCCGTCCGGAGAACGGCCCATCCGGAGAACGGCCCGTCCGGAGAACGGTCCCTCCGGAGAACGGTCCCTCCGGAGAACGGTTCAGAAGACGGAGAGGCCCGTGATGGTGGTGAAGCGGTCGAGGGCGGCGACGCCGGCGACCGAGTTGCCCCGCTCGTCGAGGCCGGGGCTCCACACGCACAGGGTGCAGCGGCCGGGCACGACGGCGATGATGGCGCCGCCGACGCCGCTCTTGCCGGGGAGGCCCACCCGGTAGGCGAAGTCCCCGGCGGCGTCGTAGGTGCCGCAGGTGAGCATGACGGCGTTGACCTGCTTGGCCTGGCTGCGGGTGAGGAGTCTGCTGCCGTCGGCGCGGATGCCGTGCCGGGCGAGGAAGCCGGTGGCGACGGCGAGGTCGGCGCAGGACGCCTCGATCGAGCACTGCCGGAAGTACTCGCGCAGGAGGGTGGGGACGGGGGTGGTGATGTTGCCGTACGAGGCCATGAAGTGGGCGAGGGCCGCGTTGCGGTCGCCGTGCTCGGTCTCGGACGCGGCCACGTCCCGGTCGAAGTCGAGGTCGGCGTTGCCGCTCTCGGTGCGCAGGAAGTCCCGCAGGCGGCCGGAGGCGTCGCCGGTGAGCCGGTGGAGCCGGTCGGTGACCACGAGCGCGCCCGCGTTGATGAAGGGGTTGCGGGGGATGCCGTTCTCGTACTCCAGCTGGACCAGCGAGTTGAAGGGGTTGCCGGAGGGTTCGCGGCCCACGTGCTCCCACAGCTCCTCGCCCTCCCCGGCGAGGGCGAGGGCGAGGGTGAAGACCTTGGTGACGGACTGGGTGGAGAAGGGCTGCTGCCACTCCCCCACCCCGTACACCGTCCCGTCGAGTTCGGCCACGGCCATGCCGAAGCGGCGGGGGTCGCCGGCGGCGAGCGCCGGGATGTAGTCGGCCGGGCGGCCCCGGCCGACCAGGCCCTCGATCTCCTCGGCGATCCGTTCGAGGACAGGCAGGAAGGACTGCATCATGATCATATGATGCGGCCCGGCGACCGCCCTTGTCAGATCCGTCAGCCCGCGACCCGGGCCATCCACTCCTCCACCTCGGCGGAGGTGCGGGGCAGGGCGGCCGACAGGTTCTCGTACCCGTCCTCGGTGACCAGCAGGTCGTCCTCGATGCGGACGCCGATGCCGCGCCACTCGGCGGGCACGGTCAGGTCGTCGGGCTGGAAGTAGAGGCCCGGCTCGACGGTGAGGACCATGCCCGGCACCAGGACGCCGTCGACGTACTCCTCGTTGCGCGCGGACGCGCAGTCGTGCACGTCGAGGCCGAGCATGTGACCGGTGCCCGCCATGGTGAAGCGGCGCTGGAGACCGAGCTCGTACGCGCGGTCCACCGGGCCCTCGATGAAGCCCCACTCCACCAGCCGGGCCGCCAGGTGCCGCTGGGCGGCCTCGTGGAAGGCGCGGTAGGGGGCGCCGGGCTTCACCGCGTCGAAGCCGGCCTGCTGGGCCTCGTACACGGCGTCGTACACCTGCCGCTGGACGGGAGTGAAGGTGCCGCTGATGGGGAGGGTGCGGGTGACGTCGGCGGTGTAGAGGGAGTGGGTCTCCACGCCGGCGTCGAAGAGCAGCAGTTCGCCGGGGCGGACCGGGCCGTCGTTGGAGGTCCAGTGCATGATCGTGGCGTGCTCGCCGGCCGCGCAGATGGAGCCGTAGCCGACGGAGTTGCCCTCCAGGCGGGCGCGGCGGAAGAAGGTGCCCTCGATCCACCGCTCGGAGGTGGCGACGGCGGTCGACAGGTCGCCGACGGCGTCGGTGAAGCCGCGGACGGTGGAGTCGACGGCCTTGCGCATCTCGCCGATCTCCCACGCGTCCTTGACCAGGCGCAGCTCGCTGAGGACGTCCGCGAGCTCGGTGTCCCGCTCCTCGTCGGTGCGGACGGCCGCCTCCAGGGCGGGGTCGACGCCGCGGACGATCCGGGTGGGCACGCCGGCGCCCGCGGCCAGCTCCCCGGCGGCCTCGCGGACGTCCCGGCAGGGCAGTCCGAGGACCCGCTCGGCCTCGGCGAGGGAGAGCCGGCGGCCCATCCACAGCTCGGCCGTGTACCCCATCCAGAAGGTGTCGTCGTCGCGGCTGTCGCGGGGCAGCTGGTAGCAGTACGCGTCGTGGCCGCCGTCCTCGCGGGGCTCCAGGACGAGGGCGCAGTCGCGGGCCTGGTCGCCGGTCATGTGGACGTAGGCGGAGTGCGGCCGGAAGGGGTAGGTGTCGTCGTTCGAGCGGACCTTGAGGTTGCCGGAGGGGATCACCAGGCGCTCGCCGGGGAACCGCGCGGAGAGCGCGGCACGGCGGGCGGCGGCGTACGGCGCCTGCTCGGAGACCGGCAGGTCGTGCCGCTCGGTGTCCGCCCAGCCGGTCCGCATCAGCGCGGACAGTTCCTTGGAGGGGGAGTCGTACAGGCCGTTCTTGCGACCCTTCGCCACGTCGGGCTCCTTCGTCGGGTGGTCCTGCGGGAACCGCCGGTCGTCGGCGGCTCACGGACCGTAGCCCGCCGCGGGGCCCGGTGGGGCCGAGGAGTGCCAGTGGCACGGATCGGACACCGGGGGCCCGGACCGCGCTCAGAATGGGGCCATGGCGAACGCGAAACTGGGCGAGGCGCTGCGGCTCCTGGGCCTCGGCGAGGCGGCGGCGCGGGTCTACCACGCGCTCCTGGAGCGGGCCCCGGCGCCGCTGGAGGTCGTCGGGGAGGCCGCCGGGCTCGACGGGCCCGCGCTGGCGGAGGCGTACGGGGAGCTGGTCGACGCCGGTCTGGCGAGCCCGGCGGTGGACGGGGGCGACACGGTGGCGCCGGTGCCGCCGGCGGCGGGCCTGGAGATCCTGGGCCGGCACCGGGCGGCCGAGCTGGACGAGTCGCGGATCACGGTGGGCGGCGCCTTCGAGGCGTTCCGGCGGCAGCGGCTCGCCGCGTCCGACGCCGACCTGGTGGAGGTGGTGACCGGGGAGGCGATCGGGCCCCGGATGCGGCAGGCGTGGGCGAGCGCCCGGCAGCAGATCCGGCAGCTGGACTCGCCGCCGTACTTCCCGATTCCCGGCGCCACCGGGGACGCGCTCGCCACCCTCGCCCGGGGCGTCACCCAGCGGGTGGTCTACTCGCGGGCCTCGCTGGAGCTGCCGGGAAACCTGGAGGAGGCGATCGAGCCGGCGATCGCGGCGGGCGAGCAGGCGCGGGTGCTGCCGTCCGTCCCGGTCAAGCTGGTGATCATCGACGACGCGTACGCGATGGTGTCCCTGTCGATCAGGGAGGCCGACGTGCACCACACGATGCTGGTGGTGCAGCCGTGCGGACTGCTCTCGGCCCTTGTGGCGCTCTTCGAGCAGTCCTGGCGGGACGCGCTGCCCTTCCACGGCCGCACCGCGCTCCCGGGCGGCCTCCGGCCGGCCGACCGGAGGCTCCTCTGGCTGCTGGCCGGGGGCGCGGCGGACGAGGTGATCGCCCGGGAGATCGGCGTCAGCCGCCGCACCCTCTTCCGCCGGATCCAGGTCCTGATGGCCCGCCTGGGGGCGGCCAACCGTTTCCAGCTGGCGCTCCAGGCCCAGCGGCACGGCTGGCTCTGAGCCCCGGCCTCAGGAACCCAGGTGCTTGCGCAGGAAGGTGTACATCAGGGCCTTGTTCCGGGCGGCCTGCGCGTTGTCGCTGGCGCCCGCGTGACCGCCGCCGGTGTTCTCGTGGAAGAGCACCGGGTGGCCGAGCTCGCGCAGCCGCGCAGCCGCCTTGCGGGCGTGGCCCGGGTGGACCCGGTCGTCGCGGGTGGAGGTGGTGAGCAGCACCGGCGGGTAGGGGGCGTCGGCGGTGAGCCGGTGGTACGGGGAGAGGTCCCGCAGGTGCGGCAGGTCGGCCTCGTCCTCGGGGTCGCCGTACTCGGCGATCCAGGAGGCGCCGGCGAGCAGCTTGTGGAAGCGGACCATGTCGAGCAGCGGCACCTGGCAGACGATCGCGCCGAACAGCTCCGGGTAGCGGGTGAGCATGGCGCCCATGAGGAGGCCGCCGTTGCTGCCGCCGGCGGCGCCGAGCATCGCCGGGGTGGTGATGCCGCGGGCGACGAGGTCCCGGGCGACGGCGGCGAAGTCCTCGAAGGCCCGGTGGCGGTGGGCGCCGAGCGCGGCCTGGTGCCAGTCGGGGCCGTACTCGCCGCCGCCGCGGATGTTGGCGATGACGTACGTGCCGCCGGTCTCCAGCCAGCCGCGGCCGGTGAGCGCCGCGTACGAGGGGGTGAGGGAGACCTCGAAGCCGCCGTAGCCGTAGAGCAGGGTGGGGCCGGGGGCCGCGCCCTCGGACCGGTCGGGGCCGATGACGAAGTACGGGACGCGGGTGCCGTCGTCGGAGGTGGCGAAGGCCTGCTCGACGGCGAGTCCGGCGGTGTCGAAGCGGGCCGGCGCCTGGCGCAGGATCTCGCTGTCGCCGCCGATGGTGCCGCGGGTGAGGGTGGAGGGCTGGAGGAAGCCGGAGACGTCGAGGAAGTACTCGTCGGAGACGTCCGGGTCGGTGTCGGTGACGGCGACCGCCGACAGCGGGGGCACGTCGGCGAGCGGGGCGCGCGACCAGCCGCCCTCCGCGCGCGGGGTCAGCACCTCGATGCGGGTGCTGACGTCCCGCATGGTCTCCAGGATCAGGTGGTGCCGGGTCCAGGAGTGTCCGGCGAGCGCGGTCCGCTCGTCGGGGGTGAAGAGCGCCTCCGCGGTGCGGTCGCCGGCCAGGAAGGCGTCGAAGTCGAAGGCGAGGAGGGCTCCGGCTGGGTGGCCGAGCCAGGGCGACTTGAGGGTGACGATCAGGTGCCGGCGGTGGGCGTAGACCTCGGCGTCCTCCGGCACCTCGATGCGGACGAGGGTGCCGTCGGCGGTGAGGAGGTGGGTCTCGCTGCGGAAGAAGTCGAGGGAGCGGCCGACGAAGTCGCGCTCGTGGCCGGGGGTGGCGTCGTGCCAGGCCCAGGCGGAGACGTCGGCGGCCTCGCCCTCGAAGACGGTGACGGCCGTGTCGAGCGGGGTGCCGCGCCGCCAGCGGCGGACCGTGCGGGGGTAGCCGGCGTCGGTGAGGGAGCCGGGGCCGTGGTCGGTGCCGACGAAGACGGTGTCCTCGTCGATCCAGCCGATGCTGGTCTTGGCCTCGGGCACGGTGAAGCCGTCCTCGACGAAGGCGCGGGTTCCGAGGTCGAACTCGCGGACCACGACGGCGTCGCCGCCGTCCCGGGAGAGGCAGACCAGCGCCCGGTCGTGGACGGGCCGCCGGACCCGGGCGCCGGCCCACACCCACTTCTCGCCCTCGGCGTCGGCGAGCGCGTCCACGTCGAGCAGCGTCTCCCACTCCGGGGCGTCCTTGCGGTACTGCTCCAGGGTGGTGCGCCGCCACACGCCCCGCACGTGCTCGGCGTCCTGCCAGAAGTTGTAGAGGTACGGGCCTCGGCGGGCGGTGTACGGGATGCGGTCGACGGCGTCGAGCACCTCGCGCAGCCGCTCGGCGAAGGCGTCGAAGCCGGGGCCGGCGGCGAGCTCGGCCTCCGTCTCGGCGTTCCGCTCGGCCACCCAGGCGAGGGCCTCCTCGCCGTCGACGTCTTCCAGCCACAGGTACGGGTCGTCATGGTTCACGCGGGCCATTGTCCCCGGTGCCCTGTGAGGGTGTCCCGGCGGTGGTGTCCTGCCGATGGTGCCTCAGTCGGCGGTCACCTTGTGCACCACCCTGCCGTCGGCGTCGACGGCGAGGTAGCCCACCGCGCCGTACTCGTTGGTGCGGTAGACGCGGAGGGTGGGGCGGTCCTCGTTGAAGGACCAGCGGTCGACGATGACGTACCGCAGGTTCGGGTTCTCGACCTTGAGCTCGCGGTCGGCGCGCTTCATCAGGGTGGGCAGGTCGTCCCAGGGCAGGCGGGTGACGTCGAAGGGCTGGTCGTCGGGGCGGGAGGAGCTGATGGTGCCGCCGACGCCCTGCTTGCCGACCTTGCCGTCCCGGTACTGGTACCGGTCGTAGGTCTTGGCGCCCGGCTTCGTGGGGATCCCGGCGAAGGCGTACGCGTCGTAGATGTACAGCTCCTTGAAGGTGGTCGTGCCGGTCGCCTCCCGGAAGGCGGCGATGACGGCGCGGGTGTTGTCGGGGGTGAGGAGGGAGCCGGTGACGGCGGGGGGCGCGGAGGACTCGGCGGGAGTGGGGGCGGTGGTGGACCCGGGGGTGCGGGAGGCGGTGGTGCCGCCCTTCGCGTCCGGTGTCCTGTCGCCGGCGCCCTCGGTGCCCTCTCCGCCGAGGGGGAGGAAGCGGAAGCCGAGGGCGACGAGGCCGGCGGCGAGGACGGTGCCGGCCACGGCGGTCGTGAGCCGGCGGCGCCGGGCGGGGGCGGCGGTGGCGCGGCCCGCCGCGACCGTCGGCGGCGGGACGGGCGGCTGGTAGACGGGGTGGGCGTACGGGTACGGCCCCGGGGCCGGGGTGGGGGGCGGGGTCGGCGGGCCGAAGCCCTGGGGTGCGGCGTCGGCGGGGGTGGCGCGCGGGTCGGGAGCGCCGGCGGGGGCGCCCTGCGCCTCGGCGAGGAGGCGGTCGAGCTCGGCGCCGTCCGGGCGCTGGGCCGGGTCGCGGACGAGGAGCCGGGTGAGGACGGGCGCGAGGGCGCCGGAGCGGACCGGCGGCGGGATCGGGTCGTCGAGGACGGCGACGACGGTGGCGAGGCTGGTGGCGCGGCGCAGCGGGTGGTGGCCCTCGGTCGCCACGTACAGGAGCATGCCGAGGGACCACAGGTCGGAGGCCGGGTTGCCCTCCTCGCCGCGCACCCGCTCGGGGGCGATGAACTCGGCCGAGCCGATGAGGTCGCCGGAGGCGGTGAGCCGGGAGGTGGCCTCGTCGAGGACGGCGATGCCGAAGTCGGTGAGGACGGCGCCGCCTTCGGCGCGCAGCAGCACGTTGGCGGGCTTCACGTCGCGGTGCTGGATGCCGGCGGCGTGGGCGGCGCGCAGGGCGCCGAGGATCTGCCGGCCGAGGGTGATCGCCTCGGGGACGGGCAGCGGTCCCGCGGCGAGCCGGTCGGCGACGGAACTGCCCTCGACCAGTTCCATGACGATCCACGGGGCCGAGCCGTCGGCGGGTTCGACGATGTGGTGGACGGTGACGACGTGCGGGTGGGAGAGGCGGGCGAGTGCGCGGGCCTCGCGGACGGCCCGGGCGCGCAGTTGGGCGGTGAGGCCGGGGTTGGCCGCCTCGACGGCGGGGTCGGGCGGGCGGACCTCCTTGAGGGCGACGTCCCGGTCGAGGGCGATGTCCCGGGCCCGCCAGACGGTGCCCATGCCGCCGCTGCCGAGCCGGGAGACCAGCCGGAACCGTCCGTCGACGAGGGGTCTGCCGTCGTCGTCACTCGTGCTCATGGGCGGTCATCGTAGGCGGTGGGGACGACAGTCGGAGGACCGGGCGGCGCACCGGAGCGCGCCGCCCGGTCCCGCGGGGTCAGGGCTTCATCTCGTACGCGCCGGAGAGGGCTTCGACGCGGGCCCAGACGCGGGCGGTGCGGGCCTCGTCGACGACGGGGCGGCGGACCGCGCCGAGCGCCCAGGCCTGCTGCTGCTCGGTGGCCGAGTCCTTGCCGTGGAGTTCGACGGCGTAACCGGAGAAGTCGCGGACGAGGACGGCGAAGAGCTCGTCGAGGACGTCGTCGTCGAGGCCGGTGAGGGCGGCCTGTTCGAGGACGAGCTGGGCGTGGACGACGAGCGCGAAGAGCTGGCCGACGGCGAGGAGCAGGTCGAGGTCGCGGCTCTGGGCCTCGTCGGGGGCGGCGGTGCGGACGAAGTCGCAGAGGGTGTCGGCCTGTTCGCGGAAGCGGACGACGTTCGGGAGCCGGTCGTACGCGTCGAAGGCGGGCCGCCAGTCGTGGAAACGGACGGAGCCGAGGCCGCGGGCGGGGCCCTGGCGGAAGAGGAAGGTGTCGTCGGCGGCGTCGAGGCGGGTGGGGACGGGCGGGTGGTCGACGGGGTCCAGGAGGTGGTTGCGGAGGAACTTGAGGATCAGGGCGAGGTTGACGTGGACCGTGCCCTCCAGCTTCGGCAGGCCGCGGATCTCGACGGCGGCCTGGGCGAAGTAGTTGTCCTTCTCGAAGCCCTTGGCGGCGATGACGTCCCACATGAGGTCGATGACCTTCTCGCCCTCGGTGGTCACCTTCATCTTCGTCATGGGGTTGAAGAGGAGGTAGCGGCGGTCGTCGGGCCCGGCGGTGCGGAAGTAGTCGACGGCGCGGTCGCTGAAGAGCTTCATGCCGGCCAGGCGGACGTAGGCGTCGGTGAGTTCGCGGCGCACGTGCGGGAAGGCGGTGACGGGGCGGCCGTAGAGGATGCGGTTCTGCGCGTGGGTGACGGCCTCGTACATCGCGTGCTCGCAGATGCCGATGGAGGCGGTGCAGAGGTTGAACTTGCCGACGTTGACGGTGTTGAGGGCGGCGTCGAAGGCGGCGCGGCCGGTGTGCAGGACGTCCTCTGCGGTGACGGGGTAGTCCTCCAGGCGGAACTCGCTGACGAACTTGGAGGAGTCGACGACGTTCTTGACGAGGTGGTAGGCGGGGTGGCGGCTGTCGGCGGCGAAGAAGACGTAGCCGTCGGGGCCCTCGACGTCGGTGCGGCGGCCGAAGACGGAGACGAGGCCGGCGGCGTTGCCGTTGCCGATGTAGTACTTGGAGCCGGTGGCCCGGAAGCCTCCCTCGCCGTCGGGGGTGAGGAGCATGTCGGTGGAGTAGATGTCGGCGCCGTGCGCCTTCTCGGAGAGGCCGAAGGCGAACACCTCGCCCTGGTCGAGGAGTTCGGCGGCGCGGGCGCGGGCGGCGGCGTTGTCGCTCTGCCAGACCGGGCCGAGGCCGAGGATGGTGACCTGCCAGGCGTACCAGTAGTCGAGGCCGTAGAAGCCGAGGATCTCGTTGAGGGCGGCGATGCGGGCGGTGTCCCAGCGCTTGTCGCCGCCGTCGGTCCCGGCCTCGCCGGCGGGGGTCAGGAAGGTGGCGAAGAGCCCTTCCTTCGCGGCGAATTCGAGGAAGTCGGCGAGCCAGGCGCGGGTGCGGTAGTCCGCGATGATCCGGCGCTTGCCGCGCTCCTCGAACCAGTCGACGGTGGCGCGCAGCAGCCTGCGGGTCTCGGGGTCGAAGTGCGCGGGGTCGTAGGTGCGCGGGTTGAAGAGGAGCGGGTCGGCCATGGAGGGTTGCCGCCTTTCGGTGGGTGGGTGCGAGGGTCAGTTCCCGGCGCGGAACCGGTGGAGGGTGGCGAGGACGTCGTCGAGCCAGGCGATCATCATGCGTTCGTACGCGATGCCGCCGCGCAGCACGACGTGCTGCAACTCCCGCTCGGCGTCGGGCGGTCCGTCGGCGGCGGGTGCCGGCGGGAAGTCCCGTTCCTCGCCCGCGAGGTAGTGGGCGAGCCGGGCGGTGTGCGCCTGCCGGTGCCGCTCGACCTCGTGGATCAGACCGGCGGGGTCGTCGAAGGCGGCGCCCCGGATCTTCACGGCGAGGTCGTGCCGGACGCTCTCGGGTTCGATCGGCTCGTGCAGCCAGGAGCTGAGCGCCGCGTGTCCGAGGTCGGCGACGGAGTACTCCTTCTTGTCCGGCCGGCCCTGCTGGGGCACCTCCCGGGCGGCCACCCAGCCGTCGTTCTCCATCCGCTTGAGCACGCGGTAGATCTGCTGGTGGGTGGCGGTCCAGAAGTAGCCGATGGACCGCTCGAAGCGCCGGGCCAGCTCGTATCCGGAGCCCGGTTTCTCCAGCAGGGACACGAGGATCGCGTGTTCGAGCGCCATGCCCCCGATCCTGCTATGCAACTGGTTGCATAGCAAGGTGGGCACCCGGGGGTGAGACGCGCCTCACCCCCGGGCCCCCGTTCCCCTCAGGCTGCCTGGAACACCGGGGCGAGCACCTCCACGAGGCGCCGCTTCAGCGCCTCGGCGTGCGGCGGCCGTACGGGGGCGGGGGCGCCGGTCCTCGGTCGTACGCCGGTGTCGGCGAGGAGGTACAGCATCCGCAGGGTGCGCATGGCGTTGGAGGTGTGCGCCGCCGTGGTGGGGACGCCGGGCGGGCGTCCGGCGGCGAAGTCCGCCTCGACCGGGTCGAGCCAGCGCAGGGCCTCGGCCTCGGTCAGCTCCGGCCGGGTCAGGGTGCGGGCGATGCCCTGGGCGAGCCGGTCGTCCTCCTGCTGCGCGAAGAGCAGGTCGGTGGGGGCGGTGAGACGGTCCGCCGCGAGCGCGAGCATCCCGTTCGGGTCGACGCCGGGATGGAGCCCGAAGGCGCCGAGCAGGTCGGCGCCGTGCGCGACGGCGTGCAGCCAGCCGAGCCTGGGATCGTACCCGCGCAGGTCCGTCTCGGCCGGGTACCACCGCCGGAAGGCGGCGAGCCAGCCGGGGTCGAGGTCGCCCCGGCCGACGATCATGTCGAGCACGAGCGGGGCGAAGGTGCGCGCCTGGATCTCGGGGTCGCCGAACCGCTCGGCCATCACCGCGCCCAGCCGGGCGCGCAGCGGCCGGTCGATCACGTCCCGCTCGATCCAGGTCCGCAGCACCACGTACGGCTCGCCGTCCCGGATCGCCGGATCGGGGTGCCGCAGGGCCTCGGCCAGTTCGTCGGTGAGCGCCGGGAGTTCGGCGGCCGCGGGTGCGGGGCAGTCGTTCGCGTAGAGGTGCTGCCAGCGGGCCGCGTCGACCGGCGGCCTCTTGTCGTTCTTCGTCACCCCGTCACCCTCGGGGAGGGCCCCCGCCCCGGCAACCGATTATCGAACGGCCGGCCGGACCGGGGGCCTTCGGGCTCACGCCGGGGTGCGGTGCACGGTGGCCTCGCCGGTCAGGCTGATGCCGACCTTGCGGCCGAGGCCGACCTCCAGGGGGCTCGGGGTGCGGATGTCGACCGGCTGGTCGAGCCCTTCGACGTCCACGGTGACCAGGGCGTCGTGGCCGAAGAAGCGGATGTCGGTCACGACGCCTCCGGCGTCCGCCGACTCCGGGTCGGCGAGCCGGAGCTGCTCGGGGCGGAGGACCACGACGCCGTCGCGCACCCCGGCGGGGGCGGCGACGAGCGGCACCCGGCCGAGGCGGGTGGTAGCGACGCCCTCGTCCACGGTGCCGGGCACGAGGACCGCGTCGCCCACGAAGGAGGCGAGCCAGGGGTCCGCGGGCCGGTGGTAGAGCTCCTCGGGGGTGGCGCACTGGGCGACGCGGCCCGCGCGGAGCACGGCGACGAGGTCGGCGGTGGACAGGGCCTCCTGCTGGTCGTGGGTGACGAGCAGACCGGTCGCGCCGCTCTCCCGGAGCACGCCGCGCACCTCGGCCCTGACCGTGCCGCGCAGCGCGCTGTCGAGGGCGCTGAACGGTTCGTCGAGGAGCACGAGGTGGGGTTCGGGGGCGAGCGCCCTGGCGAGGGCCACGCGCTGCTGCTGGCCGCCGGACAGCTCGTGCGGCATGCGGTCGCCGTATCCGGCGAGGCCGACCAGGTCCAGCATCTCCCCCACGCGGGCGCGCCGGGCGGCCCGGTCGCGGCCGGTCAGCCCGAAGGCGATGTTGCGGGCCACGCTGAGGTGCGGGAAGAGGGCGCCTTCCTGCGGGACGATGCCGATGCGGCGGCGCTCGGGCGGCAGGTGCGTGCCGGGGCCGCCGAGCAGCCGGCCGGCGACGGTGACGCTGCCCGCGTCGGCCTTCAGGAAGCCGGCGATGACCCGCAGCAGGGTGGTCTTGCCGCAGCCGGACGGGCCGAGGACGGCGGCGAGGGCGCCGCCGGGGACGGTGAGGTCGAGCCCGTCGAGGACCGGCGCCCCCGGCCCGTACGCCTTGACGACCTGGCGGACATCGAGCTCGTTCGTGCCCTTGCCTGTCATGTGCGGTGCCTTCCGAGGAGGTACGAGGGGACGGCGGCCAGGAGGATCAGCGCGGCCGCGTAGGGGGCGGCGGCGGCGAACGATCCGCTGCCGGTCTCCGTCCACAGCCGGGTGGCGAGGGTGTCCATGCCGGTGGGGCGCAGGAGCAGGGTGGCGGGGAGTTCCTTCATGCAGACGACGAAGGTGAGGGCGGCCCCCGCCGCGATGCCGGGCGCGGCGAGCGGCACGGTGACCTCGCGCAGGACGCCGAACGGGCCGCGGCCGAGGGAGCGGGCCACGTCGTCGAGGACGGGCGGCGCCTGGAGGACGGCGGCCCGGATGGCGCCGACCGCGACGGGGAGGAAGAGCACCGCGTACGCGCACAGCAGCAGCGGGGTCTCCTGGTAGAGCGGGCGGGCGTAGCGCACGGCGAAGAAGACGAGCGCGAGCGCGACGGTGATGCCGGGGACGGCGTGGCCCGCGTACGCGGCCTGTTCGAGGAGGCCGGCGAGGCGGCCTCGGTGCCGGGCGGCGATGACGCCGACGGGCAGCGCGAGCAGCACGGTGAGCGCGGCTCCGCCGGCGGCGACGCCGAGGGTGGCGAGCGCGGTGCTCGTGAGGGTGGCCGGGTCCCAGGTGGCGGAGGAGCCGACTGCCAGCCAGTAGCCGAGGGTGGCGAGCGGGAAGCCGACGGCCGCGGCGACGACCGTCCCGCACCAGGCGAGGGCGAGCGGCTTCAGCCGGCCGAGGGCGGCGGGGACGGCCTTCCGGGCGGTGCCCGTTCCGGTGCGGGCGTAGTCGGCGCGGCCGCGGGTGCGGGTCTCGGCGGTGACGAGCAGCACGGTCATGACGACGAGCACGGCGCCGAGGGCGGCGGCCGGGGTGCGGTCGAAGCTGGCCTGGTAGGAGACGTAGATGCCGCGGGTGAAGGT
Organism: Streptomyces sp. CC208A; assembly: GCF_030010625.1. GTDB lineage: Bacteria > Actinomycetota > Actinomycetes > Streptomycetales > Streptomycetaceae > Streptomyces. The sequence continues at coordinate 249,761 of NZ_JASCXN010000002.1, read as the reverse complement.
GTCGTACCGCATGAGCGAGACGGCGCCGAAGTCGGAGAGCACGTACAGCGCGACGAGGAGTCCGCCGCCGGCCGCGGCGGGGCGCAGCTGGGGCAGGGTGACGCGCAGGAAGGTGCGCAGCGGGCCGTGGCCGAGGGAGCGGGCCACCTCCTCGTGTCCGGGGTCGATGCCGCGCAGGGCGGCGGCGACGGGGAGGTACACGTAGGGGAAGCTCGCCAGGGTCAGGGCGATCGCCGAGCCGGTGAAGCCGGCGAGGGAGGGGGCGGCGGACAGCCAGGCGAAGGCGGTGACGTAGCTGGGCACCGCCAGCGGCAGGGTGACGAGGACGGACCAGGCGCGGGCGCCGGGCAGCGCGGTGCGCGCGGTCAGCCAGGCGAGGGAGACGCCGATGAGCAGGCAGGCGGCGACGACCGCGGCGGTGAGGCCGAGGCTGCGCAGCAGGAGTTCGCCGGTGCGGGGAGCGGCGATGACGTCCCAGGCGAAGGCGGGGCCGCGTTCGAGGGCGCGTACGCCGAGGTAGCCGAGCGGCAGCACGGCGAGGACGGCCGCGAGGGCGGCGGGCACGATCAGGATCCACGGCGGCCGGCCGGTGGCACGCGCCCGCCCGGCGGGTGCCTGAGCACCTGCCGGGCGGGGGTCGTGACGGGCCGGGGCGGAACGCTCCGGTGCGGTCATGTCAGACCAGTCCGACGTCCTGGAGCATGGCCAGGGTCTGCTTGAGGGAGTCGAGCCTGCCGAGGTCGATCTTCGGCGGCTGCAGGGTCTCCAGCGGGGGGACGCCCTCGGCGGGCTTCACTCCGGCGGCCAGCGGGTACTCCTTCGTCTCCTCGGCGAAGTAGCTCTGGGCCTCGGCGGAGAGGAAGTAGTCGACGGCCTTCCGGGCGAACGCGGCCTGCTTGTCGTCGGCGCCCTTGAGGACACCGACGCCGGCGACGTTGACCAGGCCTCCGGGGTCGCCCTGGGGCAGGTAGTGGAGCTTGGCCTTGAGCTTGTCCGCGCCCTTCTCGGCGGCCTGCTCGTACCAGTAGTAGTGGTTGATCAGGCCGAGCGGGACCTCGCCCTTGTCGACGGCCTCCAGGACCTTGAGGTTGTTGTCGTACGACTTGGGCTCGTTGGCCTTGAGGCCCTTGAGCCAGGTGCGGGTGGCCTCGTCGCCCTCCAGGACGCGCATGCCGGTGACGAAGGCCTGGAAGGAGGCGTTGGTCGGGACGAAGCCGATCCTGCCCTTCCACTCGGGCTTCACCAGCTCGTGGACGCTGTTCGGGGGCGTGGCCACCTGGTCGGGGTGGTAAGCGAGGACGCGGACGCGGCCGCTGGTGCCGACCCAGTCGCCGGCCGAGCTGCGGTAGGCCGCGTCGACCTTGTCGAGGGTGGCCTGCGGGAGCGGGGCGAGGCGCTGCTCCTTGGAGAGCGCGCCGAGGGCGCCGGCGTCCTGGGAGAGGAAGAGTCCCGCCTCGGTCTTGTCGCCCTCTTCGAGGAGCTGGGCGGAGAGTTCGGCACTGGCGCCGTAGCGGACCTCGACGCGGGCGTCGAGGTGCTTCTCCAGCTTCTCGATGAGCGGCTTCACGAGGTTCTCGTTGCGGCCGGAGTAGATGACGAGGTCGGCCGGCTCGTCACTGCCGCAGGCGGAGAGCAGGGGGCCGAGCAGAGCGGCCGCGGCGAGTGCGGTGAGGGTGCGGGCCAAGGGGCGGCGCATACGGGTGGGGCCTTCCTGCCGTCATCTGTCGACTGGTGTCGCCGTGTCGGACGAACCTGATGTCAAACAAACCTGTGAATACGGTATTGATAAGGTAAACCTAACCTAATGGTCAAGTCAGGCTTCGATAACGGCGGGGTCGCGAACCGGTATCCGGAACCCCACCCCCCTCTTTCCGATGAGGAAAGGCTTACCTAGCATGCGCCCGTGACGCTCCTCCCCGCCCCGCCCGTCGGCGGCCACGCCCTCCCGCTCGCCCGTGACCTCGCGCTGCACGGCGACCGCACCGCCGTCGTGACCGCCGACGGCGCGCTCTCGTACCGTGCGCTGGCCGGGCGCGTCGAGGACGCCGCACGGCGGCTCGGCCCGGAGCGGCGGCTCGTCCTGCTGCCGGGAGCCAACAGCCTCGGCGCGCTCGTCGTCCACCTGGCGGCGCTGTCGGCCGGCCACGTGGTGCTGCTCGTGCCCGGCGACCACCCGGAGGCGGTCGCCGGGCTCACCGCCGCGTACGACCCCGATGTCGTCGTCCACCCCGAGGAGGACGGGGAGTGGCGGTTCGAGGAGCGGCACCCCGGCTCCTCCCACACCCTCCACCCCGACCTCGCGCTCCTGCTCAGCACCTCGGGCTCCACCGGCTCCCCCAAGCTGGTCCGGCTCTCGTACGAGAACCTCCAGGCCAACGCCGAGTCGATCGCCGCGTACCTCGGCATCCGCGACACCGACCGCGCCGCCACCACCCTGCCGATGCACTACTGCTACGGCCTGTCCGTGATCCACAGCCATCTGCTGCGCGGCGCCGGGGTCGTCCTGACCGGCCTGTCGGTGGCGGACGCCTGCTTCTGGGAGCTCTTCCGGACGGCCGGCTGCACGGCGCTGGCCGGCGTCCCGTACACCTTCGACCTCCTCGACCGGGTCGGCTTCGCCGACATGGACCTCCCCCGCCTGCGGTACGTCACCCAGGCCGGCGGCCGGCTCGCGCCCGAGCGGGTCGCGCGCTACGCCGGGCTCGGACAGCGGCGCGGCTGGGACCTGTTCGTGATGTACGGCCAGACCGAGGCGACCGCGCGCATGGCGTACCTGCCGCCCGCGCTGGCCGTCGCGAACCCGTCGGCGATCGGCGTCCCGGTCCCCGGCGGCTCCTTCCGCCTGGAGCCGGCCGAGGAGGCGCCCGAGGCCGACGGTGTCGGTGAACTCGTCTACACGGGCCCGAACGTGATGCTCGGCTACGCCCACTCCCCCGAGGACCTCGCCCTCGGCCGTACGGTCGACGCCCTGCGCACCGGCGACCTGGCCCGCCGCACCGGCACCGGCCTGTACGAGATAGTCGGCCGGCGCAGCCGCTTCCTCAAGATCCTCGGCCTGCGGGTCGACCCCCAGCGGATCGAGGCCCTGCTCGAACGGCACGGCCTGGACGCGCTGTGCGCGGGCGACGACGAGGGCCTCGTCCTCGCCGTCGTCCGCGAGCCGGGCTGGGACGAGCGGCGGATCCGCGGGCGCGTGGTGGAGGAGTGCGGCCTGCCCGCGCGCGCCGTCCACGTCCACCTGCTGCCCGAACTCCCCCGGCTCCCCACCGGAAAGCCCGACTACCAGGCCGTACGCGCACTGGCGGTCCCGACCGGCGGCTCCGGACAGGAGGACGGGGACGGGGACGACCTGTGCGCGCTCTACGCCCGGATCCTGGACCGCACGGACGTGACGCCGGACAGCTCCTTCGTCTCCCTCGGCGGCGACTCCCTGTCGTACGTCGAGATGTCCCTCCGCCTTGAACAACGCCTGGGCCGGCTGCCGCTCCACTGGCACACGGCCACGATCCGCGAACTGGAGGAACGGGAGGAGCTTCCCGAGGAGGAACGGGGCACGGCCCGCCGGTCACGGCGCCGGAGCGTGGAGACCAGCGTCCTGCTGCGTGCGGTGGCCATCGTGTGCGTCGTCGGCTCGCACATCGGCCTCTTCGAGCTCCGGGGCGGGGCCCATCTGCTGCTCGCCGTCGCAGGGTTCAACTTCGCCCGCTTCCTGCTCGCCTCGCCCGAGCGCCGCGGGCGGATACGCCGCTCGGGCCGCAGCATCGCGCGGATCGCCGTCCCCACCATGGCGTGGACCGCCTTCGCGCTCCTCATCAGCGACGACTACGACCTGTCCAACGTCCTCCTCCTGCACAACGCGCTCTGGCCGGAGGACATGGGGCCCGGGATCCACCTCTGGTTCGTCGAGGCCCTCGTCTACGTCCTGCTCGTCCTGACGGCCCTGCTCGCCGTCCCCGCGGTCCACCGCCTGGAGCTCCGCTTCCCGTACGGCCTTCCGGTCGCCCTGGTCGCGATCGGCCTGCTCACCCGCTACGAACTCGTGGGCCTGCCGGCCCGCGCCCAGATCACCGACGCGGTCACGGTCTTCTGGCTCTTCGCCCTCGGCTGGGCGGCGGCCCGGGCCCGCACCGTGCCGCACCGGCTCCTGGTGACGGCCACGGCCCTGGCCGCCGTCCCCGGCTTCTTCCCCGGCGAGCCGCGCCGGGAACTGTTCGTCATGGCGGGCTTCTGCCTCCTCGTGTGGTTCCCCACCCTCCCCAGCGTCCGCCGCGTCAACCAGGCGGCCGGCCTGCTCGCGGGAGCGTCGCTCTCCATCTACCTGACGCACTGGCAGGTCTACCCCCTCTTCGACGACTTCTCGAAGCACCTGGCCCTCGCGGTCTCCCTGGTCTTCGGCGTCGGCTACGGCGCGGCCGTCACCTGGCTCGTCCAGCGCGCCTCCGCCGTCCGCGGGGGCGCCGCTCAGGCCCGCAGGTAGGCGAGGACCGCCAGGACGCGGCGGTGGGTCTCGTCCGTGGGAGGCAGGTCCAGCTTGGTGAGGATGCTGCCGATGTGCTTGCCGACGGCGGCGTCGGACACCACCAGGGCGCGGGCGATCGCGCCGTTCGACCTGCCTTCGGCGATCAGCGCGAGGACCTCCCGCTCGCGCGGGGTGAGCCGCTCCAGGGGATCCCGGCGGCGGCGCAGCAGTTGACGGACGACCTCGGGGTCGACGACGGTGCCGCCGTCCGCGACCTTCCGCAGGGCGTCGACGAACTCCTCGACCTGGCCCACCCGGTCCTTCAGCAGATAACCGACGCCCGTTCCGTCACCGGAGTCCAGGAGCTCGGCGGCGTAGGCCCGCTGCACGTACTGGCTGAGGACGAGGACGGGCAGGGCGGGCCGCTTCTCGCGCAGCCGCACCGCCGCGTGCAGCCCCTCGTCCTGGAAGGACGGGGGCATGCGCACGTCCGTCACGACGATGTCCGGGACGTGCTCCTCGACCGCGGCGAGGAGCGCCGGGGCGTCCCCCACGGCCGCGACCACCTCGTGGCCGCAGCGGCCGAGGAGGCCGATGAGGCCCTCTCTCAGCAGGACGCCGTCCTCGGCCAGCACTACACGAAGCGCTCGGTCCACTCGCACGGGATCTCCACACGCAACAGGGTCGGTCCGCCGGGCGGACTGGACAGGGAGAGTCTGCCATCCAGGACCGACACCCGGTCCCCGAGTCCGGTCAGGCCGCTGCCGGTTCCGGTGCCGGCCCGGGTCTCCGCGCCGCCCCTGCCGTCGTCGCGCACCTGGAGTACCAGGCGGCCGTCCCGGTGTTCTCCGCTCACCTCGGCGCGGTGTGCCCCGCTGTGCTTCTCCACGTTGGCGAGGGCCTCGCGGACGACGAAGTACGCGGCGGACTCGACCGCCCGGGGCAGCCGTCCGGCGAGCCGCAGGTCGACGTCGACGGGGACGGTGCTGCGGTCGGCGGCGTCGGCGACGGCCGCTTCGAGGCCGTAGTCCGTGAGCACCTTGGGGTGGATGCCGTGGATGAGCTCGCGCAGTTCCGCGAGCGCCGCGCCCGCTTCCTCGTGTGCCTTGGCGAGCTGGTCGGCGAGCGGCCCCGACGGCGCGTCCAGGCGGGCCAGACCGAGCGTGAGCGAGAGGGCCACCAGGCGCTGCTGGGCGCCGTCGTGCAGATCGCGCTCGATGCGCCGCCGCTCCGTCTCGAAGGCGTCCACCAACCGGACGCGCGAGCGCGTGAGTTCCACGACCTTGGCCCCCAACCCGCCCTCGTCCGGCGCGATCAGCAGCCGGGTCAGCCCGGCCCGCGCACCCGCCACGACCCCCAGGAGGTAGCCGCCCAGAGCCAGGGCGAGCAGTCCGAGCACGGCGGCGGCGCAGGCCTCCGGCCAGCCGGTGACGGTCCACACCTTGAGCACTTTGGCCTCCTGGCCGTCGCCGACCGTGGCCATCTGGACGGGGGTCGCGACCATGGCCGCCGGGGCGAGCAGACCGACCACGACCGCGAGGGCGTCGACCGGCCACAGCAGTCCGGCGAAGAGCAGGGTGTAGCCGAGTTCCCGCCAGGTCGCCCGCTCCCTCACCCGCGTCGCCAGCCACGGCCGCAACCCCGCGGCGGAGGGCGCCCGGTGCGGGTCGGGGGCCGGGTCCCGGTCGAGCAGGCGCAGCCTGTACCGCTCCGCCCACCCCACCGGGACGCCGGCGAGGGCCACCGCGGCGAGCAGGGGAAGCCCCACCAGGACGAGGGCGAGGACGCCGCCGGCGACCACCGCGCCGAGGAGCGCGCCCAGGACGACGACGCCCGCCAGTGCGCCGGTGAGCAGATAGGCGACGGCGCGCCATGGCCACGCCGACAGCAGATAACCGGGCCTGGACATGGCCTGCCACACGTTCCGAGGGTCCATGGCCGCCACCGTAGAAGGCCCGCGCCGCCCGGTGCCATCGGTCCAGGGGGTGGACCGGGGGTATGCCTGGCCCTACCCCGGGTCTCGGTCCTGCCGCACTGCGCCGCGGCACCGTTCCGCGGTTTCGTGGAGTCACCGTCCCGCCGCCGGGTGGGGCGGGGAGGACCGACACCGAAACAGTGAGGACACGATGAACGAGGACGCGATCCGGTTGCGCTCCGTCAGCCGGGAGTACGGTTCCGGCGACGGCGCGGTGAGGGCGCTCGACCAGGTGTCGCTCTCCTTCCCCAGGGGGACCTTCACCGCCGTCATGGGCCCGTCCGGCTCGGGCAAGTCGACCCTGCTGCAGTGCGCCGCCGGGCTCGACCGCCCGACGTCGGGGTCGGTCACCGTGGGCGGGACCGAACTGACGGAGCTGAGCGAGAAGAAGCTGACCCTCCTGCGGCGCGAACGCGTCGGGTTCGTCTTCCAGGCGTTCAACCTGCTGCCGTCCCTGACCGCCGAACAGAACGTGGCGCTGCCCCTGCGGCTCGCCGGCCGGCGCCCGGCCAGGGCCCGGGTGCGCGAGGTCCTCGAACAGGTCGGGCTCGGCGGCCGGGCGGGCCACCGGCCGACGGAGCTGTCCGGCGGCCAGCAGCAGCGGGTGGCGCTCGCCCGTGCCCTGATCACCCGCCCCGACGTGCTCTTCGCCGACGAGCCGACCGGGGCGCTCGACTCGCGGACCGGCCGTGAGGTGCTGGCCCTGCTGCGCCGCATGGTCGACACCGAGGGCCAGACGGTCGTCATGGTCACACACGACCCGGTGGCCGCCTCGTACGCCGACCGGGTCGTCTTCCTCGTCGACGGACGGGTCGACGGGGAGCTCGTCGGAGCGGGCGCCGACGGCATCGCCGCGCGCATGACCGGGCTGGAGGCCGTACCGTGCTGAGCATCGCCCTGCGCACCCTGCGCACCCGCTGGACCGGCTTCGCCGGAAGTTTCGTCGCGCTCTCGCTCGGTGTCGCGCTGCTCGCCGTCATGGGCCTGGCGCTCGCCTCCTCGCCGGCCGCGCCCGACCGCGGTCCGGAGCGGTTCGCCGCCGCTCCGGTGGTGGTCAAGGGGGCGGACACCCTGCGGGTGCCCACCGCGATCGGCGAGCGGACGGGGAAGCTCGCCCATCCGCACGCGGTGCCGGCGGAGGTCGTCGCACGGCTGGAACGGCTGGGAACCGTCGTCCCCGACCGGTCGTTCGCCGTACGGGCCCAAGGCGGTCCTGGCGACCTGGTGGGCCACCCCTGGTCCACCGCCGCCTTCGCCCCGTACGAGCTCGACGCGGGGCGCGCGCCCCGCGCGGCCGACGAGGTCGTCGTCAGCGGCGACTGGGCGAAGCCGGGCGAGCGGGTCCTGACCGGTCACGGCACGGTACGCGTGGTCGGAACCGTGGCCGGGCGCGGCTTCGAGAACGCCGTGTTCCACACCGACGCACGGGCCGCCGAGCTGGCGCCGACCAGCACCCAGCTGGTCGTGGAGGCGGAGGCGGAGGCCGTACGCGCGGCGGTGCGCGGCAGCGAGGGCGTACGGGTCCTCACGGGGGACGAGCGCCGCCACGCCGACGCCGCCCCGGACCGGGACAAGGAGGCCCTGGTCGCGATGAACGCCTTGTTCGGCACGGCGGGCGGGGTCACCGCCTTCGTGTCGGTGTTCGTGGTGGCGTCCACCTTCGCGTTCTCGGTCGCCCAGCGGCGCCGGGAGTTCGGGCTGCTGCGGACGGCCGGGGCGACGCCGGGGCAGCTCCGCCGGATGGTCCTCGCCGAGGCCCTCCTGGTCGGCGTGCTCGCCTCGGCCGCCGGCTGCGTGCTCGGCGCGTACGCCGCGCCCGAACTGGCCGCCCGGGTCGTCGACGACGGCCTGGCCCCGGCCTGGTTCCGCATCGGGGACGCCACCTGGCCCTACTGGGCGGCCTTCTCCACGGGCCTGTTCGTCGCGGTGTGCGGTGCGGTGGCCGCGTCCTGGCGGGCGGGCCGCACCGGCCCCGCCCAGGCGCTGCGCGAGGCGTCCGTCGACACCCGGACGATGACCCGGGGCCGCCTGCTGTTCGGCACGGGGCTGCTGCTGACCGCCGTCGTGACCCTCGGCCTGGCTCTCCTCGGCGACCCGGGCGACCTGCTGCACCGCAAGACGTATGTGAGCCGGCCGATGCTGTCGATCGCCGCGGTCGCGCTGCTCGCGCCCGTGGTGGTGCGCCCGCTGACCCGGCTGATCGCCTGGCTTCCGGCCCGGCTGCCCGGCGCCGGAGGCATGCTGGTGCGGGAGAACGCCGCCGCCGGTGTGCGGCGCACCGCCGCGGTCGCGGCGCCCGTCCTCGTCACGGTCGCCCTCGCGGGATCGCTGCTCGGCGCCACCGCCACGCTGAACGAGGCGAAGGCCACCGAGGTGCGTGAACGGACGGCCGCCGCCTTCGTCGTCACCCCGGCGAGCGGCACGGGCTTCGACCCGGCGACCCTGCGGAGCCTGCGCGAGGTGCCCGGCACCGAGGTGTCCGCCACCGCGTCGACCGCCGTCCACGTCCTGGAGGACGGGGTGTCGCTCCACAGGAACGAGGCCCGCGCGGCGGAACCCGGCCCGCTCGCCGCCACCGTCCGCCTGCCGATCACGTCCGGGCGGGTGAGCGACCTCGACGACGACTCCGTCGTCGTCAACGAGGAGTGGCAGAACCACACCGTCGGACAGCGTGTGCGGGTGTGGCTCGGCGACGGTACGGAGAAGACGCTGCGGATCGCCGCGGTGATGGCCACCGGCACGGGCGACAACGGCGTCTACGTCACCCCGCGCAACGCCCCCGGCGCGACCGTCGACCGTGTCGACGTCGCCCTCGCGGACGGCGCCGACGCGGACGCGGTGGCCGCCGGCCTGCGGGCGGCGGTGCACGCCTCGGGCGGGCAGGTCCTCACCCGGGACCAGTGGGTGCGGGCGAACTCCCCCCGGACGCACGGGACGACCCGGACGGGCCTCCTGCTCGTCCTCGGCATCGCCCTCCTCTACACCGGCATCGCCGTGGCCAACACCATGGTCATGGCCACCTCCGAGCGGGTCCGGGACTTCGCCGTGCTGCGCCTGGCCGGGGCCACCCGGCGGCAGGTGCTGCGCCTGGTGGGTGCCGAGGCGCTGATGGTGGTGGCGGTCGGCGGAGTGCTGGGGCTCCTCGTCGCCGGCGTCAACCTGGCGGGCATGTGGAGCGCCCTGGGCCTGCTGTCGGTGCGGACCACCGTCGAGCTTCCGTGGACGGCCATCGGCCTGTCCGCGGCCACCTGCGCGGTGCTCGCCGTGGTCTCGTCCGTGGCCCCCGCCGCACTCGCCCTGCGCCGCCGGGCGGTGGAACTGGCCGGCGTACGGGAGTGATCCGCCGGGCACGATCCGCGGCGCTCGGCCGCCCGGGCGTCCCGGGGAGGGTGGTTCCGCCCTCCCCGGGACGCCCGGGTCTTGTGCCTCCGTCCGCTCCGTGCGGCCGGCCACCGTCCGGCGGGTCCGTCGCGCGGCCCCGCTCCCCCGTACGCTCACAAGCGCGGCCGTGGCGCCCGGCCGGGAACGGGTACGCCGCCTCCTCGTCCAACCGCCTGGGTCAGCGCGCGGGACGGACACGAACCACGCTTTCGCCGAGGGCCTCGGCGACCTGCTCGGCTACGCGGTACGACGTTCGCGCACCGCCACGTTCCCGCACCGCCACCAGCGCACCCGTCCGGCAGGGGGAACGGGCGGACGGCAACCGGCCCGAGCAGCGCGTCCGCGAAGGGACCGGCCGCCCCGGCAAGGGAAGACCACCGCCCCGACCGGTCAAGGCACCGTGGACGCCGTCGAGCGAAGCCGGTTGACGACCGGTCACCGGACTTGAAGGGATCGGCGCGGCCGACCGCCCGCATCCACGCCCGGGCCCCGTCCTCTCCTCAGTCCCACAGCCTGCCGGTCGCCATCCGGATCGCCTCGCGGCGCAGCAGAGGAGCGAAGGCGCACCACAGGAGCAGCGCGGTACCGGCGCCCGCCAGTACGCCGCCCAGCGCGTCCGTCAGCCACTGGGTGTGCAGCCAGGTCCGGCTCCAGACCATCGCGCCGACGTAGAGAGCTCCGAACGCCCACCACCAGGTCCTGACCCGCGGCCGGAACGCGACGACGGCCACGGCGATCACGAGCGCGACCGCCGCGCACACCTGTCCGGACGGGAAGGAGCCGTCGCTCACGAGCACCGACGGGTGCGGCGGCCGGGGACGACCGGCCACCGACTTGAGGAGCGGTACGACCACACCGCTCCCGAACACGGCGACAGTGAAGACGAAGAGCCCCGACCTCCACCGCCCGTAGACGCACAGACAGCCCGAGAACGCCAGCGGCACCAGCATGCCGGGCGGGCCTCCCAACAGGTCCAGGGCGTTGGCCAGATCGTGAAGGGCACCGGCTCGCGGTTCACCCATGAGCCGCAGCCAGCGATCGTCCAGCGGTTGAAGGCCGGACGCGCCTCCCGCGGTGCGCAGACGGACGCCCACCGCCATGACGACGCACAGGAGCACGAGCCCGAGGGCGGGAGTCCCCCGTGCCGGAAGTGCGGGGACGGGGTGTACGGGATGTACCGCAGGGGCGCCGGAGCGCGACACATCAGAAGTGGACGGATCAAGCACGGCACACCTTTCGAGGGCACGGCCGATCAACGGGGGCGCGGCCGAAGGCGGATCCTTCGTGGGAGTCAGGGGAGCACCGACGTGACCACCGGGATGTCGCCCGGGCGTGTCACGCACAGGGTCCCCGGCCTCACGGCCGACGGCGGGCCGGCGCTCAGGGAGCGCCACCGCCGTCGCGTCGGTGTGCGTCACGAGTGACGCTCCACGCCCGAGGATGGGGTGTTCTCGGCCGACGGCACAAGAGATACGAGCGCGACGCGCGAACCCGAGGCCCCATCGATTCCGAATAGTTACACGTGACACCTGCGACTTCACCGTCGGCCACCAAGAACACTGCGACGGAATCCGAATCGACGCCTGGCGCCCGCGAGGGATCAGTGCTACACAGGAGGCACCGCATAGATGACACGTGTAACCCATCAGATGGTCCGGCTTCCCGATCAGCCCGCCGCCTCCCCTCTCCTGTCGGCTGCACACGACGGCTCCCGCCCAGGAGCGGCCTCGCACCCTCTGCTCATCTTCCGTGCGACACAAACATCCTGACGGAAACCGGTGGTGTCACGACCGCTCCCGAGGTCGCCCCGCTCGGCGCGCTCGCGGTCGTACCGGACCGCGGCGTGCGCCGACTCCCTCTCGCACGCCTCGCCGACCATCCCTCTCTCGCCTCGCCGACCATCCCGCGCGAGCCCGAGGCCGTGCGAAGGCCGAGCCTCGGCGCACCGACCCCCGCACATCCCCTTCCCTCCCAAGGAGTTCCGCGTGAGACGTACACGACTGCTGTCCCTGGCCGCCGTGCTCCTCTGCACCCCCGTTCTGGCCACGGCCACCCCGGCTACGGCGCAGGTCGGGGCGCAGCCCGATACGGGGGAGGCAACGGCCCTCAGGATCATGATCACCAACGACGACGGATTCGACGCCCCCGGTATCCGCATCCTGGCCGACCGGCTCGCGGCCGCGGGCCACGACGTGACCATCGTCGCTCCCCTGACCAACCAGAGCGGTACGGGAACCAAGATGTCGACCGGCAGCTCCGTGACCGTACGGCATCCGCGGCCCAAGGTGTGGGCGGTCGACGGGACCCCGGGCGACGCCGTGGCCTTCGGCCTTTCCGCCGTGTTCGCCGGCAAGGCCCCCGATCTGGTCGTCTCCGGCGCCAACTTCGGTACCAACGTCGCCGGCATAGCCACCCACTCCGGCACGGTGGGCGGCGCCGTCGCCGCCCTGGAGGCGGGCGTGCCCGCCTTCGCGGTCAGCACCGGCGGTCTCTCCGTCCCCGTCTTCGAGTCGACCGTCAACGCGATGCATCCCACCAGCGACTTCGTCGCCGAGCTCATCGAGCACCTGCGCAAGCGCTCCCGCTCGGCCCGTCTCCTCCCCGAAGGCGTCGGCCTCAACATCAACCACCCCGTCGTCGGCGAGGACGGCAAGGGCCTCGCCAAGGGCACGGCCGTCACGACGCAGGACGGGCAGCAGATCCTGAAGCCGAACTACACGGACTCCGGGGACGGGACGTGGAAGGTCTCGGTGACCGTCGACCTGCGGACCCCGGCGAAGGGCGGCGACGTGGAGGCGCTCCGCGCGGACAAGGTGTCGCTGACGCCCATCACCGCCGACTGGAACACGGGGCCCGTCGACGTCGCGAAGGCCGCCGCCCTGCTCCGCGGACTCCGCCCGTAGCGGCGGGACACCCGTAGCGGCGGAACGCCCGTAGCGGCGGAACGCCCGTAGCGGCGGAGCGCCGTTGTCGGCCGCCCCTTCCCGTGCACGACGCCGGGTGGTCTCGGTGAGGAGATCCGAGGCCACCCGGTACGCCCTCGCCTCCACCTTCCCCAGGGAGAACCGTTGAGATCATCGGCCGTCGGCAACGCCTTGCGCCTGGTCCTGGGCGTCGCCACTCTGCTCGCCCTCACCCTGTTCTCGCCCCCCCGCCGCGGCGGGACCACCACCCCCGGCTCGGGAACGTCCGGTCGTGGTGGTGGAGCAGGGCTTGCTCCAGGGCAGCGCACTCGGCGGGGCCCACGCGTTCCTCGGCGTCCCCTACGCGGCACCGCCCGTGGGCGCCTGGCGTTTTCGCCCGCCCCGCCCGGCCCAGCGCTGGACCGGCCCACGGCAGGCGACACGACAGGCGCCGGCATGCCGGCAGTTCTCGCCGTTCGGTCTCGCCGACCCGACCGCCGTCAGCGAGGACTGTCTGTACCTCGACGTCTACCGTCCGCACCGGGCACGCCCCGGATCGCGCCTGCCGGTGATCCTCTGGATCCACGGCGGAGCGTATACGCAGGGTACGGGCACCCAGTTCGGCGGCCAGACCCTGGCCCGGCTCACCGACAGCGTCGTCGTCAGCATCAACTACCGGCTCGGCCGGCTCGGTTACCTGGACCTGGACGGACTCGCCGACGGGAACAGGAACGGATCCGGTTCCTGGGGCCTGATGGACCAGATCGCGGCACTGACCTGGACCCGTGACAACGTCGCGGCCTTCGGCGGCGACCCGGGGAACATCACCGTCTCCGGCCAGTCCGCGGGCAGCGGCTCCGTCTGCGCTCTTCTCGCCTCGCCCCGGGCCTCCGGCCTCTTCAGCCGGGCGATCCTGCAGAGCGGCCCCTGCTCGCTGCTGCGGGCACCCAGCCGGGAACAGGCACGGGCGCAGGCCGAATCCTTCGCCGCCGCAGTCGGATGCCCGGACCCTCGGAGCCGTGCGGCCTGCCTGCGCGAAGCGCCCGTCCAGGCGTTGGAAACCGCCGCACAGAACATCCCGGTCGCCGGGCCCGCGTACGGCGACGGGCTGCTGCCGCACCAGCCCTCCGAGGCCATCGCCTCAGGCACGTGGAACAGGGTGCCGGTCCTCATCGGCACCACCCGCGCCGAGGGCAGGTTCTTCGTGGCCCTGTCCCAGCCCCATCTGACGTCCGACCAGTACACGGCACAGATCCACGCACAGTACGGCCCGGCCGCCACCGAGGTCCTGACCCGCTACCCGCTGTCCGACCGCGTCGGCCCCTACCTCGCGATGTCCGCCCTCATGACCGACTCGCTCTTCGCCTGCCCCACGGTCGAGACGGCTCGCGCCTTCGCCCGTCAGGTGCCCACGTACGCCTACGAGTTCGACGACCCGGCCTCGCCCACGCTCCTGGGGGCCCAGGTGCCCGGTCTGGACATGGCCAACGGCCACAGCGCCGAACTCGCCTACGTGCACGACTTCGCTCTCACCCACACGCCGCTGACTCCCGTGCAGAACCGGTTCGCCGACACGGTGAAGCGCTACTGGGGCGCGTTCGCCCGGTCCGGCAGGCCGGACGTGCCCGGCCTGCCCCGGTGGTCCCCGGTCGGCCCCGGGTACGAGGTCCTCACCTTGAAGCCGGATGCCATCCATATGTCCGACGCCTTCGCTTCGGCCCACCAGTGCGCCTTCTGGAACCGGTCGACGCACCCCTGACCGTCCCGGCCCCACATCGCCCGTGGCCCTGTAACCACCGGGGAAAGGGGGGGTGGGCCCCGTGCTGTCCGCACGGGGCCCACCCCCCTTGCGGCGCCGTCCCATGCGCCGGCGGCCGGGGCGGACAGTGGTGCCCGGCCGGTCGCCGGGGCGGCACGTCACCGGCTCCGGTTCCCCTGCCGTGACACGTGCGCACGGCGAGCGCCAGAGCGATGGGCGCCACCCGGCGACCGGGACGACCGTCAGCAGAACGACGTCCGGTCCGGAGACTCCCCCGCCGATCAGCGCCCCGGCCGCCGCGGGGCGGGGGCGGTGGCCCCCCGCCGCGGCCGGGGCGATGCCGGTCGTCCCTGCTTCGGACCGGTGCGCAGCAGCGGCCAGGGCCGCCTGCCCGACGACGCCGACGGCGATGCCCGCTCCTGCCGCGGCGATCAGCGGGAACAGGTCGGTGCCCGGGGTACCGGCCCGGCCGACGGCTCGGGTCACAGACCGGAGAGCTGCTTCCAGATGCGGCGGGAGGCCCCGAGGGGGTCGGCCGTGACCGTGGGTTCGACGTCCCAGATACGGGTGAGGGAGTCCTCCGCGGTGAACGGCGGCCAACCCGGGTCTCCCGTGGCCGCGAACGCGATCCAGGCGGCCCGGAGCTGTTCGGACATCCGGTCGTAGCCGGCGGAAGGCGGCCGGCCCGCGAGGACGAAGGAGGCGAGCGGGCTGCTGGTGTTGCCGAGGGTCGCGGGGATGTCGACGGTGTGGCAGGCTCCCAGCGCGCCGCCCAGCGCCGGGCTCGGCCAGGTGAAGTCGTAGACGTGGCTGACGCCTCCCGCGGCGGTGTGCGCCTCGGCGAGCCAGAGCGCGGGCATCCGGAAGAGCGCGTCGGAGTACATCACGGTGTACAGCCGGGCGTCGCTCAGGCCGGGATACGCGGCCCGGTAGTCGGCCGGGGCGGACGCGTCGAGGCCGAGGTGCCCGGCGGTGGCGGCCAGGTCGACCGTGCCGACGCGCCGCTTGACGCGGGGGGCTCGGGGCGACTTCCGGTCGCGGAACCGGCCGACGGCCATTCCGGCGAGGGCGGGCAGGGACCTGACCAGGGCCGAGGCGCTCGGCCTGATCAGGCCGCGGTCGATCGCGAACATCGTGAACTCGTCGTGGGTGAAGCCGGAGATCAGGTCGATGTCGCGGGCCACTCCGGTGCGCAGGGCGAGCCAGGGCTTGTCCACGACGGTGACGCCGTCGATGACCGGCGAGAAGGAGGTGATCGTCTCCGGGGTGGTCCACGCCCCCGGGTCCGCGGCCATCGCCGCGAGCGGGGCGTCCTGGACGGACAGCAGGTCCTCCGGTGCGACGCCGGCGAGTTCCTCCGGCGTGATGCCCAGGGCTTCGGCCGTCAGGGCGGCGATCCGCTCGGACTCCTCCCGCGGAAGATAACGGCCCGCGATGCTCTGGACGATCGCCCGCCGGAACAGCCCGCGCGCGGCGGGCGCGGACAGCAGGGCGGCGACCGACGCTCCCCCGCCCGACTCGCCGAAGACCGTGACGTTGTCGGGGTCTCCGCCGAAGGCCGCGATGTTCTCCCTGACCCAGCGGAGCGCCGCGATCTGGTCGAGGAAGCCGCGGTTGGCGGGGGCGCCGGGGACGGTGCCGAAGCCCTCGAAGCCCACCCGGTAGTTGAAGGTCACCATCACCACACCGCCACGGGCGAGCACGGCGCCGTCGTACGCCGGGTCGCTGGAGGTCCCGCTCTTCCAGCCGCCGCCGTAGATCCACACCATCACGGGCAGCCGGTCGCTTCCGCCGCCCGGCGTCCAGACGTTGACGGTCAGGCAGTCGAGCCCGTCCTCGGGGTTCCAGAAACGGGGCATCCCGGGCACCAGGGGCAGCTGCGGCGGCGCCGCACCGAACGCGCGGGCGGGGCGTACGCCCTCCCACCCGGGTGCGGGTTCCGGCGCCCGGAAGCGGAGCGGGCCGTCCGGGGGCGCGGCGAAGGGAATCCCCTTGAAGACGTTCAGTCCGTCGAGGGCGACACCCTCGACCGCGCCTCCGGTCGTCCTGACGACAAGGCTCACGGCTGCTGTTCCCTTCCTCGTGGCTGCCTCGGCAGTCCTGATCGGTATGTCCGTGGCCCCGCCTCTCATCGCGGTGCCACACGTCTCGAAGCCGGTCGGCTCAGCGGGCCGCACGGCCCCGGGAGTCGTGCACGGTCCGGCCGCCCACCACGGTGAGGGTGGGGCGCAGCGCCGCCAGTTCCTCGACGGGACAGGTCATGGGGTCGGTGGGCCACAGGGTCAGGTCGGCCAGTTTTCCGGGCGCGAGGCCGCCCCGGTCGTCGTACTCGCCGAGCAGACGGGCCGCGTGGGAGGTGTGCAGGGCGACGGCCTCGTCGCGGCGGATGGCGTGCTCGGGCCCTCGGGCGCCCGCGACGGTCTGGCGGGTGGTCATGCCCCAGACCGAGGTCATGGCGCCGTACGGCCCGACGGGGAAGTCCGAGCCCGCGGTGAGCAGGGCGCCCTCGTCGATCCATTCCCGGAGCGGGAAGAGGTCGCGGACGCGGTCGGCCCCCCAGGCGCGGATCTGCGCGGCGGCCGCGTCGTGGAGCAGGGGGTGCTGGACGGTCACCGGGATGCCGAGCCGGACGGCTCTCGCTCGCTGGTCGGGCCGGGCCAGTCCGCCGTGCTCGATCACCAGGGTGCCCTGCGGGAGGCCGGGACGGCGCCGCAGCACGGTCTCGTAGACGTCCAGGAGGGTACGCAGGCCACGGTCGCCCCAGGCGTGGACGCCGACCCGCCAGCCGCGTCGTACGACCCGGTCGACGGCGTCCGCCAAGGCGTCCGGCTCCCACAGCAGGTGGCCGTGGTAGCAGGGGCGGTCCGCGTACGGTTCGTCGAGCGCGCCGGCCTCGATCCCGCCGTCGATGCCGAACTTCACGCCCCAGACGCGCAACCAGGCGTCGTCCGTGTGCCGCCAGGGCTCCATGCGGTCCAGCAGGCCGTCGATCCCGGCCGGGGTCCGGACGCCGAATCCGGAGACGAGGGCGCGGACGCGGACCGCGAGTGCGCCCGCCTCGCGGGCGGCGCGGAGCACCTCCAGGTCCTCGACGGGGACCATGCAGTCGCGGACGGTGCCGATGCCGGTCGCGGCGTAGTCGCGCGAGGCGTGGCGCAGGCCGTCGATCCGGCCGTCCAGGTCGGGGCGCGGGAGCAGCCGCTCCGCCAGGGCCATCGCCTTGTCGATCAGCCGGCCGGTCAAGCGGCCCTCCTCGTCGCGCTCGATGATCCCGCCTTCGGGCTGCGGGGTGTCGGCGGTGATGCCGGCGAGACGCAGGGCGTGGGAGTTGAGCACGTCGTTGTGCCCGCCGCGCTTGACCAGCACCGGGTGGTCGGTGGTCGCCCGGTCCAGTTCCTCCGCGGTGGGGAGGCGTTGTTCGGCGAGGTCGAGTTCCTGCCAGTTGGTGGTGGTGCGGATCCATTCGCCGGGTGGAGTGGTGGCGGCGCGCTCGCGGATGAGGCCGAGGAACTCGGGGATGGTCCGGGCGTGGTGGACGGGCACGTCATGGACGCTGTAGGCGGCGAGGATCAGGTGGGTGTGGGTGTCGTCGAACGCCGGCAGGACGGCGGCTCCGGGCTCGTCGACCACCTCGGTGACGGGTCCGGTCACATGGTCCAGGCCGTCCGGGGCGGGTGCGAGCGCGATGATGCGCCCGCCCCTGACGGCGACGGCCCGCTGGGGGCCCTGCCCGGGCTCCAGCGTGTGGACGACGGCGGCACGGATCAGCAGGTCGGCGGGTGGCTGCGGCATGGGTGCTCCTCGCTCGGTTCGAACGGTTCAGGCCGGTTCGGGCGGGCGATCGGGTCGCCCACCCTGGCGAAGTCCTGCGGGTCAAGCGCCCTCGGGTGCGTCCGGAGCAGCGCTGGGGCGGCGGTCGACGACGCCGCGTCCGGCTTCCCTCGCGTACGTGCCGGGCTCGTCCGCCGGCCGCCCGCCGCGGTGTCCCAGGGCTGCGGCTCGCGCGGCGGGATCCGCGTCCGCGCCCCCGCCGACCCGCCGGCGGGGCTTCCGCCACGGCGAACGCGGCCGGTTGCCGGGCGGGGCGTGAGGGGCCGGTGCCGTCGTGGGCGAGGTCCTCGCCGTCCACGGCCGTGGGCAGCAGCGCGTCCGGCACCGCGGCGGGGGCGCGGTCGAGGGGGGCCGGCACGGGCGGCGAGCCACAGGAGACGGCAGGCCGTGTCGTCGACGACGTGCCCCGGCACCCGCCTTCACGGACTGCCGCGACAAGGTGTTCGCCGTAGACGGTGTCCGGCTCGGGCACGGCGGTGTCGAGCCCGTCGAGGGCGGTCCGCGCGGGGTGCGACGCGGGTCGACCGTCGGGGCCAGGACCGCGTGGGCGCCCTTGCGGCGTGCCTCCGGGGCGAACGGGCGGGGCCGGTACGGCGGGCGAGTTCGGGATCCCAGGTGGCGGCCTGCGCGGTCGGGGACGGGAGGGCGACCGGCGGGTCGTCCGGTGTCCCGTGCTCGCCGCGCACCCCGGCGGGCCGTCGGACATGGCGGGCCGGCCGAGTCCGATCGCGTCGTTCGGGGGCGAGGACCACATGTCGGCCCTGGCGGGCAGCGCGGCCTTGACCGTGAGGTCCGACATCGCGGGGGTCTCCTCAACGGCGGCCTCACGGTCGCGGTCGGCCACGGTGGCAGGGGGGTCGGGCTGTGTGTTCATGGCTCTCCGGCGTCGGAACGGGGGCCCGCGCTGTCCACGCCGCGGGTCCCGGGGCTGGAGGGGGTCACGGCCGGCCGTCGGCACCGGTGAGGAGGCGTCCGGACGGGCACGGCGGCCGGTGCCCGGCGTCAGCGGACCGTACGGACCGGCAGGATGGCGAGTGCGCCAAGCAGCGAGAGTGCGCCGCCGGCCAGGAAGAGGCCCGTGTAGCCGCCGAGGTTGGCGATCACGAGGGAGGCGACGAACGGGGCGAGGATCTGCGGGCCGGCGCTGGCGATGTTGAGGACGCCCATGTCGCGGGCGGCGTCCTCGGACCTCGGCAGGACGAGGGTGACGAGCGCGGTGTCGACGGCCATGAAGCAGCCGAAGGCCAGGCCGTTGAGCGCGCTGAACACGAGCATCCCCGTCCAGGTGGGGCTGATCACCGGGACGGCCATCACCAGGCCGGCGAGTGCGGCCGAGACGCCGATGAAGACCTTCCTGCGGTTCCAGCGGTCCGACAGCACACCGCCGACGACCGTGGAGACCGCCATGGCCGCCATGGAGACCGGGGTGAGGATCGCTATCGCGGCGGGCGGCGTCAGGCCGGCCGGCAGCTCGATGTGGTCGGACAGGATGTAGAGCTGGTAGCCGGTGACGGAGAAGTAGCCGAGGACCAGCAGTGCCCGGCCGATGAAGGCCCAGCGGAAGTCGTGGGTCGCGAGTGCCGAGAGGAAGGTCGCGACCTGCCGGCGCAGCGGGACCGGAGGCAGCGGCTCCCGGCGCGGTTCGCGGCCCAGTGCGGTCAGCAGGACGGCCGCCACGGCGACGATCGCGCCGAGTGCGAGATAGCCGGTGCGCGGGGTGCCGGCGGTCGCCGAGGCGATCAGCACGCCGAGCGTGCCGCCGATCGGCAGGCCGAGGCCGACGAGGGCCGAGGCCGTTCCCCGTCGGGCCGGCGGGATCCGGTCCGGCACGACCGCCGTGGTCGCGGCCTGGTAGACGTTCATGGTCGCCTGGCCGAGGCACCAGCCGATGGCCACGAGGAGCACGGTGTCGGCACTGCCGAGGAAGGCCATGAGCGCCAGGGAGGCGAGGGCGCCGCCGAGAATCCACGGGCCGCGGCGGCCGGTCCGGTCGGACAGGGCGCCGGCGATCGGGTTGAACACCGTGGCGAAGACCGCGCCGATCCCGCCCACGAGGCCCAGGGTCGCCACCTTGTTCACGGGGTCGAGCTGGGCGATCTGGGTGGGGACCAGGACGGCTCCGACGCCCAGGTAGAGAGCGAACATCGACATGTTGGCCAGCGCCAGCAGCGCCATGAGGCCGCCCAGGCGGGGCGGAGCCCCTTCGGTCGTGGCAGCTCTCGCGGATTCGTCCGTCGTCTTGCTGTTCATGGTCGGCTCCGGTTCGGGAGGAACTCCGGGATACGGAAGGGGGTGCGCGCGGTGGAGGTGCGGAGTGCGCGGTGCGGGGACGCCGGGCCGTCGCGCCGGAAGAGCGGGCGCGGGATGAGTCCCCAGCGAGATAACACGTGTAACCTGCTCTTACTGTGTAGCACTCGCCCCAGAGGCTGCGCCAGCCTTCAGAGAACTGGAATGATGCAATCGTTATGTCACTTGAGCAGAGCCCCGGGCCCCCGGTCACCAGCGCCGACGTCGCGCGCCTCGCCGGTGTCTCCCGCGCGACCGTCTCCTTCGTCCTCAACGCGACGCCGTCGGCCCGGATCAGCGAGGCGACCAAGGCGAAAGTGCGGGCCGCCGCCGAGGAACTCGGTTACGTTCCGCACGCGGCGGCGGCCTCGCTGCGCTCCGGACGCACCGACCTGGTGGTGCTGCCCGCGTCCGTGTCCGCGATGGGACGGCTGTTCAGCGACTGGGTGGACGAGCTGGAGACCGCCCTGGGCGACCGCGGCTACACGGTCGTCCTGCACGGCGACCGGTCCGCCGCCCCGGTGACGGCGGCCCGCGCCTGGGCGCGGCTGCGCCCCGCCGCGGTCGTGTCGATGGGCGACGCGAGGATGACCGCCGAGGCGGTGCAGGTCCTCCTCCAGGCCGGGACGAAGGCCGTCGTCACCGTCGCCTCGGCCCCCGTCGAGGGGGCGTTCACCCTCATCGGCGACCAGGCCGACGTCGGCGTCGCGGCCATCGAGCACCTGGTCGGGCGGGGCCGTACCCGGATCGGCGTCGTGATGCCCGCGGAGCGAGGACTGGCCGCGTTCTCCGAGCCCCGCCTCGCCGGCGCGCGGCGCGTGGCCGCCGAGCACGGAGCGGAGATCACCCCGCTGCCGATGCGCTACAGCGACGAGGCGGCCGCGGCCCTCGCGACCCTCTGCCGGGAGCTGGGTCTGGACGCGGTGTTCGGCTACAACGACGAGTACGCCGCCCTGCTGTCGGCCGCCCTGGCGGACCGCGGGGTGGCGGTCCCCGGGCAGATCGCGGTGGTCGGTGCGGACGACCTGCTGCTCGCCCGCGTCGTACGGCCGCGTCTGACCTCGGTGCGTTATCACCTGCCCGGTGCCGACCTGCTGGCCGACGCCGTCGACCGGCTCGTCCGGGACGGCGCCGCCGCGCCGCTCCCCGCCATCTGGTTCGAGGCGGTCCCCCGCCAGTCGTCCTGACGCCCGCCCCGGCGCGGAGCCTCGGCCGGGGCCGGCGGGTCAGTCCGCCGGGCCCCGCGTCCGCGAGAGGCCGGTGAGCTTCTCGACGTACCGCAGGCTCGGCGCGGCGAGCAGGTCGTGGAGCTCCACGAAGACGCGCCTGGCCTCGACGGCGTTCCAGTCGGCGGGCAGCAGCTCGGAGGGCAGGCCCGGGTCGAGGTAGGGCAGGCGGCGCCACTGGGTGAGCATGGGGACGTAGTCGCGGAAGGCGAGGACCGGGTCGATCCGCGGCTCCGGGCGCAGCTCCTCGGCGACCGGTCCCCAGTCGTCGGTGAACGCGGCGTACTGGGCCTCGATGGCCGTGAAGTCCCACCAGGAGCTCACCGCGTCACGCAGCTCGGCGAAGCCCGCGTAGTCGGAGGTGAACAGGTGGACGTAGGCGCTCAGGCCGAGCCGCTCCAGCATCCGCCGGGCGTCCGGGAGCAGCCGGGCGGGGGCGAGCCAGACGCCCGGGGCGGCGTTGCCGAAGCCGAGCCAGGTCAGCCGGGAGCGCAGCTGGTGGCGGTGGGCGCGTTCGGACTCGGGGACGGAGAACACGGCGACGACCCAGCCGTCCTGGAGGCGGGCGGGTTCGAGGCTGCCGAAGATGCGGCGGTCGCCCTCGTCGAAGACCGGGCCCATCTCCTCGCCGAGCCGGTAACCGATGCCGTCGCGGCGCTCCTGGAGGAGGGTCCCGGCCTTCTTCAGGCGGGAGATCGCGGAGCGGACGGCCGGGCCGTCCACATCGAGTTCCGCCATCAGCGCGATCAGGTCGGCGATGGAGATCCAGCCGCCGAGACGCCGGACGAACTCGCCGTAGATCGTGTTGATCAGGGAGCTCGGCCGCGTCGCGCTCTCCGCCATGGTCGCATTGCCTCCTCGGGTACCAGGCGGTGATCTTACCCAGCGGAGTTCCCGGTGCCCGGGGCGGCCCGGCGGGGGCGCCGTGAGAGGGGTCCCCGCCGGGTCCCGGTGCGGGGTCATCCGGTCGCGAGGGGGGTCTCGGCGTAGGCGCCGGAGAGCAGGTGTCCGGCGCCGGGGGCGACGGCGGGCAGGCCGAGGGCGCGGAGCATCTGGTGGACGGTGCAGACCGACGCCGAGACCACCGGCTTGCCGAGCAGTTGCTCGGCCTCCTCGATCGCGGACAGGGACGGCATCTGGACGCAGGCGGAGAGCACCACGGCGTCGGCGTCGGCGTACGCGAGGTTCTTGGCGATCGCCGGCAGCTTCGCCGGGTCGTGGGCGGCCACGTCGAGGTTGCCGGGGATCTCCAGGGCGGCGTGGTCGAGGACCTCGATCCCCTCGTGCGTGAGGTAGTCGACCACGGTGCGGGTGAGCGGCCGCATGTACGGGGCGACCAGCGCGATCTTCTTGGCGCCCATCGTGCGGAGGCCGTTGACCAGGGCGCCCGCGCTGGTGACGACCGGCGCCGGGGCGCCGTTCTCGGCGGTACGGGTGTGCAGGCGGTCCTGCGAGACGCGGTGGTAGCCGAGGCCCATGCTCATGATGGCGACCAGGCAGGCGTAGCCGAGGACGTCGACGGCGGCGTCGGAGAGTTCGACGGCGCAGCGGTCTGAGTCGGCGTCCATGGCCTTGAGCTGTTCGGCGGTGACGTGGGTCATCCGCATGCGGCTGGAGTGGAAGGTGAAGCGTTCCGGCGCGATGGTCTCGCGGGCCCGGAGGATGCCGGGGACCTCGGTCTCCATGGTGATGTTCGAGCTCGGCACGATCTGGCCGACCCGGTAGGTGCGCGGGGTCACGGGCGGGGCTCCTTCTCGGAGGCGGTGAGGGGAAACGTCGGGCCGTGGGGCCGGGTCAGGGCGGGATCCGGCCCCACGGGGTTCAGCGGGCGTCGACGACCGGGTTGGCGAGGGTGCCGATGTGCTGGATGGTGGCCTCGACCAGGTCGCCCGGCTGGAGGAACTGCGGGGGGACCATGCCGGCGCCGACGCCGGAGGGGGAACCGGTGGCGATGACGTCGCCGGGTTCCAGGGTGACGCCGGAGGAGATGTCGGCGATCAGGCGCGGGATCTTGAACAGCATGTGGCGGGTGTTGGAGCTCTGCTTGGTCTCGCCGTTGACCTTCAGGTGGAGGTCGAGGTCGAGGGGGTTCTCGATCTCGTCGGCGGTCAGCACGGCGGGGCCGAACGGGGCGTAGGAGTCCTGTCCCTTGGAGAAGAACCACTGCCCGGAACGGCGCTGGTCGCGGGCGCTGATGTCGTTGATGATGCTGTAGCCGAAGACGTGGTCCCAGGCGTCGTCCTCGGACACCCGGGACGCCTTCTCGCCGATGACGACGGCGAGTTCGCACTCCCAGTCGAGCTGTTTGGTCAGGTCGGCGTTGTGCAGGATCGGTCGGCCGGGGCCGGTGACGGCGGTCGCGGGCTTGGAGAACAGCACGGGGCGGTCGGGCAGTTCGCGGTCGGTGTCCAGGCTTCGGCTGGACTCCTCCACGTGTTCCACGTAGTTGAGGCCGACTCCGATGATCTTTCCGGGGCGCAGCGGCGCGTGCAGCGTGACCTCGGCGAGGGGGTGGAGGACGCCGGCCGGCCGGTCCTCGGTGCCGTATGCGCGCAGGAGTGCCTTCGCGGCGGTGACGGCCGGCTGTCCGGCCCGGATGAACGAGAGGAGGTCGCCGGGGAGTTCGGTCCCCGTGGCGGCGGCCGCGGCCGCGAGGTCGACCACATGGCCGTCGAGCTGGGCGCCCAGGCGAGGGGTGGTGTCGCCGGTGTCGTCGAGGGAGTAGGTGACCAGTCGCATCGGTGGCTCCTTGCAGTGGGGCGCTGAAGAGAAGGGGGCGGGGGAGGGTGGGCCGGCGATGCCCGGTCAGGTGGGCATCGCCGGCCCTTGAGGGGACGGTCGTCCCCGGGTTCCGCCGTACGGGCGGCCCGGGCCCACCCCCGGCTGGGCCCGGGCCGCGGCCGCGCGTCGGAACGTCTACCGGCCGTCCTGGAGGACGGGCTGGTGGCCGCCGTTGTCGGGGTAGGCCTCTTCCCGGTGGAAGCCGAGCGATCGCATCACCGGGAAGTCGTCGAACGAGAAGAGACAGGCGTCCTCGGCCGGGTCGAGGTTCTCGTGCTCGTGCCAGGCCCAGGACGGTACGCAGAAGATGTCGCCCTGCTTCCACTCGAAGCGCCGGCCGGCGATCACCGACGCGCCCCGGCCCTTGGCCGCCGTGTAGACGACCGACCCGGTGTGGCGGTGGGCGCGGGTGGCCTGGCCCGGGCGCAGCAGCTGCATGTGGGCGCCCATCGTGGGCATGACCGACCCGCCGGTGAGGGGGTTGGCGTACTCCATGATGACGCCGTCGTACGGCGAGCCCTCGACGGCCTTGGCCAGATCGCGCAGGGCCTGGTACGTGGGCTCCCAGGGGTAGCCGAAGACCGGCGAGTAGGGGCGGGTCCACTTCTCCGCCCCGTACGGCAGCAGGTTGGCGCCGTAGCTGAGGACGGAGGAGTTGATCACCTTGCCCGGCGTCTGGTACAGCTCCGGATGGACCTCGTAGAAGCCGGCGTCGAGGGCGTTGACCAGGGGGATGTCGAGTCCGTCCTGCCAGATGACGGGCGTGTCGTCGGCCTCGTTGCCGTGCTCGTGCCAGGTGCCGTTGGGCGTGATCGCGAAGTCGCGGGGGCCGACCTTGAGCTTCTGCCCGTCGACGACGGTCCAGGCTCCGGTGCCCTCGTGGACGAAGCGCAGGGCGGCGGCCTGGTGGCGGTGGGCGGTCATGGATTCGCCGGGCCCCATGATCTGCAGTCCGGTGTAGAGCAGGCCGACGGCGGCGCTGACGTCCCTGCGGCCGGGGTTGACCAGCATGACCACGCGTCGGCCGGCGTCGTCGGCCTTGACCAGTGGCAGTGCCTTGTGGACCAGCGGGCGCAGCGTGTCGTAGCGCCACAGCACGGGGACGGACTTGGGCCGGGGGTACCAGGGTTCGATGTCGTTGGCGACGGTCCACAGGGCACCGGCGTCCAGCTCTTCCAACTCTGCGTAGTAGGCGCGCAGTTCTGGACTGTCGGAGACCCTCGCCCGGCCGAGCCGGTTGTCGTCGTAGGTGGTCACGCTTCCTCCTTCGAAAGGGTGCTGTCCCCCTGGGCGCCGTCCGCCCGTACCGCTGCGGGGTCGATCGTGAAGCTCACGGGTCCGCGGGGGCGGTTGTCGACGTGGAGCCGGAAGATGTCGAAACGGTTGTAGTGGCCGACGATGTCGTGCATCTGTTTGGGCTGGATGCACTTGGCGAGGTCGATCTCGGCGTAGACGATTCCCTCGTCGTCGATGAGCGGATCCGTCACCGGTCGGCCGTCCGGGCCGAAGACGCCCGAGAGGGCGCTGCGCCGGCGGCCCAGCATCGTGCGGACGCTCTCGTCGTCCCCGGCGATCAGGTCCGCGATCTCCGGGGAGACGGTGGAGCAGGCGACGACCGAGAAGACCTTGCCCTCGAAGCTGTGGGCGGCGGTCCGTACCGCGATGGCGTCCGCCATGTCGTAGTCGTCGGGGGCCACGGGGAGGGCGATGTAGCTGGCGGTGTGCACGAGTTCACCCTGGGCGAGGAGGGTGAAGCGGGCGAGGGTGTTGGTGTTCTCGCCGCAGGCGAGGGCGCCGAGCGGTCCGATCTCGGTCTGGTGGACGCGCAGCGAACTGCCGTCGCCGCCGGTCCAGGTGAGCTTCTCGGCCCAGGTGGGGACCAACTTGCGGTGGACGCCGAGGAGTTCTCCGTCGGATCCGATGATCAGCAGGGTGTTGTAGAGCACTCCGAGGCTGTGCGCGGCGCGTTCGTTGACACCGATGACGAGCACCACGCCGGCCTGCCGGGCGGCGGCACGGAGGGTGTCGACGTGCGGTCCGGGGACGTCGATCGAGGAGCGGTGGAGGCGCTCGAACCAGGGCGATCCCTGGACGGGGTTCATCGTCCAGTTCCAGTACGGGTATCCGGGGACGAACACCTCGGGGAAGACGACCAGTCGGGCGCCGTTGCCGGCCGCCTCGTGGATCAGCGAGACGGCTTTGTCCACGGTCGCGGCGGCATCCAGGTAGACCGGGGACGCCTGGACGGCGGCGGCGGTGAAGCGGGGCGGGTTGTCCATCATGCGTGTCCTCCGTTGCCAGGTGCGAAGCACCCATGAGCGGGGCCGAAGCACCCGTGAAGAGGGGCCGAAGCACCCGTGAAGGGGAGCCGAAGCACCCAGGAGCGGGGCCGAGGCATCCGTAGCGGGGCCAGAGCGCCGATCAGCAGGAAGCCGTGGCCGGAAGCGGTCGGGCGGAGCGTCGGGGCAGCCAGCGCCGGTGGACCGGTGCGGCGGCCTCGCGCAGCAGGTGCAGGCGGGGCGGTACGCGGTCGGCACGCGGGCCCGGGGGCTTGCGGCTGCCCGGCCGCCAGGGCAGGGGCCAGGTGGCGCCGGAGCCGGCGTAGCCCTGCTCGACGGCGGCGTGGAGGGTCCACAGCGGGTCGTACAGGTGACCACGGCCGACGGCGACCAGGTCCGCCCGCCCCGCCAACAGGATCGAGTTGGCGTCGTCGTAGGTGGAGATGGCGCCGACCGCGATGGTCGGGATGCCGGTGGCGTTGCGGATCAGATCGGCGTAGGGGGTCTGGTAGCTGCGCCCGTACGCCGGCTTCTGGTGTGCCACGACCTCACCGGTGGACACGTCGATCGCGTCCGCCCCCGCCGCGTCGAGTGCCCGGCAGATCTCGATCACCTCGGTCTCGGTGGTACCGCCTTCCGCCCATTCGGTGGCGGAGATCCGTACCACGAGGGGCTTGCCGGCGGGCCAGGCCGCGCGCACCTCGGTCAGCACCTCCAGCGGGAACCGCAACCGGTTCTCCAGCGTGCCGCCGTAGGCGTCGGTGCGGTGGTTGGTGAGCGGGGAGAGGAAGCCGGAGACCAGCTGGCCGTGGCCGAACTGCAGCTCCAGCACGTCGAATCCGGCCCGGTCGGCGCGTACCGCCGCCGCCGCGAAGTCCGCGGTGACGGCCGCGAGGTCGGCGGGGGTGGCCTCGCGCGGGACGGGGTACCCCTCGTCCCAGGCGAGGGCCGAGGCCGCGAGGGTGGGCCAGCCGTCCCCGCCGAGCGGCCGGCCGACCCCGTCCGGGCCGGGCATCGCGGTCGATCCGCGTCGCCCGGCGTGAGCGAGCTGGATGCCGAGCGGCGTGTCGGAGATCCGGCGGATCGCCTCGACGGTCGTCCGCCAGGCGGCCTCCTGGTCGTCGGTCCACAGGCCCGGGCAGCCGGCGGTGGCCCGGGCGTCAGGGCTGATCGCGGTCATTCCGGCGAACACAAGCCCGGCCCCGCCCAGTGCCTGTGCGGCCAGTTGGGCGTGGGGGAAGGCGCCCGGCACGCCGTCCTCCGCCGTGTACGTCGCCAGGGGCGGCACCACGATCCGGTTGCGCAGCGTCAGCCCTCCCAGCCGCAGGGGCCGGAACATCGGCGGCACGCCGGGGCCCCCGGTGTCCACGGCGTCCACGAAGTCCGCGTCGCGCGCCCGCAGGTTGTCGTAGGTGACCCGGCGGCTGCGGGTGAGCAGGTTGAAGGCGAACTGGCCGGGGTCCTGGCCGGCATAGCGGTCGATGGTCTCGAACCACTCCAGACTGGCCTGGGCGGCCCGCTGGACGGACTCGACGGCCGGCCGGCGCTCCGCCTCGTACGCGGCCAGCGCCTCGGTCACATCGGGGTGCTCGTGCAGGCTCGCGACGAGTGCGAGGGCGTCCTCCATGGCGAGCTTGGTGCCCGAGCCGATCGAGAAGTGCGCGGTGTGGGCGGCGTCGCCCAGCAGGACGATGTTGCCGTGGCTCCAGGAGGACGTGCGTACGGTCGAGAAGGTGATCCACTTCGAGGCGTTGGGGATCAGCCGGTGGCCGTCGAGGTGGTCCGCCAGGATCTCCTGGCACCGTCGCACGCCGGCCTCGTCGCTCTCCCCCCGGGCGAACTCCCGGTCGGCGAGGGCCTCGAAGCCGGCCCGCCGCCAGGCGTCCTCGGCGATCTCGACGATGAAGGTGGAGCGGTGCTCGTCGTAGGGGTAGGCGTGGACCTGGACGACTCCGAAGTCCCGCTCCTCCACGATGAAGGTGAACGCCTCGAAGACGCGGTCGGTGGAGAGCCACATGTAGCGGCAGTTCCGCTCGTCCAGGTGCGCGCCGAAGACCTCGGCGTACGCGTCGCGGGTCGCCGACCGGACGCCGTCCGCGGCGACGACCAGGTCGTGGTCGGCGGCCAGTTCCGCGGCGGGCGGAGCCGGGGTGCCGTAACGGACCTCGACTCCCAGTTCGGCACAGCGCTTCTGCAGGATCTCCCGCAGCCGGTTGCGGTCGAGGGCCGCGAAGCCGTGGCCGCCGGAGGTGCGGACCTCGCCCCGATAGTGGATGTCGATGTCGCTCCAGCGGGCGAACTCGGCCGACATCGCGGCGAACACCTCGGGATCGGCCTGCGCGATGCCGCCCAGCGTCTCGTCGGAGAAGACCACGCCGAACCCGAACGCGTCGTCACGGGTGTTGCGTTCCCAGACCGTGATGTCCCACCCCGGTGAGAGCTTCTTGGCCAGGGCCGCGAAGTAGAGGCCGCCGGGCCCGCCTCCGATGACTGCTACGCGCATGGCGTCCTCCAGTGGTTCCATGACTTCAAGGTATTGCGTTCTTTTTTCGATCGTCAATCATTCGCCATGCATGGTGATGTTCACCCATCCGGCCGACCCCGAGGCCGTGCCGTGTTCAGCAGTAGGACTCCCCCGGCTGCGGCCCTGCCTCGGACAGCACGGAGCGCACCTCGTCCGGCCAGGGCGCGGCGCCCGTGGCGCGGGCGGCGGAGTGCACCACCGACATCCGCCCGGTGGCGGCCAGGCCGCGCGGCCCCTGTACGTCGAAGGCGTAGTGCAGCGACGAGCCGCCCACCTTCGCGACCCGGAACTCGATCCGGACCGGATCCCCGAACCACAGCCGCGCGCGGTAGTCGGCCTCGAAGTGGACCCGCGGAATGCTGCCGAACAGCCCGTCGAGACCGAGCCGCCGCAGCAGGACGGCCTCCGCAGCCTCGGCCCAGCGCTGGACGGAGGAGAAGTGGTAGTGCCCCGCCGCGTCCGTGTCGGACCACTCGACCCGCCGCTCGACCACCACACTGGGCAGAGCGGGCCTGTCGCCCTCCCCCGTCTCCCCGTGCCCGACCCGGGCCCATCGCCTCAACTCCGCCCTGTGGAGCTTTCCACTGGAGTTGCGGGGCAGTGCGGCGACGAACTCCACCGCGCGCGGGTACTTGTAGGGGGCGATGGTGCGCTTGACGAAGTCCTGCAGCTCCTTCGCCGCCGCCGGTCCGGCCGGCACTCCGTCACGGAGCACCACGAACGCCTTGACGATCGCCCCGCGATGCTCGTCGGGCGCCCCCGCGACCGCGCAGTCCTCGACGTCCGGATGCCCGATCAGGGCCTGCTCGACCTCGGGACCCGCGATGTTGTACCCGGAGGAGACGATCATGTCGTCGCTGCGCGCCTGGTACCAGAAGTAGCCGTCCTGGTCACGGATGTAGGTGTCGCCGGTGATGTTCCAGCCGTCGCGCACATAGGCGGTCTGCCGTTCGTCGTCCAGGTAGCGACAGCCCGTCGGCCCCTTCACCGCCAGCAGGCCGGGCCGGCCGTCGGGCACGGGGTTGCCCTCGGTGTCGAGGACGGCGGCCCGGTAGCCGGGGACGGGTCTGCCGGTGGCACCGGGGCGGACGTCGCCGTCGGCGGCCGAGATGAACACGTGCAGCATCTCCGTCGCCCCGATGCCGTCGATCAGGCGCAGCCCGGTCGCCTCGTGGAACGCCTCCCACACCGAGGCGGGCAGGGGCTCACCGGCCGAGACACAGCGGCGCACCGCCGCCAGGCGGTCGGCGAGCCCGGCCGCGAGGATCGCCCGGTAGGCCGTCGGGGCGGTGAAGAGCACGGTGACCCGGTGCTCCGCCACGTACTCGGCGAGCTGCCGGGGCGTCGCCTGCTCCAGGAGCAGGGACGCCGCCCCGACCCGCAGGGGGAAGACGACCAGACCGCCGAGGCCGAAGGTGAACGCCAGGGGCGGGGTTCCGGCGAACAGGTCGTCCGCCTCCGGCCGCAGGACGTGCCGGGAGAAGGTGTCGGCGTTCGCCAGCACATCGCGGTGGAAGTGCAGGGTCGCCTTCGGCCTGCCGGTGGTGCCGGACGTGAACGCGATCAGGGCCACGTCGTCCGCCGCGGTCTCCACCGCGGTGAAGGCACCCCGCTTGGCCGCGCAGCGCTCCGACAGATCCCCCGGGCCCGAGCCGCCGTAGGTCAGCGTGGTCAGGCCCGGCGACTCGGCGGCGTCCAGTTCCTCGCGGAAGCGGTGGTCGCACAG
The DNA here is from genome assembly GCF_030010625.1 of Streptomyces sp. CC208A. Lineage (GTDB taxonomy): Bacteria > Actinomycetota > Actinomycetes > Streptomycetales > Streptomycetaceae > Streptomyces. The sequence continues at coordinate 218,631 of NZ_JASCXN010000002.1, read as the reverse complement.
CGCGACGACCGGCGAGCTGATCTCGCAGACGACGGACAGCTCGGGTGCCCGCAGGAGCGGCATCGTGGTGACGACGACGCCGCCGGCCTTGAGCACACCGAGCCAACAGGCCACCAGCCACGGGTTGTTGGGGCCCCGCAGCAGAACACGGTTGCCCGGCACGAGGCCCAGGTCCTCGGTCAGGACCTGGGCGATCCGGTCGACACGGCGCCGCAGTTCCCCGTACGTCCACTCCTCGGCCGGCGTCAGCAGGCAGCGACGGTCGGCCCCGAACCGCTCGATGGTGTCGTCGAGCAGCGACACCGCACAGTTCAGCCGATCCGGATAGGTCAACTCGGGTAGTTCGAAAATCAGTTCCGGCCACTGCTCGAACGGCGGGAGCCGGTCGCGACAGAACGTGTCCACATGCGCGGAAGGGGAAAGCTCCATGGCGGCACCTCATTCGGGTCAGCGGGGAGTGAGGCAAGTATGGCGATGCCTTGACGACAGTCAAGAGAGCGGCATATTTCGTCGAGGCGAATCCCGGGCTCCCGGCGTCGCGGTCGGCAGCGGCGCCGAACGGATCCGGCATCCCGGCAGGCCGCCCGCATCCGCGTGCCACGACCGGGGAAACCGCCGCATCAGGCCGCGACCGGCAGCCGGACCCGGACGGCCTTGCCCGGCGACCCGGGCAGGATGTCCAGCCCGCCCGCCAGGTCGGCCACGGCGCACTCGACGATGAAGAGCCCACGCCCGCCCTCGGCGGCTTCGTCGACCGGATCGGAGATCTCGGGCAGGAAGGGGTGATCGTCACCCACCTCCAGCCACACCCAGGGCCCGTCGAGCCCGAGCGCGACCCGGACGACCTCGGTGACCAGGGCGGCGTGCGTGACGGCGTTGGCGACGAGTTCGCTGACGGCCAGCAGCAGGGCATCGACGACATCGGAGGTGACCGGCCAGTCGCGCAGGACCGCGCGCAGCCGACCCCTCGCTTCGGGGACCACCTCGACGGAGGGCGGAAAGCCCCACCGGACGAGCCTGACGGCCACCCGGTCGGCCTCGGCGGCCGGCGGGGCGGACAGTGCGGAGATGGTGCACATGATCGAACTCCCGACATGTCCGGGACCCTGGGGCGCGACTCTCGACCGAGACGTGGACCCCATAGGTAACACGTGTTACCTTCATAGCGCCCGCCGTAGGTCGACTCAACCCTCTTCGGGCAAAAACTTCACTTTTGGGCGATTTGCCGATGCGTGGCAGAGCCCGCGCGCCGCGCCGTCCGAAGCGCCCCGCCAGGAGGCAGACCATGACCCAGCAGCCCCCGCCTCAGACCGACATGACCTGGCCGCCGCCGACCTTCCTGCCGCCCCCGGCACCGGTCGTCACGGCCGACGGGTGCCGCCGCCACGAGAGCGTCACCTACGCCACGACCTCCGGCTACCGGCCTCGCCTGCTCGACGTGTACGTCCCCGCCGGCGACGGCACAGAGGGGCCCCCGCCCGCGGTCGTGTGGATCCACGGCGGCGGCTGGATGGACGGCGACCGGCGCTTCCCGCCGCCCACCGTGCCCGCGGAGCTGCTGTTCGGCTCCCTCCTCGGCGCGGGCCTCGCGGTGGTCACCCTCGACTACCGTCACAGTCTCGAAGCGCCGTTCCCCGCCCAGCTGCACGACGTCAAGGCCGCCATCCGCTACGTCCGCGCCTTCGCCGACGCGCTGGGAATCGACGCCGACCGCATCGGCGTCTGGGGCGAATCGGCGGGCGGTCACCTCTCCGCCCTCGCCGCCCTCACCGGGCCCGGCACTTCCGGCGGGCCGCTCGAAGGCACCGAGGGCGTGGCCGAGGGCGACACCTCCGTCCAGGCGGCGGTCGACTGGTACGGCGTGTCCGACATCTCCTCGGCGGCCGCGGCGCTCCCTCCACAGCTCGCCTCGCTCGCGGACCCGTACGCCGCGCTGCTCGGCGCGGCCCCGGCCGACCGGCCCGACCTGGCGCGTGCGGCCAGCCCGGTCACGTACGCGGACCGGCCCGCCCCGCCGTTCCTCCTCGTCCACGGCACGGCGGACAGCCTGGTGCCCTACCGGCAGAGCGAGCTGCTGGCCGAGCGGCTGCGGGCGCAGGGCGGTGTGGTCGAACTCGTCCCCGTGGACGGCGCCGACCACATCTTCCTCGGCGCATCGGACGTTCCCTCGCTCGTCACCCGCAGCGTGTCCTTCCTCGCCGAGCACCTCAAGGCGAACGCCCCGCACTGACGCCCGCGGCAGCCGGCCGTCGGCCGCGGCGGCGCCAGGCCGACCGCCCTCGGCGGTCCGGTTCCCGGCGGCTCGGAGCCCGCACCGTCACGCACGGCACGCCACGCCGCCCGCCACCCCGCTGTGAACCGGGTTCCGCCCGCCGCACCGCCGACTCGCCCCCTTCACGTAAGGCGAACGTGAACCATGACCTACCGCCATCCCCGCCAAGGGCCGCACGACACGTCACCGCACGACACGTCACCGCATGGCGCGATCCCTCTCCACGGCCCGGCCTCGCCCGGAATCCGCAAGCTCTCTACGCGCATCTCCGCGCCCACTGGGGCCCTGTCGCCCCGGTGGAGCTCGAACCCGGCATCGGCGCCTGGCTGGTCCCGGGATACGGCGAACTGCTCACGGTCACGCGCGACGACCGGTTCTTCTCACGGGACTCCCGCCACTGGCGCACCCTCCGGGAGGGACGACTACCACCCGGCTCCCCGCTGCTCCCCATGACCGGCCGGCGCCCCACCCTGTGGAACCTGGACGGCGGCGAACACCACCGCCTGCGCGCGGTCGTACCCGAAGCGACCGGTCACGCGGGAAGCCTGAGCCGGCCCCCGAACCTGCCACATCCACGAGGGATCACATGCCCCACACCTCTCCCACCGCACCGGTGCCCCCCGGCCCCGTCCGGCGTCGTCCCGCCCCTGGTCTCCCGGCCGCAGGAACAGCGCTGCTCGGCGCGGCGTTCGCCGCCACGGCGACCCTGGTCTGCGCGCTCGTCGCGGCCGGCACCACCCGTCCGCGTCTCCAGAATGCCGACGAGCGCTGGCTGGCCCTGATGGGCGGCCCGCACGACGGCCTCCCGCTGGCGGCCGCGACCGTGCTCGACTGGTTCGGCGGCCCCCTCGGGGCGGTCGTGCCGCTCGCCCTGGTGGCCGTCCTGTGCGTTCGACGGCGCTGGTGGTCGTTGCTGTACTTCCTCACCGCCTACCTCGGCGGCAGTGCGCTCGTCGTCCAGGTCGTCAAGTACGCGGTGGACCGCCCCCGGCCCGCCGGGCCCCTGGTCCGGGTGGACCACGGCTCGTTCCCCTCCGGGCACGCGTTCGGTGCCGCACTGCTCGTCGTACTCGTCGGCGCACTGTTCGTGACCCGCGCCCGACGCCCTCTCTGGTGGTCCCTCGGCGCCCTGTTCACAACGGCGATGATGTGGTCCCGAACCTGGCTCCACGCCCACTGGCTCAGCGACACCGTCGCCGGAGCCCTGGCCGGATTCGCCACCGGCCTGCTGCTGTGGTGCGCGTTCGCTCCCCTCCTGGGACGCGAGGCGAGCCGCCACGCCGTCCGCCGGACGGAGAGCGGTTCCGAGGAGGCGGCAGGCCCCGACCACCCTGTTTTTCGGATCCGGCCGCGCCCGCCCGCTCGGCGGATCCACGTCAACGGCCGCATCCTCAAACGAGGGGTATCCCCATACGACACACGTGAACCGGGGTGACGATGGCCTGCCCATCGTGGGTCAGACGCCCGTGTCGTTCCAGAGGCGGCCTTGCCCGGGATCGGGTCACTCCGCCAGCACGATCGTGTGCGGTGCCGGCGTGAGCTGCGCCCGGTAGCGGCGGACGCCCCAGCTACGGTGCTCCAGCTCCGCCGCGACCAGCACCTCGGCCGTGTTCACGGAGTCGGGCACGAGCTCCACCAGCGCGGCCACCGGGTGATCGCCGACCAGCGGGAATCCTTTGACTCGTCGGAACTCCCACTGCGGGTTCGGCTGGGAGGCTCCGTGGCCCCGGACGATCCACTCCTCCCTCGTCGGTCCGGATCCCGGCGGCTTCTCCACCCCTACATCCAGCACTCCCGTCGTGACCGTGAAGCTCACGCCGGTCCCGAGGCCGGGGACCGGGTGGGTACGCTCGCCAGGGTCGATCAGGCGCGCGATCGGCTGTGCCTCACGCTCCGGTGCGGACAGTGCGACGCCCAGGGAGGCATGACGGAACACGCCTCTGCTCTCCGGTGTCTCGGGGCGAAACGAGCACACCATGAGCAGTTGCCGGAACTCCCGGTCGGGGGCGGCACTCAGATAGGACAGCCAGCCGGCCGGCGCGCCCGCATGGTCGGCGGGCAGCAGGTCCCAGCCGAAAGTGAGCCTGCCACGCAGCGGTGCGTCATCCGCTGGGCTGCCGAGCGTACGCTCCGGCACGAGTTCGACGTCGTGCAGCCGAATCTCGGTCATGGGGTGGCTCCCTTGTTCCTACCGTGCACATAGATGAACGCTCCCCAGTCACGGTACTGGGGATACGCGGCACGCGTGGCGAGTTGGGCGCCGCGGAAGGCCTGCTCCGGGTCAGTGCCGCGCGCGACTCCTTGATGCAGGTGGTGGTAGAAGTACGTGGCCGGTTCCGGGCGCACGGGCCACAGGCACCCGACGACGGCCTGCGCTCCGGCGGTGATCAGTGCCGAAGGGATGCCACGAACGTTGTCACCGCGGTCGAATCGGCCGAGCGCCGACTCACAGGCGGCGAGCGTGACAAGACGGACGCCGCGCAGGTCGATGTCCAGGAAGTCGTAGGCGAATACGCGGCCGTCGTCGTCGCCGTCCGGCGCGAGGTAGAGGCAGTGCATCCACGGCGCGTCCTCGTCCAGCGTCCCGTGTACGGCGATGTGGACGACGTCCGCCACGGACATCTCCGCGCGCAGCCTGTCGCGAGTGGCCGCACGACCGGTGAGGGCTTCAGCGCCTACCGCCTCGGCGACCTTCCGCGCATGCTCCTCCAGCGCCGGTTCGGCGTGCAGACCGAAGGGAACACCCCCGGCAGCGGAGGCCAGTACGACGGTGCGGCCCTCACGCGCAGGTACTTCGGCGGGTGCCAGGGCTTCGAGGCCGGCGATCGTGGTGACCGTCCAGTCGTCGGCGATCAGACGGCCGCCCCTGCGGCACGGCGGTAGGGGCAGGTAGTGCAGAGCGCCGTGCGGCCAGGCCAGGATTCGGTCCTTGCCCCGGGCGCGCCAGTTGTCCCACAGTTCGCTGCCGCCGAGCGGCAGGCCGGCCGACTCCAGCAGCCGACTGCCCTCCGGTGTCACGTCGCCGAACAGCGGGTCGCGTTCGATCTCCGTCCGGATCGCCTCGACGCGGTCCGCGTCCGGGTGCCGGTCGCCGTTCCCGTCCGCGCCCTCGCCGAGGTGCACCACGAGCTCCCGGCCCTGCCTGGTGACCGCGAGCAGCACGGTCGCGCCGTTCACCGCCGCGGGCAGGAACCACGTCAACAGCACCGTTCGGTCGTCCAGCAGATCAGGCACCTTGGCCCAGATGTGCTGGTCGTCGATGAGCGCCGTCGAACGCCGACGCAGCTCGTCGTCGATGAACGACGAGATGCGCCACCGCAGGTTCCGGGCGATCTGCGTGTTGTCGTGGCCGCCAGGACGATGGTCGGCGTCCACCGCGTTCAGCAGGTTCGGCAAGGCGCCGCCTGCGGCGGTGGGCTCCTCCCAGTCGCGCAACTTGCCGAGGAAGTGCTGGATGTGGGCGGGCAGCACGAGCGGGCCCTCGATGCGCCACCACGCGCCCAGTTCCGAACCCTTGCCCGCTTGGTGCAGGCCGAGTATCAGCCCCATCGGCAGCGTCTCGCTTTCCGCGGTGAGCCGCCAGACCGCCGAGTGCACGAGGTCGCGCAGGATCGCGCCGAGTTCGGGCGCGCCGATGGTGTCGAAGTTCGGCGCGTCCACGATGATCGCGTACAGCGCGTTCCTGAGTTCGTCGCCGCGGAGGTTGCCCAGCTGCCGCACAAGCGGCACCAGGCTCGCTTGGGCCAGTTCCTCGAAGCCGAGCGAGGCGTAGGAGAGCGCCGCGTACGTGTAGTAGCCCCATGGGAACGGGACAGGGCTGGAGACCGGCTCGCCCGCCTCCGCCGACTGGTAGTACAGATCGGCCGTGAGCAGCCGGACCTCTTCGTTCCGGGCGTCGCCCGCCTGGCGCAGGAGGGTGAGCCCCCACACCGGCTGCCCCCGTTCGCGGGCGTGTGCGGCCGCATGCAGCAGAGCCGCAGATCGCTGCGCCGGTGTCCAGAACTCCGGGATCGACACCGACAGTGCCTGGTGGGGACCTGGGCATTCGCTCGGATCGTCGGGCAACACGTGGAGCCTGGCCTCGATCAGTTGCCTGCGGTGGGCAGAGGTCCACCGGATGTCGAGCCGGCCGGCCCAGTCCAGCACGGTTCGCAGCAGCCGTCGGTCGGCGCGTTCCCGGGCCAGGTTGACGCCTTGGCTGATCGCCTTCGCGGTCACCGTACTCCCGTGGGCGACGACGAAATCGGCCGGTGGCGTCCCGAACACCCCTGTGAGCAGCCGGTCGGCCGTCTCCGGGGGCACCCCGTCCACCGTCCTGAGGAGGAACAGTGCGAGGTCCGGCTCGTCGTCGGCGGAAGGGTCGTGCCATGCCGAGAGCGCAGCGCGAGCAGCACCACGGTGGACTCCCTCCTCGTCCGCGAGGATCTGCGCCAGTATCGCCAGCAGCCGGGGCCTCCTCACCCCACCATCCAGCTCCAGCGCACGCACCACCAGGTGTCCCGCTTCTGCCACCAGCCGATGGGACTCCTTCTGGAAGGGCTCCTCTTCGGTGAACCACGTGCGGTACAGGTCCGCGGTCAGCCGAGCGGACCATGTGGTCAGCAGCGGCTCACGAGCGTAGTCGTCGGCGGCCAGGTCCTCCTGCCCCCTGGTGGCCATCCGCAACCGAGCGGCAGCCAGCAGCGCGGCTTCCAGGTCGGCGGTGTCGCTCAGTTCGTCGATCAGCCGAGCCGCCAAGGCTTCGGCCTCCTCGAACACCGCGCGGTCGCACCGGTCCGCCACCAGCTGGACGCCCGCCTCGACGGTCCGGAACGCCGCGGCCCGCCAGGCAGCCTCCATCGCGCAGGCGTCGGCGACCTCGGCGACCAGTCGCCAGTAGACGTACATGAACTCCACCAGGCCGCGGTGATCGAGGAACTCGTCCCGGAACAGCAGATCCACCATCGCCTCGGCGGACATCGCGCCGTGCTCCGCCAGGGCCTGCCGCATCTCCTCCACTTCGCGCGCCCGTCGCTTCGCCTCGTCCAGCGACATGATCCGGTCGCGCACGTACTGTGCCAGTTCCATGAGCACGCCGACCGGGTCGATGACGAAGGTGACCGTCGGCCTGTCGTCCGCCTCGCGGTCGGGCTCACCGAAGCGCACAAAGCCGGCACACACCTTCCCCCGCCGCGTTTCGAAGATCAGCGCGCCGAGTGGATCGTCTGTGGCAGGCAGCACGTGGGACACGACCAGCATGACGGAGCCCGAGGCGTCCGCCGCCTCCCGCCACCCCGCCGGCCGTTCCACGTCGAGGTCGTGCACGAAGAGCGCGCCGTCGGGGTCCAGGACGGACAGCACACCTTCTTCGTCTTGCGTGACACGCCACCGGGGGGAGAGGGGGTGGCTGAACGGCAGTTCGTCCAGTGAGAGGAGCACCGGGAGGCCCCGCGCGTACGCGCGGGTGAACAGGCTGCCGCCTGACCCGCCACCGGTGGAAAACGGGCTGATGCCGGACAGGCCGACGGCCAGGCCGGCATGCCGGACACCCTCCACATCGGCGAGGAACGCCCACCCGGTGACCTCGCGTGACAGTCTCACGCCATCCCCCCTTCGCGCCGCCGGCCATCGACAGGTCCAACGGTGGCACAGACAACGGCCGAACCAGCCGGTTCCCGGGCACGGGACGAGGAGCTCAGGGGCGGCGACGTGGATGCCGCACTGTGCGCCCGTCCCTACGCGTCTGATGCGTTTGTCGATCAGAACCTCGCCCACGAAGGCCGACGCCACCGCTGCTCCGGCTCGCTTCCACTACGCAGGGCACCGTCGGCCTCGCGCAGCCCCACTTACCGGTTGTCTCCGTTGCTGACCCTCGACTCCGCCAACCTCCGTCAGGACAACCCCGGCCCCACCGCCGCAGCACACGCCCCAGCTCCGGGTACGGCCTGGCATCGGACCAACCGACCACGCCGAAGACGCCCGGGTGAGCCATGAACCGCTTGGATTCGCTGGATTGCCCGTTGGGTGTCGCGAAGCTCCCTGGTGCCGCGTCAGGCAACGTTCGCCCCGTCGACAACGGCCCGGAGGCGCTGGTCGTCGGCATGGCGGTTTCGCCAGGTGGGGCGGCGGTGGTTCACGCTGCCCTGTTCCTCATGGCTGGAGTGGTCGGTGCCGTCGAGGGCGCAGTAGCGCAGGCGGTGAACCGGGCCTCGATCCGGTTTCAGCCAGGAACTGTCGCTCGGGGGTGGAGGCGATCTCGACATTGTTCGCCGCAGCCCAGGTGCCGACCCGTTGACACCGCTTGGCCATCGGGTGGGAAGAGGTTGTCGCAGACGATCGCGATGCGGATCCCGGGACGGCGCACCGCATCGCGAGGGGCAATCGTTCCGACGTCAGGCGTCCACCCGTTCCTCCAGGCGGACGGTCACGGTGTCCCCTTCCTCCTTGCCGATCGCCTTGCGCACGTCAGCCTTCACCGGCAGCTTGTGCGTGCCGTCCCCCAGGGCCATGAACGAACTTTCGAACGGATGACCGTCGATCGTGCCCCGGACCTTCACCAGGCCGCGGGTGCCGAAGAACTCTGCCGACTCGGGCCACACGACGTAGGTCCAGCCGCCCTTGGCCGGGCTCTTCCGCAGGGTCGCGGTGAACTGCTTGTCCCTCACGGGTGTCTCCTGTTCACGAGCTTTCGATGAGGACGAGGTCGTTGCCGTCCGGGTCACGCACGGCGAACATGGGCGGCACCGCGGGCCCCGTCCGCACGGCCTCCGCGTCCGCGTCGACGCCGCGTGCGTGCAGGTCCGCGTGGGCGGCGTCGACGTCCTGTGCCGTAAGACGGATGCCGACCGGAGCCCCGTCGGGAACGAGCGCGACAGTCGTCGTCGCCCCGGGCGGTGCCACCCCGATCCAGCGCCCGCCGCCGAAGGGCGCGTCCCGGCGTACTTCGAAGCCGAGCTCACCGACGTGGAACTCGACGGCCTTCCGCTGGTCGGTGACGCGAATCCCGACCGTGGCCACCTGTGTGGTGTGGGTGGTCCTGCTCATCCCATGCCTCCGCTTCCTCGGTGTTCACCAGGTAAGACGGAGGCAGGCGGGGAAACTCGTCGCCGGCCACGAAGTCCGACCGGACAGGGCTCGTCACCAGGGGCGGAACTTGCCTGATGCGGCACTAGCGCCGGCCCGGGAGGCCGGATCGGCGGTTGACGGCGAGCGTCGTCGAACGGTCGGTGCGGACCGCAGGCGGCGGCTGCGCGGCACGGGATGTCCGCTCTTCCGTCGAGGATGTCGCGAGCGCCGTTCCGAGGCCGGTCCGGGAGTGCGCGGGCTCGGTGACCGTCAGCCGTGGTCCCCACACGAACCGGGAGCCCCAGTCGACGGTCGGCTTCCCCTCGTCCGGCGCGCGGGCGAGGGCCTGGTCGTACGGCTCGCCCGGCCGGGCCGGCGCCGACAGGGCCCCACGCGGGCCCCGTCGGCGGTGATGACCTGGACCGTGCCAGGGGTGGCGCTCTCGTACGCGGTGGCCATCTCCACCAGCGCCGCGCGTGAGGCGGGCGCGGGGTCCGCGAGCAGCCGGGCCATGGTGGCGGCCTCCCGGCTGACGGACAGCTCGGTGTCGCCGCGCAGCTGGTCGGTGAGGGTGAAGGCCACGGGAACGGTGAAGGCGGCGACGGCGACGGCGACGGCGACGGCGACCAGGAGGACGTAACCGACGATCAGCTGCCGGATCACGACGGCGCCCTTGTCCCGGGACCGTGTTCCGCCTCGGTGACGATCAGGCGGAAGCCGACCCCGCGCACCGCCTCGATGGCGATCGCGCCCGCGAGCTTGCGGCGCAGCGCGGCCACGTGGACGTCCAGGGTCTTGACCGGCCCGAACCAGTCGGCGTCCCAGACCGCCTCCGTGGTCTGCTCGCGGGACATCAGCGCGCCCGGCTCCTCGGTGAGGAAGGCGAGCAGGTCGTACTCCTTGGGCGTGAGCGCCACCTCGGCGCCGTCCAGGTGGACCCGGGCGCCTTGCGGTCGACGGTCAGCCGAGGGCCGTAGCGGTCGGGGCCGGCGGTCTCCTGCGGGGTCCCGGGCCGGACGCGGCGCATCACCGCCCTGATCCGGGCGACCACCTCGCGTACGCCGAAGGGCTTGAAGACGTAGTCGTCGGCGCCGGGTTCGAGGCCGACGACCCGGTCGGTCTCGTCGCTGCGGGCGCTGATCACGATGATCGGGACGCCGTCGCCACGTGCGTGCGGCTCGCGGCGGAGGTCCAGCCCGTCGGTGTCCGGCAGTCCGCGGTCCAGCAGGACCAGGTCGTACGTCCGCCCGGCGGCGAGCGCCGCGTGGCCCGTGGCGACCCGTTCGGCCTCGAACCCGAAGCGGACCGGACCGCGCCGCAGCGAGCGGGCCACCGACTCGTCGTCCTCCACCAGAAGTACGCGCACGGGGCGCACCTTGGAACGATCACGCAAGTGATTGAAGGTCAACGTAAGTTACGGTCGTGGTGACGCCTGCGCCCCGCCGTCCACCGTGGCGGCGGCATCGGAGCCGCGCCCCCGGGTCGGGACGAGGACGAGACCGAGGAGCGGAACCGCCGAGAGCAGGAGCCAGGGGGCGGGGCCGTCGCGTTCGAGGAGGGCGCCGACAGGGGCACCGAAGGCGAGGACGACCACGCCCGAGAGGGAGGACAGGGCGCCGGTGGCGAGGCCGAGGCGGCGGTCACCCGCGAGGTCGGGGAGGAGGGCGCGGGTGGCGGGCAGCACCAGCATCTGGCCGAGGGTCAGCAGGACGGTGAACGTGAGGGCTCCCCAGATCCCGTCCCGGGCACGCAGGACGGCGGTCGCCGCGAAGGCGGCGGAGATCAACAGCAGTCCCGCGCGGATCGCGGCGGGCCGGTCCGCTCGTGCGGCGAGCCTCTCGACGGGTCCGGAGCCGGCGACGACCAGGGCGGAGGAGAGGGCGAAGAGCCAGCCGAGGGCCGCCTGGGAGCCGGTGGCGCGGTCGAGTTCCGCCGGGAGGGCCAGATAGAGCTGGTTGTAGGCGAGGAGGTAGGTGGAGTAGGCGAGGGACAGGAGGAGGAAGCGGCGGTCGCCGAGGAGGGTGCGCCAGGTGCCCGGTCGCTCCTCGCGGGACTCCGATCGGGCGGTGCGGTGCGGCATGAGCCGGGCGTGCGCCGCCAGGACGAGGAGGAAGACGCCCGCCCCGGCGAGGCAGGCGGTGCGGAAGTGGGCGGCCCCGCCCCCGTACAGCAGGAGCGCCCCGAGGACCGGGCCGAGGAGGGCTCCGGCCTGGCCTCCGGCGGAGAAGCGGGCGAGGGTGCGGGTACGGCGGTGGCCGCCGGCCCGTTCGACGCGCAGCGCCTCGCGGGCGATCTCGGACTCGACGGCGGGCGAGAAGAGCGCGGCGGCGAAGCCGACGGCGACCACCGCCGCGACCACGCTCCAGGGGCTCGCGGCGAACGCGAGCCAGACGAACCCGGCCACCCGCAGCGCACAGCCCACGAGGACGACGGGCCGCGGTCCGTACCGGTCGGTGAGCGCCCCGCCGACGACGAAGAGGCCCTGTTGACTGAAGGTCCGCAGCCCCAGGACGAACCCGACCATCGCCCCGCCGAGGCCCAGCGTGCCGCCCAGGTGGTCGGCGAGGTAGGGCAGGACGGCGAAGAACCCGACGTTGAACGCGAACTGACTGGCCACGAGGAGCCGGGCGAGCGGGGTCATGCGGTGCGCCTTCGCTGGTACGGAGTTCCCGGGCGATCGATCATTGGTTGAGAATTCACCCACCCGGGTGAAGTTTGGTAAGCCTACCCTTATAGGCTGCTGCCTCCTGGACCCCCCCCCCGCACCGGTGCTCCGGGCCGTTCCCACGCCCCTCTGACAGGACGTCTCCATGCGCAGCACGCCTCGCCATCTCCTTGCGGCACTCGCCCTCACCCCCCTCCTGGCCGGCTGCTTCGCCCAAGGCTCCGGCGGAGCCGGCGGGGGTGGGGCGGCGGATGTGGAGGGACGGCTGCGGGTGGCGCTCGCGGTGCCGCCGGTCAAGGCCCTCTCGCCGTACAGCAACGACGCCACCCTGCTCAGCAAGCTGGCGGTCGCCGAGGGCCTCACCGCCCTCGACGCCCAGGGCACGGCCGCCCCCGCGCTCGCCACCTCCTGGAAGCGGGACACCGCCACCACCTGGACCTTCGAGCTGCGCAAGGCCACCTTCCAGGACGGCACCCCGGTCACCGCCCAGGCCGTCGTCACCGCCCTCGCGCACGCGAACCGGGTCACGCCCAAGCCGCGCGTCCTCAGCGACGTGGAGCTCGCCGCCCGCGCCGTCGACGCCGACACCGTCAGCCTCACCACGAAGAGCGCCGACCCGGTCCTGCCGCTCCGGCTCGCGAGCCCCGCCCTCGCGATCCTCTCGGCGAAGGCGTACGCGGCGGACGGCAGCACCAGCCCGGTCGGCACCGGCACCGGCCCGTTCCGGATCACCAGCCTCACCGGCAAGACCAAGGCCACCCTCGACCGCTACGACGGCTACTGGGGCGGCAAGGCGAAGTCCACCGGCATCGACGTGACGTGGATCGCCGACGGCACGGCCCGCGCCAACGCGCTGCGCTCCGGCACCGTCGACATCGCCGAGTGGATCCCGACCGCCCAGGCGAAGCTCCTCGACCAGGGCACCCGGCACGAGGTGCCGTCCGTGCGCACCGACAGCCTGATCCTCAACACCGGCGACGGGCTGTTCACCGATCCCGCCCTGCGCGCGGCGGCCCGCCGGTCCGTGGACGGCTCCGCCCTCGTCGGCTCCGTCTTCAGCGGCTACGCCGACCCGGCGCACGGCCTCTTCGGGCCCGCGGTGCCGTGGGCCGCCGACCAGCGGGTCGCGGTCACCGGCCGCGCCGCCGCCGCGACGCCCGACCAGGTCAAGGCCAAGGCCGCCGGGAAGATCCTGCGTCTGGCCACGTACACCAACCGCGCCGAACTGCCCGAGGCCGCGACCGTCCTCCAGCAGCAGCTGGAGAAGGCGGGGTTCACAGTGCGGCAGGACGTCCGCGAGTACACGCAGATGGAGGCCGACCTCCTCGCGGGGAAGTACGACGCGCTCGTCTTCTCCCGGGTCACGCTCCTCGACACCGGCGACGCCGTCGCCTACCTCGCCAGCGACTTCACCGGCACCGGCGTCTACAACATCGCCGCCCTGAAGGACGCCTCGGTCGACCGGGCGATCCGCGCCGCCGCAGAGGAGAGCGACACGGCGAAGCGGCAGCAGAAGATCATGCGGGCCGAGGCCGACATCCTGCGCACCGACGCGGTCGTGCCGCTCGTCCACGAGAAGGTCGTCCAGGGCATCGCCACCGGCGTCGAAGGCGTGACCCTCGACCCGCGCGAGCGCGCCCTCATCACCCTCGACACCCACCGCGAGTAGGCGGTATGAGCAGCGCTCACGGCACCGCGCCCGCCCGCCCGGCACGCTGGGTGGCGGGCGCCGGCCGCGCCGGCGCGGGAGCCGCGCTCCTGACAACCGTGGCCCTGCTGCCCTGGCTGTCCCGGACCGACCCCGCGCTGACCGTCCTGCGCGCCCGCTCCGCCGACCAGGATCCCACTCCGGCCGAACTCGCCGCCGTACGCGAGGAACTCGGCCTCGCCGACGGCCCCTTCACCCACCTCGCCGACTGGCTGGGTGGGCTGCCGCACGGCGACGCCGGCACGTCGTGGGTGTCCGGAGAGCCCGTCCTGCCCCAGGTGACGGCGGCCCTCGGCGTCTCCGTCACGCTCATGCTGGGCGCGCTGCTCGTCACCGGCCTCGTCGCCGCGGCCGTCTGCGCACGCACGCTCCGCCTCGGGGCACGCCGACGGCTGCGCCGGGAACGCACGGGTACCGGGGCGGCGGTTCTGGCGGCGCTGCCCAAGTTCCTCCTCGCCTCCCTCCTCTCCCTGGCCGGCGGGGTGTGGCTGGGCTGGTTCCCCTCGGGCGGCTGGGAGGGCCCGGCGTCGATGGTGCTGCCCGCCCTCGCGCTGGGCGTTCCGTCGGGGGCGATGATCGGCGGCCTCCTCGACCAGGCCCTGCCCGCCGCCCTCCACGAACCCTGGGCCAAGACCTGGCACGCCGTCGGATTCCCGCCCCGGCACACCGCCCGCCACGCGCTGCGTCGCGCCCTGCCCGGCGTCCTTCCCCAACTCCTGCCCACCGTCGTCGCCCTCGTCGGCGGCGCCGTCGCCGTGGAACGCATCTTCAACATCCCCGGGCTCGGCCGTCTCGCCCTGGACGCCGCCATCGCCCAGGACCTGCCGCCTCTGCAGACCGCGACCCTCGCCCTCGTCCTGCTCGGCACCACCGCCGGCCTCCTCGTCCAGGCCCTGCGCCGCGCGCTTCTCGGCCGCGCCCTGCGTGACGGCGCCCTGCCCTCGCTCCCCCGGCCCGAGCTGTCGGCGGGACGCGCCCGGCGCCTCACCGCCATCGGCTGCGGGCTCGCCCTGCTCGCCCTCGTCGTCACCGGGCTGCTGCGCGACCCCCTGCACGTCGACACGGCCGCCCGCCTGCTCCCGCCCTCCCCCGCCCACCCGCTCGGCACCGACTCCCTCGGCCGCGACCTCCTCGCCCGCCTGGGCCACGGCGCCCTGCGCACCACGGCCGTCGCCCTCGCCGTCACTGCGGCCGGCGCCCTCACCGGCCTCCTCCTCGGCCTCGCCTCCCGCGCCGGCGCGGGCCTCACCGACGTCGTCGCGACCATGCCCGCCGTCCTCGCCGGCCTCCTCGTGACAGCGGCCACCGGCCCCTCCCTGTGGGGAGCCGCGCTCGCCGTCTGTGCGGTCGGCTGGAGCCCGTACGCGGCGCAGACCGCAGCCCTGCTCGAACAGGAACGAGCCGGTGGTCACATCGCCGCCGCGCGCTCCCTCGGCGCAGGGCGGCTCCACATCCTCCGCCGCCACCTGCTCCCCGCGCTCGGTGCCCCGCTCCTGCGCAACGCCCTGCTCCGCCTGCCCACCACCGTCCTCGTCCTGGCCTCCCTCGGCTTCCTCGGTCTCGGCGAACAACCGCCCGCCCCCGAGTGGGGACGCCTGCTCTCCGAGAACCAGCCCTACGCCGAACTCGCCCCCTGGACCGCGCTCGCCCCGGCCTGCGCCCTGATCCTCCTCTCCGTCCTGGCCGTCACCGCCACCACCACGCCCCGCCGCGGCACACGCCACCGCTGAACCGTCTCTCCGCCGGGGCGGTGCCTCAGCGGTTGGTCCGGTGGCAGGTGACCATGGCGTACGGGTACATCGGCCACCGGACCAGGGCCCACCACAGCACGGTCGGCGGAG
The DNA here is from genome assembly GCF_030010625.1 of Streptomyces sp. CC208A. Lineage (GTDB taxonomy): Bacteria > Actinomycetota > Actinomycetes > Streptomycetales > Streptomycetaceae > Streptomyces. The sequence continues at coordinate 203,101 of NZ_JASCXN010000002.1, read as the reverse complement.
CGAGCGCGACGGCTCGTGGGCTTCGGACTCCCAGGTGGACAGAGACAGCCACCGGCCCAGCGCCGGTACGGCCGGAAGTCCCGCCCACAGTCCCGCGCTCCGCCTGCCGCTACCGAGAAACGAAACGCGGACCTGACGGTTGGGATGATCGACGTCGGTGTCCGCCGGCCTCCGCAAGGACAACCCCGGCCTTGCTCCCTCAGCACATGCGGTCAGCGCCAGGTGAGACCTGGTGCCGCGGGATCGGCTGCATACCGGCCGCTCGTCGGCTCTGCGAGGACATGAGCCGCGCTGTCGTTCCAGCACGCAGCACGGTTTTCCCCCGGCCTGCTCGTCGGCTGCGCGGGAGACGCGCCCAGGTGTTCACCCGGCCGGACGACGTAGACGGGGACACCGCGCCGCGTGTCTCCATACGCCGATGAGAGGGGGATCGTTCACCGCACACTGACCGCCCTGCCGGTACTGCCGGCGCTGGTGTCGGCGGCCTTCACCTTCGTCACCGTCTCCGCTTCGATTCCGTCCCGGCCGATCCTGCTCTCGTACGTCGTGAGCCAGTACGGGCTGTACCTCCTCGTGGTCGGCGCGCTGGGCGTCGGGCTTCCCGCGCTGCCGTACCGCAAGGGCGCCGAGGAGTACACCGGCGGGACAGCGGAGCGACTGACCGCGTGCGGCACCGAGGCCGAGGTGGTCCCGGTGCCCGGGGCGGACCACATCTTCCTCGGAGCGCATGACGGGGAGGGGATCGTCGCGCGGAGCGTGGCGTTCCTCGCCCGTCACCTCGCGGCCGACGCCGCCGGTCACGGCGGCTGACTCCCCCGCCCGGCAGGAACCCGGTCCGGCCGAGAGCGCCTCGGTGCCCGGCCCCGCCCGGCTCTCCGCGGACCTCACCGTGGGGCCGCCGAGCCGGACCACCCGGCGCGCGGCTTCCTCGACGGGAGATACCGCATCCTGCCGGGCGCCGGGCCGCCGCCTCGGCAGAAGGCCGTCCCGGGACCGGGCCCCGGTGCCCGGCCGACGCCGGTCCGCCTCGGCTCGTCACCGTGTCCGCGTCACGGACGCGGCCGGGGCTCTGAGCACGCCGAGCAGCCGCGTCACCTCACCGGCCATCGCCGTCCGTCCCGCGCCGAGGTACCGGCGGGTGTCGACAAGGGACGGGTCGCCGGCGAGCACCTCGCGCGCGGCCGTGGTGAAGACCCGGTTCAGATGGGTGGCGAGATTGACCTTGGTCATGCCGTGATCGACCGCGGCGGTCAGCGCGTCGTCCGCGACGCCGGAGGAGCCGTGCAGGACCAGCGGTACGGGGACGGCTTCGCGCAGCGCACGGATCAGGGCGAAGTCCAGGGCCGCGTCCCGGGTGAGCATGGCGTGGGAGGTGCCCACGGCGACCGCGAGGGCGTCCACTCCCGTGGCGGCGACGAAGGCGGCGGCCCCGGCCGGGTCGGTGCGGGCGCCGGGGGCGTGAACGCCGTCCTTGCCGCCGACCTCGCCGAGCTCGGCCTCCACCCAGACCCCGGCCTCGTGGCAGTGGGCGGTGATCGCCGCGGTGGCGCGGAGGTTCTCCTCGTACGGGAGGGCCGAGGCGTCGTACATGACGGAGGCGAAGCCGAGTTCCACGGCCTCGTGGACCAGGTCGTCGGAGGTCGCGTGGTCGAGGTGGACCGCGACCGGGACCCGGGCGGCGCGGGCCACGGCCAGGGTCGCCGGGCCGATGGCCCGCAGACCGCCGTGGTAGCGGGCCGCGTTCTCGCTGATCTGGAGGATCACCGGCGCGCCCGCCTCCTCCGCGCCGGCCACGATCGCCTGGGCGTGTTCGAGCTGGATGACGTTGAAGGCGCCCGCGCCGTGACCGGTGCGCGCGGCGGGGGCGACGATGTCCCCCGTACCTACGAGAGGCATGACGGTTCCTTACGAGAGGGGGTGGACGTCCACGGCGCCGCGGAGGCGCCGGTGGACGGTGGGGTCGTACGAGCCGGCCAGCGGCGCGGCGACGGCGGCGGCCGAGAGCGCCACCGCGTCGGCGAGCCGGCGCGGCCAGGAGACGCCGGCCGTGAGACCGCGGGCCAGGGCGGCGACCGCTGCGTCACCGGCGCCGGTCGGGTTGCCGCGCAGCCGCTCGGGCGGCGCGGCGCGCCAGGCGCCCGACGGGGTCACCGCGAGGAGGCCGTCCGGACCGAGGGAGGCGACCACGGCCTCGGCACCGGCGGCGCGCAGGGCCTCGGCCGCCCCGAGCAAGGCGAGACGGGGGTACCCCCGGCCGGAGGCTGGGGGAGGGTCCGGCTCGCCGGTGGCCTCGGCCAGTTCGTCCGCGTTCGGTTTGACGAGGGCGGGGCCTGCCGCGAGGGCGGCGCGGAGCGCCGGGCCGCTCGTGTCGAGGATCGCCGGGACGCCCCGGGCCCTCGCGGCGCGGACGAGGGTCGCGTACGCGTCCTCGGGGAGGCCGGGCGGGAGACTGCCGGAGAGCACGACGGCCGAGGCCCGGTCGACGCACGTGTCGAAGTCGGTGAGGAAGCTCCGCCATTCGTCCGGCCGGACGACGGGGCCCGGTTCGAGGAGCGTCGTCGTGTCGCCGGTGTGCTCGTCCACCACGGCCACCGTGCGGCGGGTCTCGCCGTCGATGCGCGTGAGGCGCTCCGGCAGTTCCGCCTCGCGGAGTTCGCGGCGTACCGCCTCGCCGGTCGGGCCGCCGGCCAAGCCGGTGACGAGCGTGGGGAGGCCCAGGGCGTGCAGGACGCGCGACACGTTGACCCCCTTGCCGCCCGCCCGGGCGCCGACGGCGCGGACGCGGTGCGCGGAGTGGGGGCGGAGGCGGTCGACGCGATGGGTGATGTCGAGGGCCGCGTTGAGGGTGACGGTCACGATCACGGCCCTGTCGCCTCCCGTGCCAGGAGGTCGTGGGCGAGCAGAGCCGCGCCCATGCAGCCGGCCTGGTCGCCGAGCCGGGCCTCGGTGACCTCCGGCATGGCCTGGAAGCTCAGTCTCCGGGCGAGGGCCTCGCGCAGGGGCGTCAGGTACGCCTCGCCCGCACGGGCCAGACCGCCGCCGCCGACGACGCGCTCGGGGTCGTACAGCGTGACCGCCGTGGCCAGGGCGTCGGCGAGCGCTTCGATCGCCTCGGCCCAGATCCCGGCGGCCACGGTGTCGCCGGCGTCGGCGCGCCGCTGGACGTCCCGGGCGGTGATCCCGTGCCGGCCGGTGGCGCGGCTGTAGCGGCGGGCGATGGCCGCCGCCGACGCCACCGTCTCCAGACAGCCGCGCCCTCCGCAGTGGCAGCGGGCGCCGTCGGGCCGGACGACCACGTGGCCGAGCTCGCCCGCCCGGCCGTGGCCGCCGGCGAGGGCGCGGCCCCGGCTGAAGGCGGCGGCCGCGATGCCCGTACCGACCGGGACGAACAGGAAGTCGGCGCAGCCGCGGCCCGCGCCGAGGCGCGCCTCCGCCAGCCCCCCGGCGCGTACGTCGTGGCCGAAGGCGACCGGGAGGCAGAGGTGTTCGGCCAGCCAGTCCTGGACGGGTACGCCGGTCCAGCCGAGGTTGCCGGCGAGGACGGCGAGGCCCGATTCCTCGTCGACGATGCCGGGGACGACGATCCCCGCCGCGTCCACGTCCGGGCAGCGCCCGGCGAGTTCTTCGGCACAGGCGAGGACGGTCTCCAGGACCGCCTCGGGGCCGCGGTCGGCGCGCGTGTACCAGCGGTCGGTGTGTTCCAGGGCAGGGGCGCCGCCGGTGAGCGTGCCCCCCTTGATGTAGGTGCCGCCGACGTCCAGGGCGATGACCGTCCGTGCGGCTGTCCTGGCGGTGCTCATGGTGCTTCCGGTGCTCGTGGCGGTGGTCATGAGCCGGTGAGGACGATGGAGCGGGTGAGGTTGCGCGGCCGGTCGGGGTCGAGGCCCCGGCGCTCGGCGAGGGCGACGGCCAGGCGCTGGGCGCGGATCAGGTCGGCGAGCGGGTCGCCGGGCGAGGCCGTGACGTACGCGCCGGTCTCGCGGACCTGGTCGACGAGGCCGGCCGGCGGTTCGCCGAAGAACCACACGACGGTGCCGGGTCCGCTGACGCTGATGGGGCCGTGCCGGTACTCCATGGCCGGGTACGACTCCGTCCACGATCCGGAGGCCTCGCGCAGTTTCAGCGCCGCCTCGTGCGCGATCCCCGTGCTCCAGCCCGTGCCGAGGAACGTGAACTGACCGGCGTTCAGGATCTCGTCGGGCAGCCAGGACGCCAGGGCGTAGTCGGCCTGCCGCAGGAGGTCCGGCGGCACGGGTCCGAGTCCGGCGCGCAGAAGGACGAGCGCGGTCGTCGCGAAGCGGGTCTGCACGACGGACCGTTCGTCGGCGAAGGACAGGTCCACGACGGTGTCGGCGGCGTCCTTGACGGGCGTGTCGGGATCACCGGTCAGCGCCACCGTGGCGGTGTCGCCGGCCCGTCCGAGGGCGTCGAGGACCTCGGTCGTGGTGCCGGAGCGGCTGATGGCCACCACCCGGTCGTAGCGGCGCGCGGCCGGGAAGCCGGAGGCGGCGAACGCGTCCGTCTCGCCGAGTCCGGCGCCCTCGCGCAGCGCCGCGTACGCCTGCGCCATGTAGAGCGAGGTGCCGCAGCCCACGACCGCGACCCGCTCACCCGCCTCGGGCAACCCGGCCGGTCGGGTCTCAAGGGCCCGGCGCCAGCACGAGGGCTGCTCGGCTATCTCCACGTCGATGTGACTCACAGGGGTCTCCCGAGGGACGTGACGGCCGGCTCACACCCGCCGAATGATTGAAGATGACTTGTTTATAGCTCTATCGAGCATTTTTGAGCAAGAGTGCGCAAGGGTTGATCACGGAAGTGCGAACCGGGTTACCCTCGGCTCCTGGATGTCGCGAGGCGATGTCACGAGGCGAGGAGAACGGTGATGAGCACGCACGAGCGGTGGACGCGGCTGCTCGACGCTCTGGGCGAGCGCGGCAGCATCGAGGTCGGCGAGGCCGCCGAACTGCTTGGCGTCTCCCCCGCCACCATCCGCCGCGACCTCGAGGAGCTGGCCCGTCAACAGCTGCTCACCCGCACCCGCGGCGGGGCGGTGCTGTCCGGGGTCTCGTACGACCTGCCGCTGCGGTACAAGACGGCGCGCAAGGCCGACGAGAAGCAGCGCATCGCCCGCGCCGCCGCCGCGCTCATCCCCCCGGGCGCGGTCGTCGGGCTCAACGGCGGCACCACGACGTCCGAGGTGGCGCGCGAGCTGGTGACCCGGGCCGACCTGGCCGAGCACGGCGGGTCCACGGCGCTGACGATCGTGACCAACGCCGTGAACATCGCCAACGAGCTGGCGGTCCGCCCGTACGTGAAGACCGTGGTCACCGGCGGGGTCGCCCGTCCCCAGTCGTACGAGCTGACCGGACCGCTGGCGACGACCGTTCTCCAGGGCCTGTCGCTCGACTACGCCATCCTCGGCGTCAACGCCGTCGACCCGCGCTTCGGCGCCGCCACCCACGACGAGGGCGAGGCCAGTGCCAACCGCGCGATGGCCGAGCGGGCGGGGAAGGTGATCGTGGTCGCCGACTCCACCAAGCTCGGCCAGCGCGCGTTCGCCCGGGTCTGCACGATCCCCGAGATCGACGTCCTGGTCACCGACCACGACGCCCCCGACGACCTGGTCGAGCAGCTGACCAACCAGGGCGTCGACGTCCACTGCGTGTAGGGCTGCGACGCCCGGTCCCGGGGCTACTTGACGGACCCGGCGGTCAGGCCGGACACCACGTGGCGCTCGATGACCGCGAACAGCACGATCACCGGCACGATGGCCACAAGGGACGCGGCGAACACCTGGTTCCACTGAACGGTGTAGGCACCGATCATGTTGTTGATGCCGACGGTGAGGGGCTGCCGCTCGGGTGAGGTGGTGAGCGTCAGGCCCATGATGAACTCGTTCCACGCCGCGATGAAGGTGAAGATCACGGCGGTGACGATGCCGGGCACGGCCAGCGGCAGGGTCACCCGGAACAGTGCGCGGGCCCGGCCGCAGCCGTCCATCATCGCGGCCTCCTCCAGTTCGACGGGGATCGAGCCGATGTAGGCGCTGATGATCCAGACCGCGAAGGCGAGGTTGAAGGCCGCGTTGGCCACCATCAGGACGGCCGTCGTGTCCAGCAGGCCGAGCGCGTGGAACTCCCGGTAGAGCCCCACCTGCAGGGCCGTGGGCTGGAACATCTGCGTGACGAGGACCAGGAGCAGGAAGGCGGTGCGCCCGCGGAAGCGGACGCGTGCCGTGTAGTACGCGGCGGGCAGCGCCGCCAGCAGGACGAGGAGGGTCGAACCGGCCGCGATCAGCAGGGTGTTGGACAGGTTCTGGCCGAGTGTGGTCTCGCTCCAGACGCGGGTGAACGCGGACCAGTCGAAGCGGGACGGCAGGTAGCCGTTGTCGCGCAGCTCGTCGGCCGGCCGCCCGGCCGTGATCACCATCTGGACGTACGGCAGCAGGAAGACCGCGGCCAGGGCCCAGGCCGTGACGGTGAGCAGCACGGTCTTCGTACGGGGGCGCGGGCGCGGGGCCGCGGTGCTCACGGTGCTCATCGGTCGGCCTCCTTCCAGCCGCTGACCTTGAGGAAGACCAGGACCATGACGATGACGGCGGCGAAGTTGACCACCGAGAGGGCGGCCGACTCGGCCACGTCGTAACTGCGCAGCATGTACATGAGGACCGTGGTGGTGGCCGTGTCGGCGTTGGGGCCACCCTGGGTCATGCCCCAGATGACGGGGAACGAGTTGAAGACGTTGATCAGGTTGATCACCAGGGCGACGAGGAACGCCGGCCGCAGCAGGGGCAGCGTGATCCGGAGGTAGGTCTGGAGGCGTGAGGCGCCGTCGGCACGAGCCGCCTCGTACACCTCCGCGGGGACGGTCTGGAGCCCGGCGAGGAGGGTGTACGTGGTGAAGGGCAGCGACACGAAGACGGCGACGGCGATCAGCCACGGCTTGGCGTGCGCGGCGTCGCCGGTCCACGCCTCGGCCGAGTCGATGAGGCCGAGGTCGAGCAGGACCCGGTTGAGGACGCCGGCCACCTGGTCGAGCATCCAGCGGAAGCCGATGGCGGTCATCAGGACGGAGGCCGCCCAGGGTGCGACGAGCGCCCAGCGGGTGATCCGGCGGCCGGGGAAGCGCTGGTCGAACAGCTGGGCCAGGGCCAGCGAGATCAGCATCGTCAGCGCGACGACGGCGACCGTCCATACGGCGGTCCAGGTCAGGACGTCGGGGAGCCGGGGGTCGGCGAACAGCTTGCGGTACTTGTCGAGCCCGGCCGGGCCCAGGTCCGCACCCGAGGTGTCGATCCTCCGCAGCGAGGTGCGGACCATCTCGACGACCGGCCAGACGACCACGGCCAGGATGAGCAGGACGGAGGGCGCGATCCAGGGCAGGGCGCCGAGGCGCCGGAACCAGGAGCGGGGCCGGGACCCGGCCGGCCGGTCAGGATGGCGCCGACCGGGTCCCGGGGCCGCGGGCCGGCGGGCCGCGTGGACCCGCCGGTCGGCGGTACGGGGTGGGGTGCTGGTGGACACGTGCGTTCTCGTTTCGGAGGTACGGCCGCGGCTCGTCACCGACCCGCCTGCTCGGCTGCCTTCTGGAGAGCGTCGAGGCCCTTCCGCGGGTCGTCGAGGGCGCTGCCGATCTGGGTCTTGATCTGGGCGGAGACGCCGGGCCAGGTCGGGTCGCTGAGCGGGTAGAAGGTCGCGGTCGGCAGGATCTCGAGGAAGGGCCTGAGCTCCTTCGCCGCCGGGTCCTCGACGAGCGCGGCACGGGCCGTCTGCGTCACGGGCAGCAGGTTGTAGGTCTTGGCGAACCTGACCACGTTCTCCGTGCCGTACGCGAAGTCGAGGAAGGCCTTGATCTCCTTCTTGTGGCCGCCCTTCTTGAAGGCCATGACCCAGTCGGCGACGCCGAGGGTGCTGGGGCTCTTCTCGTTCGCGCCGGGCATGGCGGTCCAGGTGACGTCCATGCCCTTGAGTTCGGCGAGCTGGCCGGGGAAGCCGTTGAGCATGCCGACCTTGCCGGAGGCGAAGTTCTCGGTGAGGTCGGTGCGGTTGACGGCGGCCGGGCTCTTCTCCGTGAGGCCCGCGTCGACCCACTTCTTGAGCTGGGTGAACGTCTCCACGTTCGCCTCGGAGTTGATCGCGTACTTCCGGCTGGAGTTCTGGTAGTCGCCGCCGTTGCCCATCATCCAGATGAACGCCTCGGCCTGTGCCTCCTCCTTGCCCAGGGGAATGCCGAGGGGCACCTCGACGCCGGCCTTCTTGAGGGCGGTCGCGGCGGCGGTGACCTCGGCCCAGGTCTGCGGCGGCTTCGCGGGGTCGAGGCCGGCCTTGCGGAACAGCGCGTTGTTGATGAGGAACATCCGGGCACTGGAGACGAACGGGACGCCGTAACGGGTGTCGTCCTGGGCCCCGGCGTCGGCCAGGGCGGGGATGAGGTCCCCTTCGGTGGGCACCGAGAGCACCTCCGGGACGGAGTACAGCAAGCCGCTCTTGGCGAAGTCCGCGTAGCCGCCGGTCTGGAGGACGTCCGGCTGGTTCCCGTTCTGGACCATGGTCCTGACCTGGGCGTCGATGTCGTTCCAGTTGATCACCTGGAGGTCGACCTCGACCTTCGGGTTCTCCTTCTCGAACGCCTTGATGACGTCCTGCCAGTACGCCTGGCTGGGGTTGTCGCCGTTGGAGCCGTAGTCCGCCGCGACGAACTTGATCGTGGTGACCCCGTCCGCGCCGGTCGAGGCGCCGGATCCGCCTCCGCACGCCGTGAGCACGAGCGCGCCGACCGTTCCGGCGGTGGACAGGGTGAGAAGACGTCGCTTCATGGCAACTACCGCCTGGTTCACGAGGAGAGAGATTGACGCGCGAAACTGACCAGGTTGGCGCGTATTGCTCAACTTAGAGCACCCAGTCCGCCTCGCGTCATCCTCAGGCCCTCGTCAGTTATGGAGTTGTAACCGCAGGCCGGAGGTCGGGATCGCATGCGCACTTCTGATTGCTTTTGATCGATAGACGCATCAAGCGAGCGCTTGACGTCATTCCGAGGAGGCTGCTGTCATGTCGCGCACCACTCTCGGCAGCGTCGGCGAGCGAAAGGCGACAGCGATGCGAGCACGCTCTTCAGTACGGATCAGAGGCCGAGGGCGGCGACCAGCCGTCCTCGGCCTGGTGGCGGCCCTGGTGGCGGCGGTCTTCTCCGTCGCGGGTCCGGTCTCGCCGGCCGCGGCGGCGACCGCCGGGAACGCCACGGGGGTCAGTCGGACCGGCAACACCTTCACGATCAGCACCTCGACGGCGGCGAAGGCCCGGATTCAAGTGGCCCGCCAGGACATCTTCCGGATCTGGGTGTCGCCGAACGGCGGCTTCACCGACGACCCCGCGGGCAACGCCCTCGCGATCGACACCGACTTCGGTGCCGTGACCACGAGCGTCGCGGACGCCGGCACGTACTACAAGATCGCCACTCCCGCCCTGAACATCCGGGTGAACAAGTCCCCGCTGCGGTTCTCGGTCTACCGCGCCGACGACTCCACCCTGGTGTGGTCGGAGTCCCAGCCGCTCTCCTGGACGGGCACGCAGACCAGCCAGTACCTGACCCAGGGACCCGACGAGCAGTTCTACGGCACGGGCCTGCGGCTCGGCGAGTGGGCGCTGCGCGGCAAGACCGTGCCGATCTCCGGCAGCAACAAGTGGCTGGAGAACCACAACGCGAGTCCCGCGCCCTTCTACATGTCGACCAACAACTACGGCGTGATGCGGAACACCTGGGCGCCGGGCACGTACAGCTTCGGCGCGCCGGGCACGTTCACGCACAACGAGAGCCGCTTCGACGCCTGGTACTTCGTCGGCGACTCCCTCAAGGGCGTCCTCGACGCGTACACGGACGTCAGCGGCAAGCCGTTCCTGGCGCCGCTGTGGGGCTTCGAGCTCGGCAACGCCGACTGCTGGAACGCCTCGAACCCCGACTACACCGGTGGCCACGACCGGCTCCGTCACCAGACCACGAAGGACGTCCTGGGTTACGCGGCGGACGCCCGCGCCGCCGACATGCCGTCGGGCTGGTTCCTGCCCAACGACGGTTACGGCTGCGGGTACGCGGACCTGAAGACAGTGGTCGACGGCCTGAAGGCCAAGGGCTTCCAGACCGGCCTGTGGACCTCGACCGGTCTGGCGGACATCGACACGGAGGTCGGCGTCGCGGGCAGCCGCGGCGTCAAGACCGACGTCGCCTGGATCGGTCCCGGCTACAAGTACGCCTTCGACGGCGTCCAGCAGGCCGTCGAGGGCATCGAGAGGAACTCCGACGCCCGCCGCTACGTCTGGACGGTCGACGGCTGGGCCGGCACGCAGCGCAACGCCATCGTCTGGACCGGCGACACGCCGGGCAACTGGGACGCCATGCGCTGGCACGTCCCGGCGATCACCGGCGCGGGTCTGTCCGCCCTCAACTACGCGGCCGGCGACGTCGACGGCATCTTCCAGGGCAGCCCCAAGACGTACGTCCGCGACCTGCAGTGGAAGGCGATGACGCCCGTCTTCATGACGATGTCCGGCTGGGGTGCCACCAACCCGGAGGCCGGGTACCACGACAAGCAGCCGTGGCGCTTCTCCGACCCGTACCTGTCCATCAACCGCAAGTACCTCAAGCTGAAGATGCGGATGATGCCGTACTTCTACTCCATGAGCCGGGTGGCGACGGAGACCGGTACGCCGACGCTGCGGGCCATGGTCCTGGAGTACCCGAACGACCCGGTCGCGCGCGGCAACCAGACGAGCGGCCAGTTCATGTCCGGCGACTCGCTCCTCGTGGCTCCCGTCGTCACGGACACGACGAAGCGCGACGGCATCTACCTGCCCGCCGGCACCTGGACCGACTACTGGAGCGGCAGGACGTACAGCGGCCCGGGCTGGCTGAACGGCTACGACGCCCCGCTCGACCGACTCCCCATGTTCGTCAAGGGCGGCGGGATCGTGCCGATGTGGCCGCAGATGAACCACACCGGCGAGAAGCCCGTCTCCACCCTCACGTACGACGTGTACCCGCGCGGCTCGTCGACGTTCACGCTGTACGAGGACGACGGGATCACCCGCCAGTACCAGACCGGCGCGTACGCCAAGCAGAAGGTCGACGTCACCGCCCCCGCCTCCGGCACCGGCGACGTGAGGATCAGTGTCGGCGCCGGCACCGGCGCGTACACCGGCAAGCCCGCCTCACGCGGCTACGAGTTCACCGTCCACGCGTCCGCCGCCCCCAGCGGCGTCACCGTCGACGGTGACGCCCTGCCGGCTCTGACGTCGAAGGCCGCGTACGACTCCGCCGCGACCGGCTGGTACTTCGACCCGGCCGACCGCTCCGGCGTCCTGTGGGTCAAGACGGGTGCGAAGTCCGGCGCGTTCACGGTCACCGCGTCCGGTGTGACGCTGCTCCCGGCCGCCGAGGTCCCCGCCACGGGCGCGCCGATCTCCAAGACCGCCTGGAAGGTCGTCCACGCCGACAGCCAGGAGACGACGTACGAGGACGGGGCGGCCGCCAACGCCATCGACGGCGCCCCGGCCACCACGTGGCACACGGCGTACTCCGGCGGCACGGCCGCGCAGCTCCCCCACGAGGTCCAGATCGACCTCGGGGCGCGCTACGACGTGGACAGCCTGTCATACCTGCCGCGGCAGGACGGCGGCAGCAACGGCCACATCGGGTCGTACGAGGTGTACGTCTCCGACACCACCGCGAGCTGGGGCAGCCCGGTCGCGACCGGTGTGTGGGCCGACAACGCCACCGAGAAGAAGACCTCCTTCGCTCCGAAGACGGGCCGCTACCTGCGGCTCAAGGCCCTCACCGAGGCCGGGGACAGCGGCCCGTGGACCAGCGCGGCCGAGATCTCCGCGACCGGCAGGGCCACCCCGCTCCCGGCGAACGCGACGCTGGTCAACGGAGCCTCCGGGACGTGCGTGGACCTGCCGTACAGCGCCACGGCCCCCGGTACGGAACCGACGCTCTACGCCTGCCACGGCGGCGCCAACCAGCGCTGGACGTTCACCGCGGCCGGCACCGTGACCGGCAAGGACGGCGTCTGCCTCGACGGCTCCGGCACCACCGTGACCGTCCAGGCGTGCAGCGGCTCGACCGGCCAGAAATGGCAGCTCGGCGCCCAGGCGACGATCACCAGCGGCGGACGCTGCCTGGCCCCGGTCGGGGCGGGCACGGCGAGCGGCACGAAGCTGACGCTCGCCACCTGCTCGGGCACGGCGGCCCAGCGCTGGACACCCACGGCCTGACGCCCCCCGAGAAGGGGAACTGTGCCCCGACCGTCATCGGTCGGGGCACAGCCATGAGACCCAAAACCTAGATATTCAAAGTTTTCATGCTTACCGTGGCATAACCGGCGATTTCCCGTTCGCCACCGCGCCCCGCTCCCCAGGCGCCGAGGAGCCCCATGCCCACCGCCACGCAGAGCACCCCGCTCGCCCCCCTCACCGGCCCTCCCGGCCTCCCCCTTCACCCCGGCTCGCACGTGCGGGACGCGCATCGAGCCCTGTGCGTGATGCGCGCGACCGTCGAAGCGGTCCCGCTGCTGCGCCGCTTCGCCCGGGAGGCGGCCGCCCCGTGGGAACTCGGCGACGAGGTCGAGGAGGCGCTCGGCGTCGCCGTGACCGAACTCGTCGCCAATGTCGTCCGGCACAGCGGCAGCCCGGACGTGGCCGTGCTCCTGACGACGACCGGCACCACGCTCACCCTCCAGGTCCAGGACACCGGCAGGTGGCGCCCCCGGCGCCCCCGCCTCCCCGGTGACGACGACGCCGCATGCTGCGGCCGCGGCCTGCAGCTCGTACGCGCATACGCACAGGACTGCGCGATCATCCGGACGGCACACGGCACGCGGGTGGCCGTGACGCTCGTCGCCGACGCGGTGATCGCCCAGAGAACGGTGGCGGACTAAGGCGCGGGAGTGCCCTCAGGCCCCGGCTCGCACTCCCGCTGCCGGTCCAGCACGTCCAGCAGCACGTCCCGCAGCCGGCCGATGTCCCCCGCCATGTCGATCGTCGGCTCCAGCAGCCACTGGAGCTGGATGCCGTCCGTCGCGGCCAGCAGGATCCGCGCGGCCCAGTCGGCATCGGCGTCCGCCACCGGCCCCTCGGAGCCGGCCCCCGGCGGCGGCCCGCCGGCGAGCAGTGCCGCGATCTGGAGCCTCAGGCCGCGGTACCGCTCGGTGAAGAACGCATGCCCCGAGTGGTCGGGGTCGGCCGAGGCTGCGGCGATGTCCAGGAACAGCTTGACCAGGCCGGGCGTGGCGGCGTTCCGGGCCAGGAGCTCCGTCCGCCACAGCACGGTCTCCGGGCTGTACGCCTCGGACGCCGCCGTGTCGCGGGCCTCGACCACCGCCGTGAGCAGTGCCTCGCGGCTCCCGAAGTGATGCAGGACGCCCGCGTCGGTCATCCCCACCCGCTGGGCGATGTCCCGCACCGACACCCCGCGGCTACCGGCTTCCGCGTAGGCGGCCAGAGCCGCGTCGAGGATCTCCTGCCGCTTGGCGGCGGTCTTGGCGTACGGGCCCCGGCGTCGTCGCGTGGTCACCGCATCACTCTAGCCGGGCCCGCAGGGAAAAACCTTGCACCCCTACCTTTTCAGGATGACCGCCCAGAACAAGGCTCACCGGTCCTTTTCCCGCGGCCGTGATGGCCGCAGTCGCAGACCATCGGGAGCGCGCCTGGGCTCAGGCCGCGCTGCAGCGCCCCAGCCGACGAGCCAGGACATGACCGGCAGGTCACTGAGGTACGGCGTGCCCGTCGGGGCGGGCGGCGGAACGGTGACCTCCCTTCGCCCAGCCCTCCGGCCGCGACCTACCGCTGCGCACCGGCTCCGCCGTCCTCGCCGGGACCACGGCCGGCTTCCTGGTCCTCGTCGCGCTGCTGTGGCTCAGCCTGAGCAGCACCACCTTGCCGGCGTTCAGCGCCCACCAAGCGCTGCCCGTGGGCCCGGCCGCCGGCGTTCCGGCCACCGGGCTCCTGGCCACCGCCACCGCCACCGCCTGGGCCGCCGTCGGTCGCCCGCTGCGCCCCGTCGACGCGATCCGCCGGGAACTCGACGACATCACCGCCCGCTCACTCAGCCGCCGGGTCCCCGTACCGGCCTCCGACGACGAGATCACCGAACCGGCGCACTCCGTCAACGCCACCCTGGACCAGCTGCACAGCGCGCCCGAGCGCCGGCAGCGGTTCGTCGCCGGCGCCTCCCACGAGCTACGCAGCCCCCTTGCCATCCTGCGCGCTTCCCTCGAAGCGGCACTCACCCACCCGCAAGGCGTGGACTGGCCCGAGGTCGTCCGCGGCGCGCTCACCGACACCACACGTCTCCAGTACCTCAGCGAGGACCTGCTGCTGACCCGCCTGGATGCCACGGCCCCGCCCGGCGGCAGCACCGTAGAGCTGGCCGCCCTCGCCCACGACCTCGTCGCGGAGTACCAGCACCTGCCACCCACGTCCCCTGGACTTCCGCTGGACTTCCGCTGCGTCGCCGACAAGCCCGTATACGTCCACGGCAGCGCCCTCCAACCGGGGCGGCTCCTGCGCGATCCGCATCGACAACGCCTGCCGCTCCGCACACACCACCATCCAGGTCACCCTCCGCACCGAGCATGCCGACGGCTCCCCTCGCACCGACAGCACCGGCCTCGGCCTGGCCATCGCCCGCGAAAGCGCCGCAGGCCACGGCGGCACCCTGCGCATCGCGGCCGGCCCACTCGGCGCACACCTCGCAGCGGACCTGCCCCTGCGCCGCTCCGGGCGGTAGGAGGCCCGCGAGATCCGACGTCCGCAGCAGTGCGACGCGGTGCCCCATGGCGCGCAGCAGGGGCACACCTCGGTGGCCGGTTAATTTTGCGTACCCGTACGTATAGGGGTCCGCATTGTTTCCACCCGGCCGGGGCGGCGACCTTGGAAGGCAGAAGGGGGTCGCCGCACATGCCCCAGGAGTCCGAGATGATCGCCACGACCACCGCCCTCCGCCGTGTTCCGGCTGTTCCCGATGCGGCCGCGCCGGTGCCGCGGGGCGCCGGCGTCCGTGAGAGGACGGCCGTCTGCACGATGTCCGCCGTTCCCGCCTCGGTGCCCGCCCTGCGGCGCTTCGCACGGACGTCGGCACGGCTCTGGGACGTCCCGGAGGATGCGGAGGCCGCGCTGGCCCTCGTCGTCACCGAACTGGTGACCAACGCGGTGCGGCACAGCGGAAGCCCGGACGTGACCCTGATTCTGGCCACGACGGCCGACATGCTGACGGTGCAGGTCAAGGACAGCGGCCGCTGGCGATCCCGGCAGGCCGCGGGCGTCGGTTCGCGGCACGTCATCGACGACCCGGCTTGCGGTGGACGCGGCCTGCGGCTGGTCGAGGAATACGCCGACAGGTGCACTCTGCGGCGCACGGCCGCCGGCACCCGCGTCATGGTGGAACTGTCCCTCTCTCCGACGCCCGCGGCCCGGTGATCGGAACGACCGTACCGAGGGCCTTGGGCGGTCTCGGCCGCGCTTGCCGCTCGTCACCGCCGGACCTAGCCTGACCAGGCAGGGAAGGTGGTGGCGTGGCACGGCCGAGCAGCCAGCAGGCGGCGCCTGTCAGCGGCGGCTTCGTCTTCGTCGGCCGCCGACGGGAGCTCGGCACGCTGCTGGCCGCCGTCCGGCGCCCGCCGGCCGTCGTACTGATCGAGGGCGAGGCCGGAATCGGCAAGTCCCGCCTGGTGCACGAGGCCACCGCCGCGCTGACCGCCGAAGGCCGGCACGTGCTGACCGGCTACTGCCAGCCGCTGCGCGAACCGTACCCCTACGGTCCGCTCATCGACGCTCTGGCCAAGGCCGGCTCCGGGTTGCCCGCCACGGACCTTCCGCCGGCGTCCGGCGCCCTCGCACCTCTGCTGCCCGACCTGGCGGACCGGCTCCCTCCGCCGCCGACTCCACCGGGCGACCCGCAGGCCGAGCGCCACCAGCTCGTCCGGGCAGTGCGCTCCCTGCTCGCCGCGCTGGGCCCGGCGGTGATCGTCGTCGAGGACATGCACTGGGTCGACGACGCCACCCGTGAGCTCCTCCTGCTGCTCGCGCGCGACCTGCCCGCCGAGCTGAGTCTGGTGCTCACGTACCGTGCCGAGGACCTGCCGCCCCGTACACCCGTCCTCGGCGCCGCCTACCGCCACCCGCCCGGCACCGGCGGCACGGTGATCACCTTGGCGCCGCTCACCGAGGCCGACGTCGCGGAGCTGGCCACCGCCGCCCTCGGCTCGCACACCACCCCTGGCCTCGCCAGGGCCGTGTACGACCGCAGCGAGGGGCTGCCTCTGGTCGCCGAAGAGGACCTGATCACCCTCGGCGAGCAGGGGCGGCGCGGCAACGCCGAGGACGCCGTGGCGATCCTCGAACAGACCCAGGTCCCCAGGGGGCTGCGCGAGGCGGTGACCGAGCGCCTGGCCGGACTCTCCCCCGCCGGCGCCGCGGTCGTCGACGCCGCCGCCATCCTGGCCGTCCCCGCCGCCGAGCCGCTGCTCACCACCGTCGCCGGACTTGATCCCGATCAGGGCGCGCGGGGCCTCACCGACGCGTTGCAGGCCGCGGTGCTCCGCGAGGACGACGTCGGCCTGTACGTCTTCCGGCACGTCCTCGCCCAGCAGGTCGCCTACCAGAACGTGCCGGGCCCCCTGCGCACCCGCCTCCACCGGCGGGCCGTCGAGGCACTCGAGGGGCAGACCCCGCCTCCACTGGTGCAGATGGCCCACCACACGCTCGCCGCCGGAGACCGCGAAGCCTGGTTCCGCCGCGCCGAAGCCGCCGCCGACCAGGCCATCGCTCTCGGCGACACCGGCACCGCTGCCGCCCTGCTCCACCGGATGCTCGAACAGCCGGACCTCGGGGACGAGGTCCGTTCGCGAACCGCCCTCTCGCTCGCCCGGATCTCGGTCGACAGCACCGACCATGCCGCCACTGTCACCCTGCTGCGGCGGCTCATCGACGACCCACGCCAGTCGGAGGCCACCCGGGGCGAGATCCGTCTGGGGCTCGGCCTGCTCATGGTCAACCACGGCGGAGACCGCGACGGCTTCCGGGAGATCCGCCGGTCGGTCGAGGAGCTGACCACCCGCCCGGAGCGAGCCGCCCGGGCGATGGTCGCCCTGGCGATGAACGAGCGCAGCGGCGGCTCCGACCAGGCATGGAAGTGGATCGACCAGGCCGAGCGCACCCTGCACGGCACCACCGACGATGCGGTGACCGCCGCCGTACAGGCCACCCGCCTGACTCTCATGGCCCGGCAGGGAGACCCCGCCGTCTGGCCCCTGCTCGACCGACTGCCCCGTGGCTCCGGCGACCCCGGTGTGCTGCGGCAGACCGCCCGTGCCCTCTACAACGTCGGCGACATCGCCATCGAACTCGGACACGATCGCCGCGCCCGCGCCCTGCTCACCGAGAGCCGCGACCTCGCACACCGCGCCGGCACCCCCCACCTGGAGTGCTACAGCCGGATCGCCCTGCTGCGCCTGAACGGCCTCGCAGGCCACTGGGACGGCCTGGAGGAGGACTTCGCCGCCCTCGGCGCCGAATTCCCCGACATCGCCATGGCGGGCCACGAACAGGCCTTGCTGCTGGGCCGGTTGGCCAACGCGAGGGGCCAACGCTCCCGGGCGCTGGAGCAGCTGAGTCTCGCCGCCGGGTACGGGGAGCGCGAGTCGCAGGTCACCACGGCGCTGCGGGCCGCGTCCGGGATCGCGGTCGTCCAGCTCGCCCAGGGCTCGCTCGAGGAAGCCCTCGCCGTGATCGAGCCCGCCGTGGCCATGCTGCGGGAAGCCGCTGCCTGGGCGCGAGGGACCGGCGTGGTCCCTGTCGCGGTCGAGGCGGCACTGGCCCGCGCGGATCGCCGGTACGCCCAGCAGCTCGCCGACGACGCCGAACGCGGCCTGCGCGACGCCGACACGCCCGCCGCCGACGCCGAGCTCCACTTCGCCCGCGGTCTGCTCCACCACGTCGGCGAATCCGCTGCGGCCGCGGAGCTCTTCACACGGGCGCAGCGGCTCTGGAAGGCGATCGGCCGACCGTACGAGGCAGCCCGTGCGGCCGAGTACGCCGGCAGGGCATTCGCCCCCGCACGGCCCGACGCCTCGACCGCCCACCTCACCGAGGCCCTCGACACCTACAGCCGCCTCGGCGCCACCGCCGACGCCGCCCGCTGCCGGGACACCCTGAGCCGACTCGGCCTGGTACAGCGGCCCGCGCGCGGCCGCCGGGGCTACGGTGGCCGGCTGTCCCCGCGCGAGCGGCAGGTCGCCGAAATGCTGGCCCAAGGCTCCACCAACCAGGACATCGCTCAGGCGCTGTTCGTTTCCCCCCGTACCGTCGAGCAGCATGTGGCCCACATCCTCAAGAAGCTCGGCACCACCCGCAAGGCCGTACGCGAGGCCCTTCCCGACACGGGGATCGACGACAGGACATGACGGCCACACCCGGGCCGATCCTGATCGGCCCGGTCAGCCCAGGAAGCTGAGCCGCACCTGACGCTCCGGGTTGTCCTTGTTGGTGTCGACCAGACAGACCGACTGCCAGGTGCCCAGGGCGAGGCCGCCTCCGACGACCGGGAGGGTGGCGTGGGGCGGGAGGAAGGCGGGGAGGACGTGGTCGCGACCGTGGCCGGGGGTGCCGTGGCGGTGCTGCCAGCGGTCGTCGGCGGGGAGGAGGTGGTGGAGGGTGGCCAGGAGGTCGCTGTCGCTGCCGGAGCCGGTCTCCAGGACGGCGAGGCCTGCGGTGGCGTGCGGGACGAAGAGGTTGAGGAGGCCGTCGCGGGCTGCCGCCACCTCTGACAGGAAGTCCTCGCAGGACCGGGTCAGGTCGGTGACCGTCTCGCGGGTGCCGGTGGTGAGGTGGAGGACGCGGGTGGTGAAGGAGGGTGACATGGGGTCATCCTGCCGCCCCGGACGCGGGATCTCGCGCCCTCGTCGCGAGACTCCGTCGAGCGTGTCGGTGGCGACGGGGCGGGAAGATCCCGGGGACCGACCCTGTTAGTAGAAACGTGAACGATTTTGTGGTCGAAGCAGCGGGCCGGGCGGTGGACGTCGTGGTGATCGGCGCCGGGCAGGCGGGGCTCTCCGCCGCCTTCCATCTGCGGCGCGTCGGGCTTGAGCCGGACCGGGACTTCGTCGTCCTCGACCACGCGCCCCGGCCGGGCGGGGCCTGGCAGTTCCGGTGGGACTCACTGACCTACGGGAAGGTGCACGGGATGCACTCCCTGCCGGGCATGGAGCTGACCGGGGCCGATCCGGGGCGGCCCTCCTCCGAGGTGATCGGCGGGTACTTCGACACGTACGAGCAGACCTTCGGTCTGCGGGTGCACCGGCCCGTCGACGTGACCGCCGTCCGCGAGGGCGAGGGCGGCCGGCTGCGGGTGGAGACCTCGGAGGGGGTGTACGCGGCCCGGGCTCTGATCAACGCCACCGGCACGTGGGACCGGCCGTTCTGGCCCCGTTACCCCGGGCAGGAGACCTTTCGGGGGCTTCAGCTGCACACGGCGCGGTATCCGGGGCCCGAGGCCTTCGCCGGACGGCGGGTGATCGTGGTGGGCGGCGGGGCGTCGGCCACGCAGCACCTGTTGGAGATCGCGGAGCACGCCGCGGCGACCACCTGGGTGACCCGGCGCGAGCCGGTCTTCCGGGAGGGGCCCTTCGGCGAGGCGGAGGGCCGTACGGCCGTCGCCCTGGTCGAGGAGCGGGTGCGGCGGGGGCTGCCGCCGCGCAGTGTGGTCTCGGTGACGGGGCTGCCGCTCAACGACGCGATCCGCGCGGGGCTGGCGAACGGCGTCCTGGACCGGCAGCCGATGTTCGAACGGATCACGCCGACCGGGGCCGTCTGGGCGGACGGCCGCACGGTCGACGCGGACGTGATCCTGTGGGCGACCGGTTTCCGGCCGGCGATCGACCACCTGGCCCCGCTGCGGCTTCGGGAGGCCGGTGGCGGCATCCGTCTCCAGGGGACCCGTGCCGTCCTCGACGAGCGCGTCCATCTGGTCGGTTACGGCCCGTCGGCCTCGACGATCGGCGCCAACCGGGCCGGCCGCGCCGCGGTGGCCGAGATCCGCCGCCTCCTCGCGGCCGAGCCCGCGCGGACCCCGGAACCGGTCACCGTCTGAGCGATCCGTCGCGCGGCCGCCACTCCCCCTCCGGCGCGTACCGCGGCCCCTCTTCCAGGCAGACGGCGCTCCGGGCGAGGAGGACCTGGGTGAGGACGTCGTGGGCGAGGGCGAAATGCCGCTCGTCCGGATGGGTGGTCAGTCTGATCTCGACCCAGGCGTCGTCGAAGTCCACCCCGGTCACCCGGGCCAGTCGTCTGGCCTGCCAGGAGGTGATGGGAGACCAGATCCAGCGGCGTCGTCTGAGCTGCTTCATGTGCTGCCCAACGAGTCGACAGCCCTCGCGATACCGCCCAAATCAGTCGATATCGGCGCGTACACGACGGCGCCGCCGGCCCCCTGGGACGGGGGGCCGGCGGCGCCGGGAACTGCGAGCGTCAGACGAGCCAGCCCAGGAAGTGGAGGACGCCGGCGAGCAGATCGGTGATCACGTTCATGGTGGTGCTTCTCCTCGTACAGGTGTTTCGTGGGACAGCGCAGTCGCGGTCTGCAGCCCGCCGCTTGCGCACCGTAATCATCCGACGCCGTACGGGAGTTGAGCGAGAAAACCGGGGACGATCACACGTTCGCGGGAACAACCGCTCCCACGTTCGCCTGTTCGTCGCGGCGGACCAGGGCGGCGTATCGGCCGTCCCGGGCCATCAGCTCCTCATGGGTGCCGCTCTCAGCGATCCGGCCCGCCTCCAGGACGACGATCCGGTCGGCGTCGCGGATGGTGGAGAGGCGATGGGCGATGGTGATCGTGGTGCGCCCGGCGGAGAGGGCGTCGACGGCCTGCTGGACCGCGCGCTCGGTGCGGGTGTCGAGGGCGCTGGTCGCCTCGTCGAGGATGAGCACCGGCGGGTCGCGCAGGATCGTACGGGCGAGGGCGAGGCGCTGCTTCTCGCCGCCGGAGAAGCGGTGGCCTCGCTCGCCGACGAGGGTGTCGTAGCCGTCGGGCAGCGAGGCGATGTGGTCGTGGATCTGGGCGGCCCTGGCGGCGGCCTCCATCTCCGCGTCGGTGGCGTCGGGCTTGGCGAAGCGCAGGTTGTCGGCGACGGAGGCGTGGAAGAGGTACGTCTCCTGGGAGACGACGCCGACGGCCCCGGCGAGGGTGTCGAAGCCGAGGTCGCGGACGTCGACGCCGTCCAGGGTGACCCGACCCTCGGTCACGTCGTACAGCCGGGGCACGAGGTGGCCGAGGGTGGACTTGCCGGAGCCGGTGGGGCCGACGACGGCGAGGCTGCCACCGGCGGGGACGGTGAGGTCGATGCCGGCGAGGGTGGGGCGGCCGGCGCCCTCGGGGTCGTACCGGAAGCCGACCTTCTCGAAGCCGATCTCACCGCGGACGGCGCCGATGCGGACGGGCTCCTCGGGCTCGGTGATGTCCACCGGGAGGTCGAGGTACTCGAAGATGCGCTGGAAGAGCGCGAGCGAGGTCTGTATCTGCACGCCGGTGGAGAGCAGGCTCACGGTGGGCCGGAAGAGGCCCTGCTGGAGCGAGACGAAGGCGACCAGGGTGCCGAGCGATATCGCGGCGCCGCCGGCCTGCACCGCGAGGCCGGCCCCCCAGTAGAGCAGGGCGGGCATGGCGGCCATGACGATCCCGATGACGGACATCCGCCAGCGTCCGGCCATGGAGGAGCGCACTTCGAGGTCGACGAGGCGCTCGGACTCCCGGGCGAAGGACTCGGTCAGCGAGTCGGCGCGGCCCATGGTGCGGCCGAGGAGGATGCCGCTGACGGAGAGGGACTCGGTGACGGTCGCGGCCATGGCGGCCATCTGCTTCTGGCGCTGGGTGGTGATCTGCTTCCGCTCGCGGCCGACCCGCCGGCTGATCCAGACGAAGACGGGGAGCAGAAGGAGCGAGAGGACAGTGAGCCGCCAGTCGAGGGCGAGCATGGCGACCACGGTCGCGACGACGGCGGTGAGGTTGGAGACCAGGGAGGTGGCCGTGGAGGTGACGGTGGCCTGCATGCCGCCGATGTCGTTGGCGATCCGGGACTGGACCTCGCCGGTCCGGGTCCGGGTGAAGAAGGCCAGCGACATCCGCTGGAGCCGGCCGTAGACGGCGGTGCGCAGGTCGTGCATGACGCGCTGGCCCACCGTGGTGGAGATCAGGGTCTGGAGCACGCCGAAGACGCCGGTCAGGACGGCGGTGGCGATCATGCCGAGGGCGAGCAGGCTGAGCAGCCCGGTGCGCCCCTCGGGGATCGCGGTGTCGAGGATCTCCTTGAGGAGGAACGGGGAGGCGACCGAGACCAGCGAGGCGGCGGCGACCAGCAGGCCGACGAGTGCGAGGCGGGCGCGGTAGGGCCGGAAGAGGCCGAGAATGCGCCGCAGCTGGGCGGGCTCCTTCGGCTGCGCGGGATCGCGCGGCGGGGGTGTCCAGGTGGACTCGTCGTGGGGACGCATGGGCTCCTTCGAGGGGTTCGGGACCGCGCCCGAGGGGGCCGGGCCGGATCCGCCCTTCGGGCCGGGCCGGATCCGAAGAGCGGACACGGCCCGGGGGCGGGACATGAAGACACGCATCGGACTATAGCTCACTCTTACCTATGTTCACAATGAGCTAGGTCCTGATATCGTTCCCGCATGAACACCCCCGCCGTGAGCACCCCCGACCCCGACGGGCTCCTCGCCGAGCAGCTGCTCCGGCTCACCCGCCGGCTCCACCGCATCCAGAAGCGCCACCTGGAGCCGGTCGGCATCACCCCGGCCCAGTCCCGGCTCCTTCGCCTGGTCGCGCAGTTCGGCGACGCCCCGCCCCGGATGGCCGACCTCGCCGCCCGCCTGGAGGTCGTCCCGCGTGCCGTGACCAGCCTCGTCGACGGTCTGGAGGCGGCCGGGCGGGTGCGCCGGGTGCCCGATCCGGCCAACCGCCGGGTGGTGCGGATCGAGCTCACCGACGAGGGCCGCGCCACGCTGCGGGAGCTGCGCAGCGCGCGCCGGGCCGCCGCAGAGGACATCCTGGCTCCATTGACCGTCGAACAGCGCGAGGTGCTCGGAGGTCTGCTGACCGCCCTGGCCGGGCCCGCCCCGGAGAGCGGCTGCTGAGGCCTCCGGCGCCCGCGCCGAGGGGAGCCGTGCCATGCCGCTGCTGGAACCGAACCCGCGGTCGCTCCGTCCGGGCCGGAAGCGGACCCCGGCCCCGGACCGGGTCCCGGACCTCCAGGCGCGGGGCACCCCCCGGCGGCTGCGCGAGGACCTGGCGGCGCTGCTCGGCCCCGAGAAGGTGCTCTCGGGCGTCTCCGACCTGGTGCGGTACGCCTCCGACGCCAGCCCCTACCGGTTCCTGCCGCAGGTGGTCGTGGTCGCCGAGGACGTCGACGACGTCTCCGCCGTGCTGTCCTACGCCCGCGGCAAGGGCCGCGAGGTGGTCTTCCGGGCCGCCGGGACCAGTCTCAACGGGCAGGCGCAGGGCGAGGACATCCTCGTCGACGTCCGCCGCCACTGGGCGGGCGTCGAGGTCCTGGACGGCGGCGCCCGGGCCCGGATCCGCCCCGGCACCACCGTCGTCCGCGCCAACGCGGCCCTCGCCCCGTACGGGCGCGTGCTCGGCCCGGACCCTGCCAGCGCGGTCGCCTGCACCATCGGCGGGGTCGTCGCCAACAACGCCTCCGGCATGACCGCGGGCACCGCCCGGAGCGCGTACCGGACGGTCTCCTCGCTCACCTTCGTGCTCCCGAGCGGGACGGTCGTCGACACCGCCGACCCGGCCGCCGACGAGGAGCTGGCCCGCGCAGAGCCACGCCTCTGCGCGGGGCTGCTCGCCCTCAAGGCCGAGATCGAGGCCGATCAGGAGCTCACGGACCGGATCCGCGCCAAGTACGCGATCAAGAACACCAACGGCTACCGTCTCGACGCCTTCCTCGACGGCGCCACCCCGATGGAGATCCTGCGCGGTCTGATGGTCGGCTCCGAGGGCACCTTCGGCTTCCTCTCCGAGGTCGTCCTCGACACCCTGCCGCTCGACCGGCTGGTCTCCACCGCCCTGCTCCTCTTCCCGTCCCTGCCCGCCGCGGCGGCGGCCGTGCCCCGGTTCAACGAGGCCGGGGCGCTGGCCGTCGAGCTCATGGACGGCAACACGCTGCGGGCCTCGGTGCGCGTGCCCGGCGTCCCGGCCGACTGGGCGGGGCTGCCCCGGGACGCCACGGCGCTGCTCGTCGAGTTCCGGGCACCCGACGAGGCCGCACTGGCCGCGTACGAGCGGGCGGCGGACGAGGTCCTCGCCGGGCTCGACCTGGTCGCCCCGACCCCTTCCGTCGACAACGCCTTCACCCGCGACCCCGGGACGATCGCCGGCCACTGGAAGGCCCGCAGGGCGTTCGTGACGGCCGTCGGCGGTTCCCGCCCCGCCGGTACGACCCTGATCACCGAGGACTTCGCGGTGCCCCCGGCCCGGCTGGCCGAGGCCTGCGCGGAGCTGCTCGACCTCCAGGCCCGGCACGGCTTCGACGCGGCCGTCGCCGGTCACGCCGCCCACGGCAACCTGCACTTCCTGCTCGCCTTCGACGCCGCCGACCCGGCCGACGTCGAGCGGTACGCCTCCTTCATGGCCGACTTCTGCAAGCTCACCGTCGAGCGCTTCGACGGCTCGCTGAAGGCCGAGCACGCCACCGGCCGCAACATCGCCCCCTTCCTGGAGCTGGAGTGGGGCCCGAAGGCGACCGAGCTGATGTGGCGGACCAAGGAACTCATCGACCCCGAGGGGGTCCTGGCCCCCCGGATCGTCCTCGACCGGGACCCCCAGGCGCACCTGCGCGGCCTGAAGACCATCCCGGCCGTGGAGCGGATCGCCGACCCGTGCATCGAGTGCGGCTTCTGCGAACCGACCTGCCCCAGCCACGACCTGACGACCACTCCGCGCCAACGGATCGTGCTCCGCCGGGAGATGCTGCGACAGGCCGACGGCTCCCCCGTGGAACAGCGGCTCCTGGAGGCGTACGGCTACGACGCCGTGGACACCTGCGCCGGGGACTCCACCTGCAAGCTGGCCTGCCCCGTCGGCATCGACACCGGCGCGCTGATGAGGGGGTTCCGGCACGAGCGGCACTCCCCGCGCGAGGAGCGGATCGCCGCCCTCGCCGCGAAGCGTTTCCGTCTCGTGGAGACCTCGGCGCGGCTCGCCGTGGGGGGTGCCGGGCGGATGGGCGACGGCTTCATGGAGCGGGTGACCGGCCTCGCCCGCAGGGTCGTCCGGCCCGATCTCGTACCGGAGTGGCTGCCCGAGCTCCCCGGAGCGGCGCCCCGCAGGCTGCCCCGCACCCACCGCCCCGCGGCCGCCGCCGTCTACTACCCGTCCTGCGTCAACCGCGTCTTCGGCAACCCGGAGGGCACCCCCGGCCCCTCCCTGCCGGAGGCCGTCGTCACCGTCTCGGCGCGGGCCGGGCTGCCCGTGTGGATCCCCGAGGACGTGGCCGGTACGTGCTGCGCCACCATCTGGCACTCCAAGGGGTACGAGGAGGGCCACGCGGTGATGGCCAACCGGATCGTCGAGGCCGCCTGGGGCTGGACCGCCGGCGGCCGGCTCCCGCTGGTGGTGGACGCCTCCTCGTGCGCCCTCGGCCTCGCCCGCGAGGTCGTCCCCCACCTCACCGACGACAACCGCGCGCTGCACGCCGAACTGACCGTCCTGGACTCCCCGGTGTGGGCGGCCCGGGAGCTCCTCCCCCGCCTTGAGGTGCGCCGCCGGGTGGGCGCGGCCGTCGTGCACCCGACCTGTTCGATGCGGCACCTCGGCGTCGTGGACGAGCTCACCGAGATCGCCGGGTTCTGCGCCGAGGAGGTCGTCGTGCCGGTCGACGCGGGCTGCTGCGCCTTCGCCGGCGACCGGGGCATGCTCCATCCCGAGCTGACGGCCTCGGCGACGGCCCGCGAGGCCGCCGAGGTCACCGCCCGCCCCTTCGACGCGCACCTCTCGGCCAACCGGATGTGCGAGATCGGCATGGAGCGCGCCACCGGCCGCCGGTACGTCTCCGCCCTCCTCGCCCTGGAGCGCGCCACCCGCCCCTGAGCCCTCCTCAGGAAGGCGTCGGCTCCGCGGGCGTGCGCCAGAGGGCGGTGACCACGAGGTCTCCCGGTACGGCCACGTAGGTGAGGTCGGCCGGGAGGGCGTCCCGCCCCGGTCCGCACCGGCCCCGGACGGCCATCTGGTCGTAGGCGCCCCTGCGGGCCGCGGACCGGGCGTCGGCCTCGGCCCGGGCGGAGGGGCCGAGGCGCTCTCCGAGCCCGAGACCGACCGCCGTGTCGGACAGGGCGTACACGGCGGTGCGCCCCGCCGTGACGACCCCGAAGCGGACCGACGGGCCGTCGTCGGTGCCGTCACCGGCGGTGAAGCCGTGCCGCGTCCCGCACCACGGGCAGGGCCCGTCGTCGACGACCAGCCGCTCGGGTGCGATGCCGAGGTCGGCGGCGAGGAGCGCGTACAGGAGCCGCCGGGGCTCGTACGGCTCCCGGCCGGTCGGCGTGGCGAGCCAGAAGGCCGGCCGGCCCGTCCGGACGACGCGGGGCGGCGGACCCCCCGCCGCCGGGTCGAGGAGGCGGGGCGGCTCCGGCTCACGCCGGGCGAAGGGCTCGAGCGCCGGGTAGGGGGCACCCCGGGTGGCGGCCATCCGCTCCGGGGTCCAGTAGGGGTGGTCGCTCCCGAGGTGCGGGCGCTCCCGGCCCTCCCGCTTGTACCGAGGCGGGCGCCCCCTGCGCGGTGGTTCCTCCATGGTGCTCCACCCCTCTCCCGACTGCTCGCACGAAGGCGGTCACATGGCTCCGGCCGCCATGTCCATGATGGCGACCATCTGGAGCGTCCTGTTGTCGAACCGGGGGAGTGTAGATGTTCCCCAGGTCGTCGAGGATCGTGTTGACGCCGTAGATCTCCCCCTCCTGTGTGGTCGCGTCGAAGCCGTGGAGCCAGGGGCCGCCGCTGGCGCCCTGTTCCATGGTGGGGCAGTTGACCCAGATCAGCTTCCTCGGCGGCAGGGTGGGCTCGGTCAGGTCCTCGCAGTGCTCCTGGTTCTTGCCGTCGTACCCCCCTGCGGCGGGGTAGCCGGTGATGTGCACGTTCGCGGTGGCGCTCGGCGTGGTGCGGAGGGGAAGGGCGCCGGCCACGTCCGCGACGGTCTCGCCCTCGGCGTCGTCGTTGACGACCAGGACGCCGTAGTCGTGCGTCTCGTCCGCGTCGCCGGCCCACAGTCCGTCCGTGGCGACGTCGGCCACCGTGAACAGGCCGAGCGGCTCCTCCCCGTTCTCGAACGCGGGCACGAAGGCGAAGTTGGTGAACCACTCCCCGCCCGGTCCGCCGTGCTCGACGCAGTGCGCCGCCGCGATCACGACCCTTCCGGAGGGCGAGTCCACCACGGTCCCCGTGCAGGAACCCGGCTGTCCGCCGGGGAAGTTGAAGAAGACCTTCCCCACCTGGTCGATCGCCTGCCCGGGGACGGGACCGGAGGCCCGCGCCGTCTCCGCCCCACCCCGGCCGGCCGTCGCCGTCTGCCACCGGCACGGGCACCACCGGCACACCCGTCACCGACGCGCACGGCTTCCTCGATGCGCTCCGGCGTCCAGTACGCGCGCAGCGCCTTCTCCCGCTCGGCCCTGGACTTCCCGACCGATCCCGGTACGTCGATCCGCGCCGGTCCGACGGACACCGCGCCGCCCTCCTCCGCTCCCGCCGGGGCCGCGGCACCGGCCAGTGAGGCGGCCACCGTCAGCGACGCCGGCAGAGCGCCCCACCGGCCCTTCCGGCCCTGTCGGTTCCTGGCGCGCGAGGACAGTCCGTGCATGAACTGCTCTCATCAGAGCCGGAGTTGACCGTGACATCGGCTGTAACCCTTGGTCACACCCAAGTCGCCCGTCAAGCAAGCCCCTTCGGTCCCACACGCCTCCGCGGCGGTCGCGGGACCCTGCCCGACCGGGTGTCCTCGACCGAAAACCCGTTGCCCCGGGGCGGGCGGAAGGGCGAACCTGACAAGGACCCCGCCGGCGTGCGCCCGCGTGCCGCCGTCCGGCTCCGCGTCCACCCCCCGTCCACCCCCCGTCCGCCCCCGAACAGCCTTTGGGACGTCATGCAGATCCATCAACTCCCGTACGCCGACCCGGGGGTTCCCGACGTCCGCTCGGGCACCCGGTTCCTGGTCTGGCTCGGACGCATGCAGATCGGCGGACAGGCGAGGTCCCTGCTGTGGGGGCTGCTGCTCCAGCTGTCCATCGCCGCCCTCCCGCTCGGTGTCGGCCTCGCCGTGCAGGCCGTCGTCGAGCACGACGGCGGCCTGCTCGCCCTCGGCTGCGGCGTGCTCGTGGCCCTGGGCGTCGGCATCGCCGTCGGCGACACGATGCTCCACCGCACCGCCGTCACCAACTGGATCACCGCCGCCGCCCGCGTCCAGCAGCTCCTCGCCCGCAAGACGGCCGAGCTCGGCTCGCTGCTGACCCGCCGGGTCGCGGCCGGCGAGGTCGTCGCCGTCTCCACGTCCGACGTGGAGAAGATCGGCTGGTTCGTGGAGGCGTTCTCCCGCTTCGCCGCCTCCGCCGTCACCCTGGTCGCGGTCTGCGCGGGACTCGTCGTGTACGAGCCGGCGCTCGGTCTCGTCGTGGCGCTCGGCGTCCCGGCGCTCGCGCTCGCCTCGCTGCCGCTCCTGCCCGCCGCCACCCGCCGCGCCGACGAGCAGCGTGCCAAGGCCGGCAAGGCCACCGAACTCGCCTCCGACACCGTGGCCGGCCTGCGGGTGCTGCGCGGGATCGGTGGCGAGGAGCTGTTCCTGGGCCGCTACCGGACCGCCTCCCAGGAGGTGCGCCGCACGGCCGTGCGCAGCGCCCGCATGTGGGCCCTGATCGCCGCCGTCCAGGTCCTGCTGCCCGGCGTGCTCCTGATCGCCGTCGTCGGGTACGGGGCGGGGCTCGTGTCCGACGGGCGGATCTCGGTGGGCGCGCTGGTGACGGTGTACGGCGCGGTGGCGCTGACCCACCATCCGCTGCGGACCGTGGAGGAGATCGGGATGGCCTTCGCCTTCTCCCGGCCGTCCGCGAAGCGCGCCGCCCGCGTCCTGGCGCTGCGCCGCGCCACCGAGCCCACCGAGGCCGCCGAGGGGTCCGGCGGTGAGACGGCCGACGGCGACCTGTACGACCCGTCGAGCGGGCTGCTCGCCCCCGCGGGCCGGTTCACCGCCGTGGTCTGCGGCGACCCGGACCTCGCCGGGCGGCTCGCGGACCGGCTCGGCGGCCATCCGGCCGAACCCGCCGGGGACCACGCCTCCGTGCTGCTCGGCGGCGTCCCGCTCGACGGGCTTCCGCTGGAGGAGGCCCGGACGGCGGTCCTGGTGCAGGACAAGGAGCCGGTGCTGCTCTCCGGGACCCTGAGCGAACTCCTCGACGTGCCCTCCTCCGGAGCCGTACGGCCCGAGGAGGCGCTGGCCGCCGCCCAGTGCGACGACGTCCTCGACGCGCTCGCCCAGGCGTCGGTCGGCGCGGACGGCGATCCGATGCGGACCCGGATCACCGAGCGGGGCCGGTCCCTCTCGGGCGGCCAGCGCCAGCGG
Organism: Streptomyces sp. CC208A; assembly: GCF_030010625.1. Lineage (GTDB taxonomy): Bacteria > Actinomycetota > Actinomycetes > Streptomycetales > Streptomycetaceae > Streptomyces. Next base: position 173,459 of record NZ_JASCXN010000002.1, on the reverse strand, counting down.
CTCGCCCTGGCCCGTTCGCTCGTCGCCGATCCGCGGGTGCTCGTCCTGGACGAGCCGACCTCGGCGGTCGACTCGCACACCGAGGCCCGGGTGGCGGCCGGGATCAGGAAGCTGCGCGCGGGCGCGACGACGGTGGTCCTCGCCTCCTCCCCGCTGCTGCTCGACCTCGCCGACCGGGTGGTCCTGATCCACGAGGGGCGCGCGGTCGCCGCGGGCACCCACCGCGAGCTGCTCGCCGCGGAGCCGCGCTACCGGGCGGTCGTGACCCGGGAGACGGACGAGGAGCTGAACGGCCTGGACGAAGACCCGAAGCCCCTCGACGGCCTGGACGAACTGAACGCCCTGGACGACCTGGACGACCTGGACGACCTCGAAGCGCTGAAAGGGGAATCGGCATGATCGGCCTGGCGCCGCCCTCGTACGACCCGGCGGCCCCGACGACCGCCACCACCCTGCCCGTCGCGGCCACCGCGACCGTCCGGGCCTACGTCCGTGATCTGCTCCGCCGGCACCGCACCGCCTTCGCGCTCCTCGTCGGGGTGAACGCGGTCGCCGTCGTCGTCTCCATGGCCGGGCCCTATCTGCTCGGCCGCCTGGTGGACCGGCTCTCCGACGGCGCCGCCGACCTGCGCCTGGAGCGCACGCTCGTCCTCTTCGCCGCCGCGGTCGTCGTGCAGGCCGTGTTCGTGCGGATGGTCCGGCTGCGCGGGGCGATGCTCGGCGAGGAGATGCTGGCCGACCTGCGGGAGGACTTCCTGGTCCGGGCCGTCGGGCTGCCGCCGGGCGTCCTGGAGCGCGCGGGCACCGGCGACCTGCTCTCCCGCATCACCACCGACGTCGACCGGCTCGCGAACGCCATGCGCGAGGCCGTGCCCCAGCTCGTGATCGGCGTGGTGTGGGCGGGCCTCCTGATCGGCGGCCTCGCCGTCACCTCGCCACCGCTCGCCCTCGCCGCGCTGATCGCGGCCCCGCTGCTGATCGCCGGCTGCCGCTGGTACTTCCGGCGCGCCCCGGCGGCCTACCGCTCGGAGGCGGCCGGGTACGCGGCGGTGGCCGCGGCCCTCGCCGAGACGGTGGACGCGGGGCGGACGGTGGAGGCGCACCGGCTCGGCGCCCGCCGGGTCGCGCTCTCGGACCGGCGGGTCCTGGAGTGGACGCGATGGGAGCGGTACACCCTCTTCCTCCGCTCGGTGCTCTTCCCGGTCGTGACGGTCACCCATACGACGGTGCTGTGCGGGGTGCTCGCCATCGGCGGCTTCTGCGTCTTCCGGGGCTGGATGGACGTGGGCCAGCTGACGACGGGTGCGCTGCTCGCGCAGATGCTGGTGGACCCGATCGGGATCGTGCTGCGCTGGTACGACGAACTCCAGGTCGCGCAGGTGTCGTTGGCCCGTCTGGTCGGCGTCCGTGACATCGAGCCCGACGTCGGCGACGAGACCGTACGGCCCGAGGGGCGCACGGTCGCCGCGGACGGGGTGCGGTTCGGCTACCGGGAGGGCGTGGACGTGCTGCACGACGTGTCCCTCGCGGTGGCGCCGGGCACCCGGCTCGCCCTGGTCGGCCCGTCCGGCGCGGGCAAGTCCACGCTGGGCCGGCTGCTCGCCGGTATCTACGGGCCCCGCACGGGCGAGGTCACGCTGGGCGGCGCCGAGCTGGCGCGGATGCCGGCCGAGCGGGTGCGCGAGCACGTGGCCCTGGTCAACCAGGAGCACCACGTCTTCGTCGGCTCGCTCCGCGACAACCTGCTCCTCGCCCGCCCGGGGGCCGCCGACGGGGAACTGTGGGAGGCCCTGGCGGCCGTGGACGCGGAGGCCTGGGCGCGCGGCCTCGACGAGGGCCTGGACACGGAGGTCGGCTCCGGCGGCCGGACACTGACCCCGGCGCAGGCCCAGCAGATCGCGCTGGCCCGGCTCGTCCTGGCGGACCCGCACACCCTGGTCCTGGACGAGGCGACCTCCCTGCTCGACCCCCGGGCCGCCCGCCACCTGGAACGCTCCCTGGGCCAGGTCCTGGACGGCCGGACGGTCGTGGCGATCGCCCACCGCCTGCACACCGCGCACGACGCCGACCTGATCGCGGTCGTCGAGGCCGGCCGCATCACCGAGCTGGGCAGCCACGACGAGCTGGTCGCGGCGGACGGCGCGTACGCGGCGCTCTGGCGCTCCTGGCACGGCTAGGCAGGCCGCGGGGAACGGGGGCGTACCGCCTGCGTCGGTACGCCCCCGTTCCGTGTCCCGTCAGGGCGCCGCGAGGGTGGCGATCACCCCGGCGGCGACCTCCGGGTCGCCGAGCAGGTCGTTGTGGCCCATGTCGCCGACCTGGACGTTGCGGGCTCCTGCGAGGGCGGTGCTGCCGGTGGGCAGGATCTGGCCGTCGCCGGCGGACCAGAAGGTGGTGTAGCGGACGGTGCCGGGCGTCTCGTCGCCCTCGTTGAGGCGGGAGACCACGTACGAGCCCGGGGTCATGTCCCGGCAGCCCTGGTCCCACAGGGCGCAGGCCCACGCCAGGGTGGTGCCGTGGTTGGGGCCGGCCAGGGAGATCCAGTCGCGGACCTTCGCGGCGCCGCCGCCGTGCTTCACGTACCAGCGGGTGGGCAGGGAGCCGAGGCTGTGCGCGACGAGGTCGACCCGGTCGGCGCCGGTGGTGCGCAGCACCTCGTCCACGTACCCGGCGAGCTGTCCGGCGAGGACCTCGTTGGTGGAGCGGGAGGTGTCGTAGCTCCACGCGAAGATCCGGTCGGCGGGGTGGCCCGCGGCCCGGAGGCGCTCGCTCAGGGAGCCCCAGACGCCGGGGCCGGCGTTGCGTCCGTGCACGAGGATCACCGGCCGGGGCCCGGCGGCGGCCGGGCCGCTGTCGGCGGTGGCGGGCGGGGCGGCCGGGGCCGCGAGGAGCAGGGCGGCGGCGAGAGCGGTGACGAGGGTGGTGACGCTGCGGCGCATGGGGCCTCCGGTGGGGTCGGGGCGGGAGCGGTGCGGGGTCACCGGAAATCTGGTGCGCCCGCGCGCCCGCCAAACCCCGGCGCCGGAAGAACCCACGCCGGAAGCGCCCTCGTCGGAGTCACGGAATCAGAAGAAGCCGAGTGCCGTCGCCCCGCCCACGCCGCCGAGGACCATGAAAGCCGGCATGAGGACCTTCAGCTCGACCCAGCTGCCGGCGCGGAAGCGCATGCCCTTGGGCGGGCCGATCGGGTACCAGCGCTTGCGGGCGATGGGGATCGGCCACAGGATCGGGCAGCCGGAGACGGTGAGCGCGTCGCCGATGTCGTGGACGAGGGCGCCGAGGACGATCGGCAGGCCCAGCCACAGGTACTCCTGGCCGGGGCCGGTGAAGAGCCAGTCCGAGCCGTTGCCCGGCTGGTCGAGGACGCCGGCGAGGATCCAGGCGCTGGTCGCGCCGAGCAGCCAGACGAGGATGTCGCTGGAGACGCGGGCGGCCCGCCACAGCAGGCCCTCGACGGCGAGGACGAGGTGGACGAAGAGGATGGCGAGGACCGCCCAGCGGCCGCCGGTGACGGCCACGGCCGAGCAGCCGCCGCCGATGAGCACGGCCCACAGCCAGGTGTGGGTGAGGGTGCGGTGGCCGCCGGAGCGGCGCGGGTCCTGGGGGCTGCGGGTCGCCTTGTAGACGGCGTACGAGAGCTTGTCGACGATCTCGCACAGGCCCCGGGAGACGGGGCCGAAGGCGCGCGAGATGGTGGCCGACTTGTGGTCCAGGTCGGGGGCGAGGGCGGCGCCCGCGCACAGCAGGGCGCCGGCGAGGAGCACCGGCCAGGGCATGGGGTGGTCGAAGGCGGCCGCGGCGGCTCCCACGCCGAGCCAGGCCGCTGCTCCGGACAGCGAGTGCGCCGGTCCCATCATGTTCGGTGTCGCCCCGTTTCTCCCCTGCCGGCGTCGAGTTGACGGCCGGTCGACGGAGCAGCCTATCGGGCGTGATCTTCGGGTCCGACGGCCGGTTGCCTCATCCGAGCGGAATACAGGCAAGATGGGAGCGTGACCCTTATCGATCAGCTGCCACCGACCGCCGACCCCGACGCTCTCTTCGAGGCCTTCTCCACCTGGGCCGAGGAGCGGGGCATCACGCTCTACCCGGCGCAGGAGGAGGCGCTGATCGAGGTGGTGTCGGGGGCGAACGTGATCCTGTCGACGCCGACGGGCTCCGGGAAGTCGCTGGTGGCGGCGGGGGCGCACTTCACGGCGCTCGCCAACGACCAGGTCACCTTCTACACGGCGCCGATCAAGGCGCTGGTGTCGGAGAAGTTCTTCGACCTGTGCAAGATCTTCGGCACGGAGAACGTCGGCATGCTGACCGGCGACGCGTCGGTGAACGCGGACGCGCCGGTCATCTGCTGCACGGCCGAGGTCCTCGCCTCGATCGCGCTGCGCGACGGCAAGGACGCCGACATCGGCCAGGTCGTCATGGACGAGTTCCACTTCTACGCGGAGCAGGACCGCGGCTGGGCCTGGCAGATCCCGCTCCTGGAACTGCCGCAGGCGCAGTTCGTGCTGATGTCGGCGACCCTCGGCGACGTGTCGATGTTCGAGAAGGACCTGACGCGGCGGACCGGGCGTCCGACGGCGACGGTCCGGTCGGCGACGCGGCCGGTGCCGCTGTCGTACGAGTACCGGATGACGCCGATCACCGAGACCCTGACCGAGCTCCTGGAGACCAAGCAGGCGCCGGTGTACATCGTGCACTTCACGCAGGCGCAGGCGGTGGAGCGGGCGCAGTCGCTGATGAGCATCAACATGTGCACGCGGGAGGAGAAGGACCGGATCGCCGAGATGATCGGCAACTTCCGGTTCACCACCTCCTTCGGCCGCAACCTCTCCCGCTATGTGCGGCACGGCATCGGCGTGCACCACGCGGGCATGCTGCCGAAGTACCGGCGGCTCGTGGAGAAGCTGGCGCAGGCGGGTCTGCTGAAGGTGATCTGCGGCACGGACACCCTGGGCGTGGGCGTGAACGTGCCGATCCGCACGGTCCTCTTCACCGCGCTGACGAAGTACGACGGCAACCGGGTGCGGACGCTGCGGGCCCGTGAGTTCCACCAGATCGCGGGCCGGGCGGGCCGGGCCGGCTTCGACACGGCCGGTTTCGTGGTGGCGCAGGCGCCCGAGCACGTCATCGAGAACGAGAAGGCGCTCGCGAAGGCGGGCGACGACCCGAAGAAGCGGCGCAAGGTGGTCCGCAAGAAGGCGCCGGAGGGCTTCGTCGCCTGGTCGGAGAACACCTTCGAGAAGCTGATCGCCTCCGAGCCGGAGCCGCTGACCTCCCGCTTCCGCGTCACCCACACCATGCTGCTCTCGGTGATCGCACGGCCAGGGAACGCCTTCGAGGCGATGCGCAAGCTCCTGGAGGACAACCACGAGCCGCGGAAGAACCAGCTCCGGCACATCCGCCGGGCGATCGCGATCTACCGGTCGCTGCTCGACGGCGGCGTGGTGGAGCAGCTGGAGAAGCCGGACGCGGAGGGCCGCACGATCCGGCTGACCGTCGACCTCCAGCAGGACTTCGCGCTCAACCAGCCGCTGTCGACGTTCGCGCTCGCCGCCTTCGACCTGCTGGACCCCGAATCCCCCTCGTACGCCCTCGACATGGTCTCCGTGGTCGAGTCGACGCTCGACGACCCGCGCCAGATCCTCGCCGCCATGCAGAACAAGGCGCGCGGGGAGGCCGTCGGGCAGATGAAGGCGGACGGCGTCGAGTACGAGGAGCGGATGGAGCGGCTCCAGGACATCTCGTACCCGAAGCCGCTGGAGGAGCTGCTCTGGCACGCGTACAACGTGTACCGGAAGTCGCACCCGTGGGTCGGCGACCACCCGGTGTCGCCGAAGTCCGTCATCCGTGACATGTACGAACGGGCCCTGACCTTCACCGAGTTCACCTCGTACTACGAGCTGGCGCGGACCGAGGGCATCGTGCTGCGGTACCTGGCGAGCGCGTACAAGGCGCTGGACCACACCATCCCTGACGACCTGAAGACGGACGACCTGGAGGACCTGATCGCCTGGCTGGGCGAGATGGTGCGCCAGGTGGACTCCTCGCTGCTCGACGAGTGGGAGCAGCTGGCCAACCCGGACGTGGAGACGGCCGAGGAGGCGCAGGAGAAGGCCGACCAGGTCAAGCCGGTCACGGCGAACGCCCGCGCCTTCCGGGTCCTGGTGCGCAACGCGATGTTCCGGCGGGTCGAGCTGGCCGCCCTCGACAAGGTCGGGGAGCTGGGCGAGATGGACGCCGAGTCCGGCTGGGACGCGGACGCGTGGGGCGAGGCGATGGACGCGTACTGGGACGAGTACGACGACCTGGGGACGGGTCCCGACGCGCGCGGCCCGAAGCTGCTCTCCATCGAGGAGGACCCGGCGCACGGCCTGTGGCGCGTCCGGCAGACCTTCGCCGACCCCAACGGCGACCATGACTGGGGCATCAGCGCGGAGGTGGACCTGGCGGCCTCCGACGAGGAGGGCCGGGCGGTCGTCCGCGTGACGTCGGTCGGACAGCTGTAGAGGACATCCGAGGACACCCGAGGAGGACGCTCGTGACCAACCCCGCCGACAGGCTCGTGGACCTGCTCGACCTGGAGCGGATCGAGGTGAACATCTTCCGCGGCCGCAGCCCGCAGGAATCGCTCCAGCGGGTCTTCGGCGGGCAGGTCGCGGGGCAGGCCCTGGTGGCGGCCGGGCGGACCGTGGACGAGGACCGCCCGGTGCACTCGCTGCACGCGTACTTCCTGCGGCCGGGCCGGCCGGGCGTGCCGATCGTCTACCAGGTGGAGCGGGTCCGGGACGGCCGGTCGTTCACGACCCGCCGGGTCACGGCCGTCCAGGAGGGCCGGACGATCTTCAATCTGACGGCCTCCTTCCACCTCCCCGAGCCGGGTGCCTTCGAGCACCAGCTGCCGCCCCGGCACCTGGTGGACCCGGAGACCCTGCCGAAGCTGGCGGACGAGATCCGCGACCACCTCGGGGCGCTGCCGGAGGCGCTGGAGCGGATGGCCCGCCGCCAGCCCTTCGACATCCGGTACGTGGACCGGCTGCGCTGGACGAAGGACGAGGTCAAGGACGCGGACCCGCGCAGCGCGGTGTGGATGCGGGCGGTGGGGCCGCTGGGCGACGACCCGCTGGTGCACACCTGCGCGGTGACGTACGCCTCCGACATGACCCTCCTCGACGCGGTGCGGATCCCGGTCGAGCCCCTGTGGGGACCGCGCGGCTTCGACATGGCGTCGCTGGACCACGCGATGTGGTTCCACAGGCCGTTCCGGGCGGACGAGTGGTTCCTGTACGAGCAGGAGTCCCCGGTCGCGACCGGCGGCCGGGGACTGGCCCGGGGCCGGATCTACGACCGGGCGGGCCGGATGCTCGTGTCGGTGGTCCAGGAGGGCCTGTTCCGGCGGGTCTGAGCGCCTCCCGGGGGCCGAGGATCAGTGACCGGGCGCCATGTCGTACGTCACCCACATGGTTCGGGTGGCGACCTGGTCGTACTTGGCGCGGGCACGGTGGTTGTCGTCGGCGGTGATCCAGCGGACCACGCTCCAGCCGCGCTCGGCGGCGAGTTCGCGGAGGGCGGCGAGCAGCAGGTCGGCGGCGCCGGAGCCGCGGTGGGCGGGGTCCACGAAGAGGTCGTCGAGGAAGCCGCCGACGGTGGCCGAGAGCGGCCGGGCGAAGGGGCGGTAGTGGGCGAGGCCGACGAGCCGGCCCCCGCCGTCCTCGGCGACGAGGGCGCCGACCTCGTGGTCGGGGTCGTTCACCCACGACCAGACGCGCCGGGCCGCCTCCTCGGTCTGCTCGACCCGGTAGAAGTCGGCGTAGCCGCGGTAGAGGGCGCGCCACTGCGGGAAGTCCTCCGCGCGGACGGGGCGGACCTTGATGTCGGGGGACGTGGACATGGATGCACGCTTTCTCGAAGGGATCGGTGAGTGGGGGCTTCAGCCCGCGGTCCCGTCCAGACCCGGCAGGGGGTCCTGCTCCACCTCGTGGCGGCGGGTCCGGATGTCGGGGGCCGGGGGGTGGAGCTTGGCGTCGCAGGTGGGGCCCAGGCCGGTGCGGCGGGAGCCGGCGCCGGTGAGGGGGCGGCCGCAGAGACGGCAGCGGACGAGGCGGGCGGCTTCGCCGGGGGAATCGACGGCGATTGCCAGCGGTTCGTCCTTCATGCTGTCATCACACCTTAGTCTCGCCTTGGTCCCTTTACGAGGAGCTCCCCCATGAGTCTGTACGACATTCCGCTGAAGACCCTCACCGGTGAGCCGGTCTCCCTGGCCGACTACCGGGACCGTGCCGTGCTGGTGGTGAACGTGGCCTCGAAGTGCGGCCTCACCCCGCAGTACGAGGGCCTGGAGCGGCTGCAGAAGACGTACGGGGAGCGCGGTCTGACCGTCGTCGGCGTGCCCTGCAACCAGTTCCTCGGGCAGGAGCCGGGGTCGGCGGAGGAGATCCGGAGCTTCTGCTCGACGACGTACGGCGTCACCTTCCCGCTCCTGGAGAAGACCGAGGTCAACGGCGACGGCCGGCACCCGCTGTACGCGGAGCTGACCCGGGTCGCGGACGCCGACGGCGAGGCCGGCGACGTGCAGTGGAACTTCGAGAAGTTCCTCATCTCCGCCGACGGGACCGTGACCCGCTTCCGTCCGCGCACCGAGCCGGAGGCCGCCGAGGTCGTCGCGGCGATCGAGGCGCTCCTCGGCTGAGCGGGGGCGAGCGTGCGGACCGGCCCCGGGTGATCGCCCCGGGGCCGGTCCGGTGTAGGGTCGGCGGTTTCCCGGAAGGTCACCCCATGTCGCTCGCGCCCTCGTCCGCCCTCCGCTCCACCACCGTCTCCCGACTCCGCGCCGCCGGCTGCGTGTTCGCCGAGGACGAGGCGGAACTCCTCTTCTCCGCGGCCCGTGACGCCGCCGAACTCGACGTGCTCGTCGAGCGGCGGGCCGCCGGGCTCCCCCTGGAACACGTCGTCGGCTGGGCGGACTTCGCCGGGCTGCGGATCGCCGTGGACCCGGGGGTCTTCGTGCCCCGGCGGCGCACCGAGTTCCTCGTCGAGCGGGCCGTCGCGCTGGCCGCGCCCGGTGCCCTCTGCGTCGACCTGTGCTGCGGTTCCGGGGCGGCGGGCGCGGTCCTGCTGTCGGCCGTGCCGGACGCGCGGGTGTACGCCGCGGACGTCGAGCCCGCGGCGGTGGAGTGCGCGCGCCGGAACATCGAGCCGCGCGGCGGCCGGGTCTTCCGGGGCGACCTGTTCGCGCCGCTGCCGGACGCCCTGCGCGGGCGGGTCGAGGTGCTGGTCGCCAACGTGCCGTACGTACCGACCGGGGAGGTCGGCCTGCTGCCGCCCGAGGCCCGCGAGCACGAACCGCTGGTCGCGCTGGACGGCGGCCCGGACGGCCTCGACGTGCTGCGCCGGGTGGCCGCCGAGGCGCCGAAGTGGCTGGCGCCGGGCGGGCACCTGCTCGTCGAGACGAGCGAGCGGCAGACCGGCGCGGCGGCCGAGGCCGTCTCCTCGCACGGGCTGTCGCCGCGGTTCTTCTCCTGCGAGGAGCGGTACGCGACCGTGCTCGTCGCCACCCTGGAGGACTGACGCCCGGCGGCCGGGGGCGTCGGTGTCCTCGGCGGGCCGGCTCCGCGGAAAATCGATGGGCGGCGGGGGCGGAGGCGCCTAACATCGCGCGTGATGGAGATGGTCTTCCGGAAGCTGCCGGGTCAACAGCACGAGCTCCTGGTCCGCGCCCGCAAGGGGCCGGACGTCAGACTGCCCGCCCAGGCCGACGGCCCGAGCATGCCGCACGATCTGGTCCACGCGGTCGTGGAGACCGCCCTCGGCATCGGCGACGGGTTCTGGGGGGCGATGGAGCGCGGTGCCACCTTCCAGGGCTTCGAGCTCGTCACGCCGGGCCGGCACCGCCGCTCGGGGCTGAAGGTGCTGCGCCGGGACGGCGACGCCGTCATGGCGGCCGAGCTGTCGGTGAACTGGGCCTACCGGGTCTGGCGCGGTCTCCCCACGGAGGGCCGTGGCGTCGGCCCGGCTCCGCTGGACGCCGAGGCACTGGCGAGGACAGGGCCCCGTCTGGACGCCGCCGCGGCCCGCTGGGCCGCCGTGCCCGAAGGCGGCGAACTGCTCTGGCGCTGGGGTTCGGACCGCTAGGCCGTCTCTTCCGGAACCTGCCGGGCTCCCGGTGCCCGTGGCACCCCGCCGTCCTCGTCCGGCCGGAGGGGTGCCCCTGAGGGAACGGCCTAGCCCTCGCGGGGAACGAGCCGGCAGCGGGCCGGGCCGCCGGCCTGGAGGGTGATCGCGGAGGTGAGCGGGACCTCGGTGTCCACGGCCTCCAGGCCGTGGCGCTGGAGGATCATCGCGAGCGCGATCACCGACTCCAGCATCGAGAAGTGCTGGCCGATGCAGGCCCGGGGTCCGCCGCCGAAGGGGAACCAGGCGTAGCGGGGCCGGCCGGCCTCCGCCTCGGGGGTGAAGCGGTCCGGGTCGAAGCGCTCGGCGTCCTCCCAGTAGGCGGGGTGCCGGTGGGTGACCCAGGGGGCGACGATGACGTCGGCGCCGGCCGGGATGGCGACGCCGCCGATCGTCGTGGCGGCGACGGCCCGGCGGCCGATGACGGGGGCGGCCGGGAAGAGCCGCATCGCCTCCTTCAGGACCCGCGTCACGTACGGCAGGGCGTCGAGGTCGGCGGCGCCGGGGGTGCGGCCCGCGAGGACCCGGTCGACCTCCTCGTGGGCGCGGCGCTGCGCCTCGGGGTGGAGGGCGAGGAGGTGGAGGGCGAAGCCCAGCGAGGTGGCCGTCGTCTCGTGTCCCGCGAGGAGGAAGACGAGGACCTGCTCGCGGAGTTCGGTGGCGTCGAAGGCGCCGTCCTCGGCGCTCTCGGCCCGCATGAGCAGGGTCAGCAGGTCGTCGCCGTCGGCGGCCTCCCGCCCGGTGGCCCGCCGCGTGGCGATGATCCGGTCGCACTCCTCGTACAGCGCCTGGTGGAGGGCGGCGGCCCGCCGGTTGCCGGGGGTGGGCCAGTCGCGGGGCACCTTGACCGGGGCGTAGCCGCGGCGGAGCACGTACGAGCCGACGCCGGGGAAGCAGCGTTCGACGACCTCGACGGCGGAGTCCACGTCGGTGCCGAAGAGGATGCGGGCGACGGCGCGCAGGGCGAGCCGGGTCGACTCGTGGAGGACGTCCACCGTGGTGGCGCCGGCCTTCTCCCACTCGCCGGTGAGGGTGGTGACCTCGGTGGCGATGGCGTCGGCGTAGCCGTCGACGCGGCGCTTGGTGAAGAGGGGCTGGACGAGCCGGCGCTGGCGCAGGTAGTCGTCGTCCTGGCTGGTGAGCAGGCCGTTGCCGAAGGACTCGCGGATCTCCTGGTAGAAGGCGTTGTCCTTGCGGAAGTTGGCGGACTCGCCGGCGAGGACCTGCTGGGCGCCCTCGGCGGAGAAGACGGCGTACACCTGGGCGCGGGCACCGGGCGGTCCCGCGGTGATGCGGACGACGTCGCCGAGTTCGCGCCGGGCGCGCAGGAAGGTGCCGAGCGAGTCGTTCTTGAGGTCGAACATCGAGCCGAGGACGGGCAGTCCGGCGAGGACGGGTGCTTCGGTGCGGGTGTGGGTTTCGGTGGACACAGGTCTCCCCCTTGATCGCGGCGCTGCGGCGATTCTCCCCCAGGGAGTGACCGGAGGGTAGCTTCCGGGCGTGGTTGTCGGTGACCCAAGGGGCCGTCCGGGAGCGGCGGTTAGCATCCCGCTCGTGGGGAGCGACATCGACGGTGTGATCGAGGTACGCGGGGCGGACGGCCGCTGGGAGACGCGTGACCGGCTGCCGGACCGCGCGCTCGTGCGCGACCGGGAGGCCTGGGAGTGCCTGTTCGGGTACGGCGGGGGGCTCCAGGTGGAGCGGCCGCTGTTCGACCGGCGGGGCGTCCCGGACGACGTCTCCGACGACGTACCGGCCGACGAGGTGAACCACAGTCACTCCTACGCCACCTGGGCCGAGGTGGCGGCCGTCGACTGGGACGCGCCGCTGAACGACCGCGCCGACGGGAACCACGTCGGCGTGTGGCGGCCGGGCCCTGACGGCGAACTCGCCCTGGACCACGTGGCCCGGACGCCGCTCGCGGTCCTGGACGCGGCGGAGGAGCTGTTCGGCGAGGACCTGTGGCCGTACGAGTGGCCGCCCGGCGGCGAGGTCCGGCTCGACGGGGCCGTCTACCGCCCGGTGGTGTACACGCCCCGCCCGTTCGCCCCGCCGGACGGCGAGCACTGGGGTCCGGTCTGGGCGGTCATGCGCGACCTGGCGGCCGTCCACGGTGACGGGAACGTCCGCCTGGTCGTCTGGTTCGGCTGAGCACCCGGCTACTTCGCCAGGGCGCGGCTGATGACCATGCGCTGGATCTCGCTCGTCCCCTCGAAGATCGTGTAGATGGCGGCGTCGCGGTGCATGCGCTCGACGGGGTACTCGCGGGTGTAGCCGTTGCCGCCGAGGATCTGGATCGCCTGGGCGGTGACGGTCTTGGCGACCTCGCTCGCGTACAGCTTGGACATGGAGCCCTCGGCGTGGGTGAAGGGCTTGCCGGCGGTGGCCATCCAGGAGGCGCGCCAGACGAGGAGGCGGGCGGCGTCGATCCGGGTGGCCATGTCGGCGAGCTGGAAGGCGACGCCCTGGTTCTCGATGATGGGCCGGCCGAACTGGACGCGGGTCCTGGCGTAGTCGAGGGCGACCTCGTACGCGGCGCGGGCGGTGCCGACGGCCATGGCGCCGACCGCCGGGCGGGAGGCCTCGAAGGTGGCCATGGCGGCGTTCTTCACGCGCTCCCCGGACTTCGCCTTCTCGCGGGCGCGGGCCAGCCGCTCGTCCAGCTTGTCCTTGCCGCCGAGCAGGCAGGAGCCGGGGACGCGCACGTCCTCCAGGACGACCTCCGCGGTGTGCGAGGCGCGGATGCCGTGCTTCTGGAACTTCTGGCCCTGGGAGAGGCCGGGGGTGCCCGGCGGCACGATGAAGGAGGCGTGGCCCTTGGAGCCGAGCTCGGGGTCGACGACGGCGACGACGACGTGGACGTCGGCGATGCCGCCGTTGGTCGCCCAGGTCTTGGTGCCGTTGAGCACCCACTCGTCCTTGGCCTCGTCGTAGACGGCCCGGGTGCGCATGGAGGCCACGTCGGAGCCGGCGTCGGGCTCGGAGGAGCAGAAGGCGGCGACCTTGACGTCGTTCGCGTCGCCGTACATCTGCGGCACCCAGGTGCCGATCTGCTCCTCGGTGCCGTTGGCGAGGACGCCGACGGCGGCGAGGCCGGTGCCGACGATGGAGAGGGCGATGCCCGCGTCGCCCCAGAAGAGCTCCTCCATGGTCATCGGGATGCCGAGGCCGGTCGGGTCGAAGAACTGCTGGGCGTAGAAGTCGAGGGAGTAGATGCCCAGCTTGGCCGCTTCCTGGATGATGGGCCAGGGGGTCTCCTCACGCTCGTCCCACTCGGCGGCGGCCGGCCGCATGACGTCCGCGGCGAAGCCGTGGAGCCAGTCGCGGACCTGCCTCTGGTCCTCGTTGAGTTCGAGCGTGAACTCGGCCATGTGCCCTCCCAGCAGTGCGTTACTTACGGTAACGCCAGTCTGTTACCAGTGGGTACGGCTGTCAACCTGCGGGTCCTCGCGGACGAAGCGGATCGGGTGGTTCGGCACGGGACGCCGGTCGGGTGTTACGTTGCGACAGCCTCAGGTCATCGCACGGGCGGGGAGACACGCTTATGGACATCGCACACCGGACCACCGACCAGCAGAAGCCCGCCGAGCAGCGGCGGCGCGAACTGCTGGAGGCGGCGGACCGGGTGGTGCTCCGCGACGGCCCCCAGGCATCCATGAACGCGATCGCGGCCGAGGCCGGCATCACCAAGCCGATCCTCTACCGCCACTTCGGCGACAAGGGCGGCCTCTACCGCGCCCTCGCCACCCGCCACACCGACGCCCTGCTCGCCTCGCTGCGGGCCGCGCTCGACGCCCCCGCCAACCGGCGCCGCCGGGTCGAGTCCACCCTCGACACCTACCTCGCCTCCATCGAGGCGATGCCGCAGGTCTACCGCTTCCTCATGCACCCGGCCGAGGAACCCCACCAGTCCGAGCAGGGCTTCGACGTCGGCCGCCACTCCGCGCCGCTCCTTCGCCGCATGGGCGAGGAGCTGGGCCAGGTCATCGCCGAGCGCGTCGACCTCGGCCCCGGCGCCGAGGCGCAGGCCCGGATCTGGGGCCACGGCATCGTCGGCATGATGCACGCCGCCGGCGACTGGTGGCTCGGCGAGCGCCCCTGCGCCCGCGCCGAACTGGTCCGCTCCCTCGCGGACCTCCTCTGGGGCCGCCTCGCCGAAGCCGACGACCGCGCGGACGGCCCGGGCTTCTGACCGGGCCCGCCGCCGGGACCGGTCCGGCCCCCGAGCGGTACGCCACCGGGACCGGCTCCCGAGCTGTACGCCCTCCGGCCCCGGCCGCGCCCCCGAGAGGTACGCCCTCCGGCCCCGGCCGCGCATCCCTCCGGCCGGGGTCCCGTACGGGAGCGACCCCGGACGGGGGCGGGGCGGCCGGGCTCGGGGCCTGGCGATGGCGGGCGGTCGGGCTCGGAGTCGTACCGTCTCTTCCGCTACGGTTCCAGGGCGGTCACGCCTTCGCCCCACGGTTGCCTGCGGATCGCTCGGAGGAGGCGGGACCTGTGCCGGCCGGTGACGTGTTGCGCGTAGACGCGGCCCTCCAGGTGGTCCGTCTCGTGGAGGAGGCAGCGGGCGAAGAAGCCCGTGCCCTCGACGCGTACGGGGGTGCCGTCCGTCCGGACGCCCTCCACCACCGCGCGGTCGTGGCGGGGCACCGGCGCCTCCAGGCCCGGCAGGGAGAGGCAGCCTTCCGGGCCTCGGTACTCGTCGCCGCCGGTCTCCACCAGGCGGGGGTTCACCACGTGGCCCAGGTGCCGGACGTCCTCGTCGTCGGGGCAGTCGTAGACGAAGACCCGCAGCCCCACGCCCACCTGGTTGGCGGCGAGGCCCACGCCGTGCGCCGCGTACATCGTGGCGAACATGTCCTCCACCAGGCGGTCGAGCCGGGGCCCGAACTCGGTGACGGGGGCGCAGGGGGTGTGCAGCACGGGATCGCCGAGCAGGGTCATCGTCCGGACGAGGCCGGAGGTGCCGGGGATGGGGCGGTTTCGCATGGCGGCAAGCGTACGGTCCGCCGTGACCTCCTCGTTTCATACGCCCGGCACGGGTGCCGCGGTTCGGGCTCCTGGCCGGTTCTCGATAGGCTGAGCCCCGACCGACGCAAGGAGGATCAAGGACGATGTCAGGACACCCCGGTAATCCAGAGCCGCTGTCGCCGCGCGCCAAGCTGGCCGTGACCGCGGGCAAGGCGGCCGCCGCGGTGTCGCGGGCGGCCGGCCGCGGCAGCGGATCGGTGATCGGCGGCCGGGTGGCGCTCAAGCTCGACCCGGACCTGCTGGGACGGCTCGCGCAGCACCTGGACGTCGTCCTCGTGTCCGCCACCAACGGCAAGACCACCACGACCCGGCTGATCGCCGAGGCCCTGCGGGCCGCCGGCCCGGTGGTCTCCAACGCGCTGGGCGCCAACATGCCCGCGGGCATCACCTCCGCCCTCGCCGGCGGCGGCGACGCCCGGTACGGCGTGATCGAGGTCGACGAGAAGTACCTCGCCGGTGTCGCCCGCGACACCACCCCCAAGGCGATCGCGCTGCTCAACCTCTCCCGCGACCAGCTCGACCGCGCCGCCGAGACGCGGATGCTGGCCGAGAAGTGGCGGGAGGGCCTGAACGGCTCGAAGGCCGTCGTCATCGCCAACGCCGACGACCCGCTGATCGTGTGGGCCGCCTCCTCCTCCCCCAACGTGGTGTGGGTCGCGGTCGGTCAGGAGTGGAAGGACGACGCCTGGTCGTGCCCCTCCTGCGGCGGTGTCCTCCAGCGCCCCGGCGACGACTGGTTCTGCGGCGAGTGCGGCTTCCGCCGCCCCGCGCCGAGCTGGGCGCTCAGCGGCGACCACGTGCTCGACCCGCACGGTTCGGCCTGGCCGATCCGGCTCCAGCTGCCCGGCCGCGCCAACAAGGCGAACGCCGCCACCTCGGCCGCCGTCGCCGCCGTCTTCGGCGTGCCGCCGCAGGTCGCCCTGGAGCGCATGTACCAGGTGCAGGCCGTGGCCGGCCGGTACGACGTGGTCTCCTTCCAGAACCGGCAGCTGCGGCTGCTGCTCGCGAAGAACCCGGCGGGCTGGCTGGAGACCTTCTCGCTGATCGACCCGCCGCCGACGCCGGTCATCCTCTCGGTCAACGCGCGCGGCGCCGACGGCACCGACACCTCGTGGCTGTGGGACGTCGACTACGGCCGGCTCGCCGGCCACCCGATCATGGTGATCGGCGACCGCCGCCTCGACCTGGCGGTCCGCCTGGAGGTCGCGGGCGTCGACTTCCGCGTCTGCGAGACGCTCGACGAGGCCGTCGCGTCGGCCCCGCCCGGGCAGATCGAGCTGATCGCCAACTACACCGCGTTCCAGGACGTCCGCCGCCGCGTGGGCAACTGACCCCGCCCCGACTCGCAGAAGGACTTGCAGCATGAGTGAGAGCAGCCTGCGCGTGGTCTGGGTCTACCCGGACCTGCTCAGCACCTACGGCGACCAGGGCAACGTGCTCGTCGTCGAGCGCCGCGCCCGCCAGCGGCGGCTGAACGTCGAGCGCGTCGACGTCCGCAGCGACCAGCCCGTCCCCACCTCCGGCGACATCTACCTGATCGGCGGCGGCGAGGACCGGCCGCAGCGGCTCGCGGCCGAGCGGCTGCGCCGCGACGGCGGCCTGTCCCGGGCCGCCGCCAACGGCGCGATCATCTTCTCGGTCTGCGCCGGCTACCAGATCCTGGGCCACGAGTTCATCAACGACCTCGGGGCGCGCGAGCCGGGCCTCGGCCTGCTCGACGTGACCACGGTCCGCGGCGAGGGCGCCCGCTGCGTCGGCGACGTGCTCGCCGACATCGACCCGCAGCTCGGCCTCCCCCAGCTGACCGGCTTCGAGAACCACCAGGGCGTCACCCACCTCGGCCCGACGGCCCGCCCCTTCGCGCGGACCGTCTTCGGCAACGGCAACGGCACCGGCGACGGCACCGAGGGCGCGTACAACGACACCGTCTTCGGCACCTACATGCACGGTCCCGTGCTGGCCCGCAACCCGCAGATCGCGGACCTGCTGCTGAAGCTGGCCCTGGACGTCAACGCGCTGCCGCCGACCGACGACCGGTGGTACGAGGCGCTGCGCGCCGAGCGCATCGCGGCCGCCTCCCAGCCCGCCTGACCGGCCGTCAGGCACCTTTCGGGGCCGCACTTCTGAGCGGCCTAGCGCACATTGGATTCGTAAGTAAATACGGTGTCCAATCTGCGGACATCCGGTTCGGCCCCGCCACTCGGCAACGATAGGGTGGCGGGGATCCAGCCGGACGACGTGGTCCGGGAATCGGCCCACGTTGCAAAGGTTTTTGGGCTATGCGCATTGGTGTGCTCACCTCCGGCGGAGACTGCCCCGGTCTGAACGCCGTCATCCGTTCCGTCGTGCACCGGGCCGTCGTCGACCACGGGGACGAGGTCATCGGCTTCCACGACGGGTGGAAGGGCCTCCTGGAGTGCGACTACCGGAAGCTCGACCTCGACGCGGTGGGCGGCATCCTCGCCCGCGGCGGCACCATCCTCGGCTCCTCCCGCGTCCAGCCCGCGCACCTCGTCGACGGTGTGGAGCGGGCCAGGGGCCACGTCGCCGACCTCGGTCTCGACGCGATCATCCCGATCGGCGGCGAGGGCACCCTCAAGGCCGCCCATCTCCTCTCCGAGGCGGGCCTCCCCATCGTCGGCGTCCCGAAGACGATCGACAACGACATCGCCTCCACCGACGTCACCTTCGGCTTCGACACCGCCGTCACCGTGGCGACCGAGGCCCTCGACCGGCTGAAGACCACCGCCGAGTCCCACCAGCGCGTCCTCGTCGTCGAGGTCATGGGCCGTCACACCGGCTGGATAGCCCTCCACTCGGGCATGGCCGCCGGCGCCCACGCCGTCGTCGTCCCGGAGCGCCCCTTCGACATCGACGAGCTGACCTCCCGCGTCGGCGCCCGCTTCGAGGACGGCAAGCGGTTCGCCATCGTCGTCGTCGCCGAGGGCGCCAAGCCGCGCGAGGGCTCCTCCATGGACTTCAAGACCGCCGGCACCGACATCTACGGCCACGAGCGGTTCACCGGCGTCGCCAACCAGCTCTCCGTGGAGCTGGAGCGCCGGCTCGGCAAGGAGGCCCGCCCGGTCATCCTCGGCCACGTCCAGCGCGGCGGCACCCCCACCGCGTACGACCGCGTCCTCGCCACCCGCTTCGGCTGGCACGCGGTCGAGGCGGCGCACCGCGGCGAGTTCGGCATGCTGACCGCGCTGCGCGGCACCGACATCGTGATGGTGCCGCTGGCCGACGCCGTGCGGACGCTGAAGACGGTCCCCGCGGACCGCTACGCCGAGGCCCAGTGCGTGCTCTGAGCCCGGTCCGGCGGAGGCCGCGCGTCCCTCGCCGTACGACACCCGCCCCCGGTCGCGAGCGCGGCCGGGGGCGGTTCTACTCTGGTGCGGACAACAAGCGCGAAACGGGCTCGGCGCGCAATGGGCTCCAGGAGTAAGCGATGGATCACAGCGGGCACGGCATGCCCATGGACCTGCCGCCGTTCACGCTGGGGCGGGGCCTGGAGTTCTCTCCCGATCCCTTCTTCCTGATCGGGTGCCTCGCCGCGCTCGGTCTGTACGGGTGGGGGGTCGCCCGGCTGCGGAAGCGCGGCGACGCGTGGCCGGTCGGCCGGACCGTGCTGTTCACGATCGGCGTGCTGAGCATCGCACTTGTGATGTGCACCCAGCTGAACGACTACGGCATGGTCATGTTCAGCGTGCACATGGTGCAGCACATGGTGATCTCCATGGTCTCGCCGATCCTGCTGCTGCTCGGCGCGCCGGTGACGCTGGCGCTGCGGGCCCTGCCGGTGGCCGGGCGCGACGCGCTCGGCCCGCGCGAGCTGCTCCTCAAGCTGCTGCACAGCCGGTACATGCGGATCGTCACGCACCCCGCGTTCACCATCAGCATGTTCATCGCCAGCCTCTACGGCCTCTACTTCACCCCGCTCTTCGACACCCTGATGGCGTCGAAGCCGGGGCACATCGCGATGATGGTCCACTTCCTCGCGGTGGGTCTGGTCTTCTTCTGGCCGATCATGGGCGTCGACCCGGGTCCGCACCGGCCCGGTTACGTGATGCGGATGCTGGAGCTGTTCGCGGGCATGCCGTTCCACGCCTTCTTCGGCATCGCGATGATGATGGCCACCCAGCCGATGGTGGAGGCGTACAAGAACCCGCCGGCCTCGCTCGGCATCGACGCGCTCGCCGACCAGAACGCCGCGGGCGGCATCGCCTGGGCCTTCAGCGAGATCCCCTCGGTGCTCGTGCTGATCGCGCTGGTCTACCAGTGGTACCACTCCGAGCAGCGGCACGCGGCCCGCAAGGACCGGCAGGCCGACCGGGACGGCGACAAGGAGCTGGCGGAGTACAACGCCTACCTGGCCTCCCTCCAGGCGCGCGGACGCTGATCCGGCGGCGGTACGACCGTACGGCTTGACGAGGCCCCCGGGACCCGCGCGGTCCCGGGGGCCTCGTGCTGTCCGGCGCACACGGGGGCGTCCGGGGAGTAGCGCGCGCCCCCTGCCCGGGGTCACGATGGCAGGGAGGCTTCCGCGGCCCCGGTCGGGAGGAGGGCGGGCAGATGTCCGGTTCCACGAAGGCGATGACGATCGTCACCTGTGCGGCGCTGGTGCTGATCAGCGCGTACACGGTGGCGCTCGGCAGCAGCGGCTGGCTCTGGTTCGGCTGGATCGTGCTGGGGGTGGCGACGATCGGGATGGCGGCGGCGGACAGCGGCGGGACGGCGGAGATGCCGCGTCCGCCCCGCAGGGGCGGGGCGGGGCCGTCACCGCGCTGACCGGTGTCCCTTACACGTGCCGGTTACATGTGCCGGTTCGAGTAGTACTGCTCAAGGAGGCGGATGAACGTCACGTCGTGGTCGTCCTGGCCGGACTCGAAGTCGGGCGACTCGCGGACCTGCTGCTTGGTGCAGTTCAGGTGGACGGTCTCGTTCTCCTTGTCCACCCGGCCGACGAGCCCGGCGGGCAGGACGACCTTGTGGCCGAGGATCCACGGCCCGGTGTCCACGACCAGGTAGGACCGGCCGACGTCCTCGGTGTGCCGGTCGACCTTGCCGATCCCTCCGTCGGTGGCCTCCACCGAGTACCCGATGAGCGCCTCGCCCGGCACGTGGCCGGAGGACTCGGTGTAGCCCCAGATGTCGGTGCTCATGGCATGCCTCCTCGTGCTGCGACTGCCCCGTCCCGTCGTCGCGATTCCTCGTGGTGTTCTTGCCCGTGTCCTCATCGGGGGGCGAGGACGAACCAGACCTGGCCGGGGGCGAAGGCGAGCGGGCGGCCGTCGGGGGTGGTGAAGGAGGTGCCGCCCGCCGGGTCGGGGCGGGACCAGCGGGCCTCGTACGCCCGCCCGTCGCGCAGCACCGTCGCCGTGCCGGAGCCGGTGGTCTCGGTGTACGGGGAGACGGCGCCGGTGACGTCGTGGAAGGCGGAGGGGCGGATGGTGACGCGCTGGACGACGACGGTGGCGGGGGCGAGCGGGCCGCTGTCGGTGGAGGTGGCGGGGCGCCCGTCCATGGCGACGCGCCAGCCGCGGTCGGCGGCGGACCAGGTGAAGGTGTAGCGGGCGGCCGGGAAGCGGACGGTCTCGGTGCCGGTCGCGGTGCCGCCGGCGGGTGCGGGGCCGAAGCGGAGGCCGATCGGCCGTACGTCGGAGGCGTCGGGAGCGGCGGCGAGGGCGCGCTCGGGGCGCAGGTAGAGGTTGTGCGGGGCGGGCCGGTCCGAGGAGCGCCGGAAGGCGCCGGGGGCGGTGGACTCGCTGACCAGGTCGAGGGGGGCGGCGGAGAGGAGCGGGTTCAGGGCCCTCTGGGCGCCGGAGTAGGCGAGGGCGGGGTGCCCGAAGGGGCGCAGCAGGGAGAGGTCGGACTCGCGGGCGCTGCGGACGGGGCCGATGCTGTCGGGGAGGCGGGAGGAGTAGACGGCGAGCAGGCGGGTGACGCCTCCCTCGACCTGTTCGACGTAGACGAGGTCGGCGGCGCCGAGGCCGGTGTGGGGGCGGGCCGCGGCCACGTTGTCGATCTTGACTGCGAGGACGGGGCCGGGGCGGGCGGGCAGTCCGGTGAGCGGGGAGACGCCGCTGGGAGTGGCGGGGGCGGGGGCGGTGGTGGGCGCGCGCGTCGGCGTCGGTGTCGGTTCCGGCGGGCCCGAGCCGGAGCAGCCGTACAGACCGGCCGCGGTCACCGCGCACAGCAGGGCGGTGAGCGCGCGGCCGGGACGCCGGGGTCCGCGCGCGCCTGGCATGTGGACCTCCCCGGTGAGTCGGGCCACTCCCACCAGTGGACCACGGGCGGCCGGGGGGTTACAACGGGCGTGACGGACGACGACAGACGACGACGGACGACGGACGACGAACGGGGGGTCGCGGTGTTCTACCGGCTGCTGAAGCACGTACTGCTCGGGCCGCTGCTCAAACTGCTGTTCCGGCCGAGGGTGGAAGGGATCGAGCACGTTCCGGAGGAGGGTGCGGCGATCGTCGCGGGCAACCACCTCTCCTTCTCGGACCACTTCCTGATGCCGGCGGTGCTGGACCGGCGGATCACCTTCCTGGCGAAACAGGAGTGCTTCACCGGGCCGGGGCTGAAGGGGAGGCTGACGGCGGCGTTCTTCCGGGCGGCCGGGCAGATCCCGGTGGACCGCTCGGGCAAGGAGGCCGGGCAGGCCGCGATCCGCGAGGGCCTGGGTGTGCTGGCGAGGGGCGAACTGCTCGGGATCTACCCGGAGGGCACCCGCTCGCACGACGGGCGCCTCTACAAGGGCAAGGCCGGGGTGGCGGTGATGGCGCTGACGGCCGGGGTGAAGGTGGTGCCGTGCGCGATGGTCGGCACCTTCGAGATCCAGCCGCCGGGACGGGTGGTGCCGAGGATCCGGCGGGTGACGATCCGGTTCGGGGAGCCGCTGGACTTCTCGCGCTTCGCGGGCTCGGCGGACGAGCGGGCGGTGGTCCGGGCGGTCACGGACGAGATCATGTACGCGATCATGCGCCTGTCGGGGCAGGAGTACGTCGACGAGTACGCGGCCGTCGTGAAGGCGGCCGGGTCCTGACCTCTCTTCGCGCGGTGCGGCCGGATGAGCGGTGCGCCCGGATCCGCCTCAGCCGGGGGCGAGTTCGTCCCGTGCCGCGTCGAGGATCCGGCGCAGGGCGAGCGCGTCGGGGGCGACGGCGGTGACGAGGGCGGCCGGTCCGGCGAGCGGGGTGAGCACCGCGTGGTCGCCGAGCGGCCGGGCCGCCACCGGCCGGTCGTCGTAGGCCGGGTCGACGACGAGGAGCTGGCCGGTGGCGCGGTGACCGGCGAGGACGGCGCCGCCGTCCCAGCCGCCGGGGGCGCCGGGGCCGTACGCGAGTTCCTGGTCGAGCAGCGGGCGGCCCGCGCGGCGGACGGTGAGGCGGGAGACCAGGGTGCCGGGCGGTTCGCCGTGGCGGCCGAGGACCTGCTCCTCGCGCAGGACGAGCCGGGCGGTGGGGGCGAGCTCGACGGCGGTGCGGACCCGCAGGTCGGAGCCGTGGGCGCTGACGAGCTGTTCGGGCAGCCAGCACAGCACGGCGTCCGCGCCGACCCGGAGGTGGAGTGCGTACGTGGCCGGGTCCGGGGTGCGGCCGGGCAGGGCGAGGGTGGCGGCGGCCGAGTCGACCCGCAGCCGGGCCCCGTCCCGTACCTCCGTCTCGATCGCGAGCCGGTCGCCGCCGAGCGGCGCGCTCATCGCGCCGACGACCGTCACCCGGGTCCAGCCGGGGGCGGCGGCGCGGGTACGGCGCAGGGCGAGCGGTCCTTCGCTCTCCAGGACCGGCAGGGAACCGTCGGCTTCGGCGGTGATCCGGGCGGTGGCGCGCAGGCTCATGCGGTGGGCGCCGGTCGTGCCGTCCAGGCGGCGAGCCGTTCCCGTACCCAGTCGGCGACCGGGGCGACGCCCTCCGCCGAGCGCAGCGAGGTGAACGCGACCGGCAGGTCGCCGCGCTGGGCCGCCGCGTCGCGGGCCATCCGGTCGAGGTCGGAGCCGACGTACGGGGCGAGGTCTGTCTTGTTGACGACGAGGAGGTCGGCGGTGGTGACGCCGGGGCCGCCCTTGCGGGGGATGTCGTCGCCGCCGGCGACGTCGATGACGAAGATCTGCGCGTCGACGAGGCCCTTGGAGAAGGTGGCGGTGAGGTTGTCGCCGCCGGACTCGACGAGGATCAGGTCGAGCGGTCCGACCGCGTCTTCGAGTTCTTCGACGGCTTCGAGGTTGGCGGAGATGTCGTCGCGGATGGCAGTGTGCGGGCAGGCGCCGGTCTCGACGGCCTGGATGCGCTCCGGTGGCAGCACGGCCTCGCGGAGCAGGAACTCGGCGTCCTCGCGGGTGTAGATGTCGTTGGTGACGACGGCGAGCGAGAGCCTGTCGCGGAGGGCGCGGCAGAGCGCGGCGACGGTGGCGGTCTTGCCGGAGCCGACCGGTCCGCCGAGCCCGATACGCAGCGCGCGCCGGGTGCCGTCGGGGCGGTGGGCGTCGGCGGAGACGGCGGTGTGGTGGGTGTGGTCGTGGTCGAGGTGCACGGGGCGGCTCCTTGAGGCGTGCAAGGGGGCTTTACGAGGCGAAGAGGCGGACGGGCCAGGTGGCGTGCTGCTCGGCGGTGATGTCGAGGAGCGGCGCGGAGGCGGCGGGCAGCGCGTCGACGCCTCGGTGCGCGGCGGCGGTGGCCCGGTCGGCGACCTCGTCCATCTCGGGGGCGAGCCGGGCCAGGACGGCGGTCGCCTGGTACGGGTCGAGGCCGAGGAGTCGTACGGCCGCCGTGGCGGGACCGCCGACCGTCTCGTACGCGGCGCAGTGCGCGGCGTCCCCGGGGCCGAGGCCGGCGGCGTGGGCCGTGACGCCGAGGACGACGGGCTGGTGCGCGCCGCGCGGGAAGGCGGCGGCGAGCGCGTCGAGTCCGGGGCTCGGCCAGGCGGCGCGGGCGGCCCGCATCAGCTGGCGGCCGAGCCGGCGCGCGGCGGCCCGGAGGGCGGGCGAGGGGGTGCGGGCGTCGGCGGCGGCGTCGAGTTCGTACGGGTCGAGGCCGAGGGCCGCGCCGGCGGCGAGGCCCGCCGCGGTGAGCCCTGTGGTGTGCAGCCGGCCCCGGCAGAAGGTTTCGAGTCCGGCGGCGTCCCGGATGTGGCCGGCCTTGACGGCGGCTTCGGCGCCGCCCGAGTGGGCGTGCCCGCCGGCGGGGAAGCGTCCGTCGGCGAGCACGAGGAGAGCCGAGCGCGTCATCAGAAGAGGAAGTAGCGCTGGGCCATGGGGAGTTCCGTGGCGGGGGCGGGTTCGACCGCTTCGCCGTCGATGGTGACGGTGAAGGTGTCGGCGTCGACCTCGACGCGTGGCAGGGCGTCGTTCTCCCGCATGTCCGCCTTGGTGACCCGGCGGGTGGATCGGATCGGGGTGAACTCCTTGTTCAGGCCGAGTCGTTGGGGCAGGTCGTCCTCGATGGCCGCTTCGGCGGTGAAGTTGACGGATCCGGCGGCGGCCGCCCGGCCGAGCGCGCCGAACATGGGCCGTGGCAGCACGGGTTGCGGGGTGGGGATGGAGGCGTTGGCGTCGCCCATCTGCGCGTACGCGATCTGTCCGCCCTTGAGGACGAGGAGTGGCTTCACGCCGAAGAAGGCGGGCTCCCACAGGACGAGGTCGGCGAGCTTGCCGGGTTCGACGGAGCCGATGAGGTGGCCCATGCCCTGGGCGACGGCCGGGTTGATCGTGTACTTGGCGACGTAGCGGCGCACCCGGTGGTTGTCGGCCCTGCCGTCCCCGGGGAGCGCTCCCCGCCGTCCCTTCATGACATGGGCGGTCTGCCAGGTCCGCAGGATCACCTCGCCGATCCGGCCCATGGCCTGGGAGTCGGAGGAGATGATCGAGATGGCCCCGAGGTCGTGGAGGATGTCCTCGGCGGCGATGGTGGAGGGCCGGATCCGGGACTCGGCGAAGGCGAGGTCCTCGGGGACGGCCGGGTTGAGGTGGTGGCAGACCATCAGCATGTCGAGGTGTTCCTCGACGGTGTTGACGGTGTGCGGCCGGGTGGGGTTGGTCGAGCTGGGCAGGACGTGCGGCTCGGAGACCACGGTGATGATGTCGGGGGCGTGTCCGCCGCCCGCACCCTCGGTGTGGTACGCGTGGATGGTCCGGCCCGCGACGGCGGCGAGGGTGTCGCCGACGAAACCGGCCTCGTTGAGGGTGTCGGTGTGGACGGCGAGCTGGACGCCGGTCTCCTCACAGACGCCGAGGCAGGCGTCGATGACCGCGGGGGTGGCACCCCAGTCCTCGTGGATCTTGAAGCCGAGGGCTCCGCCGCGCAGTTGGGAGTGCAGGGCCTCGCGGGACATCGTGTTGCCCTTGCCGAGGAGGCCGATGTTGACCGGGAAGGTGTCGAGGGCCTCGAACATCCGGGCCGCGTGCCAGGGGCCCGGGGTGACGGTGGTGGCCTTGGTGCCCTCGGCGGGTCCGGTGCCGCCGCCGACGAGCGTGGTGACGCCGGTGGCGAGCGCCTGCTCGACGACGGTCGGCGAGATGAAGTGGACGTGGGCGTCGACGCCGCCGGCCGTGACGATCCGCCCGTTGCCGGCGATGACCTCCGTCTCGGGGCCGATGACGAGTGCGGGCTCCACCCCGTCCATGGTGTCGGGGTTGCCGGCCTTGCCGAGAGCGGTGATCCGGCCGTCGCGGATGCCGAGGTCCGCCTTGACGATGCCCCAGTGGTCGATGACGACGACTCCGGTGATCACGGTGTCGGGGGCGCCTTCGGCGCGGGTGGTGCGGGCCTGGCCCATGGACTCGCGGATGACCTTGCCGCCGCCGAAGACGGCTTCGTCGCCGGCCCGTCCCGGGCCGCCGGAGCGGTCCTCCTCGATCTCCACGAGCAGGTCGGTGTCGGCGAGCCGGATGCGGTCGCCGGTGGTGGGGCCGAACAGGTCGGCGTACGCGGCGCGGTGGAGGTCAGGCACGGGGGTCTCCGTTCGGCGTCGCGGTCTGCGGGCCCGGCGTCGCGACCTGCGGGTCGAGGGGGCCAGCGGCTGCGCCGCGCAGGCCGGGGACGGTCCGGCGGCCGGCGATCGGCACGAGCTCGACCTCGACGGGGATGCCGGGTTCGAAGCGCACGGCGGTGCCGGCGGCGATGTGGAGCCGCAGGCCGTGGGCGGCGACGCGGTCGAAGTCGAGACCGGGGTTGACCTCGGCGAAGTGGTAGTGGGAGCCGACCTGGACGGGCCGGTCGGCGGCGTTCAGGACGGTGAGGCGGGTGACGGGGCGTCCGGCGTTGACGGTGACGGGCTCGTCCGCGTACAGGATCTCTCCGGGGATCATCGTGCGCGGCCCCCGTCAGACGATCGGGTCGTGGACGGTGACGAGCTTGGTGCCGTCCGGGAAGGTCGCCTCGACCTGCACGTCGTGGATCATCTCGGGGATGCCGTCCATGACGTCGTCGCGGGAGAGGACCTTGCGTCCGGAGGCCATGAGTTCGGCGACGGTGCGCCCGTCGCGCGCGCCCTCCAGGATGTGGACGGTGAGGAGCGCGACGGCTTCCGGGTGGTTGAGCTTCACCCCGCGGGCGCGGCGCTTCTCGGCCACGTCGGCGGCCACATGGATGAGTAGGCGTTCCTGCTCGTGCGGGCTCAGTTGCACTCTTCCACCTCACGGTCGTCCGCCGGGCGCACCCGGACAGCTGCGGACCCTACCGACCGTCAACACTCCGCTGAACTGTGGAGATGCGGCAGAGGGCCGGACATTGCACGTTAGGGCGGAAGTTTTTCCGGCGCGTTAACTCCGGCTTTGCGATCCGATGATCATCGGGCCGGCGGCGGGGTGGAGACGTTCCTCGACATGAGTCCCCGCAGCCCCTCGCTCAGGACCTCGGGCTCGACGTCGCCGAAGAGTGCCTGCTGGGCGATGTACCCCTGGACGGTGGCGATGAGGGCGCGGGCCATGTGCGTCGAGGAGACGTCGGCGGGGAGCAGCCCGCTCTCCTGGTAGGCGTCGACGGTCCCGGCCCAGATCTTCCGCATCGCGTCGAAGCTCTGGGCGAGCGTCTTCGCCAGCGTCTCGTCGCGGAGCATCTCGGCCCACACCTGGACGATCATCCGGGCGAAGGCCCGCCGGTCCTCGCCGGCGCTCCGCCCCTCCAGGACGATCGCCATCACGCGGGCGACGAGGACGTCGGGGGTCGGCAGCGGGTGCGCGCCGGCGACCTCGGCGAACGCCGCCCGCACGCCGGCGAAGGTCTCCTCGGCGATGGCCGCGATCAGTTCGTCCTTGCTGCGGAAGTAGCGGTAGACCGCGCCGGCGGACAGCCCGGCCTCGGCGCGCTGACCGGGAACTGGTGGGCCGAGGCCGGGGTGCTGGCCCTGGCCGTACTCGCCACCGGCGCGGTCTTCGCGGGCTTCGCCACCCTGCTGGGTCAGCGCGGTCTCGGGCTCGCCGCGGTGCTCACCGTCCTCGCGGGCAACGCCTTCTCGGGCATGAGCAGCGCGCCGGAACTGCTCCCGACCGGGATCGGTCTCCTCGGCCAGTGGCTGCCGCCGGGCGCGAGCGGCAGTGCCCTGCGCTCCGTGGCCTACTTCGACGGCTCGGCGGTGGGGGGCCCGCTCCTGGTGCTCTCCCTCTGGGCGGCGGCGGGCCTGACGGCGGTGGCCCTGGGCGGCCGGCGGCGGACCGCGCCGGCGTCCGTACCGGTCCGGGTCCCGGCGACGGCGGGCTGACCCGCCGCACCCCTGCCCGCGCGAAAGCCGCGTGCCCCCGTCCGTCACGACGGGGGCACGCGGCTTTCGCGTACAGGGGTGGCGGTCAGTCGGTGCCGGGCTCGCGGTGGTGGGCGGCGATGCCGAAGCGGCGCTGTTCGCCGGCGGCGGAACCGAGGCCGCCCGCCGTGCCCGTGCCGGAGAGGGAGCTGATCACCGGCCCGCCGGTCGCCTCCGGCGCCTCGGCCTCCAGCTTCTCCAGTCGTTCCAGGTCGGCGGCGGAGACGAGGGCGGCCAGCGGCTTCCCGTGCCGGGTCACGACCACGCGCTCGCCGCCGTACACCACACGGTTGATGAGGTCGGCGAGCTCCGCCCGCGCTTGCGTCACCGGGATCTCGTAGGTCATGCTCCTCATCTTACGGTCTGTACGTCCTGTACATTTTCGACAGAAGGAGGTGCTCCTCGTGGACGCACGCCACGTACTGCCGGAGTTCTCGGAGCGGACCTCGTACGGAACCCGGACGCTCGATCCGTACGCGAAGCTCCTGGAGAACCGGATCGTCCTCCTGGGCACGCCGGTCGACGACGTCGCCGCGAGCGACGTGATCACCCAGTTCCTGCACCTGGACCACGCGGATCCGGGGCGGGACATCTCGCTCTATCTCAACTCCCCGGGCGGCTCGGTCACCGCGATGACCGCGATCCACGACACGATGCGCGCCCTGGCGAGCGACGTGGAGACGATCTGCCTCGGCCAGGCCGGTTCCACGGCGGCGGTCCTGCTCGCGGCGGGCACGCCCGGCAAGCGTCTGATGCTCCCCGGCGCCCGGATCACGCTGCGCCAGCCGCTCCTCGACGAGCCGATCTCCGGGCAGCCCTCGGACCTGGACCTCCACGCGCGCGAACTGCTGCGGCTGCGCGGGGTGATGACGGGGCTGCTCGCCGCGTACACCGGCCTGGACGAGGAGCGGATCGCCGCCGACACCGACCGCCCGACCGTGCTCGACGCGCCGGCCGCCCGCGCGTACGGCCTGGTCGACCACATCGTCGACGACCGCAGGGCCGTCTCCGGCGCCTCGGCCCGCTGAGGCCGCGATGGTCCCCGAGCTTCCGCCGCTGCCCGCCCTGACGCGCGCCGAGGGCCAGTTCGTCGACGCGTACCTCGAAGTCGTCGACCTCCTGGGGAAGATCAATCCGGCCAGGACCTCGCACACCTACGGCGCCCTGCGCGCGGCGCAGGCACTGGTCGGACGGGCGGAGGCGCTGCGCGAGGCCCTGACGCTCATGCACCTGCGGGGCGAGAGCGAGGTCCACGCCGAGACCCTGGCCTGCGCGCTGCGGGTGTTGGACGGGGAACGGCGGGCGGCCCGCGTCACCGTGCCCGCGACCCGCGCCAGTTGACATTCCGTCGTGTCGTGTCGAGCCCCGGACGGCCGACACGGGACGCAGAAAACCTGCTCCGTTCGGCGTAGTCGCGAAAACGGCAGATGGATCGGGTGAGTTGCGCAACGGGTGTACACATCTGGCGGAATAGGGCATTCCGACGCTGGTACGGGGCTCATCGGCTAAACCTACGACGATCACGAAACCCTCTTGTCCACCCGTATGGATCAGTCGTGAGGAGCCTCACATAACGCCGTTTCCGCTCGGTTTTCACCCGGACTGTGGGTCAAGATCCCTGACGACGACAAGCCCCCGCCACCCAGGCGGGGCGGTCCGGGCGGACGCCGAGTCCTGCCGCCGTCCCGGACGTCTGGTCGACAGGATTGGACCGGCAGGAGTGGAGGACCCGAGCAGTACGGGTCGACCGCGCCGTATCCCCGGCGCGGCCGTCCCTTGGGGTGAAGCCGCAGCCGCGGCCGGGCATCTTCGCCTGCCCGAACCCGACAGGTCATCCTTCACAGGCGGCTGACGAAGGGTTGCGCATGACTGCGCAGATGCATGTCCCGTCCCTGCTGTCCCGGGCCGGCGCCGTTTCGGCCCTCACCCTCGCCGCCGTCGGCGGCACGCTCCTCGCCCCGGGAGCCGCACCCGAGGCCCAGGCGGCCACCTCCCACGCGTCGAAGGCCCTGAGCGTCGCCGCGGCCAAGAAGGGCGCGCCCTACCGCTACGGCGCGGCGGGCCCCACCCGCTTCGACTGCTCAGGGCTCACGGTCTACGCCTACAAGCAGGCGGGCAAGTCGCTGCCCCGCACCGCACAGCAGCAGTACAACCAGACCCGGCACGTCTCCGCCGCCGGCCGGCAGAAGGGCGACCTGGTCTTCTTCCACTCCGGCGGCAGGGTCTACCACGTGGGGATCTACGCCGGTGACAACAAGATCTGGCACTCGCCCAAGACCGGTTCCTGGGTGAAGCTCGACCGGATCTGGTCCTCCAAGGTCTCCTACGGGCGCGTGCGCTGACCCCACGGCGCCCGCGGTCGTATCCCCGGGGTGCGGTGGCGCCGCCGCACCCCTCCCGCAGGCGCCGTACCCTTGTCCCCTCGCCCCTCCGCGGTCCCTGTTCCTAGGATGCGGCGATGACCCTCGATCAAGCCCTCGTCGACGCCGCCATCGCCCAACTGGACCGCCGCTGGCCCGCCGACGAGCCCGGCGGGGCCGCCGCCGTCCGCCTCGACGACGGACGGATCCTGACGAGCGTCGGTCTCGACAACATCCACGGGAGCGTCGCCCTGTGCCAGGAGACCGGTGCGTACTGCCAGGCATACACCCTCGACCGCCGGGTGACCGCCTCCGTCTGCGTCTTCCGTGACCCCGGGGACGGCCGGTACGTCATCCTGCCGCCGTGCGGCGTCTGCCAGGAGCGGCTCGCGCTCTGGGGCCCCGACGTCGAGGTCGGTGTGCCCGACCCCGAGGACCCGACCCGCTGGCTCTCCCGCAGGCTCGTGGAGGTCAACCCGTACTACTGGGCGACCCACTTCGCCGGCGGGGCGTGGCCCTCGACGAGGATGCACTCCGAGTGAGCGGGCGGTTCAGCAGGCGGGGACGGCGGCCGCGGTCCACGGAAGGGTGATCCACACCGTCTTGCCGCCCTCCGCGGTCGGCGTGACCGAGAGGCGGCCGCCGGCCTCCGCCGCGAGGACTCGGATGATCACCATGCCGCGGCCGTTGTCCTGCTGGACGGCGGCCGGGAGGCGGCGCGGGAAGCGCGGGTGGCTGTCGGTGACCCCGATCCGCAGGACCTCCTCGCGGTCGAGGCGCAGCTCGACGGTGAAGGTGGGCGACTGCCCGAAGGTGTGCTGCACCGCGTTGGTCGCCAGTTCCGAGACCATCAGCCGGATCGAGTCCGCCGTGTCCCCGTCGCCGTCCAGACCCCAGCGGCCGAGCGCCTCCGCCACGAACCTCCGTGCCGTGGCCACCTCGGCGGGATCGCTCGGCAGGGTGACGGATGCTTCCTGGTGATCTGCCATGGCGACGTCGTCCCTTTCCCGCCGGGGCCGTCGCCCCGGATCGCGCTTCGCGCCAGACTGCCACCGATCGCGTCCCCCGGTGGGGTGTTCGCCCGAGATATGCCCTGTTCTGTCGCCCGAAGCGGTGAACTCTCGGGCTGTAAAACGGCCTTGGGCATACGCGGAGGCGCCCTCAGCGTGCTCCGGCCGGCGCGGTCCCGACGATCGTCGCGACCGCCCGCTCGATCTCCGCGTCCGTGAGATCCGCGCGGGCCGTCAGCCGCAGCCGGGAGATCCCGTCCGGCACGGACGGGGGCCGGAAGCAGCCCACGGACAGGCCGAGTTCGCGGCAGTCGGCCGCCCACCGCAGGGCCTCCTCGGGCCCCGGCGCGCGGACCGACACCACGGCCGCGTCCGGCCGGGCCGAGGTGAACCCGGCCTCGGTGAGCAGCCGGTGCAGGGTGGCCGCGACCGTACGGGCCCGCCCGGCGAGGTCCGGCTCCGCGGCGATCAGCCGCAGGCTCGCGAGCGCCGCGCCGGTGGCGGCCGGGGCGAGACCGGTGTCGAAGATGAAGGTGCGCGCCGCGTTGACCAGGTGCTCGATCACCCGGGCGGGGCCGAGGACCGCGCCGCCCTGGCTGCCCAGCGACTTGGAGAGGGTGAGGGTGGCCACCACGTCCTCGTCGCCGGCGAGGCCCGCGCCGTGGAGGGCGCCCCGGCCGCCCGCGCCGAGCACGCCGAAACCGTGGGCGTCGTCGACGACGAGCCCGGCCCCGTGGTCGCGGCAGGCGGCGGCGAGCTCCTCCAGCGGGGCCCGGTCGCCGTCGACGGAGAAGACGGAGTCGCTGACGGCGAGCGCCCGCCGCCCCGGATGCGCCTCCAGCGTCTTGCGTACGGCCTCGGGGTCGGCGTGCGGGACCACGGCGGTCTCCGCGCGCGCGAGCCGGCAGCCGTCCACGATCGAGGCGTGGTTGGCCGCGTCGGAGACGATCAGGGTGCCCGGGCCGCCGAGCGCGGTGAGCGCGGCGAGGTTGGCGGCGTAGCCGGAGGAGAGGACGAGGGCCGCCTCGAAACCGCAGAACGCGGCCAGTTCGTCCTCAAGGCGGGTGTGCAGCAGGGTCGTGCCGGTGACGAGACGCGAACCGGTCGCGCCGGCGCCCCAGCGGCGGGCGGCCTCGGCGGCCGCCGCGGTGACCTCGGGGTGCCGGGTGAGGCCGAGGTAGTCGTTGCTCGCCAGGTCCAGGAGCTCCGACTCCGCAGGCCGCGGGCGCAGCGTCCGGACGAGCCCGGCCTCGGCCCGGCGGCGGGCCTCGTCCCCGGTCCAGTCGAAGGCGCCGCGGCGCGGGGGCGGGGTCGGCTGGGCCTGGGGCATGCGGCGTTCCTTTTGCAGGCACCGTTTTTGTAGGCGCCCTTTTGTAGGCAGCGCACAGACCCTAACCGCAGGGGGCCGGGCTCGGGGTGTGGTCATACACACACCTCGATCGGGCTCGTTTGTGCGGATCCTCCTTGGCCGGGGGGCCTGCCGTAGGCAAGGATCACCCTTTATGGACCTGCTGAACACGCTGGTGGAGAAGGGGCTGCGGCGCGAGTCGCCGACCCGTGAAGAAGCGCTCGCCGTGCTGGCGACCTCCGACGACGAACTGCTCGATGTGGTGGCGGCCGCCGGCAAGGTGCGCCGTCAGTGGTTCGGACGGCGGGTGAAGCTGAACTACCTCGTCAACCTGAAGTCCGGGCTGTGCCCGGAGGACTGCTCGTACTGTTCGCAGCGGCTCGGCTCCAAGGCCGACATCCTCAAGTACACCTGGCTGAAGCCGGACGAGGCGTCCGAGGCGGCCGCGGCGGGCATCGCGGGCGGCGCCAAGCGGGTCTGCCTGGTGGCGAGCGGCCGCGGCCCGACGGACCGGGACGTGGAGCGGGTCGGCAGGACCATCGAGGCCATCAAGGAGCAGAACGAGGGCGTGGAGGTGTGCGCCTGCCTCGGTCTGCTCTCCGACGGCCAGGCCGAGCGGCTGAAGTCGGCCGGCGCCGACGCGTACAACCACAACCTCAACACCTCCGAGGGCACGTACGGCGAGATCACCACCACCCACACCTACGCGGACCGGGTGGACACCGTGCAGAAGGCGCACGCGGCGGGCCTCTCGGCCTGCTCGGGCCTGATCGCGGGCATGGGCGAGACCGACGAGGACCTGGTCGACGTGGTGTTCGCGCTGCGCGAGCTCGACTCGGACTCGGTGCCGGTCAACTTCCTGATCCCGTTCGAGGGCACGCCGCTGGCGAAGGAGTGGAACCTCAGCCCGCAGCGCTGCCTGCGGATCCTGGCCATGGTCCGTTTCGTCTGCCCCGACGTGGAGGTGCGGATCGCGGGCGGCCGTGAGGTCCATCTGCGGTCGATGCAGCCGCTGGCGCTGCACATCGCCAACTCGATCTTCCTCGGCGACTACCTGACCAGCGAGGGCCAGGCCGGCAAGGCCGACCTCGACATGATCGCGGACGCGGGCTTCGAGGTGGAGGGCGCGGGCACGACGACGCTCCCGAAGCACCGGGCCGACGCGCTCGCCGCGGCGGGCGGCGGCTGCGGTTCCGGCGCGGCGGCCGGCTGCGGCTCGCACGCCGACACGGCCGGGGGCGGCTGCGGCTCGCACGCGGACGCGGCGGCCGGTGGCGGCTGCGGTCCGTGCGGCGGTCACGCGGAGGCGCCGGCCGAGACCTCGGAGGCGCGGACCGACCTGGTGGCGGTGCGCCGCCGCGGCGCCGGCACGGACCTCGCGCCGAACGCGTAACGGGTGACGATGCGCAACGACGAACTCCTCGCCCTGGACCGGGCGCACGTGTGGCATCCGTACGGCCCCATGCCGGGCCGTACGGAGCCGCTGGTGGTCGCCTCGGCGTCCGGGGTGCGGCTGCGCCTCGCCGAGCCGGCCGAGGGGCGGTCCGAGCTGATCGACGGCATGTCCTCGTGGTGGTCGGCCGTGCACGGCTACAACCACCCGGTGCTCAACGAGGCGGCGCGCGGTCAGCTCGACCGGATGAGCCACGTCATGTTCGGCGGGCTCACCCACGAGCCGGCGGTACGCCTCGCGGCCCGGCTCGTGGAGATCACGCCCGAGCCGCTGCGGCACGTCTTCCTCAGCGACTCCGGCTCCGTCTCGGTCGAGGTCGCGGCCAAGATGTGCCTCCAGTACTGGCGCTCGCTCGGCCGCCCCGGCAAGCAGCGGCTGCTGACCTGGCGCGGCGGCTACCACGGCGACACCTGGCAGCCGATGTCGGTGTGCGACCCCGAGGGCGGCATGCACCAGCTGTGGTCGGGGGTGCTCCAGCGGCAGGTCTTCGTGGACGCGCCGCCGGCCGCGTACGAGGAGTCGTACGCCGAGCTGCTGCGTACCGCGATCGCGCGGCACGCGGACGAGCTGGCCGCGGTGGTCGTGGAGCCGGTGGTGCAGGGCGCGGGCGGGATGCGCTTCCACGACCCCGGCTATCTGCGGGTGCTGCGCGAGGCGTGCGACGCGCACGGCGTGCTGCTCGTCTTCGACGAGATCGCGACGGGCTTCGGCCGGACGGGCACGCTGTTCGCGGCGGACCGGGCCGGGGTCTCCCCCGATGTGATGTGCCTGG
This sequence comes from Streptomyces sp. CC208A, assembly GCF_030010625.1. GTDB lineage: Bacteria > Actinomycetota > Actinomycetes > Streptomycetales > Streptomycetaceae > Streptomyces. The sequence goes on along the minus strand of NZ_JASCXN010000002.1, from coordinate 138,583 downwards.
GCAAGGCGCTGACGGGCGGTTATCTGTCGATGGCGGCGACGCTGTGCACGAGCGCGGTCGCCGACGGCATCTCCCGGGGCGAGGTGCCGGTGCTCGCGCACGGCCCGACGTTCATGGGCAACCCCCTCGCCGCCGCGGTCGCCTGCGCCTCGATCGACCTGCTCCTCTCGCAGGACTGGGCCCAGGAGGTCAAGCGGATCGAGGGCGGGCTGCGCGACGGGCTCGCGGCCGCCGGTGGCCTGCCGGGCGTCCGCGACGTGCGGGTGCTCGGCGCGATCGGCGTCGTCCAGCTCGACCACGAGGTCGACATGGCGGCGGCGACGCGGGCGGCGGTCCGGGAGGGCGTGTGGCTGCGCCCGTTCCGGGACCTCGTGTACACGATGCCGCCGTACGTGACGGAGGACGCCGACCTGGCCCGGATCTGCGCGGCGGTGCGCGCCGCCGCGGCCGCGGGCTGACGCGAACGGAAAGGAACAGCATGAACATCGTCGTCGTCAGCGGGACGGGGACGGAGATCGGCAAGACGGTCGTCACGGCGGCCGTCGCCGCCGCGGCCGTCACCGCCGGCCGTTCGGTCGCGGTCCTCAAGCCCGCCCAGACCGGGCTCGCGCCCGGGGAGCGGGGCGACGCCGACGAGGCGGTACGGCTCTCGGGCGCGAAGACCGCCGCCGAACTGGCCCGCTACCCGGAGCCGCTCGCCCCGGGCACGGCCGCCCGGCGCGCGGGCATGGCCCCGGTCGGCGCCGGGCGGGTCGCCGAGGCGGCGCGCGCGCTCGCCGAGGAGCACGACCTGGTGCTCGTCGAGGGCGCGGGCGGGCTGCTCGTCCGGTTCGACGAGGACGGCGGCACGCTCGCGGACGCGGCCCGGCTGCTCGGCGCGCCCGTCCTCGTGGTGGCGCCGGCCGGTCTCGGCACGCTGAACTCGACCGCCCTGACGGCGGAGGCGCTGCGGGCGCGCGGCATCGGGCAGCTCGGTGTGGTCGTCGGCAGCTGGCCGGCGGGGCCGGACCTCGCGGCCCGGTGCAATCTGGCCGACCTGCCGGAGGCGGCGGGCGCCCCGCTGCTCGGCGCGGTGCCGGAGGGGTCCGGCGCGCTGGACCCGGCGGCCTTCCGCGCCGCGGCGCCCGACTGGCTCGCCCCCGCGCTCGGCGGTACGTGGGACGCGGCGGCGTTCGCGCGCGCGGTCGGGGCCTGAGGGTCCCTCCGTAGAGTGAGGGGATGCGCGCACACGTACAGGAGCTCGTTCTCGACTGCGGTGATCCGGCCGCCCTGGTCCGCTTCTGGGCGGCGCTCCTCGGCGGGGAGCCCGTCGACCGGAGCCCCGACTGGTCGTACGTGGACCCGCCCGGCTTCGTACGGCTCGCCTTCCAGCGGGTGCCCGAGGGCAAGACCGTGAAGAACCGGATGCACCTGGACCTGGAGGTGGCCGATCCCGAGGAGGCGGCCGACGGGGTCTCGCCGCTCGGCGCGGTACGGGTCGGCGGTCTCGTCACCGACGCCCAGGGTTCCTTCCAGGTGATGCGCGATCCGGAGGGGAACGAGTTCTGCTTCGTGACGGGGTGACGGAAGGACGGGGTGGGTCCCACGGTGCGGAATGTGCTGGCGGCGGCCGTACCCGCATGATGGGATCCGGCCATGATCGACATACGCATCCGTGCCGCCGCGCCCTCCGACGCCGAGTCCGTGCTCGCCTTCTGGCGGGAGTCCGCCGAGGGCACCTCCATCTCCGACGACGTCGACGGGGTGAAGCGGCTCCTCGACCGCGACCCCGAGGCGCTGCTCCTCGCCGTCGACGGCGACCGGATCGTCGGTTCCGTGATCGCCGGCTGGGACGGCTGGCGCGCCTCGCTCTACCGGCTCGCGGTGCTCCCCCCGTACCGTCGGCGCGGCATCTCGACGGCGCTCCTGAAGACGGCGGAGGAACGGTTCGCCGCCCTGGGCGGGCGCCGCGCGGACGCGATGGTCCTGGAGGCGAACGAGCGGGCGCACCACGTGTGGGCGGCGGCCGGGTACGAGCGGCAGGACTCCTGGCGCCGCTGGGTGAAGCCGTTCACGAGGTGATCGGCCTGCTGTTTTGCCGGTCCTTTACCATGGGATCCCCGATCGGGACGACCGAGTCGGGCAAGACGACCGAAAGGTGTGACCGTCCGTCCATGGGCGAGCCTCCCAGTAGTACTGGTGCCTCTCCGCGCCAGAGCACCGGTCCCGATTCCGGCGGCCGACATCGCGCGCTCCGTGCCCCGCTGACTGATCATGGGACGGAGGTGACCCGATGACCGAAGTGCTTCTGCTCCTGGTGGCGCTGCTGCTCTCGCTCGCGTGCGGCGCGTTCGTGGCGGCGGAGTTCTCGCTGACCACCGTCGAACGGAGCGAGCTCGAAGCCGCCGCGGAGCGCGGCGAGCGCGGCGCGGCCGGCGCGCTGAAGGCCGTCAGGTCGCTCACCTTCCAGCTCTCCGGCGCCCAGCTCGGCATCACCGTGACCAACCTGGTCGTCGGCATGCTCGCCGAGCCCTCCATCGCCGAGCTGATCAAGGGCCCGGTCGAGGCGCTCGGCCTCTCCCCCTCGGTGGCCTCCTCGGTCGCCCTGGTCCTCGGCACCGCCGCCTCCACCGTGGTCCTCATGGTGGTGGGCGAGCTGGTCCCCAAGAACTGGGCGATCTCCTCGCCGCTCGCGATCGCCAAGGTCGTGGCGACCCCGCAGCGGGTGTTCACGGCCGCGTTCAAGCCGCTGATCAGCCACCTCAACAACACCGCCAACCGGATCCTGCGCCGACTCGGCATGGAGCCGACCGAGGAGCTGGCGTCCGCCCGCTCCCCGCAGGAGCTGGTGGCGCTCGCACGCCACTCGGCGAAGGAGGGCGCGCTGCCGGCCGACACGGCCGAGCTGTTCGTCCGCACCCTGAACCTGGCGGAGCTGACCGCCGAGAACGTGATGACCCCGCGCGTCCAGGTGACCGCCCTGGAGGTGCAGGCCACCGCCGAGGACGTCGCGAACGCGACGCGCGCCACCGGCCTGTCCCGGTTCCCCGTCTACCGGGGCAGCCTCGACACGGTCGTGGGCACCGCCCACATCAAGGACGTCCTGGCCATACCGGCCGACGAGCGGCGGCTGCGCCGCGTCGGCGACATCGTGCGCGAACCGCTGCTCGTGCCCGAGACGCTGACCGTCGACAAGCTGCTCGACCGGCTCTCCGGCAAGCAGACGATGGCCGTCGTCATCGACGAGTACGGCGGCACGGCCGGGGTCGCGACCCTGGAGGACATCGTGGAGGAGGTCGTCGGCGAGGTGCGCGACGAGCACGATCCGCACGAGACCCCCGACCTGGCGCGGGCGGGCGAGGACGAGGACGGTCGCGTGCTGTGGTCGGCCGACGGCGCCGCCCGCACCGACCAGCTGGAACGCATCGGCCTGAAGGTGCCGGACGGGCCGTACGAGACCCTCGCCGGCGTCCTCGCGACCGAGCTCGGCCGGATCCCGGCCGTCGGCGACCGCGTGGAGCTCGGCGGCTGGCGGCTCGACGTCGTCGACGCCTCCGGGCGCCGCGCCGCGCGCGTGCTGCTGCACGCGCCGCACCCCCAGGACGGGCAGGACGGGGACGAGACCGGGGAGACGCTCCGATGACCGCGATCCAGCTGCTGATCGGCCTGCTCACGCTGGTCCTGAACGCCTTCTTCGTCGGTGCCGAGTTCGCCCTGATCTCCGTCCGCCGCAGCCAGATGGAGCCGCTCGCCGAGGCCGGTGACCGGCGGGCCCGCAGCGTCGTCTGGGGTCTGGAGCACGTCTCCGCGCTGCTCGCGGCGGCGCAGCTCGGCATCACGCTGTGCACCCTGGTGCTCGGCATCGTCGCCGAGCCCGCCATCGCGCACCTCCTGGAGCCGGTCTTCGACGCGGTCGGGGTGCCGCACGGCCTGGTCCACCCGATCTCCTTCGTGATCGCGCTGACCGTGGCCACCTATCTGCACATGCTGCTCGGCGAGATGGTGCCGAAGAACATCGCGCTCGCCGAGCCGGCGAAGACCGCGCTGTTCCTCGGTCCGCCGCTGGTGGCCCTGGCCCGCGCCCTGCGGCCGGTGATCTTCACGATCAACGCCTTCGCGAACGGCCTGCTCAGACTGTTGCGGGTGGAGGCGAAGAACGAGGTGACGGCGACGTTCTCGGACGACGAGCTGGCCCGGATGGTCACCGACGCGAGCGACGCCGGACTGCTCGACGACCGCGCGACCGAACGGTTGCACGACGCCCTGGAGCTGGGCCGCCGGCCGGTGCGGGACGTGGTCGTACCGGTGGAGAAGGTGACGTACGCGCAGGTGGGCACCACGCCGGAGGAGCTGGAGGCGCTGTCGGCGCAGTCGGGCTACTCCCGCTTCCCCGTGGTGGACTCCGACCGCCGGATCCTGGGCTACCTCCATGTGAAGGACGCCCTGGACGTCACCCCGCGCGACCTTCCGTTCCCGGTGTCGGCGCTGCGTCCGATCGCCCGCGTGCGGGCGGCGACGCCGATGGACGACGTGCTGACGGCGATGCGCCGCAGCCGTACCCACCTGGCCGCCGTGCTCGACGACGGCGGCAAGCTCGCCGGTCTGGTGACGATGGAGGACGTGCTCCGCGAGCTGGTGGGGCGCCCGACGGGGCCGTGACGCCGCGCTCCGCCTCCCTGTGGGGTCAGAGCGCGGCGGCGGCGAGCCAGTCGTCGAGGAGGTCGCGGTCGCCTGTGAGGGTGAGGCGGGGGTCGTCGGCGGCGTGGCGGCGGTGCAGCAGGAGCAGCAGGTCGCCGGTGTCCGCCGTGATCTCCGCTGTCGGGGCGGCGGCGCCGTTCCCACGGCTCCAGGCGAAGCCGCCCCCGCCGAGGATCACCGTCCAGACGGCGCCGCTGTCGCGCGCGGCGAGACGCAGGACCGCGCCGTCGCGGTCGAGATGGGCGAGCGGTTCGGCGATCCACGGGATGTGGGGGGCCGTGATGAGGAAGTGGTCGAGCGCGTCGGCGGCCGTGCCGGGGTCGAGCGGCCGGGCCGTTCCGGTGAGCGCGATCTCGGCGTCGGCGAGGTGGACGAGCGTCTCGGCGAGGAGGTGGCGCGGGTAGTGGCGTACGTGCGGGTCGGCGCCCGGCGACCACACCGGGGCGCCGGGGTCGGCCGCGCGGGCGGCGGCGGTGAAGGCCTCGGCGCGGGCGGCGAACCAGCCGGGGTACGCGGCGGGGTCGGCCGGCGGGTCGAGGGGGACGTCGGCGGGGCGGACGCGGGTGGCGGGGCGGGCGGTCACGAGGTGCTCGGCCCAGCCGTGGAGGGTGCCGAGGTGGCGGGTCAGGTCGCCGAGGTTCCAGCCGGGGCAGGTCGGGACGGGCGTCGCCGGATCGGCGCCGCGGACGGTGTCCGCGTACCGCCGGGCGTGGTCGGCGACGGCGTCGACGGCCGCGAGGTGAGGGTCCTCGTCGAGTCCGAAGCCGCCGGAGACCCTGAGCAGTTCCTCGCGCCGGGCGCCGGGCGGCTGCCGCAGCGCGACCTCGCGGAAGAGGCCGTCGAGGGCGTGCCGGTCCGCGGTCCCGAGTCCGCGGAGGACGTGTCCGGTGTCCTCCAGCCACGTCACGGCGGTGTCGGGGTCGAGCACCTCCTCGTCGCTGGTCTCGACCGCCGTCACAAGCCCGGCCAGCGCCTCGGCCAGGGCGTTCAGGAGCGCGTCGCTCATCTGGGTTTCCCCTCCCGGGTTCTCCACGGCACCCGCGCATACCGCGCGGTATGATCGGCTCCGCCATGGAGATCAATGCCACGTACAACAGTCTCGTCGCCGTCGGGGACAGCTTCACCGAGGGTATGTCGGACCTGAGGCCCGACGGCTCCTACCGGGGCTGGGCGGACGTCCTCGCGGGCCGGCTCGCGGCGCGCGCGCCGGGCTTCCGGTACGCGAACCTCGCCGTGCGCGGAAAGCTCATCGGGCAGATCGTCGAGGAGCAAGTCGCCCTGGCGGCGGGGATGAAGGCCGATGTGGTGACCCTCGTCGGCGGGCTCAACGACACCCTCCGCCCCAAGGTCGACATGGGGCGGGTGAAGGGTCTCCTGACCGAGGCCGTGGAACGCCTCACACCTTCCTGCGGGCAGCTCGTCCTGATGCGCAGCCCCGGCCGGAACGGGCCGGTGATGGAGCGCTTCCGCCCCCGGATGGAGGAGCTGTTCGTCCACATCGACGAGCTGGCCGCCCGGCACGGCGCCCTCGTGGTCGACCTGTACGGGGCGCCGGTCCTGGGCGATCCGCGACTGTGGGACGTGGACCGGCTGCACCTCACCGCCGACGGCCACCGGCGGGTGGCCGAGGCCGTGTGGCAGAGCCTGGGGCTCGCGCCCGAGCAGGACTGGCGGGCGCCGCTGCCCCCCGGCGTGCGGCCGGGCTGGGTGACCCGGCGCGTCGCGGACGCCCGGTTCGCGAGGGAGCACCTCGGGCCGTGGATCGGCCGCCGGCTCACCGGCCGCTCGTCCGGCGACGGCCGTCCGCCCAAGCGGCCCGAGCTGCTGCCGTACGAGACGCGCGCCGAGGCCTGAGCGGTCGCGGGCGCGGCCGGGTGAGCTGCGTCTCGTAGCAAGCTCCAGCCCGGGCCACGGCGCTGGCCTGCAGAAATCACCAGTAGAATCCGGACACGTGACTGCTGCGACTGTGAAGCCCCGTATCCCCAACGTCCTGGCCGGCCGCTACGCCTCCGCGGAGCTCGCCGTCCTCTGGTCCCCCGAGCAGAAGGTGAAGCTGGAGCGGCAGCTGTGGCTCGCCGTGCTGCGTGCCCAGAAGGACCTCGGGATCGAGGTCCCGGACGCGGCGATCGCCGACTACGAGCGCGTGCTCGACCAGGTCGACCTCGGCTCCATCGCCGAGCGCGAGAAGGTCACCCGGCACGACGTGAAGGCCCGCATCGAGGAGTTCAACGCCCTCGCCGGCCACGAGCACGTGCACAAGGGCATGACCTCCCGCGACCTCACGGAGAACGTCGAGCAGCTCCAGATCCGCCTCTCCCTGGAGCTGGTGCGGGACCGTACGGTCGCCGTCCTCGCCCGTCTGGGCAAGCTGTCCGCCGAGTACGGCGAGCTGGTCATGGCGGGGCGTTCGCACAACGTCGCCGCGCAGGCCACCACCCTCGGCAAGCGCTTCGCGACCACCGCGGACGAGCTGCTCGTGGCCTACGCGCGGCTTGAGGACCTCCTGGGCCGCTACCCGCTGCGCGGCATCAAGGGCCCGGTCGGCACCGCCCAGGACATGCTCGACCTGCTCGGCGGCGACGCCGGCAAGCTCGCCGAGCTCGAACAGCGCATCGCCGGGCACCTCGGCTTCGCGCACGCCTTCACCTCGGTCGGCCAGGTCTACCCCCGCTCGCTCGACTACGACGTGGTCACCACGCTGGTGCAGCTGGCCGCAGGGCCGTCCTCGATCGCCAAGACGATCCGTCTGATGGCCGGTCACGAGCTGGTCACCGAGGGCTTCAAGCCCGGCCAGGTCGGCTCCTCCGCGATGCCGCACAAGATGAACACCCGTTCCTGCGAGCGCGTCAACGGCCTCATGGTCATCCTGCGCGGTTACGCCTCGATGACCGGCGAGCTCGCCGGCGACCAGTGGAACGAGGGCGACGTGTCCTGCTCCGTGGTGCGCCGCGTGGCCCTGCCGGACGCGTTCTTCGCGCTCGACGGGCTCCTGGAGACCTTCCTCACCGTGCTCGACGAGTTCGGCGCCTTCCCGGCCGTCGTCGCCCGCGAGCTCGACCGCTACCTCCCCTTCCTCGCCACCACCAAGGTCCTCATGGCCTCGGTGCGCGCCGGTGTGGGCCGCGAGCTCGCCCACGAGGCGATCAAGGAGAACGCGGTGGCGTCGGCCCTCGCCATGCGCGAGCAGGGCGCCGAGCGCAACGAGCTGCTCGACAAGCTCGCCGCCGACGACCGCATCCCGCTGGACCGCGCGCAGCTCGACGGGCTGATGGCGGACAAGCTCTCCTTCACCGGCGCCGCCGCCGACCAGGTCGCCACCGTGGTGTCCCGGATCGAGGAGCTCGTCAAGCAGCACCCGGAGGCCGCCGCGTACACCCCCGGGGCGATCCTCTGACCCGGACCCGCCGGTTCACCCGCGAGGAACTGGAGGCCGCCCGCGACCGCGTCGTCCCCGACGTGGCCGCGGGCGGCCTCGCCGTTCTCTTCTGCGGCATCAACCCGGGCCTGATGACCGCCGCGACCGGCCACCTCCCCCAGACTCCGTCCGGGGGGACCCCCAGCCCGCCCCGGCAACCGGTTCTGGCCGGTGCTCCACCTGTCCGGCTTCACCCCGCGGCTGCTGCGCCCCGACGAGCAGGGCGAGCTGCTCTCGTACAGGCTCGGGATCACCAACGTCGTCGCCCGGCCGACCGCGCGCGCGGACGAACTGAGCCGCGAGGAGTACGTCGAGGGCGGCCGTGTCCTCGCCGAGAAGGTCCTGCGGCTGAGGCCCCGCTGGCTCGCGGTCGTCGGCGTCACCGCGTACCGCACCGCCTTCGGCGAACCGAGGGCGGCCATCGGGCCGCAGGAGCGCACGATCGGCACGACGCGGATCTGGGTGCTGCCCAATCCGAGCGGGCTCAACGCGCACTGGACGGCGCGGACGATGGCCGAGGAGTACGCGCGCCTGCGCGAGGCCGCCGGTCTGCCGGTCGCGACGGCAGAGGCGTGACCGGCGGCGGACGCGGTCCGGGGCGGACCTCGCCGCCTCCGGAACCATTGAGTACCATCCGCTCAGACGGGCACGAGCTGGGAGGACACACGGTGGGGCGGCTGACCGGCGGGGATCCGTCGCTACTCCGGCGGATCAATTCCGCGGTGGTACTCCATGCGCTGCGCGGCTCCGACGCGCTGACGCTCACGGACCTGACCCGGATCACGGGCCTGTCCCGGCCGACCGTCGAGGGCGTCGTCGAGGGACTCATCGAAGGCGGTCTCGTCGTCGAGGCCGCGCCCGAGGAGGGCGAGACCCGGCGCCAGGGCCGGCCCGCCCGGAGGTTCCGCTTCCGCGCCGAGGCCGGTCATCTGCTCGGCATCGAGATCGGTCCGCACCGCGTCGCCGCCCTCCTCTCCGGTCTCGACGGCCGGATCATCGGCGCCGGCGCGCGCGAGGTGTCGGAGACCGCGCCCGAGGACGAACGCCTGGACAAGGTCCGCACGGTGGTCGCGGACGTCCTGCGGCGGGCCGGCGTACCCCGGTCGAACCTGCGGGCGGTCGGGGTCGGCACCCCCGGCATCGTCGAGGCCGACGGAACGGTCCGGCTCGGCACCGCGCTGCCCGGCTGGACCGGTCTCGCCCTCGGCGAGCGGCTGCGCCGCTCCTTCCGCTGCCCGGTGATCGTGGAGAACGACGCCAACGCGGCGGCCGTCGCCGAGCACTGGAAGGGTGCCGCGACCGACTCCGACGACATCGTCTTCGTCCTCGCCGGGCTGAGCCCCGGCGCCGGTTCGCTGATCGGCGGCCGGCTGCACCGCGGTTACGGCGGCGCGGCGGGCGAGATCGGCGCGCTGCACCTGCTGGGGCGCGGCGTGACGCCGGAGCACCTGCTGTCGACGACCGACGAACCGCTGCCCCCGCTGGACGAGCAGGCGGTGACGGAGGTCTTCGCGCTGGCGAAGAAGGGGGACGTACGGGCCCAGGCCGCCGTGGAGCGGTTCATCCAGCGGCTGGTGCACGACGTCGGCGCGCTCGTCCTCGCGCTCGACCCGGAGCTCGTGGTGGTCGGCGGCTGGGCGGCCGGCCTGGACGGGGTGCTGCAGCCGCTCCGCGAGGAACTGGCGCGCTTCTGTCTCCGCCCGCCGCGGGTGGTGCTCTCGCTGCTCGGCGAGGCGGCCGTGGGCACGGGCGCCCTGCGGCTCGCCCTCGACCACGTGGAGGAGCAGCTGTTCGCGGTCGAGGGCCGGGTGACGGGCCGGCGCCAGGGCTGACGCCCGGCCCCCTGGGGAGCCGGGTGCACCGGACCGGGTCGGATCCGGGTCAGGAGGCCATCGCCAGGTCGGCGGAGCCCCCGAAGGTGAGGCGGCAGGTGTCGGCGCGGTAGGTGGCGACGGAGACGGCCGCGGTACGGCCACCGGAGAGGTAACGGGTCGTCACGACCAGGACCGGCGAACCCGGCAGGCGGTCCAGCTCCTTGGCGTCCTCGGCCCGCGCGGAGCCCAGCTCCACCGAGCGGTCCTGGCCGTCGAGGGCGAGGTGCTGGAGCTCGCGCAGCACGGCGCGGGCACGGGCGGGTCCGGCGGGCGCGTCGTCGGCGGCGGGTCCCGCGACCGCGGAGGCGGGGACGTACAGCAGCTCGGCGGCGACGGCCTGGCCCTCGCCGATGCGCAGCCTGCGCACCAGGTGCACCTCCTCGCCGGCCGGCGTGTCCAGGAGACGCGCGACGGCGGCGGGCGCCGTGCCGAGGACGGAGTCCTGGGCCTCCCAGGCGTCGTCCCCGACGCCGGGCCACGCCTGCTGCGTGGTGGAGACGTCGACGCCGACGCGCGGCGGCGCGACCGTGGTGCCGACGCCCCGGCGGCGCTGGAGGCGTCCTTCCAGCTCCAGCTGCTCCAGGGCCTGGCGGAGCGTGGCCCTGGCGACGCCGAAGCGGGCCGCGAGCTCGCGCTCGTTGGGCAGGATCTCGCCGACCGCGAAGTCGGAGTCGAGAGCTTCGCCGATCACCGTCTTGAGGTGCTGGTACTTCGGTTCCTGCACCGATCCCAGCTGCGTGGTCCCCACCCTGTCCTCCGCAATTCGCCGTGTCCCGCGGCGTTTCCGCGCCCTTGTTTATTAAAGGTTCCTGCACTAACCCTGCGACCATAAGGCGAGCCCCCACCTTGGTCAAGACCAATCCTCGGCCGAACGCCCGGAATCATGACCCTCCGGTCTTGATCGTTCACAGGACGTTCGCACCGCCGTGGCTCTTGCCCCGTGACTACCGGCCGGTAATGCTTGCTGACGGAACGTCTACGAAGAGGGGCGAGGGAGCTTCCATGCCGGCACGGATCACGTTCGCGTTCGAGACCCCGCGGGGCCGCCGCACCGCCTCCCTGACGTACGAACGCCGGGGGGCGGGCGAGCCGTTGCTCCTGCTCCACGGGATCGGACACCACTGGCAGGCATGGGAGCCGGTCCTCGACGTCCTGACCGCCGAACGCGATGTCATCGCCGTGGACCTGCCCGGCTTCGGCGCGTCCGACGGGCTCCCGCCGGACTGCGCCTACGACCTGGCGACCGTCACGCCCGTGCTCTCCGCCTTCTGCGCCGCCGTCGGCGCCGAACGCCCGCACGTGGCGGGCAACTCGCTCGGCGGACTGCTCGCCCTCCAGCTCGGCCGCGAGAAGGCCGTCCGCTCGGTGACCGCGCTCTCCCCCGCCGGGTTCTGGTCGGAGAGCGAGCGCCGGTACGCCTTCGGCACCCTGCGGGCCATGCGCGGCGCGGCCCGGTCCCTGTCCGTCCCCCTCATCGGGCGGCTCTCCCGGACCGCGGCCGGCCGCACCGTCCTGACCAGCACGATCTACGCCCGGCCCGGCCGCCGTTCACCCGAGGCGGTGGTCGCCGAGACGCTCGCGCTGCGCGGGGCCACCGGCTTCCACCAGACCCTCGCCACGGGCCGGGACGCCCTCTTCCGCGACGACCTCCCGTCGCTACCGGTCACCGTCGCCTGGGGCACCCGGGACCGGCTGCTGCCGCCCCGTCAGGGTGTGCGTGCCAAACGGGCCCTCCCCGGCGCGCGGCTCGTGCGGCTGCCCGGCTGCGGCCACGTGCCGATGAACGACGACCCCGCGCTCGTCGCCCGCGTCATCCTCGACGGCAGCGCCGCCGGCTGAGCCCGCCGACCGCCGGACGGTCGGCAGACCGGTACCGGGCGCGGCTCCGGCTCCGGCTCCGGCTCCGGCTCCGGCTCCGGACAGGAGACCGCCCGGCGGTCGGGGTCCGCTTCCGGTGCGCCGTCGGGGACCACGTCGGGCGGGAGCGCCGGGTGGCGTACGCGCTCCGCTCCGGCCGGGGAAGGTCAGCGCACGTGCGCGGCGATGACGCGGGCGCAGTCGAGCGACTCGGTGTGCGTGGTGTCGACCTCCACGTCGTACGTCACGCCCTTGTGCACGGTCTCCGCCTGCAGGGCCGCCATGCCGGGGGCCCGGTCGCCGCGCGCGATCTCCCGGGCGGCGGCGGCCTCGGGGGCGCAGCGCACGCCCACCCACAGCACGTTCAGCCCTTCCAGGTGTCCGCGCAGGCGCTCCTGACCGGCCCGCCCGTCCAGGAAGACGTCGTCGATGATGACGTGGGCGCCCGCCCTCGCCATGGCGGCCACACCCTTCGTCCGGGCGGTCTCCACGGCACGCCAGTCGTCGCCGAGGACGACCTCTCCGCCCTGCCCGACGGAGACGCCCGACCCCGAGTCGAGCAGGGCGGGCGGCAGCCGGTCGATCAGGTCGTCCACGCCCATGTTGATCCACGGCTGCGGGAGGATCGCCTTGAGACAGCGGACGATGCCTGACTTTCCGGCACTGGAGCCGCCGTTCAACACGATGACGTCGGTGCTCACTGCGGGGACGCGCCTTTCGGAGGTCGGACGGGTGCGCTGCGCAGGGTACGGCGCGAGGGGTGGCGGGGGCGAAGGGATTTCGGAGCACGCTCCGCCGGAGGGCCGATCAGGGCACGGCCGGCGGGCCGATCAGGGCGCGACAGAAATAGTCCGAACCGGTCATAAATCCTCCAGATCGCCACTTAACCCGCCAGTCACAAAGCGTTCGTGATCACGCAACACCTCTGGGCCAGAGTGAGGCCATGACCGATGTGACGTCCTCGAAGAGCAGCCGCCGCCCCCACCACTGGCGGCACGACCTGATCGAACTCGCGGCCCTGTTCACCGCGGTGGTGGTGGCCGACACGATCGCCAAGACCATCGTCAAGGGGCCCGACGGCCCCTACCTCCTGGTGTTCTCGGCCATCGCGCTGATCGCCACCGCGGGCTTCCACACGTGGTGGGCACGGAGGCACAGCCATGCCCCGCCCGCGACGGCCACGCCCCCGGCCACGGTCCCGGCCGCGCAGGAAGCCGCCCCCGGTCCGGCCGAGACCGTGCTGTGGCGGATGAGGACCACCGTCGACGACGCTCCGGGCAGCCTGGCGGCGCTGTGCACGGTGCTCGCCCGGCTCGGCGTCGACATCCTCACCCTGCAGACGCATCCGCTGACCGAGGGCACGGTCGACGAGTTCCTGCTCCGTGCCCCGGCGGGTCTCGCCGCCGGGGACCTCGCCCGCGAGATCGGGAAGGCCGGCGGGCGCGACACCTGGACCGAGCGCGCCGACGCCCACGACCTGGTGGACACCCCGACGCGCGTCCTGGGGCTCGCCGCCCGCACCGCGCTCGACGCCGCCGAGCTTCCCCTGGCACTACGCCAGTTGCTCGGCCGGTGCACCCTGCACTCGGTGCCCGCGGTCTCCCTGACCGGCCGCCCGACCGGGGAGCAGACGCCCGTCGAGGGCGTCCTGGAGGAGACCGTGATGAAGCTGCGCGACCCCAGCGGGGGCACGCTGCTGATCGAGCGACCGTATCTGCCCTTCACCCCGACCGAGTTCGCCCGCGCCCGCGCCCTGGTCGAGCTCGACGCGCGGCTCGGTCCCCGGCTCCCCCGCGGCCGGGACGTGCTCACCCTGCCCGAGGGGAACGAGATCACGGTCCGCCGCGCCGACCAGCGCGACCTGCCGGCCGCCCGCGCCATGCACGACCGCTGCTCGGCGCGCACGCTGGGCCTGCGCTACCACGGGCCGGTCGGTGACGCCGACCGTTACCTCGGCCATCTGCTGAGCCCGCGGTTCGGCCGCACCCTCGCCGTGCAGACCGCCTCCGGGCGGCTCGTCGCCCTCGGGCACCTGCTGTGGGACGGCGACGAGACCGAGGTGGCGCTCCTGGTCGAGGACGACTGGCAGCGGCGCGGCATCGGCTCCGAACTCCTCGGCCGGCTCGTGGCCATGGCCGAGGAGGACGGGTGCGAGAGCGTCTACGCCGTGACCCAGGCGTCCAACACCGGCATGGTCGCGGCGATGCGGGCGCTCGGCCGTCCCCTCGACTACCAGATCGAGGAGGGGACGCTGGTCATCACCGCTCGGCTGGAGCCGGCACCGCGACGGGCCGAGCGGCCGCAGCAGCCGGCTCACCGGAGCGAGCGCTGAGCGCCTGGGTCAGGTCGCGCCACAGGTCCTCGACGTCCTCCAGACCCACCGACATCCGCAGCAGCCGGTCGCTGACGCCCGCGGCCCTGCGGTCGCCCTCGTGCACGATGCGGTGACTGATGGAGGCCGGGTGCTGGATCAGGGTGTCGACGCTGCCGAGGCTCACCGCCGGGGTGATCAGCCGGACGCCCGCGATCACCTCGTGCGGGTCGCCGTACACCTCGAAGGAGACCATCGCCCCGCCGATCGCCGGGTAGTGGACGCGGGCGATCCGCGGGTCGGCGCTCAGACGCCGTACCAGCTCCGCGGCGGTCGCCGACGCCGCCCTGACCCGAACCGGGAGGGTGGACAGGCCCCGGAGCAGGAGGTAGCCGGCGAGCGGGTGGAGCACGCCGCCGGTGGCGAAGCGGACACGGCGGAGCTCACGGGCGAACTCCTCGTCGCAGGCGACGACACCGCCCATGACGTCGCCGTGGCCGCCCAGGTACTTGGTGGCGCTGTGCAGCACGATCCGGGCGCCGAGGCCGGCCGGGCGCTGGAGGACCGGGGTGGCGAAGGTGTTGTCGACGAGGAGCGGGACCGTGCCGGCGGCCTGGGCGACGGCGCGGATGTCGACCTCGGCAAGGGTGGGGTTGGCCGGGGACTCGACCATCACGAGCCCCGTGTCCGGGCGGATCGCCTCGGCGACGCCCGCCGGATCGGTCCAGGTCACCTCGGTGCCGAGCAGTCCGGCGTCCAGGAGGTGGTCGCTGCACCCGTAGAGCGGGCGGACCGCGACGACGTGCCGCAGGCCCTGGCTCGCGCGGGCCAGCAGGACCGCGGTCAGGGCGGCCATGCCGCTCGCGAAGGCCACGGCGGCCTCGGTGCCCTCCAGGCGGGCCAGCGCCTCCTCGAAGCGGGCCACGGTGGGGTTGTCGAGCCGGGCGTAGACGGGCGGGCCTTCGAGGCGGGCGCCGGTGGCGGCGAACTCGTCGATGCGGGCGGCCTCCGCCCGGGCGTCGTACGAGGGGTAGGTGGTGGACAGGTCGAGCGGCGGGGCGTGCAGCCCGAGCGCGGCGAGGTCCTCGCGGCCGGCGTGCACGGCTTCGGTGGCGAGCGCCTTCGGGGTGGCCGAAGGGGCGTGATCCATGGCGTCCATGGCCCGCACTGTGAACGGATACCGGGAAGTAGCACCCGAAATCCGTGCTACGTTCGGCCGATGGCCGAATCTGTCGTACTGGACACGGTCGATCTGCACATTCTCCGCCTTCTGCAGAACGACGCCCGGACCACCTACCGCGAGCTCGCCGCCGAGGTCGGCGTCGCGCCCTCCACCTGTCTGGACCGGGTGACCCGGCTCCGTCGCACCGGTGTCGTCCTCGGGCACCAGCTACGACTGGATCCGGCCAAACTCGGCCGCGGTCTGGAGGCGTTGCTGCTCGTGCAGGTACGGCCCCACCGGCGGGAACTGATCGGTCCGTTCGTGGAGCGGATCCGGGCCCTGCCCGAGTCCCGGGCCCTGTTCCACCTCACGGGACCCGACGACTACCTCGTGCACGTGGCCGTCGCCGACCCCGCCGACCTGCAGCGACTCGTGCTCGACGAGTTCACCTCGCAGCGCGAGGTGGCGCGCGTCGAGACCCGGCTGATCTTCCAGCAGTGGGACTGCGGGCCCCTGATGCCGCCCGGTGCGGGGGCGTCCTTGTCGGCCGTGTGACATCGGCCGAGGGTGACGGGAGGCCGATCGAGGTACCAGGATGAGACACATGCCAGAGAGTTCCCGCAGCAAGCTGCCCCGCCAGGTCGCCGACGCGTACGTCGACGACCTCATCGCCCTCGACCCGATCACCGGCACCCACCTGGGAGTCCGGGAGAGCGCCGGCCGTCTTCCCGACTTCTCCCCCGCGGGCCAGGAGGCCGTGGCCGAGCTCGCCCGCAGGACCCTCGCCCTGCTCGACGAGGCCGAGCGGACCCCGGGCGCGGAGAGTGACGCCGAGCGGCGCTGCGCCCGCCTGCTCCGGGAGCGGCTCACGGCCGAACTGGCCGTCCACGACGCCGACGAGGGCCTGTGCGCGGTCAGCAACATGCGGTCGCCGGTGCACAGCATCCGGATCGTCTTCACCGTGATGCCCACCGACACCGAGGACGACTGGGCGGCCGTCGCCCAGCGGCTGCGGGCCGTGCCCGCCGCCCTGGAGGGGTACCGGGCCTCGCTCGCGCTCGGCCTGGAGCGCAAGCTCTTCGGCGGGCCGCGGGCCACCGCCACCTTCGTCGGGCAGCTCACCGACTGGGCGGGCGGCGAGGGCGAGCCGGGCTGGTTCGAGCAGTACGCCGCGGCCCGGCCCGACACGCTGCCCGAGGAGCTGCGCACGGAGCTCGCCGGGGCCGCGGCCGGGGCGAGCGCCGCCGTCGCCTCGCTGCGCGACTGGATGCGGGACGTGTACGCCCCCGCGATCGCCGACGCCCCCGACACCGTGGGCCGCGAGCGCTACCGCCGCTGGAGCCGCTACTTCAACGGCACCGACCTCGACCTCGACCAGGCGTACGCCTACGGCTGGGCCGAGTACCACCGGCTGCTCGGCGAGATGCGCACCGAGGCCGACCGGATCCTGCCCGGCTCCGACCCGTGGGAGGCCCTCGCCCACCTCGACGAGCACGGCACCCACATCGAGGGCGTCGACGAGGTCCGCGCCTGGCTCCAGGAGCTCATGGACGAGGCCATCGAGGCGCTCGACGGCACCCACTTCGAACTGGCCGAGCGGGTGCGGAAGGTGGAGTCCCGCATCGCGCCCGCGGGCGGCGCCGCCGCCCCGTACTACACGGGTCCCTCCGAGGACTTCTCGCGCCCGGGCCGCACCTGGCTGCCGGTGGACGGGCAGACCCGGTTCCCCGTCTACGACCTGGTGTCGACCTGGTACCACGAGGGCGTGCCCGGCCACCACCTGCAGATCGCGCAGTGGGTGCACGTCGCCGACAGCCTCTCCCGCTACCAGGCCACCATCGGCATGGTCAGCGCCAACGCGGAGGGCTGGGCGCTGTACGCGGAGCGGCTGATGGACGAGCTCGGCTTCCTGCCGGACGCGGAGCGGCGGCTCGGCTACCTGGACGCGCAGATGATGCGGGCCTGCCGGGTGATCGTGGACATCGGCATGCACCTGGGGCTCGACATCCCGGCGGACTCTCCGTTCCACCCGGGCGAGCGGTGGACGCCGGAGCTGGCGCAGGAGTTCTTCCAGCGGCACAGCAGCCGGCCGCCGGCGTTCGTGGAGAGCGAGCTGACGCGCTATCTGTCGATGCCGGGCCAGGCCATCGGCTACAAGCTGGGCGAGCGGGCGTGGCTGCTCGGCCGCGAGCGGGCCCGCGAGGCGCACGGCGAGGCCTTCGACGCGAAGCGCTGGCACATGGCGGCGCTGAGCCAGGGGCCGCTGGGCCTGGACGACCTCGTGGACGAGCTCTCCCGGCTCTGACGCCGTGTCACGGTGCGTTTCCCCGGCGGACGGCTTGATCCGCCGGGGAAACCCCTGTTGGCTCGGACCATGCACGACTACGTACCGGACGCCACCGACTGGCGGATCCTCGACGCCCTCCAGGCCCGGGGCCGGGCCAGCTACGCCGAACTCGCCCGCGCCGTCTCCATGTCGCCGTCGGCGGTGACCGAGCGGGTGCGCCGCCTGGAGGAGGCCGGGGTGATCACGGGGTACACCGCCGTGGTCGACCACGAGCGGCTGGGGCTCCCCATCCTGGCTTTCGTCCGGCTCCGTTATCCCACGGGCAACTACAAGCCGTTCCACGACCTGATCGCCGCCACGCCCGAGGTCCTGGAAGCGCACCACGTCACCGGGGACGACTGCTTCGTGATCAAGGTCGCCGCCCGGTCCATGCGGCACCTGGAGGAGATCTCAGGGAAGATCGGCGCGCTCGGTTCGGTGACGACCAGCGTCGTCTACTCCTCGCCGCTCCCCCGCCGTCCCGTCAGCCGCTGAATCCGTCGGCGGCCGGGTCCGTCAGTCGCCGAGTCCGTCGCCGCCCGCGCGGAGGCGGACGGCCGAGCCGTGGCGGGACTTGGTGACCTCCAGCTGGGCCGGGATCCGGCGGCGCAGGTCGGCGACGTGGCTGACGATGCCCACGCTCCGGTCCCGTTCGCGCAGCGAGTCCAGGACGTCGAGGACCTCGTCGAGGGTCTGGTCGTCGAGGCTGCCGAAGCCCTCGTCGATGAAGAGGGTGTCGAGGCGGACGCCGCCGGCCTCGTCGGTGACGACGTCGGCGAGGCCGAGGGCGAGGGCGAGCGAGGCGAAGAAGGTCTCGCCGCCCGAGAGGGTGGCGGTGTCGCGGGTGTGGCCGGTCCAGGCGTCGACGACGTGCAGGCCGAGGCCGCTGCGCCGGACTCCGCCGGCCCGCGCGTCGGAGTGGACGAGGGTGTAGCGGCCGGAGGACATGCGCCGGAGGCGGGCGGAGGCGGCCGCGGCGACCTGTTCGAGCCGGGCGGCGAGGACGTACGACTCCAGGCGCATCCGGCGTTCGTTCTCCGTGGAGGTGCCGGCGGTGAGTCCGGCGAGCCGTGCGACCCGGTCGTGGGCGGTACGCAGCGGCCCCAGGCGCCGTACCTCGGCCTCGGCCTGGCGGGCGAGGCCGGCGAGTCCCGCGGCGCGCTCGCGGGCGGCGGCGAGTCCGGCCGTGGCGGCCCGCAGGGCCCGCTCCGCGGCCTCGTGGGCGGCCTCGGCCCCGGCCGGGTCGGCGGGCGGGAGCGCGGCGGCCTCCTCGACGCCGGGTTCGGCGAGCCGGTCGGCGACGGCGGCGGCCTCTGCCTGCCAGGCGTCGAGACGGTCGCGGAGGGTGCGGCGCCCGTGTTCGTCGAGGAGGGCGGCGGCGGCCTCGGCGGGGGTGGAGAACCCTGCCTTGTAGGCGGCGTCGGCGAGTTGGGAGTCGGCCTTCTTGAGGCGGTCGACGGCGGTCTCCTCGGCGCGGGCGGCTCCGGCGGCCTCGGTCAGGAGGGCGATGCGCCGTTCCAGGCGGTCGGCGTGTTCGGCCACGGTGGCGAACGCGCCGCGCCCCCGGGCCAGTTCCTCGGCGAGCGCGGCCCGCTGCCGGTCGAGGGCTTCGCGGTGCGAGGTGCGGGCGGCGACGCGCCGTTCCGCCTCCTGTCGGGCGGCGGCCCGCTCCTCGTGCTCGCGCTCGGCGCGCGCCAGCGCCTCGCGGGCCGGGTGGCTGCGGGCGGCGAGGGCGTGCGCCTCGGCGTGACGGGCGGTCAGCTCCTCGGTCTCCTCGACGAGTTCGGCGACGGTGGGCTCATGGTTCGACTCATCGTGCTGCGTCCCTGACGGGGCCAGGGAGCGCACCTCCTCGCGGGCCGCGGCGAGCGCCTCGCGGGTGGCGACGCGTTCGCGTTCGGCGGCGCGGGCGGTCTCGTCGGCCTCCGTGTAGCGGGCGTAGGCGGCCTCCTCCGCGGCCCGGTCGACGTGGTCGGCGGTGGTGGGGGTGGGCGCGGGGTGGCTGGTGGAGCCGCAGACCTGGCAGGGGTCTCCGTCGGTGAGGGTGGCGGCGAGTTCGGCGGCGATGCCGCGCAGCCGGCGGGACTTGAGGTCGAGCCAGGTCTCGTGGGTGGCGTTGCGGTGCTCGCGGGCGGCCGCGTACCGCTCCTCGGCCTCGGCGAGGGTCCGGGCGAGGGTGTCGCGGCGGCGGGCGGCGGCGAGCCGGAGGCGGAGGGGTTCGAGCCGTCCGGCGAGCTGTTCGGCGCGGGCGGCGGCGTCCTGCGCGGTGTCGACGCGCTCCTTGAGCTCGGCACGGCGGCGTTCCCAGTCGGCGAGCCAGCCGGCCGCCTCCTGGAGGGCCTCCTCGTCGGCGCGGGCCTCACGCTCCAGGAGGGCGTGTTCCTCGGCGAGTTCGGCGGCGCGGTGCTCGGCGCGGCGGGCGGCGGCGAGTCCGCCGAGCTCCTCACGGAGCCGGTCCCCCAGGGCGGAGAGCTGTTCGGCCGGGGCGTCGGCGAGGTCGGGGGGCAGCGGGGAGCGGGCGGCGTCGCGGGCGGCGAGGGCGTCGGCGTGCTCGCGTTCGGCCTCCCGGCGCAGGGCGAGGGCGGGGGCGACCCGCTCGGCCGCGAGGGCGAGGTCGAGGGCGCGCCGGTCACGGTCGCGTTCGGGGATCCTGGCGGTGAGCGCCTCGCGGCGGCGCAGCGCCTCGGCGTGGCGGGCCTGGCGGGCGGCGAGGTCCCGGGCGTGCCCGGCGGCGGCGCGGGCACGGGCCTCGGCGTGCTCGGCGGCGGCGAGGCGTACGGCGGCGATGTCGACGGCCTCGCGGGCCTCGGTGCGGGCGACGGCACCCCAGCCGAGGACGGTGTCGGCGAGGCCGGGTTCGCCGGGCCTGCCGTCGACGGGGGTGCGGGCGGCGGGCAGTCCTTCGGCGGCCTGGGCCATGCGGTGGGCGAGGGCGAGGAGCCGGGTGTCGCCCTCCTCGACCTGGTGGGCGGCGAGGCGGCGCAGTTCGGCGAGGCGTTCCTCGACGGCGGCGAAGCGGCGGGTGTCGAAGAGGCGGCCGAGGAGCTTGCCGCGGGCCTCGGCGTCGGCGCGCAGGAAGCGGGCGAAGTCGCCCTGCGGGAGGAGGACGACCTGGCAGAACTGGTCGCGGCTCATCCCGAGGAGCTGGGTGACCTCCTCGCCGATCTCCTGGTGGGACCTGCTGAGCCCGGTCCACGCGCGCGTGGCGGGGTCGTACTCGCGCAGCGTGCTCTGCGCCTTCTCGGTGGTGAAGCCGCCGCCGCGCTTCTTGGGGCGGGGCTGGGCGGGCTTGCGCGTGATCTCCAGGCGGCGGCCGCCGACGGTCAGGTCGAGCAGCACCTCGGTGGGGGTGCCGGCCGGGGCGTGGTCGCTGCGGAGGGTGGTGCCGGGGGCCTGGCGGGCGCCGGGCACGCTCCCGTACAGGGCGAAGCAGACGGCGTCGAGGACGGAGGTCTTGCCGGCGCCGGTGGGGCCGTGGAGGAGGAAGAGTCCGGCGGAGGACAGGGCGTCGAAGTCGATGGTCTGGGTGGTCCCGAAGGGGCCGAAGGCGGTGATCTCCAGGCGGTGCAGCCTCATCGGCCCCCCTCGCGCTCGGTGGTGGCGGCGTCGACGCGGACGTCGTCGAAGGCGCCGTACAGGACGGCCCGTTCCGCCGTGTCGAGTCCGTCGCCGCGGACGTGGGCCACGAAGTCCTCGGCGATCTGCCGGTCGCTGCGGCCCCGGAGGCGCTGGGCGTAGGAGGCGAGGGAGTCGGTGTCGGCACGCTCGGGCTCGAAGACGAGGCTGAGGGTGTGCGGGAAGCGTTCGGCGAGCCGGGCCATGGGGTCGTGCGGCCGTACGGCGTCGGTGAGGGTGGCCTCGACCCAGGAGTCCCGGTGCCGGTCGTGCGCCGGGTCGGCGAGCAGGTCGTCGAGGCGGCCCCTGAGCCGGGCGAGGGGGCGGGGCACCGGGCAGTCGACGCGCTCGGCGGCGGTGACCTCGCCGTCCGCGCCGAGGTCGATCAGCCACATGGTCTTGCGGTGGTCGGCCTCGGAGAAGGAGTAGGCGAGCGGCGAGCCGGAGTACCGGACGCGCGGGGTGAGGGTCTGGGCGCCGTGCAGATGGCCGAGGGCCACGTAGTCGACGCCGTCGAAGACGCCGGCGGGGACGGCGGCGACGCCGCCGACGGTGATGTCGCGCTCGCTGTCGCTGGGCGCGCCGCCGGCGACGAAGGCGTGCGCGAGGACGACGGAGCGGGTGCCGGGGGGCCGGGCCGCGAGGTCCTCCCTGACCCGGTCCATGGCGGCGCCGAGCACTGCCTCGTGACCGGACCTCGCCGCGCCGAGCTGTTCCCGTACGAGGGCGGGCTCCAGGTACGGCAGGCCGTAGAGGGCGACCTCGCCGTGGGCGTCGGTGAGGACGACGGGGGTGCCGATGCCGGCCGGGTCGGTCCGCAGGTGGATGCCGGCGCGGCCGAGGAGTCCGGCGCCGACGCCGAGTCGGCGGGCGGAGTCGTGGTTGCCGGAGATCATGACGGTGGGCACGCCGGCCTCGGCGAGGCGGTGCAGGGCGCGGTCGAAGAGCTCGACGGCGGGGAGCGGCGGCACGGCACGGTCGTACACGTCGCCTGCGACGAGGACGGCGTCCACCTCGCGGTCGCGCACGGTGGCGACGAGGTGGTCGAGGAAGGCGGCCTGGGCCTTGAGCAGGCCGACGCGGTGGAAGGATCGACCGAGGTGCCAGTCCGAGGTGTGCAGGAACCTCACGTCGTCGCCCCACCCCGCATGCGCGTGCCGCCCCTCGTCCCTGCTTCTCGAAATTCTGGATCCAAAATCCTGGATCTCGGATCCTGGATCCTGGATTTTGGATCCAGGAGGTCCGCCTCGGATTGTGGATCCGGCGCGTCCACCACGCTACCCCGGCGGACCCGTGTCAGGCGTCGCCGTACGCCTCGCCGCCGAGTTCCACGGTGGCCGTGCCGGCCGTCGCGTCGGCGAGCCAGGTGCGGAAGGCGGGCACGTCGGCGTCCGGGAGGCCGATCTCGATGGTGACGGCGTCGGCGTACCGCACCTCCCGCACGGCGCGGCCGGTGGACCGCAGGTCGTTCTCCAGCTTTCCGGCCCGCTGGTGGTCGACGGTGACGGTGGCGAGCCGGTACCGCTGCCGGGTGATGGTGCCGAGCGCGTCGAGGGCTTCGCCGACGACCCCGCCGTAGGCGCGGATGAGGCCGCCCGCGCCGAGTTTGACGCCCCCGTAGTAGCGGGTGACGACGGCGACGACGTACCGCATGTCGCGGCGCAGCAGCATCTGGAGCATGGGGACGCCGGCGGTGCCGCCGGGTTCTCCGTCGTCGCTCGCCTTCTGGACGGAGGCATCGGCGCCGAGCACGTAGGCGTAGCAGTTGTGGGTGGCCGTCGGATGTTCCCGGCGGATCCGCGCCACGAACTCCTGCGCCTCGCGTTCGTCGGCGACCGGTGCGAGCGCGCAGAGGAAACGCGAACGGTTGATCTCGGTCTCGTGGACACCCTCGCGTGCCGGCGTGCGGTACTGCTCCTGCATTCGGCCAGCCTACGCGCCGGGCGCCTCGCGCTCCGCGCCGCCCGGGCCGGCCGGCTCCGCCACGGCCCGGGAGGAACCGGGTGCGTCGGGGATACCGGCGTACGGGAGGGCGCGCAGGGCGAGTGCCCAGCCGAGGCGCGCCTCGCCGGACTCGCTGGAGCGGCCGGTGAGTTCGGCGACGCGGCCGATGCGGTTGAGCACGGTGTTGCGGTGGCAGTAGAGGAGTTCGGCGGCGCGGGAGGCGGAGCAGCCCTGGTCGAGCCAGACGCGGAGGGTGGTCAGGAGCGCGGTGCGTTCGCCGCCGGTGGCGAGGACGGGGCCGAGGTGGACGGTGACGATCCGCTCGGCGATGTCGGGGCGGCCGCTGAGCAGGACCTCGGTGAGGCGGGCGTCGAAGACGGCGGCCTCACCGCTTCCGGCGGGGAGGGTACGGAGGGTCTGCTCGGCGAGCCGGAGGGCGCGGCCGGCCTGGGAGAGGCGGGCGAACTCGGGCGAGACGCCGGCGGTGGCGCCGGTGCGTTCGCGCAGCGCGTCGAGGAGCCGGAGCAGGGCCGGGTCGGGCCGGGCGCCGGGCGGCGGGGTCCGGCCGGCGGACGTGTCACGGCGCGGGAGGCGGACGATGCCGGCGTACCGCCCGGAGCGCGGGTGCCAGAACGACCACAGCCCCTGGGCCTCGAGGACGGGCGCGGGGTGGGGCGGGGCCGCCGGGTCCTGGGTGGCGACCACGACGACGTACCGGTCCTGGGCGGGCACCCCCAGGGCGGCGGCCGCGGCGGACGCGACGGCGGGGTCGTCGGCGCGGCCGTCGAGCAGCGCCTCGAAGAGCGCGGCGCGGCGGGTGTCCTGCCGGTTCTGGAGCTCCAGCTGGGCGAGGCGGTACGCGTCGGCCATCGCGACGGAGTAGCGGTCGATGGTCTCCCAGACGGCGCCGGCGACGTCGAGCTCCAGGTCGCGGCTGTCCGCTGCGCGGCCGGCCCGGCCGCGCAGGTGCTCGGCCATGACCTGCCACAGGACCCGCCCGCCGCGCCGGTACGCCTGGAGGACGGTGTCCAGCGGGACGCCCTGTTCGGCGCGGCGGCGGCCGGTCTCGCGGGCCGCGCCCTCGAAGTCGCCGACGGTCGGGGCGAGGCCGCCGAAGTCCTCCAGGGCGCGCAGCATGTTGTCGCGGCAGACCGCCCACAGGTCCTGGCGGGTGACGGGGTCGCCGGAGGCGTAGGTGCCGGAGTGGGCGCGGATGTCGTCGACGGCCCGGTCGGTGAGCCGGTCGACGTCGGCGAGCAGCGCGGCGGCGAGGGAGCGGCGCAGCGCGGCGGAGGAGCGGTCCGGCGGGGGCTGGGACGAGGGGTGGGGGGCGCCGGGCGGGCTTGGCGTCATGGCTCGCACCGTAGCGCCGCTCTTTGGCGATTGCCACGCCCCGGCGGCGGCCGAGGGGCCGGTGCCCAGGCCGAGGGCGTACATGGTGGGCGTCTGCACATGGTGTCGCGCCGTCTCCACGGACGATTCTGTGCCATGTCACGGAAGGCGGTGTCACGGAAGGTCGTGTCACGGAAGGTCGGCACCGCGGTCACCACCATGTCCCTGGAGCGTGTCATGTCACTGAGCGTCGCCGGCGTGCTGGGCGAGTCCGCCCGCCACTTCCCCGACCGGATCGCCGTCGTCGAGGGCGCGGGCCGGTCCACCTACCGCGAGCTGTGGGACGCGGCGCTGCGCTGCGCCGCCGGGCTGCGGGAGGCGGGGGTGAAGCCGGGCGACCGGGTGGCGGTGCTGCTGCCCAACACCGCCGAGTTCCTGCGCGTCTACTACGGGGCGCTCGCCGTCGGCGCCACCGTCGTCCCGGTGCACGCGCTGCTCGTCGCCGACGAGGTCCGTTTCGTCCTGGAGCACAGCGGCGCGGTCGCGATCGTGAGCGGCGGCCCGCTGTGGGAGGTCGCCGAGGAGGCGGCGCGGGCGGCCGGCGTACGGGCCTTCCGGGGTGCGCCGTCGGCACCGGAGCCGCTGGCCGCCGCGGAGCCGGCCGAGCCGTCGGACACGGCGGTGATCCTCTACACGAGCGGCACCACGGGGCGCCCCAAGGGCGCCCGTCTGACCCACCTCAACATCGTCATGAACGCGGCCGTGACCTCGCAGGACCTGCTCGGTCTCGGCGCGGACGACGTCGTCCTCGGCTGTCTGCCGCTGTTCCACAGCTACGGGCAGACGTGCGCGATGAACGGGACGCTGCGGCAGGGCGCGACGCTGGTCCTGATGCCCAGGTTCAGCGGGCCCGCGGCCCTGGAGGCGCTCGCCGACGAGGGCGTCACGGTGTTCATGGGCGTGCCGACGATGTACCACGCCCTGGTGGAGGCGGCGGCCGTCTCGGAGCGGCGGCCCGGGGCTCTGCGGGCGGCGGTCTCCGGCGGGGCGGCGCTGCCGCTCGCCGTCCTTGAGCGCTTCGAGGAGACCTTCCGGACGCCGGTCCTGGAGGGGTACGGACTGACGGAGACCTCGCCGGTGGCGACGTTCAACCAGCCGCACCTCGGGCGCCGCCCGGGCACGGTGGGGCACCCGGTCTGGGGCGTCGAGGTCGCGGTGGCCGACGCGGCGCTCGACGGCGAGGTCCGGCTGCTGCCGGACGGCGAGGTCGGCGAGGTGGTGGTGCGGGGGCACAACGTGTTCGCCGGCTACCTCGACGATCCGGAGGCGACGGCCGCCGCGGTCGTGGACGGCTGGTTCCGCACGGGCGATCTGGGCGCGCGGGACGAGGACGGTTTCCTGCGGATCGTGGACCGGAAGAAGGACCTGGTCATCCGGGGCGGTTTCAACATCTATCCGCGCGAGGTCGAGGAGGTCCTGGTCCGTCACCCCGCGGTCTCCGAGGTCGCCGTGATCGGCGTGCCCGACGAGGCGAAGGGCGAGGAGGTGTGCGCGGTGGTGGTACGCCGGGACGGCGCCGTCCCCGTGACGGAGGACGCACTCGTCGACTGGGCGCGGGAACGGCTCGGCCGCCACAAGTACCCGCGCGTCGTCCGTTTCGTCGACGCGCTGCCCCTCGGTCCGACGGGCAAGGTCCTCAAGCGCGCCCTGGTGGCACCCGTCGCGGAAGGGGCGCGGCCGTGACGGAGCGGAAAGCAGATGCGCCCGAGGCCGCCCTCGTCGCCGGGCGGGTGCGCGGTGTGCGCGTACGGGAGGGGGTGGCCGGCTTCCTCGGTGTGCCGTACGCGCGGGCGCCGTTCGGGGAGCTGCGGTTCCGGGCGCCGGAGCCGGTGGAGCCGTGGGAGGGGGTGCGGAAGGCGACGGAGTTCGGTCCGACCGCGCCGAAGCGGCCCTACGCGCCGCCGCTGGACGCGCTGTTGCCGGACCCTGCGGTCGACGGCGACGACTGCCTGAACGTCAACATCTGGGCGCCCTGGGGTCCTTCGGGTCCGGCCGCCGGTCCGGACGGCGCCGGCCGGCCGGTGATGGTGTGGATCCACGGGGGCTCGCTCCTCCACGGTTCGAACGCCGTGCCCGTCTACGACGGGACCGCGTTCGCGCGCGACGGCGTGGTCCTCGTCTCCGTCAACTACCGGCTGGGGATCGAGGGGTTCGGGGTCTTCCCCGACGCGCCCGCCGATCTCGGCCTGCGCGACCAGATCGCCGCGCTCCGATGGGTGCGGGAGAACGTCGCGGCCTTCGGCGGCGATCCGGAGCGGGTGACGGTCTTCGGGGAGTCGGCGGGCGCGATCTCGATCGCGGCGCTGCTCGCCTCGCCGCTCGCGCGCGGGCTCTTCCGGCGGGCCGTGGTCCAGAGCGGGGCGCCGATGGCGGTGCCGCTCGGGCGGGCGCGGCGGACGACGGAGGCGGTGGCCCGGCGGCTGGGGGTCCCGGCGACGGCGGAGGCGTTCGCGGCCGTGGACCGGGAGCGGCTGCTCACGGCGCAGACGGAGGTGACGGCGAAGGGCTCGCCGCTGACGGGCGGCGGGCACGCGTTCCGGATCGTGGTGGACGGCGAGGTGCTGCCGCGCGATCCGGCGGAGGCGCTTGCGGCCGGGGAGTCCGCCGGGGTGGACCTGCTGCTGGGGACGACGACGGAGGAGTACCGGCTCTGGTTCGTGCCGAACGGGCTCGTGGAGCGGCTGTCGCCGCTGATGCTGCGGGCGGCGCTGTGGAGGACGCGGGTGCCGTCGCGTACCGCCCGGGTCTACCGGGCCAACCGGCCGCAGGCGCGGCCCGGCGAGGTCCTGGGGGCGCTCGCCACCGACAAGCTGCTGCGGGTGCCGCTCAACCGGATCGCCGACGCGCGGCTGCGGTCGGGGGCGGCGGGACGCACGTACCTGTACGAGTTCGGCTGGCCGTCGCCGGTGCTCGGCCTCGGCGCCTGCCACGCGCTGGAGCTCGGGTTCGTCTTCGACACCCTGGACACGCCGGAGGCGGAGGCGATGACGGGTCCGGACGCTCCGCGCGATCTGGCGGCGGCGATGCACGCGGCCTGGGTGGCCTTCGCGGCGGAGGGCGATCCCGGGTGGCGGGCGTGGGACGCGGAACGCCCTGTGATGGCCTTCGGTCCCGGCCGTCCGTCCCTGGTCCTGGCCCCTCGGGAGGACGAGCGGCGCGCCTGGGAGGTCTGATCCGGCCGTCGTTCGCGCCCGGTTCTCCTCCGATGCGGGAAGGATCGCGGGGCGTGGCGGGTTCGTAACGGGGAAGAGGCCGTACGGGCCGCAGGCGACGAAGGAAGGCACCAGGATGAGCGTCGACACCACGACCATCGCGGCGACCGGGCGGTCCGAGGAGGAGACCGTCCGCCGGATCCTGACGGGAACGGGCGACACCTGGGCGATCGTGGGCCTCTCCACGAACCGGGCGCGTGCCGCGTACGGGGTGGCGGCCGTCCTCCAGCGCTTCGGCAAGCGGATCGTGCCGGTGCACCCGAAGGCGGAGACGGTGCACGGGGAGCCGGGGTACGCCTCGCTCGCCGACATCCCCTTCCCCGTCGACGTGGTGGACGTCTTCGTCAACAGCGACCTGGCCGGGGCGGTCGCCGACGAGGCCCGGGAGGTCGGCGCGAAGGCGGTCTGGTTCCAGCTCGGCGTCGTCGACGAGGCCGCGTACGCCCGTACGACGGAGGCGGGCCTGGACATGGTGATGGACCGCTGCCCCGCCATCGAGATCCCGCGCCTGGGCTGAGCCCCGGCCGCCGTGGCGGCGGACGGGGCCTTCAGCGGGCGGGCGGGACCGAGACGGCCATGGTCATCTCGACCGGCTCCTCGCCGTCGTTGCGGTACGTGTGCGGGGCCGCGGCCTCGAAGACGGCGGAGGTCCCGGCGGGGACGGTGTGCTCGACGCCGTCGACGACCAGGGTGAGCACGCCGGCGACGACGTGGAGGAGCTCCGTGGTGCCCTGCGGGTGCGGGTCGGAGGCGCTGCCCTCGCCCGGCATCAGCGACCAGGACCAGAGTTCGAGGGGGCCGCGGGCCTCGGTGCCGACGAGCAGGGTGGTGTGGCTGCCGGCGGGGGTGGACCACATGCGGACGGCCTGCTCCGGCGGGACGAGCCGGACGTGGGAGCCCTGCTCGTAGTCGAGGAGCGTGGTGATGGAGACGCCGAGGGCGTCGGCCAGCTTCACGGTGGTGCCGACGCTCGGGTTGGTCCTGGCCTGCTCGATCTGAATGATCATGCCGCGGCTGACCCCGGAGCGGGCGGCGAGCGCGTCCAGGGTGAAGCCCCGCTCGTTGCGCCAGCGCTTCAGGTTACGGGCGAGCGACTGGGTCAGCTGGTCGAGGTCCGACACATTCCGTCCAATATCCTGGATGACAGAGTCCAATAGGCTGCACTACGGTGGGGTGGACCCCACTGTGCACTGCACTGTACTGCCCCGTTACCGCCCGTTCCGCCCGTGCCCGCCTGCGAGGACTCCATGACCGCCCTGTTCGCCCTGGCCACCGCCCTCCTGTGGGGCTTCGCCGACTTCGGGGGCGGCCTGCTCACCCGGCGCATCCCGGCCCTCACCGTCGTCGTGGTCTCCCAGGTCCTCGCGGTCCTCGTCCTCGGCGCGGTCGTCCTCGCCACCTCCGCCTGGACCGAGGCCGGGCCCGGCCTCTGGTACGCGGTCGCCGCCGGCGTCGTCGGCCCGGCCGCCATGCTCGCCTTCTACAAGGCGCTCGCGCTCGGCCCGATGGGCGTGGTCTCCCCGCTCGGCTCGCTCGGCGTGGCCGTCCCCGTCACCGTCGGCCTGGTCCTCGGCGACCGGCCCGGCCTGTTCCAGGTCGGCGGCATCGTCGCGGCGGTCCTCGGCATCGTCCTCGCGGGCGGCCCGGAGCTGCGCGGGGCGCCCGTCCAGCGGCAGGCGATCGTCCTCACGCTCTTCGCCGCCTTCGGGTTCGGCGCCGTCATGGTGCTCATCGCCGAGGCGTCCACCACCCTCACCGGCCTCTTCCTCGCCCTCTTCGTCCAGCGCGTCACCAACGTGGCCGTGGGCGGCGGCGCCCTGTACCTCTCCGTGCGGCGCGGCGGCCGGGCGCTGCCCGAGGAGGGGTTCCGGGCGATCCGGGGCGCGCTCCCGGCCCTCGCCTTCGTGGGACTCGCCGACGTCGCCGCGAACGGCACCTACGCCATCGCCGCGCAGCGCGGCCCGGTCCTCGTGGCCGCCGTGCTCGCCAGCCTCTACCCGGTCGTGACCGCGCTCGCCGCCTTCGGCGTGCTCCGTGAGCGGCTGCGCGCGATCCAGGCGGCCGGCGCGGGCCTCGCGCTCGTCGGCACGCTCCTCATCGCGAGCGGCTGACGGACGGCTCGGCCTCCGTGCCCTTCTCCGTCTCCGCCCGCTCCCCCGCCTCCGCCTGTTCGACCTCCCAGGCCGCGAGCGCCGCCAGCTGCTCCGGCGTGACGTCCTCGGGGATCGGCCGGGGGGCCGGGGTGCGCAGGGGCGGCTGCCAGCCGCGCTCCGGGTCCCAGCGCCGTACGACCCTGGCCGGAGCGCCCGCCACCACCGAGTGGTCCGGCACCTCGCCGCGTACCACCGCACCCGCCGCCACCACCACGTTGCGGCCGATCCGCGCGCCCGGCAGGATCACCGCCCCCGTGCCGAGCCAGCAGCCGGGGCCGATCGAGACCGGCTCGGAGCGCGGCCACTGGCGGCCGATGGGCTCGTGCGGGTCGTCGTAGCTGTGGTTGGTCGAGGTGATGTAGACGTACGGCCCGCAGTAGGTGTCCGAGCCGATGGTGATCGTCGTGTCGGCGATGACGTGGCTGCCGCGGCCGAGCACGACGCCGTTCCCCAGGGTGAGGACGGTCTCCGTGCCGAGATCGAGCCCCGGCAGCATCCCGGCGGTCAGGGTGACCTGCTCGGCGATGATGCAGCACTCGCCGATCTCGATCCACCGCTCGCCGAAGACCGTGCCCTGCGGAAAGGCCAGCCGGGTGCCCGCGCCGAGCCGCCGGAACCGCAGCTTCCCCGGGTGCTCCGCGGTGACCGCGCCCGCCTGCTGCGCCCAGCGCCAGCCGCCCTGGAGGGCGTGGGCGACGACCCGGCGCCGCCAGGCGGCGAGGGATGAGAACGTGTTTCCGTTTCTGGGCACCCCGCCACCGTAGTCGGCGGTGTGGGGGCGGATCGGTGCGGTCCCCTGTGATGTCCGTCATGGGCACGGCATTAGGGTGCGGAGGACAACCGGAAGGCGCGACACCCCCACGGCCGCACGAGCCGTACGGACCCTCAGGAGTGACCCCATGGCAGAGGCGTTGATCAAGGCCGTCGGCGGCAGGGAACCGAATGTCGACCCGACCGCCTTCACGGCGCCGACCTCGGTGGTACTCGGCGAGGTGACGCTCGGCGCCCGCGCCGGCGTCTGGTACCACGCGGTGCTGCGCGCCGACTGCGGCCCCATCGTCGTCGGCGAGGACTCCAACATCCAGGACAACTGCACCGTCCACGTGGACCCCGGTTTCCCCGTCTCGATCGGCGACCGGGTGACGGTCGGGCACAACGCGACCGTGCACGGCTGTGTCATCGAGGACGACGTGCTCGTCGGCATGGGCGCGACCGTGCTCAACGGGGCCCGGATCGGCGCGGGCTCGCTCGTCGCGGCGCAGGCGCTCGTGCCGCAGGGCATGGAGGTCCCGCCCGGTTCGCTGGTCGCCGGTGTCCCCGCGAAGGTCCGCCGCCCGCTGACGGAGGAGGAGCGGGCGGGCATCCGGCTGAACGCCGAGATGTACCTCCACCTGGCCAAGGTCCACGCCGAGGCGTACGGCGACTGACCGCCGGCCCCGGGGAGCACGACGGAGGGCGGCAGCCGGAACGGGTCCGGGTGCCGCCCTCCGTCACGTGTCCGAAGCCGTCGGTCCGCGCGCTCAGTCCACCGCGACCGGCTCCCGCGGTGCCGCCGGGTGCGGCTCGGCCGCCGCGGCCGCCTTCTTGGCGCGGTTCTTGATGATGAGCATCGAGGCGAGACCGACCAGGACGGCGAGGACCAGACCCAGCCAGGAGAAGCGCTTCAGCCATGCCTCGGCGACGATGCCGACCGAGTAGATGACGGCGGTGGTGCCGCCCGCCCACAGGATGCCGCCGAAGACGTTGGCGATGAGGAACTTCCAGTACGGCATCTTCAGGACGCCCGCGAGCGGGCCTGCGAAGATCCGCAGGAGGGCGATGAAGCGGCCGAAGAAGACCGCCCACATGCCCCACTTCTGGAAGGAGCGTTCGGCGAGGGCGATGTTCGCCTCGCTGAAGTGCTTGGGGAACTTGCCGCCGAGCCAGGCGAGCAGCGGACGGCCGCCCCTGCGGCCGATCGCGTACCCGATCGAGTCGCCGATGATCGCCCCGGCGGTGGCGCAGGTGCCGAGCACGTACGGGTTGATGTCCCCGTGCTGCGAGGCGAGCAGGGCCGAGCTGACGAGGACGATCTCGCCGGGGAGCGGGATGCCGAGGCTCTCCAGGCCGATCACCACCCCCACCAGCGCGTAGATGGCGACGGCCGGGATCGTCTCCAGCCACTCCTGGACGTGCAACGCGGGTTCCTCCCGTCGGGCGGACGCGGTCCCGGTCGCGGACCGCGTCGGTGGCGTGCCCCGCGTCGGGCACGCCGGGGCAGCCTACCCGTTCGCGTCGAACGGGTTTCGACGGCCGCCCCCGGCCGGAGGGAGGAAGCGGGTCACTTGCCGGAGTCGTTGGGCCTCAGGGTCCACAGAACGGTCATCTCGCCGGTGACGGCGCCGTCCTCACGGGTGATGTCGATGCGGACCGGGAACTCGGGGCGCTGCCCGGCGTCGAGCTCGGCGACGACCTCGGCGACGGGGCGGCCGAGGGTGGCGGTGGCGGTGACGACGCCCATGGCGAGCTTCTTGTACGCGATCTCGGCGCTGACGGCGAGCGGTACGGCCCGGCCGAGCTGGGCGCCGAAGGCGGCGATCACGATGGCGCCGCTGGCGGACTCGGCGAGGGTGAACATGGCGCCGGCGTGCGGGCCGCCCAGGTGGTTGTGGTAGGCGGCCTGGTCCGGCAGGCGCACGACGGCGCGCTCCGCGGTGGTCTCCAGGAACTCCAGGTCGAGGGTCTTGGCCATGGGAACCGTGGCGGCGAGCATCTCGCCGACGGACATCTGATCTGCGCTCATGTGCCGTGATGTTACCCACGAGTAGGAGCCTTGGCCATGCCTGCGGTCACGCCTCCGGCCATGCCCCTGGTCACGCCTCTCCGGCCGGAGGCCTCCGGCCGCCCCGCGCCCCGGGCGTGGCCCGGTCCACGCCGCCCCTCTATCGTTACGGCCCATGTGGCCAGGACAGCAGCCGCCCGGGGGCGAGCAGAACCCGCAGGACCAGAGTCAGAACCCGTACCAGCAGCCGGGGTACCAGCAGCCGAACCCGTACCAGCAGCCGACGCAGCCGGCGTTCCCGCAGCAGCCGTCGTACCCCCAGCAGGGGCATCCGCAGCAGGGCGGGTACCCCGCACAGGGATACGCGCAGCCGAACCCGTACCAGCAGCCGACCGTGCCGCAGTACCAGGTGCCCGGTCCGCCCCCGCCGCAGGGCTCCGGCGGGGGCGGCCGGAACCGGACGACGCTCATCGCGGTCGTGGCCGCCGCCGCGGTGGTCGTCGCGGCGGGCGTGACCACCTTCGTCGCCCTGAACGGCAAGAACGACGACAAGGGCGACAAGAAGGACGTCGCCGACAAGCCGGCCACGAGCTCCTCGGCCCCGGCCTCCGGCACGCCCTCCACGGAGACGGACGCACCGTCCGACGGCCCCACCGGCGAGTCCGACGACGACAACCCGCGCGGCGACACCGCGTTCGAGCCGACGATCCCCGGCTGGAAGGTCGTCCACAACCCCAGGTACGGCACCCTCTTCGACGTCCCGCCGGAGTGGGAGGTCGCGAAGCCGACCACGAGCACGGGCTTCGAGGACGCCAAGAAGGGCGACGGCAGCCCCCTCGTCATGATGTCAGGGCCCGCCGACCTCAAGAGCAAGTGGTGCACCTACGACGAGGACAAGGACGGCAGCCCGGAGACCTGGGGCCTCGCCTCCGCGGGCACCAAGGGCAACAAGGGCGCGAAGGACACCGCCTCCGCCGCGCGCGGCCAGGCCGGCATCTGGGTGTGGGGCGCGTTCGCCCAGCACATGCCGGAGAAGAGCATCAAGATCAGCGCGGCCACCCCCTACACGACGGCGTCCGGCCTCAAGGGCAGCATGGCCACGGCCACCGCCCCGAACGTGACGAAGCGCAACAAGTGCGAGACCGACGGCAAGTCGCTCGCCTTCACCTTCTTCAACGCCGAGAACGACTACGCGACCTTCGTGCTCTACGCGGCCGACGGCGTGAAGGACGAGCTCTCGGACGCGACGATGCGGAAGATCCTCTCCACGGTCCGGCTCACCAAGCAGTCCTGACCGGCTTCCCCGCCCCCCCCTCCTGCCCTGACGATCCGTCCGGTAATCGGTTTGGCAGGCGGGGGCGGCGGCGGGGATAGTCCCGGGGTGACGAAACCCTCCGCCTCCCCGCGCAGCACCCGCCGCCCCGCATGGGCCGGGCGCAACTACGTGCTGCTCACCGCCGCCACCGTCGTGACCAGCCTCGGTGCCAACGGTGCCCTGATCGCCACCGTCTGGGCCGTCTTCGCGGCCGGTGGCGACACGGGCGACGTGGGTCTCGTGGCGATGGCGCGCTTCCTGCCGCTGGTCCTGTTCCTGCTCGTCGGCGGCGCGGTGGCGGACCGGATACCCCGGCACCGGGTGATGGTCGCGGCCAACGCGCTCAACTTCGTCTCGCAGGCGGTCTTCGCCGCGCTGGTGCTCTCCGGCACGGCCGAGCTCTGGCAGATGATGGTGCTCACCGGGCTCTGCGGCACCGGGCAGGCCTTCTTCAACCCGGCCGCCGAGGGCATGCTCATGGCCACCGTCACGGGCGAGCAGGCGAGCCGTGCCTTCGCCTTCTACCGGATGGCGATGCACGGCGCGGCCATCGGCGGCGCCGCGCTCGGCGGGGCGCTCGTCGCCTTCGTCGGCCCCGGCTGGGTCCTCGCCGTCGACGCGGCCGCGTTCGCCGTGGCGGGCGCGCTGCGGGCCTTCCTCGACGTCAGCGGCATCCCGGACCGCAAGCCCGGCGGCGGGCTCCTCTCCGATCTGCGCGAGGGCTGGCAGGAGTTCATCGGCCGACCGTGGCTGTGGTCGATCGTCGCCCAGTTCTCGGTCGTCGTCGCGCTCATCGGCGCGGTGGAGTCGGTGTACGGGCCGCTGGTCGCCCGGGACGAGCTCGGCGGCGCGCGCCCCTGGGGCATCGCGCTCGCCGGCTACGGCGTGGGCACGGTCGCCGGCGCCTTCCTGATGACCCGGTGGAAGCCGCGCCGGATGCTCCTCGCCGGCACGCTCGGCGTCTTCCCGATCGCGCTGCCCTCGGCGGCGCTCGCCGTGCCGCTGCATCCCGCCGGGCTGACCCTGGTGATGTTCGTCAGCGGTGTGGCGATGGAGGTCTTCGGCGTCTCCTGGATGACGACGATGCACCAGGAGATACCGGAGGAGAAGCTGTCCCGGGTCTCCGCCTACGACTGGTTCGGCTCGACCGCGCTGCTGCCGCTGTCGACCGCCCTCGCGGGCCCGGCCGAGACGGCCTTCGGCCGGACGGCCTCGCTGTGGGGCGCGGCGGCCCTGATGACCGTGGTCACCGCACTCGTCCTGCTCGTCCCGGACGTACGGAACCTGACGCGGCGCGCGCAGGACGCGGAGGCGGTCGCCGCGGGCGGCGGCGCGGTGCCCGCGCAGGGGCCGTCAGCCGATGCCGAAGGCACCCTCCGGGGGAGCGGGTGACCCCACGGCCCCGGCGTCGTCGACCGGAGCGGCGTCGCCGGTGAACCGGGCCAGCGCCTCCCCGTGCTCCACGCGCGCGGGGAAGGCGTCCCCGGCGGCGCGACGGGTGAGGCCGGGGACGTCGAGGGGCTCGTCGGAGGCGACCAGGATCGCGTTCCCGAACCGCCGGCCGCGCAGCATCGCCGGTTCGGCGAGCAGCGCCAGCTCGGGGAAGACGGCGGCGAAGGTGGCGAGCTGGGAGCGGAGGAAGGCGAAGGGCGCGCCGTCGGCCAGGTTGGCCGCGTAGATCCCGCCGGGGCGCAGGACGCGCCGGAGTTCGCGGGCGTACGCGACGGAGGTGAGGTGCGCGGGGACCCGCGAGCCGCCGAAGACGTCGCCGACGATCAGGTCGGCCGAGGCGGCGGGGGCCGCTTCGAGCCACGCGCGCGCGTCCGCCGTGTGCACGGTGATCCCGGGGCCCTCCGGCAGCGGCAGGTGCTCGGCGACCAGGGCGACGAGTCCGGCGTCGGCCTCGACGACGTCCTGGCGCGAACCGGGCCGGGTGGCGGAGACGTACCGGGGCAGCGAGAGCGCCCCGCCGCCGAGGTGCAGCACGTCCAGCGGCGCCCCGTCGGCGGCGGCGCCGTCGACGACGTGCCCGAGCCGGCGGGCGTACTCGAACTCCAGGTGGCCGGGGGCGTCGAGGTCGACGTACGACTGCGGCGCGCCGTCGACCGTGAGGAGCCAGGCCCGCTCCCGGTCCACGTCGGGCATGAGACGCGCGGTGCCGTGGTCGACCTCGCGCAGGACGGGGATCTGCTCGTTCACCCCTTCATTGTGCGGCCCGCGGAGGGTGCTCCCGTACGGCCCGGTGCCCGTCACCCCCTCCACACGGCCGCGACCGCCTTCGCGTGCGCCGCGGCCTGGGCGCGTCCGGCGCGGGCGGCGGCGCCCCGCTGGGCGGGGTCGAGCGCCCGGACCCCGATCACGGCCTTGGCGTCCGCGTCGGGGGTGATCACCTCGACACGGGCGCCGGCGGCCGTGAGGGCGGCGGCCTGGCGGGCCGGGGAGTGCACGGCCTTGCTGCCCGTCGCGGTGGGCGCGACGACGACCACGCGCTCCCACCCGGCCGCGAGGTGCGCGTTGGCGGTGGAGTGGACCCCGCCGTCGATCCAGCGCCGGCCCGCGAGGCCGACGGGCGGCCAGGCCCCCGGGATCGCGCAGCTGGCCGTGACCGCGTCCACGAGCCCGACGCCGTCCCCGCCGGTTCCGGTACCGCCGTCGAAGACGGCGAGCGCGCCGCTCTCCGCGTCGACGGCCGTCAGCCGGAGCCGGCCCGCGTCGGGCCAGTAGGTGACGTCGCCGAGCCGCTTCGCCACGGTGGCCCGCCGGGTGGCCTCGTCGACGGTGCGGGCGCGCAGGGCGAGTCTGCCGAGCTTGCGCCCGTACGCCTCCGGGGTGCGGGAGGTGAGCACGGCGAGGGTGTAGCGGAGGAGGGTTCCGGCGCCGAAGCGGACGGCCGGTTCGGCGTCCGTACCGTCGAGTTGGCGCGCGTACAGTTCGGCGGGGGTGGTGGTGCCGGAGGTGAGGAGGGCGCCGACGACGGCGCCGGCGGAGCTGCCGACGACCAGGTCGGCGTCGGAGAGGTCCACGCCCGCCTCGGCGAGGCCGTGGAGGATGCCGACCTCCCAGGCGGCGCCGACGAGCCCGCCCGCTCCGAGGACGAGTGCCGTCCTGCCGCCCGCCGTTCCGCCCGTCGCACCGCCCGTGGGCGTCGTCTCCTTGTCCGTCATGATCCGAGTCTGACGCAGCCGTCGGACGGCGCCCCCGGCGGGGTGGCCCGCCGGACCCGCCGCCCTCACAGGTGCTTGAGGGCCTCGCGGACGGAGAGCGGGGAGAAGAGGGAACGGTTTTCCGCGACGAAGGCCCGCACCTCGCCGGGGGCGGTCTTGGCGTACTCGCGCAGACTCCAGCCGATCGCCTTCCTGAGGAAGAAGTCGGTGTCGGCGGCCCGCCGCAGACAGTAGGAGAAGAGCCGGTCGGCGTCCGTGCCCTCCTTGAAGCGCAGCTGGTGAAGGAGGGCGGTCCGGGCGGTCCAGGGGTCCTCGTCGTCGATCCAGACGTCCATCTCCCCGGCGAGCGCGGGGTCGGCGGCGACGAGTCCGCCCACGACGTGGGCGGCGAGGTGGTCGACGGTGTCCCACCAGGAGACGGTGGTGACGAGCCGGCGGGCGACGGGCAGGAAGCCGGACGAGCAGCGCTTCACGTGGCGGCGCAGGTAGTCGACGGCGAAGTAGTGGTACTCGCGCTCGGGCAGGGCGAAGCAGCGCAGGGCGACGGCCGCGCAGTCGGGCTCGGCGGGGCGGGGCGTGCCGTCGAGGACGGTCCGGGAGAGCGCGCGGCGCTCCGGCGTCCGGATGCCGAGGAAGGGCGCCACGCCCTTCATGTACGCGACCATCTCCTGCGCCCGGAAGGGGTTCCCGGCGGCGGGGTAGAGCGTGGTCAGCCGTGCCATGAGGACGTCGGCGAGCTCGCTGTCGGGGACAGCGCCGGGCGCGGCACCGGGGCCGGAGCCGGACGCGGGACCGGAGGCGGGGTCGGGGGCGGACATGGCGCACATTACGGCGATCATACGGAGGTGTCCGTTACTCTCCCCGGATGCTCGCTCCCGTGCCCCGGCCGACGGACCCGTTCGCCGTCCGCTGCTCCCGGGCCCTGCTCTCGCCCCGGTCGCGGCTCTCGCTGCTCGCGCTCGTCCTGCTGAGCGCCGCCACGCTGGTGGTGCTGTACGAGCCGCAGCGGCTCCTCGCCTCGGGGTGGCCGAGCACGGGCGGCGCGGGCGCGGTGCTGCTCTTCGGCCTGGCGTACGGGCTGTGCACGGCGGCGTTCGTGCCGCGGCCGGTGCTCAACCTGGCGGCGGGCGCGCTCTTCGGTTCGGGTGCCGGGCTCACGGCGGCGGTCGCGGGGACGGTGCTCGGCGCGGGGATCGCGTTCACGCTGGGCCGGACGCTCGGGCAGGACGCGCTGCGGCCGCTGCTCAGGGGGCGGTGGCTGCGGGCGGCGGACGGGCAGCTGAGCCGGCACGGCTTCCGCTCGATGCTGGCGATCCGGCTCTTCCCCGGCGTGCCGTTCGCCGCCGCCAACTACTGCGCGGCCGTCTCCCGGATGGGATACGTGCCGTTCCTGCTCGCGACGGCGATCGGTACGGTGCCGAACACGGCGGCCTACGTGGTGGCCGGGGCGCGGGCGGGCGATCCGGGCTCCCCCGCGTTCCTGGTCTCGGCGGGTTTCATCGCGCTGTCGATGCTGGGCGCGGCGGTGGTGGCCTGGCGCAAACGGCACGCCCTGCGGCGTCCGGTGACGGTCGCGGCCGTCGCCGACCGGACCTGATCACGGGCCCGTCACCTTGGGGCGGTACTCTGCGCTCGACCTTCTGACCGCACACGTACATAACGGGACGGCCCAAGCCCCATGAGTTGGTTCGAATCGTTCATCCTCGGGCTCGTCCAGGGGCTGACGGAGTTCCTTCCCATCTCCTCCAGCGCGCACCTCCGGCTGACCGCGGCCTTCGCCGGCTGGGAGGACCCCGGCGCCGCCTTCACGGCGATCACGCAGATCGGTACGGAGACCGCCGTCCTGATCTACTTCCGCAAGGACATCGGCAGGATCGTCACGGCATGGTTCCGGTCGCTGACGGACAAGGAGATGCGCTCCGACCACGACGCCCAGATGGGCTGGCTGGTGATCGTCGGCTCGATCC
Organism: Streptomyces sp. CC208A; assembly: GCF_030010625.1. Lineage (GTDB taxonomy): Bacteria > Actinomycetota > Actinomycetes > Streptomycetales > Streptomycetaceae > Streptomyces. The sequence goes on along the minus strand of NZ_JASCXN010000002.1, from coordinate 99,438 downwards.
CGATCGGTGTCCTCGGCCTCACGCTCAAGGACCAGATCGAGGGCCCCTTCCGCGATCTGCGGCTCACCGCCACCACCCTCATCGTGATGGGCGTCGTGCTCGGCGTCGCCGACCGGCTCGCCGCCCGTGACGAGATCGGCGGCCGGCACCGCGCGGTCCGCGAGCGCAAGACGCTCAAGGACCTCGGCGTCCGCGACGGCCTGATCTACGGCTTCTGCCAGGCGATGGCCCTCGTCCCGGGCGTCTCCCGCTCCGGCGCGACCATCTCCGGCGGTCTGCTCATGGGCTACACCCGCGAGTCCGCCGCCCGCTACTCGTTCCTCCTGGCCATCCCCGCCGTCCTCGCCTCCGGCGCGTTCGAGCTGAAGGACGCGGCCGAGGACGGGCACGTGTCCTGGGGGCCGACGGTCTTCGCGACGATCGTCGCCTTCGGGGTGGGATACGCGGTGATCGCGTGGTTCATGAAGTTCATCACCACGAAGTCCTTCATGCCGTTCGTGATCTACCGGATCGCGCTGGGCATCCTGCTGTTCATCCTGGTCGGCGCGGGTGTCCTCAGCCCGCACGCGGGCGAGTCCGGCGGCTGACCGGCCGCCCCCACCGCCCGACCGGGGGCGGGCCCGCGCACGGCGGGCCCGCCCCCGGTTCGTCGTCTCAGCCCCGGTACGGGACGCGGGCGATCTCCCGGATGTCTCCCAGGGTCCCCCACTCGTTCTTCCCGAGCCGGGTCAGCGGCCGCATGCGCGTGATCTCGGGGTGGCCGTCGGCCATGTACGCCTCGTCGACGGCCACGTGCACGACGCGTCCGAAGACCACCGTCGAGTCGCCGATCCGGAGCGTGCTGTGCAGGACGCACTCCAGCGCCACCGGCGAGGCGGCCACGCGCGGGGCCTTCACCCGGAGGCTCGGTTCGCGCTCCACGCCGCACGCGTCGAACTCGCTCGTCCCGCGCGGGAAGTCCGTCGCGGTCGCGTTGATCTGCTCGAAGAGGCCCTCGGGGGCGAGGTTCACCACGAACTCGCCGGTCTCCTCCACGTTCCGCAGCGAGTCCTTCCGGCCGACGGAGGTGAACTGCACGACCGGCGGGTCCACCGAGGCGATGGTGAAGAAGGAGTGCGGGGCGAGGTTGTCCGTGCCGTCGGCGGAGCTCGTGGACACCCAGGCGATCGGCCGGGGGACGACGGTCGCGGTCAGCAACCGGTAGACGGAGGTGGGGTCGGTGAGGGACGGGTCGACGTCGATACGCATCCGGCCAGTATGACCTTCGTACGGGACGAGGGGCCGCACGCCTCTTGGCCTCGCACGCCCGCTGCCCGACACTGAGGCGATGACGCAGCGCGTGGACCTCGCGAACGTGATGGACCGGCTCGCCATCGACGACCTGATCACCGGTTACGCGGCGGCCGTGGACGACGCCGACTGGGCCGCCTACCGTGCCCTCTTCACCCCCGACGGGCACGCCGACTACTCCGGCTCCGGCGGCGTCGAGGGGCCCGTGGCGGCGGTGGCCGACTGGCTGGCGGAGACGATGACGCTCTTCCCGGTGCGCCAGCACCTGATCGTCAACCGACGGGTGACCCTCCACCTGCCCCAGGGCTACGCCGAGGACGGCGACGCGGCCGAGGTCCGCGCCGACTACGTCAACCCGATGCGGACGGCCTCCGGCGAGGACTTCGTCTGCGGCGGCCGGTACGCCTTCGCGGCGCGCCGTACCGGTGACGGCTGGCGGCTGCGCTCGGTCGTCGTCGAGGAGCGCTGGCGCCGGCTCCCCTGAGCGGGCCCCGGCCCGGCGGGCGGGCGCAGACTGGAGGCGACGGGCGGGAGGCACGCCATGCGGAACCCCTTCGGGCGCGCGGAGCCGGGCGCCGGGCCGGACGCCGGGCGGGGTGCGGGTACGCGGCGGGCGGGGGTGCTCCGGTCGCTGCTGGCCGTCGTGCTCGGCGCGCTGCCGGCGCTCGCGTTCCCCGCACCTGGGCTGTGGTGGTGGGCGTACGTCTGTCTCGTGCCCTGGCTGCTGCTTGTGCGTACGGCCCCGGGGACGCGCCGCGCCGCGCTTGACGGGTGGTGCGGGGGCATCGGGTTCCTGCTGGCCGCGCACCACTGGCTGCTGCCGAACGTGCATGTGTTCCTGCTGGTCATGGCGGCGCTGATGGGGCTGCTCTGGGTGCCGTGGGCGGTGCTCGCGCGGGCGCTGCTCGGCGGCGGGCCGAGTCTGCGGCGGGCCGTCGCGGCGCTGTTCGCCGTGCCGTCGGGGTGGCTGCTGATCGAGCTGGTGCGGTCGTGGGAGGGACTGGGCGGGCCGTGGGGGCTGCTGGGCGCGAGCCAGTGGGACGTGCCGGTGGCGCTGCGTCTGGCGTCGGTGGGCGGGGTGTGGCTGGTGAGCCTGCTGGTGGTGGCGGTGAACACGGCCGTGGTGCTGCTCGTCGCCGCGCCCGGGCTGCGGTCGGTGGGGGTGGCGGGGCTGGCCGGCTGCGCCCTGGTGGCGGGGACCGCGGCGTGGGGCGTGGGGGCACCGCGCCCGTCGGGTTCGGTGCGGGTGGCGATGGTGCAGCCGGGGGTGTACGGCGGGCCGGAGGGCGCGGAGCGGCGGCTCGACCGGGCGGCGGAGCTGACGCGCGGCCTCGCCGGGCAGCGGCTCGACCTGGTGGTGTGGGGCGAGAGCGGGGTGGGCCGGGACCCGGCCGGTGATCCGGCGCTCACCGCGCGGCTCACCGCTCTCGCGCGGACGGTGGACGCGCCGCTCCTGGTGAACGTGGACGCGCGGCGCGCGGACCGCCCCGGCATCTACAAGAGCGCGCTGCTCTTCGCGCCGGGCGGGCCGACCGGCGACCGGTACGACAAGATGCGGCTCGTGCCCTTCGGCGAGTACATACCGGCCCGGAGTCTGCTCGGCTGGGCGACGTCCGTGGGCAGGGCGGCGGAGGAGGACCGGCGGCGTGGGACGGCACCGGTCGTGATGCGCCTGCCCGACGGCGAACAGCCGCTGAGGGTCGGGCCGCTGGTCTGCTTCGAGTCCGCGTTCCCCGACATGAGCCGGCGCCTGGTCGGGGACGGGGCCGACGTGGTCGTGGTGCAGTCCGCGACCAGCACCTTCCAGCACAGCTGGGCGCCCGCGCAGCACGCCTCGCTGGCCGCGCTGCGGGCGGCGGAGACGGGCCGCCCGGTGGTGCACGCGACGCTGACGGGGATCAGCGCCGCGTACGGCCCCGACGGCCGGCGGGTGGGGCCGCCCATGGGCACGGACGTGAGCGGTGCCGTCGTACGGGAACTGCCCCTGTCGGAGGCGACGACGGGGTACGTCCGCTGGGGCGACTGGCCGCTGTACGGGGCGTTCGTCGTGGTCGGCGCGGTGTGCGCGGCGGCGGGCGCCGGGGCGCTCAGGAGGCCTGGTGGAGGGCGTCGCGGACGACCCGCTCGCACAGTTCGTGGGTGAGCAGGGCGTCACGGGCGCTGAGCGTCCTGCCGTCCCGTACGGCGTCGAGGAAGGCGAGCACGGCCTGTTCGATGCCGCGCTGCCGGGCGACCGGCACCCAGTCGCCGCGCCGGCGGACGGTGGGCTGGCCCTTGTGGTCGACGACCTCGGCGAGGTTGAGGACCTGGCGCTTGGTGTCCTGTCCCGAGACCTCCAGGACCTCCTCGGTGGAGCCGTTCATCCGGTTCATCATGCCGAGGGCGGTGAAGCCGTCGCCGGAGAGCTGGAGCACCACGTGGTGCATCAGGCCGTCGCGGATCCGGGCCCGGACGTCGATGTGGTCGACCTCGCCGGGGAGCAGGAAGCGGAGGGTGTCGACGACGTGGATGAAGTCGTCGAGGACGAGGGTGCGCGGGTCCTCGGGGAGGCCGATGCGGTTCTTCTGCAGGAGGATCAGGTCGCGCGGGTGGTCGAGGCACTGGGCGTAGCAGGGGGCGAAGCGCCGGTTGAAGCCGACGGCGAGCGAGACGCCCCGCTTCTCGGCGAGTTCGACGACCCGCTCGGAGTCGGCGTACTCGTAGGCGAGCGGCTTGTCGACGTAGGTGGGCACGCCGGCGTCGAGGAGGCGGGTGGCGATCTCGGCGTGGGCGGCGGTGGAGGCGTGCACGAAGGCCGCGTCGAGTCCGGCGGAGAGCAGCGAGTCCAGGTCCCGGTGGCGGCGCGCCTCCGGCAGGTGCAGGGTGTCGGCGACCCGCGCCAGGGTGGTGGGGGTGCGGGTCTGGAGGTGGAGTTCGGTCCCGGGGAGGGTGGCGAGGACGGGCAGGTACGCCTTCCGGGCGATGTCGCCGAGTCCGATGCAGCCGATCTTCACGGGGCTCTCTCCCTCTGCCTCTGCGGTGGTCCGACGGCCCGTGGTACGAGAGCCGTTCGCGCCGGTCAGCTTACGCGGGAGCGGTCCTGTGGGACCGGGGGACGCCAGTCGGCGATGCCGTCGAAGCCGCGGAGGAGGAAGCCGGGGCCGAAGCGCGAGACGGTCCGCACGAGCGTGTCGCGCAGGGCGACGGCGGGGCGGGCCGAGACGAGGGTGAGGGCGCCGGTGCGGGCCGCCTTGCGGACGAGGGCGGTGGTGCGGGGCAGCCGGTCGGCGGTGTACGCGGCGAGGTCCCGGTCCGGCGAGAAAGCGGCCGGGACGCGGGCGTGGTGGGCGAGGACGACGGCGTCCTCGACGGCCTGGTTCCCGCCCTGTCCGAGGCTGGGCATCATCGCGTGCGCCGCGTCGCCGAGGAGCGCGGTACGGCCCCGGTGGTGGGCGGGCAGCGGGTCGACGAGGTGGTGGACGTCGTGCCGCAGCACCTGGCCGGGCTCGGCGGCGGCGAGGATTTCGGGCACGGGGTGGTGCCAGTCGCCGAAGAGCCGGAGGAGTTCGGCCCGTTCGTCGTCGGGGGCATGGGCTCCGGCGGGCGCGGCGGCCATGGCGTACGCGTAGATCCGGCCGTCCTTCAGGGGCTGGGTCCCCCAGAGGCGTCCGGCTCCCCAGGTCTCGTGCGGGGCGAAGGGGCGGTCGGGGGCGGGGACGACGAGCCGCCAGGTGGTGCAGCCGGAGTAGCGGGGGCCGGGGTGGGCGGGGAAGAGCGCGGCGCGGGCGGCGGAGCGGATCCCGTCGGCGGCGACGGCGAGTTCGGCCTCCAGTTCGCCGTCGGGAGTGGTGACGCGGGCGGGTGTCCGGGCGTCGCCGGGGTGGGTGAGCGCGGCGGGGGCACCGGTGCGGACCGTCCCGGCGGGGAGGGCGGAGGCGAGGATCTCGACGAGGGCGGCGCGGTGGAGGAGGACGAGGGGGTCGCCGAAGCGGGCGGTGGCGGCGCGGGCGTCGGTGCGGGCGAGCCAGCGACCGTCCGGGGACCGCATCCCGCCCTCACCCTGCCAGGCGGCGAGGTCGCGGACGCGGTCGCCGAGGCCGACCGTGTCCAGGGCCCGCAGGGCGTTGGGGGCGAGGCCGATGCCCGCGCCGACGGGGGCGAGGTCGGCGGCGCGTTCCAGGACGGTGACGGCCCAGCCCCGGCGGTGGAGGGCGACGGCGGCGGTGAGGCCGCCGATGCCCGCTCCCAGGACGACGGCACGGTGCTGCGGCATGGCTGCTCCCTCGGACGGGACGACAGAGACCGCTGGACTACAGCTGTAGTTCCAGCGCTGCCGCAACCGTACTACGGGTGTAGTCCGGCGCGATAGGTAGGTTGTCCCCATGACCGCGCGCACCCCGCCCCAGGCCCCCGCACCGGGCCCCGGCGCCGCCTCCGCTCCCCCGACCCGTGCCGAGCGGATCGGCGACGCGGCGCTCGACCTGCTGGTGGAGCGCGGGATGCGCGGGCTGACCCACCGGGCGGTGGACGAGCGCGCCGGACTGCCGCAGGGCTCGACCTCCAACCACGCGCGCACCCGCCAGGCCCTCCTGGAGACGGCCGTGCGCCGCCAGGCCGAGCGCGAGGCCCAGGTCCTCGCCCCGCACGAGCTGCCGCCGCCCGGCGCGGACCCCGGCCTCCTCGCGGACGCCCTCGCGCTCGCGCTGCACCGCTATCTGACCGACCACCGCGCGCTGCTCGTCTCCCGCTACGAGCTGGCCCTGGAGGCGACCCGCCGCCCCGAGCTGCGCGGCTTCTTCGACCGGGCGGGCTCCGCCTTCCGCGACCCGGTGGTCGCGATGATGCGCGGCGCCGGCTCGCCGGCCCCGGAGCGGCACGCACTCTCGGTCATCGCCTGGTGCGAGGGGCTGATGTTCTCCTGCGCCGCCGGCTCCTTCCACGCGGCCGTACCGAGCCGTACGGAACTGCGGACCGGCTTCGACGAGCTGCTGCGCGGAATGCTCACCGGGCCGACACGCCAAACCGCTGGCGCCCGGCCCGACGGTCCGTCACGATGCCCCTCATGACCACCGATCACACCGCGGCACCCGAGCGCGTCTGGCCGGCCACCACCACGGGCGAGCGCCAGGCCCTCGAACAGTGGCTCGACTTCCATCGCGCGACCCTCGCGACGAAGTGCGCGGGCCTCACCGACGAGCAGCTCCGCACCGTCTCCGTCCCGCCCTCCGATCTCAACCTGCTCGGCCTGGTGCGCCACATGGCGGAGGTCGAGCGCGGCTGGTTCCGCAAGGTCCTCTCCGGCGAGGAGACCCCCTGGCTCTACGCCACCGACGAGGACTTCGACCGGGACATCCGCACGACCGAGGACGACACCTACGAGGAGGCCCACGCCACCTGGCAGGCCGAGATCGCCCACGCCCGCGCGCTGGCCGCGAAGCACTCCCTCGACGACATCGGCGCGGGCCACCACCACCGCACCGGCGAGCTCTACAACCTGCGCTGGATCTACCTCCACATGATCGAGGAGTACGCGCGGCACAATGGCCACGCCGACCTCATCCGCGAGCGCATCGACGGCGCCACCGGCGCCTGACGCCCTGTCCCCCGGGCCACCCGGTCAAGGGGACGACCGGCCGCTCACCCGTGCGGGGCATTCCCCGCCGGTAGGGGTTCGAAGATCGTCTTCGGACCAGCAGAGTGGCGCGGGTGCAAGGAACCCGAACCCCCGCGCAGCTCCTGGCCGGCGCGGCCGTCGCCGCCGCCCTGACCGGGTGCATGGCCGTCGACGGCCCGCCCCCGGTCCCCGCCCCGGCCCCCGCGCCCACCGCCGAGCCCGTACGGCCCGCCCAGGACGTGGAGCCGCAGATCGTCCTCCAGGGGCCGGCCAGGGAAGCGCTCGAAGCGGCCCTCCCCTCGCCGGCGCCCACCGCCGTCCCGCCTCGCGGCGAGACCCGGCGCGCCACCGGCGACGCGGCCCCGTCCCGTACTCCCGCCCCGACCCGTACCGCCACCGTCCCCGAGCCCTCCGCCGCCCCGGAGCCCTCCCCCGTCCCCGACCGTCCGCCGGCCCTGCCCCGGGCCCGGGCCCGGGCCGAGGTGCCGCGCCCGTTCGTGCCCGAGGTCCACAAGCCGGAGCGGGCGGCGGGGCGGCCGGAGGAGGCGCCCCCGGTCACCGGCGCGGACGTGTGCGAGCTGGGTGAGCGGTACGGCGCCTGGAAGTCGGGAAGCGCGCGGGCCGAGCTGTGCCAGGGCGCGTCCGAGCGGCACTGAGCGCGGTCCCCTGGGCGGCTCACCCCTCGCGCAGCCGCCGGTCCAGCCGTTCGATCGCGGCCCGGACGCCCCTCCCGTAGCCGTCGTCGTCGAGGGCCTCGGAGGCGGCGCGGGCCCTGTCCAGGTGGGTCCGTGCCGCGTCCGGCCGCCGCAGTTTGGCGTAGTCGGCGGCGAGGTTGAGGTGGAGCGAGGGGTAGAGGGCCCGCAGGGCGGCGGCCGAGCCGTGCGCGGCCGCCCGCCCGTCCTCCAGGCCCTCGGCGGCGCTCAGGGCGCGCAGGTCCCAGGCCAGTTCGGTGTCCGGGTCGTCCTGGGCGTCCGCCAGGTAGTGGGCGAGGGTGCAGCGGTGGAGGGGGTCCCCGTCGGGGTCGAGCTGCTGCCACAGGGTGCCGAGGCGGTTGCGGGCCTCCTCCCGGTCCCCGCCGTGGAGCAGCATCCTCGCCTGCCCGATCCTGGTCAGGACCCCCTCGTCCGACGTCCGCTGCTGCTCGGTCACCCGGCCTCCCGGCGCTCGCACTGCGTGGAGGAACGACGCTAACCGGCCGCGGCCCCGATCACGCCGAGGCTCAGCCGAGGTCCGGGATGCGCCAGTCGATCGGCTCGTGGCCCTGGGCGGCGACGGCCTCGTTGATCTGGGTGAACGGCCTGGAGCCGAAGAACTTCTTCGCCGACAGCGGCGAGGGGTGGGCACCCTTCACCACGACGTGCCGCTCCTCGTCGATGAGGGGCAGCTTCTTCTGGGCGTAGTTGCCCCACAGGACGAAGACGGCGGGGTCCGGGCGGGAGGCGACGGCCTTGATGACGGCGTCGGTGAACTTCTCCCAGCCCTTGCCCTTGTGCGAGTTCGCCTCGCCGGCGCGGACGGTGAGGACCGCGTTGAGCAGCAGCACGCCCTGCCGGGCCCACGGCATCAGATAGCCGTTGTCCGGGATCGGAAGGCCCAGCTCGGCCTGCATCTCCTTGTAGATGTTCCGCAGGGACGGCGGGGTCTTCACGCCGGGCCGGACGGAGAAGCACAGGCCGTGGCCCTGGCCCTCGCCGTGGTACGGGTCCTGACCGAGGATCAGGACCTTCACCCGGTCGTACGGGGTGGCCTCCAGGGCCGCGAAGACCTCGTCCTTCGGCGGGTAGACCGGACCGGCGGCCCGCTCCTGCTCGACGAACTCGACGAGCTGGGCGAAGTACGGCTTGTCCAGATCCTCGCCGAGGACGCCCCGCCAGGATTCGGGCAGCATGTTGATGTCGGTCACGGTCCACACCCTCCGGTGGTTCGGCAGTTCCGGACACGGAACCTACCGGGCCCCACTGACAGCGGGTCCCGGCGGCTCCCGTACCGGCGGCCTCCCCGGCCTTACCAGCTGGCCCGGCGGTGCAGCTCCCACAGCTGCATGACGGTCTGCGGGTCGAGGGCGCGCTCGCCGCCGCCGATGTCCTCGCGGGCCGCGATGTACAGCTTGCCCTGCCACAGCGGCAGCAGCCGGACGTCGTCGACCATGATCGACTGGGCCTCGACGAACTCGTCGGTGACGGCCCCGCGGTCGCTCTCGCGGCGGGACTTGGGCAGCAGTTCGTCGGTGATGCGCGGGCTCAGGTAGGGGGTGCCGAGCACGTTCTTCTTGCCGACGAAGGGGGCGACGAAGTTGTCCGGGTCCGGGAAGTCGGGGAACCAGCCGCGGCCGAAGACGGGGTACTCGCCCTTCTGGTAGGCGGCCTGGTACTCGGTCCACGGCTTGCCCTGGACGGTGACCTTGAAGAGGCCGGACTCCTCCAGCTGGCGCTTCAGCTCGGCGAACTCGGCGGCGGTCGAGGAGCCGTACCGATCGGTCGTGTACCAGAGGTTCAGCTCGACCTTCTCGGTGATGCCGGCCTTCTCCAGGATCTTCTTCGCCTTGGCCCTGTCGGGGTGGCCGTAGGTGTCGAAGAACTTGGTGGTGTGGGCGGCGATGCCCTTGGGCACCATCGAGTACAGCGGCTCGGCGGTGCCCCGGTAGACCTTGCTGACCAGTTCGTCGCGGTCGACGACCTGGGCGATCGCCTTGCGGACCGCCGGGTCGGCGACGGACTCGTCCTCGGTGTTGAAGACCAGGTAGCGGATGTCGGCGCCGGTGGACTCGACCAGCTGGAGGCCCTGGTTCTCCTCCTTGTCGTCCTGGAGGGAGCTCACCTCCTCGGCGGTCAGACCGCGGTAGGTGGCGTCGATCTCCTCGGCGTGCAGCGCCTTGACCATCGCCTCCGACTCGTCGAAGTACTTGATGGTCACGCCGCCGTTCTTGCGGTCGGCGAAGCCCTTGTACTTCGGGTTGCGGGACAGCTCGGCCTGCTTGCGCTCCTCGTAGCCGTCGAGGACGTACGGGCCGGAGCCGGCGATCTTGCCGTCCTTCTTGCGCAGCTGGTCGGCCGGGTACTCGGCCGGGTCCACGATCGACATCGCGGGGGTGGCGAGGACGAAGGGGAAGGTGGCGTCGGCCTTGTTGAGCTTGAAGACGACCGTGCGGTCGCCGACCGTCTCGATGGAGTTGAGCGAGCCGAGCATGCCGTTGGGGCCGCCCTCGGCGTCGATCGTGCGGATGCGCTCGATCGAGTGCCGCACGGCCTCGGCGTCGAGCTTGTGGCCGTTGGAGAACGTGAGCCCCTCGAAGAGCGTGCACTCGAAGATCCGGCTGGACGTGTCCGTGAATTTGCAGTCGGCCGCGTCCGGCTTCGGGGTGGTGGTTCCCGTGGGGAAACTCAGGAGGGTCTGGTAGACGTTCCTGAAAAGCTCCCAGGAATTGTCCCAGGAAGCCGCCGGATCGAGGGTGGAGGGGGAACTCGTCGTCCCGATCGTGATCCTCTGCTCCCCGGCGGATTCGGTATCCGAGAAAACACCGCATCCGGATACCAGGGATATGGACGCAAGGGCTGCAGCGGCCTGCAGACTCGTCCGGTTGAACACGTGCACGCTCCTCGTTCAGCCTGGGGTCGGCCGACGATACCGCAGTACCCCGCCAGGTCAATGGGTGAGCCCGGCGGGGCACTTGAGGCAATCGATACGCAATCGGGGCCAATCCGGACACGAAATCCGGGAAGTGTCCGGTATTCGGTCAGCCGACTCCGGCGTTCAGGAAAACGCCGCCGTCGACGACCAGCGTCTGGCCCGTGATCCAGGCCGACCGGTCCGAGGTCAGGAAGGCCGCGGCGCCCCCGATGTCCTCCGGCACGCCGAGCCGGCCCAGCGGGTAGGCGGCGGCCGCCTCGGCCTCCCGGCCCTCGTAGAGCGCCTGGGCGAATTTCGTCTTCACGACGGCCGGCGCGATCGCGTTGACCCGGACCGCCGGCGCGAATTCGTGCGCCAGCTGCTGGGTCAGGTTGATCATGGCGGCCTTGCTCACCCCGTACGCCCCGATGAAGGGGGAGGCGGAGATTCCGGCGACGGAGGCGATGTTCACGATCGTGCCGCCGTTCTCCTTCTGCCAGGCGTGCCAGGTCCGCTGCGCGAAACCGAGCGCCGAGACGACATTGGTCTCGAAGACCTTTCGGGCCACGTCCAGGTCCAGGTCCGCGAGGGGGCCGAAGACCGGGTTCGTACCGGCGTTGTTCACCAGGTGGTCGAGGCGGCCGAAGGTGTCCATCGCGGCCTCGACGGCGGCGGCCTGGTGGGCTGCGTCGTGGGCCTTGCCCGCCACCCCGACCGCCCGGTCGGCGCCGAGGCGCTCCACGGCCTCCTTGAGGGCGTCCTGGCCGCGCCCGGTGATGACGACCCGGTCGCCGCGGGCGACGAGCGCCTCCGCGATGCCGTAGCCGATGCCCCGGCTGGCGCCGGTGACGAGCGCGACCCTGCCGGAGGGCTCCGGCGGCTGCTGTGCGGTCATCCCGCTCCCCTCACTCTCGTCTCTCGCCGCGGGGTCAGTTGAGCGGGCCGCCGGCCACGTACATGACCTGGCCGGAGACGAAGCCGGCGTCGTCGCCCGTGAAGAAGGCGATGGCGTTGGCGACGTCCTCGGGCCGGCCGACGCGCGCGACCGGGATCATGGAGGCGGCGGCGGCCTGGAACTCCTCGAAGCCCATGCCGACCCGCTCGGCGGTCTGGGCGGTCATCTCGGTGACGATGAAGCCGGGGGCGACGGCGTTGGCGGTGATGCCGAACTTGCCGAGCTCCTTGGCGAGGGTCTTGGTGAAGCCCTGCAGACCGGCCTTGACGGCCGAGTAGTTGGCCTGGCCGCGGTTGCCGAGCGCCGAGGAGGAGGAGAGCGAGACGATCCGGCCGAAGCCCGCGTCGACCATGTGCTTCTGACAGGCCTTCGCCATCAGGAACGCACCCTTGAGGTGCACGTTCATGACCGTGTCCCAGTCGGACTCGGACATCTTGAAGAGGAGGTTGTCGCGGAGCACGCCGGCGTTGTTGACGAGGATCGTCGGCGCGCCGAGCTCGGCGGCGACCCGGGCGACCGCGGCCTCCACCTGGGCGCCGTCGGAGACGTCGCAGCCCACCGCGAGGGCGCGGCCGCCGGCGGCGGTGATCTTCTCGACGGTGTCCTTGCAGGCCGCCTCGTCGAGGTCGAGGACGGCGACGGCACGGCCCTCGGCCGCGAGGCGGACGGCGGTGGCGGCGCCGATGCCCCGTGCGGCACCGGTGACGACGGCTACGCGCTGCTCGGTGGTGGACATGGTTGCTTCTCCTCGCCCTCAGGGGTTCCCGGGCTCTCCGCCGGGACATGAGCGACCGCTTAGTATCGACCGCAGGACGAGACGCTAGAAGCCCTGGCACCCGGTGTCAACGGCCCACCGGGTGCGCCCTGTCACTCCGTCGTCACCGCACGGGGAGGGGGCGGGTCACCGCACCAGGAGATCGAGCAGGCGCTCCACCTCCGCCTCGGGGTCGGCGGTGAGGCCCGTATGGACCGGACCCGGCTGGACCACCGTGGAGCGCGGCGCGATCAGCCAGCGGAAGCGCCGCCCCGCGTCGTCCCCCGCGGCCTGCCCGGCCGCGTCCCCGCCGAGGCAGACCCCTTCGACGGCGCGCAGGGCCGCGCGGACGCCGGCGACGTCGGCCGCCGGGTCGAGCGCGGCCAGCCTGGCCTCGTCGAGGTGGGTGCGGGCGGCGACGAAGGACCGGGCGCGGCAGTAGACGACCACGCCCGCGTTGAAGCACTCGCCGCGCTCGACGCGCGGCACCACGCGCAGCAGCGCGTACTCGAAGACATCGCGGTCGGTCACGTGGTGCTGTCCTTCTCGGGGGCGTGGTGCGGCCGGGGGGCGAGGCGCTCGGCGAGCCAGCCGGGCGGCTGCTGCGGGCGGCGTTCGGCGCGCGGGCCGAGGGTGATCCGCTCGTGGATGGTGGCGGCGCGCGGCAGCAGGGCCTCGACGTACGCGGCGCGCAGCGCGTCGGTGGAGTCGAAGCCGGGCTCGTCCACCAGCCACTCGTCGGGCACGTCGGCGGCGACCTCGTCGAGCAGTTCCCTGGTGACGAGCGGCGCCAGTTCGGCGGCGGCCGCGGCGATGTCCGGGGCGAAGGGGGCGAGGGCGTGGTCGGAGGCGTCGTACGGCCTGGCGGCGGAGGCGGCGGCGCCCGGCCAGTTGTGGTGCCAGATCATGGTGGCGCCGTGGTCGATGAGCCAGAGGTCGCCGTGCCAGACGAGCATGTTCGGGTTGCGCCAGGACCGGTCGACGTTGTTGATCACCGCGTCGAACCAGACGACCTTCCCGGCCTCCTCCGGGCCGACCTCGTACGCGAGCGGGTCGAAGCCCAGCGAGCCCGGCAGGAAGTCCATCCCCAGGTTGAGCCCGCCGCTCGCCTTGAGCAGCTCCTGCACCTCCTGGTCTGGCTCGGAGAGCCCGATGACCGGGTCGAGCTGAAGGGTGACCAGCTCGGGCACACGCAGCCCGAGCCGCCGGGCGAGCTGCCCGCAGATCACCTCGGCGACGAGGGTCTTGCGTCCCTGTCCGGCACCGGTGAACTTCATGACGTACGTGCCGAGGTCGTCTGCCTCGACGATCCCCGGGAGCGATCCACCCTCACGCAAGGGCGTGACGTAGCGGGTCGCTGCGACCTCTTCCAACACTTTCCCAGGCCACCCATCTCTTCAGCCTTACGACCCACGGACGACCTCTCCGGGGCACAGAGGCAGGAATCACCGGTCGACGGCGCTGGGGAGAATCCGGGGAGTTTCGGCCGGCGAGCCGGTCTCCCCGCTCCCCCAGCAGCCCGTCGACGGCGCCGCGTCCCTTGCTGCCGACTTCCGGCATGAAGTGAGCATAGTAACCGGGGGTGATCGTCGGCTGGGAGCGTCCGAGCCACCGAGCCGGGGCACGAGGGACTCCCCGGCTTCCCACACGATCGAGGCGTAGGCGTGCTGACGCACGTGGAGGCCGCGGCCGTCCGCGATCGGGATGCGGTGCTCGTGATGGCCATCGTCGTCACCGCGGTCGTCGCTCTCGCGGCCGGCTACCCGCTCGGGCGGATGCACCCGTGGCAACGACGGATGACTGGGCAGCCGATCAGGTCCGCTTCGGCCGCCGGCCCGTCGCCCTCCTGGTCCACGTCGTCACCGCGCCACGCACCAGCTGAAGCTTCGTCCGCGCCGCGGTCACCGAGACACAGGCGCCCGCCGGTGCCCGTACGGATCCGGGGCCGCCCTCCGCACCGACTGGGAAGGAACCGTGTGGACACCGGTGGCACGATCAGGCGCCGTCACCCAGGCGTAGGTGCCGGTCGGCTCGGCGGGGCACTCACAGTTGGCGCCGCACTCCGGCTTCGTGTACCAGTTCCTCGGTCTGGTCGGACCAGTCACCGTGCATGGCTGCGGCACCTGCCCCCTGACGCCAGGTGGGCAGCAGGGGGTGCCTGCGCTGGTCCTCGATGGCCAGCGCGAAGGCTGCGTAGACGGCGGCCGCCGCGAGGAGGAGGCCGACGATGCCCGCGGTGTCCTTCCATGTCTCGGAAGCGGACAGCTCGTGGACGCCTGTCACCGCGAAGCGGAGCGATGACAGCGCGATGACTCCGGACGCCACGGGTTTTCCCGGACCGGCGGCCGCCACGGGGACCCACAGGACCAGGGCTGACAGCACGAGCAGCAGTCCGGCGGCCTCGCTGGTGGTGCCCGGTGGACCGGCAAGGGTGATCAGGCCCAGGGACAGCCATGTGCCTGCCAGTACCGCCATGCCGGTCGCTGCGGCCGCGTCCCGGCACAAGAAGCCGAGTAGCGCCGCGACGGCCTGCAGGGGGAAGACGAACGCCACCAGCACCAGGGCGACGGCGTTGCCCTGGGCCTGTGGCACCCAGCCCAGCTGCAGCCCGGCCACGACGAAGGTGCCGGCGGCCAGTCCCAGGAAGCCCATGGGCAGCGGGGTGGCGAGCGGGCGCAGGTGCACCACGGCCGACGGTGCCGACCGCGGCGGTGCGATGCCTGTCATCAGTCCTCCTTCGTAGGAAGTGCCCCCCCCGGCCCCAGCGTGGCAAGGCTCGGTCTGCACCGCACGGTCAGTATCGGCCGGCCCCTCTTGAGTGGGTTGTGCCTCCGCGGGCGCGGCTGTCCATGCACGCGAGTGGCGTCCGTTCGAGTTCCGTTAGCCTGCCACCCGTGGGGGTACCGATGACCGGTCTGCACACCGAGGCCGGAGGGTGTCATGGAGTCTTCTGCGGACCGGATCGCGAATCCCTGGGGCGGCCGGGTGCCCCACGAACGGCATGCGCCGTGGCGAGCACGGGTGGACACGTTCCTGGCCGACGGCATGGAGCCCGGCATGGTGCAGAAGTGGGTGCAGGCCGCGTCGATCCTGCACTCGGACGGGGACGCCATGGACATCGCGGTCGTCGACGGCCGGATGGTGGGTGTACGCGGACGGGCGGTCGACCGTGTCAACCGGGGCAGGCTCGGTCCGAAGGACCTCTTCGGCTGGCAGGCCAACGCCTCACCCGACCGGCTGACGCGCCCGCTGGTCCGGGAGGGCGGAAGGCTGGTGGAGACGGACTGGGAGACGGCGATGAACCGTGTCGTGGCCCGCTCCGGGGAGCTGTTGCGCGATCGGGGACCGGGGTCCATCGGCTTCTACACCACGGGGCAGCTGTTCCTGGAGGAGTACTACACCCTTGCGGTTCTCGCCCGGGCCGGGATCGGCACGAACCACCTGGACGGCAACACGCGCCTGTGCACCGCCACCGCCGCGGAGGCGCTGAAGGAGACCTTCGGCTGCGACGGGCAGCCCGGCAGCTACGACGACATCGACCACGCGGACGTCATCGCGCTTTTCGGCCATAACCTCGCGGAGACCCAGCCCGTCCAGTGGATGCGCATCCTCGATCGGCTGGAGGGAGTCGAGCCGCCCCGGCTGCTCTGTGTCGACCCGCGGCCGACGCTCGTGGCCCGCCGCGCCGCGGTGCACCTGGCACCGCGCCCCGGCACGAACGTGGCACTGCTGAACGCCCTTCTGCACGAAACGATCCGCCACGACCGGATCGACCATGCGTACGTCGAAGCGCACACGGTCGGCTTCGAGGAGCTGGTGGCCCGGGTGCGGGACTGCACTCCGCAGTGGGCGGCCGGCATCTGCGACGTCCCCGCCGCCCGGATCGCCGAGGCCGCCGAACTCGTCGGAACCGCGGACCGGCTTCTGTCCACCGTGCTGCAGGGCGTCTACCAGTCGCACCAGGCCACGGCGGCGGCCGTGCAGATCAACAACCTCCACCTGATCCGCGGCATGCTCGGGAAGCCCGGCGCCGGCCTGCTGCAGATGAACGGGCAGCCCACCGCGCAGAACACCCGCGAGTGCGGGGCCAACGGCGATCTGCCGGGATTCCGTAACTGGCAGAACGACGCGCACGTCGCCGATCTCGCGGAGGTCTGGAACGTCGACCCCGCGACGATCCCCCACTACGCGCCGCCGACCCACGCCATGCAGATGTTCCGGTACGCCGAACAGGGCTCCCTGCGCATGCTCTGGATCAGCGGGACGAACCCCGCCGTCTCCCTGCCCGAGCTGGGCCGTATCCGCTCCATCCTGTCGCAGGAGCGGCTCTTCACGGTGGTGCAGGACCTGTTCCTTACCGAGACCGCGCAGCTCGCGGACGTGGTGCTGCCCGCGGCGACGTGGGCCGAGAAGACCGGTACGTTCACCAACGCCGACCGCACGGTGCACCTGTCGGACAAGGCGGTGGAGCCTCCCGGTGAGGCGAGGCCGGACCTCGACGTCTTCCTGGACTACGCCGCGCGCATGGACTTCCGCGACAAGGACGGCGGACCGCTGATCGGCTGGCACGACCCCGAATCGGCCTTCGAGGCGTGGAAGCGGTGCAGTGCCGGCCGACCGTGTGACTACACCGGGCTGACCTACGCCAAACTGCGCGGCGGAAGCGGTATCCAGTGGCCCGTCAACGAGCAGGCACCCGACGGCACCAGCCGGTTGTACACCGACGGCATCACCTGGGCGCACGCCGACGTGTGCGAGCACTACGGCAAGGACCTCGTGACCGGAGCCGCGGACAGCGCGGTCGAGTACCGCTCCCTCAACCCCGACGGCAAGGCCATGCTCAAGGCCGCCGACTACCTGCCGCCGCACGAGACGACCGACGACGAGTACCCGTTCCAGCTCACGACCGGACGGACCCTGTACCAGTTCCACACCCGTACCAAGACCGGCCGTGCGCCGCAGTTGAACGCGGCGGCGCCCGAGGTGTGGGTGGAGCTCTCCGCCGCCGACGCGCAGCGGCTCGACCTCAACGAGGGCGATGTGGTGGAGGTGCGAACGGCCAGGGGAGCCCTGCGGGGCCGGCTGCGCGTCACGGACCTGCGGCCGGGGGTGGTCTTCGTACCGTTCCACTACGGCTACTGGGACACCCCCTCCGGTGCCGGCCCGGACGTCGCCGCCCCGGGACGGGCCGCCAACGAGACCACCGTCACCGACTGGGACCCGGCCTCCAAACAGCCCCTGTTCAAGACGGCCGCGGCCGCGGTCACCCTCGTCGAACGCGGCGGCAAAGAGCCCTCCCCCGCCCCCACCACGACAGCCTCCGCCCCGGTACGCCCCGACGCCGCGCCGGCCACCGCGGGAGGACCCACGGCACAGGTGTCCCAGGTGCCGGACGCGACCTGGGACAGGAAGGAAGACCACCGGTGAACGGCATCACCCTCGCCCTGCGCACCCTCCACCACGGCGAACGCAACGTCGTCCACGAGCTCATGGCGCTGTCCGAACGGCACCGCGCCGACCACGAGGTCCACCATGTCGCCACCGATATCGCAGCGTGGTCCCGCGAGCACCTGCGGCGCCTCGCCGAGACGGCCGCCCACTACGGCCTCGACCTCGCCGGCCCGCCCGGCGACAGCTCCGACGGCCTGCTCGCCTCGCTCAGGAGGAAGGCGTCCGACCTGACGGGCAGCCGTCCCGAACCCGCCCTGCTGCTTCTGCGGGACCTGCGCGAGACGCACCTGGCGGCCACGCACGTGTCCCTTCATTGGGAGATGCTCGCCCAGGCCGCCCAGGCATCCAAGGACACCCGGCTCCTCGCCCTCGCCTCCTCCTGCCATCCGCGGACCCTGCGGCAGATGCGCTGGACCAACACCATGATCAAGAATCTGGCGCCGCAGGCCCTCACCTCCCTGTAGCCGTCCCCGTGGCCTTGCATGTCACGCCGGAAGAACCCGGCACGGGCTCTGGCGTCACGGCGGAAGGCCGGCCTGTCCGGGTGTCCGAGCACGACTACGCCACCGCGGTGTCCTTGCGGTCGAGCAGTTCGAGCAGCTGAGGGCGGTGAAGTGCGGCGACCGGTTCGAGAAGGTCGGGATGGCGCAGCAGGACGGCGGCCTCGTTCTCGTGATCGCCTGGCGCGGCCAGGCGCCGGAGGCCTTCGACGTCCAGGCCCTGGGAGAGCAGGTGTGCGCGGGCGGTGAGTGCCGGCTCGGCCAGGAATCCGGCGGCCCAGCTCACCACGGTCTCGTCGACCCAGGTCCGCCACAGCGTGTCGGATTCCTCCGAACCGGGAGGTCTGCCGGTGAGGCTGTCGAGGTGGTCGGATCCGCCGGGGCCGAGCAGGTGCAGCAGGTGCACGTCCGTGGCTGTGGGGTAGCGCAGGTGTGCCGCGAGGGTGGTGGCCTGGCGGGCCTGGGCCTCGGCCAGGGCGCGGTTGAGGGCTCCTGGCGGGGGTGGATAGGCGTTCAGGAGCCAGCGGGTGGATGCGGCTATGACGGGGGTGAGGTCGGCGGCCACGGTGATCGGTTCCTCGGGGCGGGGCTCGTCCGTGTGCATCACATGATGTGACTGTGCGAGCCGCTGGTGCGGGGCTGCGCTGCCCCGCGGGTGGCCGACCAGTGTAGGTGGGGTGAGGCGGAGAACGGCATGATGCGCGTCACGCCCGAGCTTCCGACCGGACGGTCCTGAACCACCTCTGCGGGGGCGGCGCGATGCGCCCGCCCCCGCAGAGGTGGTTCAGGACCGTCCGCGGCCGGAAACGAAGTCGCGGGCGCGGTCGACGAGCCCAGCGCCGGGGGCGAGGAGCTTGTTGGCCGGCGGGCTGTCCGGGGCGGAGGGGTGCGGGCGGGTGGGTGCCATCGACTTGGCCCGGCGGACCTTGTCGCCGAGTTCGTCCAACTGCTCTGGGCTGCAGGCTTCGGCGAGTGCGGGGAAGAGGTTGTTCTCCTCGTCCCGGACGTGAGCGGCGACCTCGTCCATGAGCTGCTGGAGCGTGGGGCTCATCCGGGGGTCGGCGGTGTCCATCTTCTCCAGCTGCTTGAGGAGGTTCTCGACCCGGCTGTGATCGTTGATCTCCTTGTCCGCCAGGCGGTCTCCGCCCTCGACGTGTTCGCGTACGGCCGGGTAGAGGTACTCCTCTTCGGCCACGGAATGTCGCACCAGCTCGATGGTGACCTCGTCCACCAGATCCCGCAGGTCCTGCCCGCCGCCGGTCATCTGCTGGAGCCGGCCGAAGAGCTCTTCCACCTCTCGGTGGTCAGCCTTCAATTCGTCGATCACGTTTCCGCCGTGTCCCATGGTCTGTCTGCCTTCCGTCGTGGCAGGGCAACTCCCCGCCTCGCAGACATTGGTTCCACGTCTGGTGCGACGGGCGGGCTTGGTGGACTGTGTCTCACCCGGTCGGCTCCTTGTGCCGGGTGCAGCGCCCGCCGTGCAGCAGGCGGGTGGACCGGCGAACCGGGCTGCGCTTCGCCGCATGTCCCTCCTGGCACCACGCCGCGCGAGCCGCACGCCACGGGGGCCTGGCGCGGGGCTCCGAGATGGCAGCTGAGGCACCGCCTGCAGCAGCCCCCGACCCCCCGGCACCGGTGGGAACGCCGAGTGAGGCTTCCCCTTGATCGTGGACGCCCGGAGACTGGGATCCTGGGGTTCCGGAGGAAGTAGCACCGGGTGGGAAGCAAGCACACGAGGCGGTACGCCGAGGAGTTCAAGCGGGACGCGATCGCGCTCGCGGATTCCTCAGTCAGGACGGTCACCGCGGTTGCCCGGGAACTCGGTATCAGCTCGGAGTCCCTGCGCAGCTGGTACCGCCGGGCCAAGACGGACCGGGGCGAGGGCGAGTCCGGTGAGCTGACCAGCGCCGCGCGCGAGGAGCTCAAGCGGCTACGCAAGGAGGTCCGCGAGCAGCAGCAGGCGATCGAGATCCTGGAAAAGCGACGGCCCTCTTCGTGAAGGAGGGCGACCGGTGAGCGAGCTGTACCGGTTGATCCACGTGGAGAAGGCGAACCACCTGATCGTGCTGCTGTGCCGGGTGCCGCACGTGACCCGCTCCTCCTACTGCGCCTGGCGCGAGGGCGAGGCAGCCTGCGAGGTCGGGTCCGTGACCGCGTAGACGGTCTGGCGGCTGCATCTTCCGGTGGCGAGGTCGGTGCGGTGTCACAGGATGCGTGCGGCCTGGACGGCGCAGGAGGATGCGGTGCCGGAGAAGGTCGAATCCGGCACGTGCGTGCGTCTGCCGCATGATCCTCCTGGTGCGGATGTCGCCGCCTTCGGCGCGGCCGTTGCGGTAAGGCGGGGTGAGGCCGGTGTTCACGGCGGGCCGGTCGTTTTCGAGCCCGTTGGCGAGACTGCGCGGGTGGGGCAGGGCGACGGCGCGGGTGGTGCTGATCCGATCGGTGAGTTTCGTGTCGTTGCCCTCGGCTGGTTTCAGCAGAGCGACGAAATCGCGTATGGGATCGGCGAGTGCGGTCATCTGCGGACAGGCCGCGGCGATCTTCTCCAACAGGGCCGTTTCCTTCGGGCGTAGGTTCTCGGGGTGGGTGAGCGGGAGGCGACCGGCGTGACGCACCGTGGTGACGGGGCGATCACCTTCGGTGCGGCCTGGTTGAGGTAGCGGACCAGCAGGTTTGCGCCGCCGGTGCAGCCCGGTCCTCGGATCCCTTCGAGGAGGTGGGCGACCGGGACGGCTGGTTCTTCGGCACGGCGTCGGCGCAAGTGCTCGCGGTCGTAGGGCTCGAGGAAGGTGGGCCGGTAGGCAGGGGTGAGGCGCGGGGTCTGGGGTTCGGGCACGCGGGCATACCGTTTGACGGTGTTCAGGGCCAGGCCCAACCGGCGAGAGCAGTCGAGCAGGCCGATACCTTGACCGGGGAGATCGTGGATCCTGTTCCAGCGTTCGCGGGTGGTCTGCTCGCGTACTCCGCCGGGGGAGGCGGGTTGATGGCGGCCCAGCAGCCTGCCGCCCTCCGTCATGGCGGCAGCGGGCACCGCGCCGGATGGACGGCCTCCCCGTCAGCCCGGCAGGCGCCGAACGGGCCCTGGCGTGCGACGCCTTCGAACCGGGGCCCGGCCTGCCCGCCGGCCTCACTCCACCGCTCATCGCAGAGATGGCGGTACTCCCCTTCCCCGGCGGGGATCCCCCGGGCCCCAAGAAGGGGCCACGCGGTGAACCCGCCGTCCCGACCGCCGAGTCGGTCTTCGCCCGGGTGACCCGGAGCCTCCGGTCGAAGGCGCCGTCCGCAGCCTGCCGGCGGAAGCGAGCGGAGGCGTGACTCGGGAGCCGTACCGCTCGGGCACGCCCCGCCGGGCCCGGCCCTCCGCACGAGGAGCGTCCAGCCGTCCGCCGCCCCACCCGGACCGGGGCGACGGCTCCACGAAGGGCCGCTCCGCACCGGACGGTTCACGGCGACGTGTCACCCGACCGCGATCCCCGACCGGAGATCGTTCGACGACCGCCAGGGCACCGAGGAGCCCCGGCCGCCGGACGTCCCCGTGCAACTTTCTAGGTCGTACGACCTATACTGGGATGCATGATCACTGAATCGATGGACGAAGTACGCCTGGACCCCTCCGGCCCCGTACTGATCACCGGCGGGTACGGCACCGTGGGGGCCGAGATCGCCCGGATGGTCGCCGCGGACACTCCGGTCCTGCTCACAGGGCGTTCCCCCGACAAGGGCCGGCCCCTGGCGGTTGCCCTCGGGGGCGAGGCACGCACCTGGGACCTGGCGGACCCGACCCCCTTCCGGGCGGACGTACGGGCCGTCATCAGCTCGGTCAACGACCCTGACGACCGAGTGCTGCGCGCGACGGTGGCAGGGGGCGTCCCCTACGTCGACATCACGCGCTGGACGAGCCGGCTGCAACGGGCCACCGCACTCACCGCCCTGCTCCGCCCGGACTCACCCGTCCTGTTCTCCTCCGCCTGGATGGGCGGGGTGAGCAGTCTGGTGGCGGCGGCGCTCGCGGCGGACCTGGGCGGCGCCGAGCGGATCGAGATCGCCGTGCGCTGGGACACGGCCGACCGGGCCGGTGCGGATTCCGTCGAGTTCATGGACCGGCTGGGCGTGGACTTCGAGGTGGTCGAGCGGGGTGCACGCCGGCTCGCCACGCCGCTCACGGACACGCGGACCGTGGGCATCGGCGGTGCGCCGGTACGAGTCGCGCGCATCGACACCCCGGAACAGTTCACCTTCCCCCTGACCCTCGGGGCCACCACGGCGGCCACCCGCATCGGCTTCAGCTCCCCGGCCACGACCCGCGCACTCCTCGCGCTGCGCAGGACGGGGTTCTTCCGCTGGGCGTCCGGTGACCGCTGGACCCCGGTGCGCCGGGCCGTCCTCCACTCGCCCGGCGAGGGCGGCACGGCCCAGGTGCGCGTCGACGTCTCCCACCGGGGGCGCACCCGCACCACGACCGTCACCGACCCCCTCGGACAGCACCACCTGACCGCGGTCGGTGCGGTGCTGGGCCTGCGCCGCGTCCTCGGCACCGACGGCTCCCCCGCCCCCCGAGGACCGGTCTTCCCCGAACAACACCCGTCCCCCGCCCAGGCGATCGACTCCCTGGCGGCCCTCGGCGTCGAGCTCGCCCTCGACGAGGGAACCGACCGGGCCCACGGCGAGGTCGCCTCGTGAGCACCAAGCCGACGCCCAAGGGCAGGCAGCGGCGCACGGCCCTCCTGGACGCGGCCGAGCGCATCCTCGCCTCGTCCGGAGGCTCCGAACTCACACTGCGGGCGGTCGCGGACGAGGCCGGCGTACGACTCGGGCACCTCCAGTACTACTTCCCGTCACGCTCCGCCCTCCTGTCCGCTCTCCTCGACCGCGTCCTCGCCTCCTCACTGGAACGGGTCGCACTCCTCACCGGTCGCCCGGACGGCAACAGCGTCGACGCGCTCCTCGACGGCGTCCTCTCCGACCACGACGACCCGGCTCTCGTAAGGCTGTTCACCGAGGTCTGGGCCATGGCCGCACACGACCCGGAGGCCGCAGCGGCCGTCCGCGCCTTCTACGATCAGTACGCCACCCATGTGGCCGGCTTCCTCCGCGACCACGCCCCCGTGCTGTCCGTGGACACCGCCCGTCGGCGGGCCGAGGTCTTCGTGATGCTCATGGAAGGAGCCTCCCTCTTCCGCTCCGGCGTCGCCGGGCGGCGCAGCGCCGGGACGGACGCCCATCTGCGTCACGTCCTGCTCGCCCTCCTCACGGACGGAGACCGGGACTGAGGCCGTGCGGAGTCCGCGGACTCCGCGCCCCGCGGCCTCGCTCCGACCGGAATCACCCGTGCCGACTCCGTCCGGGCGGCGGTGACCACCGAGCTCGGAGCCGGAATCGAGTTCTCGCCACAGCCATCGCGCATACCGAAGGGCATCATGACGCACGACAACCGAACCCCGACGGCGGTACTCCTGCACGGCTGGCCGGTCACGACCGGTCACTGGCGACACCTGGTTCCAGCCCTTGAGGCAGCCGGTGTCACCACGATCCCCGTCACGCTTCCCGGACTCGGCGTCGCCCCCGCCCCCGACGTGAGCGACTACCGCAAGGCGGCACTTGCGGAACGGGTCCGGACGCGGCTGGCGCGGGAGGGCGTCACCCGCTACGCCGTCGTCGGTCACGACTGGGGCGCGACGGTCGGATACCTCATGGCCGCCGCAGCGCCCGAGTCGGTCAGTGCGCTCGTCGTCGAGGAGGAGATCCTTCCCGGGGTCGACGTCGAGATCCCCCCTGCCGGCCGAAGCCACTATCCGGCTTGGCACGGCCCCTTCAACCGAGCACCCGGCCTCGCCGAGCAGCTCGTACCCGGGCGGGAAGCGGCGTACTACGGCGCCTTCCTGCAACAGAGCGCCGGACCGACCGGCCTCGCCCCGGACGTCCTGCACGCCTACGTCGAGGCGTACAGCGCTCCAGGCGTCCTGGACGCCGGGCTCGCGTACTACCGCACCCGGTCGGAAGACGTCGAGGACATCCGGGCACTCTCCCGGCGGCCGATCTCCACACCCGTCCTGGCGGTCGGAGGCCGGCACGCGATGGGGGTGGCTGTCGCAGAAGGACTGGCCGCCCTCGCGACCGACGTCACCCCGCTCGTCTTCGAACGGTCCGGCCACTACCCGGCAGAGCAGGAACCAGAGCGCGTGAACAATGCCATCGTGCGGTTCCTCCACCAGCACCCCTGAGCCCCGGCGCCGCGCTCAGCGGCGCGTCCGGAGGTGCCTGGCCGACTCCGGAACGCGGCCCCCGCCGGCCCGTCGGAGCGGGCACCACGGCCTCTCCGACCCGGGTGTCCGTGAGGGCCGCGGCGCCCCGGGCCCGGGCTCTTCGGCGAGTCCGTCGAGCCGGTGAGGCAGGAACCGGGACCGCCCCGTGGCGACGGTGTCCCGGTGGAACCAGTACGTGCCGGGGTGGGCGACCGCGAAACGGTGATCGAAGGATCCGCCGAGCCGGGTGTCGCGCCGGGTGAGGCCGGGCACGCCGTCCATGTCGTCGGGCAGGGCGATTCCGTGCCGGTGGACGCTCGCGGGCTCGGGAAGGTGGCCGGCGAGGGTGAGCACGAGGGTGTCGTCGACGGTGACCCGCGTCTCCCGGCCGGGCAGGTCGTCCCCGTACGCCCAGGAGCGGACCGTGTGCCCGCCGCCGGGGTCGAGCGGGGTCTCGGCCTCGGTGAGCCTCGCCTTCCGCTCCGGGCCGGGCCTGCGGAGTGCTTCAGCGGCCCCGGCCTTCTTGCCGTCGGAGGTGGCGCGGTCGGCAGGAGGCGCCATGCCGCCGCCGGAACAGGCGGTGAGCGGGCCGGTGCCGACGGCTGCCAGGGCCGGCACCGAGGACGGTACGACGGGCGCGTCAGCGGGGACCGGCCCGGGCGGCGGGATCACGCGGAACGCGTGCACCAGGCGTACCGGCGCGGCGGCGGTGTCACCGGCGGGAGCCGCCCGCGCGCGGCACGCGCCAGGGGCAGAACCCCGGCACCGAGCGCGGCGAGGCACACGGCCATGCCGCCCGCGCCGTGCGCGGGGTGCGTCCTGCGGGGCCCTCAGGCGACCGTCGTCTTCTCCGCCGACGCGTCGGCGGGTAATGCGCCGCAGCAGTGGCCAGATGCCCTCGCCGGGCCGAGGCCGGGTGCGCGGGGCGGCAGGCAGGAGATGGTCGACCGGTCCCGGGCTTCGGCGAACTCCCGCGGGCCGGCGGCCTTGTGGACGTCGCGGTTGTCCCGGACGAGGACGGTCGGGCCGCCGAGCCGCCGGTGGGCGGCGATCGGCGGGTCCCGGTAGTCGCGCCAGGAGAAGCTCTTGCGCCCGCCGCGCCGGCCGTCGTCCCGGCGCGGCCGGTAGATCAGCCGCGACCTGCGGCCGGGCTCGCGGCAGGTCGGCGCGGCGATCGACATCCGTCCGCGAGAGCGGCCGCGGACCCGCACCACGGGGGTCCGGCCGCGCTGTGACCAGGTCTTCGCCTGTGGCGGCGTCATGGAGTGCCCGGCCTCGTCCTCGAAGACGAGCCAGGCCCCACGGGCCGCCGCGAGCCTTCCACGCAGGGCCACACCTCCCGGACCCACCCGGCGACCATGCGCTTGGACGCTCCCGCGGCGGCCTGAGCACGAAGGTCCATCTCGCCGGCGACGGCCACGCCCGGCCCTTGGCCCTTCACCTCACCGCCGACCAGGCGGGCGACGCCCCGCTTTCGAGACCGTCATGGCCGCCATCCGCGTCCCGCGAAGCGGACCTGGACGACCGGGCACCCGCCCGGACATCGTCCTGGCGGACCGTGCCTGTTCGTCCCGGGCGATCCGGACCCGTCTTCGTCGGCGAAGCATCCGTGCTGTCATTCCCCAACCGTCCGAACGGGTCGGCCACCGTCCACGGCGAGGCCGCGCCCACGGTCGCCCACCGGCGTTCGATGCCGAGGTGTACAAGCAGCGCAACGCGGTCGAGCGATGCATCAACCGGCTCGAACAGTGGCGCGGTCCGGCCCTGCGAACGGGCAAGCTCGCCATCGCCTACCAGACCGCACTCCACGTCGCCGCCATCCTCATCTGGACTCGGCCCTGGGCGGCGAGGAACCTACCCGGGGGCGCTCGCCAGCCATCCGGTGGCGCTCACGACCTCGCGCGCCATGTCGACCACGGTCCGTCCGTCGGTCACCACCCGCACCGTGTCCGGAGGCATCCGCTCATCCAGAATCCGCGCTTTGCGGGCGCTGGCCTCCAACTCCTGCTCCAGCTCCGAGCCCAGTTCCCGGCCGGTCAGCCGCTCACGGGCGGTGGCGTCGGAGGCGGTGAGCACCACCCGCACGATCCTGACATCCGCACCCATGGCTCGCAGGAACATGCCCTCGTTCTCGGCCAGGACGCTCACCGTGTTGGTATAGATCAAGCGGCGGTACCCGAGCTCGGCATAGTTCGACCAGAGCGCCGCCAGATTGCGCTCGGCGATCTTCCTACGGTCCGGGTCCCCCTCCGGTGCGGGATGGGCCTGGCCCATGAAGTCGCCTTCGATCACACAGTGAGAAACCGTCGCAGCACGCAAACGTGCCGAGACCTCCCACCCCACCGTCGTCTTGCCGACGCCGGCACGCCCTCCGATGAGCAATACCTCTGCTTGATCCATGACTGCACCCTGCCACCGAGTGGTCGAGCCGCGCGAACCAGATGTGCACGGATCGGGGAGACAGACCCTAGGGTCTGCCGCCGAAGCACAACTTCCACGGGGCGAGGGCGGATTCGAGCTGAACGCCCAGGTCCATCTTCGACGTGCCCCGGTCCCGTTCCTCGAAGCGGATCGGGACTTCCAGGAGGGTGAAGCCCCGTCTGACGGCACGGTGGTTCATCTCGAACTGGAAGGCGTAGCCGTTGCTGCGCACCGAGTCCAGGTCGATCGCGCGCAGGGTCTCGGCCCGCCACGCCTTGAACCCCGCGGTGGCGTCCTTCAGGCGCAGCCTCAGGATCGTGTTGACGTAGACGTTGGCCCAGGCCGACAGTGCCCTGCGGGACCGGGGCCAGTCGGGGGCGGTCGAGCCGCCGGCCACGTAGCGCGAGCCGATGACGGCGGCGGCGTTCCCGGTCCGCAGGGTGTCGAGCATGGCGGGGATCGCCGAGGGCGGGTGCGACAGGTCGGCGTCCATCTGGACCACGACGTCCGCGCCCTCGTCCAGCGCGCGGGTCATGCCGGCGACGTAGGCGCGACCCAGTCCGTCCTTGGTGACGCGGTGCAGCACGCCGACGGTGTCCGGCGAATCGGCGGCGAGTTTGTCGGCGACCTCGCCGGTGCCGTCGGGCGAGTCGTCGTCGACCACGAGCAGCCGCAGGTTCGGCACCGGCAGCTCCGCGAGCAGACCGGCCAGGACGGGCAGGTTGTCCCGCTCGTTGTAGGTCGGCACGACGACGACGGTCTTCAGGGGTACGGGGGCCATCGGCGGGTTTCCTCGGTCGGCGACGGTTCAGGGGGTGGGCACGCGGTGCCCGTGGGGCGCGGCACGGCCCGTGCGGGCGAGCGGACGGGCCGGGGTGGTGCGGAAGAACGCGAGGATCTGCCGGTTCACCTCCTCCGGCCGCTCCAGGTACCCGTAGTGGCCCGCGTGCCGGACGAGGCGGTGGGTGGCGTGGGGGATGGCGCGGGCCACCTCGGCGACCAGGTGCGGGGGCGTGACCAGGTCGTCGGCGAAGGCGAGGACCAGGCAGGGGGTGGTGATCTCGGCGTAGGCCGCGAGACGGCCGGGGGCCGGGGTGATGGCGAGCTGGTGCCGCAGTCCGGGGCCGGTGGACAGCGACTGCTCGAACACCGACAGCCAGTCGGAGACCGCGACCTCGTCGTCGAGCGTGTGCGGGGACAGGTTCTGGATCGCCTGCAGGGCCGCGTGGTAGCGGGGCGGCAGGCTGATGCCGGAGTCGAGGAGTTCGAGCTCGGCCCTGGCGGCCGCCGCGCGCAGGTGGTCGTCGCGGCCGCGGGTGGCCATCAGGACGGCGGCGGTGGCCAGTTCGGGCCGGGTCAGCAGCAGCTCCTCCACCACGTGCGCGCCGAGCGAGGTCCCCACCAGGCGGCAGGGACCGGCGTCCAGGTGCTCGATGAGCCCGGCCAGGTCGGCCGCGAGATCGGCGACGGTGAACCCCGCCTCGCCGGGGTCGCTGGGGGGCACGCCTCGGGAGTCGTACGTGATCACCCGGTAGCCGGCCTCGACGAGGGCGGGGAGCTGGTGCAGGTGCCACGCCCGGCCGCGCCCGCCCGCGCCCATGACCAGGACGACCGGCTCGCCGGTCCCCGGGCCGTCGGGCGCGACGTCGTCGTAGTGCAGCCGGGTGCCGCCGACGACCGCGACGCCCCTCACGGCGTGGCCATCCGGTCGGCCAGGCTCTTCGGGCGCATGTCGGTCCAGTGCTCCTCGACATACGCGAGGCAGGTGCCGCGTTCCGCGTCGGCGAGCGCGATGTGCCATCCCTCGGGCACGGCGGCGAAGGAGGGCCAGAGCGAGTGCTGGCCCTCGTCGTTGACCAGCACCTTGAAGGTCGCGTCGGTGTCGTCGAACGGGTTGGTCATCTTCTGCTCCTCCTGAAGGGGTGGGATTTTCAGACGAGGGCCTGGCCGGAGACGAGCGTCTCGGCGTAGCCGAAGACATGGCCTCGCCCGACCGAGACCGGCCGCAGCGAGGCGAAGTCCGCGTCGAGCACGTCGAACAGGTCGAGCGTCGCGTCGCCCGACCACACCTCCGAGAACTCGACCCCCGTGACGGTCGAGGTCACAAGCTCGACGGACGGCTTCTCGCCGGGCAGCCAGGCCGGCTGGACCCGGCTGTGCACCAGCGGCACGGTGTGCAGCTCCGGCGGTTCGGCGGCCGGGGCGGTCGCGGTCACCGACGCGTGGACGATCCGGCGGCCGCCCGCCGAGGCGGTGCCGTGGTACGTACCTCCGGCGGAGTCCAGGGGGCCCGCCCTGCCGACGCGCATCGGCCAGGTCTGGTGCACCTCGCCGAACTGCTTCGGCATGCCCTGCACCCAGCCGCGCAGCAGCGGCACGGGCTGGTCGACCCAGGCGTACGGGCAGCGGGCCAGGCGGCGGCCCTGGTACTCGCAGCCGAGCAGGATCAGGAACTCGTTGAACTGGCTGGCCCCCGGGTCGGCCAGCTCGGTGCCCGGCTCCGAGCACCACTGCCAGCGGGCGAAGACCGCGGCGGCCTGCCCCGGGTCGGCGCCGAGGTCGAGCTCGGGCGGCAGGAACCGCGCCGCCGCCTCCGGGTCCACCCGGTAGTCGACCATCACGACCTCGCCGGCGAAGTGCCACGGCGGAGGGGTCAGCGTGGCCGAGGTGCCGGACGGGGAGAGCGGAAGGCTGTAGCCGAGCGGACCGCTGACGACGGAACCGGTCATCGAAGGGACTCCTCGTTTCTCCAGGCGGGGGCGAGCCGTGCGGCCGCCTCCGCCAGACGGTCGGGTGAGTGGAAGCTGTACGCGAGCCGCAGGCGGGTGCCGTCCGTGCTGCCGAAGCGGGAGCCCGGCGCCACCGCGACGCCCGCCCGGTCGGCCGCGGCGAGCAGCGACGCCTCGCTGTGCCCCGGCCGGAAGGCCAGCCAGAGGAAGAAGCCCCCCGCTGGGCTGCTGACGGTGACCGACTCGCCCAGGCCGGCCCGCAGGGCCGCCACGAGCGTGTCGCGCCGCAGCCGGAGCTGCCCGCGCAGCCACGAGAGCCGCCGGTCGTAGCGGCCGTCCCCCAGCAGCATGGTCACGGCAAGGGAGGTCAGGTGGTTGAGCGCTCCGCCGCTGAGCAGTTGTCCACGGCCCGTCAGGGTTCCGACCAGGTCCGGTTCGGCCTGCAGCCAGCCCAGTCGCAGGCCCGGTCCGAGGGTCTTGGAGAACGAGCCGAGCCGGATCACGCCGCGCCCTCCGGCCAGTGCGGCGAGCGGGGGCGGCGGGGCGGAGCCGTCCAGGCCCAGTTCCGCGTACGCGTCGTCCTCCACGATCGGCACGCCGTGCCGGGCGGCGACGGCGAGCAGTTCCCGGCGGCGGGGTTCGCCCGCGACGGTGCCGGTCGGGTTGTGGAAGGTCGGCGTCAGATAGACGAAGGCCACGTCGTCGCCGCGCGAGAGGGCCCGGTCGAGGGCCTCGGGCCGGACGCCCTCGCCGTCGGCGTCCACCTCGTGCGGGCTCAGTCCGTGGTCGGTCATGACGGTGCGGCCCAGGTCGTAGCAGGTGCGTTCGACCAGGACGGAGCGGCCGGGCCGGCCGAGGACGGTGCACAGCAGGGCCAGCGCCTGCGAGGTGCCGGCGGTGACCATGACCTCCTCGGCCGCGCAGCCGTGCCGGGCGGCCAGCAGGGCGCGCAGCGGCTCGGCCCCGGCGTTGGCCCCGTAGCCGAGGGCGGCGGGGCCGAACTCGGTGAGGGCCTCCGCGTAGAGCGGGAGGACCTCGTCGACCGGGAGCAGGCCCGGTTCCAGATAGCCCGGCCCCAGGTCGATGACGCCGGGCGGGGAGACGGCCTGCACCACTCCCGCGCGCCACCACCGGGCGTGCGGGAGCGGGGCGGCCGTCGGGGCCGGACGGACCATCAGCCCTGCGTCCCGGCGGTGTCGAGCAGGGCCGAGCGCAGCACCCGCGCGCCCGCGAGCAGGGTGGAGGGGTTGCGCGAGAGGGCCAGGCGCAGCATCCGCTCGCCCTCGTGCGGCCTCGCCCAGTGGAACTTCTGGCAGGGGAGCACGTAGAGGTTCTGCGAGCGGACCGCCGACCAGACGTCCATGGCGAGGCGGGAGCCGACGTGCAGGCGGTCCACGCTGACCCGGGCGTTCCCGTCGACGAAGCCGATGTCGGGCACGCCGTCCAGGGCGGTGCGGACGAGGGCCCGGTGGTCGGCGATCGTGCGCTGGAGCTCGGCCAGGCCGCCGTCGGCCCCGTCCTCGGCGAACTTCTTCACCATGAGCATGATCAGCGGCGAGGTGCCGAGCAGGATGTCCGAGTGGATCTTCTCGATCGGCAGGTCCACGTTGGCCGAGCGGACCAGCCAGCCGATCTTGAGTTCGAGCGTGGGCCACAGCTTGCCGGTGTCCTCGATGACCACCCAGCGGCAGCCGCTCGCGTCGAGCACGGCGTAGTGGTCGTACTGGGCGGCGGGGTCGAACCCCCGGAAGCAGGTGTCCAGGGCGAGCACCACGCCGTGCTCGGCGCACTGTTCGGCGAGCCTGCGCAGGCGGTCCTCGCTCATCACCCGGCCGGTGGGGTTGTTCGGCGTGGTGATGAAGACGCAGCCGACCTGTTCGAGCAGCTCCGCCGGCAGGTCGTCGTCGTGGGCCTGTTCCTCCTCGACCGGTACGAGCCGCAGGCCGACGCCGCGCAGGATGTCGGGGATGTTGTCGAAGGTGGGGTGGATCAGGGCCACCGCGTCGGACGTGGTGACCAGGGAGCGGGCGAGGATCTCCATGGCCAGCGAGGACGAGTAGCAGCTCAGCGTCCGTCCGGCCGCGGCGGGGTGGCTGTGCTGGCCGAGCATGCCGAAGAACGCGTCGGCGGTCTCCTGTTCGATCTCGTCGACCGGGCGCAGGGCGGCCTCGGCCCACAGGGACGGCAATTCGGCGACGATCTTTCCCTGCGCGGCCGTGAGCTGCTGGCGGGCGTGGCCGTCGGCGAGGTTCATCGGACTGGTGAGGGCGAGGGTCTCGAACTGCGTCAGGTTCTCTGCGGAGACCGCGGGCTGAATTCTGTTCACAAGCACCTCTCAAGGAGTGTCGGGCGAAGCGTGCTTGGAGCCCCGGCGGTGCCGGGACTCACCGGCGTACGGGACGCCGGGATAGGAATCGAGGAGGGACCTCCGTCAGCAGAAGGCGAACTGGATGAGGAGTTGCTCGACATCGTCGATGCGGTCACCGGAAGCCAATCCGGCTTTCCCGACGAAGCGTTTGAGGTAACCGGCCCCCTCGGTGCCGCCGGAGCCGGTCATCTCCGGCAGATAGCGGCGGCCGAATCCGTAGTGCCGGCCGCGCCACACGTGCAGCGGCGCCTCGCTCGCGGCGAACGCCTCGCGTACGTCGGCGTCGTGGGCGCCGGCCGCCGCGTCCCGCAGGGAGGTGAAGGCGCGGAGCAGCGGGCTGGTGATCGGGGCCAGGTGCGCGAAGCGCTCGTAGATCTCGGCCTTCCGGTCGTCGTGGCCGTACACCACCAGTTCCATCAGGTGGTAGTTGAGCGACTGGACCGCGCTGGCGCTGCCGGTCGCGTCCCGGAAACCCATGAAGAGCTCCGGGGTCAGCGTCCGCAGCGCGTGGAAGAGGACGTTCAGGAGTTCGGACGCCGAGGTGAGCTGACGCAGCCGCAGGAGGGCCTCGTCGCGGTCGCGGCCGATGGCCTCGGTGGCGCGGCGGGCGGTCCAGCGGACGAGGAAGAAGCCGATCTCGCAGGCCTGCACGGTGCGCATGAACATGTGCTCGTCGTGCTTGTCCGACCGGCGGAAACCCGAACAGCGGTTGACCACGAGGAGGTCGCGCACCAGGACGTCGTCGTGGTCGGCGAGCCGGACCAGTTCGGCGCTCGTCATGGTGCGGCCCTGGCCGAGGGGGGAGCCGCCCAGGTGGTCGAGGACGGCCTCCAGGCGGCGCACGCGTTCGGCGCCCTCCTCGACCGTGGTCTCGTGCAGTCCGGCCTCGCGCTCCTCCAGGGCGATCAGCTCGCTCACGAGCGCGTGCAGGAGCAGCAGGGCCGCCTCGTACGAGTCCTCCCGCCGGGCGAAGTACCAGCCGGCCACGTGCAGTCCCGTGTACCGGTAGTACTCGGGTATGTCGAGGCGCTTGCTGAAGGGCCGGGTCAGGAGCCGCAGGATCTCGTTCTCCTCGCTCTCCGGTCCGGCCGCGCTCGTGTCGTGGAGCGCGGAGAGCCGGAGGAGCTCGTCCTCGGGCAGCTCGGCGACGGGCGTCGCGTGCAGCCGGGCGGCCAGCTCGGCGCAGACGGCGGGCAGTTCCCGCGAGCGGGGCGGGGCGACGGAGCGTACGGCGCTCATCTCCCGGACCCGCTCTCGGTGGGCCGCCGGCCGATGACCAGGTGCTTGTCGCCGGTGGAGCGCCGGACCGTGCCGTCCGTGAACCCGGCCCCGCGCAACAGTTCCAGGTACTCCGCCGCCGTGCGGTGCCGGCCCTGGGTCTCGACGTGCATGGAGAGGTTCATGACGGCCGTGGCGAGCGGGCCGCCGCGGTCGTCGTCGAAGAGCCGCTCCATGATCAGGACACGGCCGCCGGGGAGGCACGCCTCGTACGCCTTGCGCAGCAGCGCCGCGCAGGTCTCGTCGTCCCAGTCGGACAGGATGTAGCCGAAGGCGAAGCAGTCGCCGGCCGGCAGCGGGTCGCGGAAGAAGTCGCCCGCCGCGAAGTCGAGGCGGTCGCCGAGTCCGTGCTCGGCGGCGCGTGCGGTCAGGTGCGGGCCGACCTGGGGGAGGTCGAAGACGGTCGAGCGGAGCTCGGGGAAGGCCCGGAGGGCGGCCACGGAGAAGGGGCCGCTCGCTCCGCCGACGTCGATCAGCCGGCGGGATTCGCCCAGGTCGGCCAGGGCGGCGAGCTCGTGCGAGACGTGGTGGCTGAGGCCCCACATCGCGTCGAGGAAGCGGCCCACCGACTCCTCGTCGCGGTAGAGGGACTCGA
Source organism: Streptomyces sp. CC208A (assembly GCF_030010625.1). Taxonomy (GTDB): domain Bacteria; phylum Actinomycetota; class Actinomycetes; order Streptomycetales; family Streptomycetaceae; genus Streptomyces. The sequence goes on along the minus strand of NZ_JASCXN010000002.1, from coordinate 65,656 downwards.
ACGGGGCCGGCGCGTCCCGGTCGGTCTCGGCCTTGCCGGCGCGCAGATAGCCGTTCAGCCGCCCGAACTGCTCGGCGGTGTCGCCGAGCAGGTGGTCGACGAAGCCCATCAGGAAGCGGGGGTCCTCGCGGTCGACGTAGGGCCGCACGCCCGCGGCGAGCCCGTAGCGCCCTCCTTCCGCGTCGAGGACGCCGAAGGAGGCCAGCACCAGCAGGAGCCGCTCCAGGGTGTCCTCGTCGACGGCCAGGGCGGCCGCGATCTTCTCGGCGCTGTCGCCGCTGTGCCGCGTCAGGTGCTCGAACACGCCGTGCCTGTCCGCGACGTGCAGGGCGTGGGTGGCATACATTCCGTAGACGGCGCGTTCCAGATTCGCAGGAATCATTGTTTTCGCTGCCCATCGATGCAAGGGAATTGTCAAGCTTTATCGGGCTCGATTTGTGCCCCATGACCCGGCGGTGAGAAATCCCCGGGGCGTCGACAAGTATTTCGGCGGGCGCGACGGATCGGCCATCTTGTTGCCCGCAGAGTGAAACCCCCAGCTCGGGGCCGCCCCGAGGCCCGCGCTCCGGCCGTGGCGCGCCGCCCGGGGCGCCACGGCGGGCCTCCTCGCCGCAGGGCCCGCCCGCCGGCCGACCGTGAACAGCGGTCGGCCAGCCCATGAACAGCTGTGCGACGGGCGTCGGGATCCGGCCGGGCGGCCGCACGGGGAGGCGACGGCCGAAGAGGGGACCGCAGGTGGGGGGCCGTGCGCGCGGGCCGTGGCGGAAGGCGCGAAATCGTATTGCCCTCGCATCCGAGTTGATCGGCGAGGGCGCCGAACGCTACCGTTCCGGCAAATAGGGAAAGGGGTGTGCGGTGACTGGCGGGTACGCGCTCTTATTGGAATCCGTGACAAAAACCTACGGCTCCGGCCGTAATGCGGTCACAGCCCTTGACGGCGTCACGATGGGCGTGCCGCGCGGGACGTTCCTCGCGGTCATGGGCCCCTCCGGCTCGGGCAAGAGCACCTTCCTGCACTGTTCGGCGGGGCTCGACAAGCCCACGGAGGGCGGGGTGGTCCTCGGCGACGTCCGGCTGGCCGGCCTGGACGAGGAGCGGCTCACCGAGATCCGCAGGGAGCGGGTCGGGTTCGTCTTCCAGTCGTACAACCTGCTCGACTCGCTCACCGTCGCCGACAACGTGGGCCTGCCGTTCCGGCTGGCCGGCGCCCCGGTCCCCACCGACCAGGTGCGCGCCGAACTGGCGAACGTCGGCCTCGCCGACATGGGCGACCGCTACCCCGGGCAGCTCTCCGGCGGCCAGCGGCAGCGCGTGGCCATCGCCCGCGCCCTCATCACGAGACCCGACGTGATCTTCGCCGACGAGCCGACGGGCGCGCTCGACACCCGTACCGGCAAGCAGGTCCTGGAGCTCCTGCGGGGGGTCGTCGACCGGACCGGGCAGACCGTGGTGATGGTGACCCACGACCCGGTCGCCGCCTCGCACGCGGACTCGGTGACCTTCCTGGCCGACGGCCGGCTCGCCGGTGAGCTCGTCCGGCCGACGCCGGAGCAGGTGGCCGACCGGATGACCAGGCTCGGTGACGGGTGAGCCGCGAGTACGGGACCACGGCGGCGGACCGGCCGGCGGCCCCGGCGACGGCCCTGACGACGCGGGAGACCCGGAAGACGAAGAAGAAGGTCCGTACGCTCTCGCGCCAGAACCTCTCCCTCGCCTGGAGCACGATCCGCGGCCGCAAGGGCGGCTTCGCCGCGGTCCTCGTCGCCGTCGCGGTCGGTTCCGCCGTGATCACCGCCTGCGGCGTGCTCCTGGAGACCGGCATCCGCTCGGGAGTCCCGGCCGAGCGGTACCACCGGGCGGCCGTCGTCGTCGGCGGCCACCAGGCCATGCCCGTCGAGGGCGACACGGACCCGCGGCTCTCCGAACGGGTCAGGCTGCCCGCCGGCACGGTCGGGAAGGTCGCCGCGGTCGAGGGCGTGGAGTCCGCGGTCGGGGACGTCAGCGTCCGCACGACCGTCCTCAAGGGCGGCTCCGTCCTCGACGGTCCGCCCGTGTACGGGCACGGCTGGTCCGCCTCCGTGCTCGCGCCGTTCACGGTGCGCGCCGGCACCCCGCCGGGCGCGGCCGAGGACGTCGTCCTCGACGAGGGCCTCGCCCGGCGGCTCGGAGCCTCCCCGGGAGACGCGGTCACGCTCGTGACGGGCTCGGAACCGGCGTCGTACCGGGTCAGCGGCGTCGCCGCGCCCGCCGCCCCGTTCCACCGCCAGTCCGCGGTCTTCTTCACCGACGACCGGGCGGCGCGGCTCCACGGCACGCCCGGCACGGTGGACGCGGTCGGTGTGCTGGCCGCGCCGGGGACCGATCCGGGCGAGCTCGCCGAGCGGATCGAGAAAGCCGTGCCCGGCGTGGTCACGTACACGGGCGACGACCGCAGCGACGCCGAGACGCTCGACGTCGGGCAGATGCGGGCGTTCGTCATCGAGGTGGCCAGCGCCTTCGGTGCCACCATGATCCTGCTGGTGATCATCGTGGTCGCCGGCACGCTGGCCCTCTCGGTGCAGCAGCGCCGCCGCGAACTGGCCCTGCTGCGGGCCGTCGGCGCCACCCCCCGGCAGGTGCTCCGCATGATCGGCGGCGAGGCCGTGCTCGTCGGCGGGATCGGTGCCGTGCTCGGCGCCGTCCCCGGCGTCCTGCTCGCCCTGCTGCTGCACACCGTGTTCACCGCGGCCGGCGCGCTGCCGCCCGGGTTCTCGCTGGTGATCACGGTGCTGCCGGTGCTGTTCGCCCTGCTGGTCTGCGTCCTCGCGGCCCGGATCGGCGGCTGGCTCGCGGCCCGGCGCGCCGCGAAGGTCAGTCCCGTCGAGGCGCTCGGCGACGTGGCCGTGGAGCCGAGGAAGCTCGGCTGGTTCCGCCTCTCGCTCGGTGTGCTGCTCGTGCCCGCGGGCCTGGCCGTCGCGGTCGTGCTGCCGATCGTGCTGCCCGGCGAGGCGGCGATCGAGGGCGCCGCCAGCTCCGCCCTGATCCTGGTGATCGCGGTCGGCCTGCTCGGGCCGAAGCTGTTCGGCGGCATCGCGGCCCTGCTCGGCCGACGGCCCGGCGGCGTCACCCGCTTCCTCGCCATCGCCAACTCCCGGGCCCGGGCCCGCCGGCTCAGCGCCGCCACCACCCCGCTGATCATGGGCGTGACCATGGCGTCCGCCCAGCTCTTCAGCGGGACGACGCTCGCCGCGACCGCGCAGGACCAGGCCGCCGCCGGGGTGATCGCCGACCACGTGGTGACCTCCGTCGGCGCGGGCATCTCACCGGGACTGGCCGGGGAGCTCCGGGACGTCCCCGGCGTCCGCACGGTCGGCCCGGTCGTCCGTACCTCGGCGATCCTCACCTGGCCCGACGACGGGGACGGCATCCAGTACCGGATCTCCACGGCGCAGGGCGTCGACCCCGCCGCCGTACCGGACACCCTGGACCTGGGTCTGCTGCGCGGCGACCTGAACCGTCTCACCGGCTCCACGGTCGCCCTCAGCCGTCTCGTCGCCGGCACCGTCGGCGTCGACGTGGGCGGCAGCGTCGACGTGCACCTCGGCGACGGCACCGTCGAGAAGGCGACGGTGGTCGCGGTCTACGAGAACGGTCTCGGCTTCGGCGACGTCACCCTCCCCCACGACGTGGTGATCGCGCACACCACCGACCACCTCGACCAGTGGCTGATGGTGAACACCGACCGCGAGGCGGAGTTGAGCGCGGCGCTCAAGGCGTACCCCACCCTGCGGCTGCGGGACGCCGAGGCGCTCACCGCCGCGCCGACCGACGACGGGGGCGGCGGGATCAGCCTCGTGCTCAACGCCGTCCTGCTCGGCTATCTCGCCATCGCCGTCGTCAACACCCTGGTCATGGCGACGATCTCACGGCGCCGCGAGTTCGCCCTGCTGCGTCTGGTCGGCACCCGCACCGACCAGGTCAGGTCGATGATGCGCCGGGAGGCGGGCATCGTCGTCCTCTCCGCCGTCGTCGTCGGCACGCTCGCCGCGCTGCCCTCGCTGATCGGGATGAGCTACGCGATCCGCGAGTCCGTGTTCCCGTCCATCCCGCCCCTGATGTACCTCGGCATCGTGGGCGCCGCCGCCGCGATCGCCTGGCCCGCCGTGATGCTGCCGGCCAGGCTGGCGCTGCGGCCCCCGGCCGTGGAGGCGATCGCCAGGGCCGAGTGACGGGCGGCCGTCGGCACGGGTGAGGCGCGGCTCCGGCCGCGTCTCACCCGTTTCGCGGGCCGCCGCCCGCGTCTCACCCATTTCCGGGCCCGCCGCCCGCGCCTCGCCTGTGTCACGTCCCCGCCGCCCGCCCCGTACCGAGCGGGCAGTTTCCTCACCGTTCAAGAACGTGGAGCCGGTACGGCTCCGCGGGCCAAGCTCGACCGTCGACAGATCCGCGCGCCACGCGTGTCCCCAGTGGAGGCCGAGCATGTCCCACGATCCTGCCCACGCACCGGTCGGCCCGGAGAGCCGGGCCGTCCACCACCTCGTCGCCGCACACGCCCGGCGGGAGCCCGGCGCGCCCGCGGTCGTCGATGCCGGTACCACCCTCACGTACCGCGAGCTGGACGAGCGCGCCAACCACCTGGCCCACCGCCTCGTCGCCGCCGGGGTGGCCGCCGAGTCGCGGGTCGGTCTGCTGACGGGCCGTTCGGGCCACACGCCGGAGACCGTCGTCGCCCTGCTCGCCGTGCTCAAGGCGGGCGGTGTCTACGTGCCGTTGCACGAGAGCTATCCCGACGAGCGGGTCCGCCGGCTCCTCGCCGAGTCCGGCGCGGTCGTCCTGATGGCCGACCGGTCGACCGAGGGCCGGGCGGCGGTCGCGGGGCCGCCCGTACTCCTCGTGGACGACGCGGAGCCGGGCCGGCGCCCCGACGCCCCGCGCGTCACCGTCGACGAGGAGCAACTCGCGTACGTCATCCACACCTCGGGCTCCACCGGCCTGCCCAAGGGCGTGTCCATCACCCACCGCAACATCACCGCGCTGGCCCGGGAACCCCGGGTGCGCGCCGCGTTCGGCCGGTGCGCGCTGTTCAACGCGCCGCTCGCCTTCGACGCCTCCACCTACGAGGTCTGGCTGCCGCTGCTCAACGGCGGCCGTGTGGTCATAGGGCCCGCGGAGCTGACCGCTCCCGCGCTGGCCGGGCTCGTCGCCGAGCACCGCCCCGACGCGCTCTTCCTGACCGCCGCGCTGTTCCGGCTCTTCGCCGAGGAGCAGCCCGACTGCTACGCGGGGCTGCGCGAGGTGTGGACCGGCGGCGAGGTCCCGTCGGAGAGCGCCGTCGAGCGGGTGCGCCGCGCCTGCCCGGACACCGCCCTCGTCAACGTGTACGGTCCGACCGAGTGCACGGTCTTCGCCACCGCGCACCGGATGACGCCGGACGAGAAGCGCGGCGGGGTGACGGTGATCGGCACGGCCCTCGACGACACCGAGGCGTACGTGCTCGACGAGCGGCTGCGGGCCGTCGGCGCGGGCGGCACCGGCGAGCTGTACCTGGGCGGTGAGGGCACGGGCCGCGGCTACTCCGGCCGCCCCGCGCTGACCGCCGAGCGGTTCGTGGCCCATCCGTTCGTGCCCGGCGGCCGCCTGTACCGCACCGGCGACCGGGTACGGCTGACCGAGGGCGGGCTCGTCGAGTTCCTCGGCCGCGTCGACCACCAGGTCAAGATCCGTGGTTTCCGGATCGAGCTGGGCGAGATCGAGGCCGCGCTGCGCGACTGCCCCGGCGTCACCGACGCCGTCGCCGTGGTGCGGGAGAACGGCCCGGCCCGCGGCATCCTCGCCTACCCGACGGGGCCGAGGCCGCTCCCCGAGCGCGAACTCCTCGACCGGCTGGCCGCGCGCCTGCCGGGCTACATGGTGCCCGCGCGCGTCGTCTGGACCGAGCGGCTTCCGGTCAACGCCAACGGCAAGGTCGATCGCACCGCGCTGCCCGAGCCCCCGGCCGACGGCGCCGGGGCGTACCTCGCGCCGCGCACCGCCACCGAGCGCGAGCTCGCCGTGCTCTGGGCCGAGACGCTCGGTGTCGAACGGGTCGGCGCACGCGACGACTTCTTCGCCCTGGGCGGCGACTCCGTACTGACCATGAAGCTCGTCGCGCGGGCGCGGGCCAGGGGGCTCGTCCTGAGCACGGCCGACGTCTTCGCCCACCCGACGGTCGAGGCGATGGCCGGTGCCGCGACCCGGCTCGACGAGGCACCCGCGTCCCCCGCGGCACCCGACGGCACGCGGCGGGCGGACAGCTACCCCCTGACCCCCCTGCAGAGCGGCATGCTCTTCGACGCGCTCATGCTCGACGACCCGGCGCTGCACCTGATCCAGTTCGTCGTCCGGCTCGGCGACGTCACCGACCCCGGCCGCCTCGGCCGGGCCTGGCAGGAGGCCACCGAGCGGCACGAGGTGCTGCGCACCGAACTCCGCTGGGCCGACGTCGAGGAGCCCGTCCAGCACGTCAGGGAGAAGGTCACGCTGCCGGTGACCCACCTCGACTGGAGCGCCGTGCCCGAGGCGGAGCACCCGGCGCGGCTGCGGGAGCTGCTCGACGCCGACCGTGCCGCCGGAATCGACCTCACCCGGGCGCCGCTGAGCCGGGTCACGGTCGTGCGGCTCGGCCCGGACTCCGTTCAGCTCGTCTGGACGATGCACCACGTGGTCACCGACGGGTGGAGCTCGGCGGAGCTGCTGCAGGACGTGCTCGACGGGTACCGCGGCGAGCCGGTGCGGACGCGGCCGCCCTTCCAGGACTTCGTGCGCTGGCTCGCGGAGCAGGACCTGGACGCGGCCGACGCCTACTGGCGCGACCGGATGGCCGGCTTCACGAGTCCGGTGGCCGTGCCCGGCGACCGGCAGCCGCCCGAGGGCCACCGGCCCGCGGCCAGGCGGTCGGTGCGGGTGACCGTGCCGGCGGAGACCGCCGCACGGGTCTCGGCGTACGCACGGCGCACCGGACTCACCGTCAACACCCTGGTCCAGGGGGCCTGGGCCGTCCTCCTGGCCCGGCTGAGCGGCGAGCGGGACGTCTGCTTCGCCACGAGCGCGGCGGTGCGTCCCGCGCAGCTGCCCGGGGTCGAGTCGATGGTCGGCATGATGATCAACACGCAGCCCGTCCGGGTCCTGGCGGACGACGACCGGCCGGTCCTGCCCTGGCTGGAGGAGTTGCAGCGCGAGCTGGCCACGGCGCGCGAGTTCGGTTACGCCCCGCTCGGCCGGGTGCAGTCCTTCGCCGACGTGGAGCCCGGGGCCGCGCTGTTCCACACCGCCGTCGTGTTCCAGAACTATCCGTTCGACCGGACCGCGGTCCAGGCGTTCGACGTCGAGTTCGCCACCAACTACCCGCTCGCGCTGAGTGTGTTCCCCGACGAGTCCCTGGTCATGCGGCTGCTCTACGACGAGACGGTCTTCGAACCGGGCACCGTGGAACGGGTCGCCGCACGGCTGATCACGGTCCTCGACGGGCTGGTCGACCCCGCCGCGCCGAGCGTCGGCGACGTGACGGCGCTGACCGGCGCCGAGCGGGAACTCGTCCTCGGCGCGTGGGGCACGGCCCCGCCCGCCGCGTACTCCGTCGAGCGGCGCATGCATCACCTCATCAGCGAACGCGCCGCCCGGTGGCCGGACGCCGTCGCGATCGAGCGCGGCGAGCACCGGCTCACCTACGCGGAGGTCGAGGAGCGCTCCAACCGGCTCGCCCACCACCTGACCGGCCTCGGCGTCGGCGCGGACGTGATCGTCGGGGTGTCCGTCGAGCGGGGCCCCGATCTGGTCGTCGGCGTCCTCGGTGTGCTCAAGGCCGGCGGCGCGTACGTGCCGATCGACCCCGACCACCCCGTCGCGCGCACCGCCGCGATCCTGGAGGAGGCGCGTCCGGCGGTGGTGCTCACCCACGCCCGCCACGCCGACGTGTTCGCGGGCACCGCGACCCCCCTCGTCCTGCTCGACGAGGACTGGCCCGCCATCGCCGCCCGGCCGGCGACCGCCCCGCCCGACCACGGCAGCCCCCGCGACCTCATGTACATCGTCTACACCTCGGGCTCCACCGGGCGGCCCAAGGGCACCATGATCGAGCACCGGTCCATGGTCAACACTGTGGAAACGTTCATCCCCCTGCACGTGCGCCCCGGCGCCCGGACCTACCAGCTCACCCCCATGAGCTTCGACGCCGCCTCGCTCGTCCTCCTGAGCTCGCTCGCGGGCGGCGCCACGCTGGTCGCCCCCAGGACCGCCGGGACGTACAGCGGCGCCGAACTCATCGAGCAGATGCGCGAGGCCGACGTCCACGCCGTCACCGGGCCGCCGACCGTCCTTCCGGTGCTCGACCCGGAGGCGCTGCCGCGCCTCGAATCCATCAACACCGGCGGCGAGGTCCTGACCCCGGACGTCGCGGCCGCCTGGTCGCCCGGCCGCCGCCTGCTCAACGGGTACGGGCCCAGCGAATGCGCGGTCGCCGCCACGCTGTTCCCGGTGGAGCCCGGCGTCCGGTACGACAACGTCCCGATCGGCAGGCCGATCCCCCACACCAGCGTCCGCGTCCTCGACGACCGGCTGCGCCCCGTGCCGCCGGGCGTCACGGGCGAGCTCTACCTGGGCGGCGTCGGCGTGGGCCGCGGCTACGTCGGGCGTCCCGGCCTGACGGCGGAGCGCTTCGTGGCCGACCCGTTCGGCCGGCCGGGCGCCCGGCTGTACCGCACCGGCGACCTGGTCCGCTGGAACCCGGACGGCCTTCTGGAGTTCGCCGGCCGGGCGGACGACCAGGTCAAGATCCGGGGCTTCCGGGTGGAACCGCGCGAGGTCGAGAACGTACTGCTGCGGCACGAGGCGGTGGCCGAGGCCGCGGTCGTGGTGCGGTCCGACGAGGCCGGCAAGCGGCTCGTCGCGTACGTGGTGCCGCGCGGCGGCGTGCCGTCCGCGGAGGAGCTGCGCGACCACGTCGCCCGCCACGTCCCCGCGTACATGGTCCCGGCGGCCGTGGTGCCGCTGACCGTGCTGCCGGTCACCCGCAACGGCAAGCTCGACCGGGCGGCGCTGCCCGAGGTGGGGCTCCGCCCGGCCGAGGAGTCGTACGTGGCGCCGGACGGCCCGACCGAGGAGGCCCTCTGCCGGATCTGGGGCGAGGTCCTCGCGGTGCCCCGGGTGGGCGCGCACGACGGCTTCGTGGCCCTCGGCGGCGACTCGATCAACGCGATCCGCCTGGCCGTCCGCATGCGCGCGGCGTTCGGCGTACCGATCTCCCCGAGGGACCTGTTCGAGCACCGCCATGTGCGGGACCTCGCCGGAACGGTCCAGGAGCGCGTCCTCGCGAGCCTGACCGCCGTCCCCGGTCCCGAAGTGCCCGGCCGGATCTGACCCAGAGAGGAACGCAGATGACCCAGCCCGACGAGAAGTTCGCGTCCGTCCCGGCCCACCTGCAGGCGGAGCTGCTGCGGCGCCTCGCCGGCGAGTCCGCGCCCGAGGAGCGGCCCATCCCGGCCGTTCCCCGCGACGGTCTGCTGCCGATGTCCTCGGCGCAGGAACGGCTCTGGTTCCTGGCCGAACTGGAGCCGGACAGCGCCGAGTACAACACCCTGCGCGCGCTGCGGCTGAGCGGCCGGCTCGACACCGCGGCGCTCGCCGCCGCGCTCGACCTGGTCGTGCGCCGGCACGAGGTGCTCCGCACCACCTTCGACGCGGTCGACGGCCGTGGCGTCCAGGTCGTCCACGAGCCCGCCGGCCGGGCCCTGTCCGTCGTCGACGTGTCGGGGCCCGACGCCCCGGCCGCGGTCGAGCGCTTCCTCGCGGAGGAGATGAACAGGCCGTTCGACCTGCGCCGCGGGCCGCTGCTGCGGGCCACGCTGCTGCGCGTCGACGCCCATGAGCACGTGCTCGTCCTGGCCATGCACCACATCGTGTGCGACGGCTGGTCGACCGGGCAGCTGCTCGGCGAACTGTCCGCCGCCTACGAGGCCGGGGCCGCCGGCACCGGCGCGTCCCTGCCGCCCGTGCCCGTGCAGTACGCCGACTACGCCGTCTGGGAGCGCGAGCGGTCCGCCGCGCTCGACGAGCAGCTCGCCCACTGGCGCGAGCGGCTCGCCGGGATACGCCCGACCGAGCTGCCCACCGACCGGCCCCGGCCGCCGGTCCGCACGCCGGCGGGCGCGACCCTGCCGGTGGAGATCCCCGCCGACGTCCTCGACCGCCTGCGGGAGTTGAGCCGCGGGCAGGACGCGACGCTGTTCATGTCCCTGGTCACGGTCACGAAGGTGCTGCTCGCCCGGTACTGCGGCGAGCCCGACGTGGCCGTCGGCACGGTCACCCTGGGCCGGCAGCGGCCCGAACTGGAGAACCTGATCGGCTTCTTCATCAACACCGTGGTCCTGCGCTCCCAGGTGGACGAGTCCCTGGCGTTCACGGAGCTGCTCGGCCGGGTGCGCGACGGCCTCCTCGACGCCTTCGCCCACGACGAGGTCCCCTTCCAACGCCTCGTGGACGCGCTGCGGCCCGAGCGGGACGCGTCCCGGCCGCCGCTGGTCCAGGTGATGGTCAACCTGCAGAACATGGCCGCCACGCTGCCGGACTTCCGGGGTCTGGACGTCTCCGAGATCCAGCCGCCGGTCGACGTCGCGAAGCTGGACCTCACCTTCGACTTCTACGAGGACGACTCCTCGCTCGTCTGCTACCTCGAATACAGCACCGACCTGTTCGACCGGGCGACCGTCGAGCGGCTCGGCGGCCACCTCGTCACCCTGCTGCGCGCGGTGACGCGGGAGCCCGCGGCCCCGCTCGCCGGTCTGTCCATGCTGCCGGCCGAGGAGCTGCGCACGCTCACCGCGGACTGGCAGGGCCCGGCCCTCCCGGTACCGCCCGCGCGGACCCTGCACCGGCTCTTCGACGAGCAGGCGGCCCGGACCCCCGACTCCGTCGCGGTGAGCGACGGCAGCCGGCGGCTCACCTTCGCGGAACTGGCCGCGCGGGCCAACCGGCTCGCCCACCACCTGGTCGCGGCCGGCGTCCGCCCCGGCACGCTGACCGGGGTCTGCCTCGACCGCACCGTGGACGCGATGGTCGCCCTGCTGGCCGTGCTCAAGGCCGGTGGCGCGTTCGTGCCGCTCGACCCCGAGCATCCCGCCGGGCGGCTCGCCCTGATGCTCGACGACGCCGCGGCGCCGGTGCTGATCACCGACTCGGCGGCGATCGGCGAGGGCTCCTGGACCACGATCCGGCTCGACACCGACCAGGACGCCATCGCCCGCCGGCCCGCCACGCCCCCCGTCACGGCCGCCGGGCCCGACGACCTGGCGTACGTCGTCTACACCTCCGGCTCGACCGGCCGCCCCAAGGGCGTGATGGTCAGCCACCGCAACGCCGTCCACATGATGCGCGCCTGGGACGACCGCTACGACCTGGCCGGGCTGCGGGGCCGCAGCCTGTCGGTGTCCAGCCTCGCCGTGGACCTGTTCCTCGGCGACTTCCTGATGTCCGCGATGTACGGCGGCGAGATGGTGATCTGCCCGGCGGACGTGGTCACCGATCCGCCCGCCCTGGCCGCGCTGATCTCCGAGGTCCGCCCTCAGCTGCTCGTGACCACCCCGTCGCTGGCCAAGGCGGTCGCCCAGGAGCTGTCCTGGGCGGGCGGCCGGGCGGACTCGCTGCGCGTCCTCGCGGTCGGTTCGGAGGCGTGGCTGGCCGACGACGCGGCGGCGGTCCTGGAGCTGCTCCCCGCCGACGCCGTCGTCACCAACAACTACGGCGCCACGGAGACCACCGTGGACTCCACGACGTACCGGCTGCGGCCCGGTACGTCGGCCGGCACGGCGGTCGTGCCCGTCGGCCGGCCGCTGGGCAACACCCGTACGTACGTCCTCGACGGCCGGATGCGGCCCGTGCCCGTCGGCGTGCCCGGCGAGATCCACATCGGCGGTGACGGTGTGGCGCAGGGCTACTGGAACCGGCCCGAGCTGACCGCCCAGCGCTTCCTCGACGACCCGTTCACCGACGGGCGCCTCTACCGCACCGGCGACATCGGGCGATGGCGGCCCGACGGCGACCTTGAGTACCTCGGCCGGGCGGACGACCAGGTCAAGATCCGCGGCTTCCGGGTGGAGCTCGGCGAGGTCGAGGCCGCCCTGCTGCGCCACCCCGGCGTCGCCGCCGCGGCCGCCGCCGTACGGGCCGACACGGCCGGCCGCGACCGGCTCGTCGGCTACCTGGTCGCGGACGGTGCCGCGCCCACCCTCACCGAGTTGCGCGCCTTCCTCGCGGGGATCGTCCCCGACCCGGCGATCCCCTCCGCGCTCGTCGTCCTCGACGAGCTTCCGGCGACCCCGAGCGGCACGCTCGACCGCAAGGCGCTGCCCGCCCCGGCGCTCACCGAGCAGACCGGCGGGGACCACGTGCCGCCGCGCGACCCCACCGAGGCCGCGCTCGCCGCGATCTGGGCCGAGGTGCTGGGACTTCAGCCCGGCACGGTCGGTGTCGGCGACAACTTCTTCGAGCTCGGCGGCGACTCGATCGTCGGGCTGCAGGTCGTGTCGAAGGCGCGGCGGGCCGGTCTGCGCCTGACCGCCAAGCAGATCTTCCGGCACCAGACCGTGGCCGAACTGGCCGCCGTCGTCCGGGCCGTGGAGCCGTCGGAGCGGCGGGCGCCCGCCGCCGCGGTCGGGGACGTGCCGCTCACCCCGGTGCAGCGCTGGTACTTCGAGCAGTACCCGGAGGGCGCCGCCCACTTCAACCAGTCGCTGTTCGTCGAGCTCGCCCCCGGCACCGACCCGGCCGCCCTGCGCACGGCCGTGACGGCGCTGGTCGACCACCACGACGCGCTGCGGCTGCGCGCCGTCCCCGCCGACGGCACCTGGCGGCAGCACTGCCCGCCCGCCGAGACGGGCGAGCCCTTCCGCACGGTCGACCTCTCGGGGCTCGACGGCCCCGCCCGCGAACGGGCCGTCCGGGAGGCGGTCACGGCGGCGCAGACCGGTTTCCGGCTGGACACCGGGCCCCTGTTCGCCGCGGTGCTCTTCACCGGCGCCCCCGAGCCCGACCGGCTGTTCGTCACGGCGCACCACCTCGTCGTCGACGGGGTCACCTGGCGGGTGCTGCTCGCCGACCTCGAACTCGCCCACGGGCAGGCGGCACAGGGCCTGCCGGTCGTCCTCCCGGAGAAGTCCACCGGCTTCCGGGAGTGGTCGACGCGGCTGACCGAGGCGGCCGGATCCGGTCGCTTCGCCGCCGAACTGCCGTACTGGCGGGGCGTGGAGGCCGCCTCCGCCGCCTGCCCGCCGCTGCCCCTCGACCGCACGGCACCGGACACCCTCGCCCACGCCCGTACGGTCGAGACCGCCCTCGACCCCGAACTGACCCGCGCGCTGCTGCGGGACGTGCCGGCGGCGTACCGCACCCAGGTCAACGACGTCCTGCTGACCGCGCTCGCGGCGGTGCTCGCCGACTGGACCGGCGGCGAGGCCGTCGCCGTCGAGCTGGAGGGCCACGGCCGCGAGAACCTCTTCGACGACGTCGACCTGTCCCGTACGGCCGGCTGGTTCACCACGCTCTTCCCCGTGGTGCTGCCCGTGCCGGACGGCGACTGGGGCACCCGGCTCAAGGCCGTCAAGGAGACCCTGCGCGCGGTCCCCGAGGCCGGCATCGGCTACGGCGCCCTGCGCCACCTCACCGAGGGCTCCGGGCTCGGCGGCGGCCGCTGCCAGGTCGGTTTCAACTACCACGGCCACTTCGACGTGGCCTCGGGCGACGGCCTGCTGCGCGCCTGGCACCCCAGCCCGGCGCCGGACCGCGGTGCGGAGCTGACCCGCCCGAACCCCCTGGAGATCACCGGCATGGTCCGCGGCGGCCGGCTCGAACTCTCCTGGGAGTACTCGACCGCGCTGCACGACGAGGCCACCGTCGCCGGCCTCGCGGCACGGTTCACGGCGGCGCTCGCCGAGATCGTGGCGCACTGCGCCCGGGCCGGCGGCTGCACCCCCTCCGACTTCCCGCTCGCCGGGCTCGACCAGGCCGGCGTCGACCGGATCGCCGGGGACGGCCGCACGGTCGAGGACGTCTACCCGCTGACGCCGATGCAGAGCGGTCTGCTGTTCCACTCGCTCGACGCGCACGAGGACGACATGTACCTCACCCACCTCGCGCTCGTCCTCGACGGCGTCCGCGACCCGGCGCTGCTGGCCGAGGCGTGGCAGCGGGTCGTCGACCGCACCCCCGTGCTGCGCACGGCGATCGCCGACGCCGACGGCGGACACCCCCTTCAGGTGGTCCACCGGGACGTGCGCGTGCCCGTCGTCGTCGAGGACTGGTCGGAGCTGACGGATACTCAGCAGCAGGAGCGCATACGCCTGCTGTCCGAGGCACCCGTCGAACCGATGGACCTGTCGCGGCCGCCGCTGCTGCGGCTGCACCTGGCCCGGCTCTCCCCGTCCGCCGTCCACCTGCGCTGCTCCTCGCACCACCTGCTCCTGGACGGCTGGAGCTTCGCCGAGGTGCTCGGCGAGGTGTTCGCGGAACACGCCGCGCTCAGCGGACGCGAGGTCGAACCGCCGCGCCCCCGCCGCCCGTTCCGCGAGTACGTGCGCTGGCTGGGCGAGCAGGACACCGCGGCGGCGGAGGCGTACTGGACGGGGCTGCTCGCCGGGTTCTCCACGCCCACCGCGCTGCCGTACGACCGGACGCCGCTGCGCTCCCACCAGTCCCGCGACACCGGGCACGTCGACCTCGCGCTCACCGCGGAGGAGACCGGGCGCCTGGAGCGCTTCGCCCGGGAGGCACGGGTCACCGTCAACACGCTCGTCCAGGGCGCCTGGGCCCTGCTGCTGTCCCGCTACAGCGGCGACCGGCAGGTCTGCTTCGGCACCACGGCCGGCGGCCGGCCCGCCGAACTGCCTGGCTCGGACGACATGATCGGCCTGTTCATCAACACCCTGCCCGCCCGGCTGACCGTCTCGCCCGACAGCGAACTGCGGTCCTGGCTGCGCGAGATCCAGGAGCAGCAGGTCGACGGCCGCCAGTACGAGTACGTCTCGCTCGCCGAGGTGCGGCGCTGGGCCGCGATCCCGGCGGGCACCGACCTCTTCGAGAGCTGCGTGGTCTTCGAGAACTTCCCGTACGACGAGCACGCGGCCGAGCGCCACGGTCTGGAGGTGCGGTCGCTCGCCGGCCTGGAGACGTCGAACTTCCCGCTCACGTGCGTGGCGCACCTGGTGGGCGGGCTCCACCTGCGGGTGGGCTACGACCCGCGCCTGTTCGACGACGCCACCGCGCGCCGCTTCGCCGGTCACCTGCTCGGCGTGCTCGACGCGATGGTGACGGCGCCCGGCGCCACACTGCGGGAGCTCCCGATGGTCCGCGGCGCCGAACGCGCCCTTCTGGTCGAGGAGTTCAACGGGACGCCGTCCGGCTACCCCGAGCGGTGCCTGCACGAGCTCTTCGCGGAGGTGGCCCGCGAGCACCCCGGCCGGCCCGCGGTCGTCGCCGGCGACACCCGGCTCACCTACGCCGAACTGGACGCCCGTTCCGACCGGTTCGCCCACGAACTCGTCGGCCGGGGGGTCGGTCCCGAGGTGCCGGTGGGCATCTGCCTGCCCGGCGGCGCCGAGATGATCACCGCCATGCTCGCCGTCCTGAAGGCGGGCGGCGCGTACGTGCCGCTCGACCCCGGCTACCCGCCCGAGCGCCTCGCCCACCTCTTCCGCGACTCGGGGGTGCCGGTGCTGCTGACCAGTGCCGCGCTCGCCCCCGGCCTGCCGCCGACCGAGGCCCGGGTCCTGCTCACCGACGAGCTTCTGACCGGTGAGTTGCGGCCGGGGGCCTTCGACGGGCCGCCGCCCTCGCGCACCGTGCCGGACAACCTCGCCGTGCTCGTGTACACCTCGGGCTCGACCGGCACGCCCAAGGCGAGCATGGTCACCCACCGTGGTCTCGCCCGCCTCGTGCGGGCGGCGGGCGAGCACACCTTCGGGGACGCGGCCACCGTCGCCCAGCACCACTCGATCTCCTTCGACGCCGCGCAGAACGAGCTGTGGCAGACGCTGCTGAGCGGCGCGTGCCTGGCCGTGCGGCCCGGCGACTTCCGCTCGGTGGACGAGCTCGACAAGTTCCTGCGCGACCACGAGGTGCAGGCCATGTCGTTCTCGGCGGGCTTCTTCCACGCCGTCGCCGACACCGACCCTGGCATCCTCGCGGGGCTGCGCAAGGTCGTCGTCGGCGGCGAGGCGCTGTCCGGGCCGCACTGCGCGCGCGTCCTGGACCGGCTGCCCGACCTGCGGATCGTCAACGCGTACGGCCCCACCGAGTGCTCGGTGACGGCGACGTGCTTCCCGGTCGAGCGCGGTGGACGGCCCGGACGGACCGTCCCGGTCGGCCGGCCGGCCGCCGACGCCCGGGTGTACCTCCTCGACCGGGACCTCCAGGTGGTGCCGGTGGGGGTGACCGGGGAGGCGTACATCGCCGGGGACGGGGTGTGCCGCGGCTACCGGGACCGGCCCGCGATGACCGCGGAACGCTTCCTGCCGGACCCGTTCGGGGCGCCCGGTGCCCGCATGTACCGCACCGGCGACCTGATGCGCCGGCTCCCGGACGGCACGCTCGAGTTCGTCGGCCGCACCGACGACCAGGTGAAGCTGCGCGGCTACCGCGTCGAGCTCGGCGAGGTCGAGCGGGCGCTCACCGCGCACCCGGACGTGGCCGGGGCCGCGGTCGTCGTCCGCGAGGACCAGCCGGGCCGCCGGCGTCTGGTCGGGTACGTCGTCTCGGAGCAGGACCCGGCCGAACTGACCCGGTACCTCGCCGACCGGCTTCCCGCGTACATGGTCCCGGCCGCGCTCGTGCGGTTGGAGCGGATGCCGCTCACCCCGCACGGCAAGGTCGACCGCCGCGCCCTGCCGGAGCCCGCCGCCACACCGTCCGGCCGGGCCCGGGTGGAGCCCCGCACGGCCGAGGAGCGCACGATGGCCGCGATCTGGGCGGAGGTCCTCGGCGTGGAGCGCGTCGGGGTCACCGACGACTTCTTCGACCTCGGCGGCGACTCGATCCTCAGCATCCAGGTGGTGTTCAAGAGCCGCCGGGCGGGGCTGCAGGTCTCCTCCAGCGACCTGTTCCGCCATCCGACCGTCGAGCGGCTCGTCGCCGCCGCGGGCCGGGACCGCCGGGTCGCCGCCACCCAGGACGCCGAGGCCGGCGAGGTGCCGCTCACCCCGATCCAGCACGAGTTCTTCGCCCGCAACACGGTCGCCCCGCAGCACCTCGTCCAGTCGATCCACGTCGAACTCGCCGCCGGCACCGACGAGTCGGCGCTGCGGGCCGCGCTCACGGCGGTCGTCGCCCATCACGACGCGCTGCGGATGCGCTACACCCGGGACGAACAGGGCCGCTGGTCGCAGTGGAACGCCGCCGCCGAGACCGGTGAACTGTTCGAGCGCCACGACCTGTCGGGGCTGCCCGACGAGGAGCTGCTCCCGGTCATGGACCGGCTCGCCGCGGCGGCCGACACCGGCTTCGACCTGGCGGCCGGGCCGCTGCTGCGGGCGGTCCTGTTCGACCTCGGTCCGGACCGGCGGGCCCGTCTGCACCTGACCGTGCACCACCTCGTGGTCGACGCCGTGTCCTGGCGGATCCTCAACCACGACCTGGACCTCGCCTACCGGCAGGCCGTGGACGGCGAGGCGATCGACCTCGGCGCCAAGACCTCCTCGTTCCGGCAGTGGGCCACGCGGCTCGCGGCGCACGCGGCCGACGGGGGCTTCGCGGACCAGACGGCGCACTGGGACGCGGTGCCCGAGCCGGCGCCGCTGCCGGCCGACGGTCCGGGGCCGAACGTGGTGTCCTCGCGGCGGATCATGCCGGTGCGCCTCGAACGGGACGAGACCGCGGTGCTGCTGCACACGGCGCCCGGCAGGTTCCGGGCCCGGGCCAGCGACGTGCTGCTGTCCGCGCTGGCGTGGACGGTGTGCCGCTGGTCCGGCGAGGACCGGCTGGTGATCGAGATGGAGGGCCACGGCCGGGAGGAGATCTTCGAGGACGTCGACCTGTCCCGTACCGTCGGCTGGTTCACCAGCTCGTACCCGGTGGCCCTGGAGGTGCCGGGACGGGCCGGGGACGAGGCCGACTGGCCGGCCGTCGTACGGTCGGTGCGGCGCTGTCTGCGCGCCGTTCCCGGCAACGGGCTCGGCCACGGGGCGCTGCGGCACCTCGCCGGGACCGGCACCCCGCCGGCGGAGCACACGCCGCCCGCGGTGCTGTTCAACTACCACAGCCAGACCCAGGAGATCACGCAGACGGCCGACCGCTCCCTGTTCCACGCCTTCCACGAGCCGATCGGCCGGGAGCAGGACGACCGCGAGCGGGTCGTGCAGGCCCTTGAGGTGGTCGGCGCCGTCGAGGACGGGCGGCTCGGCTTCGACCTGTACTACTCGGTCGACCTGCACGAGCCCGACACGATCGAGCGGGTCGGCTCGGAGCTCGTGGCGGCGCTGCGGTCGATCGCCCGCCTCTGCGACCCGGCCCTCGGGACGGAGGGCCACCGGTGAAGGACCTTCTGGCGGAGCTCGCCCTCCGGCACGGCGTCCCCGGCGCCCAGCTGGCCGTCTGGCGCGACGGCGACCTGCTCACCGCGGAGACCGGTGAGGAGGAGGCCGGTTCCGGACGCCCGGTGACGGCGGAGACGGCGTTCCCGCTCGGCTCGCTCACCAAGCCGTTCACCGCCACGCTCGCGGCCCTGCTGGTCGCCGACGGCGACGCGGACCTGGACGAGCCGCTGTCGGAACAGCTGGCCGAGCTGCGCGGGGTCCCGGAGTTCACGCTGCGGCAGGTGCTCAGCCACACCGCGGGCCTCGCGGCCAACACCGCCGAGCTGCCGCCCGGGACCACCCGCGCCCGGTGGCTCGCCCGCCACGCGGCCGAGCTGCCGGTGCACGCGCCGGGCACGGTCTTCTCGTACTCCAACCCCGGCTATCTCGTCGCCGGCCGGCTGGTCGAGGAGATCACGGGCCTCGACTGGGCGGAGGCCGTCGACGCGATGCTGCTGCGCCCCCTGGGGCACGAGGGCGCGGGACCCGTGGCCCCGGGCCATCTCGTACGCCCGGACGCCCCGCCCCGGCCCATCCGGGAGCAGTCCGTGCCGCCGTTGGAGGACCCGGCCGCGGGCCTGTGCCTCTCCGCCCGCGACCTCGCGGTGTTCGGTGCCGCGCACCTGGGCCTCGGCCCGGGCACGTCCCTGCTCGACGCCGGGACGGCGCCGGCGATGCGGGAGGACGTCACGGAGGGGCTCGCCGCGGGCGCCCACGGCCTCGCGGGCGGCTGGGGCGCCGGCTGGTCGCGGTACGGGAGCTGGTTCGGCCACGACGGCACCGGCGACGGCGCCTGGAGCCACCTTCGGGTGCACCCGCCGACCCGGACCGTGGTGGCGCTGACCGCCAACGGCAGCACCGGCGCGCGCCTGTGGGAGTCGCTGCTCGGGCGGCTGGCCGGGACCGGCCTGCGGGTCGGCGACCACCCCCGGGACACGAGCGGCACCGGGCCCGTGCCGGCACCGCCGGAATGCGCGGGGCGGTACGTGAACGGCGACTGGTCCTGCCGTGTCGAGACCGACGGCGGTGACCTCCTGCTCTCGGTCGCCGGTACGGCCCCGGTACGGCTCCACGTCGGCGAGGACCTCGCCTTCCGTACGCCCTCGGACGGTGGTCCGCGCGCGGCGATGCCGTACCTCGGGCGGTTCCTGCGCGACCCGGCGACCGGCGGGATCGACCGGGTGCAGATCACCGGCAGGCTCTCCGTCCGGCGGGAGGAGCGCGTGCGGAAGTAGCGCGTCACGGGAGCGGCGGGCCCGTCCGGCGGACGGGCCCGCCGCTCTCAGCGTGCTTCCAGGTAGGTCAGGACGGCCAGGACCCGGCGGTGGCCTGCGTCGGCCTCGGTGAGGTCGAACTTCGCGAAGATGTTGCCGATGTGCTTGTGCACGGCGTTGTCCGTGATGGAGAGCTTCCTGGCCAGTGTGGCGTTGTCGTGCCCTTCCGCCATGAGCGCCAGGACCTCCCGCTCCCGGCGGGTGAGCGTGGACAGCGGCTGGGTGCGCCGGGCGAGCAGCTGGGCCACCACGTCGGGGTCGAGCGCGGTTCCGCCGGAGGCCACCCGGTCGAGCGCCTCCAGGAACTCGTCGACCCGGCTGATGCGGTCCTTGAGCAGGTAGCCGACCCCTCCCCCGCTGCCGGAGAGCAGCTCGGAGGCGTACGTCTGCTCCACGTACTGGGAGAGGACCAGGACCGGCAGGCGGGGGTGGAGGCGCCGGGCCTCGATCGCGGCCCGGATCCCCTCGTCGCGGAAGGACGGCGGCAGCCGTACGTCGACGATGGTGGCGGACGGGCGGTGCCGGTCCACGGCGGCCAGGAACCCCTCGGCGTCGCCGGCGACCTCGGCCACCTCGTAGCCGGCGTGGGTCAGCAGCAGCTCCATGCCGGTGGCGAGCAGGACGTTGTCCTCCGCGATGACTATGCGCACGGCAGCTCCACGGTGATCGTGGTGGGCCCGCCCGCCGGGCTGACGACCGTGACGCTGCCGTCGAGGGCCCGCGCCCGGCCGCGGAGGCCGGCCAGTCCGCTGCCGTTCGTCTCCCGCGCCCCTCCCACGCCGTTGTCGGTGACGACGACCGTCAGCACGTCCTCGGTGCGCGACACCCGCAGCCCCGCCTCGGTGGCCCGGCTGTGCTTGGCCACGTTCGTCAGCGCCTCGGCGGCCGCGAAGTAGGCGACCGCCTCGATGGCCGCCGGGATCCGGTGCAGTTCGCCGATGTCGAGGGAGACCGGCACCCCGCCCCGGGCGGCGACGGTGCGCAGGGCCCCGGGCAGGCCCCGGTCGGCGAGGATGGGCGGGTAGATCCCGCGGAGGACCTCGCGGAGTTCGACCATCGCCTCCTCGGTGATCTCGGTCGCCTCGCGCAGCATCCGGGCGACGGTGGCCGGGTCGCCGTCGAGGCACCGCCGGGCCATCGCGAGCCGCATGGCCACGGCCACCAGCCGTGCCTGGGTGCCGTCGTGCAGGTCGCGTTCGATCCGCCGCAGCTCCGCGGCGTGCGTCTCGAGCGCGTCGCTTCGGGTGCGGGTGAGGGTGGCCACCCGGTCGGCCAGTACCTGGGTACGGGACGAGCCGAGCGCGGCGAGCGTCAGACGGGCGTACCCCGTGGCGAGCGGCGACAGCGCCAGACAGCCGACGGCGAACAGGACGGTCCCCACCGACGGGCCGGCGGCGTCCTCCTGCCAGCCGGCCACCGGCATGTCCAGCACCGTCTGCGGGGTCTCCCGAGCCGGGAGCAGCCAGGGCAGCAGGGGGGTGACCAGGAGGAGCAGGGCGTTGCCGACGCAGACGAGCGTGGCGAGGCCGCAGGCGATGCCGAAGGTGACGTGCAGGGCGAGCCAGCGCAGCAGACGGGGCAGTCCGACGTCCTGGGCGCGGACCTTCCGGCCGAGCAGGCGCCCGGCGCGCTGCCGGTGCCAGTCGGCCCACGACCGACGCATGCTCGGATGGCAGAGGAGCAGGAACGACAGCAGGCTCGTGACGGCGGTGCCGAGTTCCCCGAGCAGATAGACCGCGGCCCGCGGCGACGGCGCCCAGGCCCGGAGCACCGGAACAGACCGGGCCGCCGCGCGCATTACAGCAGGCTGTAGTTGTTTCCCTGCGGCGGAAGGTATGGGCCCCGCGCTGACGGAAGCTCTAACATGCCGGTCAGGCCGATTGTCGGGAACGGGGGGTGGACAGGGTCGGCCCACCTCCGCCGGAGTGGAACGGGGACGGCGGACCGGTTGCACAACCTACCTCCCGAGGGGGGAAAGGGACCACCATGACTGAGCATCATCCGGCGCTGCGGCTGAGCCGCGCCGGCAGGATCGGAGCCGGGGGCGACGAGTCCGCGTACGTGATCGAGAGCGTGTCCTTCGCCTGCGAGCGCGGGACCTGGACGGCCGTGGCCGGGCCGGCCGCCGAGGACAGGACCGCCGTCCTGCGGTGCGCCGCGGGTCTGGACCCGGTGACGGAGGGCGAGGTCCGGCTCGCGGAGGGCCTCCGGCTCGCGCACGTGGGGCTGCTGCCGGTGGCGGAGCAGCCGGCGGCGGCCGGCACCCTCGCCACGGCGCTCGACGAGCTGCCGGCGGGAGCCGCCAAGGTGCTGCGTGACGCCGTGCACCGGCTGGACCTGTGGGAGGAACGGCACACCCCGGTACGCGACCTGACGGAGAAGGGGCAGCGCGCGGCCGCCGTCGCGGTCGCCGTCGCCGGGGCTCCCGACGTCCTGGTCGCCGACCGTCTCACGAGCGGGCTTCCGCCGGTCGCCGCGGCGGCGGTCCTGGACCTGCTGCGCGAGGCGGTGGACCGGCGGGGGCTGTGCGTGGTGGCCGCGGCCGAGGGCCTGGCCTCGCTGGAACGGGCCGACGTGGTGGTGATGCTCGCCGAGGGACGCGTGGTCGAGACACGGGTCATGCCGTGAGGCCCCTGTCCGGGTTCGTGGATCGTGGCGGCGTCGGACGTGATGCGCGTAGCTGAACGGCCGTGATGCGCGTAGCTAACAGCGAGGAACGGGACGGCTCCTTCGTGCGCCCGCCCGGAGGCTGTCGGCGTGGCCCGGGAGACCGACGGTCTCGGTGGGCAACTCCCGCTGCAGGAGCGCCAGGCCGAGCGGGGTGAGCGTGTGCATGGCGGTGGTGCGGTTGCGGAGCGTCGTGATCAGGCCCGCCTCGCGCAGGACGGTGGCCTGCTTGCTGGCGCCGGAGAGGGAGATGCCGAGCCGGTCGGACAGATCACCGGTGGTGCCGCTCTCGGACAGCGCGCGCAGAGCGGCCGCCCGGGTGGCCCCGACCAGGGCGGCCAGCGCCCGGTCGCCCTCGGTCCCCGCCTCCTCGGAGGGCGACTCCAGGAGGTGGAGGTCCAGGGGGACCGAGAAGACGAGCGCCGGCAGGCTGGACTGCCGCTCGGAGCGGACGAGCACGCAGGTCTTGTCGGGGAGGAAGAGCGAGGGACACAGGAGCAGGCCGCGTCCGTCGAGCTGGATCTCCAGGTCGGCCTCGGACGCGATGCGCAGCTCCGAGGACTCCCAGGTCACCTTCGGGTGGAGGCCCGCGAGCAGGAACTCGACGCCGTTCGTGATGGCGATCCGTCCTCGGACGTCACGCTCGATCTCCAGCCGGGCCCGCATCTGCGACCAGTAGGGCAGGACGCCGGCGCTGCAGAACAGGAAGACGATCTGGGCGAGGCTGCGGGCCCGGGCGCGCACGGCCGTCGGCACCGAGTCCGCGTCGGTCCCGTCCCGTTCCAGCAGCCACAGGAGATCCGGCACCACCTGGTACTGGGAGACGACCTCGTTCACGGCGGGGAGGTCGTCGCCGAGGCGCTCGCGGACGCATCTGTGCCAGCCGGCGCCGTTGCGGGCCCGGTCCCGTCCGAAGTGGTGCAGTGCGAAGACCGCTTCGGACACCGGACCTAAAGTATGTACCATTCTCAGCCGCTGTATGTCTTCGCTGGAGACTTTGATGCGCAGCATTGGCTTCCCCCGATACACAATTGTCACGCGGAGCCTAAGTGCGAGCCGCCAGCCGTGGCAAGAACAGTGATTCGACGAGGAAGTCGACAGCGGACGACGGTAATCCGATTTCACGTCCGGGCCACGGAATTGTCGCCCCCGTGTCCGGTGCGGGCCATCACCGCCGTTCGCGCCGTCACCTGCGCCCGACCCCCGGTGGGCCCGGTCCCCGCCGCGTCCGAGCCCCGCATCCGGACCCCGATCACCGCGATTCGGCCGTAGTCGTCCGAGAATCGACTGGCCGACGGCGGGTGTTCCGTGCCAGTCTCCGAGGCCGTGGGAAAGCCGGGAACGGCCGGGCCGCGCCTCAGTAGATGACGCGCGCGCCCGCCGAGAGCCGCGCATGCCGGGACTTGCGCAGATCGCGGGTGATATTCAGCCGACGCAGCCAGCGATCGGTTCCGTCGAAACGCGCCCGGAAGGGCTTGCGTCCGTGCACCACGCGATAGTTGTCGATGAAAGCGATATCGCCGGGGACCAGCGCCACCCCGCTCATCGCGTCGTCCAGGGCTTTTCCGATCTTGTCCAGTGCCCGCTGCTCGTATTCGCCCTGCACTCCCTGCATGTAATAAGGATCCAGTCGGACGTATGGATTCTCGGGCGAGCCGAAGAGCACCGCCACCGGCTCGGGGAACCGCAGGGCGCTCTCCACCCGCTCGGCGCTGCGCCTCCTCAACTCGGCCGCCTCGGGGCCCTCCTGGTCCTCCCGGCCGCCCTCGACCTGGTTCTGCGGGCGGTGCGAGTCGTCCGGGAGGATCCTGAAGCGCTTCTCCGCCAGGACCGCGCGCGTCGCGTCGTCGAGCCGGACGTCGGCGATGTCGGCGAAGGTCGTCTCCACCCCGTCGGGGTTGCGCAGGCACATGAGCCCCAGGTAGTCGGTGCGCAGGGGGTGGAAGGCGTCCTCGGTGTGCCAGGCGAGCGTCTCCGCGCTTCCCCAGCCGATCTGGCCGTGCTCGTGGGCGCGGATCGGGAAGATGTCGTGCATGAGGCGCCCGTCCTGCTGGGTGGCCCAGGCGATCGGCTCGCCGAGCAGGCAGCCGATGAGCAGGAAGGGGATGTCGAGACGCAGGGTCGCGTCCGGTGCCTCCTTCTCGCGCCAGTCCGGCGGGGTGGGCCCGAGCACCGTGTCGTCGACCGGCAGTCCGGACACGACCAGGACGCCCGACGGCTCGGTCAGCCTGAAGTCGACCAGCGCCGACCGCAGTCCGCGGGGCAGCTCGTGCGCGTAGACCTGCGCGGCCCGGTGCAGGGCGGGGTCCTCGATGGACGAGAAGCGCCCCGCGACCTCGTCGGTGATCTTCTCGATCGCGACGACGTCCTCGTCGCGCAACCGCAGCTTCAGCATCGTCTTCCTCCGTTGTCGATGGCCAGGGCCGGTGGCCGGAGCCGATGGTCAGAGTCGATGGTCGGACCCGGTGGTCAGGAGTGCACCGGCTGTTCCTCGGCCGAACCGTCGACCGGCCGGGGCAGCGCGAGGCGGCGCAGGGTCGGGCTCAGGGTGGCGAGGGCGGCGACGGCCACCAGCAGCGCGGCCGCGCCGAGGATGCTCACGGCGCCGTCCCGGGTGGTGGTGGACAGCACGCCGGCGACGACGGGCCCGGCCGTGGCGGCCAGTTCGGAGCCGAGCGCCGTCAGCCCTGAGAGGCGTCCGCGCAAGCCGTCGGGCACCGCCGACAGCTGACAGGTGATCACGGTGGTGTTCGCGACCGGCATGGCCATCGCGGCCACACCGAGGAGGATGCCGAGCGGCACGCCGCGCGGTGCGTACGCCATGGCTCCGGCGACGGCGGCGAAGACCCAGGTCGAGCCGATGACCAGGACCGCCGGCGACAGCGCCGCCGCGTGCAGCCGGTCGGCGATCAGGGCGCCGGCCAGACCGCCCGCGCCGAAGCACGTCATCATCAGGCCCATCTGCCCGGGCGCCACGTCGGCCTCGCCCGACACGATGAGGACGAGCACGACCAGGGTGTGGAACGCGAGGTTCACGCCGACGATCCAGGCCGTCGTCGCCCGTATCATCCGCATGCGCAGCAGCGGCGCGAACCCGCCCACCTGCGGCGCGGCGACAGCCGCGGTCTCCTGGGCGGCGCGGCGCGGCAGGTGCAGGGCGGCCAGCGCCACGAACGACACCGCGAGCACCGAGGTGTTCAGCGTGAACGGCAGCGCCTCGTGCAGCCCGAACGTGAAGCCGGCCAGCGCCGGACCGATCAACAGCGCGGCGAACGGCCGCGCCGCGTTGCGCGCCAGCGCCTGCGGCAGCAGGCTCGCCGGCACCACCTGGGGCAGGGCCGCGTGCTCGGCCGGTACGAAGACACCTGCGGCCGCGCCCTCGACGACCGCCACCAGCAGGATCAGCCACAGCGGGCAGTCGCCCAGCAGGACGGTGACGGCGACGCTGAGCATCGCCACGGTGCGTACGCACTGGGTCGCCACCATGACCCGCTTGCGGTCCACCCGGTCGGCCAGCGCCCCGGCGGGCAGGCTGACCAGGGCGCGGGCGCCGGCGAGCATCGCGGCGACACCGGCGACCGCGGCCGCCGAGCCGCCGTGGGCGAGCACGAGGAGCGGGAACGCGATGTACGCGACCTCACCCGCCATCTCGGACAGGAACATGCCGGACCAGAGGATGCGGTAGTCGCGGTTGCGCGGCAGGGGCGTGGTCATACCGTGCCTTCCCTGGGTGACGGCGGCCGACGCCCCGAGTCTCCCGGCGGCGGGCCGGGCCCTGCCATGAAGTTGCCCCGTGGACGAAACTCCGAGGCCAGCCGCGTCACGCCACCGGGCGCGGGCCACGGCCTGCGTACTGTCGGCACGGCTCAAGTTCGTTGAGGACACGGTGGCGCGCCCCGATAGTGGGCGGCTGAGTCGTGTCCGGCCTCCGGCACGGCGGCCGGCCATGACGGAACGGAACGGAGTCCCGATGACTTTGGCACAAGCGACCGCTTCCCCCGTACCAGAGGCAACCCCGTCCCCGGAGAGACCGGCCCCCGTGCCCTGGCGGCCGGTGTCGCTGATCGCCGCCTCGATGACGGTGTGCCTGCTGGCGCTGGCCACCCGGCACGGCTACCACGTGGACGAGCTCTACACCCGGGCGGCGAGCCACCACCTCGCGTGGGGCTACATCGACCAGCCGCCGCTCGTCGCCCTGGTCGCCAGGGTCGAGACGGCGGTGTTCGGGGACACCCTCTTCGGCTTCCGCGTGGTGCCGGCGCTGCTCGCCTCCCTCGCCGTGCTGCTCGCCCCGCTGATCGCCCGCGAGCTCGGCGGCGGTTCCCGGGCGCAGATCCTCGCGGCGCTCATGGCGTTCGCCTCGGGCCTGGTCATGTACACCGGCCACATCATGGGCACGAACAACTGGGACGAGCTGTCCTGGCTCACGGTGTCCTGGCTGCTGATCCGGATGGCGCGCACCCGCGACACCCGCCTGTGGTGGGCGGTCGGCGTGGTGGTCGGGGTCGGCCTGACCGCGAAGTACCTGCTGGTCCTCCTGCTGCTCTGCCTCGGGGCCGGCCTGCTGCTGTCCGGGCCGCGGCAGGTGTTCCGCACCTGGCGCTTCCCGGCCGCGGTCGGCGTGGCCGTGGTCGTCTCCTCGCCGGTGCTGCTCTGGCAGATCACCCACGGCATGCCGCAGCTGGAGATGAGCGCCGCGCTGTCCAAGGCCCTGGAGGGCCTGGCCCGCAGCACCTTCCTCCCGATGCAGCTCCTCCTCATCGGCCTCTTCCTGAGCCCGGTGTGGATCGCCGGGCTCGTCGCGCTGCTGCGCCGCCCCGAATGGCGCGCCTACCGGTTCGTCGGCTGGGCGTACCTCCTGATGGTGGTCGTCCTGCTGGCCATCGGCGGGCAGGGCGCCTACACGACCTCGTTGCAGTACGTCCTGCTCGCCGCCGGGGCCGTGGTCGTCGACCGGTGGGCCCGCAGCACCGTCCGGCTCGGTGTGATCGGCGGCCTGACCGGGCTCAACGCGGCGAGCTGCGCGGTCCTGCTGCTGCCGACGCTCCCGATCCACGTGTACGCGACCAACCCCGTCCTCAGCGAGATGGCCATCGTCCAGTTCGACCAGGCCGGCTGGCCCGAGCTGACCCGGCAGGTGAGCGCCGTCCACCGCTCGCTGCCGCCGGACGAGCAGGCACGTACCGTCGTCTACGGCAACCACTACGGCCAGGCCGGCGCGATCGACAGGTGGGGGCCGGAGTACGGGCTGCCGAAGGCGTACAGCGGGCACAACTCGTACGCCGACTTCGGCGTGCCCGGCGAGGACAAGACCACCGTGATCACCATCGGCGTCGACCCGGAGCACTTCGGCAGGCTCTTCACCTCGTGCGAGAAGCGGGGCGCCTACGAGAGCGACCTGCCCGTCTCCGACGACGGCCAGGAGTTCATGGTGTGCCGCGGCCCGCTGAAGCCCTGGCCCCAGCTGTGGGAGGAGCTGCGCTGGATCGGCTTCCAGTGCCCGTACACGGCCGAGGCGATCACGGCGAACAGCGCCAAGGGGTGCGAGTGAACCGGTCTCAGGGGCGCGAATCCGCTCCCCCGGGCCGCTCGGACTGATCCGGCTGATCGGGCTGATCGGGCTGATCGGGCTGATCCACGGAGATCCCGAGCGTGCAGTCCGCGGCCAGCCGCAGCACGTCACCGTCCCGGAGGCGCGTCCGCGCCCCGGGGGTGACCGAGGTGCTGTTCACGAAGGTGCCGTTGGTGGAGTGCTCGTCCCGCACCCACGCGGAGCCGTCCGGTTCCAGGCCGACGGTGGCGTGCCTGCGGGAGACGTTGTCGTGACGCTCCAGCAGGTCGCGCGTCGTACGGGCGGCCGGAGCGCGGCCGAGGAGCAGGGTGCCGCCCGGCGTCACGGTGCGCTCCACCGTGCCGAACCGGATCCGCAGGACGGTGGCGGGAAGGTCGCGGCGGGTCGTGTACGGGTCCACGGCCCGCTCGC
The DNA here is from genome assembly GCF_030010625.1 of Streptomyces sp. CC208A. GTDB lineage: Bacteria > Actinomycetota > Actinomycetes > Streptomycetales > Streptomycetaceae > Streptomyces. The sequence goes on along the minus strand of NZ_JASCXN010000002.1, from coordinate 37,163 downwards.
CGGGGCCGGAGGCGCGGGACGGGCCGGTCTCCCCCAGCATCCGCTGGCAGACCACGCAGATCCGATTGGTCGGCACCGGCACCGGGGCCCCGCAGTGCGGGCAGACCGGGGACTCCTCCTCGGCCGCGCCGCCCTCGCCGCCGCCGTCCTCGCCCCCGTCGCCCGCCGCGTACCGTGCGACGACGGGCCGGCTGAGGTTGCCGGAGCATCCCCGGCACACGAGATCGTCCCCCTCCGCCTCCAGACCGCAGGCCGGACAGGTCAGCTGCGCCACGACGCCCCTTCCACGGTGATGCCGGCCGACCGGAGCCGGGCGCTCAGGCGGTCCATGTCGCCCCGGCGCGGCACACCGATGAACCAGACGCGGCCGTCGTCCACCGCGACCTGCATGGGCGGCGGCGCGTCCCCGGGGTCCGTTCCCTCGTAGCGCTCGCGTCCGAGGTCGGTCAGCGCGGTCAGCCGCTGGTTGCTCGACCCCTTCCAGCGCAGGCCGGGGCTGTTGAGGCGTTCGACGTACGGCCCTGTGAGCACCGCGTCGCACAGGCCGAGGAGCGAGGGGTGCTCCTTCCTCAGCCGTGTGAGGGAGTACCCGCTGTAGACGAGCACGTCCAGGGGCACGGGCCGCTCGCGGTTCCAGGCGCGGACCCACTCCAGGAGCGCGGCGAGCGCTTCCGGCTGCTGGAACGGCTCGCCGCCGGAGACCGTGATCCCGTCGAGCGGTTCGGGCAGCCCGGCGAGCCAGGCCCGGACCGCCGCGACGTCCACGGACGTGCCGGGGTCGGCCTCCCAGGTGTCCTGGGAGACGCACCCGGCACAGCCGATCGTGCAGCCCTGCGTCCAGATGCCCGCCCGGGTGCCGGGTCCCAGCGACGTCACCGGGTAGTGCGCCTTGTTCAGCATCAACGGGACGGGGGACGTCATGCCAGCTCCAGGGAGACGATGTCGCCCTCGCGCCGCAGGCCGGTCACCCGGACGTGCGCCCCCGCCGCCGGGTCGCGGTCGAACAGGGCGCGGGCGAGGGGGTTGAGGAACTGCGACTCCAGGGCCATGCCGATGCCCCGGCCGCCCATCCGCGGGTGGTCGGCGCAGGCCGTGCGCAGCGCCTCCCGGGCCTCGGGGGTCACCTCCAGGACGATGCCCTGCTCCTCGCGGACCCTGGAGACGATGTTGTCGAGCTGGAGGCCGAAGATGCGGGTGGCCGCCTCGTCGTCGATGAAGTCGAACACCACGATGTTGTCGCCGAAGCGGTTGAGCAGCTCGGGTCGGCCGAGGACGCGGGTGAAGTGGTCGCTGATCGCCGCCTTCACGCGGCCTTCGAGTTCCTCGTACGGCATGCCGGGATGGACGTGCGGCACGAGCCGCCCGCTGTCGTCCGTCACGTTCATGCCGAGGTTGGAGGTGAACACGAGGACGGACTCGGAGAAGTGCGCCGTCGCGCCGCGCCCGTCCGTCAGCCGGCCGTCCTCCAGGATCTGCAGGAACTTGTCCAGGATCCGCGGGTGCGCCTTCTCGATCTCGTCGAAGAGGATCACCCGGAAGGGCTGCTGCCGCACCGCGTTGGTCAGTTCGCCGCCCGCCTCGAAGCCGACGTACCCCGGGGGCGCCCCGATCAGCCGGTCCCCGGCGTGCTCCGAGGAGAACTCGCTCATGTCGAACCGCAGATAGGCGGACTCGTCCGCGAAGATCAACGAGGAGACGGCCTTGGCCAGTTCCGTCTTGCCGACGCCCGTGGGGCCGGCGAAGAAGAGCACGCCGCGCGGCCGGGCCGAGGAGCTGGCCTGCTGTGCGCCGGACAGTCCGAGTGCCGCCCGCTTCAGGATGTCGAGGGTCTTGGTGACGGCCTGCGGCTGTCCGACGACGCGGCGCGGGATCGACTGCTGGCCGTCCGTGATCCGCTTGCGGAGGTACTCCCGTTTCCAGGGGTTGTCCATGACGCCGAGCTTGTAGACGCGGATCGCGTCCGGGAGTCCGGTCAGGGTCAGGCCGTGGTCCCGGGCCAGCCGGGTGACCTCGATCATCGCCTGGAGGGTGAGGCCGTCCGTCTGGGCCGCGAAGGCTTCGCACGCCTCGGCCGCCCCCGGGTCCGCGTCGAGGTCCGTGACGCCGAAGAGCTTCATCAGCAGGCGCGCGGTGGCCTGCCGGTCGCCGAGGTCCGGCAGCGGAAGGCCGATGGACCGGACCTGGTCGTTGGCCGAGGTGAGCCAGGCCGGCAGATCGCCCTCGCGGTCCGCCAGCCAGATCACCGGGTTGTACAGCGGGGTCGTACGGCCGGTCCGCGCCCCCACCGGGGCGGCGAGCCGGGAGAGCCCGGCGCAGAACCTGAAGAAGTCCCGCTCGTTCGGTTCCATCTCGGTGGCGCCGCGCGCGATGCGGGAGGCGTCGTCGATCGCGAGCGCCGCCCGGATCGGCTGCGCGGGGCGGGCCAGCTCGGCCATCAGCGTCCGCAGGGCCTCCAGGGACGGGAGGGTGCCCGGTCGCGGGGCCCGGGTGAACAGCCGGGACACGGCGTCCTCGGCCCGGTCGGCGTCCTCGGCCGTGGCGCCGGCGGGCAGGTGCGCCCGGAGGCCGTCCACGGGGTCGTGGACGAGCAGGCACGCGTATCCGTTGCGGCGGAGCGTCTCCCAGAGCAGGTCGGGCAGGGACAGCAGACGGGGCCGTGCGCCGCCGGGCTCCCGGACGAGGAAGCTGTCGTGGCGGTTCCCCCACAGCACGAACTGGGAGTGGACGGGCAGGGTCGCCTCGAACTCCCGGACGAACGGAGGGGTCATCGGTCGCGCTCCCGGTGCCGGGGCCGGGCCCGCGTGCCCGACGCGGCCGGGGGGACGGCCAGGGGTACGGGAACCTGTCCGGGCGGGATCGCGACCTGGAGGTCCGTGGTCAGCCCCGCCTGCGCGAGGTGGCCCCGCAGGTCGCGGAAGTCCTCGCACCACTGCTCCTCGCGTTCGGCGTCCAGGTGGGCGTCGTCGTCGCCGCGGCCCGCGGCGGTGCGCACCACGGCGGTACGGAGCTGGCCGCCCTGCTGGTCGACGACCAGGTTGACGGCGTGGTCGGGCCATTCGCTCCGGGACAGGCGCAGGGCGCCGTCGGTGACGGTGAGCGTCTCGAACCCCTGGCTGACCTGGTAGCCGAGGTCGGTGAGGGCGTCGGTCACCGTGGTGACCACGTACTGCCGTTCCGCCTCCGCCTCGGCCGCGGCCCGGCGGTCGGCCGCCCGTCGGCGCAGCGGCGCGTCGAGGGCGCGGCGGCCTGCCACGACCTCCGCGAGCAGGGCCCGTACCGCGTCCGTCTCCGCCTCGTTCCCGGCGTCTCCCGGGGCGTCGAGGTCGTGGAGGAGGCGGACCGCCTCGTCGGCCTCGCTCCGCCGGGTCTCCGCGGCCGCGTTGGCGCGCTGGACCCGGAGCCGCGTCTCGGTCAGCCAGGTGCGCGCCTCGCCGGGGGTGGCCGCCCCGGCCATCCGCGCCGCCGCCGCGTGGGCCTCCGCCCGGTGGGCGTCGTCGCAGTCCGGGAGGAGCCGCGACAGGACGCGGGTCAGGGTCCGTTCGACGTCCTCCGCGTCCTCGTGCCCGGCTCCGACGGCACCATCGGATTCCGGGCGGTCCGCGAACGACTCGGCGGCGTCGGCCGGGCGTTCGGCGCGCTCTCCGGTCACGTCCTTGAACAGGTCCGCCGCGACGGCCCGGGCGGCCTGTTCCCGCAGTTCCCGCTCCGCGGCGTCCAGCGCGCGGTCGGTCTCGGCGCACCAGGCCTCAAGGCCGGACGTGGGCTGCGTGTCGAGGTGGAGCGGTGCGGGCGGCCGTACGGTGACGGCGTCGCCGTACCGCTCCGCGAGCTCCGCCCGGAAGCGGGCGAGCGCCGCGATCCGCGCGTTGCGGGTCTTCACGCCGCGTACGGCCGCGTCCCGGGCGGCCGCGGCCAGGAGGGCCGCCTCGCGGGCGGCCTCCGCACGGCGCCGGGTGGCCTCGCGCACCGCGGCGTCCCGCGCGGCCGCGCGCAACTCGGCGGCGGTGAGGGACGGATCGCACTGGTACGTCGCGCATTTGGGCCCGCTCATCTCTCCCCCAGCATCTGTGTCCGCTGCGACTGGTGCGCCGCGCGCCAGTCCCGGTACCGCACCCACGACCACGTCCCGTACCCCGCCGCGACCAGGAGGGGGATCGGCGACCAGACCCGCAGGGTGACGATCAGCCAGGTCACGGTGGCGAGGGCCAGGTAGAGCAGGCAGCCCCCGCCGCAGGCGATCGTCCTCTTCCGCATGGACCGCAGCTGTACCGCCAGTGCCCCCTGCCGGCCGGGCAGCCGGCGGCGCAGGCCGGCGAGGCGGGACTGCAGGGACCACCGCGGGTGGTAGGCCTCTCCGAGCCTCGCCGCCAGGAGCAGCTCGCAGACGAGCGGAATCCCGAAGGTCACGGTGGCGGCGGGGACGAACCGCGGGAGGAACTCCTCGTCGCCGATCAGGGCTCCCAGGACCAGGGGGACGCCGAACGGCAGGACGGCCAGCAGGGCCACGCCGCCGAGGGCGCGCAGGACGGCCTCCCGGGAGCCGGAGCGTCTGCGTTCCTCCGCCTCGGTCCACTCGCGCCGGTGGACCGCCTCCGCGGCCCGGTGGGCGCGGCGCAGCTCCTCCAGGCGGCGGGCCTCGGCGGCGGCGGTCGGCAGGACGCGCGCGGCCGCCAGGTGCCGGACGGGGTCCCCGCCGTCGGCCAGCAGGGCGTCGAACCAGCCGGTCCCGCCCCGGACGGAGGCCGCGGAGGACTCGACCCGCTGCCGCAGCGCCCGGGCCCATTCCGGCGCCACCGCGATGGCCAGCGCCTCCACCCGGATGTCGGCGGCCCCGAGCTCCTCCCGGATCCTGGGGGGCAGCGCGGCCGACCGCCGCAGTCCGTCCCACCGGGCGTTCAGGTCGCGCCAGCGCTGGTCCACGCCGGCGAGCCGGTCGGCGCCCGCGCCGAAGGCCGCGAGGGTGGCGAGCAGATCGTGGGTGTACAGCTCGTCGACGAGTGCGCGGGCGGCCCGGCGTCCGTCGTCGTCCCGGGTGGCCGAGGCCCGCTCGGCGAGGGAGAGCAGGTCCTCGGGAAGCATCCGCCCGCCGCGGTAGACGGGCGGCATCGTCGGGTCGAGCCAGTGCAGCAGCCGCAGCATCTTCACGTCCGGCGCGTCGCCTCCCGGCAGGTGGACGTCGACCAGGTCCGCGAGCTCTTCGAGGCGGTCGTGCTCGGGGTCCTCGAACTGGGCCAGCCAGCCCCGCAGTTGGCGCCAGCCCTGCCCGGGGTCCTCCGGGTCCCCCATGAGGGCGAAGAACCGGCGCGCGGCGGTCTCCCAGTCCGCAGCCAGGGCCCGGGCCAGTGCCGCCTTCTCCGTGTGCCTCACGCCGTTGAACTCCAGCGGCCTGCGCCCGGCGGCGCCCGGCGGCACGGCGCCGGGGAACGGCCGGTCCTCGGGGACCTCCGGGGTGTCGCCCCGGAGCCAGCCGCGCACCTCGGCGGCGCCCCACCGGCGCTCGGGGTCCCTGACCAGGAGCCCGGCGCACAGCAGCCGCACCCGTTCGTCCGGCACGTCCGACAGGTCGACCGGCCGGGTCGCCAGATGGTGCCGGACGGCCTGCTCCGACAGGCCGTCGAACGGCGCGCGGCCGGTGGCCAGTTGGCGGACGATCACCCCCACGGACCACCAGTCCTGCGAACCGGACACCTCCGCGCCGAACACGTACTCCGGGGCCGAGTAGGCCAGCGTCCCGAACACCCGCCGGGTGAACCGGGAGGTCGCGTCCAGTGATTTGCTCACCCCGAAGTCCGCCAGAGCCAATTCCAGCGGTTCCCTGCGGCGCAGGAGCACGTTCGACGGTTTCAGGTCGCCGTGCACGATCCCCGCGCCGTGCAGCTGGGCCACCGCCTCCGTCAGCTGGGAGACGACACTGGTCAGGACGGCCGGCGGCACCGCCGTCCCGGCCCCGGTCAGACCCTCGAGGGACCCCCGGGGCAGGTATTCGGACACCTCGTAGTCGCGCCCGTCCGAGAAGCCCGTCTCGATCAGCCGCGCCACATGGCCGGTGTCCAGTCCCCGCAGCCGCTCCCAGACGCCGGGCGCGACCCGGACGCCGCTGCGGTACACCTTCGCGACGAACTCGTCGCCCTCCGCGTCGCGGACCAGCAGCACATCCGCCTCGCGCCCCTGGTGGGGTAACTCGCGGACCGCCACGAACCGTTCGACGAGCGCCGACGGTAATCGCAGCAGCGTCGGGGCGTCGCCGCCGTCGTCGCGACGCGTCACGGCGACGTCGCGCCCGCCGTCACCGGAACCGGCCCCATCACGGCGCGTCACCTCAGCCGACACAGCCCACTCGTCCACACCGTCACCCCCGCCCCGGAATTTTATCCGCCCGGGTCTTGCCCGCAGGTGCCGTCGGGGGAAACAAAGAGATCGTCGCCCGGAAGCGTGAACTCCGGCCTCACGGCGTACCGGTGATCCCGTCGAGGACGGTGTTCCCGGTGCGGACCGTAGAGCGGCAGGAGGAGTCTGCGGCGAACAGGGCGTACGTCACAGCCACTGCGTCTACCGTCACTCCCGAAGCACGGCAGTGCGTGCGGACGGAGAAGGGGCAAGGCATGAGCGGAGTGGCACGGCGGACCGTGGTGGCGGCCGGCGGGGCGGGACTCGCCTCGGCGGCACTGGCCGCCTGCGGAGGCGCGGACACGGAGGGCGGCACCGGCACGGGAGGCGTGGACGGCGCGCCGCAGGGCCCGCTCGCGAAGACCGGGGACATCCCGGTGGGCGGCGGCAAGGTCCTCGCGGACAAGGGGATCGTCATCACCCAGCCGAAGGCCGGGGAGTTCAAGGCGTTCTCCTCGAAGTGCACGCACGCGGGCTGCGCGGTGGGAGCGGTCGAGAACGGCCTCATCGTCTGCCCGTGCCACCAGAGCAAGTTCGACATGTCGGACGGCAGCGTGAAGTCGGGCCCGGCGACGTCCTCACTGCCGCCGGAGCCGATCGAGGTGAAGGGCGAGGAGATCTCCTTCGGCTGACCCGGCCCGGAGAAGATCCCCGGCCGGACGTACGCCTAGCCCCGGCCGGCGGCGGAACGTCTCGGCGCCCTCCAGGCGGCGAGCAGGTCGTCGGTGGTCGCGAGGGTGGCGACGAGGGCGAGGGTGTTGCGGATCATCGCGGGGGTGTAGTCGGCCGGCACCCCCGCGATGGCGTCCCGGGGCACGACGACCGTGTAGCCGAGGTTCACCGCGTCGAAGACGGCGTTGGGCACGGCCACATTGGCGGACACGCCGGTGACGACGAGGGTCCGGCAGCCGAGGTTGCGCAGCAGGGCGTCCACGTCCGTTCCGGCCAGCGGGGACAGGCCGTGCAGCCGCCGTACCACCAGGTCCTCGTCCGCCACCCGGATGGGCGCCGCGACGCGTACCGCCGTGGAGCCGCTGTGCTGTTGCACGGGGAGCCGTGCGGCGGCCCGGAACAGCCGGGCGTTGCCGTTGGAGCCGCGCCCGTCGGGGCGCCGCTCGGCGACGGCGTGGATCACCTGGACGCCTGCGCCGTGGGCGGCGTCGACCAGCCGGGCCACGTTGGTCAGGGCACCCGACTTCCGGGCGACGGCGGCGAGTTCGGGCAGGGCGCTGTCCGCGCCGACGACCCCCTCCTGACACTCGACGGTGAGCAGGACGGTGCCGTCCGGGCGTAGCAGCTCGTCGAGCTCCTCCTTGCGGGACACCGCTCTCCCCCGGTCCGTCGCTTCCGTTCCGCCCATCTCTCCCCCTCGCGCGTACCCTTGCACCGGCGTGGTCGCGCGCCCATGATTTCTGACGTCTCATCAGAAATCCAGAAGGGTGCGGACGATGACCGTCGCGCAGCGCCGTGGACGCCGGATCATGATGACCCCGGAGGAGCTGGACTCCTTCCTCGCCGAACAGCGCACCTGCCGGGTGGCGACCGTCTCCGCCGACGGCCGTCCCCATGTGAGCGCGCTCTGGTTCGCCTGGGACGGTACCTCGCTCTGGCTCTACTCGCTGACGCGCAGCCGCCGTTGGGCCGAGCTGCGCGCCGATCCGCGGATCTCCGTCCTGGTGGACGACGGGGAGGAGTACGGGGAGCTGCGCGGGGTCGAGCTGTCGGGGACGGCCGTCTTCGTCGGCGAGGCGCCGCGCACGGGCGAGCCGTGCCCCGAACTCGACGCCGTGGAACGCCTCTTCGCCGCGAAGAACTTCGGCCTGGACACCATGCCGCACGACGGCCGGCACGCCTGGCTCCGACTGACCCCGGACGCGGTCGCCTCCTGGGACTTCCGCAAGCTGGGCGCACTATAGGGGGCCGATCGCGTGCGGCCGGTCAGCCGGTGTGCGGCCGTCCCGCCTCCCTCAGCGCCTCGACGACGGCGCGCAGGGACGGCCGGCGGCCGGCGTCGGTGCGCCAGGTGGCGTAGATGTGGCGGCGCATCTGCTGCCGTACGGGGACGCAGACGACCCCCTCGGGGTGCGGCTGGCCGAGCCGGGGCGTGACGCACACGCCGAGCCCGGCGGCGACGAGCGCGAGCTGGGTGTGGTGCTCCCCTGCGAAGTGGGCGATGTGCGGCTCGATGCCCTGGGAGCGGAGGGTGAACATCAGCCAGTCGTGGCAGAACTCGCCCTCGGGCCAGGACACCCAGTCCTCGTCCGCGAAGTCCTCCAGGTCCACCGCGTCCCGCCCGGCGAGCCGGTGCCCGACCGGCAGGGCGACGTCCGCGGAGTCGTCGAGCAGATGGGCCCGCTCCAGCTCGCCTGGGACCGGCGCCCTGCGGTTGCTCCAGTCCAGGACGATCGCGAGGTCGGCGTCACCGCGCAACACCGCCCGCACCCCCTGCTCGGGCTCGAACTCGGCGGTGCGGACCCGTAGTTCGGGGTGTCGGGTACGCAGCGAGGCGAGGGCGGCGGGGAAGAGGCCGCGCGCGGCGGTCGGGAAGCCGACGAGCCGGACCTCGCCGACGACCTGGCCGCGCCGGGCCTCGATGTCGGCCTGGGCGAGCTGGACGTGGGAGAGGATCCGGGCGGCGTGCTCGGCGAGCAGCAGCCCGGCGTCGGTGAGCCGCACCCCGCGCCCGTTCTTGGCGAGGAGCTGCTGACCCACCTCGCGCTCCAGCTTGGACAGCTGCTGAGAGACGGCGGAGGTCGTCACATGCAGGCCGTCCGCGGCGCCGCTGACGGAGCCGTGCCGGGCGACGGCGTCGAGGGTGCGGAGGCGCTCCAGGTTCAACATGTAAGTGATACTAAAGGAAAGGGTCGACGGAATCTCGCTTGTCCTACGACGTCGGGGTCGTCACCCTGAGTACATGAGCCACGCAGCCGCCTCCGTCCCCTCGCCGTCCCCCGTCCCCTCACCCTCCCCCTCCGCCCGTCGCCTCGACTGGCGGGTCCGCTTCGGCGTGCTGGCCCTGATCTGGGGCTTCAGCTTCCTGCTCATCAAGGTCGGCACGGAGGGCTTCGCCCCCTTCCAGGTGACGCTGGGCCGGCTGCTGTTCGGCACGGCGGTGCTGGCCGCGGCGCTCCTGGTGAGGCGGGACCGGCTGCCGCGCGGGGCGCGGGTGTGGGGCCACCTGGCGGTGGCGGCGTTCCTGCTCAACGCGCTGCCGTTCTCGCTCTTCGCGTACGCGGAGCTGACGATCCCGTCGACGCTGGCGGGGATCTGCAACGCGACGACACCGCTGTGGGGCATGGTCCTCTCGCTGGTGGCGCTCTCCGAGGACCGGCCCACGCGGGTCCGGGCGGCGGGCCTGGGCATCGGCTTCGTCGGCGTCCTGACGGTCCTCGGCGCGTGGCAGGGCTTCTCCGGCCTGGACGTGACGGGTACGGCGCTGGCGCTGCTGGCCTCGTTCAGCTACGCGGTCGGCTGGATCTACGTCCGCCGCACCCTGAGCGCCACCGGCTCCTCCCACCTCTCCCTGGCGACCGGCCAGGTCGGTCTGGCCACCCTGCAACTGGCCCTGGTCACCCCGCTCTTCACCACCCTGCCGGAGTCGGTCGAGCTCCTCCCGCTGCTCGCGGTGGTCGCCCTCGGCGCGCTGGGCACCGGCTACGCGATGCTCCTCCAGTACGGCGTGGTCGCCGAGGTCGGCCCCACCACCGCCTCCATGGTCACGTACTTCATCCCGGTCATCGCGACGGCGGCGGGCGTGGCCTTCCTCGGCGAGCACCTGGCCTGGAACACCCCCGTGGGCGCGGCGGTCGTCCTCCTCGGCGCGGCCCTCACCCAGACCCGCACCTCCCGCCGGACCCCGCCCCCTTCCCGCACCGTCCCCGTCTCGGCGGCCCCCGCCGAAGCCCGCCGCCGGGCCCCGGCCCGCACCTGATCCGTACGAAACGCGGGGCCGGGGGTCAGCCGTAGCTGCGGGCCGGGGCCGGGCCCGCGGCCCCGGCGACGGCGTCGGCCAGGGAGTCGATGTCGTCGCGCGAGAGGCCGGAGACCGTGAGCCGGACGGCGGGGCCCGCGGCGATGCGGAAGCGGGCGCCGGGGGCGACCGCCCAGCCCGCGGCGAGCAGGCGGGCGACGGCGCCGGTCTCGTCGGCGACCGGCACCCAGACGTTCATGCCACTGCGGCCGCGCGCCTCGACGCCCCGCCGGGCCAGCGCCCGGACGAGGGCGTCACGCCGCTCCCCGTACGCGTCGGCGACGGTCTCGGGGTCCACCGCGTCCGTGGCCCACAGGTGGACGACGGCCTGCTGGAGGAGCCGGCTGACCCAGCCGGGGCCGAGGCGCTGCCGGCCGAGGACCCGGTCGACGGTCTCGGGGTCGCCGGTGAAGGCGGCGATGCGCAGGTCCGGCCCGTACGCCTTGGCGATCGAACGGACGATCACCCAGTGGTCGGTGACCCCGGCGAGCGGCCGCAGCCGCTGGGAGACGATGCCGTGGCCGTGGTCGTCCTCGACGAGCAGCACCCCGGGACGGGCGGCGAGGACCCGGCGCAGCTCCGCCGCGCGGGCCGGACCGACGCAGGCACCGGTGGGGTTCTGGGCGCGGTCGGTGACGATCACCGCGCGGGCCCCGTCGCGCTCCACGGCCCGTTCGACCTCGGAGGCGAGCGGCCCGTCGTCGTCGACGGCGACCGGTACGGGGCGGAGCCCGAGCGCGGGGACGAGGTCGAGGAGGCTGCCCCAGCCCGGGTCCTCGACGGCGACGGCGTCGCCGGGCCTGAGGCGGACGGCGAGGACCCGCTCGATGGCGTCGAGCGAGCCGGAGGCCACGCCCACCGGCCCGTCGGGGACGCCGTCGGCGTCGAAGGCGGCGCGGGCGAGCCGCGCGAAGTCGGGGTCGACGGGCGCCTCGCCGTAGAGGCCGGGCCGTGCGGCGTACCGCCGGGCCGCCGCGGCGAAGGCCTCGTCGAGCGGCGGCAGCAGCGCGGGGTCCGGGTTGCCCCTGCTGACGTCCCGGACGCCCGGCGGCGCCTCGACGCGCAGCGATCCGCGCGCGGTGGTGGCGGGCCGCGGGCGCACCCGGCTGCCGCGCCGCCCGTCCGTCTCGATGACCCCGCGCTCGCGCAGGGTGCGGTAGGCGGCGGCGACGGTGTTCGGGTTCACGCCCAGTTCGGCGGCCAACTCCCGCAGTGGTGGCAGGACTTGGCCGGGCTCCAGCGCTCCCGCTCCCACCCCCCGCTCCACGCTGGCGGCGATCTCCGATGCGCGACGACCTTCGATCCGATACTCTCCTAGCACAAACCACATTATGCACTAGTACAAAACAAGGGGCAAGGGGACGCACCATGACCTCCGCGACCGTGACGACCACGACGACGACCGCCACGAGCTACACCCCCACCGACCGGACCGTGCCCACCCGTTCCCGGCAGCGCGCCTCGTACGACAGGGCACTCGTCCACGCGATCCTCGACGAGGGGTACGTCTGCCACCTCGGCTTCGTCCGGGACGGCGCGCCCGTCGTGCTCCCCACCCTCTACGGCCGGGTCGGCGAGCGGCTGTACGTGCACGGCTCCACCGGCTCCCGCCCGCTCCGCATGGCCGGCGCGCAGCCCGCCGAAGGAGCCACCGGGGCCCCCGGCCTGCCGGTCTGCCTCACGGTCACCCATGTCGACGGCCTCGTCCTGGCCCGCTCCGCCTTCCACCACTCGCTCAACTACCGCTCGGTCGTCGTCCACGGCACCGCCCACCAGGTCACGGACCCGGAGGAGCTGCGCACCGCGCTCGACGCCCTCGTCGACCAGGTGGTCCCGGGCCGCTCGGCCGACTCCCGGCCCGCGAACGCCAGGGAACTGGCCGCCACCGCCGTGATCCGGCTCGACCTGGAGGAGGTCTCGGCCAAGGTCCGCACCGGCGGCCCCGACGACGACGCCGGGGACCTGGCCCTGCCGCACTGGGCCGGCGTGGTCCCGGTCGCCCCGCGCACCGGCTCCCCCGTCCCGTCGGCGGACCTCGCCCCGGAGATCGCCCTGCCCGACTACCTGACCGCCCGCTGAGAAGGCCGCCATGCTCATCCATCCCTGGGACGCCGCCACCGACGAGGCCGAGTGGCGGGAGTGGCTCGCCCGCCACGACTTCGGCCAGCTCGCCGTCAACGGTCTGCCCGGCGAACCTCCCTCCGTGCAGCCGACGCACTTCCGGTACGAGGCGGAGCCGGGCCCGTACGGCCGCGTTCTCACCCACCTGGCCCGCCCCAACCCGCTGTGGCGCGCCCTTGAGGCCGACCCGCGGGTGCTGCTCAGTGTGGTCGACGACTACGTGTACGTCCCCGGCCCCTGGACGGCCCCCGAGGGCACGCCCTCCGAGCACTCCACCCCGACGTCGTACTACGCGGCCGTGCAACTGCACTGCGTCGCACGCGTGGTGGACGACCCGGCGGAGAAGGCCGAGCTCCTGAACCGGCAGGTCGCCCACTTCCAGCCGGACGGCGGGACCGCTCCCGTCGCCCCCGGCGAGGCCCCGTTCGGCCGGCTGCTCCCCGGCCTCCGGGGCCTGGTCCTCGAGGTGACGGAGGTGCGGGCGAAGTTCAAGTACGCGGGCAACAAACCGGCCGGGGTACGGACCCGGGTGGCGGCCCGGCTCGCCGAACGGGCAGGACCGGGCGACCTGGCCGCCCGCGCCCACCAGCTCCGCCGCCTGGCCGACGGGTCCTGACCCCGGCGGCCCGCCACCCGGGTCCGCGCGCTACACGGCCACCGGTTCGGCGTCCCCGCGCCGCTCCGCCGCCGTCCGCGCCTCCGCGAGGACGAGGCCGGTGACGGCGGCGAGCAGCAGCACGGTGCCGAGCACGGTCGTCGCCGTCAGCTCCTCGCCGAGGAGGGTGACGGCGAGGAGCGCGGCGCTGACCGGCTCCAGGAGCATGATCACGGAGACGGTCGCGGCCCGGACGGCCGCGGCGCCCGCGAAGTACAGGGCGTAGGCGAGGGCCGTCGGGATCGCCGCCACGTACAGCAGCAGGAGCAGCAGCCGGACGGCGTCCTCGGTGTGCGGCAGCAGCCCCTCGACGGCCGCCAGGGGAAGCACGACGAGCGCCGAGACGCCGAAGGTCCACGCGGTGCTCGCGAGCGAGCCGGCGGCGCTGCCGCCCGCGCGGCCGAGCCGGCGGGTGAGCAGGGTGATGAAGGCGAATCCGGCGGCGGAGAGCAGCGCGTGGCCGACGCCCGCGAGCCGGACCTCCGCGCCCCCGCCGCCCAGGACGAGGACGGCGAGCCCGGCGAGGGCGCCGGCGACGGCCGCGAGGCCGCCGAGGCCGAGGCGCTCGCCCATGGTCACACGGGCTCCGACCGCGATGAGGACGGGTCCCGCGCCGAGGGTGACGACGGTGCCGACGGCGAGCCCGGTGGACTCGACGGCGGCGAAGTAGGCGCTCTGGAAGACCGCGAGCCCGATCCCGGTGCCGACGATCCGGATCAGCCGGGTCCGCCGCGGCTCGACGACGGGCGCCGCGGCGTCGGCCCCGCGCGTACGTCCCCGGCGCGGCAGCCGCAGCGCCGGGACCGCGAGCAGCAGCAGGAGGCCGCCGACGCAGCGCCAGAAGGAGAGGGCGAGCGGGCCCATGTCGCTGTTCCGGAAGACGAGGGAACCGGCGGCGCCGGCCGTGCCCCAGGCGATTCCGGCGACGACGAGATAGATCAGGCTCCGCCCGACGGGCAGGGCGGGGTCCGCGGCAGCGGCAGGGAGGGACTGCTGGTTCGACACGTGTTCTCTCCGTGAAGACGGTCCGTGCGTACGGACCGGGGTGAAGGGTGGTCGCCGGCTCCGCGCGCGGGCAGCGACGGACCGCTCGGGGGCGTGATCGCCTCGGGGCGTGGTCGCCCGCCCGAGCCCGGTCGGTCTTCTTCGGAGAAGGTGCCGCGCGCGCTAGGCGGCGGGCGGCGGAAGAACGGTCGAGTGCATGGCCCGCACCCTACGGGGTGGTCCGACCGGCCGACAACTCCCCCTCGCGCTCCGCGCCCACGGCCCCGTCCGACCCGGCGACCGGCTCCCCGGACGGAGCTTTGGGCGCGGCGGACTGGGCGATGAAGGCGCCGCCGAGGACGAGCGCGCCGCCGAGGAGCTGCGGCGCCTCCAGGTGCTCGCCGAGCAGCACCCAGGCGAGGACGGTCGCGACGACCGCCTCCAGGCAGGCCACGACACCGGCGACCTGCGGCGAGAGCCGGCGCACCGTGACGACGCCGGTGACGTACGCGAGGACGGTGGCGATCAGGACGATCCAGCCGAGCAGCAGCCAGGCCGGCACGGAGGTCCCGTCGAGGTCGGCCCGCCCGGCCAGGACCTCGCCGTCCATGCCCCACGGGCGGGCGACCGCGGTGAGCACGAGCGCGCCGATGAGCAGGCCGTACGCGATCACGCCGAGCGGATCGGCCGGTTCGGCCTCGTCGGTGCCCTGGTCGGAGAGGACGAAGTAGCCGACCTGGCAGCAGGCGGCGGCGAGCGCGAGGAGCAGCCCGAGGAGGTCGAGGCTCAGCCCGGACCAGACCTGGACGACGCAGGCGAGACCGACGACGGCGAGCACCACGCCCAGGGCGGCGGCGCGGGTGACCGGCCGCCGCTGGACGAAGCGGACCCAGCCGAGGACCAGCGCCGGGGCGAGGTACTCGATGAGCAGGGCGACGCCGACCGGGATCCGGGAGAGGGAGGCGAAGTAGAAGGCCTGGACGCCGGCGACGGCGAGCAGGCCGAAGCCGAGGAGCAGGCCGGGCTTGCGGCGCAGCAGGTCCCGGTGGCGCCAGGCCACGGGCAGCATGACGAGCGCGGCGCCGGCGACCCGGAGCCAGACGACGTGGAGCGGGTCGAGGCCCGCCTCGATCAGCGGCTTGGCCGCCACTCCCGAACCACCGAATGCGAAGGCCGAGGCCAGGGCGAGTCCCAGGCCGGCGCTTCTCCCCTGAGACGCGTGCATCCGGTCATGATGACAGGACCCGGTCAGGCGTGTAACCCCCGTCGCACCTGTTGAGACGGCGGCCGGGAAGCCCCCTCCCCGTCCCCGGAATTCAGCGCTCCGCCTCCCGCGCGCACACCTCCGTGGACGGCCCTTCACGGTCGAGGACGCCGACGGCGGAGGCCGTCGCGAGCGCGACGGCGCGGGCGCCCAGCGCGGGCGGTTCGATACCGGCGTGCCGCAGCACCTCGCCGGCCCGGCTGCCGGGGTCGGCGGCGAGCCCCGCGAGCAGGTCGAGCCCGCGGGGCTGCTCCTCGCCTCGGGCTGCGGCGCGGCGCAGGGCCTCCTCCAGGGCGGCCGCGGCCGCCGGTGACCAGCGGGAGGTGCGGCGCGGCGTCCCTTCCCCCGCCCGGGCGGCGGGCAGCGGGCGCGGGGCGCCCTCGCCCTCGGCGGACCGCTGCCAGCGGAGCCCGTATCCGATCGAACGCTGGACGAGGTAGCCGAGGACCCGCGCGACCCGCTCCTCGCCGTCGAAGGCGGCGCGGGTCTCCGGGTCGGACTCGACGAGCGCGTGCAGGAGGTGGGCGGTGTCGACCTGGCGGTCGCCGTCCCGCAGGGCCCGGCGGCGGGCGGCGCCGAGCACGGTGGCGAGCAGCGGCGCGGGCCCGGCGGGGGCCGGGGGCGGGACGGGGCGCGACGGGACGGGAGGGTGCACCCTTCCACCTCATCAGCCGCGCCCGCCCGGGTCATCCCACGGGAGAACCATGTCCGCGTCCCACCGGAGTCGTGCGGGCGCGCGCGGCTCCTCCTCCTCGGGGAGGAGATCCGGCCGGTTTCCCGTAAGAGGGGCGCGCCGCCTTGCCTTCGGCCCGGGACGCAACCACGGGCCGCCGTCGCGCGTCCTTCCCCCGTGTTCTGGATGGTGGGTCTGCGCGCGTGCGACGGCCGGCAGTTCGTGTACCGGGTGTACGCCCCCCGGGAGGCGCTGCCGGGCGATCTGTTCTGGGCCGCGTTCCACCGCCACGAGGACGACGGCGGTCCCCGGGTGTCGGACTCCTTCGACGCGGCCGAGATCCGGTGGGTCGGGGGCACGGACCCGACCCTCGCAGAACTGACGGTTCATCAGTATTGAATGTTCACGCCCCTGCGGCTACGTTCCGCGACACCAGAACCCAGCGGGCACGCGTGAAGGGGTGGTCGTCATGGCCGAAGTCAGCGCGGAGGCACGGATCGAGGCACCGGCGGGGAAGGTGTGGGAACGCCTCACCGACTTCGGTTCGTACGGGGAGTGGAACGCCACCCACACCAGCTTCCCGGGCGGCGGCCCCGAGACCCTGGCGACCGGGTCCACCTTCACCGAGAACATGAAGCTGATGGGCTTCCCGGCCGAGGTGCTGTGGACCGTCGAGGAGCTGGAGGACGGCCGGGTCCTCGCCATCCGGGGCAAGGGGCCGATGGGCGTGGTCGTCGGCACCCGCTACTCGCTCGCCGACGAGGGCGGGGCGACGACGGTCCGCATCGACGGCGAGTTCACCGGCGCGGCGGTCTCGCTGATGGCCGGGAAGCTCAAGGACTCGGCGACGGCGGCGCTGAACGAGTCGCTGCGCAAGCTCTCCGGCCTGGTCGCCTGACCCGGACGCACACGAGGCGGGCCCCTCGGCGGCACACGCCGCCGAGGGGCCCTTCACAGTCTCCGCCGCGGCTCAGCGCCCGCCCTCAGTGCCCGCCTTCAGTGCTCGCCTTCAGTGCTCGTCGGCGAGGATCAGGTACAGCTTCTTCCGTGCCTCGTTGATGACCTCGACGGCCTTCTGCCGCTGCTCGGAGCTGCCGGTCTTCCAGACCTGCCCGAACGCCTCCATCAGGCCGAAGCCGGCCTGCCGGATCTCGTTGACGGCCTCCCAGTCGACGCCGCGGCCGGCCTCCTCCCAGGGGGCGTCCGGCGCGGCCCCGGCCTCCTCGCGCCCGGCGTCGGTGAGCGAGAAGAGCTTCTTGCCGCCCTCGCTCGCGCTGACGATCAGGCCCTCGTCCTCAAGGAGCTGGAGGGTCGGGTAGACCGAGCCGGGGCTGGGCCTCCAGGCCCCGCCGCTGCGCTCGCCGATCTCCTGGATCATCTCGTAGCCGTGCATCGGGCGGTCCTTGAGCAGCGCCAGGATCGAGGCGCGCACGTCACCGCGCCGCGCCCGCCCCCGGCCACCGCCCCGCCCGCGCCCGAAGGGCCCGCCGAAACCGGGCCCGCCGCCGAAACCGGGCCCGAAGGGCCCGAAGGCGGCCCGCCGCCCCTCGAAGTCGCCCCGCGGCCCGGGCCCGCACATCCCGCGCCCGGCACCGCGGCCCTGACCGAACTCGTATCCGTGTCCGTGGTCGTGTCCATGTGAACGCATCGCAACGCTCCTTCCGCGAGATTCCTTCACTGAACTGTCGCGATGCTTCAACGATATATCGGAACTGTTCGATGAACAACCCACCGGGCATCCGCCCCGTGAAAGACGAAATCCGGGGCCATCCGTTCCGGATTGGCCTTGGTCCGCCCCTTCCCGCCGCCGGTACGGTCCGGACCATGCGCATCCGAATCGTCGACGCCTTCGCCGACCGCCCCTTCTCCGGCAACCCCGCCGGCGTCCTCCTCCTCGACTCCTTCCCCGACGACTCCTGGCTCCGGCAGGTGGCCGCCGAGGTCAACCTCTCCGAGACCGCCTTCGCGCATCCGCTGCCCGCGGGCGGCGAGGCCGACTGGGCGCTGCGCTGGTTCACGCCGACGACCGAGGTCGACATGTGCGGCCATGCCACCCTCGCCACCGCGCACGTCCTGCGCACCACCGGAGCGGCGTCAGGTCCGGTCCGCTTCGCCACCCGCTCGGGCGTCCTCGGCGCCGCCCCCGAGGCGGACGGCGGCATCACGATGGACTTCCCGACCTCCTCGCTCACCCCGCTGCCGGTTCCGGACGGCCTGCTGGAGGCGCTGGGAGCCGAGATCGTCGCCGTCCACGGCACCGCCGCCCACATCGGCGACCTCGTCGTCGAGCTCCGCGACGAGGAGGCCGTCCGGGGCCTCGCGCCGGACCTCGCGGCCCTCAAGGCCCACTCCTCGCGCGGCGTGATCGCGACGGCCCGTGCCGCCGACCCCGGCTGCGGCTACGACTTCGTCTCGCGCTGCTTCTTCCCCGCCATCGACATCGCCGAGGACCCGGTCACGGGCAGCGCCCACACCGCGCTCGCGCCGTACTGGTCGGCCCGCCTCGGCCGCGACGAGCTCACCGGCTTCCAGGGCGGCGCCCGTACGGGCCTGGTGCGCACCCGTCTGCGCGGCGACCGCACCCTCCTGACCGGCCACGCCGTGACCGTCATCGACGGTGAGCTGCACGCCTGACGCACCGCACCGCGTACGGCGGAGGGGCGTACGGCTCCGATGCCGTACGCCCCTCCGTGTCCCTCCCGCCGGATCTCACAGCGTGGGCAGCCAGTCCACCTTCCCCGCCAGCAGCCCGTAGCCGACGAAGGCCACGATGTCGAGGAGTGCGTGGGCGACCACCAGCGGCCCCACCCGCTTCCAGCGGCGGTAGAGCAGCACGAAGACGACGCCCATCACCACGTTGCCGATGAAGCCGCCGACGCCCTGGTAGAGGTGGTACGAGCCGCGCAGCACCGAGCTCGCCACCAGCGCGGCCATCGGCGACCACCCCAACTGCCCCAGCCGGCGCAGCAGATAGCCGACCACGACGACCTCCTCCAGGACGGAGTTCTGCACCGCCGAGAGGATCAGGACCGGGTACTTCCACCACACCTCGGGCAGCGACTCCGGCACCACCGTGAGGTTGAAGCCGGAGGCCCGGGCCGCGAGGTAGAAGGCGAGGCCCGCGCTGCCGATCCCGGCGGCCACCAGCGCGCCGCGCCCGAGGTCGGACCAGGGCCGGGTGCGGTCGAAGCCGAGGTCCCGCATGCCGGAGCCCTCCCGCATGAGCAGGTGGGCGACGAGCAGGACCGGCACGAGGGCCGTGGCGATGCCGAAGAGCTGCCAGGTGAGGTCGAGCCAGGGGCGGCCGGGGGCGTACGAGCCGTTGAGAGTGGCGGCCTGCTCCTTGAGCGCGCCGGGCTTGGTCAGCGAACCGATGAAGCTGATGAGGGAGGAGACCCCGCTCGCCCCGAGCGAGAGCGCGAGCACGATGAGGGTCTCGGAGCGCAGCACCCGGCGCGGCGGCCCGCCCGGCGGTGGGGAAGCGTCCACGATCCGTTGTTCCGCCACCACACCCGTCTCCCGTTCCCGTCGCGACCGCCCCGGGACCGGCCCACGGCCCCGGTACGACGATCATGCGCGACGGCACCCCCGGTACGCCATCCAGGGGTCCGGCGGACGTCCTTCCACCCCCGCGGCCCGGCCCGCCTCTCCCTCCCCTCACCTGCCCCACCACCGACCGCCCGGCCCTCCACGCCCGTTCCCCGGGCCGCCTCTCCCCCCCTCACCGGCCACCCGGCCCGGCGTCCCGCGCCCCGGGCGCTCCTCACGCCCCCGCGACCCCCACCGGCCAGGTGTGCACCGGCTCGCCCTCCAGCATCAGCTCCCGGTAGCGCCGGGTGGTCGCCGCAAGGGCCGCCTCCCGGTCGAGACCGGTCTCCAGGGCCCGGTGGAAGGTGTCGGCCTGCCAGGACGCCCCGTTCACCCGGCGGCGGCACCGCTGCTCGATGACGCCCAGGTAGAAGTCTCGGTCCGCCGGGTCGACGCGCCAGGCGTCGAGCCCCG
Organism: Streptomyces sp. CC208A; assembly: GCF_030010625.1. Lineage (GTDB taxonomy): Bacteria > Actinomycetota > Actinomycetes > Streptomycetales > Streptomycetaceae > Streptomyces. Next base: position 17,107 of record NZ_JASCXN010000002.1, on the reverse strand, counting down.
CCGCGGCCAGCGGCAGCAGTTCGTCGAGGACGAGGCGTACGGCGGGCTGGGTCGCGATCCCGCCCGCGCGCCCCGGCCGGGGCCAGCGCAGCTCCGCCTCGATGCCGTACCGGCAGGCGGCGTCGAAGTTCGCCTCGGCGTCCTCGAAGGCCATCCGCCGCCACAGCGGGCGCGGGTCGTCGGCGAGGGCTCGGACGAGCCCGTAGTAGAAGGCCGCGTTGGCGAGGACGTCGGTGACGGTCGGGCCCGCGGGCAGGACCCGGTTCTCCACCCGCAGGTGCGGGACGCCGTCGGCCCACCCGTAGACCGGCCGGTTCCACCGGTAGACGGTGCCGTTGTGCAGGACGAGCTCCTTGAGCTGCGGCACTCCGCCGTCGTCGAGGACGCGCAGTGGGTCCTCCTCGTCGCACAGCGGCAGCAGCGAGGGGAAGTAGCGCACGTTCTCCTCGAAGAGGTCGTACACCGAGTCCACCCACCGCTCGCCGAACCAGGTGCGCGGCCGGACCCCCTGGGCCTGGAGCTCGGGCGGGCGGGTGTCGGTCGCCTGCAGGAAGAGCGGCGGGCGGGACTCGCGCCACACCTCGTGGCCGAAGACGAAGGGCGCGTTGGCGCCCAGGGCTATCTGCACGCCGGCGACGGCCTGGGCGGCGTTCCAGACGGCGGAGAAGCGGGCCGGGGTGACCTGGAGGTGGAGCTGGACCGAGGTGCAGGCGGCTTCCGCGATGATCGACTCCGAGGTGTGCCGGAGCCGTTCGACGCCCTGGATGTCGAGGGCGATCTGTTCTCCGCGGGCGGCGAGTATCTGGTCGTTGAGCAGGGCGTAGCGATCCGCCGAAGAAAGGTTCTCGAAGACGAGCTCGCGCTGGGAGAGGGTCGGCAGTATGCCGATCATGACGACCCCGGCGTCGACTTCGGCGGCCTTGCGGTCGGCATATCCGAGGCCGGCCCTCAGCTCTTCCGCGAGCCGGTCGAAAACGTGGCCGGCGAGTCGGCGCGGCGCGATGTTCACTTCCAGGTTGAACATTCCGAGTTCGGTCTGGAAATCGGAGCTCGCGATCTTTTCGAGGACGGCCTCGTTCAGCATCCTCGGAAGGCCGTCGGGGCCCGCGAGATTGAGTTCGATCTCCACGCCCATGAGGTTCCGCGGGCGGTCGAACCGCTGCTCCGCGAGGAGCCGGGCCAGCGCCGCCAGACACTGCTGGAGCTTGCGCCGGTACCGCTGCCGGTCGGCCGGGCCGAACCCGTCCGTCACGACCTTCTCCCCCATCGAGGCGTCCCTCCGCGTGGGCGGCCACCGGGCGGGGCCGCGCGTACGGACGATGATGCCCACACCGCTGATCGACAACGCCTGCGTTTCCGGCCGCTCCGCGGATGGTTCCACGGATAGTCTGGTACGAACCTGTCCGTCGCGCACGCGGCCCTCCGTATCCGGACCGGCCGACGACATATACCAATGTCATATCGCCTCTCCGGTGCGGACCGGACGGCTCTCGGAATTCGGACGTCCGGCTTGCCGGGGAATGCGAGGACGGAGATCCTGTCTTCGCCCCGATTCCCCTCCGCGACTCCTCGCGGACGACCTGATGGAGCCTTGTCAGGAATATCGTCGGGGTCTAGCGGAAACACTCTGTGAACACGCGTCGTATAAACTCCGCGGACGAGACGGAGCGCCGGTGACGGCCATGCCCGCACGGCCCCCGCTCCGCCCCCGCCGCCGACAGCGCCGTCGTACCTGCTCCGTGCCCCCGTATCACCGTGTCTCCTGAGCGAGAGGCGACCCACACGATGCTCCGATCCTCCCCGGCACCCGCGCCGGCCCTCCGCAGTGTCCTGGCGGCACTCGGCTCGCCCACGGCCGTACGCGAGGCCCGCACGCCCGCCCTGCGTGCCGCCTCGGGACCGCTGAGTCCCGAACTCCCCCTGCCCGTCCACGTGCTGAGGATCTCCGACGCCGCCGGCCAGGCGCCCGGCACCCGGCTCGTCGGCTGGCGCTTCCTCATCCGCAGCGGGGACCGGGCGATCGCCGCCGCGGACACCATGCTCACTCCGGACGGCTGGTCCTTCTCGCACTTCTTCGAGGGGCCGTACGTCGCCGCCACGGAACGGGCACTGGCCCAGGCCGAGGCGCTGCCGGGCACGTACCAGCCACGGCTGCTCTCGGTCCCGGAGCTGTACATGCTGACGCTGTGGCTGCACGCCGAACCGGACCCGGACGGTACGGAACCGGGCGCCGAGTCCGCCGACGTCCTCGTGCCGCTCGCCCCCGCGCCGCCCGGCATCGCCGCCAACCGCCCCTACCGGGTGGCCGATCTGCTGCCCGTGCTCAGCACGCGCCTCACGCCGCCGCCGCTGCTCGGCTCCGCGGCGCCCGCCTGACCCGGCCCCCACGCACCGCCCCGTGACCCCGCCGGGTCACGGGGCGCACTGTTGTCCGGGAAACCGCGTCCGAACGCAGCCCCGAACACCCCTCCCGTACGGACTAGCCCGCTCGGGCCACCCCGAACCACCCGAAAAGGCGGGGGTGTTGACCTGAACCGCCCCTGCGGGTGATGCGTCTTCCCAGGAGCGGACGAGCTGACGCGAAATCCCTGCGGAAGGCCGTCCGTGCGGCAAGACTGGGACCGGAACCGAGCCGACCGACGGGGGCGGTTATGAGCGCCAAGAGCCGCAGGACATCCACCACGACGCAGCGAAAGAACCCACCCATGTGCCAGCACCAGCCTGCCTGTCCCACCGCCGACTCCGCCGACCGTGAGGCCGCCCGCCCTGTGGCGTGCCACCCGGAGCAGGGGTGGAGCCTGCTGTGCAACGGTGTCCTCCTCTTCGAGGACACCGGCGAACTGCTGCCGGACGGGCAGATCATCGCTCCGCACCGGCTGCTGACGGCGGGCCGGGTGACGACGGCGGCCTGAACCGCCGCCCGGACACGACCGAGGGCCGGCCCGGAGGAGACTCCGGACCGGCCCTCTGTCACGCCTGCCGTCAGTGGTCGTACTCGTCGAGCGGCGGGCAGGAGCAGACCAGGTTCCGGTCGCCGAAGGCGCCGTCGATGCGGCGGACCGGCGGCCAGTACTTGTCGGCGGCCGAGACTCCGGCGGGGAAGACCGCCACGTCGCGGTCGTAGGCGTGGGCCCACTCGCCGCCGAGCGCGGCCGCGGTGTGCGGGGCGTTGCGCAGCGGGTTGTCCTCGGCCGGCCACTCGCCGGAGGCGACCTTCTCGATCTCGGCGCGGATCGCGATCATCGTGTCGCAGAAGCGGTCGAGCTCGGCCAGGTCCTCGGACTCGGTCGGCTCGATCATCAGCGTGCCGGCCACCGGGAAGGACATGGTCGGCGCGTGGAAGCCGTAGTCGATCAGACGCTTGGCGATGTCGTCGACGGTGACGCCGGTCGCCTTGGTCAGCGGCCGCAGGTCCACGATGCACTCGTGGGCGACGAGCCCGGCCGGACCGGTGTAGAGCACCGGGTAGTGCGGCTCCAGGCGCTTGGCGATGTAGTTCGCCGCGAGGACGGCGACCTGGGTGGCGCGCTTGAGGCCCTCGCCGCCCATCAGGCGGACGTACGTCCAGGAGATGGGCAGGATGCCGGCCGAGCCCCACGGGGCGGCCGAGATCGGGCCGACGCCGGTCTCCGGGCCCGCGGTGGGCTGGAGCGGGTGGTTCGGCAGGTACGGGGCGAGGTGCGCGCGCACGCCGACCGGGCCGACGCCGGGGCCGCCGCCGCCGTGCGGGATGCAGAAGGTCTTGTGCAGGTTGAGGTGCGAGACGTCGCCGCCGAAGTGGCCCGGCTTGGCGAGGCCGACCAGGGCGTTGAGGTTGGCGCCGTCGACGTACACCTGGCCGCCGGCCTCGTGCACGGCCGCGCAGATGTCGGCGACGTGCTCCTCGAAGACGCCGTGCGTCGACGGGTAGGTGATCATCAGCACGGCGAGCTCGTCGCGGTACTGCTCGATCTTGGCGCGCAGGTCCTCGACGTCGACCTCGCCGTCCTCGGCGGTCTTCACGACGACGACCTTCATGCCGGCCATCACGGCGGAGGCGGCGTTGGTGCCGTGCGCGGAGGACGGGATGAGGCAGACGGTGCGCTGCTCGTCGCCGTTGGCGCGGTGGTAGGCGCGGACCGCGAGCAGACCGGCCAGCTCGCCCTGCGAACCGGCGTTCGGCTGGATCGAGACCTTGTCGTAGCCGGTGACCTCGGCCAGGCGCTCCTCCAGCTCGGTGATGAGCGTGACGTAGCCCTGGGCCTGCTCGATCGGAGCGAAGGGGTGGATCTGGCCGAACTCGGGCCAGGTGACCGGCTCCATCTCGGTGGTCGCGTTCAGCTTCATGGTGCAGGAGCCGAGCGGGATCATGCCGCGGTCGAGCGCGTAGTCGCGGTCGGCGAGCTTGCGCAGGTAGCGCAGCATCGAGGTCTCGGAGCGGTGCGCGTGGAAGACCGGGTGGGTCAGGTACGCGTCGGAGCGCAGCAGTCCGGCCGGGAGGGCGTCCTCGGTGACGGCGTCCAGGGCCTCGATGTCCGCGGTGACGCCGAAGGCGCCCCAGACGGCGGCGAGCTGCTCGCGGCCGGTGGTCTCGTCGCAGGAGACGGAGACGTGGTCGGCGTCGACGCGGTACAGGTTGACGCCGGCCTCCCGGGCGGCGGCGACGACGGCGTCGGCACGGCCGGGCACGCGGGCGGTGAGCGTGTCGAAGAAGGCGCCCTGGGTGAGCTCGACGCCACCCGCGGTGAGGCCGGCGGCGAGGATCGCGGCGTACCGGTGGGTGCGCCGCGCGATCTGCTTCAGGCCGTCCGGGCCGTGGTAGACGGCGTACATGCCGGCCATGACGGCGAGGAGCACCTGGGCGGTGCAGATGTTGCTGGTGGCCTTCTCGCGGCGGATGTGCTGCTCGCGGGTCTGCAGGGCGAGGCGGTACGCCTTGTTGCCGTCGGCGTCGACGGAGACGCCGACGAGCCGGCCGGGCAGCGAGCGGGCGTGCTTGTCCTGGACGGCCATGTAGCCGGCGTGCGGGCCGCCGAAGCCCATGGGGACACCGAAGCGCTGGGTGGTGCCGACGGCGATGTCGGCGCCGAGCGAGCCGGGCGAGGCGAGCAGGGTGAGCGCGAGCAGGTCGGCGGCGACGGTCACGACCGCGCCGAGCTCGTGGGCGGCGTCGATCAGCGGCTTGATGTCGCGGACCGCGCCGGAGGCGCCCGGGTACTGGAGGAGCACGCCGAAGACACCGCGCTCGGCGATCTCGGCGGGGATGCCCTCGCTCAGGTCGGCGACGACGACCTCGACGCCGGTGGGCTCGGCGCGGGTCTCGATGACGGCGATGGTCTGCGGCAGCGCGTCGGCGTCCACGAGGAAGACGCCGTTCTTGACCTTGCCGACGCGGCGCGCGAGCGACATGGCCTCGGCGGCGGCGGTGCCCTCGTCGAGGAGGGAGGCGCCGGAGGTCGGCAGGCCGGTGAGGTCGGCGACCATCGTCTGGAAGTTGAGCAGCGCCTCCAGGCGGCCCTGCGAGATCTCCGGCTGGTAGGGCGTGTACGCCGTGTACCAGGCCGGGTTCTCCATGACGTTGCGGAGGATCACCGGCGGGGTGAAGGTGCCGTAGTAGCCGAGGCCGATCATCGGGGCGAGGACCTGGTTGCGGCCGGCGAGGGCGCGCAGCTCGGCCAGGACCTCGGCCTCGGTGCGGGCGCCGGGCAGGTCCAGCGCCTCGGCGTTCTTGATGACGTCCGGCACCGCGGCGGCCGTCAGCTCGTCGAGCGAGCCGTAACCGACCTGGGCGAGCATCTTGGCCCGCGCCTCGGCGTCGGGTCCGATGTGCCGCTGCTCGAAGGGAATGCCCTGTTCGAGCTCGGAGAGCGGAGTGCGGTTGGCGGTCATGATGCGGGGGCCTCCTGGTCGTCACGACCTGCGAGGGGCACCGCGGCGCGGGTGCCCGGACGGCCTCCCCCTCTGTCATCTCAACCTGAGAGCTTCACCGGCACGCCCGGGGGCACGCCGGCTTTCACCGTCGGTGAGAGCGGATGCCGTCGGACCTCCGCCCTGCTTTCCAGAGTGACCTCGCCCGCGCGGTACCGGGTGCCTGAGAGATTCCGGGGAGGATTTGCTCCTTCGGCGCCACCGGAAACGTTCTCCGGAGGACTCTCCCGCACGGTGTCGACAGCCACAGCCAGCCTACCAGCGCGGTTGTGCGTGCCATCGCTCAAGTGGCCGACATCCCGGATGTGCCCTTTCGTAGGGGTGTAGAGCAGTTGCGACCAGTTGGAGGGACCGTGCAGACCGACATCGATCCGCGCAGCCTGATCGGCCGCAAGGCGTTCGACCGGAACGGGCACAAGATCGGAACCGTGGACGAGGTGTACCTGGACGACGCCACCGGCGTCCCCGAGTGGGCCGCCGTCCGCACCGGCCTGTTCAGCAGGGACGTGTTCGTCCCACTGGAGCCGAGCGAGCTGGCCGACGACGGCCTCCACGTCCCCTTCGACCGCTCCCTCGTCAAGGACGCCCCGGACTTCGGCGTGGGCCGCCACCTCTCCCCCGAGCAGGAGCTCCAGCTCTACCGCCACTACCAGCTGACGCTGCCTCCCCCACCGGACGACGTCCCCGACTTCGGCCGGCTCGCCGGACAGGACGACACCGTGTAGGGCCCGTTCACCCGTCCCCCTGGAGGGCCGGGGCGGTCTCCTCCGCCCCGGTCACCCCGCCGGGCACCAGCGGCAGCGGATCCGCCGGCTCGAGCTCCGGGTCGTCCACCGCGAAGGTCCGCACCCGCCCCGGAGCCGTACCGCCGGGCTCCTCGAAGCGGACGGTGACCCGGCCGAGTCCGCTGCCCTGCACCCAGCCGGCCCCGAAGGCCGCGTGCCGGACGTCGTGGCCGGGCGCCCACCGTCGCGTCGCGGTCTCCGTGGCCGTCGGCGGCGCGGCCACGGCCACGACGGCCGCCGCGGCCCCCCGAGCCCCCTCGGGCGTCTCAACCCCCGTCTCCGCCTCCGTGACGGCCTCCGTCCTCGTGACGGCCCCGGCCTCGGCCTCCGTCCGAGCCTCCGCCTGGGCCTCCGCCTGGGCGAAGAGGTCCTCCTGCGTGTAGTCGGCGAGGCCGCTCACACCGACCCCGAGGAGCCGCACCCCGCCCGTGGTGTCCACGAGCTCCAGGAGGCGCTCCGCGGCCTCCCGCACCACCAGCGGGTCGTCCGTCGGCCCCCGCAGCGTCTCGGACCGGGTCAGTGTCGAGAAGTCGTACCGCCGCACCTTCAGCACGATCGTCCGCCCCGAGTGCCCCGCCTCCCGCAGCCGCGCCACGCACCGCTCCGCCAGCCGCTCCACCTCCAGCCGGATCCGCAGCCGGTCGTGCAGGTCGATGTCGAAGGTGTCCTCCACGGAGACCGACTTGGCGTCCCGCTCGGCCACCACCGGCCGGTCGTCGTGCCCGAGCGCCATCCGGTACAGCGAGGCCCCGTGCGCCCGCCCCAGGATCCGTACGAGCTCGTCCTCGCCGGCCTCCACCACCTCGGCGACCGTGGTGATCCCCGCCCGCCGCAGGTGGTCGCCGGTCGCCGGCCCCACGCCGGGGATGATCCGCACCGACCGGGGAGCGAGCAGCGCCCGCTCGGTCCCCGGTTCGAAGAGCACGAGCCCGTCCGGCTTCGCCTCCTCCGAGGCGATCTTCGCGAGCATCTTGGACCCCGCGAGCCCCACCGACCCGGTCAGCCCGGTCGTCGCCCGGATCTCGGCCCGCAGCCGCTCCCCCACGGCCCGCGCGCTCGCGCTGTCGTCCGCCAGTCCCCCGGCCTCCAGGTCCACGAAGGCCTCGTCGAGGCTGAGCGGCTCCACCAGCGGCGACAGCCGCCCGAGGAGCCCCATCACCTGTCCGCTGATCGCCCGGTAGAAGGCGAAGCGCGGCACCAGATAGGCCGCGTTGGGCGCGAGCCTGCGCGCCTGCGCCATCGGCATCGCCGAGTGCACGCCGAAGCGCCGCGCCTCGTACGAGGCGGTGGCGACCACACCGCGCGGCCCGAGCCCGCCCACCACCACGGGCTTTCCGCGCAGGCTCGGCTTGGACGCCTGCTCGGCGGCGGCGAAGAAGGCGTCCATGTCCAGGTGCAGGATCGTGGGGGCGGCTCTCACGTCTCCGATGCTGCCTCACGCCACTGACAGTCGCCGGTGCGGGCACCGGCCGCCCGCCCTGGAGGGAAGGGTTCCTCAGACGGCCCGGTCGCGCCGGCGCCGCGCCAGCTCGTCCTGCGGGTTGTGCCCGACGAGCGTCTCGCCGGTGTCGACGCGCTCGCCGTGCAGCTGCGACAGTGCCGCCTCGACGTCCCGCCAGACGACCCCCACCGCGATGCCGAAGACCCCCTGCCCGCCCTGGAGCAGGGAGACCACCTCGTCCGGCGAGGAGCACTCGTAGACGGTCGCCCCGTCGCTCATCAGCGTCATCCGCTCCAGGTCGCGGAAGCCGCGGGCGCGCAGGTGCTGCACGGCGGCCCGGATGTTCTGGAGGGCGACGCCCGTGTCGAGGAAACGCTTGACGATCTTCAGGACGACGACGTCGCGGAAGCTGTACAGCCGCTGTGTCCCGGAGCCGTACGCGGGCCGCACGCTCGGCTCGACGAGCCCGGTGCGCGCCCAGTAGTCCAGCTGACGGTAGGTGATGCCGGCGGCCGCGCAGGCCGTGGGGCCGCGGTATCCGATCGCCTCGTCCGCCGCCCCGGCGCTCGTCCCCGGACCGAAGTCGCCCCCACTGCCGTGAAGCGGATACGGAGCGGTCTCCCCGGACACACGTCCGAGCGAGCTCCCTGCCGTACCGTCCGCGCTGCTCATCACGCCGACCCTCCGTCCTTGACCTGCCCACTCGAAGGTAGGCAGTCACCAGGGGTGCGTCAACGATCGCCACACTCGGCACGCCGAGTGATAATCACCCGAAGAGTGGTTTCACGTATCCCGATCCGGGAAAGGCTACTCGAATGCCTCGAATGTGCTGACAGCGCTCCCCGGCCGCCCTCTCCCGCCTCCGCACCCCTCACCGGCGGCCTCCGTCACCGGCTCAGCCGGTCACTGGCTCCCGAAGTCCTCCGGCGAGATCTGGTCGAGGAATTCGCGGAACTTCTCCACCTCGTCCTCCTGCTCGTCGGGAATCGCGATGCCTGCGTCGTCGAGGACGCCGTCGCTGCCGAAGATCGGCGAACCGGTCCGCAGCGCCAGGGCTATCGCGTCGGACGGCCGCGCGCTCACCTCCACGCCGCTGGCGAAGACCAGCTCGGCGTAGAAGACCCCGTCCCGCAGGTCGGTGATGCGGACCTGGGTGAGCTCCTGGCCCACGGCCTCCAGCACGTCCTTGAAGAGGTCGTGCGTCAGCGGCCTGGGCGGAGCCATGCCTTGCTGGGCGAAGGCGATCGCGGTCGCCTCGCCGGGTCCGATCCAGATGGGAAGGTACCGGTCGCCTCCCACCTCGCGCAGGAGCACGATCGGCTGGTTGGAGGGCATTTCCACCCGGACACCCACAACGTCGAGCTCGTTCACACAGCAACCCTAGGACGTGCCCGGCCGGTTTGGATAGTCGGGCCCCCGCTCAGGGCCGTGCCCGGGCTCCCGCTCGGGCCCCGCTCGGCACCGCGGGAGCCCTTCCGGAGCCACCCGCGGACGTCACTGCAGGCGGATGCCGAGCGCCGTCTGCACCAGGGCGGCGTGCAGCCGCACCGACAGCTGGGCCAGCTCGGCGGCCGTGTCCTCGGCATGGGCCCGGGTCTGCGGGTTGCGATGGCGGCGCAGCGGCGCGACGACCTGCTCGATGAGCCCGGCCTCCCGGTCCGCCGAGGCCTTCACGCCCCGCAGGTGCCGCGGTTCGAGCCCGAACCGCCCGAGATCGGCCACGATCCGGGCCACGCCGACGCTCTCCGCGTCGTAGCCGCCGCCCTCGCTCTCGCCGATCAGGCCGTAGGACTCCCACTCGGCCAGCTCGGCCTCGGTGACCCCGGCCGCGGCGATCAGCTCGGCCCGGCCCAGCCGTGCGGCGGCCGGCCGCTCACCCTCCCCCTCGTCCGGGGGGCCGTCGAGCAGGCCGTCCAGCAGATCCCGGCGCCGGCCGGGCGCCGGGAGCTTCACCTGCTCGCCCCGGGCGAGGGCGTCGAGGTGCTCCCTGATGACCTTCAGGGGAAGGTAGTGGTCCCGCTGCATCCGCAGGACGGCGGCGAGCCGCTCCACGTCCTGCGGGCTGAACTTCCGGTACCCGGAGGCCGTACGGCGGGGCTCGACGAGCCCCTCGGCCTCCAGGAAACGGATCTTGGAGATCGTCACTTCGGGAAACTCGTCCCGCAGCTGGTTCAGCACGGTGCCGATACTCACCAGCCGGTCGCCCGCGGTGGCGGTGCCGGATCCGGCACCGCCCGTCGGTGTTCGCACCATGGACCTTTCCTGAAGGATCTCCGAGGCGTCACACGCCTCGCTGGCTCGCGTAGAAGACCAGGCGGTACTTGCCGATCTGCACCTCGTCGCCGTTGTTGAGCACGACCGAGTCGATCGGCTCGCGGTTGACGTAGGTGCCGTTGAGGCTGCCGACGTCGGAGACGGTGAAGGTGCCGTCCTGGCCCCGGCGGAACTCGACGTGCCTCCGGGAGACCGTGAAGTCGTCCAGGAAGATGTCGCTCTGCGGGTGACGGCCGGCCGTCGTCAGCTCACCGTCCAGGAGGAAGCGGCTGCCCGAGTTCGGGCCGCGGCGCACCACGAGGAGCGCGGAGCCGGGCGGCAGCGCCTCGACGGCCGCCAGGGCCTCGGCGGACAGCGCCGGCATCGCGATCTGACCGGTGGTCTCCGCGTCGTACGCCTCGAGACCCGAGATCGAGATCGTCGACGTCGTCTCGGAGGGACGCTCCGCGGCGACCCCGCCCCGCAGCGGCGTGCCGCAGTGGGAGCAGAAGCGGCTGTCCGCCGCGTTGCGGTGACCGCACCTCGTACACACCGGCATGGACGCGTCCTCCTGCCGCGGCTGCCCCGCGGAGGTCTGGGTCGCGTACGGGTCGGGGGTGAACCCTCCACCCGTACTTGAGGTTGATGGTTCACCGAAACCTATGCGCGCGGCACCGGCAGGGTCAACAGACAACGCGCCCTGAGCGCCCGGAATGTCACCGCCCGGGCCACCGACCTCGTCACGGAAGAGCGGACGCTCGCCGCCCTGCTCCTCGCTCTGGGCATGGCGCGACGCGCGGTGTTTGGCGTTGCCGCCGTCCTCGCGTGCGCTCTTGCCGAACAACTTCGCAAACAACTTCACGGGCGATTCCCCTTGACCGAAACAGACCCGCCCGTGGGGCAGGACGAACCGAGATCCATCACACCTGCCGACCCGGACACCTTCACAACGTCCGTATCCTCTGGACAGTTTCCACCACGCACCACCCTTGTGGTGCGCCGACCCCCCGCAACGCTCCAGCCCATGTCGCGGGACCCCCCGCCCCCTCTCTCACGGGGAGGACGACCGAGCGTAGTCAGGCCGCTTCGCGGGTCGCAAGGCGTCGACGACGATCTTCGTCGACCGCTCCACCGTGGCCGTGGCCTGCTCCTTCTCGAGGGTCTGCACGACTCCACCGGGGATGTTGAGCGCGGGCTCGAGATCCTCGGGCTTGCCGATGACCTTGAAGACGTACGGAGCGGCCACCGGCGTTCCATCGATCCGCATGTCATCACCGCTGCCGGTGAAATAGCTGTCCGCGACCACCCGCACCCCGTCGACCTGGATCGCCTCGGCGCCGGCCGCCCGCAGCTCCTGGATGGCGTCGAGCAGCATGTCGGACTCGACCGCGCCCACGGGGTCGGTCACGGTCAGCGTGATGCCGGGGCCCTCGGCGGCGACCGTACCGGCCAGGATCCCGAGCTGCCGCTCCTTCTCCTGCGTCTGCCGGCGGGCCTCCTCGGCCTGGTCGGAGCTGGACTCCAGCTCGGACCGCTGCTTCTCGAGGCGCGCCTTCTCGTCCTCCAGGCGCTGGGTCCGGTCGTCGAGCTCGTCGAGGATCCGTACGAGGTCCTCCTGCCGGGCTCCGCGCAGGGCGCTGCTCTCGCTGGTCGAGGAGACCTGGATGGCGAGGCCGAAGCCCAGGCAGAACAGCAGCAGGGCGACGACGAGCTGGGCCCGCGTCACCCGCGGCGGCCACAGGGCGTCCGCGAGTCGCCGGCGCCCGCTCGGCGCGTCCCCGGCACCGGCGCCGGCCGCCGGGGCGGGCACAGCCGCCTCGGGAGCGGTCTCACCGCCCTCCACGGGCCGCGCCCCCGGTTCCGGGTCCTTGGAGAGCCTGGGCGTCCCGGAAGCCTCGCGCGGCTCCCCCGTCTCCGCCTGCTCGGGCTTCACGTCCTGCTCGGGCTTCTCACCCGTATCCGGCGTGTCCGGCTTCTCGTCCGGCTCCGGCTTCTCGTTCGGGTTCACACTCATCGGCCTCACGCCCGGAAGACATGGCGGCGGATCGCGGCCGCGTTGGAGAAGATCCGGATGCCGAGCACGACCACGACACCGGTGGACAGCTGCGCGCCGACGCCGAGCTTGTCGCCGAGAAAGACGATCAGCGCGGCCACGACCACGTTCGACAGGAAGGAGACGACGAAGACCTTGTCGACGAAGATCCCGTCGAGCATGGCCCGCAGGCCGCCGAAGACCGCGTCGAGGGCGGCGACCACGGCGATCGGGAGATAGGGCTCGACGACCGCCGGGATCTCGGGCCGGACCAGCAGTCCGGCCACGACTCCGACGATCAGACCCAGTACGGCGATCACGATGTTGCCTTCCCCTTGTCGGCCGTGGCCCGGCCGGTCGGCGTCGTCGCCCCGGCCCCCCTCGGCTCTGCTGTACGTACGATCAGGCTCGGCGCGGCCGGCAGCCGCAGGTCGCCCTCGGCCGAGATGCTGCTGCGGATCCCGAAGTTCTCCACGAGGGCGTGCAGGTACTGCCCGTCCGCACTGTCCTGGAAGGCGGTGCGGAGCCGCTGTCCGTCCCCGACGGCGAGGACGGTGTACGGCGGCACGAGCGGCCGGTTGTCGACGAGGACCGCGTCACCGGCGGCCCGGATGGCGGAGAGCGAGGTCAGCCGCTGGCCGTTGATCGACACGGCCTCGGCGCCCGACTCCCACAGCCCGTTGACGACCCGCTGGAGGTCGCGGTCCCGCACCCGGCCGGTGTCGGAGAAGCCGGCGCTCTCGCGCGGCCCGCCGCCTCCACCGTCGGAGCCCTTGGCGTCGTCGACGACGAGCTTCACCCCCGGGCCGCTCACGGGAACGGCCCCGGACAGCAGGGCGACCAGTTCCGCCTGGTCGCCGCCGTGCTTCTCGAGCGCCGCACGCTGCCGTTCGCCGACCTCGGCGCGGATCCGCTCGATGTCCTGTTCCAGCTTGTCGGCGGACTCGTCCTCGTCCTCGATCCGGTCGATGAGCTCCTGCCGCTCCTTGGCGACGACGGGGGCCGAGATCCGGGCCTCGGCCGCGCCCACGGTCACCACGGCGGCGGCCAGCACGAGACCGGCCGCGAGGCCGAGCTGGGCCCGCAGCGGCTTCCGCGTCGGGCCGCCCTCGGCCTCGCGCCGGGCGGTCGCCTCCGCGTACCCGTCGTCCAGCGCGTGGTCGATGACGTTGTTCAGCAGCGACATCGACGCGTCCGGGCGCGGGGGCGGAGATCCTGTGCTCCGAACGGGGGGCTGCTGCGACATGCCGCACATCGTCGCACGTCGTACGCCCTACCACCGAATGGCCCCTGGGAAAGGCCGGGCGGCCCCGTCGCACCGCCGCCCGGCCCCGGTCCGCGTCCTGGTCAGCGACCCGCGCTCTCGACCACCCGCGCCCACTCGTCGAGCAGCGCCTGTGCGGAGGTGTCGTCGGGTCCTTCCGCCCACAGATGGGTGACGGCCTCGGCGGGGTCCGGAAGGACCATCACCCACCGTCCGTCGGCCTCCACGACCCGCACGCCGTCGGTGGTGTCCACCGACCGGCTGCCGGCCGCCTCGACCACCCGCCGCATCACGAGCCCCTTCACGGCCCACGGTGTGGCGAGGTCCCGCTTGATGACGTGCGCCCGCGGGATGCGGGCGTCGATCTGGCTCAGCGTGAGCTGCGTCCGCGCGACCAGACCGATCAGCCGCACGAAGGCCGCGGCCCCGTCGAAGACGCTGCTGAACTCGGGCACGATGAACCCGCCGCGCCCGTCCCCACCGAAGATCGTCGAATCCTGCCGTCCGACCCGGGTCAGGTCGTCGGGCGAGGTGGTCGTCCACTCGACCTGGGTGCCGTGGTACGCGGCCACCTGCTCGGCGATACGGGTCGTGGTGACCGGCAGCGCGACCCGGCCGGACCGGCGCTCGGCCGCCACCAGGTCGAGCATCACGAGCAGCGCCCGGTCGTCCTCGATGATCCGGCCCCGCTCGTCGACGAGCGACAGCCGCTCGCCCACCGGGTCGAACCGCACGCCGAACGCGGCCCGCGCCGACGCCACGATCTCGCCGAGCCTGACCAGCCCTGCCCGCCGTCTCTCGACGGACTCGGTGGGCCGCGACTCGTCGAGTCCCGGGTTGATGGTCAGCGAGTCCACCTGGAGCCGCCCGAGCAGGCTGGGCAGGACGAGCCCCGCGCTTCCGTTGGACGCGTCCACGACCACCTTCAGCCCGGCCTCCGCGATCCCGGACGTGTCGACGTTCCGCAGCAGGGACCCGGTGTACGAGTCGAAGACGCTCGCCGGGAAGGACAGGTCGCCGATCTCTCCGGGGAAGGCCCGCCGGTATTCCTGCCGCGCGTACACCCGGTCCAGCTTCCGCTGCCCGGCCTGCGACAGGTCCGCGCCCCGCTCGTCGAAGAACATGATGTCGACGGAGTCCGGCACCCCGGGAGAGGTACGCACCATGATCCCGCCGGCGCTTCCCCGCGCGGTCTGCTGCCGGGCCACCGGCAGCGGCACGTTCTCCAGGTCCCGCACGTCGATGGCGCTGGCCTGGAGCGCGGAGATCACGGCCCGCTTGAGCGCGCGGGCACCGCGCGAGTGGTCACGGGCGGTGGTGACGGTGGCGCCCTTCTTCAGGGTCGTCGCGTACGCCCCGGCGAGCCGTACGGCCAGTTCCGGCGTGATCTCGACGTTGAGGATCCCGGACACCCCGCGCGCCCCGAAGAGGTGGGCCTGCCCACGGGACTCCCAGATCACGGAGGTGTTGACGAAGGCACCGGCCTCGATGGTCTTGAACGGGTAGACCCGCACGTTGCCCTGCACGATCGACTCCTCGCCGATCATGCACTCGTCGCCGATGACGGCCCCGTCCTCGATCCGGGCCGCCCGCATGACGTCGGTGTTCTTGCCGATGACGCAGCCGCGGAGATTGCTCTGCTGTCCGATGTAGACGTTGTCGTGGACGACCGCCTTGTGCAGGAACGCCCCGGTCTTCACCACCACGTTGGAGCCGACGACGGTGTGCTCGCGGATCTCGGCGCCGGCCTCGACCTTGGCGTAGTCCCCGATGTACAGCGGCCCCCGCAGCACAGCGTCGGGATGCACTTCCGCGCCTTCGGCGACCCAGACGCCGGGCGAGATCTCGAAGCCGTCGATGTCGACCTGGACCTTGCCTTCGAGGACGTCCGCCTGTGCCTTGACGTAGCTCTCGTGGGTGCCGACGTCCTCCCAGTAGCCCTCGGCGACATAGCCGTAGATCGGCTTGCCCTCTTTCATGAGCCGTGGGAAGACGTCACCGGACCAGTCGACCGGAACATCGGCCTCGACGTAGTCGAAGACCTCGGGCTCCATGACGTAGATGCCCGTGTTCACGGTGTCGGAGAAGACCTGCCCCCAGGTCGGTTTCTCCAGAAAACGCTCGACCTTCCCTTCCTCGTCGACGATCGTGATGCCGAATTCCAGCGGATTCGGCACCCGTGTCAGACAGACCGTGACGAGGGCGCCCTTCTCCTTGTGGAAACGGATCAGGTCGGTGAGGTCGAAATCGGTGAGGGCGTCCCCCGAGATCACGAGAAAAGCGTCGTCCTTCAACGCTTCCTCGGCGTTCTTCACACTGCCCGCTGTGCCGAGCGGCTTTTCCTCGTTGGCATAGGTGAGCTCCATCCCGAGCTCTTCGCCGTCGCCGAAGTAGTTCCGGACGAGCGACGCGAGAAACTGCACGGTGACGACGGTCTCGTTGAGACCGTGCCGCTTGAGCAGTCTCAGGACGTGCTCCATGATCGGCCGGTTCACCACCGGCAGAAGAGGCTTGGGCATGCTCGAGGTCATGGGGCGAAGGCGGGTTCCTTCGCCACCGGCCATCACGACGGCCTTCATGTCGGAAGCGTCCTCCTTGAAGAGACGACGGTCCTGCCGACCAAACCTGTCCGCTCACTCGCCCTCGGACGTCCTCGTTCCTGCCGGCGACGCTGCACGGCACGGGACGGACGGGCTCAATCGGCCGCGGTATCCGCCTTCACGAGTCGGCGGACCTGGACCACGTAGAGGATCCCTGCCCACCAGTAGAGAGTTGTACCCCATCCGGCGAAAGCCCATCCGAAAACTTCAGCGAGTGACGCCAGCCAGCCGGTTCCGTCACTGAGAAGCAGCAACGGGAAGGCGTACATCAAGTTGAAAGTCGCAGCTTTCCCGAGGAAGTTCACCTGCGGCGGCGGGTAGCCGTGCCGGCGGAGGATTCCCACCATGACCAGCAGCATGACTTCGCGCGCCAAAAGGACGGCGGTCAGCCACAGTGGCAAGATCTCGCGCCAGGTGAGGCCCACCAGCGTGGACAGGATGTAGAGCCGGTCGGCGGCCGGATCCAGCAGCCGGCCGAGGCTGCTGATCTGGTTCCACCGCCGGGCGAGTTTGCCGTCGAGGTAATCGCTGACGCCACTGAGCGCCAGGACGACCAGGGCCCAGACGTCACTGTTGGGCCCGCCGAACTCCGGCCGGAGGATGAGCCACAGGAACAGCGGCACGCCGACGAGGCGCGCCATGCTGAGAATGTTGGGGATGGTGAGGACCCGGTCCGTCTGGACCTGAGTCTCCTGGACCTCCACCCGGGGGCCTCCTGCTGGGAACGGTACCGACGTTGACCCCTGACCTTACCTTCCGCCCCCACCGCCCCCGGCCACCGGGTCCGCCACCCGTCCCCGCCCGCTTCCAGGGGAAATGACCAGT
>NZ_JASCXN010000001.1 GCF_030010625.1 Streptomyces sp. CC208A | reverse complement strand
CGAAGGCCCCGGACCGATCATGGTCCGGGGCCTTCGTCTCGTACCGGACCCGTTGTCGGAGAGCGGGCCGGAGCGGCTTACTTCGTGATGACGAACCCGCGCTCGGGCCGTCGGTGCTTGGCCGCGTCGACGGCGGCGAGCACGTTGTCGGTGATGTCCTGGCGGGGACCGGCGCCATCGTGGTCTACCACGCGCCAAGGACCCCCCGGATTCTGTGGATCCTTCGGCACGAGGAACCCGGGGATCCCGTACCGGCGCATCGAGTCGTGCAGTGACGAGACGTCGCGTGCGTCCATGGCTCTGGCCTCCGTCCGTTGCGGGCTGCTGAGCCTAGTCGTCGCCGCTGCCGCCGTGGGTCGCGCAGTTGCCGGGGTTGATCGGGCCGCACCCACCGGGCATCGGCGTGTGCCTGGCCACCCCGACCAGTTCCTTCTGCCGTCCCGCCCAGAGCTCGGCGTCGGGGGTGTGGCCCGCCTGCTCGATGAGGGCCATGGTGCGGGTGAGGACATCCGGGTCGTGGTGGGCCGCGTCGGGCCGCTCGGGGTAGTGGTGGACGGTGCGTCCGAGGCGGCTGCACAGGGTCGCGTACAGGTGCGTGTGGAGGATCAGGGCGTGCCAGCCCTCGTCCACCTCCTTGGTGGGGGAGACGCGCACCGTCGGGAAGAGGGCGGCGGCGTGCACGAACTTGAGGGCCTCGGTGACGATCCGCTCGGCCAGCGGAGCGTCCATGCCGGGGTTGTTGTCGAGGACCGTGAGCATCACGCCGGTGAACGCGTCCCGGCTCAGCAGGGCGCGGGCGGAATGGGGGCCGGTGGAGCAGGGCGGCGGGATGGACGGGCGACCGTTCGAGCAGGCGGCCATGGGTTCCTCCTTGTGGTGGATTCCGATGGTGCGTGGGCCCGCCCCGCATGGGGCGGGAGATCAGTGAGTGATGCCGTAGGCGATGACGGCGAGGAGTCCGAGGACAGTCAGGAAGTACAGGGCTTGCCGCCATGCCTCGGTCACGGCGCGTCTACGGGCGCGGGCGGCAGGCCAGGGTGACCGATGAAGCCGGCCCGCTGAGCAACGCGATGCTCGCGGATGGCGCCGAGCATGTCCCGCCCCGTCCGCGCCAGGTACTTGCAGTAGCTCCAGTTCCCGAGAGCGCCGCCGTCGGGGCCGTCGTCCACGAGCTTCTCCCACGCCTTCACCGCGGCTCGGGCGCGGGTGGTCTGCTCCTTGTCGGGAATCTGGCCGACCCCGATGGCGAGCATGGCGCAGTGGCCGAGAAGCCGGTCGGTGAGGGCCGCGAGGGCTTCCTCTCCCGGGTCGTGACGCATGCCGGTGGCGTAGGTGATGTCCCGCGCGGCCGCGGTCTCGACGTGGTGCTCAAGGACGTCGGCGACCTCCAGGAGCAGCGCGCCGAGGTCCATCTCGACCGCGTGTCCGGCGGGCTCGGTCGGCCTGTCGTGCTGGGGGGTCTCGTCCATGCTCCGGCTCCCTACCGTCGTCGGCGTCCTGCGGTGCGTACGACGGTAGGAGCGCGGAAGGCGTGCGGGAGGTAGGGCTTCTACCCCCTTGTCGAGAGGTAGGCTTCCTGCCCGCTATGTGATCACACGGCTACGCCGAGTTCTTGAGCGAGAGCGTGGGCGTCGGCCCGAACCATCCGAGGCCCGGTCTTCGCGAGTTCCGGCAGAACCATGCGGGTGTGCATGTTGTACCGGACCGTCTCCGGGGACTCCTTGTGCGCCTTCTGCAACAGAGCGACCGCGGCCACGCCTTCGTCCTGCATGCCGTGCGCGCGGGCGGTCTCGACAAGGTGGAACGAACGCCGAGTCGCCGACGGCACGCGGTCGAGGTCGAGTGCAGAGGCCACTTCAAGGGCTTTGCCGGGCTGCATCAGGTCGTTGTGCATGGTGAGCGCGTAGGCCTCGACGATGCCCTGCCCGAACACGAGCCACGGATGGGCGTAGGTCGGGCCGAGGCGGCGGGCCGCGTCGGCTGCGCGGTCCCAGTACCGCCACGCCTGCCCCTCCCTGCCGACCTTCGCGAAGCTCAGGGCGACCGCCAGTTGCAGGAGTCCCCAGCGAGCGAGGCCCTCCTCGTCGTCCTGCCGGAGCAACGCGGCGGCCTGCTCGGCGAGTTCGACTCGGGCTTCCGCCGCCTCATTGGCGTCGCGATAGACGTGGTTCATGTACCAGGCGGCACCGGCGATCGCGCGGGGGCTGTCGGCGTCCTGGGCGGCGGCCATCGACCGGTCGCCGGTCAGCATGACCAGATCCGGGGCCGGCTGGAAGGAAAGGAAGAGCTGCGCCAGGTGGTATGCCTGGGCCTGGGCGACGAGGGCGTGCCGCCGGTCGGCGCCGTCCAGTGCGCGAACCGAGTGCTGGGCGTCCGCCAGGAGATCGGGCAACAGAGCGGCGATCCGTGACCGGTGGTCGCCCTTGCCGTGCCACAGCTTCCACGCCTGCCGTACACGGGCTGCGAGGACGGCGGCGGGCTCAGGCTCGCGATCCGTGGGCGTGAGCCAGTACGTCGTAAGAGCGCGTTTGATGGCGGGCAGGTCGGCGTGGGCGGCCTTCGTGTAGGTGGCGGCGGCGATGCGGTCGTCGCCGATCAGGTCGGCGATGTCGCACTCGTAGACGGTGGCAAGGCGAATGAGCATCGGCAGGCGGGGCATGCCGATCGTGCCGTTCTCGATGCCCTTGACCCACTCGGCCGAACGGCCGACGAGTCCCCCGGCGACGGGGCGGGTCAGGCCGGCGCGGTCGCGGGCACGTCGGGCTCGCTGGGCGAATGTCTCAGGGCTCGTGTAAGGGTCGGGAGTAGCACGAGATGGCATGGCCTTGCTCCTTCTCTGACCAGACTCGACACCTGCCAGAGTAGGGCGCAGGCCTTCGCGTGAGGCCTGGAACCGAGCGTTCCCTACTCGCCGACGATGACGGTGAGTTCGGACAGGGAGGAGACGTTCCAGTCGGCGGCAGCCCGTACGTCCGGGGCGTCGGCCCAGTAGTACCCCCACGGGCCCCGGCGAAGGTGCGCCGTCCGCAGACCGGCCGCCCGGGCGGGGAAGACGTCGTTGGCGGGGTGGTCGCCGACATAGACGGTCTCGTACGGGGACGCCTCCGCGGCCTCGGCCACTCTGGCGAAGAACTCGGGCGCCGGCTTCGCGACGCCCCACTCGCCGGACATCACCACCAGGTCCGCCGGGAGATCCAGGGCCCGCAGCAGCTCGCCCGCCTTCGGGGTCTGGTTGCCTGCGATCACCACCCGGACCCCGAGTTCACGGAGTCGGGTGAGGGCGGGGCGGACGTCGGAGTACAGGTCGGTCTCGTCGAGGTGCTCGCCGCGGCCGGCGGCCTCGCGGGCGGCGTACTCGGCGGCGATGTCGATGCCGGGGCGGAGGAGCCGGACGGCGTCGGCGTTGTCGCGGCCATGGGCGACGACGGCGCCGACGAGAGCGGAAAGGGTGTGCCGGGGGACGTCGAGCCAGTCGGCCCAGGACGCCCAGTACCGGTCGTCACGGACGAGGGTCTCGCCGATGTCCAGGGCTACGGTCTTGATCGTCATGAGGCGAGCGTAGGACGGGCCGGGCACCGGCACCCCTGTCTCCAGGGGCCTTCGTGGTGACCGGGAGGTCCGCCTCACGCGTCGAAGTCGTACTCCAGGACGTAGGCCGACGCGTCCAGAGTCATCTCGTTGAGCTCCACCGCCACGCCCGGTTCCGTGAAGGCCGTTCGGGCGATCAGGACGACCGGGGTGCCCGGGGGGAGGGCCAGGCGGTCGGTCTCGTCCGCTGTGGGCATGCGGGAGCGGATCTCCTCGCGGAAGCGGGTGGGGCGGTGGCCGAGGTCGGTCAGGCGGGCGTAGGTGCCGCCTGGGCCGGTGTCCGGGCGGGTGATGGGGGTGCCGTGGACCAGGGCGGCGGAGAGGTACGAGGTGGAGAGGAGGACCGGTTTGTCGTCGAGGACGAAGCGGCGGCTGCGGACGCAGAGCGGGGTTCCCGGTGCCAGGTTCAGGGCGCCTGCGATGCGTGGGGGCGCCGGTTCCTCCGAGACCGTGAGGTGGTCCACCACCAGGGTGCGGTCCTCGGTCTCCGTCGACCAGATCGAGCGGCCGGCGGTCCAGCCGTCGGCGGCGAGGCGGGGGATGCCGCGGCGGCGCAGGGGGCGGAAGGAGCGGACGAAGACGCCGGCGCCCTTGCGGGCCTCCGTGAGGCCCTCGCCGCGGAGGACCGCGAGGGCCTGGCGGGCGGTCATCCGGGCCACGTCGTAGGTGGACATGAGGTCGTTCTCGCCGGGGAGCCGGTCGCCCGGCGCGAAGTCGCCTGAGTGGATCGCGGTTCTCAACTCGTCCGCGATGCGCTGGTACTTGGGTCGACGAGTGCCGTCCTGATCAGTCACGAGTGGACCACTCCCTTCGTCTGCGGGACACCCTAAGGGGCGCCCCGCCGCCGGGGTGCACACGTGTGCGCCGTCCTGACCTCGTGATCCGTCCATCGGGGGACATCTCTAGAGATACGTTGACAGGGCGGGGTCTCCGGGTTTCCCTGGGTGTCCCCACGCAGCATTCGGACGGGACGGAGGGGTTGCGTGCAACCTGTGCCCGAGGTCGGCGACCTCGTCCGCGACACCGCCACGGGGCGGGTCGGCTTCTTCGTGCGGAGCGTGTCCGGGCGCTTCCTGATCCGTGCCGTCCACGGCGGGGCCGAGTGGGAGGCCGAGCCCGGTGACGTCCAGCTCGCCACGCCGCTGCGCGAGCTCCGCGCCCGCGCCGCCGAGATCAACGCGCGCAGTCGGCGTGGGCTGAACTGACGACGCCGGGAGTGTCAGTGGGGCGGGGGAGACTGGACGCATGTGCCGCAGCATCAAGACGCTTCGTCCGCCCGCTCTGCCTCGTGAAGCGACCCCTGACGACATCCGCGCCGCCGCGCTCCAGTACGTCCGCAAGGTCTCCGGTTTCCGCGCTCCCGCCGCGCACAACCGTGAGGCCTTCGAGCGGGCCGTCGACGAGGTCGCCGACGCCACCGCCCGGCTGCTCGCCGATCTGGAGGTGAGAGGGATGCGGTCCGGTTCCGTCAGGACGCCGGAGCCGGGGCCGCGTCCGGACGCCGTATGAGGTAGCCGGCCAGGGCGCCCGCAAGCAGCAGCGCCAGGGTCGACACCGTCGCGCTGAACCAGGTCGCGCCCAGCCACTGGCCGCCCAGCCAGCCGAGCCCCACGCTGTACGAGGCCCAGACCACCGCCGCCAGGGCGGACCAGGGCAGGAACTGCTCGGGGCGCCGCCGCGCCGCGCCCGCGCCCAGGGACACCACGGAGCGGCCCGCCGGGGCGAACCGCGCCAACACCACGATCAGACCGCCGCCCCGGGCCAGGGCGGTGCCGAGCCGTTCCCTCGCCACCGTGAGCCGGCGCGAGCGGGATATCGCCCGGTCCAGGCGCCGGCCGCCGCGCAGCGCGAGCCGGTACGCGAGGAAGTCGCCGAGCGCCGAGGCCGCCGCCGCGGTGAGGAGGAGGGGGAGCAGCGCGGGGGCGCCCGGGTGCGCGGCGGCCGCGCCGAGGGAGGCGGAGGCGGCCGTCGCGGCGGAGATCACGAGGAAGCCGCTCGGCAGCACGGGAAGAAAGACGTCGAGCAGGATCGACGTCGCCACCACCGGGTAGATCCAGGGGCCCGAGGTCAGCGACTTCAGCGAGCCCATGCTGTCGAGCAGAGTCACAGGGGCAGAGCCTACGCGCCGACGCCCGGGGCCCCGTCGGGCGGGTGCCGACGGGGCCCCGGAGCCGGGGCGGGGGTGGGGTCAGGCGGCTACCGGGGTGTCCTGCTTCCCCGAGCCCGAATCCGTGCCCTGCGCGCCCTTCGCACCGAAGAGGGAGTCCAGGGCCAGGGCGCCCGGGCCCGTGAATATCAGCAGGGCGAAGGCCCAGCAGAAGAGGGCGGCCGGCTCGCCGCCGTTCTGGAGCGGGAAGAGGGCCTCCGGCTGGTGGGCCCAGAAGTACGCGTACGCCATCGAGCCCGAGGCGAGGAAGGCCGCACCGCGCGTGCCGAGGCCGATGAGGACGAGACCGCCGCAGACGAGCTGGATCAGCGCCGCGTACCAGCCGGGCCAGGTGCCCGCCGGGACGGTGCCGCCGCCCATCGCGCCGCCGAGGACGCCGAAGAGCGAGGCGGCGCCGTGGCAGGCGAAGAGCAGGCCGACGACGATCCGGAAGAGGCCGAGCGCGTACGGCTGCGCCTGATGGAGGCGGCTGGTCAGGGTGTTCATGGCGGGGGAGCTCCTTCGGCCGGCCCGCCCTGGGAGGGCGGGCGTGGGGGACGGGTACCGAACAGCCGCCAGGTTAGGCTCCCCTCAGTATTACTTGCAAGTTCAAGTATGTGTGCCGGTGGGAGCGCGCCCATGGCGCGGGCCGCTCGGGCCCGGGCCGCGGGCGCGCCGGTGCCGGTGCCGGTCTCCTGGTGTCACGTCAGGAGACGGGTGCTCAGCAGCCGTTGAGGACGGACTGCAGGGCGCTCTTCTCCGCCGAGTCGACGCTGAGGTTGTAGTGGTACTTCACGTGCACCCAGGCGCGGGCGTAGGTGCAGTGGTACGCGGTGCGCGGGGGCATCCACTTGGCCGGGTCCTTGTCGCCCTTGGCCTGGTTGACGTTGTCGGTGACGGCTATGAGCTGCGGCCGGGTCAGGTCGTTGGCGAAGCCCTGGCGCTGGGCGGTGGTCCAGGAGCTGGCCCCCGAGCGCCATGCCTCGGCGAGCGGGATGACGTGGTCGATGTCGACGTCCGAGGCGGCGGTCCAGGTGGCGCCGTCGTACGGCGAGTACCAGCTTCCGCTGATCGAGGCGCAGTTGGAGTCGGTGACGACGTTCACGCCGTCCCGCTTCAGGACGGTCTCGCGGGTGTTGCAGGTGCCGGACTGGGTGATCCAGTGGGGGAAGAGGGAGCGGCTGTATCCGGTGGTGGAACCTTCCGCCTTGACCGTGAGGGAGGCGAGGTAGGTGCGGGCCGTGGAGGCGCTGACCGGGGTCGGCATCGCGGCCTGCGCGGTGGGCGCGGAGGCGAGGAGACCGGTCAGGGCGAGGGCGGCGGAAGAGGCGAGCGCGGCGGCTCGACGCGCGTAGACCTTGCCGAGGGGCATGGTGACTCCCTTGATTCGGAGGGACCTTGGCGGTACGCCGGTCCCGTGCGGTACCGGACGGTGGCCCGGTCAGCGTGACGGCCCCGGGTTTCGCCGGGGGGTGCGCCAGGTAACAGAGTGGCGACATGCTCACGTCACATCAAGGGGTGGGTGCGTTCTGACGGAGTGTCGGATTCCGTGGAGGTGAAGGGGGCGGGGCGCGTACGCGAACACCCCCGCGCGCGGTCGTCCCGGCGGCGGGGGTGGTCTCGTACGGCTCCGGGGGTGGTCGCTCCGCCCGTGGCGGTCAGGCGGGTACGGCTCCGAGCGTGATCGTGCCGTCGGAGGCGGCCGTGACGCGCAGGGAGGTCAGGTCCCGGACGTGCAGGTCCGGCGCGAAGGCCGCCACCCTCGGGCCCACGCCGACGACGCGCATCCCGGCCGCCCTCGCCGCCCGGATGCCGGCCTCGGAGTCCTCGAAGGCCAGGCAGTCCGCCGGGGCCGCGCCGAGTTCGGCCGCGCCCTTGAGGAAGCCCTCCGGGTCCGGCTTGCTCGCGCCGACCCGCTCGGCGGTCACCCGGATCTCCGGCATCCGCAGGCCCGCCGCGCCCATCCGGGCCCGGGCCAGGGGCTCGTCGGCGGAGGTCACCAGGGCGTGCGGCAGGTCGGCGATCGCGTCCATGAAGGCGGGGGCGCCGGGCACCGGCACGACGCCGTCGACGTCGGCGGTCTCCTCGGCGAGCATCACCGCGTTGTCGGCGTGGTTCTCGGCCATCGGGCGGTGGGGGAGGAGGAGTGCCATCGTGGCGTACCCCTGGCGGCCGTGCACGACCTTCAGCACCTCGCCGGCGTCGAGCCCCTGCCGGTCCGCCCACCGGCGCCAGCAGCGCTCCACGACGGCGTCCGAGTCGACCAGGGTGCCGTCCATGTCGAGCAGGAGGGCGCGGGCGGTGAGCGGTGCCGGGGTGGCGGCCATGGGGGCTCCAGAGGGATGGCGCGGAGAACGAAGCGGTCCCGCCCGCCGGTCAGGGAATACGGGCGGAACCACTTTGTTTCTTCACGATACAAAACGGGTGGCCGTCTTGGCCACCCGCCCCTACCGCCACCCGCCCCTACCGCCGCCTGTCCCGCCCCGCGTCAGCCCGCGATGCCGGGGGTCTGCTTCTCCAGGTTGCGCCGCGTGTGCACGCCGTAGACGCCCTCCGGGTCCTTCCGGGGCCACCGCATGCCCTGGTACGAGGCCACCGCGTCCCGCACCTCCTCGCTGTACACCCCGTCGATGTCGCCCCAGTAGGCGTATACGGCCGTCAGCCGCAGCTGGAGCTCCCGCACCTCGGCCCCCGTGTCGCCCAGCGTCAGGATCGCCCCCTCGGGCGCGTCCGAGGTCGTGGGGGAGGCCGTCGTCGGGGCCGCGGAGGTCGCCGGGGCCGCGGAGGGGCTCGCGACCGGGGCCGTGCCGCCGGTCGCGGACGGGGAGCCGGTGCCCGTGGGGCCCGCCGGCGCGGACGGCGAGACCGGCGCCGGGTCCGACGACGCGGACGCGGACGCGGAGACGGAGGCCGACGGGGACGGCGAGTCCGAGGAGGCGAGCGGCGACGGGGATGCCGAAGAGGTGCGGGTGGGCGCCGGGGAGGTGGAGGACGGGGAGGGTGCCTCCGAGACGGCGATGTTCAGGGACGCGCTCGTGGTCACCTCGGGGACCGCCGCCCGGTCCTCGGTCTCCTCGCCGCCGAGCACCGCCGCGGCCAGCGCGGCCGTGCCGGCCACGGCCGCCGCCGCGATGCCCGCGACCAGCGTGCCCCGCCGCTTGCGCGACCGCTCGTCCCGCCGCGCCCCGGGCCTGCCGCCGTCCGCGCCGCCGGCCCCGCCGAGCAGCAGCGGCACGGTCTCGTGCGCCCCGCCCTCGGAGCCGTACCCGTGGGGCTCGGGGCCGTACGCGGGGATCACCCGCGTCTGCGCCTCGTACGCCCCCGCATCGGGCCGTATCGCCGTCAGCCGCGCGGTCGGAGGGTCCTCGACGTCCTGCGCGTCCAGCGTCACGTACGGCCTGATCCGGAGCGGGTCGAAGTCCTCGGCCGCCGCCCTCTCCGCCGCCAGGTCCGCTGCCCGGGTGCAGGCGCAGCCGGGTCTCCGGCCGCCGCATTCAGGACATGCGAGTCCGGTCATGGTGTTTTCCCTCCCCGATGCAACTGGCAGTGATTATGCAGGCGACCTCCGACCGGCGGGTGAACGCACGCATCCCTCCACAGGCCATATCCGGACATTCGTCTCGGGACGGAGGAGCTGCCCGGGGCGATTTCCGAGAGCCGCCCGGGAGGCGGGCCCGCTGCGGCTCGGCGTGGACCCCGCCCCCGTGCCCTGCCGGTGCTCGGCTCCCGCGCGGGACGCCCCCGCGCGCCGGAACAGCCCCGCGACCACCGGGCCTGACCTGTCACGCCGCCATCCCGGGGTCGGCGCAACCGGCATGACGGGGGATCAGGAGTGATCGGTGCCCTGTCCTGCCGAAGATCAACAACGCACAGGGGGACAGGCAGGATGAGCAGTTACGAGCCGGGCCGGGCCGGCAGCAGCAGGGGTACCCACAGGCCGGACCGGGGTACGGGGCCTACGGCACTCCGCCGCCGCCCCGGCGGTCGTCCCGCAAGGGCGCCTGGATCGGCGCGGTGTCGACGCTGGTGGCGGCCCTGATCGGTGTCGTCGGTACGTATGTGGTGAGCACCGGCAACAACACCCCGGCGGCCGCACCGGCCCCGGTCCCGCCGCCGACGTCGGCGACCCCGGCGCCGGACGACGAGCCGACGGCGGACGACAAGCCCGCGGTGGACACGGCGCCGACCGCGGACGCCGCCGCCACCCCCGTCCAGGAGGAGCCGACGACCGCCGCCCCGACCGGGCCGCCGCCCGGCACGGTCCGGTGGCAGGGCGTCCTGGTCATCCCCTACGGCGGGGACAGGGACCTCGACCTCGCGCCCCCGGTGGACACCGAGAGCGGCGGCGACCGCGACTTCGCCGTCTACCCCTTCGGCGACCTCAAGCTGAGCCCGGACAACGGGGCCAAGGCCATGGTCTGGAAGGGCGAGGCGAATCCCCCGTCGTACGAGGACTGTCTGGGCGTCGTCGACACCCAGGCCACGGGCGCGGAGATCCGGCTGAGGACCGGCCTGGCCGTCTGCGGCCGCACCACCGAGGGCAGGCTCGTCCTGCTGGTGGCCAAGGAGCTGGCCGGCCAGGCCAGTGACGCGAACGCCACCTTCGACGTCGTCGTCTGGAACAGCTGACGGAACGTTTCCCCGGTCGGTCGGTCGGTCGGGCGGGCGGGACGGTCGGTCGGTCAGAGCTCCTTGCCGTACCAGATCTCCATGTACGGCCCCGTGCAGTACGCCGGGATCTCCTTGTACCCGTGCCGCACGTACAGCGCCCGCGCCTCGACCAGGTCGAGCCGGGTGTTGAGGACCGTCCGGCGGGCGCCGAGCGCGCGGGCGGCCTCCTCCAGGCCGTCCATGAGGAGGCCGGCGCCGCCCTTGCCGCGGTACGCGGGGCGGATGAAGACGCGGGTCAGCTCGGCCCGCCCGCCGTCGAGGAGGACGATCCCGCCGCAGGCGGCGGCCTCGCCCGCGTACCGCCCGACCAGGAACTCCCCGGCGGGCGGCGCGAGCAGCTCAAGCCCGTCGTCGATCATCTCGTCGTCGTACTCGTCCTCGGCCAGCACGCGGCCGAAGTAGCGTCCGGCGACATCGCCGTAGTAGTCGCGGCGCAGGGCGGTGGCGTCCGGGGTGTCGACGCGTTCGGGGGAGAAGATCCAGGTCATGCGCGCCATTCTGCGGCGCGCCCGCCCGGTCCCGCCGCCGAATTACGCGGCGGGACCGGGCGCTCGCGCCACCCTGCGGCAGGACTACTTCGGGCCCGCCTGCTGCACGACCTCGAAGGACCACAGCGTCGACCCGGTGGCGGCCGGCTTCGGCCGCTCGCCACCGCCCTCGCCGCCCTGACCGCCGGCGGTGCCCTGGTGGGCGGCCTTCATGGGACCGTTCATCCAGTTCTGGAAGTCCTCCTCGCTGCGCCAGCGGGTGTACACCAGGTACTGGTCGGTGCCCTCCAGCGGGCGCAGCAGCTCGAACCACTCGAAGCCGTCGGAGCCCTCCACGGCCCCGGCACGCGAGGCGAACCGCTGCTCAAGGACCTCCCTCTGCTCGGCGGGCACGGTCAGGACGTTGATCTTCACCACACTGGGCACACGACACCTCTCAGGAAGCACAGGCCGGGCGCTGCGCCGAGCCTTGATCACGTGGGTGCAGTCTCCTACATCCCACCGGATCCGCTCAGTCGGTGACGCGGGCGAGGAGGAAGCCGTCGTGCCCCTTGGTGCCGACCGTCTGGACGGCGGTGGCGTCGAGGCGGGGCTCGTTCGCGACGAGGTCGAACATGGCGCGGGTGCCGGTGATGGCCGGGTCCGTGGGGTCTTCCACGGCGACGCGGCCGTCGCGGACGACGTTGTCGACGATGATCAGGCTGCCGGGGCGGGAGAGGCGCAGGGCCCAGGTCACGTAGTGCGGGTTGTTGGCCTTGTCGGCGTCGATGAAGGTCAGGTCGAAGGGGGCCGTGCCCTCCTTCTCCAGGAGGGGGAGGGTGTCCAGGGCCGGGCCGGTGCGGACCTCGACGCGGTCGGTCAGGCCGGCCCGGGCGAGGTTGGCGCGGGCCACCTCGGCGTGCCTGTCGCTGTACTCCAGGGTGATCAGGCTGCCGTCGGCGGGCAGGGCGCGGGCCAGCCAGATGGTGCTGTACCCGCCCAGGGTGCCGATCTCCAGGATGCGGCGGGCGCCCTGGGTGCGGGCGAGGAGGTGCAGGAGCTTGCCCTGGTTGGGGGCGACGGCGATCTCGGGGAGGCCGGCGGCCGTGGAGTCGGCGAGGGCTGCGGTCAGGGCCTCGTCGGCGGGGACGAGGCGGTCGGTGAGGTACGCGTCGACGTCGTTCCACTGAGGGTTCGTCATACGGGCGACGGTACCCGGCGGCTCGCCCGTACGGTCGGGGACAACACGGCCGCCGGGGCGAGCGCCGCGCCGCCGCCCTCCGCCGTCGTACGGGCTTCGGCTCCCGTCAGGGCGTACGGACCCTGAGTTCCTTCACGCCGTTGAGCCAGGCGGCCCGCAGCCGGCGCGGTTCTCCCACGAGGGTGAGGTCCGGCAGGGTGTCGGCGATCGCGTCGAAGATCAGCTCGATCTCCTTCACGGCGAGGGACTTGCCGAGGCAGAAGTGGGGTCCGCCGCCACCGAAGCCCAGGTGCGGGTTGGGGTCGCGGGTGATGTCGAAGGTCTCCGGGTTCTCGAAGACCTCGGGGTCGTGGTTGGCGGAGGAGTAGAAGAGGCCGATCCGGTCGCCCTTCCTGATCTTCTGGCCGCCCAGTTCGGTGTCCTGGGTGGCGGTGCGCTGGAAGGAGACGACGGGGGTGGCCCAGCGGACGATCTCCTCGGCGGTGGTCGCGGGCCGCTCCCGCTTGTACAGCTCCCACTGGTCGGGGTGGGTGAGGAAGGCGTGCATGCCGTGGCTGATCGCGTTGCGGGTGGTTTCGTTGCCGGCGACGGCGAGCAGGAGGACGAAGAAGCCGAACTCGTCGGAGGAGAGGTTCCCTTGGCCCTCGGCGGCGACGAGCTGCGTCACGATGTCCCGGGCGGGGCACTCCTTGCGCGCGGCGGCCATGTTCATCGCGTAGCCGATGAGTTCCATGGCGGCCTCGACGCCGACCTCCTCGGTGATGGCGTACTCGGGATCGTCGTACGCCACCATCTTGTTGGACCAGTCGAAGATCCGGGAGCGGTCCTCCTGGGGCACGCCGATGAGTTCGGCGATGGCCTGGAGGGGGAGCTCGACGGCGACCCGGGTGACGAAGTCGAAGGCGCGGTCGGGGGATTGGGCCGCGGCGGCCCCGGCCTCCTCGGCGATCGCGCGGGCGCGGGTGCGCAGGGCGGTCTCCAGGCCGCGGATGGCGCGCGGGGTGAAGCCGCGCTGGACGATCTGGCGGACCCGGGTGTGCTCGGGCGGGTCCATGTTCAGCATGATCAGCTTCTGGGCGTCGATCTGTTCGCGTCCGATGTGCTCGTTGAAGCGGATCACGGCGGTGTTCTCGTGGGAGGAGAACAGCTCGGGGTGGGTGGAGACGTACCTGACGTCGGCGTGGCGGGTGACGGCCCAGTACCCCTCGTCGTCGAAGCCGGTGATGCCGCGCGGCTGGGGGCACCACCAGACCGGGGCGGTCCGCCGCAGTTCCGCGAACTCGGGAAGCGGGACGCGGCTGCGCAGCAGGTCGGGGTCGGTGGCGTCGAATCCTTCGGGGAGGTGGGGGCAGGGCATCGGCAACACGCTCCAATATCTGATGGACCATCAGAAGTTGCCGGGAAAGTTAGTAACGAGTTCTACAAGTAGCAAGAGGCGCGGCAGGAGGTGCGGTCCGAATCTCGCCCCTCCCTCCGCCGCTCGTCCTCTTCGCGGCCGAACTCGCGCCTCCCCGACCCTTGCGTACCGGCGGTAGCAGTCATCAGACTTCACTCGGAACTAGAACGCGTACTAGTTCTCCCATGATGCCGACCGGCGGGTGCCGGGACACCCCGCCCGGTCGAGGAGAGGACGAGCTCATGGCCGCGGAACCCGTCATCGTCGAAGCCGTACGCACCCCCATCGGCAAGCGCGGAGGCGCGCTCGCCAACCTCCACCCCGCCTACCTCCTGGGCGAGACCTACCGCGAACTCCTCGGCCGCACCGGCATCCCCGCCGACTGCGTCGAGCAGATCGTCGGCGGTACGGTCACCCACGCCGGCGAGCAGTCCATGAACCCGGCGCGCACCGCCTGGCTCACGATGGGCCTCCCGTACGAGACCGCCGCCACCACCGTCGACTGCCAGTGCGGCTCCTCCCAGCAGGCGAGCCACATGGTGGCCAACATGATCGCCGCCGGCGTCATCGACGTCGGCATCTCCTGCGGCGTCGAGGCCATGTCCCGCGTCCCGCTCGGCTCCGGCTCCAAGCACGGGCCCGGCCGGCCCTTCCCGGACGAGTGGAACGTCGACCTGCCCAACCAGTTCGAGGCCGCCGAGCGCATCGCCCGCCGCCGCGGCCTGACCCGCGAGCGCGTCGACTCCCTCGGCCTCCTCTCCCAGGAGCGGGCGGCCGTCGCCTGGTCCGAGGAGCGGTTCAAGCGCGAGACCTTCGCCGTCCAGGTCCCGACCACCGAGGAGGAGCAGCACGCGGGGCAGGGCATGTGGCGGCTCGTCGACCGCGACGAGGGGCTGCGCGACACCACCATGGAGGGGCTCGCCCGGCTCAAGCCGGTCATGCCCACCGCCGTCCACACCGCGGGGAACTCCTCCCAGATCTCCGACGGCGCCTCCGCCGTGATGTGGGCCTCCAAGCGCATGGCCAGGGCGTTGAAACTGCGCCCCCGCGCCCGGATCGTCGCCCAGGCGCTCGTCGGCGCCGACCCGCACTACCACCTGGACGGGCCGATCGACGCGACCCGTGCGGTCCTCGGCAAGGCCGGCATGTCCCTCCGGGACATCGACGTGGTCGAGATCAACGAGGCCTTCGCCTCCGTCGTCCTGAGCTGGGCGCAGGAGTTCGAGAGGGACCTCGACGGCCTGGAGAGGGTCAACGTCAACGGCGGCGCCATCGCCCTCGGCCACCCGGTCGGCGCGACCGGCGCCCGGCTGATCGCCACGGCGCTGCACGAGCTGGAACGGACCGACAAGGAGTTCGCGCTGGTCACGATGTGTGCCGGTGGAGCCCTCGCCACCGGGACGATCATCCAGCGGCTCTGACCCGGTTCCGACCCGGGGCCGACCGCCGCCCGGACCGGGAACCGGCGTACGCGCGCACGCGTCCGTACGGGAGACGAACGGACGTGAGCGGATGCGAGCGGGGGAACCGTGCGGAAGTCCCAGGTGTTGGCCGGCATCGCGTGTGCGCTGCTGCTGGCGGGGTGCGCGCAGGAGGAGAAGGGGCAGGGGCGGACGGAGCGGCAGACGGCCGAGGCGTACGTGCGGGCGCTGAACGACCGCGACGTGGCGGCGCTCGTGCGGCTGGGGCCCTCGGGCTACGAGGGCGTCGAGGCGGACGCGCGGGAGGCCCTTGCCGCCGACGGCGGCAAGGGCCTGAAGATCGACGAGGTCGAGGTGTCGCACGAGTTCGCCGCCGACGTGGCGAGCACCCGGGTGGTCGCCACCGACCGGCAGGGCAGGCCCTTCACCGCGAACGTCCAGATGTTCCGGCACGAGGGCGACTGGGTCGTGGCACTGGGGCAGGCGCCCGGCGCCGGCGTGAAGGGCGGCGCGAGCCCGGCCTCCACCGAGTCGCCCCGGTAGGGCCCGTCCGGGAACGCCGCAGGCCCCGCCCCTCCGAGTGGAGGGCGGGGCCTTGCGGGGTGCGCTCTACGGCGTGGTGACTCTTAGTACCAGCCGTTGGCCTGCCAGAACGCCCAGGCGGCGTTCGGGGAGCCGTAACGCTCGTTCATGTACTTCAGGCCCCACTTGATCTGGGTGGCCGGGTTGGTCTTCCAGTCGGCACCGGCGGAAGCCATCTTGGAGCCGGGCAGGGCCTGGACCAGGCCGTAGGCGCCGGAGGAGGAGTTGGTGGCCTTGTGGTTCCAGCCGGACTCGTGGGAAACGATCTTGCTGAACGACGCGTACTGCGAGGCGGGAACGATCTGCTTGGCGATCTCCTGCGGGCTGGCGGCCGAGGCCGAGCCCGTCGTGCCGAGCACCGCACCCGAGGCGCCGAGCAGCACGGCTGCGGAGGCGGCGAGGGTCTTCTTGCGGGCGACGACACGAGTGGCGAGCGAGCGGAACAAAACGTCTACCTAACGTCGGGGACTGGGGTCGCGCCGGGCGTCACGGCCGGTTCGGGCCGTTTTCGGCATGCCGGAACCAGGGCCCGGGGAACCCGGGAACTGGGGGAACCGGCCTGCCGCGGTGCTGCGATGTGCGCTGTGTTGCGCTGCGCTTCGCTGAGCACCTGCCGCCTGGCGACGTCCACTACGGAAACAAATCCCGGGAGGCGGCGCAACGACCCCTTGTACGAGGAAGGTTCGGAGTCCGGGCGGAAGGATCGTGGCGCGGCGGACGGACATTTCCGCAGGTCAGGGGTTGATATGGGCGTTTTGGGCGACTCGTCCGGTTCTACTATTTCCGGTCGTACGTGACGTGGGTCCTATGAGGCGCCTCACCCGCAGACCCCTTCTCGGGCCCCTCGAATGTGACCTGGGCCTCGAAGTTCGCCCGCCGCGTGGCCCTCCGCAGCGCCCGCAGCAGCGGCCCGCCGACGGTCAGGGTGAGGACGACGGTGAGCACGGCCCGGCCGAGGTCCCAGCCGAGCGAGGTGGCCAGCACGAACGCCAGGAAACGGGCCAGGTTCTCGCCGACCGGCGCGCCCGGGACGAAGGAGACCCCGGTCCCCAGGCCACCGACCGTCACCCAGCCGTACAGATTGGTGACCGTGCCGTACGCGAACGCCGCCAGGAAGCCGTACGCGGCGAGCATCAGCCGCTCCGACCGCCCCCGGACCCCCGCAGGGAGCAGCCCCGCGCCCATCGCGAACCAGCCCATGGCCAGCATCTGCGTCGGCATCCACGGCCCCACCCCGCCGGTGAGCAGAGCCGACGCGAACATCGTCACCGCGCCGAGCACGAAGCCGAAGCCGGGGCCGAGGACCCGGCCGCTCAGCACCATCAGGAAGAACATCGGCTCCAGGCCCGCCGTGCCCGCCCCCAGCGGGCGCAGCGCCGCCCCCACGGCGGCGAGCACCCCCAGCATCGCCACCGCCTTCGCGTCCATCCCGCAGTCCGCGATCGTCGCCACGACGACGGCGATGAGGAGGGGGAGGATCAGCGCGAAGAGCCACGGGGCGTCGGCGGCGTGGTCGGTGACGGCGGCCCCGGCGCCCGCGAAGAGCGGCCAGCCGATGCCGGTCAGGCCGACGAGGGAGACGAGGACGAGGGCGGCGACGGAACGCGGTCCGAGCCGGATCGGGTGGGTCCTCACGGGCGCAGCGCCTCCTCCACCTGCTCGACCGTGAGCCACGGCTGCGGCGCCAGGATCTTCGCGACCTGCGGGGCGAAGGCGGGGGAGGAGACGACGACCTCGGCCGTCGGGCCGTCCGCGACGACCTCGCCGCCCGCGACGATCACCACCCGGTCCGCGAGCTCCGCCGCGAGCTCCACGTCGTGCGTGGCCAGCACGATCGCGTGCCCCGCCGCGGCGAGCGCCCGCAGCCGGGCGACCAGCCGGGCCTTCGCCGCGTAGTCCAGGCCCCGGGTCGGCTCGTCGAGCAGGACCAGCGGCGGCGCGGCGGTCAGCACCACGGCGAGCGCGAGCGCCAGCCGCTGCCCCTCGGACAGGTCCCGGGGATGCGTCGCGTCGGTCACCCCCGGTACGAGCTCCGCCACCAGCGCCCGGCAGGTCCCCGGCGCCGCACCCGCGTCCGCGTCGGCGGCCGCGCACTCCTCGGCGACGGTCTCCGCGTACAGCAGGTCCCGGGGCTCCTGCGGCACCAGGCCGACCTGGCGGATGAGGGTGCGGGGGTCGGTGGCGTGCGGGGTCAGTCCCGAGACGCGGACGGTGCCGGAGGTGGGCGCGACCATGCCGACGAGCGTGGAGAGGAGGGTCGACTTGCCGGCGCCGTTGCGGCCCATGAGGGCGATGGTCTCGCCGGGGTCGACCCGGAGGTCGACCCGCCGGAGGGCCTCGACGCGGCCCCGGCGGACGGCGAGGCGGTCGACGGCGACGAGGGGGGTGGTGGGGGCGGGTGCGGGGCCGGGCGTGCGGGTGCGGCGCCACCGGAAGAGGGGATTTCCCCCACCCCGCCCCTTCCCGTAACCGGGGGCTCCGCCCCCGGACCCCCGCACCTCAAACGCCGGCGGGGCTGGAAGTTCAGCCCGTACGGGGTCCGGGGCGGAGCCCCGGTTACGGAAAGGGGCGGGGTGGGGGAGAAGCCCCGCAGGGCCCCGCCCCGCCGGCCGCCCCACCGACCGCCCCTCCAGCCGCTCCTTCAACCCACCCGACCTCCGCCGCGCGTCCCGCACCGTCAGTGGCAACGGCTCCCACCCCGCCAGCCGCCCGAGCGCCACCACCGGCGGGTGCACCGGCGAGACGGCCATGATCTCGGCGGGGGAGCCGAGGACGGCCTCAGGCAGGAGCAGGACGCGATCCGCGTACTGGACGACACGCTCCAGGCGGTGTTCCGCCATGAGGACCGTCGTGCCGAGGTCGTGGACGAGGCGCTGGAGCACCGCGAGGACGTCCTCCGCCGCCGACGGGTCGAGCGCGGAGGTCGGCTCGTCGAGGACGAGGACCTTGGGGTGGGCGGTCAGGACGGAGCCGATCGCGACGCGCTGCTGCTGGCCGCCGGACAGGGTGGCGATCGGGCGGTCCCGCAGCTCGGCGAGGCCCAGCAGGTCGAGGGTCTCCTCGACGCGGCGCCGCATCACGGCGGGGGCGAGGCCCAGGGACTCCATGCCGTAGGCGAGCTCGTCCTCCACCGTGTCGGTGACGAAGTGGGCGAGCGGGTCCTGGCCGACCGTGCCGACCAGGTCGGCCAGCTCGCGCGGGGGGTGGGTACGGGTGTCCCGGCCGTCCACGGTGACCCGGCCGCGCAGCGTACCGCCGGTGAAGTGGGGGACGAGGCCGGAGACCGCGCCGAGCAGGGTCGACTTGCCGACGCCCGACGGGCCGACGAGGAGGACCAGCTCGCCCTCCGGGATCGTGAGGTCGACGTCCCGCAGGGTGGGCCCGGCGGCGTCCTCGTACGTCACGGAGACGTTCTCGAAGCGGATCACGCGGACGGCTCCTTGCGGTCGGCGGGCGGTACGGGGGCGACGACGGCGGGCAGCAGGCCGGGCAGGACCGACAGGGCAGGCCACAGCGGCAGCTCGGGGGCGGTCAGCGGGACGACCCCCGGGTGCAGGGCCTCCGGCGCGTAGCCGTTGGCCAGGATCATGAGGACGGCCACCGCGAGGCCCGAGGCGGCGACCAGCCAGGAGCGGGGGCCGAAGCGGTCCGGGCGGTAGCGGGTGCGGACGCTCCGCCGGCCGCCGAGCCGCAGCCCCGCGACCGCCGCGAGGAGCCCGGCGGCGAGCAGCGGAAGCCCGTACCCGGCGCCTTCGGCGGCGAGCAGCCCGTACGAACCGGCGCAGACGCCGAGCAGGCCGCCGAGGGTCAGGACGTTCGTGGTGCGGCGCACGGCCGGCGGGACCCGCGCGGTGCGCCCGTACCCGCGCGCGTCCATCGACGCGGCGACGGCGACGGACCGCTCCAGGGCCCCCTCCAGGACCGGGAGCCCGATCCGCAGGACCGCCCGCACCCCGCCCGTGGGGCGGCCGCGCAGCCTGCGGGCGGTGCGGAGCCGGACCACGTCCGCGACCAGGTTCGGTGCGAAGGTCATCGCCACGACGACCGCGACGCCCGCCTCGTACAGCGCCCCCGGCAGCGACTTCAGCAGCCGCGCCGGGTTGGCGAGCGCGTTCGCCGCGCCCACGCAGATCAGCAGGGCCGCCAGCTTGAGCCCCTCGTACAGGGCGAAGACCAGCTGCTCGGCGGTGACCCGGCCGCCGATCCGGATGCCCTGCACCCACCCGGGCAGCGGCAGCTCGGGCAGCGTGAACACCTCGTGCGTGCCCGGGATCGGCGAGCCGAGGGCCATCGAGAAGACGATCCGCAGGGCGACGACGAACAGTCCGAGCTTGACGAAGGCCCCGTACGAGCGGGCCCAGGGCGCGTCGGTGCGGCGCGCCGCCACCACGTACCCGGCGACGCCGACGATCAGCCCGAGGAGCAGCGGGTTCGTCGTCCGCGAGGCGGCGACGGCGAGCCCGAGCGCCCACAGCCACCAGGCTCCCGGGTGCAGCGCGTTGCCCCGGTCCGCCACGGGCGCGAGGAGACGCGCCCGCCACCCGGGCCCGCCCAGAGGGGTGTGGCTCATGCGCGGCGGCGGGACTTCCAGACGGCCGCGGCGCCGAGGACGAGGACGGCGCCGCCACCGGCGAGGAGGCCGAGCGACGGGCCCCCGTCCTCTTCCTCCTGGGCGGCGGGCTTCCGGGCGGCGGGCTCGGGTTCCGCCTCGGCGACCGCCTCCCCGCAGCCGTGCTTCGGGTAGCCCGCGATGCCGCAGAGCATGGCGGAGCTGTCGTAGCGGAGCGGCTTGGCGACGGCCGCGAGGGCGTCCGCGCCGGTGCCGTTCTCGGCGATGCGGGCGCAGCCGGTCGTCGGCGGGCCCTTCGGTGGGGTCTCGCCGGACGGGGCGTCCTGCGGGGTGCCGAAGTCGACGACGACCGCGACCCGCTTCGTACCGGGCTCCTTCCCGACACCGGCGCAGACCGCGCCGAAGTCCGGCGCGGCGGTCGGCCTCGTCGCGTCGGCCGAGTCCTCGCTCAGCGCGAAGCGGAAGCCGATCGCGTCGCCGTCGGCGGGCCGGGCGGTCGCCGGGCCCTGGGTGGCGTACGTCCACTTCCCGGCGTCGGCCTCCCAGTACGACCAGTACCGGTAGCCCGCCGCCTGGGCGGGGGCGGCCGCGCCGAGGGCGAGCAGCAGCCCCGCCGTCCCGCAGGCGAGCGCCCCGGCGGCGGCCCGGCTCCGGGAGGGCACCGCTCGCGTCACTTCTTGCGGCCGCTCAGGAGGAAGCCGATGCCGACGCCGACGACCATGCCGATGCCGATGATCCACCACACGTCGAAGCCGAGGAACGAGTCCTCGTCCTCCGTGGAGGCGGCGGAGGTGTCGGGGGTCTTCGGCGCGGGACCGGTCGCGTTCAGCGCCGCGACCAGGTCGACCTTCTCGGGCTTGCCGAACTCGCGCGGGTCGGCCTCCATGGCCCGCGCGGCCAGGATCAGCTGCGCGTAGGCGGCGGGGCCGGACTCCTTCGCCCATGGGGCGGCGTTCTGCTCCAGCCACTGGAGCGCGGGCTCGGCGAGCCGGGCGGTGCCGGAGGCGGCGAGGGCGACGACGGCGTCGGCGGTGTTGCCGAAGTCCGGCTTCTCCTCGGCGCCGGTGTCGGTGGTGCCCGGCAGCGGCGGGGTGCTCAGGTGCCCGTTCCGCACGAGCGCCTTCGCCAGGTACGAGGCGCCGTTGAGCGCGGCCCGCTCGACGGTCGGCTCGGCGAGGTCGACGCAGGTCGGGGCCTGCGGCGGAGTGGCCTTCGGGGCGGTGATGCCCTTGCCGAGCCCGGCGAGGACGGCCGCCGCCGTCGCGTCCGCGTTGGCGACGAGCCTGCCCTCCTTGTCGGGCTGGTACGCGAAGGCGCCCGGCCCCTCCTCGTCGGAGCAGGGCAGCGCGAGCGCGAGCAGCGCGTCGTACGGGGTGCGGCCCTCGGCCGAGGTGTACGAACCGGGCTTGACGCCCGACGCGGCGAGCGCGCTGACGACGATCGAGGTCGAGTTGGCGTCGCTGGGGCCGCCGGGGGTGTAGCTCCAGCCGCCGTCCTTGTTCTGCACGCCGCGCAGCCAGCCGTAGCCGGACTTGACCGCCGTGTCGATCTTCGTCGGGTCGGCGGCCTCGCGGCGGACCGCGCCGAGCGCCTGGAGGGCGACGGCGGTGGCGTTGGAGTCCCGCATCGTCGTGTCGTCGCAGGGCTTCGCCGGGTCCGCGCGGTACGAGGCGAAGGAGCCGTCGGCGCACTGCTGGCCGAGCAGCCAGTCCACGGCCTGGTCGGCCGGCTGGTAGCCGGTGGCGCGCTGGGCGAGGAAGGCGAGCGACTGGCGCCAGACGCCGTCGTAGGTGGGGTCGCCCTTGCCGTACAGACCGGGCGGGAGCGCGGCGGCGGAAGCGCTCGGGGAGGGCGCGGCGGAGGCCGCGCCGGTCGCGGCGGTGCTGAGCACGGCTGCCGCTGCGGTGAGCGCGGCGGCGGCGCGGCGGACGCTGATCATGGTTGCCTCTCGTGCGGGCACCGGACACCGGCGCCCCCGGGGGGCCCGCGTCCGGCGCCGTATTCCTCGACGGTGCCGGCGCTCACGTCCCGGGCCAGGGCGTTCCGACTCCGTGCCCACGGGCACGTCACGGTTGCGGGTCAGTGCCGGATTCGCACCGGCTTTCCCCTGGTCGGGCATGAAGACGACCGGGCCACTGTACCGGCCTGCGCGGGCCGCGCCCCGGGCGTGCGAGCCGCGTCACACCGCCGTCACACCGCCACGTACGCCACCGGCTCCGTCCCGGCCACGGCCTCCGCGCGGCCCAGCTTCACCAGGCGCCGGATGTGGGCCTCGGCCTCGCTGACGGCGATGTTGCGGGAGCCGTACGGGATGCGGTCCCAGGGGCGGTTCCACTCCATCCGCTCGGCGAGCTGCCAGGGGGTGAGCGGGGTGGTGAGGAGGGCGAGCAGCCCGGCGAGGCGTTCCTCGTGGTGGGCGAGGAGCTCGCGGACCCGGCCGCCGGCGTCGTGGAAGGCGTGCTGGTGGGCGGGGAGGACCTCGGCGACGCCGAGCCGCCCGATCCGCTCCAGGGAGTCGAGGTAGTCGCCGAGGGGATCGGTGACCGGTGGGGGTCCCCCCTGCTCGAACGGAGTCGAGAGCTTGGGGGAGTCGTCGGGGTCCTCGTACAGACCGATGTGCGGGCTGATCCCGGGCAGCAGGTGGTCGCCGGAGAAGAGCCGGCCGTGGCCGGGGAGGCCGGCGGGGTGGTCCTCCTCCAGGTGGAGGCAGACGTGGCCGGGGGTGTGGCCGGGGGTCCAGACGGCGCGGAGCCGGCGGCCGGCGAGGCCGAGGAGTTCGCCGGGGACGATCTCCCGGTCGGGGAGAGCGGCGCCGAGGCCGGGCAGGGTGCGCATCCTGCCCTCGGAGCGGGCGGCGCGCAGCGGCGCGAGGTGCTCCTCGGGGGCGCCGGCGGCGGCGAGCTTGTGGGTGAGGTAGTCGAGCCAGGTCCCGGGCCCCGAGTCGCGGGTGCGGCGGACGACGGCGGTGTCGGCGGCGTGCATGGCGATCCACGCCCCGGACTCCTCCCGGACGCGGCCGGACAGTCCGTGGTGGTCGGGGTGGTGGTGGGTGATGACGACGCCGTGCACGTCGGCGGGGGAGAGGCCGAGCGCGGCGAGCCCGGCGGTGAGCTCGGCCCAGGACGCGGGGTCGTCCCACCCGGTGTCGACGAGCACGGGCCCGCGGTCGGTGTCGACGACGTGCACCAGGGTGTGGCCGAGGGGGTTGTCCGGGATGGGCACCCGCAGGGACCAGACGCCACCGCCGTGCTCGGTCACCTGCGTCATGAGCGTCCCCATCTCTGCGTGTCGGTAAGGCCATTGCCCATGGTAACTAGAACTGGTATCAGTTCTGAAACATCGTCAGAAATCTGTGGGCGCGAACTCGACTCCTCGGGAGGCGACGGTCATGACCGAGCTTGTGGAGCACGGAAAGCTGTTCATCGGCGGGGAGTTGACCGATCCTCTCGGCAACGCCTCCATCGAGGTGATATCGCCGCACACCGAGGAGGTCATCGGCCGCGTCCCGCACGCCTCCCGCGCCGACGTGGACCGGGCCGTCGCGGCCGCCCGGCGGGCCTTCGACGAGGGGCCCTGGCCGCGGACGACCCTGGCCGAGCGGATCGAGACCGTCTCCCGGATCAAGGACGCGATCGCCGTCCGGCACGAGGAGCTGGCCCGCTCGATCAGCGCGCAGAACGGCTCCCCGTACTCCTGGTCCGTCCTCGCCCAGGCGCTCGGCGCGATGATGGTGTGGGACGCGGCGATCACCGTCGCCCGGGACTTCGTCTTCGAGGAGCGGCGCGGCGGCGTCCTCGGCCCGCTGCTCGTGCGGCGCGAACCGGCCGGGGTGGTCGCGGCCGTCGTGCCGTGGAACGTGCCGCAGTTCACCGCCGCCGCCAAGCTGGGCCCGGCGCTGCTCGCCGGCTGCACCGCGGTCCTCAAGCCCTCGCCGGAGACGCCGCTCGACGCGTACCTCCTCGGCGAGATCGCGGCGGAGGCCGGTCTCCCGGAGGGGGTCCTGTCGATCCTGCCCGCCGACCGCGAGGTCAGCGAGTACCTGGTCGGGCACCCCGGCGTCGACAAGGTCTCCTTCACCGGCTCGGTCGCCGCCGGCAAGCGCGTGATGGAGGTCGCCTCCCGCAACCTCACCCGCGTCACCCTCGAACTCGGCGGCAAGTCGGCGGCGGTGATCCTGCCGGACGCCGACGTGGCCACGGCCGTCGCCGGCATCGTCCCCGCCGCCTGGATGAACAACGGGCAGGCGTGCGTCGCCCAGACCCGGATCCTCGCCCCCCGCTCCCGGTACGAGGAGATCGCCGAGGCGCTGGCCGCCGCGGCCTCCGCGCTCGTCGTCGGCGACCCGCTCGACCCCGCCACCCAGGTCGGCCCCCTCGTCGCCCACCGCCAGCAGCGGCGCTCCCTCGACTACATCGGCATAGGCCAGGCCGAGGGCGCGAAGGTCCTCGCGGGCGGCGGCCGCCCGGACGGCCTCGACCGCGGCTGGTACGT
Source organism: Streptomyces sp. CC208A (assembly GCF_030010625.1). GTDB lineage: Bacteria > Actinomycetota > Actinomycetes > Streptomycetales > Streptomycetaceae > Streptomyces. Next base: position 464,613 of record NZ_JASCXN010000001.1, on the reverse strand, counting down.
CGAACCGACCCTCTTCGGCGACGTCGACAACTCCATGCGGATCGCCCGCGAGGAGATCTTCGGCCCGGTCGTCTGCCTCCTGCCGTACGGGGACGAGGCCGAGGCCCTGCGGATCGCGAACGACTCCGACTACGGCCTCAGCGGCAGCGTCTGGACCGGCGACGTCGAGCACGGCATCGACTTCGCCCGCCGGGTCCGCACCGGCACCTTCAACGTCAACACCTTCAGCCTCGACATGCTCGGCCCCTTCGGCGGCTACAAGAACTCCGGCCTGGGCCGCGAGTTCGGCCCCGAGGGCTTCTCCGAGTACCTGGAGCACAAGATGATCCACCTCCCCGCCGGCCACGGGGACCACTGATGGGCGACCGCTGGCACGTGGAGGTCGACCGCGGCGTCTGCATCGGCTCCGGCCTGTGCCTCAACCACGCCCCCGACGGCTTCCGCCTCGACACCGCCCGCCAGTCCCACGCCCTGCGCCCGGACACCGACGCGGCCGAGAACATCCTCGCGGCGGCCGAGGGCTGCCCGGTCGAGGCGATCCTCATCACCCTCGCGGACGGCGGGGAACCGGTGTACCCGCCGGAGGAGTGAGCTCCGGTACGCCGCCCGGCGGGCGGGGCCTCAGCGTCCCGCCCGCTCCGGGGCCGACGGGGCCGTCAGGTCGATCAGGCGGCAGACCGTCTCGATGTCGATCTTCACCTGGGCGATCGAGGCGCGGCCCGACAGCCAGGTGATGAGGGCCGAGTGCCAGGTGTGCTCGATGACGCGGACGGCCGACAGCTGGGCCGGGGTCGGCTGCTCGGTGCCCATCGCGTCCAGGATGATCGCCGTCGTCAGACGGGAGACCGTGTCCACCTCGGGGCTCACGCCGCGGTCCGCGAAGGTCAGCGCCCTGACCATCGCGTCGGCGAGCTGCGGCTCGCGCTGGAGGGCGCGGAAGGCGCGCATCAGGGTCTCCGCGACCCGTTCCGCCGGGGCCGCGCCCGCCGGGGGGTGCTTCCGCAGGGTGGTGTGCATGTGCTGGAGCTGGTCCTGCATGGTCGCGACGAGCAGGTGGATCTTGGAGGGGAAGTAGCGGTAGAGGGTGCCGAGGGCGACCCCGGCCGCCTCCGCCACCTCCCGCATCTGCACCGCGTCGAAGCCGCCCCGGGCGGCGAGCCGGGCGCTGGCGTCCAGGATGCGGCGGCGGCGCGCCTCCTGTCGCTCCGTCAGGGGCGGTGTGGCGGAGGGGCGGTGGTCCGCTCTGCTCTCTGCGGTCATCGGGGTCCCGTTCCGTGCGGTGGGAAGCCGCCAGTATGGCGGAGGACGGCCGTGGCGCGAACCTCTGCGGCCGGGTGGTGCGAATCACCTGTTCCGGCGCTCGCACCGGAGCTACCTGCCGGTAGATTCGGTGCCTCCCGGAGGGATCGACGAGGCGCCGACGAGGTGTCGACGGGGCATCGACGAGACGCCGGGAGCGATCAACTCTGCAACTTGTTCTACATTAGCGCGAGCGGTTACGCTCGCGCGAAACGCACGCTCGAAGGGGGTCGCGCATGACCGCTGAGGCCATAGAGGCAAGCCCCCGGCAGGGCGTCACCGGCTCCGGTGACCGTCCGTTGCGGATCGCTCTCCTCACGTACAAGGGCAACCCCTTCTGCGGGGGCCAGGGCGTCTACGTCCGGCACCTCTCCCGGGAGCTGGCCCGCCTGGGCCACACCGTCGAGGTCTTCGGCTCGCAGCCCTACCCGGTCCTCGACGAGGGCGTGCCGCTCAGCGAGATCGCCAGCCTCGACCTCTACCGCCAGCCCGACCCCTTCCGCACGCCGAAGCGCGAGGAGTACCGGGACTGGATCGACGCCCTGGAGGTCGCCACCATGTGGACCGGCGGCTTCCCCGAGCCGCTGACCTTCTCCCTGCGGGCCCGCCGCACGCTCGCCGCCCGCCGCGGCGACTTCGACGTGATCCACGACAACCAGACCCTCGGGTACGGACTCCTCGGCGGCCCCCGCGCGCTCGGCGCTCCACTTGTCACCACGATCCACCACCCCATCACCGTCGACCGGCGGCTCGAACTCGACGCCGCCGCCGACTGGAAGCGCCGCGCCTCCGTCCGCCGCTGGTACGGCTTCACCCGCATGCAGAAGCGCGTCGCCCGCCGCCTGCCGTCCGTCCTCACCGTCTCCGGCACCTCCCGCGACGAGATCGTCGAGCACCTCGGCGTCCGCGAGGACCGCATCCGGGTCGTCCACATCGGCGCCGACACCGAACTGTGGTCTCCGGACCCCTCCGTCGCCGAGGTCCCCGGCCGGATCGTCACCACCTCCAGCGCCGACGTCCCTCTCAAGGGCCTGGTCTTCCTGATCGAGGCGCTGGCCAAGCTCCGTACCGAGCAGTCCGACGCGCACCTCGTCGTCGTCGGCAAGCGCGCCGAGGACGGACCCGTCGCCCAGGCCATCGAGCGGTACGGGCTCGAAGGCGCCGTCCAGTTCGTCAAGGGCATCAGCGACGCGGAGCTCGTCGACCTGTACCGGTCCGCGCAGGTCGCCTGCGTCCCCTCCCTGTACGAGGGCTTCTCGCTGCCCGCTGCGGAGGGGATGGCGACCGGTACGCCGCTGGTCGCCACGACCGGGGGCGCGATCCCGGAGGTCGCCGGGGCCGACGGCGAGACGTGCCTCGCGGTGCCGACCGGTGACGCGGGCGCGTTGGCCGCGGCGCTCGGGCGGGTGCTGGGTGACGCCGAGCTGCGGGCGCGGCTCGGTGCGGCGGGGCGGGCGCGGGTCCTCGACCGGTTCACCTGGGCGCGGGCCGCGCAGGGCACCGCCGACCTCTACCGGGAGGCCGTGGCCCGTCGGGCCGCCGCCCGCCGCTGACCGCGGCCCCCCCGCATCCCCCCACGTACCACCACCGCACCACCCGAACCCCCGCCACTCGGAAGGGCAGACCCCGTGCTGACCGTCGACTTCACCCGCTTCCCGCTCGCCCCCGGCGACCGCGTGCTCGATCTGGGCTGCGGCGCGGGCCGGCACGCCTTCGAGTGCTACCGGCGCGGCGCCCAGGTCGTGGCGCTCGACCAGAACGGCGAGGAGATCCGCGAGGTCGCCAAGTGGTTCGCCGCCATGAAGGAGGCCGGCGAGGCCCCGGCCGGCGCGACCGCCACCGCGATGGAGGGCGACGCGCTCAACCTGCCCTTCCCCGACGAGTCCTTCGACGTCGTCATCATCTCCGAGGTCATGGAGCACATCCCGGACGACAAGGGCGTCCTCGCCGAGATGGTCCGCGTCCTCAAGCCCGGCGGCCGGATCGCGATCACTGTGCCCCGCTACGGCCCCGAGAAGGTCTGCTGGGCGCTCTCCGACGCGTACCACGAGGTCGAGGGCGGCCACATCCGCATCTACAAGGCGGACGAACTCCTCGCCAAGATCCGCCAGGCCGGTCTCCGCCCGTACGGCACCCACCACGCGCACGCCCTGCACTCGCCGTACTGGTGGCTGAAGTGCGCCTTCGGCGTCGACAACGACAAGGCGCTGCCGGTCCGCGCGTACCACAAGCTCCTGGTCTGGGACATCATGAAGAAGCCCGCCCTGACCCGGGTCGCCGAGCAGCTGCTCAACCCGGTCGTCGGCAAGAGCTTCGTCGCCTACGCCACCAAGCCGCACCTCCCGAAGGCGGAGGCGTGAGCCCCGAGCGGATCGCGGAACACCTGGTCCTGCCCGGCGTCCTCACCGCCGAGGAGGCCGCCGGCACCGTCGCCGGCATCCTCGCCGCCCAGCGCGAGGACGGCGCCATCCCCTGGTTCCGTGGCCACCACCTCGACCCCTGGGACCACACCGAGGCCGCCATGGCCCTGGACGCGGCCGGCGAGCACGAGGCCGCCGCCCGCGCCTACGCCTGGCTCGCCCGGCACCAGAACGGTGACGGCTCCTGGTACGCGGCCTACCACGACGGCGACCCGGACGACGTCACCGACCGCGGCAAGGAGTCCAACTTCACCGCGTACATAGCCGTCGGCGTCTGGCACCACTACCTGTCGACCGGCGACGACGCCTTCCTCGACCGGATGTGGCCGGTCGTCTACGCGGCGGTCGAGTTCGTCCTCCGGCTCCAGCAGCCCGGCGGCCAGATCGGCTGGAAGCGCGAGCCCGACGGCACCCCCGTCACCGACGCGCTCCTGACCGGCTCCTCCTCGATCCACCACGCCCTGCGCTGCGCCCTCGCGCTCGCCGAGGCCCGCGAGGAACCGCAGCCGGACTGGGAGCTGGCCGCCGGGGCCCTCGCCCACGCGATCCGCCGCCACCCCGAGCGCTTCCTCGACAAGTCCCGCTACTCGATGGACTGGTACTACCCGGTCCTCGGCGGCGCCGTCACCGGCGCCGAGGCGAAGGCCCGGCTCGACGAGCGCTGGGACGACTTCGTCGTCCCCGGCCTCGGCGTCCGCTGCGTCGTCCCCAACCCGTGGGTCACCGGCGGCGAGAGCTGCGAACTCGCCCTCGCCCTCTGGGCGGTGGGCGAGTCCGACCGGGCCCTCGCGATCCTCAAGGCCATCGGCCACCTGCGGGCCGCCGACGGCCTGTACTGGACGGGGTACGTGTACGAGGGCGAGGACGGCCACGAACCGGCGGTCTGGCCCGAGGAGCGGACCACCTGGACGGCCGGCTCCCTCCTCCTCGCGGTCGCGGCCCTCGGCGGCGAACAGGCCACCGTCGCCGTCTTCGGCGGCGAGACCCTGCCGACGGGCCTGGACCCGGACTGCTGCGGGGAACGAAGCGGGAAGTGACACACCCGGACGGGCCGCCCGGATGGCGGCCCGTACGCCCCCGGGCGAGGCTGGCGCCATCCGGCTCCGCCCCAGGAGGTCCCGCCGTGCCGAGAACCGTGTCCCGCGGCGTCGCCGCGCTGCTGCTGTCCTGCGCCCTGCTGCTCACCACCGCCGCCTGCGGCGCCGACACCACCCAGACGGTGAGCGCCGCCGCCACCCCCACCCCGTCGGCGTCGGCCACCTTCGAGAAGCAGAAGCTCGCGAAGACCCGCTTCGTCGCGAACGCGGGACTCGCCGCCGGGGCCGCCTACCAGTGGATCGTGAAGCCGTACAGGGCGGGCACGTTCAAGAAGGGCGCCGACGGCCGCACCTTCGCCCTGGTCAAGGCGGGCCTCGCGGGCGCCTTCACCTACAACCGGCTGAAGGCCGCGGTGAGGAACGCCGAGGGCGACCCCCTCCTCTCCAAGGCGGTCGCCCCGCTCTCCGCCGGCATCGAGTCCCTCAAGGACCTCGGTACGAAGCTCCGCAAGGGCGAGGTGGACGCCGCGGACGTCGGCGGCCTGGAGGGCGTCATCACCGGCGTCAAGGACGCCGGCAGGTCCGCGGGCGCCGAGGTCGTCGACAAGGTCCCGTCGGCCTCCCAGCTCAGCGGCGGCTGAGCGTCATGCGGCGGCAGGATCGGCGAACTCCGCCAGCGTCCGCAGCGTCTCCAGGTCAGGGGCCGTGACCAGCAGTTCCGTCACCGGGCCCGTACGCCACTGCTGGAGCCGTTCCGCGATCCGCTCCCTGGGGCCGACCAGGGAGATCTCGTCGGCGAAGGCGTCGGGGACGGCGAGGACGGCCTCCTCACGGCGGCCCTCGGTGAAGAGGCCCTGGATGTGCCGGGCTTCGGCCTCGTAGCCCATGCGGGCCATGAGGTCGGCGTGGAAGTTGCGGGTGGTGTGGCCCATGCCGCCGATGTAGAAGCCGAGCATCGCCTTGACCGGCAGGAGGCCCTTGGCCACGTCGTCGCAGACCTGGGCGCGGACCATGGGGGCGACGCGGAAGCCGGTGGGGAGGCGGTCCGGGAGGGCGTACACCTCGCGCCAGCGGGTGGGGGACCAGTAGAGGGGGAGCCAGCCGTCGGCGATCCGGAGCGTCTGCGCGATGTTCCTCGGGCCCTCGGCGCCCAGCAGGATCGGGAGGTCGGGGCGGAGGGGGTGGGTGATCGGCTTGAGGGGTTTGCCCAGGCCGGTGCCGTCCTCGCCCGCGTACGGGAAGGAGTGGTGGCGGCCCTCCAGGCGCACCGGGGCCTCGCGGCGGAGGACCTGCCGGATCACGTCCACGTACTCGCGGGTGGCGGTCAGGGGGGAGCGGGGGAAGGGGCGGCCGTACCAGCCCTCCACCACCTGCGGGCCCGAGAGGCCCAGGCCGAGGCGCATCCGGCCGCCCGACAGGTGGTCGAGGGTGAGGGCGTGCATCGCCGTCGCCGTGGGGGTGCGGGCCGCCATCTGGGCCACGGCCGTGCCCAGGCCGATGCGGCTGGTGTGCGCGGCGATCCAGGTGAGGGTGGTGAAGGCGTCCGAGCCCCAGGCCTCCGCCGTCCACACCGAGTCGTAGCCGAGCCGCTCCGCCTCGCGCGCGAGCTCCAGATGGGCGGGGGAGGGGCCGCGGCCCCAGTAGCCGAGCGCGAGTCCCAGGCGCATGGCCCGGCCCCTTTCTGATGGGTGGTCAGGTCAGGTTCCGGGACTGTACGCCAGTGGCCCCCCGACCGGAAGGCTTCCGGCCGGGGGGCCACGGGGTGGTACGGGGTGGGCGGGTCAGCCGCGCTGGATGCCCGAGGTGTCCTGGAGGAGACCGCGGCGGCCGTCCTGCGTCTGCGCGATCAGCGCCTGGCCGCGCTGCTCCACGGCCAGGTACCAGGTGCCGGGGGCCAGCTCGGCGATCTGCGCGCCGGAGCCGTCCTCCGCGTGCAGTGGACGGGCCACCGGCACGGCGAACCAGAACGGCGAGAAGTCCGACGGCGCCTGCGCCTGCGGCTCCGGCTGGGGAGCCGGCTGCGGGGTGGGCTGCGGCTGGCCGTACTGCTGGCCGCCCTGCGAGGCGTCCTGCGGCGCCGGGTACGGCTGCGGGTGCTGCTGGGCGCCCGGGTAGCCGTAACCGCCGGGAACGCCGCCGGGGGCACCGCCGGGAACGCCCTGCTGGCCGGGCTGCGGGTTGTACGGCTGCGGGGCCGCCGGGCGCGGGGCGCCCACGAGCGGGGCCTTCAGGGCGGGGACCATCGGGCCGGCCACCGCGGCGGCGGCCAGGACGAGGGCGGCGATCAGGCCGAGGATCAGGCCGGCGCCGGCGTCGTTCGACTCGAAGATCCACATCAGCAGGGTCCACGCCGAGGCGACGGTGAAGGCCGCGCCGACCTGGCCGAGCTCAAGGCCCGCGATCTTCCGCTGCTGAGGCAGACCGTGCGAGACGACGACGAGCGCCGCACCGGCGATGCCGAGGAAGAAGGTGCCCCAGCCGAGCTGGGAGAGCTCCCAGGCGTTCGGGAGGTCGATCCTGTCGCAGACCGACGCGGAGGCGTCACAGCCGGCGATGTCGAGGAACGAGGCGATGAACAGCACCACCGCAGCGCCGATCAGCACGCCATCGCCTCGGGTGAGGGAGCGGATATTCACGTAAGAAGTCCTTCGTCGGGTCGTCGTCGCGTCGGGCAGGCGCCGGTTCGTGGCACGGGGGCGGCCCCATCGTACGGAGCGAATCTATCGCCCGCGGGTTCTACCCCTGGAGGTAGGTCACGATGCCGTCGGCGATGCCCTGCGCCGCCTTCTGCCGCCACGCCCCGGACGTCAGCAGTGCGGCGTCCTTCGGATCACGCATATTGCCGCATTCGACGAAGACCTTGGGCACGGTCGAGAGATTGAGCCCGCCGAGATCGGAACGGACGTCCAACCCGGTACCGTCACCGAGGTAGTTGGCGGGTGCCGTGCCGGTCGCCCGGCCGAAGGCGGCGGCGATGCGCTCGCCGAGCGTACGCGAAGGGGCCACGATGGGGCCGGTGTCGGCGGACCCCTTCTTCACCTTCGTGGGTACGATCACGTGGAAGCCGCGGTTCCCCTGTGCGGAGCCGTCCGCGTGCACGGAGACCACCGCGTCGGCCTCCGCCCCGTTCCCGGTCCTGGCCCGCTCGTCGATGCAGGGCCCGTACGGCCGGTCCGCGTCGTGCGTCAGGACGACGGTGGCGCCGCGCGCCTCCAGGAGGTCCCGCAGCCGGTGCGAGACGTCGAGAGTGAACGCCGCCTCCGTGTACGCGGCCTTCCCGCCGGACGCGTTCGTCGAGGTGCCGGTGGTGTCGCACTCCTTGAGGCCGGTCCCGATGTCGACCTTCTGGTTGATCTCCCGCGTGTGCCGGAAGTTCCCCGGGTTGTGCCCGGGGTCGACGACGATCGTGCGCCCCGCGAGCGGCTGAGCATCGGGGGTCGGGCTGGGGGCCGGAGCGGCGGGCGTCGTCGTGGTGGCGGTGGCCGCCGGGGCCGGGCCCCGGGCGCCCTGCGCAGCCTCGGAGGAGGCACCGCAGCCCGCGAGCGCGGCGGAGCAGAGGAGGGCGGCGAGAGCGGCGGGCAGGCGGCGGGTCACGGGGCTCCTGTGGTCGTACGGCACCCCGCGACTCTAGGGCTTCCCGCGTCCGGAACCACGGACCGGTGGGGCAGGTCACGGTTCGGGTGTCCACAGGGGCAATCCGGTGGACGCGTGTGCGCGCCCCGGGAAGGGTATGGGGGAGAGACGGCGGTGGCGGTGGCTGTCACCGCGCCTGGACCACGAGGGGGAAACCGTGGCGGGGGAAGACCCGAACGACGCGCGCCCGCAGGACGCGCCCGAGGTGGACCTCGGCAAGGGGGAGGGCCCGGCCCGCCCCTCCGACGAGACGATGACGATGAGGGGCGGCGGCGGTGCGAGCGGGGGTACGGGCTCCGCCGACGGCGGGCACGGCGGCTCCGGCGGTGGTACGGACGCCACGCCCACGGGCTCCTTCAGGCTGCCCGCCCCCGGCCCCGCCCCCTGGGAGGCCCCGCAGAACGGCGGCTCCCACGGCGCCACGGAATCCGCGAGCCCGACGACCGGCTCCGCGAGCCAGACCGGTCCCACCACCCCCGCCTCCGGCTTCGGCCCGCCCCCCGGCGGCTACGGCGGCCCGGCGCCCGGCCCGTACCCGGGGCAGTACCCCGCACCCCCCACCGCCCCCGGCTGGGCCGGCACCGGGACCCTCCCGCCGCCACCCCCCGCCCCGCCGGCCTACGGCCCCGGCGGCGCGGGAGGCGGCGCACCGGGCGAGGCACGGCCGCTCCAGGCCGTCCTCGTCGCACTGCTGAACCTCTCCTGCCTCGGGCTCGGTTACGTCCTCCTCCGCCACTGGATCGGCGCGGCCCTCTGCTGGGCCGCCACCGCCGCCCTGCTGCTGCTCGCGCTCCCGGCGGACGCGGACGGCGTGCCCCAGGGCGTCCTCATCGGGTACGGCGCCTTCCTGCTGGCCGCCGCGGCCGACGGGGCCCGGCGGGGCCTGCGCGCCCGCCTCTCCTTCGGCGCCACGGTGCGCCGCCTGGCGCTGCCGCTCGCCGTCGTGCTGCTCGCCGCGCCCGTCGGCGGCGCCGTCGCGTACGGCGCGGCCCACGCGGACGCCCGCGAGGAGGCCCGCCAGCAGGCGCTCCTCGCCCGGCTCGCCGCCGCCGACGCGCTGGTGACCGCGCACAAGGGCGAGGCGTTCGCCGCTTCCGAGGGGGACTACGTCAAGGCGCTGGAGGAGTACGACGACCTTGGTACGAAGCACGGCGACTCGCGCGCCGGGAAGCTCGTGCCGGACCGGCTCGACGCGTACTACAAGGCGGTCGCGGCGCCGTACGCGAGCAAGAGCTACTGCGAGGCGCTGGCCCCCCTCAAGCACCTGAAGGGCCTCACCTCCCTCGTCGACAAGGACCTCCTCGGCGAGCGCCCGGCCGGAGTCGAGGAGCCGCTGGCCCACTCGCTGTACGAGTGCGGCGCCGAGGCCCTCGACGGGGACTCCTCACCGACCGCCGAGGGCCACTTCGGCGAGCTCGCCAATCTCTTCCCCGGGTCGCCGTACACCGCGAAGGTCCGCCCGGCCGTCCGGGACGCGGTCCGCACCCGCGTCGGCTCGCTCACCGACTCCGGCGACGACCACTGCGCCACCACGGAGGAGCTGCGCTCCCTGCGGACCACCGCCGACTCGCTGCGCACGCTGAAGCTGACGGAGGTGCGGACGGAGGCGGACCGGGGCGTCCGGAAGGGCGTGTTCGCCTGCGGAACCCAGCAGTTCGGGAACGAGCAGTTCACCAAGGCCGCCGCGACCATGGAGAAGTACGCCAAGGACTACCCGGACAGCGACCAGGCCGCCCACGCCCGCTCCATCGCGATCGCCGCGCAGATCGCCGACAAGGAGCCGGAGGCCGGGAAGAAGCTGCCCCCGGCGAAGGCGCCCGGCGGCGCCCGCATGACCATGGTGATCAGCAACGACGCCCCGGACGAGGTCGAGCTCCTCTACACGGGCCCGGTCACCGGCAAGATCACCCTGAGGCCCTGCGGCGACTGCCGCACCTACGACCGCGTCGAGACCGTCCTGCGGGGCTTCAAGCCCTGCTCCGGGGCGTCCTCGAAGTACCCGAAGGCGACCGTCCAGCTGCCCGCCGGCACGTACCACCTGCTCCAGAAGCGGGCCGGGTCGGGCTTCGCCACGGCCGGCGACACCAAGACCAGCAAGGCGAAGATCGAGCCCGGCTACAGCTACACCAACTGCCTCTACGTGACCAAGGGCCTCTACTGACAGCGCCCCCGGGCCGTCCTCAGTCCGCGAAGACGATCCGGTCCACGGCGGCGGCCACCAGCGCCTCGCGCTCCTCCTCGGAGAAGACCTCGGGGAGGGTCAGCTGCTCGACGATCAGCCAGTTCAGGGTGAGGATCAGCAGCTTGACGGCGGTGGCGTCGCCGGGGAGCCCGGACGCCTCGTGGAAGGTCGTGTTCTGCTCGACGTCGGCCCGTACCCGCTCGGTGAGGATCGAGCGGAGCGCGGGCCGGCGCGTTGCCTCCAGGCGCAGTTCGAGCAGCGCGAGGTAGCCGGTGCGGAAGGCGGAGACCCGCCCGACCAGCTCCCGCATGAGCCGGGTGTACGTCTCCTTGTCGTGCGGCGCGGTCCTGGTGCCCTCCAGGGTGGCCTCGTCGGGCTGGAGCCGCTCGTAGACCCGGGCGCCGGCCTGGGTGAGGAGGTCGTCCCGGTTGGCGAAGTAGTTGGAGGCGGTCCCGGTCGGCACCCCGGCCTCGCCGTCCACCGCCCGGAAGGTCAGCCCCCGGGCACCCTCCCGGGCCAGCACCTCGATCGCCGCGTCCACGAGCGCGGCACGCCGCTCGTCGTTCCGTCTCGCCACAGCGGTCACTCCATTCGTAGTACTACGCCCGGACCCCTTTGCGCAGCCTACTCCGACGGGCGGTGCGGTCAGGGTCAGGCGGAGACCCGGCGCAGCACCCGCAGCGAGTCCGTGACCGAGACCTCCTCGAAGTCGCCGGACTCCAGGGCGCGCAGGTAGATCCGGTACGGCGCCTGGCCGCCGTCCGCCGGGTCGGGGAAGACGTCGTGGATCACAAGGAGACCCCCGGGGGCGACCTTGGGGGCCCAGCCCTCGTAGTCGTTGGTCGCGTGCTCGTCCGTGTGCCCGCCGTCGACGAAGACGAGCCCCAGCTCACCGCCCCACACCTTCGCGACCTGCGGGCTCCGCCCGACCACCGCGATCACGTGCTCCTCCAGGCCCGCCTTCCGCAGCGTCCGCCGGAAGGTCGGCAGCGTGTCCATCACGCCGACCTCCGGGTCCACCACGGTCGGGTCGTGGTACTCCCACCCCGGCTGCTGCTCCTCGCTCCCCCGGTGGTGGTCCACGGTCACCGCCACCGTCCCCGCCCGCCGCGCCGCGTCGGCGAGCAGGATCGTCGAGCGCCCGCAGTACGTGCCCACCTCAAGCAGCGGCAGCCCCAGCTTCCCGGCCTCGGCCGCCGCCGCGTACAGCGCCAGGCCCTCCCCGGCGGGCATGAACCCCTTCGCGGCCTCGAAGGCGGCGAGGATCTCGGGAGTGGGCTCGGGCGTGGCGGACATGGCGCTCTCCTACTGGCGGGTAGTACGTCGGTGCGGGCGCCCATCGTGCCCTACGCGTCGCACTCGAACCACACCGTCTTCCCGTCCCGCCGCTCCTCCACCCCCCACCGGTCCGTCACGCCCTCCACGACCGCGAGCCCCCGCCCGCCCTCCGCCGCCGGGTCCGGCACCTTCGCGTGGAGAGCACAGACCACCCCGTCCGCCACCTCCACCCGCAGCCCGTACGGCTCCCGCAGGAACAGCACCGAGCACCGCCGCCCCGGCACGTGCCGTACGACGTTCGCGACGAGCTCGGTGAGCGCGAGGCCGCCCGCGTCGGACAGGTGACCGAGTTCCCAACGCGTGAGGAACATGCGCAGGATGTGCCGCATGTGGCGGGCGGAGTGCTCACCGACAGTGAAGCCCATGCGGTAGCTGGCCCCAAGTTCTGCGGGATGCAGGTCTGTTGCTTCATTCATGTCCCCAGGGTGGGCGGCTTTCGTTACGCTCGGCTACGGCCTGAACACAACGCCTGCGTGCGTCTGCTTGGGGGTGACCTCGTCATGGTCAACATCCGCAGCCTCGATCCCAGCGCCTCGCCGCTGGACTACTACGGCGCCGAACTCCGCCGACTGAGAGAGGAGGCAGGGCTCAGCCAGGCGCAGCTCGGGGACCTCCTCTTCTGCACCGGCTCGCTCGTCGGCCAGATCGAGACGGCGAGAAAGGTCCCGACCAGGGAGTTCTCGGAGCGGGTCGACGCGGCGCTGATGACGGGCGGGCTCTTCTCGCGGCTGATCGGGCTGGTGCTGAAGAGCCAACTGCCGTCGTGGTTCAGGCCGTACGCGGACCTGGAGGCGAAGGCGACGTACATCTACTCCTTCCAGGCGCAGCTGATCGACGGCTTGCTCCAGACGGAGGGCTATGCCCGCGCCGTCCTGAGCGCCAGGTTCGAGAGTGACCTCGACGGCTTGGTCGCTGCCCGCATGGAACGCCAGCGGATCCTGGACCGCGAACACCCGCCCCTGCTCTGGGTCGTCATGAGCGAGGCGGTGCTGCGCCAGGAGGTCGGTGGCCGGGAAGTCATGCGAGAGCAACTGGCCCACTTGTTGAGGTTGCAGGAGCGCGAGTGGGTGAAGATCCAGATCCTCCCCTTCAAGGTCGGCGCACACGGGGGGCAGATGGGCTCCTTCAATCTCCTCCGCTTCGACGACGACCCCGACCTCGTCTACACCGAGGACTTCGTCCAAGGCCATATGACCGTGGATCCAGCCGCGTTCAAGGACGGGTCACTCCGTTACGATCACCTGCGAGCGGCCGCTCTCTCGGTGGAGGATTCGTCCGCGCTGATCACCCGCGTCTTGGAGGAGCACTATGGAGACCAACCGGAGCCTGGCGGGAGCGCGCTGGCGTAAGTCCTCGTACAGCGGCGACACCGGCGGGCAGTGCATCGAGTGCGCCCCCCTTGGCACAGCCACCTGGCAGAAGTCCTCGTACAGCGCCGACAACGGTGGCCAGTGCATCGAGGTCGCCGACCTCACCGCCCACATCGCCGTCCGCGACTCCAAGAACCCCGAAGGCCCCGCCTTCCTCACCACCGCCGCCGCCTTCACGGCCTTCGTGAGCGCCGCCGCCGAGGGGCGCATCGGTCGCTGACCGCGATGGCGACCCTCATAGGAATGGTGATCCTCGCCCTCGTCCTGCCGACGTGGGCGGGGATCACGTACGTGGGGCTGCTACGGGCCCGGCAGAAGAGCGCCGGACTTCTTCCTTCGGCCTACCTCCGCCTCCGTCGCTCGCCCGCGCAGAAGGCCGCCTGGGTCGCGGTGTTCGCGTGCCTCCTCGGCGGGGCCCTGCACCTCTACGGCCTCTCGTACCTCCCGTTCCTCTTCCCCGAGGACGCCTGCTGGTTCAACGCGGGGCGCAAGATCACGCCCGACTCCAGCAGTGCGCTGCCCGTGAGCCTGGTGTGCGGGGGTGAGGAGATCGTCCCGTGGTGGGTGAACCCGGGGCTGCTCGTCCTCGCGGTGGTCGCGGTCGGCGCGACGGTCGCCGCGATCGCTCTCCGGCGTCGGTAGAGGCCGGGCGCTGCCCGTACTCCGTCACCGCTTCAACTGTCCCCGTTTGAACGGCATTCGCTCCTCCATCCCGGGATGCGAGGGCGCAACCGAAGGCGGACGATGAAGTGGTCAGAAGCCCGTGCACGGAGGCGCCGACATGCCCGTGACCTTCTTCGACATAGGGGCGACCCTGGCGGACGCCCGACTGGGTGCCGACGGCTCCCTGACCCTGTCCCCCCGGCCCCGTGTCCTCTCCGTGCTGGACGACCTCCACGGCGTACGCCAGGGCATCATCTCGAACCCCGGCCCTGGCGAGGGGGCCGTGGAGCGGGCCGCGTCGGCCCTGCGGGAGGCGTTCCCCGGGCGGTTCACGGACGACGCGCTCGTTCGCTGGGGGCCCAAGGACGGCCGGGAGATCTTCGACGCGGCGGTTCGCGCCACGGCGGGGGAGGGGGTGCCGGCCGCCGCGCCCGACGAGTGCGTCTTCGTGGGCGAGGACCACCGGGAGCGCGCGTTCGCCGGGCGGGCGGGCCTGCGGACGGCCGCTCATCCCGTCTTCACCCGCGCCGCCCTGGAGGGCCGCCCCGTCTTCTGGGCGAGGATCGAGCTGCCCGAGGAGCAGGGGCTGCCCGACCTTGAGACGGTCGTCGGAGAGACCGAGGTCGTTCCCGTGCACATCGCGTCCCCGCTGCTCGTCCTGGCCATGGCGAGCACGCGCGGCGCCACGGCGCTCGAAGAGGCCGGGTTCACGGTCGACCTGTGGGGGCCGGTGGAGGACACGGCGGCCTTCCTGGTCCGCGACGACCGTCCCGCCGTCCGCGCCGCGTCCGTTTTCGGGCGCGTCGCCGACGAGCTCGCCGGGCCCGCCGCCCCGTCGCCGCTGCCGCTGGGCCCGGCGCCCGGCGGGGTCTACCTCGCCGCACCGGCCGACGCGCCGGTCGAGGACGTCCACCCGCCGGGCGCGAAGCCCGGCCACACCGAGCGGCTGCTGCCCGACCCGGCCCTTCTCTCCCGGCCCGGCGAGGTGCGGGCGGAAGGGCTCGTCGCCGGTCCGGCGGGGCCGGAACCACTGGAATCACACGCGTCGGAGGAGACGATCGCCGCCGTGCTCGCGGCCGTGACCCCCGAGGTCCTGCGCGACCACGTGGCGCGCATCTCCGGCGTCGAGCCGCTGAGGGGGAGCGGGGAGGACGAGGGTCTGCTGGTGCGCAGCCGGGACGCGTCCGCCGCCGACAACCCCCGGGTCGTCGAGGCGCTCGCGGAGTACTTCCAGGACCTCGGCCTGAGGGTGCGGCTGCATCCGTTCCGGTGGCGCGGCCGGCGGCTGTTCAACGTGGAGGCCGAGCACCACGTGGCCGGGGCGGACTCCGCCGTCCTCATCACCGCGCACCTGGACTCCACCGCCTCCAGCGGCCGCTTCGTCGACGCGAACGGCGACCCGCGCCCCTACGACCCCGGCGTGGACCCCGCGCCGGGCGCCGACGACGACGGCAGCGGAACCGCCGCCGTCCTGGCCGCCGCGGAGTGCCTGCACGCCCTGCTCGCGCAGGGCAGGACGCCGGCCAGGAACGTACGCTTCGTGCTCTTCAACGCCGAGGAACAGGGCCTGGTCGGCAGCAAGTTCTACGCCCGGGCCGCCGCGGCGGCGGACGACCGCATCGCCGGGGTCTTCCAGATGGACATGATCGCGGGCCGGCAGCGGGGCAGTACGCCCACGGTCGAGATCCACACCGGTTCCTCGGTGCCGGGCCCGGTCGTGGGCGCGTCCGACGCGCTCGGCGCCCTCGTCGCGGACACCCTCCCCGTCATCGACCCCGCGGTGACAAGTCAGCAGCTCACCGGGCCTTCCGACCCGGCGATCGGGCGCAGCGACCACGCCAGCTTCCACGAGCGGGGCTGGGCCGCGATCGCCGTCTCCGAGGACATCTTCTCCGCCGACGGCGGGCCCGGCACGGGGACCCGGCAGTACCACACCCCGGGAGACACCCTCCTGGACGAGGACCACAGTCCGCGGTTCGCGGCCACGATCGCCCGCTCCGTCACCACGACCGCCCTGACCTTCGCGGGCCTGTGACCCGCACACGCATGTCACCCGTACACGCATGCCACCCCACGACCACCGTCGACACCGGGCCCCGCGCCCGCGACGAGCAGGAGCATCCGTCATGACACAGCTGATCGACAAGCGGGACCTGGAGTACGACCGGCTCGCCCGCGTCCCGGGCGCCGAGGCGTTCCTCGCCGAGACCGATCGCGTGGCGGAGTCGGTGCACCACACCCTCATCGCCGAGAGCGACAAGGTGAACCGCTTCACCGGCCACCTGACCGAGCTGCGGGTGGAGGGCGCACCGGCAGGACTCGCCGAGCGGGCGGGTGCCGGAGCCGCCGCGGCCACCGACGGCGACTACATCGCCAAGGCCAAGGAGTACCTCTCCTCGGTGTCGGAGGCCATCGGCTTCGCCGCCGGGGAACCCGCCGAGTTCGAGGCCGACCCGAAGGTGGGGGAGACGAGCGGCGGCATGCGGGTGGTCAGCCTCCAGCAGACGCTCAACGGCATCGAGGTGTGGGGCATGGCCCCCAAGGTGTGGCTGGGCGAGGACGGCACGGTGGAGCGGGTCGTCGGCGACACGGCGAGCGTGCCGGCCAACGTCCCCACGATGCCGACGGTGCCGGTCGAGACGGCCCTGGCGGCGGGCGCCGCGAAGGCCGCCGAACCGGCCAGGATCGAAGGCCCCTTCGGCACCGACGAACTGCCGGGCCTGGACGTCTCGGAAGGCTTCCGCCGGCTCGGCGCCCAGGCGGGCAGCGACCAGCCGATGACCTTCGAGGCGGGCGCCTTCGACGAGGCGATCCCCGCCCGGCTCGTCTACTTCTACATGGGCGACGGCGTCCGGCTCGTGTGGTCGTTCCGGTTCTCCCGCGCGCAGGGGGCCGTGCAGTACGAGGCGCTGGTGGAGGCCGACGAGAAGACGGCGGACCCGTCGGCACCCCAGGTGCTCTACCTCCAGGACCTGGCGAACCACGTCGTCGGAGGACTGGTCTTCCGGCAGAACCCGGCCGAGACCGGCTTCTCCCTGGCCTCCTTCCCGCTGCCGCTGACCGACTACCCGGTCGCACCCCCCGCCGCGCCGATGCCCGGCTTCCCCGGCCCCTGGGTCACGCGGACCGACGGTCACATGGCGACGGCCGGGAACAACGTGCAGGCCGTCGACGGGGACACCGGCAAGAGCTTCCGCATCAATGTCGACCAGGCGGGCAACGGCGTGTTCGCCCCGAACCCCGACACGCCGGAACAGCTCATCACCAACATCTTCTTCTTCTGCAACTACATGCACGACTTCTTCGTGATGCTCGGCTTCACGGAGGAGCACGGCAACTTCCAGACCGTCAACTTCTCCGGCCTCGGCAAGGGCGCCGACCCCGTCGTGGCCCGCGCCCACCCCCGCCCGGTCTTCGGCACGGCCAACATGTTCACGCCCGTCGACGGCCTGGCGGCGGAGATGAACATGGGCCTGGTCGCCGACACCCAGAGGCACACGGCCAACGACGCGAGCGTCGTCTTCCACGAGTTCACCCACGGCGTGTCCAACCGCCTCGTCGGCGGCCTGAACGACGCCCACGCCCTGCGCGAGAAGCAGTCCGGGGCGATGGGCGAGGGCTGGTCGGACTACTTCGCCCTCACCATCCCCAACTTCTTCCGGGAGCAGGAGCACACCGTCGTCGGCGACTGGGTGGTCGACGACCCCGGCGGCATCCGCCAGCGCCCGTACGACGACGGGTACCCCGGCGACTTCGGGAGGATCGGCCAGGTCGGGGGCGGCCTGAACTACACGAGGATCCACAACGTCGGCGAGATCTGGTGCGCCGCGCTCATGGAGATGACCCGGCGGATCAGCACGGAGCTCGGCAGCAAGAAGCGCGGCTACCGCATCGCCTGGCAGGCCGTGGTCGACGGCCTGAAGCTCACCCCCAAGAACCCCTCCTTCCTCACAGCCCGCAACGCGGTCCTGCGGGCCCTGAAGGACCTCCAGGGCGGGCCGCTCACGGCGGCCGAGTACCCCGGCGTACGGAAGGCGGCGTGGGGAGCCTTCGCCCGCTACGGCATGGGCTTCGACGCCTTCTGCCCCAACGCGTCCTTCACCGGCTGCCAGGCCGGCACGGCACCGCCCCCGGCCGGCCACGAGGACTGACCGGCGCACCCGGCCCCTCCCTCACGACAGGCCGTCGCGCCCCAGCCACGACGGCCTGACCGGCACCCCGTCCGAGTACCGCTCGACCGGATCCTCCACCGGCGCGGGCTCCGGTACGGGCTCCGGTTCCGGTTCCGGTTCCGGTATGGGCTCCGGGACGACGGGCGCGGCGGGCGCGGCGGAGTCCTCCAACAACTCCGCCACCGTGAACCGGGTGAGATAGGACTGCCACGCCCCGTCGACGACGAGCAGCAACGTGTCCCCCTCCCGAAGAAGCCGACGTCGCTTCGGACTCACCGGATGCGCGGGCACGAAGTTCCGTGCCCGCTGCTCCAGTTCGGCGAGCGCCTCCTCACGCGACCCGGTGACATGCGCCACCACGTACGCCTCCACGTGCTTGCGCTCCCCGGTCCCCACGGTCATCTCCACGACCAGCCCCCACGTCGGCATGTCCCGGCACCCTCCACTCTCGTCCGCCCCCTACGGTAAGCGGCGCGCGGAAGCCGCCCCTTCCCGGCCGTGCGGTCTGGCGCCGGCGAAGAGAACGGTGGCATGGTGAGACGGAAGGGCGACCGTGAAGGAGCCGAGATGTCCAGCAGGTCCAGTGACGACGAAGACGCCCGCCGCCGAAAGGAGGAGGAAGAGGAGGCGGAGCGCCGCCGACGGCAGGAGGAAGACGAACTGAGGGCCGCCGAGGAGCAGAACCGGTCCTCGTGGTACTAGACCGGCGTACCCCCTCGACAACTCAGGGCGCCGCACACGCCTGCACCGCCCCTTCCGCCCTCAAAGTCCTGCGCAGAATGCTCTCCAACGTGGAGTCCGCCGGAAACCGGTAGCCGCCGGCCCGCCGGCTCAAGCCCCCGCCAGGACCCCCGCAGCTTCCGTATCCCCGCCTTCCACGCCTCGCCGTCCGACTCCTCCCACAGCTCCAGGAGTTCGGACGGCTCGGCGAGCACCCGGTCGAGGGCGGTCACGGCCTCCGCCCGCAGTTCCACCGGCAGTTCCCCCAGCGGCTTCTCGGGCCCGTACGAGGTCGTCACCGGCTCCCCGCCCGGGCACTGCGACGCCACCAGCGCCGCCGCCGCGACCGCCTCCACGGCCAGGTCCGCGTCCAGGTAGTCGTCCCCGGTTTCGGTCACCTCCCGGAAGGCCGCGCGCAGCACCTCCGCCTTCTTCCCCTCGGGTGCGGAGTCCACGTCGTAGGAGAAGTCCGCGGCGGTGTCGTTGTCGAACGGTCCGATGTCCCAGGTCCCCATGGCGGTCGTGCCCTTCTCGTGTCAGTTCTCGCATCAGCACCAGTGCTGCTCGGTCCTGCCAGCGTGCCAGGGACCACTGACAACGGCCGGGACGGCTACCTCGCGGCCGCCCACTCCTCGTGCGCCGTGCGGACGCGGTGCCACAGGTCCGTGCGGGCGGGGGCGTCGACGTCGGTCAGGTCCAGGTGGAACGTGCCGGCCAGGACGGCGTACCAGTCGTCGGGCGTGTCGATGGTCCGCTCGGTCGTGCCCGCGGCGTCGAGCCGGCGCAGGACGCAGCCGCGCAGGACGTCCACGCCCTTGGCGTCGCGGCGCTGGGCGGTGAGGACGCGGACGAAGCTGGAGTCGGGGGAGGTGGACAGGCGTGTGTGCTCCGCTGCGAAGGAGGGGAGGTCCACGGGGGCGGGGGCGAAGTCCATCGCCGTGAACGAGCCGCGGGGGTCGTGGCCGAGCCGCCAGCCGCCGGGCTCCGCCGTCGACGGGGCCAGGGTGTAGGTGAAGGGGCCTTGGGTGTGGCTGCCCTCGCGGAGGGGGAGCGGTTCGTGGAGGCCGTCGCCGAGGCCCGTGTCGACCAGCCACCGTTCGCCGTCGAGGCGGACGGTGAGCGCGAGGTGGTCGCCGGACGCGCCCGCCGGGTCCTCGGGGGTGGACTGCACGCCGGCCCGGTGCAGGGTGACGTCGTAGCCGAGGGCCGTGAGGAGGGCGCCGAAGGCGCCGTTGAGGTGGAAGCAGTAGCCGCCGCGTCCGCGTGCGATCCGGGTCACGGACTCCTCGGCGCCGATGCCGGTCGGCCGTCCCAGGTGGATGTCGAGGTTCTCGTAGGCGACCCGCTCCACCTGGGCCCGGTGCAGGGTCCGCAGCGCCTCGGCGGTGGGGGCCGTCGGCCGGGCCACCCCCAGTGCGGCCAGGTATCCGTCGACGTCGATCATGTCCGTAACTCCCCCCCTGTCACCGGAAAGATGACCAGCATAGTCACCGGGAGCGGGGGTCCCTCGGATCCACCACGTATCTGACCTTCCGTCAGAATGGAACGTGTTCTACTCTGCGCGCCATGGGCATCGCCATCACGCACGAACAGCGGGACCTCGCCCGGTCCGTCCGCGCCTGGCTCACCCGCGCCGTACCCCCCGAGGAGATCCGCCGGTGGCTCGACGCGCCCGAGCCGCCCGGCGGCAGGCCGGACCACTGGGACGCGGCCGCCGCGCAGGGGCTCCTCGGGATCCACGTACCCGAGGAGTACGGCGGCGGGGGCGGCGGCCTCGACGACCTCGCCGTGGTCGTGGAGGAGGCCGGCCGCGCGCTCCTGCCCGGGCCCTACCTGCCGTCCGTCCTCGTCGCCGCACTCCTCCACCGGGCCGGGCCGCCCGCCCCCCGTGAACTTCTCGCCGGGCTCGCCGAGGGGCGTCGGATCGGTGCCGTCGCCCTCGGCGGGGCCGGCACCCTCACCGCCGTACGGACCGGCAGCGGGTACCTCCTCGACGGCACCGCGCCGCCCGTCCTCGGCGCCGCCCACGCCGACCTGCTCCTCCTCCAGGCCGCCACCGCCGACGGCACCGTCTGGCTCGCCGTCGACGCGGAGCCGGGCGGCGGGCCGGGCGGCGGGCGCCACGGGTCGGGGCCCGCCGTCCGTGCCCACGCCTCCGCCGACCCCACCCGGCCCACCGCCGAGGTCACCGCCGCCGCCCTCCACGTGCCCGCCGGCCGCGCCCTCGCGCTCGACAGCGGGCTCGTGCACGACCTCGCCGCCGTGCTCTTCGCCGCCGACGCCTGCGGCACCGCCGCCCGCGCCGTCGAGACCGCCGCCGAACACGCCCGCACCCGCGAACAGTTCGGCCGGCCCATCGGGAAGTTCCAGGGCGTCAAACACCTCTGCGCCGACATGCTCGTCCGGCTCGAACAGGCCCGCGCCCTCACCTGGGACGCCGCCCGCGCCGCCCACGACCCCGCCCGGCCCCTCGTCGCCGCCCTCGCCGCCGCCACCGCCCTCGACGCCGCCCACTCCTGCGCCAAGGACTGCGTCCAGATCCTCGGCGGCATCGGCTTCACCTGGGAGCACGACGCCCACATCCTGCTGCGCCGCGCCCTCGTCGCCCGCCAACTCCTCGGCACCGGCGACCGGTTCCGGCTCGACGCCCTCCGGCACGCCGCCACCGGACTGCGCCGCACCCTCCGCCTCGACCTGCCGCCCGCCGCCGAGCCGTACCGCGCCGCCGCCCGCGAGGCCGTCGCCCCCGCCGCCGGACTCGACCCCGCCGCAGCCCGCCGCGTCCTCGCCCCCACCGGCTACGCCGCCCCGCACCTGCCGGAGCCGTACGGCCTCGGCGCCGGGCCGCTCCAACAGCTCGCCGTCCAGCGCGAACTCGACGAGGCCGGGATCACCGTCGCCGGACTCGGCATCGCCACCTGGGTCGTCCCGTCCCTCCTCGCCCACGGCAGCCCCGAACAGCAGGAACGCCACCTCGGGCCCACCCTGCGCGGCGAACAGCGCTGGTGCCAGCTCTTCTCCGAGCCCGGCGCCGGATCCGACCTCGCCTCGCTGCGCACCCGCGCCGAACGCACCGAGGACGGGCGCTGGCGGATCACCGGACAGAAGGTGTGGACGAGCGCCGCCCAGTGGGCCGACCACGGCATCCTGCTCGCCCGCACCGACCCCGACGCGCCCAAGCACCAGGGGCTCACGTACTTCCTCGTCGACATGAGGAACACCCCCGGCATCGACATCCGCCCGCTGAAGGAGATCACCGGCGAATCCCTCTTCAACGAGGTGTGGTTCGACGGCGCCCTCCTCCCCGCCGACGCCGTCGTCGGCGAGGTGAACGACGGCTGGCGGGTCGCCCGCAACACCCTCGGCAACGAACGCGTCCACATGGCCGACCAGGTCGTCTTCGACACCGGCCTCGAAGCGCTCATCAAGGCGTCCGCGGAGGCCGACGGCTCCGTACGGGCCCGCACCGGCGCCCTCCTCGCCGAGGCCCACGCCCTCGCCTGCATCGGCCTGCGCACCACCCTCCTCCAGGTGTCCGGACTCGAACCGGGCGCGGGCGCCAGCGTCCGCAAGCTCGTCCAGACCCTCCACCAGCAGAAGACCGCCGAACTCGCCCTCGAACTCCTCGGCCCCGACGGCGCCGTGCGCGAGGGCCCCGGCGCGGCGGCCGTCCACGGTTTCCTCATGTCCCGCTGTCTGACCATCGCGGGCGGCACCACCCAGGTCCAGCTCAACGTCGTCGCCGAGCGCCTGCTCGGCCTCCCCAGGGACTGAGAAACCGAGAGGGGCACGCCATGAAGCACGCTGGGAAGTCGTACATCGTCGGTGTCGGCACGACGAAGTTCGAGAAGCCCGAGACCCGCGACTGGCAGTACTGGGACATGGCCCGCGAGGCCGGCACCGCCGCCCTCGCCGACGCCGGGATCCCCTACGAGAAGGTCGAACAGGCCGCCGTCGGCCACTGCTTCCAGGCGTCCACCGCCGGCCAGCGGGCCGTCTACGAACTCGGCCTCACCGGTATCCCCGTCTACAACCTCAACAACAACTGCGCCACCGGCTCCACCGCCCTCATGGCCGCCCGCCAGTTCGTCGAGGGCGGGATCTCCGACTGCGTCCTCGCCCTCGGCTTCGAGAAGATGAGCCGGGGTTCCCTCGGCGGAGGGGCAGGCGGTGCCGGGGACTTCAAGACATCCCCGGTCGCCCGGCACTACGGCATCATGGCCGCCGCCCACGGCTTCGAGGCCTCCCCGCCCACCGCGCAGATCTTCGGCAACGCCGCCCGTGAGCACATGGAGCGGTACGGGACGACCGAGGCGCAGCTCGCCGCCGTCGCCGCCAAGAACCACCTCCACTCCTCCCGCAACCCCCACGCCCAGTTCCAGGACGTCTACACCGTCGACGAGATCCTCGCCGCGAAGACCGTCCACCGGCCCCTCACCAAGCTCCAGTGCTCGCCCACCTCCGACGGCGCCGCCGCCGCCCTCGTCGTCTCCGCGCGCTTCGTCGCCGAACACGGCCTGGAGGGGCGGGCGGTGGAGATCGCCGCCCAGGCCATGACCACCGACACCGGCGAGTCCTTCGCCTCCGGCTCCTGCGTCGACGCCGTCGGCCGCCCCATGTCGAGGGAGGCCGCCCGGCAGGTGTACGAGGCCTCCGGACTCGGCATCGAGGACGTCGACGTCATCGAGCTCCACGACTGCTTCTCCGTCAACGAGCTCCTCACCTACGAGGCCCTCGGCATGTGCGAGGAGGGCGCCTCCGGCAAGCTCGTCGAATCCGGCGCCACCACCTACGGCGGCCGGTGGGTCGTCAACCCCTCCGGCGGCCTCATCTCCAAGGGCCACCCCCTCGGCGCCACCGGCCTCGCCCAGGCCGCCGAACTGGTCTGGCAGCTCCGCGGCGAGGCCGGTGGCCGCCAGGTCACCGGCGCCCGCACCGGCCTCGCCCACAACATCGGCCTCGGCGGCGCGGCGGTGGTGACCCTGCTGCGTAAGCCGTAGGTTCCGCGGGTCCTGGGACTTCTCGCTCATGTACGGGGCGGGGGCGGTCTGCGACCATGACGCCCATGTGCCAGACCGGCCCCGCCACCGGATCAGCCCCGTCCCACCCCTCCATACGCACCCCCCCGCCCCTGGCTCGTCGTCCTCGTCGCCTGCGCGGGCCAGTTCCTCGTCGTCCTCGACGTGTCGGTCATGAACGTGGCGCTGCCCTCGATGAAGGCCGACCTCGACCTCTCCACCCCCGGCCTCCAGTGGGTGCTCAACGCCTACGCGATCGCCTTCGCCGGCTTCATGCTGCTCGGCGGCAGGGCGGCCGACCTGTACGGGCGCAAGACCATGTTCCTGGCGGGCCTCGGGCTCTTCACCGCCGCCTCGGTCGTCGGCGGCCTCGCCCCCGAGGGCGCCCACCTCATCGGCGCGCGGGCCGCGCAGGGCCTCGGCGCGGCGGCGCTCTCCCCGGCCACCCTCACCCTCGTCACCTCCGCCGTCCCCGCCGGGGCCGCCCGCAGCCGGGCCATCGGCACCTGGACGGCGGTCGGCGCGGCCGGCGGCGCGGCGGGCGGTTTCGTCGGCGGGCTCCTCGTCGACCTGCTGAACTGGCGCTGGGTCCTGCTCGTCAACGTCCCCGTCGGCGTCCTCGTCCTCGCCGCCGCCGCGCTCTGGCTCCGCGAGGGCCGCGCCGCCGGCCGCCGCCTGGACCTGCCCGGCGCGGTCCTCGTCACCGCGGGCCTGGCCACCTTCGCGTACGGCATCGTCCAGACCGAGACGGCCGGCTGGACCTCCCCGGCGACCCTGCTGCCGCTCCTCGGCGGCCTCGCCCTGCTCGCCGTGTTCGTCGCCGTCGAGCGCCGTACGAAGGAGCCCCTGGTCCCGCTCGGCATCTTCCGCAACCGGGCCGTGTCCGCCGCCAACACCGGGATCATGCTGTGCGGCGCCAGTTCCTTCGGCATGTGGTTCTTCATGACGGTGTACGCGCAGAACGTCCTCGGCTACACCCCGCTCCAGGCCGGCCTCGCCCTGGTCCCCAGTTCGCTCGCCGTCCTCGTCGGCTCCAAGGCCGCCCCCCGCCTGATGGCCGTCACCGGCGCCCGTACCCTCGCGATCACCGGCGTCCTCGCCGCCGCCGCCGGCTTCGCCTGGCAGTCCACCCTGACCGCCGACGGCACCTTCCTCACCATCATCCTCGGCCCCGGCATCCTCATGATGGGCGGCATCGGCCTCGCCACCACCCCGCTCGCCACCCTCGCCACCTCCAGCGCCGCCCCCGGCGACGCGGGCCTCGTCTCCGGCCTGGTCAACACCTCCCGCACGATGGGCGGCGCCCTCGGCCTCGCCCTCCTGACGACGGTCGCCGCCGCGACCACGCTCTCCCCGGGCCCGGACCCCTCCCACCTGGTCCCCGGCTACGCCATGGCCTTCCGCGTCTCCACCGGCATCCTCCTCACCGCGGCCGCCCTGATGACCCTCTGGCTGCCCCGCCCCGTACACCGAACGGCGCGGAAGGGCTGACCGCCGACGCCGTCCGGTCCTGATCGGCGCCGTCCGGTGCCGGGTGGGGGGTGCGGAAGGTGAACGCGAGGGGGCCGGGGCCGTGTTCGCGTAGCAGGGCGACCCGTTCCATCGCCTCGGCGACGCTCGGGCGGTGACCGGCCGGGATCCACCACAGGGCCTGGTGCGCCTCGGCCATGCGGTGGAACCACTCGCGGCGGCGGCTCAGTACGCGCAGGTGGTCGGTGTGGTAGGTGAAGTTCCGCAGGGCTTCGACCGATTCCCAGACCGAGCAGTTGAACAGGATCGTGTCGTCGTTCTCGACGGGGCGGAAGCCGGTCGAGTCCTCGCCCCCGTCGTCGACCATGCGCCACACGAACCCGGGGCTGCGCTCGGCGAGTGCGTTGATCTCGGGCAGTTGGGCGACGAAGCCGGCCAACTCGGGGCTGTCCAGCGGGGCGACGATACGGCCGATGTTGACCTGCGCGAGGTGAAAGCCAGTCATGGGCCCAGCATGACCCCGCCCCGCTTCTATAGTCAATGATCCTTGTTTTTAGAAAGTGCCACGCAGCACCCGCCGGGACACGGATCCATCGCCGGCGCCCACTCCTCGGACGCCATGCCTTCGAGCAGCGCGAGATTCATCCCGCAGACCAGGGCGGGGAACTCCCCGGCCAGCGCGTGGAAGGGGCAGTTGCGCAGCCGTAGCGTCTCCCCGTCCCAGAAGGGCTGGTAGCCGCGGCCCCGCAGCACCTCGACCAGATCGCCGGCGGCCGCGTCCGGATGCGCCGCACCCGCGGCCTTCGCCGCGGCCTGCAACTCCCGGTCCAGGCCGGCGTTCTC
Source organism: Streptomyces sp. CC208A (assembly GCF_030010625.1). Classification (GTDB taxonomy): domain Bacteria; phylum Actinomycetota; class Actinomycetes; order Streptomycetales; family Streptomycetaceae; genus Streptomyces. The sequence goes on along the minus strand of NZ_JASCXN010000001.1, from coordinate 438,448 downwards.
CACCACCTCGGCGAGCAGCCGGCCGGCCGCGTCGTAGGACCGGGGCGGGACGGACACGGAGTGCTCGCCCTCGGCGCGCCGGTACACCTTCGCCGGCCGCCCCGCCCCGGGGCCGGTGCGCCCGGACAGCCGCCGGAAGGACACGGCGAGCAGCCCCGCCTCGACCAGCTTGTCCAGGTGGAAGGCGGCCAGCGACCGGGAGACCCCGACCGCTTCCGCGGCCGCGTCGCGCCCCACCTCCCCCGGAGCGGCGGCCACGTGTCGATAGAGCCGGCGGCGCACGGGGTCGCTCAGCACGCCCAGCACCGCGAACGCGGAATCCTCGGAATCCTCAGCAGTCACGCGCCGATTCTATGACCAATGGGAATATTCGAAACAGCGTCGAGCGCCGCCGCCCGAGCACCTGGCGACGGTCGTGACCAGGGCTTTCGCCACACGCTTCAGAGCCAGCCCTGCCGGCGCGCGGCCCGGGCCGCCTCCATCCGGTTCCGGGTTCCCGTCTTGCCGATGGCCGAGGAGAGGTAGTTCCGTACGGTCGACTCCGACAGGTGCAGCCGTCCGGCGATGTCGGCGATCGTCGCCCCGTCCACCGCCGCCGCCAGGGCCTCCCGTTCACGGGCCGTCAGCGGGTTCGGGCCCGCGCCGAGCGCGGCGGCGGCGAGGGCGGGGTCGATGACGGTCTCGCCGCGGAGGACCTTGCGGATCGCCTCCGCCAGTTCCTCCACCGGGCCGTCCTTCACCAGGAACCCGGCCGCCCCCGCCTCCATCGCGCGGCGCAGATAGCCGGGGCGGCCGAAGGTCGTCAGGATCAGCACCCGGCAGTCCGGCACCTCGTCGCGCAGCTCCGCCGCCGCGTCGAGGCCCGACCGTCCCGGCAGCTCGATGTCGAGGAGGGCCACGTCGGGGCGGGCCACCAGCGCCCGGTCCACGATCTCGTCGCCCCGGCCGACCTGGGCGACGACCTCGATGTCCGGCTCCATCCCGAGCAGCAGCGCGAGCGCCCCGCGCATCATTCCCTGGTCCTCGGCGAGGAGAACCCGGATCGACGTGGCCGGGCGGTGGTCCTGCGGCATCTCGTTCACACCCCGAAGCGTAGGCCGGGTGTTTCATCGGTGCCCGGCGGTGGTGAGGCGGGCAGTTCCGCCGTCAGGCGGAAGCCGCCGCCGGGGGCCCGGGACGTGACGAGGGTGCCGCCGGCGGCCGTGAGGCGTTCGGTCAGGCCGAGCAGGCCGCTGCCGGCGGGGGCGGGGGAGGGGCCGCGGCCGTCGTCGGTGACGGTCAGGCGGGCCCGCTCCGGGCCGCTCGTCACCGCGATCTCGCAGCGGGTCGCCCCCGCGTGCCGGACCACGTTCGTCGCCGCCTCCCGCACCACCCAGCCGAGCAGCGCCTCCGCCGTCGGCTCCAGCGGCGGGCCCGAGCGCCGTACCACCGGCTCCACGCCCGCCGAGACGAGGGCGTCGCGGGCCCGGTCGAGCTCCGTGCCGAGGCTGCCCTCGCGGTAGCCGGTGACCGCCTCCCGGATCTCGGTGAGCGCCTGCCGGCCCACCGCCTCGATGTCCGTGATCTGGCCCAGCGCCGCGTCCAGGTCGCGCGGCGCGAGCCGCCGGGCCGCCTCCGACTTCACCACGATCACCGACAGGGTGTGGCCGAGCAGGTCGTGCAGATCGCGCGAGAACCGCAGCCGTTCCTTCTCCACCGCCGCCCGCGCCAGCTCCTCCCGGGTCGCCCGCAGCTCCCGCACCGTCTCGTCCAGGGCGAGGATCGCCGCCGTCACCATGACCGAGATGAACGTCCCGTACACGACCCCGAAGGCCGTCCAGCTGTCCCGCCACAACGTCACCGCGGCGACCGCCGCGCAGAGCGGGAGGGCGACCGTCGGCAGGAGGCGGGGGCGGCGCACCACGGAGCCCACCGCGAGGCCGAGGAGCGGGAAGAGCAGCAGCCACTCCCGGCCGTAGCCGATGGCGAGTGCGAAGGCCAGGACGGCCAGGGCGGCGAGCAGCGCCCAGGTGAGGGGGGTCTCGCGGCGGCTCCGGTCGAAGGCGCGGAAGACGATCGCGACGTAGAGGGTGTTGAAGGCGAGGAGGCCGAGTCCGCCGAGCCAGGGGTTCGGGGCGTCGCCCTGGACGAGGTGGGAGAGCGCGCCCATGCCCATGAGCAGCCAGGGCAGCAGGCTGAACCCGCTGGGCCCGCCCTCCCTCCGGGCCCGCCACCGCTCCCGTACCGTCGCCGGACGGCACACCGCCGTCGTGCGCTTCAGCAGGGCTTCCGTCATGCCGCGGGCTCCTCTTCGTTCTACGCCGTCCTCGCCGCACGACGGTACGAGACCGCCGCGTAGCCGCCGAAGAGGGCCGTCCACAGGGCCAGGACGCCGAGCGCCGCCGCCGTGGGGGCGTGTCCCCCGGCGAGGGCCCCGCCCAGCTGCGCGAAGCGGAAGGTCGGGGTGTACGCGGAGAGCGTCCGCATCCAGTCGGGGAAGAGCGCCGCCGGGAACCAGAGCCCGCCCACGACCGCGAGGCCGAGGTTGCAGGCGAGGTTGACGACGCCGGTGGTCTGGGCGGTGAGCCGGTAGCCGTTGCCGAGGCCGAGCAGGGCGAACGGCAGCGACCCCGCCCACAGGGCGAGCGCCAGCGCCGCCCACTGCCAGGCGGCCAGCCGGACGGAGTTGACCAGGGCGCCGGCGAGCAGCACTGAGACGATCGCCGGCAGGACGACCACCGAACCGGTCAGGGTGCGGCCCGTCACCACCTGCCGGGGCGTCATGGGGGTGATCCGCAGCTGCCGCAGCCAGCCGGTGGACTTGTCCTCGGCGACCCCGGTGCCGAGCGAGAGGGCCGCGCCGAGGGTGCCGTACGCGGCCATGCCGATCATCGAGGCCGTGCGGTAGGCGGTGTCGTCGCTGCCGCCCAGGAGGTTGGTGAAGAGCAGGTACATCATCACCGGCACCCCGATCGTGGAGATGACGAAGGCGGGGTCGCGCAGGGTGCGGCGCACTTCGAGGCGTACGTACGCGGTGATCATCGGGCCGTCTCCAGGGCGTGAGGGGTGGTCTGCGAGGTGGTCAGGGCGAGGAAGGCGTCGTCGAGCGAGACCGGCGCCACCTCCAGGGCCCGGATCGCGCCCCGCTCGGCGAGGGCCCGCACGGTGCCGTCGGAGTCGGTGGTACGCAGCAGGGCGCGGTCGCCCCTCACCTCGTACGAGCCGACGCCGGGCAGCAGGCCGAGCCACTCCGTCGGGCCGCCCGCCAGGTCGAAGGAGACGAGGCTGCCGCCGACCGCCCGCTTGAGCTCCTCGCTCGTGCCCGCGGTCACGATCCGGCCGGAGTCGAGGACGACGATCCGGTCCGCGTACGCGTCCGCCTCCTCCAGGTAGTGGGTGGAGAACAGGACGGTGTTGCCCCGGCGGGCGTACCCGCGCATCGCCTCCCAGAACTCCCGGCGCGCCTCGACGTCGAGCGCCACCGTCGGCTCGTCCAGGACGATCAGCTCCGGGTTGCCGGCCAGCGCGACGGCGAACCGGACCCGCTGCGCCTGGCCGCCGGAGAGCCGGTCCACCCGGCGGTCCGCGAGGGAGGTGAGGCCGGCCACGGCGAGGGCGTCGGCGACGGGCATCGGCGCCGGGTACGTCCGGGCGACGAAGGCGACGAGCTCGCGGACGGTGACGCGGGGGACCGGCCGGCCCTCCTGGAGCATCGCGCCGACCCGCCCCGCGGCGACCGCCCGGGCCGGGTCGGCGCCGAAGAGCGTGACCCGGCCGCCGTCGGGGGCGTCGAGGCCGAGGAGCAGGTTGACGGCGGTCGACTTCCCGGCGCCGTTGCGCCCGAGGAGGGCCACGGTCTCGCCGCGCCGGACGGTGAGGTCCACGCCGTCGGCCGCGCGGACGGAGCCGTACGTCCTGGTGACCGCCTCGAAGACGGCCGCGGTGTCGTTCGTCATGCGTTCGACGGTACGGAGGCGGGGGCCGCCTCCGGCAGGCACGCGTGTACGGACCCGGCGGTGACAAATGTCCTGGGTCACCGGCCGCCCGAAGTCATCTGACGTATCGTCAGGTGGGTTGGCGTACGAGGGTTCCCAACGTCCGGCCCCTCCGCTATACATGGGGGACACCGAACTGGAACGCGTTCTAAAGCGGCGCGTACGGGACGGTTCCCGCACGGCCTCGGCGTGACCGACGGTGCGGACGGTCGCGCCGAGGTCTTCCACGCCGAGCACCGCCAAGGAGCAGCAGGCCGATGCCCATTGACGCCGCCAAGGCCCTCGCCGCCGAACCCCGCAGCGCCGAGATCTCCTGGGACCACAAGGACGTCCAGCTCTACCACCTCGGCCTCGGCGCGGGCCGGCCCGCCACCGACCCGGCCGAGCTGCGCTACACCCTCGAATCCCGGCTCCACGTGCTGCCCAGCTTCGCCACCGTCGCGGGCGCCGGCATGAGGGTCGTCGGCGGACTGTCCGCCCCCGGCATCGACATCGACCTCGCCGCCGTCCTCCACGGCGGCCAGTCGGTCACCCTGCACCGCCCCCTGCCCACCCGCGGCCGGGCCGTCTCCACCTCCCGCGTCGCCGCCATCCACGACAAGGGCAAGGCCGCCGTCCTCGTGCTCCGCTCCGAGGCCGCCGACGACGACGGGCCGCTGTGGACCTCCGACGCCCAGATCTTCGTCCGCGGCGAGGGCGGCTGGGGCGGCGACCGCGGCCCCTCCGAGCGCCTGGAGGTCCCCGACCGCGAACCCGACAAGACCGTCGAACGCCCGATCCGCGAGGAACAGGCCCTCCTCTACCGCCTCTCCGGCGACTGGAACCCGCTCCACGCCGACCCCGAGTTCGCCGCCCTCGCCGGTTTCGACCGCCCGATCCTGCACGGCCTCTGCACGTACGGCATGACCCTCAAGGCCGTCGTCGACACCCTCCTCGACGGCGACGTCACCCGCGTCCGCGCCTACCGGACCCGCTTCGCCGGGATCGTCTTCCCCGGCGAGACGCTGCGGATCCGGATGTGGGCCGGCGAGGGCCGTACGCAGGTGACGGTCACCGCCGTCGAACGGGACGACGCGTCCGTACTCGCCGACACCGTCGTCGCACACTCCTGACACCCCCGAGGGGAGCCGCACCATGCGCGCAGCCGTACTGCACGAGATCGGCCAGGACAAACTGGAGGTCCTCGACGACGTCGAGGCGGTGGGCTTCGGCCCGGGCAAGGTGCGGATCCGGGTACGGGCCACCGGCCTGTGCCACTCGGACGTCTCCGCCATGAGCGGCGTCCTGCCGCAGCCCGCCCCCTTCATCCCCGGCCACGAGGGCGCGGGCGAGATCCTCGACGTCGGCGACGGCGTCACCGGCCTGACGGCGGGGCAGCGGGTGCTGCTCTGCTGGCTGCCCGCCTGCGGCGCCTGCCCCGCCTGCAGGCGCGGCCAGACCCAGCTCTGCCTGGCCGGCTTCATGAACGCCGGCACCCCCAACTTCAAGCGCCCCGGCGGGGACGTCTTCGGCTTCGCCGGCACCGGCACCTTCACCGAGGAGGTCGTCGTCGACGCCGGCTGCGCCGTCCCCATCCCCGACGACGTGCCCTTCGACATCGCCGCCCTCATCGGCTGCGGCGTGACCACCGGCCTCGGCGCCGCCCTCAACACCGCCAAGGTGGAGGCCGGTTCCTCGGTCGCCGTGATCGGCTGCGGCGGCGTCGGCATCTCCGCGATCCAGGGCGCCCGGCTCCAGGGCGCCGCCCAGATCGTCGCCGTCGACCCCGTCGAGTCCCGCCGCGAGGCCGCCCTCCGCTTCGGCGCCACCGAGGCCGTCGCCCCCGAGGCCCTGGGCGACGCCAAGCAGCGGATCACCGGCGGCGAGGGCTTCGACTACGTCTTCGAGGTCGTCGGCAGGTCCGCCACCGCGCGGACCGCGTACGAGACGACCCGGCGCGGCGGCACCCTGTGCGTGGTCGGGGCGGGCGCCATGGACGACCACCTCCAGCTCAACATGTTCGAGCTGTTCTTCGACGAGAAGCGGATCCTGCCCTCCATGTACGGCGGCGGGGACGTGCTCCGTTCGTACGAGCGGGCCATCGCGCTCTGGCGGGCCGGCCGCATCGACCTGGAGTCGCTGATCACCCACCGGGTCCCGCTGACCGGCATCAACGAGGCCCTGGAGCAGATGCGGACCGGCGCGGCCCTCCGTACCTGCATCGAGATCTGAGAGGAACCTCCGACATGTCACTGCCTCTTGAGGGGCTGAGCGCGATCGTCACCGGCGCCGGGCGCGGGCTCGGCCGCGCCGAGGCGCTCGAACTGGCCCGGCTCGGTGCCGCCGTGGTCGTCAACGACTACGGGCAGCCCGGCCGGGACGGGTCCGGGGAGGCGTCGGCCGCCCCCGCCGAGGAGGTGGCCGCCGAGATCACCGCCGCGGGCGGCCGGGCCGTCGCCCACCTCGGCGACGTCTCCGACTTCGAGACCGCGCGGGCCCTGGTCGACCTGGCCGTCGCCGAGTTCGGCAAGCTGGACGTCCTGGTCAACAACGCGGGCATCCTGCGCGACCGGATGATCTTCTCGATGAGCGAGGACGAGTGGGACTCGGTGATCCGCGTCCACCTCAAGGGCCACTTCAACACCACCCACTTCGCCGCCGTCCACTGGCGCGGCCGGGCCAAGGCGGGGGAGACCGGCGTCTACGGCCGGATCGTCAACACCTCCTCCGAGGCCTTCCTCGCCGGTTCGGCCGGACAGCCCAACTACGCGGCCGCCAAGGGCGGGATCGTCGGCCTCACCACCTCGACGGCGCTCGCGCTCGCCAAGTACGGGGTCACCGCCAACGCCATCTGCCCCCGCGCCCGCACCCGCATGACGGAGGACGTCTTCGCCGGCTTCGCCGAACCGACGGCCGGGAACGAGCTCGACCCGCTGTCGCCGGAGCACGTGGCCCCGCTCGTCGGCTACCTCGCCTCCCCGGCGGCGGCCCGGGTCAACGGACAGCTGTTCGTCGTCCACGGCGGGATGGTCGCGATCGTCGAACGGCCGCGGGTGGCGGCCAAGTTCGACACCGCCAAGGAGGTCTTCGGCCACGAGGAACTGGACGGGCTGCTCTCCCCGTACTTCGCGGAACGGCCCCCGAACGAGACCTTCGCGGCGGCCGAGGTCCTGGGCCTGAAGAAGGGCTGAGACCAGGGGAAGGCGGGGGGCGGTGGGGATGGCGGAGGGCCCCGGGGAACCGATCGGTTCCCCGGGGCCCTCCGCCACGCGCGCGTACGGCGCGGATTCGGCAGCCGGCTTCGGAAAACCGGCCGCCACGCGCGCGTGCTAGCGCTCGTCCGCCTCGCGGCGGTGCCGGCCGTGCGGCGCGGAGGTGGGTTCCTCCGTCGACGCGGCCGGGCCGCGGTGCCGTCCGGCGCCCGTCTTCTGCGACTCCTGGGCCGCCTCCGTGCTGTTCTCCGCCATGGTCGTACTCACCCCGTTGACATGCTCGTGCTGTGTTTCGTGCGGCGGTGAGTCTAACCAGCGGGTTTACGGTCCGTCAGGGGCGCCTGCTGGAGCGGCACCGGACGGCACGCGCGCGGCTGTTCCGCCGCCGCGGCCTCGGCCGTCCCGGGGGCCTCCGCTTCCGGCTCCGGTTCCTCCGGCACCGTGAGGCCCGCCAGCGCGCAGGGCAGCTCCTCCGTCGAGCACGGCAGCCGCAGGACGCCCTCGGGCGACCACGTCCCGGACCCGGCCAGCCAGCCGGGCGGGGCGGCCACCTGGTGCATCCGCCGCCCCGAGGGCCGCCACAGGCCCACCCAGCTGCCCGCCGCCGCGTCGATCCGCAGGGCGACCCCGCAGCTCTCCGGCATCAGCACCTGCCCCGGCTGGATCGCGAAGGGCGTCACCGCCGCGTCGTCGAGCCGCAGGCACTCCGGGAACCGCACCGGCAGCAGGCTCCCCAGCACCCCCCAGCCCAGCCGCTCGTGACCCGGCGAGGGCGCGTCCGAGCGGATCAGGAGCAGCCCGCTGTCCGGGTCCGCGAGCAGCAGCCGGTCGTTGCTCGTCTCGGTGATCTGAAGCAGCGGCGACACCTCGCCGCCCCGCTCCAGGTCCACCGCGACCGCCTTCACGGGGCCGTCGCCGAGCCGCCGGTCCAGGGCCAGCATCCGCCCCGTACGGTCGAGCCAGACGCCGCCCCCGCAGTGGCCCGGGACCTCCGCTACCCGCTCCGGGCCGAAGGCCCCGCCCGCCACCAGCCAGAGGGTGGTGGACTCCGGGCCCGCGTACCTCGCGTACGCGCAGATGCCGTCGGGGGAGGGCGGCAGCAGCTCCACGCGCCCGGGGCCGGGGGCCTCGACCGCGCCGAGCCGCAGCTCGCCGGTGCCCGGCCCTGTCGGGTACAGCAGCGAGAAGGTGTGGCGCCGCCCGTCCACCCGGCGGCACACCAGGACCCGGCCGTCGGCGAGCGGCAGCAGCTGGGTGTCGGGCTCCTCGGGCTGGTCCATGGGGAGCGGTACGGCGTACGGCTCCGGGCCGTCGAGGGTCCAGCGCTCCGCGTACAGGGCGTCCCCGGCACCCGCGAGCCTGGCCGCGTACGCGCCGTTCGCCGTGATCGCGAGACCCGCCGGGGGGTGGACGGCCGTCCTCTCGTGGTCGCCGTCCTCGGCCGCGGTCTCGATGGCACACGCTGTCATCGACTCGTCACCTCCGGCCACGAAGCTAGTTTTCGCACTTCCAGCCGAACAACACGAGCCCGCGCACTTCACACATAAGGGTGGCGGTGGGGGCGTTCCGTGGAGTGGAGGGGGCGGATTGTGCTGACGGGGCCAGGGGTACGTAAGGTAAGGCGAACCTAAGTGGAGGCTGTGGCTCCGTCAGGAGCCGCCCGCTTCCGCCTGCCTCGGCCCGTCCCCGCCCGCCCCCGCCGTCCTGTTTCGACGCCCGCCATCGAAGAGGAGCCCTCCTTGATGTCCCTCCGCCGCCGCGGCACCGCCGCCGCCGTCGCCCTCGCCGCCGCGTTCTCCCTCGCGGCCTGCGGAGCGGGCGACAACTCCTCCGACGCCTCCGGGAAGAAGGAGGACACGACGAAGAAGAAGGACGTCGCCGCCGGCGGCAAGGACTTCGGCGACGCGGCCGCCAAGACCGCCGCCATGGGCACCGACGCCAAGCCCGGCCAGTTCCCCCGCACCCTCACCCACGCCATGGGCACGACCGAGGTCAAGGCCGCCCCCAAGCGGGTCGTCGTCCTCGACGTCGGCGAGCTCGACAACGTCGTCTCCCTCGGCGTCCAGCCCGTCGGCTACGCCCCCGCCGAGGGCGACGACGGCATCCCCGGCTACCTCGCCAAGGACGCGGGCGCCCCCAAGCCGGTCGGCACCATCAACAACCTCAACCTGGAGGCCATCGCCAACCTCCAGCCCGACCTCATCCTCGGCAGCCAACTGCGCGCCGCCGACAAGTACGACGAACTGTCGAAGATCGCGCCGACCGTCTTCTCCATCCGCCCGGGCTTCACCTGGAAGGAGAACTACCTCCTCAACGCCGCCGCGCTCGACAAGACGGCCGAGGCGAAGGAGCAGCTCGCCGCGTACGAGACGAAGGCGAAGCAGCTCGGCACCGACGTGGGCACGGACAAGCCGACCATCTCGATGGTCCGCTACCTCCCGGGCAAGATCCGCCTCTACGCGAAGGCGTCCTTCATCGGCACCATCCTGGAGGACGCCGGCCTGCCCCGGCCGCAGAACCAGCAGGTGGACGACCTCGCCGTCGAGGTCAGCCCGGAGAAGATCGACCAGGCCGACGCAGACTGGATCTTCACCGGCGTCTACGGCGACCCGAAGGCCACCAGGAAGGACGCCGCCCAGGGCAACCCGCTCTGGAAGAACCTCAAGGCCGTCAAGGCCGGACAGGCCAAGGACGTCCCGGACGAGACCTGGTACCTCGGCCTCGGCGTGACCGCCGCGAACAGCGTCCTCGACGACCTGCGCGCCGACCTCGTGAAGAAGTAAGGACCTGGGCCGAGGGTTGTCCACAGGCTCGGACGGCGGGGTGCGGAGGACAGGTAGCCTTTCCTCCGTGCCCCGCCTGTCTGAAGTCATCGCCGAGCTCGACGCCCTCTGGCCGCCCCAGCGCGCCGAGCAGTGGGACGCCGTCGGCACCGTCTGCGGCGACCCCGACGCCGAGGTCACCCGTGTCCTCTTCGCCGTCGACCCCGTCCAGGAGATCGCGGACGAGGCCGTCGCCCTCGGCGCCGACCTGATCGTCACCCACCACCCGCTCTACCTGCGCGGGACGACGACGGTCGCGGCGGGCCACTTCAAGGGCCGCGTCGTGCACACCCTGATCAAGCACGACATCGCCCTGCACGTCGCCCACACCAACGCCGACACCGCCGACCCCGGCGTCTCCGACGCCCTCGCCGGCGCCCTCGGCCTGCGCGTCACCGGCCCGCTCGTCCCCGAGAACAACCTCGGCCGGATCTGCGAGCTCGACCACCCCGAGACCCTCGCCGAGTTCGCCGCCCGCGCCGCGAAGCGGCTGCCCGCCACCGCGCAGGGCGTCCGGGTCGCCGGCGACCCCACCACGACCGTCCGCCGCGTCGCCGTCAGCGGCGGCTCCGGCGACAGCCTCTTCGACGCCGTGCGCGCCGCCGGGGTGGACGCCTTCCTCACCGCGGACCTGCGCCACCACCCCGTCTCCGAGGCCACCCAGCACTCCCCGCTGGGCCTCGTCGACGCCGCCCACTGGGCCACCGAATGGCCCTGGTGCGAGCAGGCCGCCGCCCAGCTCGACGAGATCTCCGACCGCCACGGCTGGGACCTCCGCGTCCACGTCTCGAAGACGGTCACCGACCCCTGGTCCTCCCACCACACCTCTCCTGGAGCCCCCAACTGAACGCCGCGCCCGCCGACCAGATCCGCCTCCTCGACGTCCAGGCCCTGGACGTCCGCCTCCAGCAGCTCGCCCACAAGCGCAAGGCGCTGCCCGAACACGCGGAGATCGAGGCGCTGACCAAGGACCTCAACCAGCTGCGCGACCTGCTCGTCGCCGCGCAGACCGAGGAGAGCGACTGCGCCCGCGAGCAGACCAAGGCCGAGCAGGACGTCGACCAGGTCCGCCAGCGCGCCGCCCGCGACCAGCAGCGGCTCGACTCCGGCGCCGTCTCCTCCCCGAAGGACCTGGAGAGCCTCCAGCACGAGATCACCTCGCTCGCCAAGCGCCAGGGCGACCTGGAGGAGATCGTCCTGGAGGTGATGGAGCGCCGCGAGTCCGCCCAGGAGCGCGTCGCCGAGCTCGGCGAGCGCGTCGCCGCCGTCCAGGCCAAGGTCGACGACGCCACCGGCCGCCGGGACACCGCCCAGGCCGCCCTCGACGAGGAGGCCGCCACCGTCGCCAAGGAGCGCGAGGTCGTCGCGGGCTCCGTCCCCGCCGACCTCCTCAAGCTGTACGAGAAGCTGCGCGAGCAGCAGGGCGGCATCGGCGCGGCCCGCCTCTACCAGCGCAAGTGCGAGGGCTGCCACATCGAGCTCAACATCACCGAGCTCAACGAGGTGCGGGCGGCCGCCAAGGACGCCGTCGTGCGCTGCGAGAACTGCCGCCGGATCCTCGTCCGCACGGCGGAGTCCGGCTTGTGATGCGCGAGCTCGTGGTCGAGGCGGACGGCGGCTCCCGGGGCAACCCCGGACCCGCCGGTTACGGTGCCGTCGTCCTCGACCCGGCCACGGGCGAGACCCTCGCGGAGGCCGCCGAGTACATCGGCGTCGCGACCAACAACGTCGCCGAGTACAAGGGCCTCATCGCGGGCCTCCGCGCCGCCCTGGACCTGGCGCCCGACGCCACGGTCCGGGTCAGGATGGACTCCAAGCTCGTCGTCGAGCAGATGTCGGGCCGCTGGAAGATCAAGCACCCCGACATGAAGCCCCTCGCGGCGGAGGCGGCCCGCGTCTTCCCCCCGGACCGCGTCCACTACGAGTGGATCCCCCGCGAACGCAACAAACACGCCGACCGCCTCGCCAACGAGGCGATGGACGCGGGCGGGCGCGGGGAGCGGTGGACGCCGCGCGACACGTCGGCGGCCCAGGTCGCGGCGGCCCTGCCGCCGTCGGGCCCGCCGGGCGACGCGACGGCGGGCGCGGCCCGCGCCCGAGCGGCCCTCGCCGCCGCGACCCCGCCCGCGGCGGGCAGCGCTGCCGCCCCCGCCCCGCCGCACGGCGCCCCCGACATGTCCACCCCCGCCACCTTCGTCCTGCTCCGGCACGGTGAGACCGCGCTCACCCCCGAGAAGCGGTTCTCCGGCAGTGGCGGGAGCGATCCCGGGCTCTCCGAGGCCGGGCGCCGCCAGGCCGCCGCCGTCGCCGAGGCGCTCGCCGCGCGCGGCACGATCCAGCACGTCGTCAGCTCCCCCCTCGCCCGCTGCCGCCAGACCGCCGAGACCGTCGCCGCCCGCCTCGGGCTCGACGTCGTCGTCGAGCAGGGGCTGCGCGAGACCGACTTCGGCGCCTGGGAGGGCCTCACCTTCGCCGAGGTCCGCGAGCGGTACCCCGAGGACATGGACGCCTGGCTCGCCTCCCCGAAGGCCGCCCCGACCGGCGGCGAGAGCTTCGCCGTCGTGACCCGCCGCGTCGCCGCCGCCCGCGACCGGCTGGCCGCCGCCCACGCGGGCCGGACGGTCCTCCTCGTCAGCCACGTCACGCCCATCAAGACCCTCGTCCGGCTGGCCCTCGGAGCCCCGCCGGAGTCCCTGTTCAAGATGGAGCTGTCCGCCGCCTCGCTGTCCGCCGTCGCCTACTACGCCGACGGCAACGCCTCCGTACGCCTCCTCAACGACACCTCGCACCTCAGACGCTGAGCGCGGGAGGACGCGGGAAACCGGTGGCGGCCGCCCCCGCCCTCGTACCACCATCCCCGCATGACCTGGCACTTCACCACAGACCCCGCCGTCTTCCGCGCCGCCGCAGGCGCGCACCTCGCCGCCGAACCGGCCCGCGACACCGCCGTGCTGACCCTGATGGAGACGGCGGCCCGGCTCGGCTGGTGGACGGAGCCGGGCGGGCGGGTGACCGGTGTCGCCGCGCTCGCGCGAGGCGGCGCGCTGTCCCTCGGGGCGACCACCGAGGAGGCGGCCCGGGCCCTGGTCCTCCCGGACGGCGACGAGCCGGTGGAGCTGCGCGGCGAGACCGCGGCGGTGGAGGCGTACGCGCACGGCACCGGGCGTCCCTGGGAGCCCGCCGCCCGCATGCGGCTCTTCCGGCTCGGCGCGCTCACCCCGCCGGACCCGGCCCCGGCGGGCCGCGCCCGGCTCGCGACCGAGGCGGACCTGCCGCTGCTCGGCGACTGGACCGCGGCCTTCGCCCGCGCCATCGGCGAGGAACCCGCCGCCGACCACACCGACTTCCTCACCGGCCGGATCACCGAGGGCCGCCTCCACCTCTGGGAGGCCCCCGACGGACGCCCGGTGTCGATGGCCGCCGTCTCCCGCACCCTCGCAGGCCAGGCCCGCGTCCACCTCGTCTACACCCCGGACGCCGAGCGGGGCCGGGGCTACGCGGCGGGCGCCACCACCGCCGTCAGCCGCGCCGCCCTCGACTCGGGCGCCGCCGCGGTCGTCCTCTTCACCGACCTCGCCAACCCCACCAGCAACGCCCTCTACCGGCGCCTCGGCTACCGCCCGGTGACCGATCACCTCGCCGTCCGCCTCACCCCCCGGTCGTAGCCGTCCGCAGCCCCGCCGCCTCCCGCGCCAGCGCCTCCACCCGTTCCCAGGCGCGGGCGGCGAGCACGTCCGGCGGCAGCATCCAACCGCCGCCGACGCAGGCCACGTTGGGCAGGGCGAGGTAGCCGGGGGCCGAGGCGGCCGAGATGCCGCCGGTCGGGCAGAAACGGGCCTGCGGCAGAGGACCCGCCAGAGATCTCAGATACGGGACGCCGCCCGCCGCCTCGGCCGGGAAGAACTTCAGCTCCGTGACGCCCTCCTCAAGGAGCGCCAGCACCTCGGAGGCGGTCGAGACGCCCGGCAGGAACGGCACGCCCGACTCCCGCAGCGCCCCGAGCAGTCGCCCCGAGCACCCCGGGCTCACCAGGAACCGCGCCCCCGCCCGTACGGCGTCCGCGACACCCCGCGCCGACACCACCGTCCCCGCGCCGACCACCGCCTCCGGCACCTCGGCCGCGACCGCCCGCACCGCGTCGAGCGCGGCCGGCGTACGCAGGGTGATCTCGATCAGCGGCAGCCCGCCGGCCACGAGCGCCCGGGCCAGCGGCACGGCGTCGGCGACGTCCTCGACCACCACGACGGGAACGACGGGGGCGACAGGAACGGAGGGAGCGACAGGAACGGCGGCCGGGGCGAGCGCGAAGAAGCCGGAGGCGCTGGGCATGGCCTCATCCTGCCCAGCGCCCCCAACCCCCGCAACGGCCGTTGCGCTCCGCGCAACGGAACGTCAGTGGACCTCGTCCACCAGCACGTCGAGGGCCCCCGCCTTCGCGCCCGTCTCCACCACGTACCCGAGGTCCCGCAGCGCCTCCACCAGCTCCGCCGGGGTGCCGGGGGCCGCGCCGGACTCCAGCAGGCTCCGTACGATCCGGCCCTTGGTCGCCTTGTTGAAGTGGCTGACCACCTTCCGGGTCGGCGCGTGCAGCACCCGTACCGTCGCGGTCCGCCCCGCCACCTCGCCCTTCGGCTTCCACGCCGTCGCGTACGCGGCCGAGCGCAGGTCGAGCACCAGACCGTCCCCGGCCGCCTCCGGCAGCACCGACGCCATCGCGCCCCGCCAGTGCGTTCCCAGCGCGCCGAGCCCCGGCAGCTTCACCCCCATCGAGCAGCGGTACGACGGGATCCGGTCCGTCACCCGCACCGCCCCCCACAGCCCGGAGAAGACGAGCAGCGAGGCGCCCGCCCGCTCCCGCGCGGCCGCGTCCAGCGTGGCCAGGCCCAGCGCGTCGTACAGGACCCCGGTGTAGATCTCCCCGGCCGGCCGCGCGCCCGCCGTGCGAAGCCCGGCGTTCTTCGCGACCTCGCCGCGCAGCCCCTCGCTCAGGCCGAGCACCTCGCGCGCCTTCTCCTCGTCGGCGGCGCACAGCTCGACCAGCTCGTCCAGGACGGCCGCCCGCGCCTCCGCGAGCCCCGGCAGCGACAGCGACTCCGGCTTGAGCGGCGCCCCGGCCCCGGAGGGCGCCTTGCCTTCGGAGGGCGGCAGCAGCACGAGCACGGTGGTTCTCCTTCGTACGGACCAGAAACGGGGGTGCGGCCCCGGCATGCCAGCGTACGAGGTGCCCGCCCCCCCGACATGCCTCCGCCCCACGGCATGCCACCCCCCACCTCCGTGACATGCCACCCCGCCCCCACGACATGCCACCCCACGCCCCCCGTCCTACGCTCGGTTGCATGCCCCGCCGCCACATCCACGTGACCGGCGCAGCCGAGGCTCCGCTGCGGGCCGCCCTGCGCGCACTCCGTACCGAGCTCGCGGTTCCCGAGGGCTTTCCGCCCGCCGTGCTCGCCGAGGCCGAGGCCGTCGCGAAGAACCCGCGCCTCCCGGCGCAGGACGCCACCGACCTGCCGTTCCTCACCATCGATCCGCCCACCTCCACCGACCTCGACCAGGCCATGCACCTGGCCCGGCGGGCCGACGGCGGCTACCGCGTCCACTACGCCATCGCCGACGTCGCCGCCTTCGTCGCGCCCGGCGGGGCGCTCGACGCCGAGGCCCACCGGCGGGTCCTCACCCTCTACTTCCCCGACGGCAGGGTCCCCCTCCACCCGCCGGTCCTCTCCGAGGGCGCCGCCAGCCTGCTGCCCGGCGAGCCCCGCCCCGCGCTCCTCTGGCGGATCGACCTCGACGCCGAGGGACGCAGGGTCGCCACCGACGTGCGCCGGGCCCTGGTCCGCAGCCGCGCCAGGCTCGACTACGCGACCGCCCAGCGGCTCATCGACTCCGGCACCGCCGAGGAACCCCTCGCCCTCCTCCGCGACATCGGCCGGCTCCGCGAGGAGCGGGAGGCCGAACGCGGCGGGATCTCCCTCGCCGTCCCCGAACAGGAGATCGTCGAGGTCCCCGGGGACCGCACCTACTCGCTCGCCTACCGGGCGCCGCTCCCCGCCGAGAGCTGGAACGCGCAGATCTCCCTCCTCACCGGCATGGCCGCCGCCGACCTCATGACCGCCGCCGGGACCGGCATCCTGCGCACCCTGCCGGTCGCCCCCGACGGGGCCGTCGCCCGGCTGCGCCGCACCGCCGAGGCGCTCGGCGTCGACTGGCCGCACCACGTGTCGTACGCGGAGGTGGTCCGGCACGCCGACCCCACCGACCCCCGCCAGGCCGCCTTCCTCCAGGAGTGCACCACCCTGCTGCGCGGCGCCGGCTACACCGTCTTCACCGACGGGCAGCTGCCCGACCCGGCCGTGCACGCGGCCGTCGCCGACGAGTACACCCACTGCACGGCCCCGCTGCGCCGGCTCGTCGACCGGTACGCCTCCGAGCTGTGCGTGGCGGCGGTCGCCGGGAACGAGCCGCCCCCGTGGGTGCGGGCCGCGCTGCCCGACCTGCCCGCCACCATGGCCACCGGCGCGCGCCGCGCGTCCGCGGTCGAGCGCGAGTCCGTCGACATCGTCGAGGCGGCGCTGCTCAGCGGCCGGATCGGCGAGCTCTTCGACGCGTACGTGATCGACGTCAAGGAGCGCGAACCGTCGGTCGGCACCGTCCACCTCGACGCCCCTGCGGTGGTCGGCCGGGTCTCCGGCGGTACGGCCCCGCTGCCGCTGGGCGAGTGGCTGCGGGTCAGGCTCGCGGAGGCGGCCCCGGGAAGGGCGAAGGTCCTGTTCACCCCGGCGTGACGCCCTCGGACACGGCTCCGCGCACGGCCTCGTACAACGCCGTGGGATCGTCGGCGTGCAGCCGGATGACGGACACGGCCCGCACCCCGCCGAGGAGCCGGACGACGTCCACCGGCTCGGACAGCTCCAGCGTGACGGAGGTCCGCGACCCGACGGCCAGGTTCAGCTCCCCGTCCCGCTTCTCGTGGGTGAAGACGTTCTCGCGGCGGACGGCCGCGATCTGGTCCAGCGGGACGGCCACGTCCACGTGGGCGGCCTGCCGGACCCGCAGCCGGCCGCCGGCGAGCACGTGCGGCCGGGTGACGGAGGCCGCGTGCAGCCCGAGGACGAAGAGGACCGTGTAGACGTCGAGGACGAGGACGACGGCGTGCACGACGGGCCATCCGGCCAGGAGCCACGACATGCCGACGGTCTCGACGAGACAGACGAACGCGAACCCGTACATGAGGGCGGCCTGCTCCCGCGCGTGCGGGAACACCCCTTCCGCCCCCGCGGTCCCGTGCGGCCGCCGAGCCGCCCACCGTCCGAGGGCCGCCATCAGCCTCAGCTCGTGCGAGACCAGCCGCAGCACCCGCTCCGGTACGAGCTCCGCCAACGCCTCCCGCCGCGTGAACCCCCGCCGCCGCAGCCGCAGCCACACACCCCCCTCGACGACGAGCAGCACGCCCACGACGACTTCCCCGCCCGCGAGCACGACCCCTGGTACCGGCACCCCGCCGACCAGCAGCACAAGCAGCACCACCTCGGCGGGAAGCGCGGCGTACGCGACCGCCCGCAGCCCCCGCAGCACGACCCCCCGCTCACGCCCGGCCACGGCGGTCCCGCTCCTGGACGAGGCGGAGCGCCCGCCGCACGGCGGCGGCCTGAGCGGGCGCGAGATCGGCGAAGAAGACGTCGGCGAGCCCGCCGGCCCCCTCCTCGGGCAGCTCGAACCGCCCGATCCCGTCCGGCAGCACCCCGGCGAGCACCCGAGCGGCCTCCTCGACCCGAGGATCATCGACTTCGGCACCGGCGAGCGCGTCGAGAAGCCCGTACACCTGCCCCGCGCTCCCGGAGACCTCGTGCATCAGCCCCATCAGCCGGGCCCGCTCCTCCTCGGGCACGACGGTGTCGAGCAGCGCGAGGACCTCCCGGTCCTTCACGGCCATCGGCGAGTCCGGCAGCTCCCCGACCCCCGCGAGCAGCGCGGCCAGCTCCGGCGACACCGGCCCCTCGGCGGTGAGCCGCCCGCCCCGCGCGTCGTCGAGCAGCCCGGCGAGCCGCGCCCGCCGCTCCCGGATCACGGCCTCCTGACGCGCGAGATCCGCGTCCAGCTCCTCAAGCACCTCCACCAGCTCCCGTCCCTCGTCGTCGGCGAGCACGTCCCGCACCTCGTCGAGCCCGAGCCCCAGCTCGGCAAGGCGCCGCACCCGGGCGAGCAGCACCGCGTCCCGGATGCCGTACTCCCGGTAACCATTGGCCAGCCGCGCGGGCTCGGGCAGCAGCCCCAGCCGGTGGTAGTGCCGCACGGCCCGGGGCGTGACCCCGACGAGCGCGGCGAGTTCTCCGATCCGCATACCCTCATGAGAAACCCTGACGCTGCGACAAGGTCAAGCGGTGTCGATCAGGCGGGTAGCATGGTCGGCACGGCAGACGAGCCGGGCGGACGGCCGCGTGGAGATCCCCGGATCTCCCCGAGGAACGTCCGGGCTCCACAGAGCAGGGTGGTGGCTAACGGCCACCCGGGGTGACCCGCGGGACAGTGCCACAGAAAACAGACCGCCGGGGGCCTCGGCCCACGGTAAGGGTGAAACGGTGGTGTAAGAGACCACCAGCGCCTGAGGCGACTCAGGCGGCTAGGTAAACCCCACCCGGAGCAAGGTCAAGAGGGGACACCCCGGTGTCCCTGCGCGAACGACCGAGGGCTGCTCGCCCGAGTTCGCGGGTAGACCGCACGAGGCCGACGGCAACGCCGGCCCTAGATGGATGGCCGTCACCCCGACGACCGCGAGGTCCCGGGGCACAGAACCCGGCGTACAGCCCGACTCGTCTGCCACCTCAAGGCTTCTGACCAGCGAAACCGCGGGTCAGTGGCCTTCTTCGTGTAATGGTGGGCCCTCGCCTCCCGGGTCGGAGACCGTACCGGGGCCGTCGCGGCGCCTCAGGCTTCCCAGGTCTGCCGGTCCAGGAGCCGCGGTGACAGGATGAGGCGGTGCTCGACTCCCTGCGTGAACCGTGGCTGCGCGGCATCGCCTTCAACCGGGCGGCGCCCTCCGGCGTACTGATACGCCTGGTGGACCGGGCGGCCGGTGAGGCCGGACCGCTGATGTGCGAGGGCCGTCACCTGCCCGACGCCGTCGTCGACGAGGCCCTCCAGCACCCGGCCCGGGAGATCCGCCGCGCGCTCGCCCGCAACCTGCACGTCGACCCGGCGCGACTCGCCCCCTTGGCGACGGACCCGTCGGGGCTCGTTCGCGCGTCGCTCGCCCGTGGCCTCAGCGTCAGTCCCCGATGGATCCGGCCGCTGCCGGACGACGTCCTCGTCACCCTCCTGACCGCTCAGGACGGGGGCGAGGACGGCAGGCTCGACGCGGGCGAGATCATCGGGAAACTCTGTTCCTCCCGACAGATCCCGCTGTCCTTCCACCGTTCCCTGGCCGACCGTGAGCACCCCGAACTCCGGAGACGGGCCACCTGGGACTGGCACTCGCTCACCCCGGCGCAGCGGGAGAGGCTGCTCGACGATCCGGACCCCGCGGTCCGCGAAGCGGCGCAGGCCGGGAGCTGGGTGCTGGACCCGGAACGGGTGGAGGCCAAGCTGCCGTCCTTCTCGCGCGGCGGCGTCTTCGTGTTCGGCATGTGCGCCCTGTCCCCCGCGCTCATCGAGCGGTGCTTCACGGACGACACGCCGTACCTCCTGACCCTGGCCCGGAACCGCCACGCCCCGGCCTTCGCCGTCGCCCGGCTCGCCCGCCACCCCGAGGCGAAGGTCCGCGCGGTGGCCGCCGTCCGGCCCGACCTGGGGCCGGACCTGGTCGCGGAGTTGAGGAAGGACCCGGACGACGACGTGCGGATGCGCGCACGCCTCCACCCCTTCCTCCGCACCTGGGTCGAGTACGAGATGATCGAGAGGGCCGTCGATCACGGTCCGGACTGCACCTGCCCGATCACCGAGCCCGCCGTCGAGCCGTCACCCGACTGGTTCGCCGCCTGCGCGGTGTCCGGGGAACCGGTACTCCGCCGGGTCGCGGCGAGCTGGCCCCGCCTGCCCGCGGAACTCGTCGCAGCACTCGCGCAGGACGACGACGAGGAGGTACGGATCCGGCTGGCCTGCCACCACCCGCTGGCTCCGCCGCGCCTCCTCCTGAACGTCTTCGTCACCCGCCCGGCCCACCGTCCGCACCTGCTGACCCTGCCCGCGTTCCCCCGCACCGGCACGGCCCACCTCATCGGCCACTCGGATCCGCAGGTGCGCGCCCTGGCCGCAGCCGATCCCGCCCTGCCCGACCCTCCGCTGGACGACCCCGACGAGTCGGTGCGCCGGGCAGCCGCCGCCAACCCGTGCCTGACACCGCAGGCACTGGAAGTCCTCCTCGTCGACCCCCGCACCGCAGAGGGCGCCGCGGCCAACCCGTCCCTCCCCGTCCCCCGCATGCACGACCTCCTCGACCACTGCCTGAACACCGCCGCCACCCCGCCGCCGACGGCCTGACGCCGGAGCGGTGTCCCCGCACCGCCGAGTGGCCGGCCCCGGCAGCCGACGGGCCGGAGGGCGGTTTCCCTGGTGCTTTTCCCGGACACGTCCAGGGGCGTGCGACGATCACGACGTGATCACCCCTGCCCCTCCGCCGCCTGACGCACCGCGCTCGCCCATACGTCGTGCGTCGGCCATGTCCGTGCTGGCGGCGTTGCTGGACCGTTCGGTGGAGCAGATGGCGGAGGCCGCCGCAGACGTGCGCCTGTTCGACCGGGAAGCCATTCGCGCGGCAGCGGACGTGTGGGACAACAACCTGTTTCCGCTGTTCTGGGCGGCGAGCACCTCCAGGGCCGGTGAACGCGAGCGGCGGGCGATGACCGTACTGGAGTGGATGGCCGGTCTCGGTGAGCGGCGGCGCGCGTGGATGACCGAGCAGGCCGCGGTGGCCGGGTACGACATCGAACCGCTCCTGCCACCACCCGTACCGTCCACACCGGGCCGTGACTACCGCGGACACGTCATGGCACCGCAATGCCGACTTGCGCGCCGGAACGTGGAGGAGCTGGTCCCCGACTACGATCTGGCGACGGGGTCCGTCCGTCACTTGCGGGTGGAGCGTGCAGGTACCCGCCTGACCGCTTTCCTTCAGGTGGCAGTTGACCGCAGGTTCGCCGTCGACGAGTCCGCGCCGCCCGCCCTGCTGGACGTATGGCTGGACGACGTCACCGACGTCGTCTTCAACCTGTCCGACACGCGGGGGCTGGTCTTGGACGCCGGAGCGCGGGAGACCGGGATCGCCCTGGGCCCTGGCGGCCGGCTCCGCGCCGCCGGTGGCGAGTACCGCCTGGACGACCGTTCATGGCACCTGTCGGCCGCCGGCCGGCGCGCGGACGCGGTCGTCCCTCCCCGTACCCGCCGGTCGGGCCGCCCGCGTCGGCCGCCGGGCGGAGACCTGGGCTCCGACGCGTATGCTGCCGCCGCGCTTCTGCACCATGCCATGGTGGAGCTCCGCTCGGTGCGTTACGCCGCCCGCGCGGATCACGTCCCTGTGCTCAAGCTGTGCCGGGCCTTCGCAGGAGCGGGGGAAGCGATCCTGGCCGCCGGGTCGCAGCACGGCGCCCGCCGCCGAGAGACGGCCTTCCGGGGCGTGATCCGAGCGTGGGCCGGTCGCGGCGGCCCGGACCTCACCCGCTGGTTCGCCGGGGTGCTCAGGGGCCGCGCGGGCCGCCCGGACATCATCGAGACACCCCGGGCCCCCGATGCTCCTGAACGGACGCCTCCCTCCCGCGGCACCGAGGTGTCCGGCGCGCCTACGCAGGCAGTCCTCGTCATGGCCGCCTGGACGGCGGCACACACTGACTACCGGACAGAGCGTCCGGCCGCCGCGCAGCTTCAGTTCGCCCTGCCGCCCCGCGCCGACGAGAACCCTTCAGAACCCTGGCGACTGCGTACCGTCGACTGCGCCGAGCCGGACGCCTTCCGCCTGCGCACCGACGCCTTCCAGGGGCCCGGCCCGCTCGTCCAGGCGGGAGCGCCCCCTGCCGCCCGCGGCCTCGACCTGCGCCAGGGAGCCTTGTACGTCGCGACCGGAGCCGGCTGGAGCCCGCCCGTGAGCTGACCCGCACGGCTCGGTGGGTTTCTCCTCCTCGGCCCCTCTGCGGTGCCGAGCCCACCGGGGCTGTGGCGTCAGGGGTCGACGAGCCGACCGACGGCCTTGGCCAGGATGAAGCCCGCAGTGTTGGCGTCGACGTTGACGGTGACCGCGGCACCGCCCGATACGTACATACGTACTGGAGAACCGAATTGGTGGCGGCGTGCGACCCCGAGGCCGCCACCATAGTTCAGCGGCCTCGACGCGAAGTGGACGGGGAGCTGGGCCTGCTGCGTGTTGCCGTCCGAGGCCCAGATCTCGTCCACGGTGTCGTTCTGCCCGATGGCGGCGTAACCGGACAGGTGCTCGACGATCAGCAGCTTTCCGGCCGGGACGGGGTCCATCACCACGGACACTCGGGTGCTGGGAGCGGCACTGTTGTCCTGGTACTTCACCGACGACCACGGCTGGATGCCCATGCTGAGCGCCTTCCCGTCCTCGATCCGGAGCCGCCTCCCGGCCCGCTGCGTGCATGCTCGCACCCGCTGCCGTCATGCGCCGTCCGCCTTGACGCGCGGGACGCGAAACCACCCGAAGGAGTCGAACGATGTCGCCGCCGAACTGAACGGGCAGGCCTCACAGGACGCTCGGCCGGGAAGCGCCGACCGAAGACCTGTCTACACTGCTCAAGGCTCAAGAGAGCCGGTCGTCGACTTTCCGTCGGCATATGGCAGAACTACGGCGGGGGAGCGGTGAAAGTACCCGCGGAACTGGTCGGCGCTTGTGTCACGCGCCTGGCCTTCGACCACCAGGCCCGGATCACCTTCGCCGATCAGACCCCGGACGGCCGCGTCCGCGTCAATGGCGAGCTCGTCATCGAGACACCGTTCACCCTCACCGACGCCTCGGGCCGCCAGGCCCTTCTGACGCCGGGCACCGGACCGTCCTTGGCGCCGCTTCTCGGCCTGTTCGCCAGGGTCGTCACCGAAATCGGGGTCACCGGGCGAGGAACCCTGTCACTCGGCTTCGACGACGGCACTCGGCTCGGCGTCGAGCCGGACCCCGACTACGAGTCGTGGAATCTCACCGGCTCGGGAATCGATCCCGTCCTGGTAGGCCCGGGCGGCGAGACCGACTGGCGACACTGATCACCGCCGAGACCTACACCATCGCGGGGACTGTAGACGCAACGCTATGACCTGCATAAACGTGCAGGGATGGTGCTTCCGTGGCTACTTTGATGGCTACGTAACAAGACATCCCCGCCCGGATCGACCCGGACGGGGATGTCGTCGCCCCTGAGATCAGACGGTCCCTTCGATGCGCTCGAAGATGTCCGCGTCCGTCTCCCGCTGCCAGGCCGGCAGGTCGGACCAGTCGGCGACATACCCGGGCTTCGGGTCCTCGAAGTGCCTGAACATCTGGGCGGTCCAGCAGATCGCGACGAAGCGGCCCTTCTGCTCGCGGGTGAGCCGGGCCGCATGCCCGCCGCTGACCTCGATGAAGTCGCGCACCTGCCCGTACACGGCGGCGGCGGCTTCGCGCTCCCACGCGGGCGTCTCGTCCCACGGCGTGACGTAGCCAGGCTTGGGCTCGCCGGGATAGTGCTTGTTCACGCCGTCGATCCACGCCTCGCGGAAGATCCGGCCGTCATTCATGCGCGTGTCCCTCTCGTCATGCGGTGCGCGGAAGCGCCGCGATTCGGTGATCAAGAGTCGAGACTCGGTCATCGGACATGAGCGGGGCAAGACGCTCTCGAAGCCCGTCCAGCTTCTTGCCGATGAATCCCGAATTCGACCGGTCGGCCAGTCCGAGTGCTTGCTCCGCGTAGTGCACGACCTGGTCGATGTCCCGCCTGTGCGCCCCGAGTACGGCGAGGTCGCTCAGAACAGCAGCGCGGCGACGCAGGGACAGAGGCTGGGCAAGGGCTGCGGTGAGCGCTTCCTCGGCGAGATCAGGGCGGCCCAGTTGGAGGTAGCAAGCTCCTCGCTCCTCCGCCAGGCGGGAGCCGTCGAAGCGGAGCCAACCGCCGTTGTGGGAGTGAGCGCCGTCGAGGGCGTGTACTTTCTCAGCTTCGTCCAGTGCCCGGTTGCACGCGTCGAGATCGCCCACGGCCGCGTACGCCTGCGCCTGGACAGCCGCGACCCAGTGACGGGTGGAAAGAGTATCGTCGCCCCTCCGGGCAATCCGGAAAGCCGCAGCGAGCAGGGGTTGCGCGGCGTGCGCGCGGCGCGCGTACAGCTCGACGTACGCGTGGCGGGTCATGGCACAGGCCCACAGGTCGTGGGCACCACCGGTGTAGGCCGCGTTGGCGGCCAGTGTGTAGCACTGGGCGGCGTCGGTGTACCGGTTGGAGTCGAAGAACAGCTCGCCGACGAGCTGGTAGAGGTCGGCCGTCATCCGACACAATCGGGACCGATCCACAGCAGTACGTGTCTCGGTCAGCCCCTTCGCCATCACATCGAGCTGTGCGCGCACCACAGGGAACACGGCCTGCTTGGAGTCCGACAGCGCGTAGACCTGCCAGAGGCTGCGATGGAGGGCGTCCCCCGTCTCCAAGAGCGTCGACGCCGCCCTCTCTCGGGCGGCCTCACCGAAATCGGGAAGAGCGACCAGCGCACCCGTAACGGCGAGCAGACCCAGGACTTCGCGGCGCTTCATGTCGTCATCATCACCATGGAGGAGGGGAGGGGCAGCGGAGAGCCCGACTTCCTCGGCCGGCTGTTCGTCGGAGAAGAGGGCTTCCAGCTCGGGGAGGTTCACTCCCAACAGCTCTGCGATCTTCGGTCGTTGGTGGGGGCGCGGGGTGGCGCGGCCACTTTCCCAACGAACCACGGTGGACGCGGCCACCGAGAGCGCTTCTGCGAATTCCTCCTGAGAGTAACCCCGGGCCGCTCGCCGTTCCGCAAAGTGCTTACGCCTCGACGTCATAGGTCTCCCCACACGAGAACCCTTTCACGCACTCATGCCCGCCACGCGCCAACGCCTGGAAAACGCCCGGGTATTGCGCGAGGTTCGCTCTGGGAGAAGGTAACGGATCGTCGTTCACTGGTCACACGCCGCTCGGAGGCCGAAAGACCCTCCGGGTGCCCCCACGGAGAGGAGTGACCGCGTGACAACCTCCGGACTACCCCGCAGGATCCCTGGCGCCAGCGGCCGTACGTACACACCGCCGGAGCCCCGGCCGGGTGCGCCGAGCCGGGCTCTGCGGGTGCGGGCGGCCGCCGGCTGGGAGAGGTTCATGCGCCGCGTCGAGGCCCGGCAGGAGCCGGAGGAGTGAACCCGGTCGGTTCCGACGGCTACGAGCATCACCCGCTCCTGTACACGCGTGTCCGTGACATCGCCTCGCGTGGGGAGGGTGTGCTCGTCGCCGTCACACACGAGCTCCACAGCCACGGCACGGTCCGCATCGCACACATCCGACCCGCGTCCGGAGTCGAGCGGACGACCGCGGCCGACAACATCCAGGCCGCTCACCCCTGAGTCGCTTCCCACAGATCACCGTCCGCGCCCCCTGACGCAGGCGGTTTCCCGCACCACACCCTTCAACCCAAGGAGTTCTCATGACCGCCTCCGTCACGCTTCCCGCCTCCACGCGGCCGTGGGGTGCGGGCCGACTCGCGCCCTACCCGACGGTCGTCCGCCGCCCCCACGCCACGGTCACCATCGACCCCACGACACAGCTCGGAGTGTTCCGCGACCGCGCCGGGCGGATGGCCGAGATGGGCAAGCACGGCACCAGCTCCGGTACCGAGACCTCCACGACGACGAACTCGGACTCCCGGAACGACCAGGGTCACGACCAGGACAGCAACCAGGACTGATGACCATGACCGAGAAGAGGTCGGTTCTGGTGGCCACCGAGGCGGACGACATCACCGCCGACATGGTGATCACCGAACTCAACCGGCGCGATGTGCCGGTGGTCCGGTTCAACCCCGCCGACATCGGCGAGGAACTCACGGTCTCGGCTCGGTTCGGCGCCTGCCCGGCCCCGGTGGTCGGGCAGTTGCGCACCCCGTCGAGAACCGCTGATGTGACCCGGGTCCGGTCGGTGTACTGGCGCCGCCCGGAGTGGCCCACATTTCCCCATCTGTCCCCTGACGACTCCCGGTTCGCGGCGGCGCAGGTCCGCTACGGACTCGGTGGCACCCTCTACGCCTTGGGCGGCCCACTCTGGGTCAACCACCCCTTGCGCGTTGCCGCAGCCGACTACAAGCCCGCGCAGCTCGTTCTCGCCCAGCAGCTCGGTCTCACCATCCCGCCCACCCTTGTCACCAACGACCCGGACGAGGCGCGCGAGTTCGTCCACGCTCAGGGCCAGGCGATCTTCAAGACGCTGCGATGGACCCCCTGCACGCGTGATGGCGTGCCGGTGACGGGATGGGCTACCCCCGTCACCCCCGACGAGATCGACGACAGCGTTCGGGTCGCGCCCCATCTGTTCCAGGCCCGCGTGGACAAGGTCGCCGACGTCCGCGTACTGCTCGTAGGCCGGCATACGTTCGCCATACGCATCGACTCCGACCTCCTGGACTGGCGCAAGGACTACAGCGCCCTGACCTACACCGTGGAGCGCCTACCCGACCGGGTGGACCAGGCACTGCACACCTACTTGGACCGACTGGATCTGGTATCGGGAAGCTTCGACCTCGCGGTCGACCGCGCGGGGGACTACTGGTGGCTGGAACTGAATCCCAACGGACAGTGGGGGTGGCTGGAGACCGAGACCGGCCTCCCGATGTCCGCCGCCTTCGCCGACCTACTCGCACAAGGAGAGCGCCGATGACCGATCCGGCATCCGAGCGACGCCGCATGGCGACCGTGCTCGTGAACGAAGGCATCCTGAAATCCCCCTGGCTGCGTACGGCCGTCGAGACCGTCCCTCGCGAGCGGTTCCTCTGCCCAGGAGTGTTCCTGGACGAGGAGCGGACCTGGCGGCCCGTCATCGCCGACGACACAGACCCGGATGAGTGGCTGAAGATCGCATACAGCGTCGACACCCTCACCACCCAGCTCGACGGCCACCTCACCGCCGACGAGGCCGGCGGACCCGTCGTGGGAGTGCCCACATCGTCCTCGACCGACCCGGCCACCGTCGTCGGCATGGTCGAGACCTTGGACCTCGCGGCGGGGCATCGCGTCCTGGAGATCGGCACGGGCACCGGCTACTCCACGGCCCTGATGTGCCACTACCTCGGCGAGGACGACGTCACCACGGTCGAGGTGGACGCACAGGTGGCCGCACGCGCCGATGCCGCTCTCGAAGCGGTCGGCTTCTCGACGTGGACGGTGACGGGCGACGGGCTGCTCGGCCACCCGTACCGGGCACCGTACGACCGTGTCATCGCCACCTGCGCGGTCCGCCGCATCCCGTACGCGTGGATCAGGCAGACGAGACCCGGAGGCGTCGTCCTCGGTACGGTCGGCTCGTGGCCGTGGGGAACCGGCCTCGCGAAACTGATCGTCGGCGATGACGGCACCGCCGAGGGCTCGATCGTCGGGCGCTCCTCCTTCATGCAGGCGCGGGCCCAGGCAGTGGCCCCCGTGGCCGGAGATCTCTCCGCCCGGACCGCGTACACGGACAGTGAGCGGCGCACTCAGGTGTCTCCCCTTCTCCTGGAAGAGTGGATGCCCGCCTTCCTTGCGCAGTTGGCTGCGCCCGGCGCTCAGTTCGTCCGCGCGACGGGCGGTGACGGCTCGCCCTTGCGGTACCTGTTCGACCCGGAGAAGGAATCGTTCGCCGAGTTCCTCGCCGACGGCGAGAGCTGGACCGTCCGCCAAGGCGGCCCGGTGGCCCTGTGGGACGACGTGGAACGTTCTCTCGTCGCCTGGCAGGACGCCGGCGCCCCGGAGATCGACTCCGTACGGCTCCACGTGACGCCCGAGTCCCACCGGTACTGGATCGACCGGGCCCCCTCCCTGCGCTGGGAGCACCGGATCACCTGACCCACTACCCTCCGGACATGGACGACGAACCGCTCACCGCCGGTCAGCACGCCGTTGCGCCCGAGGACCGGCGTCTTCTGCTCCGGCTGTTCCTGCGTGACAGGGGTGCCACGGAACCGGCCGCCTCGTAGGTCGCGGGGCAGGTGTCCGGCCGGGTCCCGCCGAGGGCCCTAGATCCGCGAGTTGCGCAGCGACTGCCACGCAGCGCCGGCCAGCGCCCGCGTCGACCGGGGGACCGACAGCCCCTCGTGCTCGCGGTACAGCTCCCAGTTGTACCGGACCAGCGACAACTTGTTGGAGGACAGCGATCCCGCCTGGTGGGACCTGTACACCGCAAGCGGCTCGGGCAGCCCCCGGGCGTCGGCGCCGTCGCGCATGATCGACAGCCACAGGGCGTAGTCCTGCCGCTTTCGCATCTCCGGCATCAGCCGCGTGCCGAGGACGGTGCGGTCGTACATGGCGGTCAGAGCGCCGATGTGGTCCCGCACCAGCATCGCGCGGTAGTCCACGTGCTCTCGCGCGTGGACCACGCGCCCGTTCGGGATGAAGTCGGTGCTCTCGCCCTCGTAATCGGCGTCCATCTTGAAGTACGAGGTGAACGTCAGCGGCGCCCTGCCCGCCTTGGCGAATTCGATTTGCCGCTCGGTCTTCTCCGGAAGCCACATGTCGTCGCTGTCGAGAAAGGCGATGTAATCCCCCCGGGCCCGCTCGATGGCGAGGTTGCGCGCCCGACCGGCACCGCCCTGTTCCGGTGCCGATTCCGGCAGGACGCGCTTGTCCTGCCGGGCGAACTCCATGAGCAGGTCCATGGAGCCATCGGAAGACCTGTCGTCCGTGACCAGCAGTTCCAGGTCGCTGTGGGTCTGCGTGAGCACCGACCGAACCGCTGCGCCGAGAGTCGCCGCCGAGTTGTATACGGGCATTACGACGGACACCAGGGGCACAGCGCTTCTCCTTGCCAGGCCAAAGACGACGGCCCATTCAAGCACTGGAATCGTAGGGGAGCCGCCATGCGTGGTGTTGCCTCTGGTCAGGGCTCCCGAGTGCTCCTGCTCGGTCTCGCGTACAAGAAGAACACCGGCGACACGCGGGAGACGCCGGCCGCACGGGTCATCGAACTGCCGGCCCGGATGGGCGCTGAGGTCCGGGCCGCCGACCCACATGTAGCGGCCGGAGTACACGTCCCCAAGCCGGTCGTCCCTGGGTAGCGAGCGGCCGGGCATGACCGGCGCGGCGACCCGTTCGCCGTGGTCCATCGGGTCGAGGCGATGCCGGAAGAGCCGGCCACAGCAGACGCGGTGGTGCTGCTCGCCGACCACGACGACTTCGACTACAAGGCGGTGGAGCTGCACGCCCGGTACGTGCTGGACTGCCGGAACCGCCTGTCCGGCGCAAACGTCGATGCTCTGCGAGCCCCGAGGACAGCGAAAAGGCCCCTGGCCTGTGGTTTCGCTGGCCAGAAGCCCTGAAGAGCAGACGAGTCGGGCTGTACCCGGCGTACAGCCCCACTCGTCTGCCGCCTCAGGGCCCCCGACCGAAGAAACGCCAGGTCAGAGGCCCTTCCTCGTGGGGTAGGGAGCTCGGCTGGTTCCCGGTGCGCACCAGTGCGAACCGGATCTCACGGCTGGGAAGGCAGCCACGAAAGCAGCCGCCAGGCCGGCCACGCCTCATGGGGGGGGACGGCCCTCTCAGATCTCCCGGAAGATCAGAGCCGTACCGAGGGCCGCTTCGGCGGGGACGAAGAGCTCCCCCCGGGCCGTCTCGCGCACGGGAAGTCCGTTGTCCGCGAGCAGCGCACGCACCCGGGCGAGGTCGGGGACGGCGAGGGTGCAGGCGACGAGTGCCGGGAGCGCGGGCGGTTCCTCGCCCGGCAGCAGTCTTCGGAGGTCGGTCCCGGTCAGGAGGGTGACCGGCCCCGGTGCGGAGGCGGGCAGGCCCAGGTACCGCTCGTAGCGCTCGCGGGCCAGGGGGAGCTGCCCGTCGGGTACGCACAGCACCGCCTCGACGAGGTCCTGGGCGCCGTTGGGGTGGTCGAGGTGCCGGAGGTGCTGGAAGGCCGGGTCCACGTCGGCGACGACGCCGACCCGGCCTTCCGGTACATCGTCGATCTCCAGGTAGCGGACGGGTTCCGTGCGCACGCCGTCGGGGGTCTCGACCGGTCGGCCGACGGTGTCGACCCCGCCGTGGCCGACACCGGCCGCGGTGAGCCGGTTCGCGGTGCCGTCGATGTCCGGCGAGGAGAACATCAGGATGTGGAGCCCTTCGAAGCGGTCGCGCCATCCGCCGAGCCGGGCGCTGGTCGCCTCGATCCGCGACAGGAGCAGGGGGAGCTTCTCCGGGGGCGCGTGGAGCGGGACGATCCGCGTGTCGGGTGGCAGGCCCGCCGTGTTCCCGGGCTTCACCGGGGTCACCAGCTCGACGAAGCTCCGGCGGAGGTCGGCGTGGGTGTTCGCCGCCCCGAAGGGCTCCGGCGCGGCGCCCTCGCGGGGGGCCAGCGCCGGCACGCCGGGCGGCGGGACGTGGAAGCCGAGCCGCTGGTAGAGCGCCATGGCCTGTGTCATGTCGCTGACGACGTGGCCGACGTGGTGTAAGCGTGTGAGGGCGTGAGACATGACCCCACCGTAGGCCCCCACGCGGGAAGCCCGCCGACCTTCGCCCGAGGCGAACGACCGGGCGCCGCGGCCAACCCGTCCCCCGCATGCACGCCCTCCTCGTCCACTGCCTGAACGCCGCCGCCACCCCGCCGTCGGCGGCCTGAGCCGGGTGGCTACGGCGGGGTCAGATCAGGACCTCCAGGAACCAGTGCGGTTCGCGGTCGTCGGTGCGGATGACGATCGGTTTCGGGGCGGGGGAGGGGTCCTCGAAGAGGTCGCGGCCCAGGGCGAGGCCGTTCTGGGTGATGACGTGGGTGCCGGTGCGCAGGGCCGTGGGGGAGTCGACGGCGGCGAGGCCCTCGGGGGTGACCCGTTGGAGGCGCCAGACCGAGGCGGGGGTGGTGTCGGGGCGGACCTCGGCCTGGGCGCGGGTCGTGCCGGGGGCGGTCAGGGTGTCCTCGGTGCCCTTGACGGTGAGGCGGAAGCCGCCGTCCGCCGGGCCGACCGCCCACTCGGCGGTGCGGTGCCCGTCGGCCGGGAAGCCGACCAGCTTCCCCTCGTGGACCCCGACTGGGATCCCCTTCGCGTACAGCTTGACGATCCGGTCGTGCTCCGACATCGCTCCTCCAGCAGGGAAGGCGGGTTTGGACTCCTGATACTGCCCGGGGCTTCCGCCGGGGGGTCGGATTGGGGCGCCGGGCTCGCCCGACTGGCTCATCCCGGGTGCCGGAGCGGGGCACGGGGCGGTACGGCTGGTGCATGACCATTCCTGTGGAGAAGCTTCGTGAGCCCGCCGTGCGCGCCTTCGTGGTCGCGGTGAACGCCAATGACCGGGAGGCCTTCCGGCGTGTCCTCGCGCCGGGGGCGACCATGTCCGACGACGGGTCCGAGCGGGACCTGCGGGAGTGGACCGAGCGGGAGGTGTTCTCGTCCCACGGGCGGATGGAGGTGGAGGGCGAGGACGAGGACGGGCTCGGGCTCCTCGCCACCTACACGAACGACACCTGGGGGTCGATGCGGACCGTGTGGCGGTTCACCGTCGAGGGCGGGAAGGTGGCGCGGTTCGAGACCGGGCAGGCTCCTGTGGAGTGAGCCGTCAGCCCCGGCCGATGTACGGCATCGTCGTGGCCATCACCGTGGCGAACTGGACGTTCGCCTCCAGCGGGAGGGCCGCCATGTGGACCACCGTCGCGGCCACGTCCGCCGCGTCCATCACCGGCTCCACCGCCAGCTCGCCGTCGGCCTGGAGGATGCCGCTCTGCATGCGGGCCGTCATGTCCGTGGCCGCGTTGCCGATGTCGATCTGGCCGCAGGCGATCCGGTACGGGCGGCCGTCCAGCGACAGGGACTTCGTCAGGCCCGTCATCGCGTGCTTGGTCGCCGTGTACGCGATCGAGTGCGGGCGCGGCACATGGGCCGAGATCGAACCGTTGTTGATGATCCGGCCGCCTTGCGGGTCCTGCTCCTTCATGGCCCGGAAAGCGGCCTGGGCGCACAGGAACGCGCCCGTCAGGTTGACGTCGACGACCGCGCGCCAGGTGTCGTAGGACAGCTCCTCCACCGGGGTGCCGCCGCCCGCGAACGTACCGGCGTTGTTGAAGAGCAGGTCGACGCGGCCGAAGCGGGCCCGTACCGCGTCGAAGAGGGCCGTCACCTCCTCCGGTGACGTCACGTCCGTCGGGACGCACAGCGTCCGCCCGGGCGGCAGGCCCTGTGCCGTCTCCTCCAGGGGGGTGAGGCGGCGGCCGGCCAGGACCGTCGTCCAGCCGGCCTCCGCCAGGGCCCGCGCCACCGCGCGGCCGATGCCCGAACCCGCTCCCGTCACCACCGCGACGCCCATGTCGCACCCTCCTCGTCGGTCCGCGTCGTTCCTGTCGCCCGGGCGCGCAGCGTACGTCAGAGGCGGGTGCCGTGAGCGCGGTCGTCCGATCCGTGGATGACCTGTTCCCCCGGCAGGGCGTCGTCGCTCACACGGTCGCTCACACGCGGGTGAGTTCCGGCTCCTGTTCCCGGGGGTAGCGGACGCCCACCCGGTCGCGTACCGCGTCGAGCGTGCGCATCACCGCGAGCGTGCCGTCCAGCGGGACGAGCGGCGACTCCGTCTCGCCCGCCCGCAGGCAGCGCATCACCTCGGCGGCCTCGTGCCGCATCGAGTGCGGGTCGTCGGCGTTCACGAACTCCTCCGGCTCGGCGCCGTCCCGCAGCAGCGTGAACCGCTCCGGGAAGAAGAAGCCGCGCGGCACGTCGATCCGGCCGCGCGTGCCCGTCACCGACGCCGTCAGCGGGGTGTCCGCCTCCAGCGAGCAGGACAGCAGCGCCGAGGCGCCCGACGCCCAGCCGAGGAGCATGCCGGTGTTCAGGTCCACGCCCTCCGGGGAGAGCCGCGCGTGCGCCTGCACCGAGTCCGGCTCGCCGAGCAGCAGCTGCGCGAACGACACCGGGTACACGCCCAGGTCGAGCAGGGCCCCGCCGCCGACCGCCGGGTCCCGCAGGCGGTGGCCGGGATCGAAGGGACCGGCGAGGCCGAAGTCGGCCTGTACGGTGCGTACGTCTCCGATCGCGCCGTCCCCGACCAGCTCGGCGAGCCGCCGGATCAGCGGGTTGCAGTACATCCACATGGCCTCCATGAGGAAGAGGCCGCGCTCCCGGGAGAGCGCGACCAGCTCCTCCGCCTCCCGGGCGTTCAGGGTGAAGGCCTTCTCGCAGAGGACCGCCTTTCCGGCCTCCAGGGCGCGGCCCGCGGCCTCACGGTGGGCGTGGTGCGGGGTGGCCACGTACACCACGTCGACCTCCGGGTCGGCGAAGAGCCCGTCCCAGCCGCCGTACGCCCGCCCGATCCCGAACCGGTCCGCGAAGGCGCGCGCCGACGCCTCCGTACGGGACGCCACCGCCACCACCTCGGCGCCGTCAAGGCCCGCCAGGTCCGTCACGAACCGCTCGGCTATCCCGCCCGTGGCGAGGATCCCCCACCGCACGCCGCCGTCCGTCCTCGTCGTCATCTCAGTCCACCCCAAGGGTCTCGTGGCGCCCCGCCGAGCTGAGAGCATAGGCAAGGATTCAACGAAATGGAGCTGTGATGCCGGAGAGCGGCCGAACCTCGACCCACGACCCTTCCATAGCCGCCCCCACCGCATCCGGCGTCCCCGCCGCCCGGCGGGCCGGACTGCTCGTCACGCTGGTCCTCGGCGGGCTCACCGCCCTCCCGCCGCTGTCCATGGACATGTACCTGCCGGCCCTGCCGGAGGTCACCCGCTCGCTGACCGCCCCCGCCGCCACCGTCCAGCTCACCCTCACCGCCTGCCTCGCCGGCATGGCCCTCGGGCAGCTCGTCGTCGGCCCCATGAGCGACAAGTGGGGGCGGCGGCGGCCGCTGCTCGCCGGCATGGTCGTGTACGTCCTCGCGACCGCCGTCTGCGCCTTCGCGCCCAGCGCCGGGCTCCTCGTCGGCTTCCGGCTCCTCCAGGGGCTCGCCGGCGCGGCCGGCATCGTCATCGCCCGTGCGGTCGTCCGCGACCTCTACGACGGCGTCGAGATGGCCCGCTTCTTCTCCACCCTGATGCTGATCTCCGGAGTCGCGCCCGTCGTCGCGCCGCTCATCGGCGGGCAGATCCTGCGGATCACCGACTGGCGGGGCGTCTTCCACGTCCTCGCCGTGATCGGGGTTCTCCTGACGGTCGTCGTCTGGCGGTTCCTCCACGAGACGCTGCCGCCGGAGCGGCGGCAGGAGGGCGGCGTCGGGCAGGCCCTGCGGACCATGCGGGGGCTGCTCGCCGACCGCGTCTTCACCGGGTACATGCTGGCCGGGGGGCTCGCCTTCGCCGTGCTGTTCGCCTACATCTCGGCGTCGCCGTTCGTGGTGCAGGAGATCTACGGGGCCTCGCCGCAGACCTTCAGCCTTCTCTTCGGGCTCAACTCGGTGGGGCTCGTCGCCGTCGGCCAGATCAACGGGAAGCTGCTCGTCGGCCGGGTCAGCCTCGACAAGGCGCTCGGCTTCGGGCTCTCCGTCATCCTGCTCGCCGCGACCGCGCTGCTCCTCATGACCAGTGGAGTCTTCGGCGAGGTCGGGCTCGTGCCGGTGGCCGCCGGACTGTTCGTGCTCATGTCCGCGATGGGGCTCGCGCTGCCGAACACCAACGCGCAGGCGCTCATGCGGACGCCGCACGCGGCGGGGTCGGCGTCGGCGCTGCTCGGCACGTCGTCGTTCCTGATCGGGGCGGTCGCGTCGCCGCTGGTCGGTGTGGCGGGGGAGCGGACGGCGGTGCCGATGGCGGTCGTCCAGCTCGCCTGCGCGGCCGCGGCGCTCACCTGCTTCCTGCTGCTGTGCAGGCCGTGGCGCGACGCGGAGCCCGCGGCCTGACGAGCCCCGCGACGGAGCGACTCGGCGGGCGCGGGTCCGGCGGAAGCGGGCGCCTAGACTGGAGCGGTGAATTTTTCCCCCGTTTCCGGCGAGTCGTTGCGCGCCGCTCTCGCCGGTGTGCTCGACGGGCTGCCGCCCTCGCAGGCCGCCAAGGCCGTCGAGCGGCTGATCGCGCACTACCGGGGGACGACCCCGACCGACGCGCCCGTGCTGCGCGACCGGTCCGACGTGGTCGCGTACGCCGCCTACCGCATGCCCGCCACCTTCGAGGCCGCCCGTGGGGCCCTGGCGGCGCTGCGGGCGGCCGCGCCCGACTGGGTGCCCGGCGGTCATGTCGACGTCGGCGGTGGGACCGGCGCCGCCAGTTGGGCCGTCGCCGACCTGTGGGGCGGGGCGCCGCCGCGTACCACCGTGCTCGACTGGGCCGAGCCCGCGCTCGCGCTCGGGCGGGAGCTGGCCGGCGGGGTCCTTGACGCCGAGTGGCGGCGCGAGCGCATCGGTACGGCGCTGCGGCTCGGCGAGACCGACCTCGTCACCGTCTCGTACGTGCTCAAGGAGCTGACCCCGGCCGACCGGGCCGCGCTCGTCGCCGAGGCGGCGCGGGCCGCGCGCGGGGCCGTGGTGATCGTCGAGCCGGGGACGCCTGACGGGTACGAGCGGATCATCGCCGCCCGGTCCGTCCTCGTCGACGCCGGTTTCACCGTCGCCGCGCCCTGCCCGCACAGCGGCGCCTGCCCGATCGAGCCCGGCACCGACTGGTGCCACTTCTCGGCGCGGGTCAGCCGCTCCTCGCTGCACCGGCAGGTGAAGGGCGGCTCGCTGCCGTACGAGGACGAGAAGTACGCGTACGTCGCCGCCGTCCGGTTTCCGGTGACTCCCGCACCCTCCCGCGTCACCCGTCGGCCGCAGATCCGCAAGGGGCTCGTCCTCCTCGACCTCTGCGGGGCCGACGGGCTCGGGCGCGACACCGTCACCAAGCGCCACGGGACCCTCTACAAGCAGGCCCGTGACGCCGAGTGGGGGGACTCCTGGCCGCCCGCCGAGGAGGGCGCCGAGGAGGGCTAGGGGCGCAGCTCCTGCGTGCAGCACTTCACGCTGCCGCCGCCCTTGAGGAGTTCGCCCAGGTCCATGCCGATCGGCTCGAAGCCGCGGGAGCGGAGCGGGGCGAAGAGGCCGGCCGCCGTCTGCGGGAGCAGGACGTGGAGGCCGTCGCTGACCGCGTTGAGGCCCAGGGCCGCCGCGTCCTCCGCGGTGGCCCGCAGGGCGTCAGGGAAGAGGCGGGCCAGGACGGCGCGGCTGCCGGGGGAGAACGCCTCGGGGAAGTACATGACCTCGTCGCGCGCCTCGTCGAGGACGCACAGCGCCGTGTCCAGGTGGTAGTAGCGGGGGTCGACCAGTTCCAGGCCGATCACCGGGCGGCCGAAGAACTCCTGGGCCTCGCCCTGGGCGAGCGGGCTGGAGCGGAAGCCGGAGCCCGCCAGGATCCAGGAGGAGGTCACGGCGAAGTCGCCCTCGCCCTCGTTGACGTGCTCCGGGACCCGCAGGTCCTCCTCCGCCCAGCCGTGGCGGCGGAACCAGTCGAGGTGCACCTCGGCCTCGGCGGCCCGCTCGGGGTACGCGAAGCGGGCGCCCAGGACCCGGCCGCCGACGACGGTCGCGCCGTTCGCCGCGAAGACCATGTCCGGCAGCTCCGGGTGCGGGTCGAGGAGTTCGACCGTGTGCCCGAGGGCCCGGTAGCGGTCGCGCAGGTCCTCCCACTGGGCGAGGGCGAGCGGGAGGTCGACGGGTTTCGCCGGGTCCATCCACGGGTTGATGGAGTACGACACCGCGAAGTGCGCGGGTGGGCACATCAGATAGCGGCGGGGCGAGGACTCGCGCGGAGTGGGGCGCAATCGGGCCTCCTCACGGACGGGCGGCCCGCGGGGCGGGCCGTGGATCGGTGGAGCCATGGTCCGCTCTCGGTGGCCGCCGCGCAGTGGACCGTTCGGGTGGTTCGGTCCCCGAACACCCGGGCGAGACGCTCCGTCTCGTGCGAGTGGTAGGTTGCGGCCATGCCCGAGCCGAAGGCCCCCGCCGTCCTCCAGGTCCCCCAGACCCCCAAGACCCCCACGGCGTCCAAGACCCCCGACGCCTCCCGTCGCAGCGAGCGCTCCCGCCGTGCCATCTTCGACGCCGCCCTCGCCCTCGTCTCCGAGACCGGGTACGCGAAGACCACCGTCGAGGGCATCGCCGCCCGCGCCGGCGTCGGCAAGCAGACCATCTACCGCTGGTGGCCCTCCAAGGCCGCCGTCCTCCTCGACGCCTTCCTCGACCTCGCCGCCCGCACCGCCGAGGAGGCCGGCGGGGAGGCCGGTGCCGACCCCCGCGAGGCCGCCCTCCCCGACACCGGCGACCTCGCCGCCGACCTCCGGAGCGTCCTGCGCGCCACCGTCGACGAACTCAACGACCCCCGCTACGACGCCCCCACCCGGGCGCTCGCCGCCGAGGGCTCCACCGACCCCGAGCTCGGCGCCCGCTTCACAAGTGCGCTGCTCGAACCCCAGCTCCGGCTCTTCGCCCGCCGCATCGAGGCCGCCCAGGCCGCCGGGCAGGCCGACCCCGCCGTCGACCCCCGGCTCGCCACCGAACTCCTCGTCGGCCCCCTCCACCACCGCTGGCTCCACCGCACCGGGCCCCTCACCCACGCCTATGCCGACGCCCTCGTCGAGCACGCCCTGCGCGGCCTCACCCCCCGCCCGTGACGGGCGTGAGCGTCGTCACCGCCCCCGGTTCCCCACTCCGGTCACCCGGGGCGCAGGATGGTGGGACCATGGGCAGAGCCGACCGGGCGAGCATGAGCTGTGAGGGGATAGATGGGCGACGGCATCGGCCGCTACCGCGGCACGGAGGGCAAACTCGCACAGTGGCTGCGCAGGCGTCCGAAACGCGCCGGGGCAGGGGACGGGAACACCCGCGAGAAGCTGCTCCTGGCCATCGCCGCCGCCGGGCTTCCCCTGGCTCCCGCCGCCCACCCCGTCGGCTACAGCTGTTCCTGTGAGCGGATCGGCTGCCCCACCCCCGCCCGGCACCCGCTCTCCTTCGCCTGGCAGACCCAGTCGACCACCGACCGCGCCCAGATCGAGCGCTGGGTGCGCAACGCGCCCGAGGCGAACTTCGTCACCGCCACCGGCATGGTCCACGACGTCCTCGACGTGCCGCTGGCCGCCGGCCGCGCCGCCCTCGACCGGCTCCTCGCCGAGGGCGTCGAGGTGGGGCCCGTCGCCGAGGCCCCCGACAGCACCGGCGACGGCGGCCGGATGCTCTTCTTCACCGCCACCCGGGGCACCCCCGAGGACGAGGACGAGTGGTGGCCCTGCGAGCTCGACTGCCACCCCGAGACCATGGACGAGCACCCCGGCCTGCGCTGGCACTGCCGCGGCAGCTACGTCCTCGTCCCGCCCGCCCGGCTCCCCGGCGACGAGGACGACCACCCCGTCGTCGGCTGGGTCCGCGGCCCCGAGCACGCCCTGCCCGAGCCGTTGAGCCTCCTGGAGGCGCTCACCGACGCCTGCGCCCGGCACGCCGCCGAGCGCGCCGACGAGGAGCACGCCGCCCACGGCGTCGCCTGGCCCCTCACCCGCTGAACCCCGCCGGGCCGGGACCCCCGCCCTCGGAGCCGTACGACTCAAGACTGTCGACCTCAAGACCGTCGGCGAAGGGCGAAGGGTCTACGAGCCCTCGACGGCCACCACGCCCTGGAGCCGGCCCGCGAACGTGACCGCGTCGCGGTCCTTGCCCGCCGGCTTCACCAGGACGGCCTGGCTCGACACCCACTCCTTGGTCACCGTGTTCACGATCTCGCCCCGCATGAGGGCCTTCAGCTCCGGGCCCACCTTCGGCCGGTAGCCCTTGGCGGTCGTCTGCCGCTCGAAGTGGCGGCTCGCGAAGAAGACCAGCGCCCCGCCGTCCTTCGTGGCCAGCGCCAGCGGCGCGAAGTCGCCGTCGTCGGCGGCGCGGTCGATCCACTGGACGGCCAGGCCGGGCCGCTGGGCGGTACGGGCCCGCCGCTCGCGCACCGCGCTGGTGTGCGGCCCGGCGGTGAACGGGCCCTCACCGCCGTCCTGGAGGTACGCGGCGTACCGCTCGCTCAGCTTGCCGGGGGCGACCGCGAGCGCGTCCGAACCGGCGGCGACCGGCACCGCGTCCCCCTGCTCCTCGGCGAACTCGGGCATCTCGTCCCGGCCGAGGATCACCAGGTGGGCGGCCTTCCACGGCTGGTCGGGGCCGCCGCGTACGAAGGCCACCAGCCAGCGGTTGTCCGCGCGGGCCGTGCCGTCGTCCCGGTTGGCGTCGGTGTCCGCGACGAACCAGCGCGGCCAGCCCGCCTTCCTGGGCAGCAGGAAACGGGCGTCGCGCAGCTCCAGCGGCTTGTGCGCCGGATTGCCCCCGGGCTGGGTCACCGCCTTCGACTTCAGACCGGCCTGGTTGATCGCCCCCAGCGGCCCGGTCACCTGTCCGGCGTCGAGCTTCGGGTCGTTGGCCTTGTCGGCCCGGTTGAACGCGGTGACGAAACCGGCCAGCGCCGCCGACGCCTCCTCCGGCGTCGCGCCCGGCACGACCGCCGTCTCGCCGTGGACGGTCACACAGCCGCTCGCCGTCAGCGCCACGACGGTCGCCGCGGCGACCGCCGCCAGGGTCCTGCCGGGACGCCGTCCCTCGGACCGCCGGGTCTGCCGCTCCAGCCTCAGCCTTCTCATCGGTCGCCTTCTGCTTCTCCACGCGCACGGACGGACCCGACCCTATCGGGGCGAGGAAGAGCGCGAGCGTCGGGACCGGATACAGCGCCCGCACCGTGACCTGAAGGACCGTCGGGTCCGGCCGGAAGCCGAGGCCGCCGAGGAAGCGGGCCTCCTGGAGGTCGCGCACCCCGTACGCGAGCACGCCCGCCGCCACCACGACCGGCGTCCCGCCGGTCCAGGTGAGGAACTTCGCCAGGCCGATCCTGAGCGCGCCCCGGTGGAACAGCCGGCCGAGCAGCACCGCCGTCAGCAGCCCGGCACCACGCCGATCAGCGGCGCGTGGCCGCCGTCGGAGGAGGCCCGTACCGACGCCCGCACGAAGAGCGCGGTCTCCACTCCCTCCCGGCCCACGGCCGGGAAGGCGGTGGCGACCAGCGCGCCGGTGCCCGTCGCCAGGGCCGCGTCCAGGCGGCCGAGGCCGTCCGTGCCGCCGGTGAAGGAGCAGCCGCGGCCCTGCCGCCCGCCCCTGGATGGTTCAATTCCGCCATGAACACGACTGGGGTGACGGGCACCGAGATCGACGTCCTGCGGGTCTTCTGCGCGGGCGACGGCCGCCACGGCAACGCCCTCGGGGTCGTACGGGACGGGCGCACCCACCCCGACGAGGCGTCACGGCAGGCACTGGCCAAGGAACTCGGCTTCAGCGAGACCGTGTTCGTCGACGACCCCGAGCGCGGGATCGTCGACATCTACACCCCCGGAGTGCGCCTGCCCTTCGCGGGGCACCCGCTCGTCGGCGCCGCCTGGCTGCTCGACCTGGAGGTGGTCCGCCCGTCCGTGGGGGAGGTCTGGGTGCGCGGCGACGGCGAGTTCACCTGGATCGAGGCGCGCGCGGAATGGGCGCCGCCGCGCACCCTGCGCCAGTACGGCTCCGCCGCCGAGGTCGACGCCCTCGGGGTGCCCGAGCCGGGTGAGTGGGTCTACGCCTGGGCGTGGGAGGAGGAGGCCGCCGGGCGGATCCGGGCGCGCGCCTTCCCCGGCCGGGGCGACGGCATCGACGAGGACGAGGCCACCGGCGCGGCGGCCCTGCTGCTCACCGAGCAGCTGGGCCGGGCCCTGAACATCACCCAGGGCCGGGGCTCGCAGCTGCTCACCGCCCCCGGCCCCGACGGCATCGTGGAACTGGGCGGCCGGGTCCGCCTGGAGGGCACGCTCACGCGCTGAGGGGCCCCCGCGCGCTGGAGCGCCGAGGGGCACCTGCGTGTCGGACCTCTACGCGCTGAGCCGGAACTCGTTCCCCAGCTCGCGGAAGACCGCCGTGTTGAAGGCGAAGGCCCGCCTGCACTCGTCGACGATCCGCTGCTTCTCCAGGTCGTCCGCGTTCACCCCGTCGAGGAGCGCGCGGTAGGCCCGCTTGAACGCGGCCGGGTTGTCGATCGCGTCGAAGACGTAGAACCGCACGCCGTCGCCCTTGCGGGCGAAGCCCCAGGTCCGCTCGGCCTTGTCGCGGATGATCTGACCGCCCGACAGATCGCCCAGGTAGCGCGTGTAGTGGTGGGCGACATAGCCGGCGGGCCAGTCGCGGGCGCACTCGGCGACCCGCTCCGCGTACGCCTCCGTGGCCGGCAGGGCGGAGAGCCCGGCGCGCCAGCCGGGGCCGCGCAGATGGGCGAGGTCCGCCTCCAGGGCGGCCGTGCGGAACAGCTCGGGCTGTATGAACGGTCCGGCGACCGGGTCCTCGCGCAGCGCCTCCGCGCTCTCCTCCAGGGCCCGGTACACGAACCACAGCTGCTCCGTGTAGCGGGCGTACGCCGCCACGCCGAGCCGTCCGCCGAGCAGGTCGCCCATGAAGGCCGAGGTCTCCGCCTCCGTGTGCTGCTCGTGCGAGGCCGTGCGGATGAGGGTGGAGAAGGGCGTGTCCAAGGCGTGCCTCCGGAGCCGATGGGGCGGGAACCAGCGACTCGATCGTGCCAA
This sequence comes from Streptomyces sp. CC208A, assembly GCF_030010625.1. GTDB lineage: Bacteria > Actinomycetota > Actinomycetes > Streptomycetales > Streptomycetaceae > Streptomyces. The sequence continues at coordinate 396,817 of NZ_JASCXN010000001.1, read as the reverse complement.
GTTAGGCTTACCTAAGTCAACTGGTTCCCGACGACCTGTCGGTAAGGAGCTGTACCCCGTCCGGGGCCAGGGGCAACGTCCGGGGCCCGGGACGACGTCCGGGCGGCCTTTCAGGGCAGCGTGAGGATGTCCGCCCCGGTGTCGGTCACCACGAGGGTGTGCTCGAACTGCGCGGTCCGCTTGCGGTCCTTCGTCACCACGGTCCAGCCGTCCTCCCACATGTCGTACTCGTGGGTGCCGAGGGTGAGCATCGGCTCGATCGTGAAGGTCATGCCGGGCTGGATGACGGTGGTGTGGTGGGGCGAGTCGTAGTGCGGCACGATCAGACCGGAGTGGAACGACGAGTTGATGCCGTGCCCGGTGAAGTCCCGCACCACGCCGTAGCCGAAGCGCTTGGCGTACGACTCGATGACCCGGCCGATGATGTTGATCTGCCGGCCCGGCTTCACCGCCTTGATCGCGCGGTTCAGCGCCTCCCGGGTGCGCTCCACGAGCAGCCGCGACTCCTCGTCGACGTCGCCGCACAGATAGGTGGCGTTGTTGTCGCCGTGGACACCGCCGATGTACGCCGTGACGTCCAGGTTCACGATGTCGCCGTCGCGCAGCACCGTGGAGTCCGGGATGCCGTGGCAGATGACCTCGTTGACCGAGGCGCACAGCGATTTGGGGAAGCCCCGGTAGCCCAGGGTCGACGGATAGGCGCCGTGGTCGCACATGTACTCGTGCGCGACCCGGTCGAGCTCGTCGGTGGTGACGCCCGGGGCGATGTGCTTGGCGGCCTCCTCCATCGCCTGCGCGGCGATGCGGCCGGCGATCCGCATCCGTTCGATCGTGTCGGAATCCTGCACCTCGGGCCCCGTGTACGGGGTGGGGGCGGGCTTTCCGACGTACTCGGGACGGCGGATCGAGCCCGGGACGGAGCGGGTGGGGGAGAGCTCCCCCGGAACGAGAAGCGACTGGCCAGACATGCCAGCGAGTCTAACGACCGCGTCTGGGGCAGCATGGTCCCGAAGGAAGGAGCCGACGACCATGGCCCTGTTCAAGAAGCGCACGGCCGGAAAGCCGGGCGAGTGGTACTACTGCCTGGAGCACAAGAAGGTCGAGGAAGGGCCCGAATGTCCGGCGAAGAACCGGTTCGGCCCCTACGCCAGCCGTGAGGAGGCGTCCCACGCCATGGAGACCGCCCGCGAGCGCAACCTGGAGTGGGAGACCGACCCGCGCTGGCACGACGCGCCCCCGCCGGAGGAGGGCCGGGAGTAGCGCCTCTCCGGTGGACGGCCGGCGCCCGCGTCACGCGGTCCCGGCCGTCGTTCCCTCCTGCCGGGCCTGCTGCTCCTTGCGGCGCAGCGCGTCCTCGTCCGTGGCGGAGTCGTACCGGACCAGCTTCGGCAGCGCCAGGCACAGCAGGCCCACCGAGGCGACGCAGGCCACCCCGCCCGCCCACACGGCCGCGCGGGTGCCGGTCCAGCCCGCCATCACGCCCGCCCGCACCTGGCCGAGCTGCGGACCCACGCTGTACGACAGCACCTCGATGCCCGCGAGACGGCCGCGCAGCTCCTCCGGGATCGTCTGGTTCCAGATCGTGGAGCGCCCGAGTCCGCTCAGCATGTCGCCGGCGCCCGCGAGCGCCAGGCAGAGCAGCACCCACCACACGTTCCCGAACCAGCCCGCGCCCGCGATCGCCAGGCCCCAGCCCGCCGCGCCGCCGGCCACGAGCAGCCCGTGCCGCCGGACCCCCGACGTCCAGCCACTGGTCAGCCCCAGCACCAGGGAGCCGACCGAGCCCGCCGCGTACTCCCCCACTGCCTTAAAGGCGTGGGAGGTGCCCCCAGGCCGAGCGACCACGGGGCGTCCAGCTCGTCCGCGAGGAACGGGAAGACCGCGTTAGGGAAGGCGAAGACCATCGCCGCCAGGTCGATCGCGTACGTGCCGAGCAGCACCGGCCGCGACGAGGCGTACCGCGCGCCCTCCGCGATCGACCGCAGCGACGGCTTGTCGGCGTCGTGCGCGGGCGGCGCGGGGCTCAGCCGCCGGCACATCAGCACCGAGACCGCGAACCCGGCCAGCGTCACCGCGTACGCCGGGGCGTGGCCCGCGTAGGCCACCACCACGCCCGCGAGCGAGGGGCCCGCGATCGCCCCGATCTGCCAGCGCAGCGAGTTCAGCGCGGCCGCCGCCGTCTGCTCCTCGTGCGGCACGATCCGGGCGAGCAGCGAGTCCAGGGCCGGCCGCTGGAGCCCGGCCAGCGCGGAGACGCCCGCCGCGACCACGTACAGCGGCCACAGCAGCGGCTCCGCCAGCAGCGCGTTCCCGAGCAGCAGCAGGGCGAGGAGGCCGAGGCCCGCCTCCGTCGCCACGATCACCCGCCGCCGGTCCACCGCGTCCGCCAGCGCCCCGCCGTACAGCCCGAAGACCACCAGCGGCACCAGCTCCACGGCGCCCATCGCCCCCACGGCGAGCGGCGAGTCCGTCAGCTCCTTGATCTGCAGCGGCAGCGCGACCATCGCCATGGCACTGGCGAAGTACGTGACGAGCCCCTGCCCCCACAGCAACCGGAAGTCACGGGAGGAACGCCACGGCGCGGTGTCCGGAAGCACGGCGGCGAGCCGGGCACGAAGTCGGGTCGGACGGGAGGGAGCCACGAGGGGCCATGCTCCGGAGGCGGACCGCCCCGGGCAACCGAATTAAAAGCCGTACGGCTCCTACCAGCGGGCCGGCGGCGGGGACGTCAGACGGTCTGCCAGGGAGGAGAGACGGTCCCGGAACCGGCGGCCCCGCGGGCCCGGCAGGCTGTTCTCGCCGGCCGCCGCGCTGACCAGGTGCTGCACCGTGTCCAGGCCCACCTCCGCGCCCTCCACGACCGTGAGCGCCTCATGGGCCAGGCCCCGGACCTCCGGATCGCCGCCGTCCAGGGACAGCACCGTCGCCCCCGCCCGGCGCGCGTCGTGCACCCGCTGGAGCAGGCCCGCCTCCGGCCGCTCCGGCGCCACCACGAGAAGCGTCGCCCCCCGGCCCGCCGCTTCGAGCCGACCGAGGCCGACGGCCAGGTGCGGGGGGTCCCCGGGCCGCGCCCGGTGCCGGACGAGCACCGGTGCCAGCTCCGGCAGCCCCGACCAGGCCGCCTCGTCCACCAGGTGCGCCGCGAGGTGCCAGGGCTCGTACGCCTCCGTGCCGACGAGCAGCAGTCCGCCCCGCGCCGGCACCACCGACGCCCGCAGCGCCCCGGCGAAGCGGCGGGCGGCCCCCGGCCACTCCGTCCCGGCGAGCACTTCCCGCAGCAACGCGACCCGTACGGCATCCATGGCGCCGCATGATGCCCCGGCCACCGCCCCCGCGCGGGGCGATCGTCGCCGAACCACCCGAACGGGGAACGAACCGGTGGGTAGGGTCGGGCCATGACTTCCTCGACCCCTCCTCCGCAGCAGGACGCCCCGCGGCAGAACGCCCCGAAGCAGGCCCCCAAGGACCCCTGGGACCTCCCCGACGTCTCCGGTCTCGTCGTCGGCGTCCTCGGCGGCACCGGCGACCAGGGCCGGGGCCTCGCGTACCGGTTCGCCGCCGCCGGCCAGCAGGTGATCATCGGCTCCCGCGCCGCCGACCGCGCCGAGGCCGTCGCCGCCGGGATCGGCCACGGCGTCCAGGGCGCCGACAACGCGGAGTGCGCCCGCCGCAGCGACATCGTCATCGTCGCCGTCCCGTGGGAGGGCCACGCCAAGACGCTGGAGTCCCTGCGCGAGGAGCTGACCGGCAAGCTCGTCGTGGACTGCGTCAACCCGCTCGGCTTCGACAAGAAGGGCGCCTACGCCCTCAAGCCCGAGGAGGGCTCCGCCGCCGAGCAGGCCGCCGCGCTGCTCCCGGACTCCCGGGTCACCGCCGCCTTCCACCACCTGTCCGCCGTCCTCCTCCAGGACGCCTCGATCGCCGAGATCGACACCGACGTGATGGTCCTCGGCGAGGAGCGCGCCGACGTCGAGACCGTCCAGGCGCTGGCCGGCCGCATCCCCGGCATGCGCGGCGTCTTCGCGGGCCGGCTGCGCAACGCCCACCAGGTCGAGTCGCTGGTCGCCAACCTGATCTCGGTGAACCGCCGCTACAAGGCCCACGCGGGCCTGCGGATCACCGACCTCTGACCGCCCCCGCCGCACCGGGAACAGCCCGGGGAGCGGAGCCGGGAAGCGGAGCCGGAGAACGGACGCTTCGGGGCATGGGGGACACTGGTCGGGCACCGTCAAAGCCGTACCCGGCCGTACCCGACAGGAGCCGACCCCCATGCCCCGTCTCGCCCTCTACGCCCTCGCGGTCTGCGCCCTGGCCGTCGCCGCCGCCGTGATCTCCTTCGTCAACGGCAGTTTCATCGGCGTCGTCTGGGTCCTCCTCGCCGGCCTCTCCTCCAACATGGCCTGGTACTACGTCCGCCGCGCCAAGGCCGAGAAGGAGACGGCCGCCTCGGTCTAAAGGGGGCAGTACTCCGGCGTGCCCTCCCAGAAGCGGAAGAGCGCCGAGCCGCAGTGACGGGTCAGCTCGTCGACGCCCAGGGAGCCCATCAGGGCGTCGACCGTGTCGAAGAAGGCGCCGTTGACGACCGGCACGAACAGCAGGGCGATCACGACGAAGAAGCCGTACGGCGCGAACGGCTCGACCTGTCTCTTCACCCGGTACGACAGCCAGGGCTCCGCGATCCCGTAGCCGTCGAGCCCCGGCACCGGCAGCAGGTTGAGCAGCGCGGCCGTCACCTGGAGGAACGCCAGGAACGCCAGCGCGTACCGGAAGGCGGCCGGCACCCCGTCGAGCGCGCCCAGCCAGAACGGGGCCGTGCACACCACCGCGAACAGCACGTTCGCCAGCGGGCCCGCCGCCGAGATCAGACTGTGCTTCCAGCGGCCCCGGATCCGGCCCCGCTCGATGAAGACGGCGCCGCCCGGCAGACCGATCCCGCCCATGATCACGAAGAGCACCGGCAGGACCACGCTCAGGACGGCGTGGGTGTACGCGAACGGGTTCAGGCTCAGATAGCCCTTGGCGCCCACCGTGATGTCCCCGCCGTGCGGGCGTGCGCGTACTCGTGCAGACAGAGCGAGACGATCCACGCCGAGGTGACGAAGAGGAAGACCGCCACCCCGGGCAGGGCGGCGAAGTCCGTCCACACCGCCCAGCCGGCGACCGCCATGACGGCGAGCACCCCCAGGAAGACGGGACTGATCCGGCGCTCCTGGCGGCGGACGGCGGCCGAACTCATCACGGACTCCCCCGGGGACGTGCCCGCACGACCGGTGAGCGGGTCTCGTGCGGGAGAACGTACCGTCCCGCCGCCGGGTTCCCCCGCCTCCCCGCGCCCGCCGGGCGCTCGCGGAGAATGGGGGCGTGCGCTACCACCTCCTCGGCCCGACCCGCGTGACGGCGGCGGACGGCACCGGGCCGTCCGTCGGCGGCCCCCGCGTCCGTGCGCTGCTCACCGTGCTCGCCCTGCGGCCGGGCAGGGCGCTGCCCGTGACCGCGCTCGTCGACGAGGTCTGGTACGGCGACGAGCCGCCCGCCGACGCCGTCGCCGCCCTGCAGGCGCTGGTCGGGCGGTTGCGGAAGGCGCTCGGCCGGGAGCGGGTGCGCTCCACCGGGGGCGGTTACCTGCTCGAGGCCGCCCGCGAGGACGTCGACCTGTTCCGCTTCGAGCGGCTCGCCGCCGAGGGCTCCGCCGCGCTCGCCGCCGGCGACCCCGGGAAGGCCGCCGCGCTCCTCGACGAGGCCCTCGCGCTGTGGTCCGGGCCCGTCCTCGCCGACCTGCCCGACCGGCACGCCGAGGCCGCCCGCTGGGAGGCCCGCCGCCTGGACGCCCGCCGCGCCCGCCTCGGCGCGGCGCTCGCCCTCGGCCGGGCCGCCGACGTCCTCCCCGAGCTCACCGCCCTCTGCGCCGACCGGCCGCTCGACGAACCCCTCCAGGCCCTGCGGATCCGCGCCCTGCGCGACTCAGGGCGTCCCGCCGAGGCCCTGGCCGCGTACGAGGAGGTGCGCGGGACCCTCGCCGAGCGGCTGGGCGCCGACCCGGGCCCCGAGCTGCGCGCCCTCCACGAGCGCCTGCTCGTCCCGGTCGCGGAGCCCGCTCCCGTACCCGCTCCCGTACCCACTCCCGCACCCGCTCCCGGCAATCTGCGGGCCCGGCTCACCTCCTTCGTCGGGCGCGACGAGGAGATCGCCGCCCTGCGGCAGGACCTGGCCGGCGCCCGTCTGGTGACCCTCCTCGGACCCGGCGGCGCCGGCAAGACCCGGCTCTCCCAGGAGGCGGCCGAACGGGCCGCGGGAGCCTGGCCCGACGGGGTGTGGGTCGCCGAACTCGCCCCCGTCCGCGACCCGGAGGCCGTACCCGAGGCCGTCCTCACCGCCCTCGGCGCCCGCGAGACCGTGCTGCGTGGCGCGGGCGCCGAGGAACTGCGCGTCGGCGGCGACCCGTCGTCCCGGCTCGTGGAGCACTGCGCGGGACGGCGGATGCTGCTGCTCCTGGACAACTGCGAGCACGTCGTGGACGCGGCGGCGCGGCTCGCGGAGACGCTCCTCGCCCGGTGTCCGGGGGTACGGGTCCTCGCGACGAGCCGGGAGCCGCTGGGCGTGCCGGGGGAGCGGCTGCGGCCGCTGGGCCCGCTGCCGGAGGCGACGGCGCTGCGGCTGCTCGCCGAGCGCGGCGCGGCGGCCCGCCCCGGCTTCGACGTGGCGCGGGACCCGGAGGCGGCGCGGGAGATCGTGCGGCGCCTCGACGGGCTGCCGCTGGCGATCGAACTGGCGGCGGCGCGGCTGCGGATGCTGTCGCCGCGGCAGATCGCGGACCGGCTCGACGACCGGTTCCGGCTGCTGACCTCGGGAGCACGGACGGTGCTGCCCCGCCAGCAGACCCTGCGGGCGGTCGTCGACTGGTCGTGGGACCTGCTCGACGGGCCGGAGCGGGCGGTGCTGCGGCGGCTCGCCGTCTTCACCGGCGGCTGCGACCTGGAGGCGGCCGAGGCCGTCTGCGCGGGACCCGAGGGGGCCGACGTCCTGGACGCGCTCGGCGCCCTGGTCGACAAGTCGCTGGTGGTGGCGGTGCCGGAGGAGGACGGGATGCGGTTCCGGCTCCTGGAGACCGTCGCCGAGTACGCGGCGGAACGGCTGGACGAGGCCGGGGAGCGGGCCGCCGCCGAGCGGGCCCACCTCACGTACTACCGCGAGCTCGCCCGCCGTACCGACCCCGGTCTGCGCGGCCCGGGGCAGCGCGCCGCCCTGGCCCGCTTCGACGCCGAGCACGGCAACCTCCGCACCGCGCTCGCCCGGGCCGTCGCCGCCCGCGACGAGGACGAGGCCCTGCTCCTCGTCCACGCCCTGTTCTGGTACTGGCAGCTGCGCGACCTGCGCTCCGACGCCCTGCACGCGGCGCAGGCCGCCGCCGGGCTCGGCCCCGACCCGTTCACGCCGCCCGCCGCGCCCGTCGCACCGCTCCACGAGCCGTGCACGGCCGCCCCGCCGCCGCTCTCCGAGGAGCAGCGCTGGGAGGCCCGGCGGGGCGTCCGCCTCGTCGAACTCCTCAACATGGACCACGAGACCGCCCGCTGGACCACCCCCGAGGGCACCGCCCGGCTCCGCGAGATCGCCGCCGTCTACCCGCCCGGGCTGCCCCAGACCTGCCGGCTCCCCGGTTCCTTCGCGGTCTTCGTCACCATCCTCATCGGCGAGCCCGACCGGCTGCACGAACTCCTCGACACCACCGTCCAGGCCTGCCGCGACCACGGCTACGCCTGGGAGCTCGCCCACGTCCTCCAGATGCGCGCCAACATGCTGGCCAACCGGGGCGACTGGGCGGAGCGGGCCATCGCCGACGCCGACGAGAGCCTGGAGATCTTCGAACGGCTCGGGGACTCCTGGGGCGCGGCCGAGGCCCTGTCCTCCCGCGCCGAGGCCCACGAGCGGCTGCTCGCCTTCGACGAGGCCGCCGCCGACTTCGCCGCCGCCATCGGTCACGCGGAGAAGATCGGCGCCCCCTCGCAGCGGGCCCTGCTGCGCGCCCGGTACGCCGACATCCTGGTCGAGACCGGCAGGACCGAGGAGGGCGAGGCGATCCTCCGGGAGATCCTGGACGGCGGGCACGCCCCCGGTCACGAACCGCAGGCCGGCGCCCGGCTCTTCCTCGCCATGACGCTCGGCCGCACGGGCCGCACCGAGGAGGCCCGCGAGCATCTGACCACCCTCCTGGGGGAGTTCGGCAACGAGACCCTCTCCCTCTTCGGCGGCTTCACCCTCGGCAGCCTGGGCTGGATCGACGCCCTGGAAGGCCGGTACGCCTCCGCGCTCCGCCACACCGCCGAGGCGTACGAGCGGTCGCTGGGCGCCCTGTCGATGACGGTGGCCCCGCAGATGCCGCCCGTCCACCTGGTCGTCGCGGCCTGGGCGCTCGCCGGCCTCGGCGGCCCCGGGGCGCGGACGGCGGCCGTGCTCCTGGGGGCACGGCAGGGCCTGGTCCCGGCAGGGCACCGGCAGCCGACGGTGGAGCGGGAGAACCTGGAGCGGGCGACGGAGCTGACCAGGGCGGCCCTCGGCGAGGCCGCGTTCGCCGCCGCGTACGCCGAGGGCGACGGCCTCTCCCACGAAGAGGCCGCCGCCCTGCTCGGCGCCGCCGCCGACGCGATCAGTGAGCGTGCCGAGTCCTGACCCCCCGTCCGTCCGTATCCCCGTCAGGTGGCGCTGTCTCAGGTCTTCTTGCGGAACTTGGCGACCGCGAGCGGCGCCGTGACGACGGTGATGGCCAGGGCCCAGCCCAGCGTCATCCACACGGAGTGGGCGACCGGGCCGCCGTTGATCAGGTTCCGGGCGGCGTCGGCGAGGTTGGACAGCGGGTTGTAGTCCGTGAAGGCCTTCAGCCAGTCGGGCATCGTCGTCGTCGGCGCGAAGATCGAGGAGCCGAACTGCAGCGGCATCAGGACCAGCATCGCCATGCCCTGGACCGCCTGCGCGGTCTTCAGGCTCAGACCGAGCAGGATGAAGACCCACATCAGCGAGGCGCCGAAGACCATCGACAGGCCGATGGCGGCGAGCAGGTGGAGCACCGAGGTGTGGATCGTCAGGCCGAGCAGGAAGCTCATGCCGAGCAGGATCGCGGTGGCGACCAGCATCCGGCCGATCTCGACGACGATCTTGGCGACGAGGACCGAGGAGCGGGCGATCGGCATCGTCCGGAACCGGTCCATCACCCCCTTCTTGAAGTCGTCGTTGATGCCGACACCGACGGCCATGGCGATGTTCATGCCCATCATCGCCATCAGGCCGGGCGCCACGTAGTTCACGTAGGCGTCGTTGTTGCCCTTGCCCGCGATGGCGCCGCCGAAGACGTACACGAAGAGCAGGATGAAGATGACCGGCATCAGGACGGCGTCGAACATCGACTCCGGGTCCTGCTTGATCTGGAGGGCGTTGCGCCGGGCCAGGGCGCCGATGTGGCGGAGGTTGGCCCGCAGGCCGATCCGGTCCTCGGCGGCGGACGCGGGGCGGGCGGGGGCCGGAGTCCGGCTGCCGGAGGGGGACTTGGTGGCGGTGGCCGTGCTCATGCGGCGACCTCCTCGTCGATCGCGTCGGACGGGTCGGGGAGTGCGGAGTCGGCGGTCTTCTGACCGGTGATCGCGAGGAACACCTCGTCCAGGCTGGGCAGATGGGTGCCGATGTGGGCGATGCCGAAACCGCGGGCGCCGAGCAGCGCGACCACGGCGGTCAGCTGCTGGTCGGTGAGGATCGGCACGTACAGCGTGGCCTCGTCGGGCACGACGGTCGCGCCGGAGACGCCGTCGAGACCGGCCTCGCGGAGCGCGGCCGCCATCGCGGGCAGCTGCTCGGGATCGGCCGGGCGGACCTTCAGGGTCCGGCCGCCGACCTTCGCCTTGAGCTCGTCGACCCCGCCCTTGGCGATGACCTTGCCCCGGTCGATGACGGTCAGCTCGTCCGCCAGCTGTTCCGCCTCCTCCATGTACTGGGTGGTGAGGAGGACGGTGACGCCCTCGGCGACCATCCGCTTCACCTCGTCCCACACCTCGTTGCGGGTGCGGGGGTCGAGGCCGGTGGTCGGCTCGTCCAGGTAGAGCACGGCCGGCCGGCCGATCATCGAGGCGGCGAGGTCGAGGCGGCGCCGCATGCCGCCGGAGTAGTTCATCGCGGGCCGCTTGGCGGCCTCGGTGAGGGAGAAGCGCTCCAGCATCTCGTCGGCGCGGCCGCGGGCGTCCGCACGGGACAGGTCGAGCAGCCGGCCGATCATGTACAGGTTCTCGAAGCCGGAGAGCTTCTCGTCGACCGAGGCGTACTGGCCGGTGAGGCCGATGGTGCGGCGCAGCTGCCGGGGCTGGCGCACCACGTCGTAACCGGCGACGGTGGCGGTCCCGGCGTCCGGCACGAGGAGGGTGGACAGGCAGCGGACGAGGGTGGTCTTCCCGGCGCCGTTGGGCCCGAGGACCCCGAGGACGGTGCCCTCGCGGACGTCCAGGTCGACCCCGTCGAGGGCCCTGGTCTCGCCGAAGTGCTTCACGAGGCCCCGGACCTCGACGGCGTTGGTCTGTGATCGCGTCATGCCCCCATGGAACAGGCCGCCACTGACAATCCGCTGACAGACGGCCGACAGCCCGCCGACGGACTGTCGGCGGGCTGTCGGCCGTCTGTCGGCCGTCCGGACGGTGCCGGGGCGGGCTCAGTGGAAGGTGTGCTCCTCGGCGGGGAAGGCCCCGCCTGCCACGTCCTCGGCGAAGGCGCGGGCGGCGTCACCGAGCGTCTCGCGGAGGTTGGCGTACTGCTTGCTGAAGCGCGGCACCTTGCCGCCGGTCAGCCCGGCCATGTCGGTCCAGACGAGGACCTGGGCGTCGGTGTCGGGGCCCGCGCCGATGCCGATGACCGGGATGTGCAGCGAGCGGGTGACCTCGGCGGCCAGCTCGGCGGGGACCAGCTCCAGGACGAGCGCGAAGGCACCCGCGTCCTGGGCGGCCTTGGCGTCGCGCAGCAGCCCGTGCGCGGCCTCGTCGGAGCGGCCCTGCACCCGGTAGCCCATGGTGTTCACGGACTGCGGGGTGAGGCCCAGGTGGGACATGACGGGGATGCCGGCCTGCACCAGCATCTCGGTCTGCGGCAGCGAGCGCTCGCCGCCCTCCAGCTTGACCGCCTGTACGCCGGCCTCCTTGACGAGGCGGGTCGCGCTGCGCAGGGCCTGGACGGGCCCCTCCTGGTACGAGCCGAAGGGCAGGTCGCCGACGACGAGGGCGCGCCGGGTGCCGCGGACGACGGCGGCGGAGAGCAGGGCCATCTCGTCCATCGTGACCGGCACGGTGGTGTCGTAGCCGAGGTGGCAGTTGCCCATGGAGTCGCCGACGAGGATCACCGGGATGCCGGCCTCGTCGAAGACGGACGCGGTCATGGCGTCGTAGGCGGTGAGCATGGGCCACTTCTCGCCGCGGGTCTTGGCGGCGGCGATGTCGTGGACGGTGAGGCGGCGCGAGCCCTTGCCGCCGTACAGCGTCTTCGTGCTGTCGGCCTTCGCGCTGTCGGCCTTCGCGCTGTCGGCCTTCGCGTTCGCGCCGTCGGCGGGCTGTTTCGAGGCAGCCTGAAGCGTCATGTGAACGACTCCTTCGTCATCTCGAGGCGCCCTGACGGCGTCCCCGGACCACCTCCATGGTGGCACCTCCCCCGAGGGGCGGGGAAGTGGGCCGGTGTGGCGCTGTTCACACGCCCTTGACTCGCACGAATGTGCGCGTTCTGTCACAGCCCGCCCGTACCGGCCCCGAAGCGGAACCCCGTCACGCGCCCCGCCCGTCCTTGGAGGAGTGCGCCGGGCCCGCCATCCCCTAGGGTCGTGAGCGGGTCGCGGAGCACGCACGGCACGACGGCACGGCAAGGCGAGTGAGGGCAGCGATGGCGCGGGTGGACATGACGGGAACGGACCACGGCGGCGCGGAAAGCGGGCGCTCCGGGACCCGCGACCGGCTCCGCTCCGCCCTCGCCCGGGGCCTGCGCGAGCCCGGCGTCTGGCGGCGCGGCATCCTCCTCGCCCTCTGCGCCGTCGTCCTCACCCTCCTGATGGCCTTCCACGCGCAGATCCCCAACAAGGTCGGCAACCTCGGCAGCCTCACCGAGACCTTCCTGCCCTGGCTCGGCCTCTTCGTCCCGCTCCTGCTCCTCCTCGCCCTGCTGCGCCGCTCCGCCACCGCCCTGCTCGCGCTGCTGCTCCCGGCGCTCGTCTGGCTCAACCTCTTCGGCGGCCTGGTCGCCGACAAGTCGGCCGACGGCGGCGACCTCACGGTGGCCACCCACAACGTCAACGCCGACAACCCCGACCCCGAGGGCACCGCACGGCAGCTCGCCGCCTCCGGCGCCGACGTGCTCGCCCTGGAGGAGCTGAAGGCCGACATGGTGCCGGTCTACGAGCGGGCGCTCGCCGAGAAGTACCCGTACCACTCCGTCCAGGGCACCGTCGGCCTGTGGAGCCGGCTGCCGCTGCGGGACCCGCGGCCGGTGGACATCCACATGGGCTGGACCCGCGCCATGCGAGCCACCGTCGTCGCCCCCCAGGGCGAGCTCCGGGTGTACGTCGCCCACCTCCCCTCCGTACGGGTCAGGCTGAACGCCGGCTTCACCGCCAACCAGCGCGACACCAGCGCCAACGCCCTCGGCGAGGCCATCGCGGGCGACCGGGCCGAGCGGCTCGTCCTCCTCGGCGACCTCAACGGCACCATGAACGACCGCGCCCTCAACGCCGTCACCTCGCAGATGCGCTCCACCCAGGGCGCGGCCGGCGACGGCTTCGGCTTCTCCTGGCCGGCCTCCTTCCCGATGGCCCGGATCGACCAGATCCTGGTGCGGGGCGTCGAGCCGGTCGCGTCCTGGGCGCTGCCGGAGACCAGGAGCGACCACCTGCCGCTCGCCGCCCGCGTCACGCTCTGACGACGTGCCCCGGGAGGGGCCTCAGGAAGCCGGGGGCGTCTCCCGCCAGCGGTTGGTGATCGGCAGCCGCCGGTCCTTGCCGAAGCCCTTCGCCGAGATCTTGGTGCCCGGCGGGTACTGGCGCCGCTTGTACTCCGCCGCGTCCACCATCCGCACCGTACGCGCCACGAGCTCCGGGTCGAAGCCGGCCGCCACGATCGTCTCCGTGCCCTCGTCCCCGTCCACGTACCGGGCGAGGATCCGGTCGAGCACGTCGTAGTCCGGCAGCGAGTCCGTGTCCACCTGGCCGGGGCGCAGCTCGGCGCTGGGCGGCTTGGCGATCGAGTTCTCCGGGATCGGCGGGGTCTGGCCCCGTTCCTCGGCCGCCCGGTTGCGCCAGCGGGCCAGCCGGAAGACGTCCGTCTTGTAGACGTCCTTGATCGGGCCGTAGGCGCCGACGGAGTCGCCGTACAGCGTGGAGTAGCCCACCGCCAGCTCGGACTTGTTGCCCGGGGCGAGGACGAGGTGGCCCTCCTGGTTGGAGATCGCCATCAGGGTCGTGCCGCGCAGCCGGGACTGGAGGTTCTCCTCGGCGAGGCCGGTCAGCTCCAGCGACCCCATGAAGGCGTCGAACATCGGCTCGATCGGGACGGTACGGAAGTTCAGGCCGGTACGGCGGGCCAGTTCGGCCGCGTCGGCCTTGGAGTGCTCGGAGGAGTACTTCGACGGCATCGACACCCCGTACACCCGCTCCGGGCCCAGCGCGTCGCAGGCGATCGCGGCGACCAGCGCCGAGTCGATCCCGCCGGAGAGCCCGATCACCACCGAGCGGAAACCGTTCTTCGCGAGGTACGCGCGCAGCCCGATGACCAGCGCCGAGTAGACCTCCTCGTCGTCGTCGAGCCGGTGCGCGTAACCGCCCGTCAGCTCCGCCTCGTACGCCGGCAGCGGCTCCCCGGCCTCCCCGGCGAGCACCGCCCGGTCGATCCGCAGCCCGTCGTCCACCACCGTGCCCGGCACCGGCGCCGCCGGGTCGGCGGCCGGCAGGTCCAGGTCCAGGATCACGCTGCCCTCCGTGAACTGCGGGGCCCGCGCGATCACCTCGCCCGCCGCGTCCACCACGATCGAGTCCCCGTCGAAGACCAGCTCGTCCTGCCCGCCGGTCATCGCCAGGTACGCGGTCGTGCAACCGGCCTCCTGGGCCCGCTTGCGGACCAGTTCGAGCCGGGTGTCGTCCTTGTTCCGCTCGTACGGCGAGGCGTTCACCGACAGCAGCAGGCCGGCCCTGGCACTGCGCGCCGCCGGCACCCTGCCGCCCTCCTGCCACAGGTCCTCGCAGATCGCGAGCGCCACGTCGACCCCGCGCACCCGCAGCACCGGCAGGGTGTCGCCCTGCACGAAGTAGCGGAACTCGTCGAAGACGCCGTAGTTCGGCAGGTGGTGCTTGGCGAAGCGGAGCACGGCCCGGCCGCGGTGCAGCACCGCCGCCGCGTTCTCCGGAGAGCCGGCCGGACGGCCGAGCCGGGGCACCGCGCGCTCCGTGCGGTCGAGGTAGCCGACGACCACCGGCACCTCGCCGAACCCCTCGTCGGCGAGCCGCTCCGCGAGCGCGAGCAGCGCGGCCCGGGAGGCTTCGACGAAGGACGGCCGCAGGGCCAGGTCCTCGACGGGATAGCCGGTCAGCACCATCTCGGGGAAGGCGACGAGGTGCGCGCCCTGCCCGACGGCGTGCCGGGTCCAGTGGACGATCGCCTCGGAGTTCCCGGCGAGGTCCCCGACGGTCGAGTCGATCTGATTCAGCGCGAGACGTAGTTGAGGCACGCCCCCCACTCTAATCGTCAAACCGACGCTATGTCCTGGGAAGTACGGCCGACCCCGTCACGGAACCCCTCCTCGTCCCTCCGTGCGCCATATGTCCACCCCGCTCGGTCACGGACCCGGGAACCTTCCGGCGCTCCCCGACGTCTGTCCCGGCATGCCCGGAAAGGTCACACGCGCGTCCGCCGTCCTGCTGTTCCCGGGGGCGCTCGCGTACACCGCCTGGGTCCTCGAAGCCGTCGTGGGAACCGGCCTCGACCCGCTCCGCACGTACGTCTCCGAACTCGCCGCCGCCGACCAGCCCCTCGGCGGCCTCTTCCGCGCCACCGACCTCGCCGCCGGGCTCCTCGTCCTCACCGGCGCCGTCACCGGCCTCCTCGCCACCCGCGCCACCGCGGGACCCGCGCCCGAACCCGGCGTCCCCAGCTGGGCCCGCACCGGCCCGGCCCCCGCAGGCCGCCGCCCCCGGCTCCTCGCCGGCTGGACCGCCCTCGCGCTCTTCGGCGCCGCCACCGCCGCCGACGCCCTCCTCCCGCTCAGCTGCGCCCCCACCGCCGACCCGGAGTGCGCCGCCCGCGAGGCCGCCGGGCTCCTCCCCGCCACCCACACGGCCCACGCCGTCAGCTCCGTCCTCGCCATGACCGGCGCGCTCCTCGCGATGCTCGCCCTCACGTCCGCCGCCCGCGGGTACGGCCTCTGGCGGCCCCTGGCCCGTACCGGACCGGTCCTCGTCGCCCTCGAACTCGCCGCCACCGCCTGGACCCTCGCCGCCACCGCCGCCTTCGAGACCGGCGGCGAGCTGTGGGCCCTCGGCGCCGCACAGCGCCTCCAGGTCCTCCTCGTCGCCGCCTGGACCGGCGTCCTCGCCGTCTCGCTCGCGCGCGAGCGGGCGACCGGGGAAGCGGCCTCCGTACGGCCCGCCGAGTCACGGCTCGGGACGCGCGCATGACCCTCGTACGCCTCGGAGGGCTCGCCCACCACGTGACCGTCGACGGCCACGGCCCGGTCTGCGTGCTCTCCGCCGGGCTCGGCCTCTGCTGGTTCGACTGGGACCCGGTCGTCCCGCTGCTCGCCCCGCACCGCACCGTCGTCCGCTTCGACCGCCCCGGCCACGGCCTCTCCCAGGGCAGCCCCGCGCCCCCCACCCTCGCCGGCGAGGCCGGCCGGATCGCCGCCCTCCTCGACGCCCTGCGCCTGCCCGGGCCCGTCACCGTCGTCGGCCACTCGATCGCGGGACTCCACGCCGAGGGCTTCGCCCGCCTCCACCCGGACCGCACGGCCGGCCTCGTCCTCGTCGACTCCTCCGTCGAGGACCGCCCCCGCACCGGCGGGCCCGGCCTGACCGTCGCCGCCGGGACCGTCCTCACCGCCCTCGGCCTGCCCGCCGCCCTCGGCCCGGCCCTCCGCCGCCTCGCCCTCCACCCCGACCCCGCGCCGCAGGACCAGGTCCGCCGGGTCTACCGCACCTCACGGGTCTGGCGCGGCGCCCTGCGGGAGAACGCCCGGTACGGCCCCGTCGCCGCCGAACTCCTCGCCCTCCGCCGCACCCGCCCCCTCCCGCCCGGCGCCCCCGTCACCGTCCTCGCCGCCCCCGACGGCTCCGCCCGCTGGGAGCACCGCCAGCGCACCCTGGCCCGGCGGCTCGGCGCCCGCTACGAGGCGGCCGTGCCGTCGGGCCACCTGGTCATGTGGGACGACCCGGGCACGGTGGCCCGGGTCGTCCTTGAGGCACTCTGAACCGATGGGTCAGGAGGGCCGGGAGCGTCAGGAGGAGGCGGGCGCGGAGTAGACGCTCTCGCAGAACGCCTTCAGCTGCTCGTCCGACAGCTGCTGCGCCAGATCGGCTTCGCTGATCATGCCGACGAGCCGCTTGTTCTCGATGACCGGCAGCCGGCGGATGTGGTGGCCCCGCATCTCCTCAAGGACCTCACTGACGTCCGCGCCCGCGTCGATCCAGCGCGGGGTGCCCTGCGTGATCTCCCCGCACGTCACCTTCGACGGGTCGTGGCCCATCGCCACACAGCGGACCACGATGTCGCGGTCGGTGACGATGCCGCAGAGCCGTTCGTTCTGGTCGGCGACGGGGAGCGCCCCCACGTGCAGTTCGCGCATCAGCTGCGCCGCGCGGTCGAGCGTCTCGTGTTCCGGGATCCACCGGGCTCCCGGGTGCATGATGTCCTTCGCCGTGGTCATGGGGTGCGTACCTTTCGTCGAACGTCGTTGTACGTACGTCGTCCCCGAGCGCCTTCATTCTGCGGGCACGCGTCGGCCCCCGCGACCGCAGCGGGTCACGGGGGCCGGGAGCAGGGGCGGGCTCCGCTCAGGCGGTGGCGCCGCGCTTGCGGAGCATGTCCGCCATCAGGGCGATCTCCGACTCCTGGGCGTCGACCATGCCCTGGGCGAGGTCCCGCTCGACCTCCACCGAGCACCGGTCCACACAGCCCTGCGCCATGTGCACCCCGCCCTTGTGGTGGGCGGTCATCAGCCGCAGGTACAGGATCTCGGCCTCCTTGCCGGACGCCTTCCGCAGCGCGTCCAGCTGCGTCCTCGTCGCCATGCCGGGCATCAGCGCGCCGTCCCCCGCGGAGTCGCCGGTGACGGGCATCCCCATCCAGGCCATCGGCGCGGCGGCCGACTCGACCTTCGGCAGGTCCCACAGGTCGAGCCAGCCGAGCATCATCCCGCGCTGGTTGGCCTGGGTGTTGGCGATGTCGTACGCGAGCCGGCGCACCGCCGGATCCGTCGTCCGCTCACGGACGATGAAGGACATCTCGACGGCCTGCTGGTGGTGGACCGCCATGTCCCGGGCGAACCCGGCGTCCGCCGAGGCGGAGTCCGGCGTACGGGGCCCCTCCTCGCGCTCGGCCGAGGCGACCGTGACCGCCCCCGCGGCGAACAGCACCGAGAGGGCGACCGCGGTGACCGCCGCGTACCGCGTGCGGCGGGCGCTCACTGGGGCATCCCGGTGCCGCCCATGCCGTCGGCGCCGACGCCGCCGGTGCAGGCCGCGCCCGGCTCGGGCGTCTGCTTGCCCTGCACGTACTTGGTGAAGAAGGCGTCCACGCGCGGATCGGTCGCGCTGTCCACGGTCACCTGCTTGCCCCAGGCGGACAGCATGATCGCGCCGGCCTGGTCGTCGACCGGGCTCATCAGCGTGTAGGGGGTGCGGGAGACCTTGTCCTTCAGCTTCTTGACGTCCTCGTCGGCGGCGTTCTTGTTGTACGTCACCCAGACGGCGCCGTGCTCCAGGGAGTGCACCGCGTTCACCTCGGGGACGGCCTTGTCGTAGACGTCGCCGTCGCAGTTCAGCCAGACCGGGTGGTGGTCGCCGCCGACCGGCGGCTTGGCGTCGTACTTCACCGCGGTCTCGACGTGGTTGCGGCCCAGCTTCGCCGCGTCCCAGGACTTCTCGCCGGCGATGGGCGCCTTGGCGGCGGCCTCCTTGGCGGCGTCCTCGTCGGACTTCTTCTTCAGCACGTAGCCGCCGAAGCCGACGAGGCTCAGCACGACGACGGTGGAGAGGCCGATGGTCAGGATGCGGTTGCGGCGCTCACGGGCCTGCTCGGCGCGGCGCATCTCCTCTATTCGGGCGCGGCGGTCGGCGGTGGCGGAACGGTTGGCGGCCATGGTGGTCTCGTCCTTCTGGGAAATCTGGAAAGAAAAAGGGGGATGTCGTTCAGGAGGGGGAAGGGCGGGGCCGCCCTAGGTCCGGAGAACTTGAAGGACGTGCAGGTCCGGGGCGCGCGCCCGCACCCCGGGCCCCCGCGCCGCACCGTCACCGCCGACCGCGTCCACGCGCGGCAGCCGGTCCTCCGCGTGCAGCGGCGGATCGAGGGGCGGGGCGCTGAGCACCGCGGGGGAGAGGGACGGGAAGAGGGAGCAGCCGCCCCGGTCGTACGGGCACACGTACGCCGACCGCCCGGGGGCGGGGACCGCGGTGAGGGAGGGCCCTTCGACCGCCAGGGCGGCACTCCGGCCGTGCCCCGGATGGCCGCCCGCCGCGTCCGCCCCGCCCGGCCCGCTCCCCAGACAGACGAAGAGCGCGGCAAGGAGCGTCGCCACGGCACTCGCCAGTGCCAGGGGACGCGCGCGCTGGGACGGGCGTTCGAGCCGGAGGGCTCCCATGTGCGCAGATGGTAGTGGGCGAAGGGCCCGCGTGGGCCGAACGGGGGACGACCGGAGGGCGACCGGGGTACGACTTCCCCCGCTCCTCGGTTACCTGTGTCACACCCGAACAGGCAGTATGGGTGTGCAACGTGCGCGAAACCATGTGGTGGGATGCTCAGGTGCCCCCCGATGTGCCCGAGGCGGTGGGAGCAGGCGGCCTGACCAGCGAGGATGGGTGTGGAAATGGACAAGCAGCAGGAATTTGTGCTCCGTACGCTCGAAGAGCGCGACATCCGCTTCGTGCGCCTGTGGTTCACCGACGTGCTCGGCTTCCTCAAGTCGGTCGCCGTCGCCCCCGCCGAGCTGGAGCAGGCCTTCGACGAGGGCATCGGCTTCGACGGCTCCGCGATCGAGGGCTTCGCCCGCGTCTACGAGTCCGACATGATCGCCAAGCCGGACCCGGGCACCTTCCAGATCCTGCCGTGGCGGGCCGAGGCCCCCGGCACGGCCCGGATGTTCTGCGACATCCTCATGCCGGACGGCTCGCCCTCCTTCGCGGACCCCCGCTTCGTCCTCAAGCGGGCCCTCGCCAAGGCGTCCGACCTCGGCTTCACCTTCTACACCCACCCCGAGATCGAGTTCTTCCTCCTGAAGGACAAGCCGCTCGACGGCTCGCGCCCCACCCCCGCCGACAACTCGGGCTACTTCGACCACACCCCGCAGAACGTGGGCATGGACTTCCGCCGCCAGGCCATCACCATGCTCGAATCGATGGGCATCTCCGTCGAGTTCTCCCACCACGAGGGCGCCCCCGGCCAGCAGGAGATCGACCTCCGCTACGCCGACGCGCTCTCCACCGCCGACAACATCATGACCTTCCGCCTGGTCATGAAGCAGGTGGCCCTGGAGCAGGGCGTCCAGGCCACCTTCATGCCGAAGCCGTTCTCGGACTACCCCGGCTCGGGCATGCACACCCACCTCTCCCTCTTCGAGGGCGACCGGAACGCCTTCTACGAGTCGGGCGCCGAGTACCAGCTCTCCAAGGTGGGCCGCTCCTTCATCGCGGGCCTCCTGAAGCACGCGGGCGAGATCTCCGCCGTGACCAACCAGTGGGTCAACTCGTACAAGCGCATCTGGGGCGGCTCCTCCCGCACCGCCGGCTCGGGCGGCGAGGCCCCCTCGTACATCTGCTGGGGCCACAACAACCGCTCCGCCCTCATCCGCGTCCCCATGTACAAGCCCGGCAAGACCGGCTCCTCCCGCGTCGAGGTCCGCTCCATCGACTCCGGCGCCAACCCCTACCTCACCTACGCCGTCCTCCTCGCCGCCGGCCTCAAGGGCATCGAGGAGGGCTACGAACTCCCCGCCGGCGCCGACGACGACGTCTGGGCGCTCTCCGACTCCGAGCGCCGCGCGATGGGCATCGAACCCCTCCCGCAGAACCTCGGCGAGGCGATCGCCCTCATGGAGAAGAGCGAACTGGTCGCCGAAACCCTCGGCGAACACGTCTTCGACTTCTTCCTCCGCAACAAGAAGCAGGAGTGGGAGGAGTACCGCTCCGAGGTCACGGCCTTCGAGCTGCGGAAGAACCTGCCGGTGCTGTAGCCGCAGGTCACGCCGGGTAGAGTCTCGAATCAGCACTCAGGGCCGACGTTCGCAAACCGTCGGCCCTGAGTCGTCCCACTCGCCCTGAGGCGCGAGGCGCGACGAACTCACGGTCCGGACCGCGAGGCCGGCCGGGTGCTCCAGGTGTGAGGTCCTGGGTGACCGGTGAAGAGAGCGCAGGCTTCCGGGACCGGGGCCGAGGCCGGGCCTCGGGCGGGGCAGTCGGGGAGTTCGGCGAGGGCGGTTTCGGTGTTGTGCCATCTGATCCAGAGGGCCGGGTCCTGATCCAGGGTGTCGAAGGCTGCGAAGTGGTGGCCGTCGGTGTGCTCGTCCAGGGAGCAGTGGGCGATGAGGTCCGGGACGGGGTCTCCCAGGCGGCGGCTGATCATGGCGCGTAACTGCGGAGCAAGTGGGGTGGAGGCGGTGCAGCGCGGCTTCATCGGGTGCCTTCCTCTCGACAGCGGGGGCACTCGCAGGGTGGGTACTGGTTCGGGTTCGAGATCGGGGCGAGCGGGACGTCTTCCGTGATGGTGGTGGTCGGGCCCCAGGTCTTGCCGGAGTCGCGGGAGACGCGCAGGGTCAGGCGTACGTGTCCGGGCGGGAGGTCCGTTCGGGTCGGGTGTCGGTGCCGCATGAGGGCTCCTCCGTAGAGACCTACCTCCTCTACTTATGTAGAGGAGTTGGTGAGGTGGAGCGTGCCCTGTCTCCTGCATGAGGGTCAATCCCTCATGGGGGTGAAGGCCTGCTTGTACAGGGGAAAGCGAGGGGTGGTCAGTCGGATGCCGGGATGCGGTAGCTGAGGACGAACTGGTCCGCCGCCATGAGCGTGTCGCAGACCTCGATCACCCGGCCGTCGCTCGCGATCGCGCTTCTGACCAGGTGGATCACCGGCGCGCCCGGATTGAGGGCCAGTTCGGTCGCCTCCGCCTTGGTGGCCAAGCGCGCCTGAAGGGTCTCCTCGAACTCCTCGAACCGGTGGCCCGCGTCTTCCAGGCGGGCGTAGATGCCGCCGGGGCCGGGGTTCTCCGCGAAGAGTTCCGGGATGTCCTTGGCGACGGGCCACGGCAGGTAGGACGTCGCCGTCTCGACCGGGACCCCGTTGCGGAAGTACAGGCGGCGGCGCGCCAGGACCTGGGTTCCGGGCGCGATGCCCAGGCGCTCCGCGATCTCGGCCGGCGGTTCGGCCGGGCCGACGTACACCACGCTCACCTTGGCCGTCGCCCCCGACTGCTCGGACTCGGCCAGGTACGCCGCCCTGCCGTCACGTCGGTGCGCGGCCCGGAAGCGGTCCGAAGAGCGGAGTCGTACCGGCGGGCGGTCCTTCACGAACGAGCCCTTGCCGTGGCGGGTGTCCACGAGGCCGCTCGCCCGCACCTCGACCATCGCCTTGCGGATCGTTCCGCCCGACACCCCGTAGCGCTCGATGAGTTCGGACTCGCTCGGGACCATGTCCCCGGCCTTGAGCGCTCCGGCGCGGATCTGCTGGACGATCTCTTCCGCGATCTGCACGTACCGAGGCACGGCCCGGTCGGTTCCTGTGGGGGTTCGCACGGTTCTTCCCGCCCTCCTAAGCTCCTGCACATGAGTAACAGCGCCCCCGGAGCCCGGTCAACGCCGCCCCTGCACTCGGTGTCCGTGGCCGGCGCCGTCGTACGCGAGGACGGGCGGCTGCTGGCGATCCGCCGGGCCGACAACGGTACGTGGGAACCGCCCGGCGGAGTCCTCGAACTCGACGAGTCCCCGCAGGCGGGGGTCGCGCGGGAGGTTCGGGAGGAGACCGGGGTCCGGGTCGAGGTCGGCGAACTGACCGGCGTCTACAAGAACATCGCGCGGGGGATCGTCGCCCTCGTCTTCCGCTGCCGGCCCGTGGGCGGGGGCGAACGGACCTCCGACGAGTCCACCGCCGTCGCCTGGCTCACCCCGGCCGAGGTCGAGGAGCGGATGGCCGAGGTGTACGCCGTGCGGCTTCTCGACGCCGTCGCTGCCTTCGATGGGGCCGGGCCTCATGTGCGTGTTCATGATGGGCGGCGGTTCGTGCGGTAGGGCGGGCGCTGTCGGTGGGCGGTGGCATGCTCGCCGCGTGAAGAGCTGGGCTCGGTCCATGGGTGGGCCACTCGTCGTGGTGCCGCTGTCGGGGCTGCGGGAGTGGCGCGGGTGTACGGATGACGGGGTTCTCGTCGGGGGCGGAGAGGAACCGGACGACTACGACCGGGCCTGTGCGGTGGAGGATCTCGCCGGGGTGATCGAGGGGAACGTCCTGGTGCTGGGGGACGAGCCCGCGACGACGCGGTACCTGCCCGGACGGCGGGCCTTCGTGCGGTGGCTCGGGGCCGGCTCCGAGGAGGAGCTGCTCGCTGCGGCGGAGGTTCTGCTGGACGATCCCGGTACTCCCTGGGAGGAGTGCGGGGTCTGGGAGACGGACGGGGCCGCCGTGCTGATGGACTCCGCCGAGGCCGGGGCCGATCTCGGGACGCCGTATCCCGGTGGCACGAGGATGCCGGAACAGGCCGATGTCGACGTACCGGCAGGGCGGTGGCGGGTCGGTGCCTGCCAGTCGACGGGTGGGGACACCTGGGTGGGAGTGGTGCGGCTTCTGGCCGACTGAAACCCCGTTGCCCGGGGTGCGGGTGGGTCTTCAGACTGCCCACCATGAAGATCGAATCCGTCGCCACCGAGCGGCTGCTCCTCCATCCCCTGACCGTCGCCGAGGGCGAGCGGATCGTCGCCCGGGAGGCTCTGCCGGGGGAGCGGTGGGCGGAGGGGTATCCGGGGGTGGGGGACCTCGCCTCCGTGGGGGCGTTTCTGCGGGGGTGCGCCGAGCGGGGGGATCCGGGGGCGTACCGGACGTATCAGATACGGCTCCGGGGGAGCGGGCTCGTCGTCGGCGGGATCGGGTTCCACGGGCCGCCCGAGGCGGACGGGGTGGCGGTTGTGGGGTACGGGGTCGTGCCGGGGGAGCGGGGGAAAGGGGTATGCCTCCGAGGCGCTCGTGGCGGTGATCGGCATCGCCCGGGGAGCCGGGGCCGCCGTGCTGCGAGGCGATGCCGATCCGGCGAACGCCGCTTCCCAGCGCGTGATGGAGCGGGCCGGGATGCGGCGCGTGGGGGAGAGCGGCGGGTTCGTGCGGTTCCTGGTGGAGTTCGGGCGGTAGTCCGCGCCCTCAGCGTTCGGACAGGTCCGACGGGGCCTCCTGGACCAGCCAGCCGTTGCCGTCGGGGTCCTCGAAGGTGAGGAAGGAGTTCCAGGTGTCGCCCTTGCCCTCCTCCCAGCCGGTCGCGCCTACGTGCATCACGGGGGAGGCGTCGACGCCCGCCTCGGTGAGCGCGGTTCTGGCCGCCTCGATGTCGGTGACGCACAGCTGGAGGCCGTGCAGGGTGCCGGGGGACATCGTCTTCGTGCCGGGCATCGGGGGCATGCCGGAGATCAGGGCGATGGAGCAGCGCGAGCCGGGCGGGGTCGCCTGGATGATACGGATGCCGGGGGCGACCTCGTCGTCCAGGTCGACGGTGAAGCCGCACTTCCCGGCGTAGAACTCCTTCGCCCGGTCCAGGTCGGTGACGGGGACGGGCACGACTTCCAGGGTCCAGTTCATAAGAGCACCGTCGCACAGACCCCACGCCGCCCCTCGGCCGACCTGACGGAAAAACACCTTTTCTTCGGGTGAGTGGCCTGAACATTTCGGCCGGTGAGCGAGATTGATCGCCCTCGACTGCTCCAGTGACACACAACCTCCCTATAGTGACCACGCGTTACCCGCATCGGCCGTGTCGACGCCACGTCCGCCCCAGGAGACCAGGACTCATGACGCGCTCCCCATCCACCGAGCCCGCTCCCGATCCGGCACCCCCGTCCGGGTGCCCCGCGGCCGTCCCGCTCTCCGGGCCCGGCTTCCAGACCGATCCGCAGGCCCTCTACCGGGCCATGCGGCGGGAGCACGGGTCCGTCGTTCCCGTGGAACTGCCGGGCGGGTTCCCCGCCTGGCTGGTCGTCGGCTACCGCGAGGTCCACCAGGTCACCAGTGACGGCGAGCTCTTCCCCCGGGACGTCGGGCTGTGGAACCAGTGGCCGCACGTCCCGGCCGACTGGCCGCTGCTGCCGATGGTCGGACAGCCCATGCCGTCCATCTACTTCACCGCCGGCGAGGAGCACCGGCGGCACGTGCGGATGGTCGTCCCCGCCCTGGAGGCCGTCGACCCCTTCGAAGTCCGCGGCCACTGCGAGCAGTTGGCCGACCGGCTGATCGACGGGTTCTGCGGGCGTTCCACCGCCGACCTCGTCGCCGAGTTCTGCGAGCCCCTCCCCGTCCTCGTCCTCGCCCGGCTCGTCGGCTTCCCCGACGACGAAGGCGCCGACATCGCACGGGTGTTGAAGGACCTCGCCGACGGCGGGCCCGAGGCGCAGGCCGCCCATCAGCGGTTCGGTGCCCACATGGCCCGGCTGGTCGCCGCCAGGCGGGCCGAGCCCGGCGACGACGTGACCTCCCGGATGCTCGCCTTCCCCGAGGAGTTCACGGACGAGGAGTACATGCTCGACCTGATGGCCGTCACGGCCGCCGGGCACCTCACCACCGCCGACTGGATCGGCAACTCCGTCCGGCTGATGCTCACCGAGGACGAGTTCGCCGACTCGATGGCCCGCGGCCGCCGCAGCGTCGCCGACGCCATGACCGAGGTGCTGTGGGAGGACGGCCCCACCCAGATCCTCGCCGGCCGCTGGGCGGCCCGGGACACCCGGCTCGGCGAGCGGTGGATCAGGGCCGGCGACATGCTGCTGCTCGGCCTCGGCGCCGCCAACACCGACCCCCTGATACGTCAGGACGCCCCCGGCGGCGGGCCGTCCGCGCGCGGCGGCGGCGGCGCCCACCTCGCCTTCAGCCACGGCGAGTACCGCTGCCCCTTCCCCGCCCAGGAGATCGCCGAGATCATCGCCAGGACCGGCATCGAGGTCCTCCTCGACCGGCTGCCCGACCTCGAACTCGCCGTCCCCGCAGAGGAACTCGTCCGCCGCCCCTCCGCCTTCCTGCGCGGCACCACCGCCCTGCCCGTCCGGTTCACCCCCGTCCCCACGACAGGAGCCCCCTCGTGACCTGCCCGCACGCGGCCGCCCAGGCCGCCGCCGCGCCCATCGCCGTCGACCCGATGGTCACCGACCTCGACGGCGAGACCGCCCGGATCCGCGCCGCCGGTCCGCTGGCCCGCATCGACCTGCTCGGCGTGCCCGCCCTGGCCGTCACGCGCCACGCCGACGCCCGGCGCCTCCTGGTGGACACCCGCCTTGTCAAGGACCTGAACGCCTGGAGCCTGTGGATGAGCGGCGCGGTCACCCACGCGTGGCCGCTCATCGGGATGATCGACGCGGGCCGGTCCATGTTCACCGTCGACGGCGACGAGCACCGGCGGCTGCGGACCAAGACCTCCCAGGCGCTGACTCCGCGCCGCCTGGAGGCGATCCGCCCCGCCATCGAGAAGTTCACCGCGGAACTGCTCGACGCCCTGGCGGAGGCCGGCAAGGACGGCGCCGTCGTCGACCTCAAGTCCGTCTTCGCGCAGCCGCTGCCCATGCGGGTCGTCGGCATGCTGATGGGCGTCGACCCGGACGCCAACGTGATGCTCACCCGGCAGTACAAGAAGTTCTTCTCGATGCTCACCCCGCAGGACGAGCGCCTCGCCCTCCTCGCCGACCTCGACGTCTTCTACACGGACCTCGTCCGCGAGAAGACCGCCCGGCCCACCGACGACCTGACCTCGGCGCTCATCCTCGCCGACGAGGGCGGCGAGCCGCTGACCGAGGAGGAGGTCGTCGGCAACCTCAAGGCGATGGTCGCCGCCGGGCACGAGACCACCATCGGGCTCATCCTCAACGCCGTACGCGCCCTGCTCGCCCGCCCCGAGCAGCTGCGGCTCGTGCTGGCCGGCGAGGTGTCCTGGGAGACGGTGATCGAGGAGACCCTGCGCTGGGACACCCCCACCACCCACCTCCTGATGCGGTTCGCCACCGAGGACATCGAGGTCGGCGACGAGGTCATCGCGAAGGGCGAGGGCGTGGTGATCTCGTACCGGGCGATCGGCCGCGACCCCGAGCAGCACGGGCCGGACGCCGACGAGTTCGACATCACCCGGGCGACCCCCATCCGGCACATGACCTTCGGCCACGGCCCGCACATCTGCCCCGGCGCGGCCCTCTCCCGGGTCGAGGCCGGCATCGCCCTCCCGGCCCTCTTCGCCCGCTTCCCCGGCCTGCGCCTCGCCGTTCCGGACACCGAGCTCCGCAACCTGCCGGTGATGACCCAGAACGACCTGGAGTCCTTCCCGGTGCTCCTCGACGCGTGAGCCGGTGCCGGGCCTGGCGCTTGAGGCGGTGCCTGGCCCGGTGCCTGAGCCGGTGCCTGGCCCGGCGCACGGACCGGCGCCTGCACTCGACGCCCGGGCCCGGCCGGGCCCGACGCCGGTCAGGCGGCGGGCCCCAAGCCGGTCAGGTCGTCAGGCCGTAGGGGACGGCGCCGGGCCGGGGGTCCAGTGCAGTCGGCCGTCCAGGCCGAGCGCGGCCACGCCGCCCGGGCCCGCCGCCGGGGCGCCCGCCAGGGGGAAGCCGGAGACGCGCCAGGCGCCGCCGCCCTGGAGCGAGGTCACGGCGAGGCGGCCGGTCCGGGAACGGGCCGCGAGCAGGCCGTCCGCCGCGCTGACCGGGCCGAAGCCCGCGATGCCGCCGGTCGGCGGGGCGACCGGCGCGAGGCGGGTGGCACCAGCGAAGTCGACCGCACGCGGCTCGCCGGTGGCCGGCACCCGGGACCAGAGCCGGATGGCGTCGCCGGTCGGCGCCGGGCCCGCGCTCAGCGCCAGGGTCGTCGCCGGCAGGCCGGTCGGCAGCGGACCGGCCACCGGGCCGCCGTCGGACGCGCCGGTCCACATCAGGACCGAGCGGGGCGTGCCCGCGAAGACGTAGACACGCCCCCGGGCGTCGGTCGCCGCCACCGGGTCGCCGTGCAGGTCCGCCCCGCCCAGCGCCCGCCACGGCCCCCAGGTGCCGCCCGGCGTCCGCTCACGGCCGGCGAGCCGGTGGTCGCCGTCGCGCAGGAAGAGCGAGACCCGTCCCGTGCCGTCCACGGTCACGGCGGGCGCGCTGATGTCCGGCGTCCGGTCCGCCTCGTCCCGCTTCCCCGGCGTGCCCAGCGAGCGCCACGGCCCCCAGGTGCCGCCCGGCGCCGTCTGCTCGACCGTGACGACCTCACGCCGGTAGCCCGCGGGCCCCTCGAAGGTGGTCCGGGTGCCGAAGACCGCGATCCGCCCGTCCGGCAGCCGTACGGAGCCGACGCCGCCGTCGAGCCCGCCGCCGTCCAGCAGTTCCGGCCCCCGCCAGGCGCCGCCGGGCGCCCGGTGCCAGGTCGCCAGGCGCCCGTCCTGGACGCCGAAGGCCAGGAGGCCGCCGTCCGCGGCCGGCTGGAGCCAGTTCGTCGAGGAGCCGCGCGCGTACCGCACCGTCCCCGTCCAGCCGCGCCCGCCCGGCCGGCCCGACGCCTTCAGGTCGCCGCAGCCCGCCGGGCTGCCGCAGTGGTCGGTCCCGTCCAGCCACGCGTACGTCTTCAGGCTGCGCAGCTTCTCCTCGGCGGTACGGCTGTCCAGGGCCCGGGGCAGATCGGTGTTCGGGTAGCCCATGTAGCTCTGCACGCCGACGTGCGGGTGCCCGGGCTGCTGCGCGTACCGGGCCAGGGCCGCCTGGACGAACCGCGCCCCGTACGCGTGGTCCTGGTGGTCCCGCAGCTTCCCCGTCTCCGCGTGGGTGCCGGGCGTC
Organism: Streptomyces sp. CC208A; assembly: GCF_030010625.1. Taxonomy (GTDB): domain Bacteria; phylum Actinomycetota; class Actinomycetes; order Streptomycetales; family Streptomycetaceae; genus Streptomyces. Next base: position 368,599 of record NZ_JASCXN010000001.1, on the reverse strand, counting down.
GGGTCGAGGGTGCGGACGAAGGTCGGCCGGAAGCGGTCGAGCAGCCCCGTCAGGGTGGCGGTGACCTGTTCCTTCGAGTACGCGAAGTCGGCGGCGACCGGCGTGCCCGAGGAGAGCTGCGAGCCGAGCGTGGCGATCCGGCCGTGCCACAGGCCCCGCAGGCTCACCGGGCGGTCGGCGGAGGTCGAGCCGGCCTCGCGCAGCTGGAGCCAGACCAGCCGCACCTCGGGCCTGGCCCGCAGGGTGTCCAGCTCGGCCGCGCCCCCGCCGGCCGTGGGGATCACGGTCCGGTCCCAGGGGCTGGTGCGGTCGCCGGTGGCCATCTCGGCGTACGCGGCGCGGATGCCGTTCTGCCGGGCCTCGGCGAACGCGGGCTTGTCCGGCGCGGTCACGGCGGCGGCCCGCCCGGCACGGGCGTTGACCCCGTTGGACTCGCCCGCCGTCAGGTACACGGTGGTCAGCGGGGTCCGGTCGGCCAGCGACTGCGCGGTGTCCGGGTTCATGAAGTACAGGTCGTCGTCCGGGTGGGAGACGAACTGCATGACGGAGAGCGGCGCGGTGCCGCGGGCGGCCGGACCGGCGGGGGTGTCCGGGGCGTCCCCCCGCGCGCCCCGGGCGGTGCCGGGGGTCGCCCGCGGCTTCGGGGCGGTGGAGCCCGCCTCGGCGGGGTCCTGGACGGCGGGGTCCTGGACGGCGGGGTCCTGGACGGCGCGGTCCTGGCTCCGGGCCGAGGCGGGGGCCTGGGCCTGGCTCTGGACCCGCTCCGCGCCCGGTATCGCCTCCTCCTGGGCGGCCGTCGCCGTGAGCACGCCCGCGAGGGTGCCGCCGGTCAGTGCGGCGACCGCCGCCGCGGTCACGACGGACCGGCGGTGACGGGAGGGGCGTATGAGGCTGGAGAGGCGGCGTACGGGCATGGGCACGGGAGGCTTTCTCTACCGGGGCGACGCGGTGCGCGCCGAGGGCGACGGGCGTCCGTGACGGCGACGGCGACGGGACGAACGACTCACATGGGTACAGGGCCGAAGCGCCGGACGGGTTCCCAAAAGGGCCCGATGTGCCCGAGGTCACGTGTGATCCGTACCGGATCCGGGCAGACGATCACGCCTTTCCCGCCCCTTCCCGGAGGGCACGCGCCCCCCTCCCGAAGGGCGTGCAGCCCCTGCGGCCCTGCACCGGGAGGCTCCGCCTTCGCACCGGGGCGCTGCCCTTGTGCGGGGAGGGCTCGCGTCTCCGTGCCGGGGTGCACTTCCGTGCCGGCAGTGCACCCCCGTTCCGGGAGGGCGTCCCCCGGCGCCGGAAGGCCGTCGCCCCCGTTCCGGGAGGGGTCCCGTCGGCAGGCCCCCCTTGCGCCGGGAGGGCGGACCACCCACCCCGGGAAGGCGCACCACCTCCGCCAGGAACCCCCGTCCCGCACGCCCGCTCCCGTCGCTGCGGATAGGCTCGATCCGTTCGGGCGTGTGGCTGGAGGGAGCGGCGGAGATGACGGTGCCGGGGCGCAGGAGCAGTACGTTCTCCCGGCTGCTGCGGCACGGGTTCACCGATCCTTCCGGGGCCGAGCGGCTGCTCGATCTGCCCGAGCTCGCCGCGCTCCGTGGGGACCCCGTGCTGCTCGACGCGCTCGGTGCCACCGCCGATCCCGATCTCGCGCTGCGCGGGCTCGTGCGGCTGGTCGAGGCGCAGCCCGCGACCGAGCGGCAGACGCTCACCACCACGCTGCTGTCGGCCAAGCCCTTCCGCGACCGGCTGCTCGGGGTGCTCGGGGCCTCGGAGGCGCTGGGGGACCATCTGGCCCGGCATCCGAGGGACTGGGAGACGCTGGTCACCTACGAGGCGGTGGACCTGCACCCGGGGGTCGCCGAGTTCGAGCGGGGGCTCGCGGAGGCCGACGACCCGGTGGCGCTGCGGGTCGCCTACCGGCGCTGTCTGCTCGGGATAGCGGCCCGGGACGTGTGCGGCACCACCGACGTCGCCCAGACGGCCGCCGAACTGGCCGACCTGGCCACCGCCACCCTGCGGGCCGCGCTCGCCCTCGCGGAGGCCGCCGCGCCCGCCGACGCCGCCCAGTGCCGGCTCGCGGTGATCGCGATGGGCAAGTGCGGCGGCCACGAGCTGAACTACGTCTCCGACGTCGACGTGATCTTCGTGGGAGAGCCCGTCGAGGGCGCCGACGAAGGCAAGGCGCTCCAGGCCGCGACCCGGCTCGCCTCCCACCTCATGCGGATCTGCTCCGAGACCACCGTCGAGGGCACCATCTGGCCGGTCGACGCCAACCTCCGCCCCGAGGGCCGCAACGGGCCGCTGGTCCGCACCCTCTCCTCCCACCTGGCCTACTACCAGCGGTGGGCGAAGACCTGGGAGTTCCAGGCACTCCTGAAGGCGCGGGCCGTCGCCGGCGACCCCGCGCTGGGGAGCGCGTACATCGACGCCGTCTCCCCGATGGTCTGGCAGGCCGCCGAGCGGGAGAACTTCGTCACCGACGTGCAGGCCATGCGCCGCCGGGTCGTCGACAACATCCCCGTCGCCCAGGTCGACCGCGAGCTGAAGCTCGGCCCCGGCGGCCTCAGGGACGTCGAGTTCGCCGTCCAGCTGCTCCAGCTGGTGCACGGCCGCAGCGACGCGACCCTGCGCGGCGGCTCCACCCTGGACGCGCTCGCCGCCCTCGCCGCCGGCGGTTACGTCGGCCGCGCCGACGCGGCCCAGCTGGGCGACGCGTACCGCTTCCTGCGCGCGATGGAGCACCGTATCCAGCTGTACCGGCTGCGCCGCACCCACCTCGTCCCGGAGGGCGAGGAGGACCTGCGCCGCCTCGGCCGCTCCCTCGGTCTGCGCACCGACCCGGTCGCCGCCCTGAACAAGGAGTGGAAGCGGCACGCGGCCGTCGTCCGCCGCCTCCACGAGAAGATCTTCTACCGCCCGCTGCTCGACGCCGTCGCCCAGCTCGCCCCCGGCGAGATCCGGCTCAGCCCCAAGGCGGCGGGGCAGCGCCTCGAAGCCCTCGGGTACGCCGACCCCGCCGCCGCCCTGCGCCACCTGGAGGCGCTGGCCTCCGGCGTCAGCCGCAAGGCCGCCATCCAGCGGACCCTGCTGCCGGTGCTGCTCGGCTGGTTCGCGGACTCCGCCGACCCGGACGCCGGGCTCCTCGGCTTCCGCAAGGTCTCCGACGCCCTCGGCAAGACCCCCTGGTACCTGCGGCTGCTCCGCGACGAAGGCGCCGCCGCCGAGAACCTGGCCCGGGTCCTCTCGGCCGGCCGGCTCGCCCCCGACCTGCTGCTGCGCGCCCCCGAGGCCGTCGCCATACTCGGCGACCCCGAGGGGCTGAAGCCGCGCGGCCGGGACCACCTGGAGCAGGAGGTGCTCGCCGCGGTGAACCGCGCGGACGACGCCGAGCAGGCCGTCGCCGCCGCGCGCGGGGTGCGCCGCCGCGAGCTGTTCCGTACCGCCGCCGCCGACCTCATCGACTCGTACGGCACCGAGGACAGCCCCCGCACCTCCGACCCGGGCGCCCTGGTCGACCGGGTCGGCGAGGCCGTCACCGACATCAACGCCGCCACGATCGCCGGCGCCCTGCGGGCCGCCGTGCGCGCCGGCTGGGGCGAGGAGCTCCCCACCCGCTTCGCGGTGATCGGCATGGGCCGCTTCGGCGGGCACGAGCTCGGCTACGGCTCCGACGCCGACGTCCTCTTCGTGCACGAGCCGCGCGAGGGCGTGGACGAGCAGGAGGCCGCCAAGGCCGCGGCCCAGGTGGTCGCCGAGATGCGCAGGCTCCTCCAACTGCCCACCACCGACCCGCCGTTGCTCATCGACACGGACCTGCGCCCGGAGGGCAGGAGCGGCCCCGTGGTCCGCACCCTCGCCTCCTACGCGGCCTACTACCGCCGCTGGTCGCTCGTCTGGGAGGCCCAGGCCCTGCTCCGCGCCGCGCCCCTGGCGGGCGACGCCGGCCTCGGCCGGCGGTTCGTCGAGCTGGTCGACCCGCTCCGCTACCCCGCCGAGGGCCTCGGCGAGGACGCGGTCCGCGAGATCCGCCGCCTCAAGGCCCGCATGGAGTCCGAGCGGCTGCCCCGCGGCGCCGACCCGACCCTCCACACCAAGCTGGGCCGCGGCGGCCTCAGCGACGTGGAGTGGACCGTCCAGCTGCTGCAGATGCGGCACGGCTGGGCCGAACCGGGCCTGCGCACCACCCGCACCCGCGCCGCGCTCTTTGCGGCCCGCGCCGCCGGCCTCATCGGCACGGAGGAGGCGCAGACCCTCGACGAGGCGTGGGTCCTCGCCACCCGGGTGCGCAACGCGGTCATGCTGGTCCGCGGCCGCCCCGGCGACACCTTCCCCACCGATCCCCGGGAACTGGCCGCCGTGGGACGGTACTTGGGGTACGGCCCTGGCCATGTCGGGGAAATGGTCGACGACTACCGCCGGATCACCCGACGCGCCCGCGCCGTCGTCGACGAACTCTTCTACGGCGCCTGAGGGTTGGGCGCGGCACGGCTCCCGTGCCGTGCCGCGCCCCGCCGGTTACGATCGCGGCACGCCCATGACCCTGAGTGACGTCGACCGGTTCGAGGCGGCGCGGCCCCGCCTGGAGGCCATCGCCTACCGGATGCTCGGCTCGTCGAGCGAGGCCGAGGACGCCGTGCAGGAGACCTTCCTGCGCTGGCAGGCCGCCGACACCGGCCGCATCGAGGTGCCCGAGGCATGGCTCACCAAGGTCCTCACCCACCTCTGCCTCAACCAGCTCACCTCGGCCCGCGCCCGCCGCGAGACCTACGTGGGCCAGTGGCTCCCCGAGCCGCTGCTCACCGGCGACCCGATGCTCGGCCCCGCCGACACCGCCGAGCAGCGCGAGTCCGTCTCGTACGCCGTCCTCGTCCTCCTGGAGCGCCTGTCGCCGAACGAGCGGGCGGTGTACGTGCTCCGCGAGGCCTTCGACTACCCGCACCGGGAGATCGCCGAGATCCTCGACATCAGCGAGGCCGCCAGCCAGCAGACCTACCACCGGGCCAAGAAGCACGTCGCGGACGGCAGGGCCCGCACCGAGATCGACGAGGCCGAGGCCCGCAGGATCGTCGAGGAGTTCCTGGCCGCCGCCACCAGCGGCCGTACCGAACCCCTCGTCCGGCTGCTCACCCAGGACGCCGCCGCCATCGGCGACGGCGGCGGCAAGGTCCCTGCCCGCGCCCGCGCCTTCGAGGGGGCGCGTGCGGTCGCCACCTTCCTGCGCGGCCTCTTCAGGCCGAGCGACGCCAAGCGGGCCCTGGTCGGCGGCTCGCCCGACTTCTACGCCTCCACCGCCAACGGCGAGCCCGCGCTCGTCGCCGTCGTGGACGGCCGGGTCATCGGGATCACCTGCCTGGAGGTCACCCCGGACGGCATCGTCGCCGTCCGCAGCCAGGTCAACCCCGACAAGCTGGACCGCGCCACCGCGCGCTGGGCGGCCGAGGGGCACGAGGAGGCCCCTCTGTACGCCTTCTGACACCCTCCCCGGGGTGTGTGACGCAGGTCACATCCGAATCCTGTCAGGAAACGCGGGGCCGTCCGGTTCAAGGTGCGCAACCACACCGGAGAAACGGCGCGGACCCCGCGCAGACAGGAGCACGGTCATGCAGCACCGCATCGTCGTCCTCGGAGCCGGCTACACCGGAGCCGTCGCGGCGGGCCGCCTCGCCCGCCGACTGCACCGCGCGGACGTGAGCATCACCCTCGTCAACCCCGAGCCCGACTTCGTCGAGCGGGTCCGCCTGCACCAGCTCGCGGCCGGCCAGGAGCTCCGCCACCGCCCCTTCGCCGAGATGTTCGCCGGCACCGGCGTCGAGCTGAAGCTCGCCCAGGTCGCCGCCGTCGACGTCGACCGCAAGGCGGTCACCGTGGACGGCCCCGCCGGACGCGAGGAGCTGGCGTACGACTCCCTCGTCTACGCCCTCGGCAGCGGCTGGAACCACGGCGGGGTCCCCGGCGTCGCCACCCACGCCCACGAGCTCGCCAGCCGCCCCGGCGCCCTCCGGCTCCGCGAGCGCCTGGCCGCCCTGGGGGCCGGACGGACCGTGGCGGTGGTCGGCGGCGGCCTGACCGGCGTGGAGGCCGCGACCGAGATCGCCGAGACCCGCCCCGACCTCGACGTGGCCCTGGTCACCCGCGCCGCCCTCGGCGACTGGCTCTCCGAGAAGGGCCGCGGCCACCTGCGGAAGGTCGTGCGGCGGCTCGGCGTCACCGTCCACGAGCACCAGGCGGTCGCCGCCGTGGCCGCGGACCGGGTGACCACCGCCGACGGCACGGTCGTCCCCGCCGACGTCACCGTCTGGACCACCGGCTTCGCCGTCCACCCCATCGCCGAGGCCACCGGCCTGGAGCTCGCCCCCGACGGGCGGATCGTGGTCGACGCCACCATGCGCTCGGTCTCCCACCCCGACGTCTACGCCGTCGGCGACGCGGCCATGGCCCTCGGCCCGGGCGGCAAGCCGCTGCGGATGTCCTGCGCCTCGGGCGTCCCGATGGCCTGGCAGGCCGCCGACGCCCTCGCCGCCCGGCTCGCCGGCGTCGAGGTGCCCAAGGTCTCCATCCGCTACTTCCAGCAGTGCGTTTCGCTGGGCCGCAAGGAAGGGCTCATCCAGTTCGTCACCGCCGACGACCAGGCCAAGGAGAAGGCCCTCACCGGCCGGACCGCCGCCCTCTACAAGGAGCTCATCTGCAAGGGCGCCACCTGGGGCGTCGCCAACCCGACCGGCGGCCTCCCCTCCCGCCGCCGGCGCGTCGCCCGGCAGGAGCTCCGGGACGCCGCCCGCGCCGAGGCGCTGGCCTGAGGGGCCGGAGCCTCCCCACCGGGCCGACCGCTCCGGCGGCCGGCCCGGTTCACGTACCGGAGCCGACCCGCTCCTCGTGGTCCGCGTCCGTACGGACGTCCGCGGCCACACCGGCCCCCTTCGCGGGGGCGGAGGCCCGCGGCTCGACCGCCGTCAGCGGCTCCACCTGCTTCGACAGGCGGTGCGGCCAGGTGCCGTACCAGAAGTAGGCGACCAGGAAGCCGAAGGCGAGGCAGATCACGCCGCCCACCGCGTCCAGCCAGAAGTGGTTGGCGGTCGCCACGATCACGACCAGAGTCGCCGCCGGGTAGAGCAGGCCCAGGACCCGGGCCCACGGCACCTTCGCCAGGAAGAAGATGGTCAGCCCGCACCACAGCGACCAGCCGATGTGCATCGACGGCATCGCCGCGTACTGGTTCGACACGTGCTTCAGGTCGCCCGAGGCCATCGAGCCCCAGGTGTGGTGCACCAGGACCGTGTCGATGAAGTCCTTGTTCTCCATCAGCCGCGGCGGCGCGAGCGGATACAGGTAGTAGCCGACCAGGGCCACGGCGGTGGTGGCGAAGATGACCGTGCGGAACGCGGCGTAACGGCCCGGGTGCCCCCGGTACAGCCACACGAGCACACCGATGGTGACGACGAAGTGCAGGGTCGCGTAGTAGTAGTTCATCGTCACGATGAGCCAGGTCACCGAGTTCACGGCGTGGTTGACCGCGTGCTCGAAGGCGAGCCCCAGGGACTCCTCGGCCCGCCAGATCCAGTCCGCGTTCCGCAGCGCCTCGGCCTTCTGCTCCGGCACCGCGTTGCGGATCAGCGAGTACACCCAGTAGCTGAGCGCGATCAGCAGCAGCTCGAACCAGATGCGGGGGCGCCGGGGGCTGCGCGCGCCCAGCCACGCCCACCGGCCGTCGGCCCCGATGGGTGACGACGGGGTCGTCCGGTCGTCCAAACTGTTCACGGTCGTTTCACCCATGGGCAGAGAGTGTGCCAGATCAACGCCCCCCGACCGATCATCCCTCGGTCGGGTGTACGGCGCACCCGCTCCCCCTCAAGTACTACGCGGAGACCGGAGGGGCCGAGGCCGTGGAGCCGCGCACGACCAGCTCCGGCATGAAGACGAACTCGGAGTGGGGGGCCGGGGTGCCGCCCACCTCTTCCAGGAGCGCCCGCACCGCCGCCTGGCCCATGGCCTGCACGGGCTGGCGGATGGTGGTCAGCGGCGGGTCGGTGAAGGCTATGAGCGGGGAGTCGTCGAAGCCGACGACGGAGACGTCCTTCGGCACGTTCAGCCCCTGCTGCCGGGCCGCGCGGATCGCGCCGAGCGCCATCATGTCGGAGGCGCAGACCACCGCCGTGCAGCCCTTGGAGATCAGGGCCGCGGCGGCGGCCTGGCCGCCCTCCAGGGTGTACAGGGAGTGCTGGATCAGCTCCTCGGACTCCTCGGGGGTGAGACCGAGCCGGTCCCGCATCCCCTTCTGGAAGCCCTCGATCTTGCGGAGCACCGGCACGAACCGCTTCGGTCCGACGGCGAGGCCGATCCGGGTGTGGCCGAGGGCGGCGAGGTGCGTGACCGCCAGCTGCATCGCGGCCCGGTCGTCGGGGGAGACGAAGGGCGCCTGCACCTTGGGGGAGAAGCCGTTGATGAGGACGTACGGGACGCCCTTGCCGCGCAGCTGGTCGTAGCGGGAGGTGTCCGCGGTGGTGTCCGCGTGCAGACCGGAGACGAAGATGATGCCGGCCACCCCGCGCTCCACCAGCATGTCGGTGAGCTCGTCCTCGGTGGACCCGCCGGGGGTCTGGGTGGCGAGCACCGGGGTGTAGCCCTGGCGGGTCAGGGCCTGCCCGATGACCTGCGCGAGGGCCGGGAAGATGGGGTTGTCCAGTTCGGGGGTGATCAGTCCGACCAGGCCCGCGCTGCGCTGGCGCAGCCGTACCGGACGCTCGTAACCGAGCACGTCGAGCGCGGCAAGGACGGATTCACGGGTGGCCGTGGCCACACCGGGCTTGCCGTTGAGCACGCGGCTGACTGTGGCTTCACTGACCCCCGCCTGGGCTGCGATGTCGGCAAGCCGCGCGGTCATGAGAGTGGACTGTACCGGTCACAGCGCGTATTGCCCACCGGTTCCCCGCGCCGATCGCGCGACGGATCGCGAGGGCGGCATCACGCCGCGTATCGCAAGGTCTTGCAGTTCTTGCAGCGGGGTGCGAGGGACCGCCGTCGCGGACGGGGTGGTTCCGTGCGAGATGGTGTGCCGCTTCTTGCCCCTCTCTGACGGGAGATTCCGGGCGAAGGGGTGGGAATGGAGGCTTCCGCGCCGCTGTCAAGCGGCCTGACGGCAACCTTCGGGACACGCGGATGTAACGATCGCCGTGCCTTGCAGAAATTTCCCGCAAGGTCTTTCGGCGCGTTTTCATCCCTGTTACGTTCCTGGCAACCCGGAGCGCCGCGAGGGAGCGGTCGCAATGAGGAAGGTTCCAGCCCCTCGTCTCCCCGGGATCATGTTGAAGGAGTTCACATGCGGCGTGGCATAGCGGCCACCGCGCTGGTCGCGGCCCTGGGCGTCACCCTGGCGGCGTGCGGCGGTAGCGACAGCGGTTCCAACGGCGGCTCGAAGGGCTCGGGCGAGCTCTCCGGCACCGTGACGTGGTGGGACACCTCCACGGTCGGCTCCGAGGACAAGGTCTTCAAGAAGCTCGCCGAGGACTTCACCAAGCAGCACCCCAAGGTCACCGTCAAGTACGTGAACGTGCCGTTCGGTGAGGCGCAGAACAAGTTCAAGAACGCCGCGCAGTCCGGCTCCGGCGCCCCCGACGTGATCCGCTCCGAGGTCGCCTGGACCCCCGAGTTCGCCGACCTCGGCTACCTCGCCCCGCTGGACGGCACCGCGGCCCTGAAGGACCAGGACGACTTCCTGGAGCAGGCCGCCGCCTCCACCAAGTACAACGGCAAGACCTACGCCGTCCCGCAGGTCATCGACTCCATGGGCATCTTCTACAACAAGAAGATCTTCAAGGAGGCCGGCGTCGAGGTCCCGAAGAGCATCGACGAGCTGAAGAGCGTCTCCGCCAAGATCAAGGAGAAGACCGGCAAGACCGGCCTGTACCTCCGCGGCGACGACCCGTACTGGTTCCTCTCCTTCCTCTACGGCGAGGGCGGCGACCTGGTCGACGCCGGCAGCAAGACGGTCACCTTCGACAACGAGGCCGGCGTCAAGGCCTTCAAGACCGTCAAGGACCTCGTCGACTCCAAGGCCGCGATCACCGACGCGACCAACGGCTGGGACAACATGCAGGCGTCCTTCAAGGACGGCAAGGTCGCGATGATGATCAACGGCCCGTGGGCCGTGGCCGACACCTACGCCGGCAAGGAGTTCGCCGACAAGGCGAACCTCGGCATCGCCCCGGTCCCGGCCGGCTCCGCCGGTCAGGGCGCCCCGCAGGGCGGCCACAACCTCGCCGTGTACGCGGGCTCCAAGAACCTGGACGCCTCCTACGCCTTCGCCGAGTACATGACCTCGGCCGAGAGCCAGGCCAAGATCGCCCAGGAGCTCAGCCTCCTCCCGACCCGCCAGTCCGCTTACCTCCACAAGGAGGTCGCCAAGAACGAGATGATCGCGTTCTTCAAGCCGGTCGTCGACAAGGCCGTCGAGCGCCCGTGGATCCCCGAGGGCGGCAGCCTCTTCGAGCCGGTCAAGGTCGAGTACACCAAGGTGCTCACCGGTCAGACCACCCCGGAGACCGGCGCCAAGGCCGTCGGTGACGCCTACCGCAAGCTCCTGAAGGACTGGAAGTAAGAGGAAGGCTGGCCGGCTGATGGCTGTGGACACTCCCAGCCAGTCGATGGCGAAGGCCGCGGGCGACAGCGTCGCCCGCGGCCGGCGCCGCGCGACTGGACCGAAGCGGCGGGCGCCGAAGCGTTCTCTCGCCACCCACTGGTACGCCTGGGCGATGGTCGCCCCGGTGGTGATCGTGATCACCGTGATCATCGGTTATCCGCTGGTGCGCGGCATCTACCTGTCGCTGACCAACGCCACCGAGCGCAACGTCGCGCGCACCATCGGCGTCAACGAGATCCCGGCCAGCTACGAGTTCGTCGGCCTGGACAACTACACGGAAGCCATCACCGGCAGCCAGTTCCTCGGCAGCCTCGGGTGGACGATCGTCTGGACCGTCTCCTGCGTGGCGATCACCTTCGCCCTCGGCCTGACCCTCGCCAACATCCTCAACCGCAAGATCGCCGGCCGCTCCTTCTACCGGATGCTGCTCATCCTGCCCTGGGCGGTCCCCGGCTTCGTCTCGGTCTTCGCCTGGCGCTTCCTCTACGACGAGCGCCGCGGCATGCTCAACCAGATCCTCTCGGGCATCGGTATGGACGCCGTCCCGTGGCTGAACGACCCGCTGATGGCCAAGTTCTCCGTCATCGCCGTCAACGTCTGGCTCGGCGTCCCCTTCATGATGGTGGCCCTCCTCGGCGGCCTCCAGTCCATCCCCGGCGAGCTCTACGAGGCCGCGGAGATGGACGGCGCGGGCGCCTGGCAGCGGTTCCGGAACATCACCCTGCCGGGCCTGCGGTCCGTCTCCACCACGGTGGTCCTCCTCTCCACCATCTGGACCTTCAACATGTTCCCGGTGATCTTCCTGCTCACCCGGGGCGGACCCGGCGAGGCCACCCAGATCCTCGTCACCCAGGCGTACAAGTTCTCCTTCGAGATCAGCCCGCGCGACTTCGCCCAGTCGTCCACGTGGGGCGTCCTCATCCTGGTGCTCCTGATGATCTTCGCCGCGATCTACCAGCGCGTCCTCCGCAAGCAGGGAGAAGTCTGGTGACCACCCTGACCCCCACGGCCCAGCGCCGCGCCCCCCAGGCCATGAACACCCCGGTCCGGGGCCGCCGTTCGCCGCTCGCCTCGGTGGCGCTGCACCTCACCCTGATCGTCGCCTCCGTGATCGCCGTCTTCCCGGTGCTGTGGGTCCTGCTGACCTCGCTCAAGCCCGCGAAGCACGCGACCACCACGGACTTCTTCAAGGAGCCGACGTTCGAGAACTACACGAACCTGCTGGGGGACACCCCGTTCCTCACCTGGTTCGGGAACTCGCTCCTCGTCGCCGGACTCACCACGCTCATCGGCGTGTTCATCTCCGCCACCACCGGCTACGCGGTCAGCCGCTTCCGCTTCCCCGGCAAGCGCGGCCTGATGTGGACCCTGCTCATCACGCAGATGTTCCCGGTCGCCGTCCTCATCGTCCCGATCTACAACATCATGGCGTCGATGGGGCTGCTCAACCAGCCGCTCGGCCTGGTCATCACCTACCTGACCATCGCCGTCCCGTTCTGCGCCTGGATGATGAAGGGCTTCTTCGACGGCATCCCGCGCGAGATCGACGAGTCGGGATACGTCGACGGGCTCACCCCCTTCGGCACCTTCTGGCGGCTGATCCTGCCGCTCGCCAAGCCGGGCATCGCGGTGACCGCCTTCTACTCCTTCATCACCGCCTGGGGCGAGGTCGCCTACGCCTCCGCCTTCATGGTCGGCGACGAGAACCTGACGCTCGCCGGCGGTCTGCAGAAGTTCGTCAACCAGTACGGAGCCCAGTGGGGTCCGATGACGGCGGCCTCCGTCCTCATCGCCATCCCCGCGGCCCTCGTGTTCCTCTTCGCCCAGCGTCACCTCGTCACCGGTATGTCCGCCGGCGCGGTGAAGGGCTGACGGCCCTGAGCGCCGAACCCGTACGCCCCTCCTTACCTCCCAGGGAAGACATGACCCAGCACCTCGCCACCCCCGCCGCCGCCCCGACCACCGGCACCGACACGGGCTGGTGGAGAGACGCGGTGATCTACCAGGTCTACCCGCGCAGCTTCGCCGACGGCAACGGCGACGGCATGGGCGACCTGGTGGGTATCCGCAGCCGGCTGCCGTACCTCAAGGAGCTCGGCGTCGACGCCGTCTGGCTCTCCCCCTTCTACGCCTCCCCGCAGGCCGACGCCGGGTACGACGTCGCCGACTACCGGGCCATCGACCCGATGTTCGGCTCGCTGCTCGACGCCGACGCCCTGATCCGCGAGGCCCACGAACTGGGCCTGCGCATCATCGTGGACCTGGTCCCCAACCACTCCTCGGACCAGCACGAGTGGTTCCAGCGGGCGCTGCGCGAGGGCCCCGGCTCCCCGCTGCGCGAGCGCTACCACTTCCGTCCCGGCAAGGGCGAGAACGGCGAACTGCCGCCCAACGACTGGGAGTCCATCTTCGGCGGCCCCGCCTGGACGCGGGTCGAGGAGGCGGACGGCACTCCCGGGGAGTGGTACCTGCACCTCTTCGCCCCCGAGCAGCCGGACTTCAACTGGGAACACCCGGCCGTCCGCGACGAGTTCCGCTCCATCCTGCGCTTCTGGCTCGACATGGGCGTCGACGGCTTCCGCGTCGACGTCGCCCACGGCCTGGTCAAGGCCGCCGGCCTGCCCGACATCGGCGCCCACGACCAGCTGAAGCTGCTCGGCAACGACGTCATGCCCTTCTTCGACCAGGAGGGCGTCCACGAGATCTACCGCTCCTGGCGGAAGATCCTCGCCGAGTATGACGGCGAGCGCGTCCTCGTCGCCGAGGCGTGGACCCCGACCGTCGAGCGCACCGCCAACTACGTGCGCCCCGACGAGATGCACCAGGCGTTCAACTTCCAGTACCTGGGGACCCATTGGGATGCAGCTGAGCTGCGTACCGTGATCGACGCCTCGCTCGCCGCGATGCGGCCGGTCGGCGCCCCCACCACCTGGGTGCTCTCCAACCACGACGTCACCCGGCACGCCACCCGCTTCGCCAACCCGGCGGGGCTCGGCACCCAGCTGCGCACCCCCGGCGACCGCGAGCTCGGCCTGCGCCGGGCCCGCGCCGCGACCCTGCTGATGCTGGCGCTGCCCGGTTCCGCCTACGTGTACCAGGGCGAGGAGCTGGGCCTGCCGGACGTCACCGACCTGCCCGACGAGGTGCGCCAGGACCCGTCCTTCTTCCGGGCCACCGGCCAGGACGGCTTCCGCGACGGCTGCCGGGTGCCGATCCCGTGGACCGTCGAGGGCTCCTCGTACGGCTTCGGCGACGGCGGCTCCTGGCTGCCGCAGCCGGCCACCTGGGGTGCGCTGAGCGTCGAGGCGCAGACCGGCGACCCCGGCTCCACCCTGGAGCTGTACCGCAGCGCGCTCGCCGTCCGCCGCGAGCGTCCCGAGCTCGGTGCGGGCGACTCCGTCGAGTGGCTGGAGGCACCCGAGGGTGTGCTCTCCTTCCGCCGCGACGGTTTCGTCTGCACCGCCAACACCACCGGCCGGGCCATCTCCGTCCCGCTGCCCGGCCGGTATCTCCTCTCCAACGAGGACGTCCGGATCGTCGACGACGAAGCAGTCGTGCCCGCCGACACCACCGTCTGGTGGGCGGTGTGACGATCCCCCCGCCGCGGGGCACCGGAGCCGGTGCCCCGCGGCTCGCGGACATCGCGGCCCAGTCCGGGGTCAGCGAGGCCACCGTCAGCCGGGTCCTCAACGGCAAGGCGGGGGTGGCCGGTGCGACCCGGCACAAGGTGCTCGCGGCGCTCGACGTGCTCGGCTACGAGCGTCCCGTACGGCTCAAACGCCGCAGCGCGGGCCTCGTCGGGCTCGTGGTGCCCGAGCTGACCAACCCGATCTTCCCGGCCTTCGCGCAGGTCGTCGAACAGGTCCTGGCCGGGCACGGCTACACGCCGGTGCTCTGCACCCAGATGCCCGGCGGCGCCACCGAGGACGAGCTGGTCGACCAGCTGGTGGAGCGCGGGGTGGCCGGCATCGTCTTCCTCTCCGGGCTGCACGCGGACGCCTCCGCCGACCCGGCGCGGTACGCCCGGCTGACCGAGCGGGGGGTGCCGTACGTCCTCATCAACGGCTACCACGAGCGGATCGACGCCACCTTCGTCTCCCCCGACGACCGGGCCGCGGCCCGGATGGCCGTGCGGCACCTCGCCGAACTCGGCCACGAGCGGATCGGCCTCGCCATCGGCCCCACCCGTTACGTGCCCTCGCGCCGCAAGGCGGAGGGCTTCGCCGCCGAGCTGTACGAGACGCTGGGCGTGGAGCGGGCGGAGGCCGAACGCTTCGTGCGGTCCACCCTGTTCGGCGTCGAGGGCGGGCACGCGGCGGCCGAGATCCTGCTCGACGAGGGCTGTACGGGGATCGTCTGCGGCTCCGACCTGATGGCGCTCGGCGTCATCCGGGCGGCCCGCGCCCGGGGCCTCGACGTGCCGAAGGACGTCTCCGTGGTCGGCTTCGACGACTCCCCGCTGATCGCCTTCACCGACCCGCCGCTGACCACCGTGCGCCAGCCCGTGCAGGCCATGGCGACGGCGGCCGTCGGCGCGCTCCTGGAGGAGATCGAGGGCAGCCCGGTGCAGCGCACCGAGTTCGTCTTCCAGCCGGAGCTGGTGGTGCGGGGCTCCACAGCGGCCGCCTTGTAACTCCTTGCGCAAGTCTTTGCGTTGTGTTGTGCGAACTCTTGACCGCACGCCTGTGCGCCCCTAGCGTCGCGGCTGAAAACAGTTGCTGAAGCTTTCGGCAACTTCTTGCGACAGGGACGTCGTACAGGAGGAAGCATGGCCAGAAAGACCGTGGCCGCTGCACTCGCCCTTGTGGCGGGGGCCGCTGTGGCCGTCACGGGGACCCCCGCCGCGCAGGCCGCAGCCCCTGGCGAGAAGGACGTCACCGCGGTGATGTTCGAGTGGAAGTTCGCCTCGGTGGCCAAGGCCTGCACCGACCAGCTCGGCCCGGCCGGGTACGGCTACGTGCAGGTCTCCCCGCCCCAGGAGCGCATCCAGGGCCCGCAGTGGTGGACCGCCTACCAGCCCGTCAGCTACAAGATCGCCGGCCCGCTCGGCGACCGCGCCGCCTTCAAGTCGATGATCGACACCTGCCACGCCGCCGGGGTGAAGGTCGTCGCCGACACCGTCATCAACCACATGACCGCGGGCTCCGGGACGGGCACCGGCGGCAGCACGTACACCAAGTACGCGTACCCCGGCCTCTACTCCGACGCCGACTTCCACTCCTGCCGCCGGCCGATCAGCACCTACCAGGACCGCTCCGAGGTGCAGAACTGCGAGCTGGTCGGCCTCTCCGACCTGGACACCGGCTCGGACTACGTACGCGGCCGGATAGCCGGGTACATGAACGACCTGCTCTCCCTCGGCGTGGACGGCTTCCGCGTCGACGCGGTCAAGCACATGCCGGCCGCCGACCTCGCGAACATCAAGTCCCGGCTGACGAACCCTTCCGTCTACTGGAAGCAGGAGGCCATCCACGGCGCCGGCGAGGCCGTCTCCCCGAGCGAGTACCTCGGCACCGGCGACGTCCAGGAGTTCCGCTACGCCCGCGACCTCAAGCGGGTCCTCCAGAACGAGAAGCTCGCCTACCTGAAGAACTTCGGCGAGGGCTGGGGCTACATGCCCTCCGGCCAGTCCGGCGTCTTCGTCGACAACCACGACACCGAGCGCGTCGGCGACACCCTCTCCTACAAGTCGGGCGCCGCCTACACCCTCGCCTCCGTCTTCATGCTCGCCTGGCCCTACGGCTCCCCGGACGTCCACTCCGGCTACGAGTGGACCGACAAGGACGCCGGAGCGCCGAACGGCGGCCAGGTGAACGCCTGCTACACCGACGGCTGGAAGTGCCAGCACGCCTGGCGCGAGATCTCCTCCATGGTCGCCTTCCGCAACACCGCCCGCGGCGAGGCCGTCAGCAACTGGTGGGACAACGGCAACAACGCGATCGCGTTCGGCCGCGGCTCCAAGGCGTACGTGGCGATCAACCACGAACCCTCCGCCCTCACCCGCACCTACCAGACCTCCCTGCCCGCCGGCACCTACTGCGACGTCCAGTCGAACTCCCCGGTCACGGTCGACTCCTCCGGCCGGTTCACCGCCACCCTCGGCGCCGACACCGCCCTCGCCCTGCACACCGGGGCCACGAGCTGCGGCTCCCAGCCGGTGACCGCCGGCGCCTCCTTCAACGTCACCGCCACCACGGTCTTCGGCCAGAACATCTACGTCACCGGCAACCGCCCCGAGCTCGGCAACTGGTCCCCGGCGTCGGCCCTGAAGCTCGACCCGGCCGCGTACCCCGTCTGGAAGCTGGCCGTCTCCCTGCCCGCCGGCACGGCCTTCGAGTACAAGTACATCCGCAAGGACGCGGCCGGGAACGTGACCTGGGAGTCCGGCGCCAACCGCACCGCGACCGTCCCCGCCTCCGGCCAGATCGTCCTGAACGACACCTTCCGCAACTGACGCCTTTCCCACCGCAAGGGCCGCCCCCGCCGGGGCGGCCCTCCCTTTCCCGTACCTCCAGGGAGCCCCCGTGACCCGCAAGAGAACAGCGGTCGCCCTCGCCACCGCCCTGTGCGCCGCCCTGGCGCCCGCCGTCCCCGCGACGGCCGCGCCCCGCCCCCCGGCCCCGCCCTCCGACCGGACGCTCGCCGCGCAGCCCGCCCGCCAGGACCTCACCCGCGAGCAGTTCTACTTCGTGCTGCCCGACCGGTTCGCCAACGGCGACGCCTCCAACGACCGGGGCGGCCTCACCGGCAGCCGTACCGCCACCGGCTTCGACCCCACCGACAAGGGCTTCTACCAGGGCGGCGACCTCAAGGGCCTCACCCAGCGCCTCGACTACATCAAGGGCCTCGGCACCACCGCCATCTGGATGGCGCCGATCTTCAAGAACCGGCCCGTGCAGGGCGAGGGCGAGAACGCCTCGGCCGGCTACCACGGCTACTGGATCACCGACTTCACCCAGGTCGACCCGCACTTCGGCACCAACGACGACCTGAAGAAGCTGATCGCCGCCGCCCACGCCAAGGGCATGAAGGTCTTCTTCGACGTCATCACCAACCACACCGCCGACATCGTCGACTACGAGGAGAAGTCCTACGAGTACCTCTCCAAGGGCGCCTTCCCCTATCTGACGAAGGACGGCCGCCCCTTCGACGACGCCGACTACGCCGACGGCACCCGGCCCTTCCCGAAGACCGACCGGGACTCCTTCCCCCGCACCCCCGTCGTCGCCGCCGACAAGAAGAACGCCAAGGTCCCGGCCTGGCTCAACGACCCGGCGATGTACCACAACCGAGGCGACTCGACCTTCGCCGGGGAGTCCTCCACGCACGGCGACTTCGTCGGCCTGGACGACCTGTGGACCGAGCGTCCCGAGGTCGTCGAAGGCATGAAGAAGATCTACCAGCGGTGGGTGCGCGACTTCGACATCGACGGCTTCCGCATCGACACGGTCAAGCACGTCAACACCGAGTTCTGGACCCAGTGGGCCACCGCCCTCGACGAGTACGCCGCGAAGCAGGGCCGCCCCGACTTCTTCATGTTCGGCGAGGTCTACTCCGCCGACACCTCGATCACCTCGCACTACGTCCGCGAGGGCCGCCTCGACGCCACCCTCGACTTCCCGTTCCAGGACGCGGCCAGGAACTTCGCCTCCCAGGGCGGCTCGGCGGCCCGCCTCTCCCGGCTCTTCGGCGACGACTTCAAGTACACCACCGACAAGGCCAACGCCTACGAGTCCGTCAGCTTCCTCGGCAACCACGACATGGGCCGCTTCGGCACCTTCCTCAAGCAGGACAACGCCAAGGCCGACGACGCCGAACTGGTCAAGCGCTACGGCCTCGCCAACGAGCTGATGTTCCTCAGCCGCGGCAACCCGGTCGTCTACTACGGCGACGAGCAGGGCTTCACCGGCGCCGGCGGCGACAAGGACGCCCGCCAGACCCTGTTCGCGTCCAAGACCGCCGACTACCTCGACGACGACCAGCTCGGCACCGACCGCACCCACGCCGTCGACGCCTACGACCCCACCCACCCGCTCTACCGGCGGATCGCCGCCCTCGCGCAGCTCCGCAAGGCCCACCCGGCCCTCGCCGACGGCGTCCAGATCGAGCGGTACGCGGCCGACGGCGCGGGCGTCTACGCCTTCTCCCGCATCGACACCCGGACGAAGACCGACTACACCGAGTACATGGTCGCCGTCAACAACGCCACCGAGGCGAAGACCGTCCAGCTCACCACGGAGTCCGCAGGGCGGACCTTCCGCCCGGTCTACGGCGACACCGCCGCCGCGACCAGCGGCGACGACCGGACGATCACCGTCACCGTCCCCGCGCTCTCCTCCGTCGTCCTGAAGGCCGACGGGCCCGTCGCCGCCCCCGCCACCGCCCCGGCCGTCACCCTGAAGGCCCCGGAGGCGGGCGCCACCGGCACCGTCGAGGTCACCGCCGACGTCACCGGCGGAGGACTCAACCGGGTCGTCTTCGCCGCCCAGCAGGGCGACGCGAAGTGGCAGGTCCTCGGCACCGCCGACCACGCCCCCTACAAGGTGAACCACACCGTCACCGCCCCGGCCGGCACCCCGGTCCGCTACAAGGCCGTGGCCGTCGACGCCA
Source organism: Streptomyces sp. CC208A (assembly GCF_030010625.1). Classification (GTDB taxonomy): domain Bacteria; phylum Actinomycetota; class Actinomycetes; order Streptomycetales; family Streptomycetaceae; genus Streptomyces. The sequence continues at coordinate 349,359 of NZ_JASCXN010000001.1, read as the reverse complement.
AGGGCCGCACCGCGAGCGCCCTCGCCACCACCACCGCGGGGCAGGCCCCCGCCCCCGAGGCGCCGACCGCGACCCAGCGCGACTACGCGATCGTCCACTACAAGCGCCCCGACGGCGACTACACCGACTGGCGCCTCTACGCCTGGGGCGACCTCGCCGACGGCGAGGCCACCCCCTGGCCCGAGGGCCACGCCTTCACCGGCCGCGACGCCTACGGGGCCTTCGCCTACGTCAAGCTGAAGCCGGGCGCCTCCGACCTCGGCTACCTCGTCATCGACAAGGACGGCAACAAGGACGTCTCCGCCGACCGCCACATCGACCTGTCGAAGACCGGCGAGGTATGGCTGGAACAGGGCAAGGAGCAGGCCCTGGACCAGGCCCCCGACGGCGCCTACCCGCCCCAGGACAAGACCAAGGCCGTCCTCCACTACCAGCGCGCCGACGGGAACTACGACGGCTGGGGCCTGCACACCTGGACCGGCGCCGCCCAGCCCACCGACTGGTCCAAGCCCCTCATGCCGGTCCGCACCGACGCGTACGGCGCCGTCTACGAGGTGCCGCTCGCCGAGGGCGCGACCTCCCTCTCGTACATCCTCCACAAGGGCGACGAGAAGGACCTCCCCGCCGACCAGTCCCTCGACCTCGCCGCCACCGGCCACGAGGTGTGGCTCCTGAACGGCCGGGAGAAGCACCTCCTGCCCCAGCCCAAGGGCGGCGGCGCGGCCCTCGACCTCGCCAGGTCCACGGCCGTGTGGATCGACGAGACCACCGTCGCCTGGAACGCCTCCGCCACGGCCGCCTCCAGCCAGCTCGTCTACTCGCCCACCGGCTCCCTGGCCGTCCAGGACGGCACCCTCACCGGCGAGGACCGCGCCCACTGGCTGCGGCTGAACAGGACCGCCCTGACCGACGCGCAGAAGGCCGCCTTCCCGCACCTGGCGCAGTACACCGCGTACTCCGTCGACCCGCGCGACCGCGACCGCGTCCGCACCGCCCTGCGCGGCCAGTTGATCGCCACCCAGCGGGCCGCCAACGGCGCCCTGCTCACCGCCACCGGCGTGCAGACCGCCGGCGTCCTCGACGACCTGTACGCGGCGAAGGCCACCCGGGCGGAGCTCGGCCCGGTCTTCCACCGGGGCCGCCCCACCCTCTCCCTGTGGGCGCCCACCGCGCAGTCCGTCGCCCTGGAGATCGACGGCCGGACCGTGCCCATGCGCCGCGACGACGCCTCCGGCGTCTGGAAGGCCACCGGGCCGAAGTCCTGGACCGGCAAGCCGTACCGGTACGTGGTGAAGGTCTGGGCCCCCACCGTCCAGAAGCTCGTCGAGAACCGGGTCACCGACCCCTACTCGACCGCCCTCACCGCCGACTCCGCCCGCAGCCTCGTCGTCGACCTCGCCGACCCGGCCCTGGCCCCCAAGGGCTGGAAGACGCTCAAGAAGCCGACCGCCGTGCCGCTGCGCGACGCCCAGATCCAGGAACTCCACGTCCGCGACTTCTCGATCGCCGACCCCACCGCGAACCCGGACCACAAGGGCACCTTCCTCGCCTTCACCGACAAGGACAGCAAGGGCTCGCGGCACCTCAAGGCCCTCGCCGACTCCGGCACCTCCTACGTCCACCTCCTCCCGGCCTTCGACATCGGCACCATCCCCGAGAAGAAGTCCGAGCAGACGACCCCCGCCTGCGACCTGAAGGTCTACGCCCCCGACTCCGAGGAGCAGCAGGCCTGCGTCGCCGAGGCCGCCGCGAAGGATGCCTACAACTGGGGCTACGACCCCCTGCACTACACCGTCCCCGAGGGCTCCTACTCCACCGACCCCGACGGCACCCGCCGCACGGTCGAGTTCCGGCAGATGGTCCAGGCCCTCAACGGCCAGGGCCTGCGCACGGTCATGGACGTCGTCTACAACCACACCGTCGCCGCCGGACAGTCCGACAAGTCGGTCCTCGACCGGATCGTCCCCGGCTACTACCAGCGCCTCCAGGCCGACGGCACCGTCGCCACCTCCACCTGCTGCGCCAACACCGCGCCCGAGAACGCCATGATGGGCAAGCTCGTCGTCGACTCGGTCGTCACCTGGGCGAAGCAGTACAAGGTCGACGGCTTCCGCTTCGACCTCATGGGCCACCACCCGAAGGAGAACATCCTCGCGGTGCGCCAGGCCCTCGACGCGCTGACCGTCGAGAAGGACGGCGTCGACGGCAAGGCGATCGTCCTCTACGGCGAGGGCTGGAACTTCGGCGAGATCGCCGACGACGCCCGCTTCGTCCAGGCCACCCAGCGGAACATGGCCGGAACCGGCATCGCCACCTTCTCCGACCGGGCCCGCGACGCCGTCCGCGGCGGCGGCCCCTTCGACAACGACCCCGGCGTCCAGGGCTTCGCCTCCGGCCTCTACACCGACCCCAACACCTCCACCGCCAACGGCACCCCCGAGGAGCAGAAGGCCCGCCTCCTGCACTACCAGGACCTCATCAAGGTCGGCCTGAGCGGCAACCTGGCCTCGTACACCTTCACCGACACCTCCGGGCGCACGGTCAAGGGCTCAGAGGTCGACTACAACGGCGCCCCGGCCGGCTACGCCGCCGCCCCCGGCGAGGCCCTCGCCTACGCCGACGCCCACGACAACGAGACCCTGTACGACGCGCTCGCCTTCAAGCTCCCGGCCGGCACCACCCCGGCCGAGCGGGCCCGCATGCAGCTTCTCGCCATGGCCACGGCCACCCTCTCGCAGGGCCCGGCGCTCTCCCAGGCCGGCTCCGACCTGCTGCGCTCCAAGTCCCTCGACCGCAACTCGTACGACAGCGGCGACTGGTACAACTCGATCCAGTGGGACTGCCGCGACGGCAACGGCTTCGGCCGCGGCCTGCCCCTCGCCGCCGACAACAAGGACAAGTGGGGCTATGCCAAGCCGCTGCTCGGCAACCCGAACCTGACGGTCGGCTGCGCCGAGATCGACGGCACCTCCGCCGCCTACCGGGACCTCCAGAAGATCCGCACCACCGAACCCGTCTTCTCCCTGGCGACGGCCGGTCAGGTGCAGTCCGCGCTCTCCTTCCCGCTCTCCGGGAAGGAGGAGACGCCGGGCGTGATCACCATGCGCCTCGGTGACCTCGTGGTCGTCTTCAACGCGACCCCGGACGAGCGGCAGCAGACGGTCGCCGCCCTCGCGGGCACGGCCTACGGCCTCCACCCGGTCCAGGCGAACGGCTCCGACGCCGTCGTCAAGTCGGCCTCGTACGAGGCGGGTTCGGGCACCTTCACGGTCCCGGCCCGCACGGTCGCGGTCTTCAGGGCCGCCGACTGATCCGGTAGGACCCGGCAGTACGGGCCCCGGCCGCCACCGGCGCGGCCGGGGCCCTTCTGCGAGCGCTACGAGCGCTGATCCGGTACGGCGACGGCGGCGGGCGCCAGTTCCAGGAGCCGGCCCACCAGGTCCGCGAACGGTCCGTCCGCCGGCTCCTCGGCCAGGACCGCGGTCAGGACCTTCGCCGTCTGCTCGTCGTAGACGGCGCTCACCGCCGTCAGGGCCGCGAAGTCGTGCACCAGCTTCTGCTCCAGCTCCGCGCGCGGCACCCGCCGCCCGTCCAGCCACAGCAGCGCCGTCGACTCCGCGAGCGACACCCAGGACCGCACCACCAGTTCGAGCCGCGGCGAGGGCTCCGCCACCCCGAGATGGGCCAGGATCTGCTCGTACGCGGCCTGCCGCACCTCGTCGATCATCGCGTTCGTCGTCGACGAACCCACCGCAGGACCGCCCCGCATCAGCGCCGCGAAACCCGGCCCGTGGTCGTCGACGAAGTCGAAGAACCGGCCCATCACCCGCAGGAGGCGCGCCCCCAGCGGCCCCTGCGGCGGCTCCAGGAAGCGGGCCGCCAGCTCGTCCGCCGCACGCCGCAGCGCCGCCTCGTACAGGCTCTGCTTGCCGGGGAAGTAGTGGTAGACCAACGGCCGGGAGATGCCCGCCGCGGCGGCGATCTCGTCGATCGAGACCTCGTCGGGGGAGCGGCGGCTGAAGAGTTCGAGTGCCACCCCGATCAGCTGCTGCTTGCGCTCCTCGACGCCCATTCTGCGCCGCACACCGGTCGTCATACGAACAGCCTAACGGGGTCCGTTACGCTCCTCGTTCATGAGCGCTTCCGACCAGGACACCCCGGCCGCCGAGACTCCCGGGACGGACGAGCCCGACGAGGCGGTGGTGGAGGAAGAAGAGGGCCGGGAATCCGGCGAGGGCATGACGCCCAAGCAGGCGAGACGGCTGCGCGTGGCGGCCGCCTCGGTCCTGCTCGTGGCGATGGGCGTGGTCCTGGTGATCCGCCTGGCGACCAGCACCTCCGTCCTCGTCGTCGGCGTGTACGGCCTCGCGATGATCCTCTGCGGCATCGTCATCGAGCTGTCCCGCAACGGCCGCACCCGCCTCGGCACCTGGCTCCTCGTGAGCGGCCTCGCGGCCGCCCTCGCCCTCGACTGGCTGGTCCTGCCCTGACCGGACCTGTAAGTCCTACAGGTCCAGGACGAGCTTCCTCCCGGTGCAGCGCGAGACGCAGACCAGCATCGAACCGGCCGCCCGCTCGGCCTCGGTGAGGAGTTCGTCCCGGTGGTCGACCTCGCCCTCCAGGACGGTCTGCACGCAGGTGCCGCAGAACCCCTGCGTGCAGGAGTACATGAGGCCGGGCACCTCCTCCCGTACCGCCGCGAGCACCGAACGGTCGGCGGCGACGGCCACCGTCCGCCCCGAGCGCCGGAGTTCGACCTCGAAGGGGGTGCCGCCGGCCGGGGCGACCGCCGAGAAGCGCTCCAGACGCGGCGCCCGGCCCTCCGGCATCGCGGCGGTGACCGCGTCCATCAGCCCGTCGGGCCCGCAGCAGTAGACCTGCGTCTCACTCGGCACGGAGCCGAGGAAGGCGAGGTCCGGATACCCGGCCTCGTCCTCCGCGACCACGGTCACGCGGTCCCCGCCGAGCCGTACGAGCTCCGCCAGGTACGGCATGGTGGCGCGGGACCGGCCGCAGTAGACGAGGCGCCAGTCCGCGCCCGCCGCCTCCGCGGCCCGCACCATCGGCAGGACCGGGGTGACGCCGATGCCGCCGGCGACGAAGACGTACGAGGGGGCGGCGACGAGAGGGAAGCGGTTGCGGGGGCCCCGGATCTCGACCTCCGCGCCCTCGTGGAGCTGTTCGTGCACCTCGCGCGAGCCGCCCCGGCCGCCCTGCTCCTCCTCGATGAGCCGGGTCGCGATCCGGTAGACGTCCGCCTGGCCGGGGTCGCCGCAGAGCGAGTACTGCCGGACCCGGCCCGAGGGCAGCACGACGTCGAGGTGGGCGCCGGGCTCCCAGGACGGCAGCCGCTCGCCCTCCAGGCGCAGTTCGACGACGCCCTCGGCGGGGACGGCCCGCCCGGTGACGAGCACCCGGCGCGGGACGGTGGCCCCGCGCCCGTAACCGGAGACCGGCTCCTCCAGGGACGGCAGCGGCCACAGTGGGGCGGTGGTCATCCGCGAGCGGACCGCCCGCCGGACGAGCAGCGCGGCGCCCGCGACCAGGGCGACGGTGGTGAACCGGGGCATCAGCGGCCTCCGTTGGCGCCGGGGGAGGAGGCGAGGTAGGCCACGGCCTGCGCGGTGTCGCCCTCCTGGGAGGGGTGGTAGGAACGGCTCAGATAGCGGGGGATCGAGCGCAGCATGGCCGGGACGGACGGCAGCACGCCCTGGCGGCCCCTGCGGTGGAAGTCCCTCCAGGACGCCTTGGGGTCGAGCAGGGTCGGATCGTTCTCCAGGAAGAAGCGGACCCCGCGCTGCCAGAGGAAGACCAGGGTGAAGAAGGAGAGCGCCCAGGTGCGGACGCGGCGCCGGTAGCCGCCGTCGAGGTGCATGAACAGCTCGAAGGCCACCGCCCGGTGCTCGACCTCCTCGGCGCCGTGCCAGCGCAGCAGGTCCAGCATCATCGGATCGGCGCCCCGCCGGTCCAGCTCCTCGGCGTTCAGCACCCAGTTGCCGAGGAAGGCGGTGTAGTGCTCGATCGCGGCTATCATCGCGACCCGCTCCTTCAGCCACCAGCGGCGCGCCCGCCCCGGCGGCAGCGTCCGGTCGCCGAGCAGCTTCTCGAAGAACCAGTCGACCTGCGCGGTGTACGGCGTCGGGTCGAGCCCCTGCCGGCGCAGGTGCGGCAGGACGTCGTCGTGCGCCTGTGAGTGCACGGCCTCCTGGCCGATGAACCCGATGACGTCCTCGCGCAGCCGGTCGTCGGTGATGTACGGCAGCGCCTGCTGGTACACGTGGACGAACCAGCGCTCCCCGGCCGGGAGCAGCAGGTGCAGCACGTTGATCGTGTGCGTGGTGAAGGGGTCGCCGGGAACCCAGTGGAGCGGGGTCTCCCGCCAGTCGAAGGCGACCTTGCGGGCCTTGAGCTCGACGTGTTCCGACGCCACCGGTGCAGGCTGCGTATTAGACATGCCGTCAATGTACTGAGGGGTAAGCACGACGAACAGAGCCGCGCACGGCCTTTTTCGGCCCGGTGGCCCGTCCTTTTCGGGCCGGGCGGCCCGTCCTTCTTCTTTATCACCCCTGCTTCAGCGCCGGCATGCGGCGGCCGTCCTCCAGGACGGCGCTCAGCTCGGCGCGGGCGCCGGCCTCGGCGGGGGCGGCGAGCACCGGGCCCTCCGCGCGGGCGGTCACACCGCCCGCGACCTCCACGGACGCCACGTCCGGGCCGCCCGCCGCCAGGACGTACCAGCCGCCGCCCGGCGCCTGCCACAGCGCCCCGGCAAGGACCCTCGGCTCCCGCGCCCCGCAGGCCGGGGAGTTCTCCGCGCGGGCCGCCACCGCGGCCGGGACCTTCGGGTCCGGGGCCAGGAACTGGGCGAGGACCCGGGTGCCGGTGCCCCGCCAGGTCTCCGTCCGGGTGCACACCCAGGCCGCACGCCCCCCGCCCTCCGGCAGCGGCTGCCGGGCGAACCGCCAGGCCCGCACCGACCGCACGCCCTGCCCGAGGACCGTCGTCAGCTGGCAGGCCGTCCGCGCCCAGACCGCCCGCGCCTCGCGCCCGGTCGCCTCCACGGGCGCGCCGGGAGGACCCCACAGCAGCCGGGCGGGCGCCGGCTCACCGAGGTCGCCGAGCAGCCGGCTGCCGGAATCGTCCTTCACCTCCAGGACGTTCCACCGCTCGCACCCCTCCGCGAGTGCGGGACTGGGCACGGCGTCGGTCACCCCGTGCGCGTCCCGCCGGAGCGCCCACGGCTCCTTGCCGGGCATCAGCAGGTCCCGCACGGAGGCGCCGGTCACCCACGGGGCGGTCAGATAGCGCACGTTGCCCGCCGCCCGCGTGACGGCCACGGCCGCGGCGCCGGGCCCCTCGGCGGCGTCGGTACGGGCGAAGTCGAGGCCCGCGCCCGCCGTGCCCTCCACCGGCTCGGCGTACCGCACGATCCGCAGCCCGTCGTGGAAGAGCACCACCCGGACCGCGTCCACCCGCCCCGCGAAGAGCAGCTGCGGCGGCCCCATCGGCGGCCCGACCGGCGTGCCCGGCGTCGCCGACGACTCCACCGCGCCGCCGGGCCGCGCCCACACGGCGAGCGCCCGCCGCAGCAGCGCCTCGTCCCCGGTGAGCTCCCCGCGCGCGGGCCACACCGAGAAGTCCCGGCGTACGGCCCCGGGCCACACGGCCGCGGAGACCCGCTTCACCCTCGCCGGGTCGAGCGCGGCCTCGGCGGCGGGGTTACGGGCGTAACTCGGCGCCGCAGCACCGTTTCTGCCCCAGCCGTCCCCCGGCAGCCCGAGCAGCGCCCCGCAGACGAGCAGCGCCACCAGACCCACCAGCGCGGCCCGCCCGTGCTGCCGCCGCCGCAGCAGATCCCCGGGCCGCGCCTGCAGGGTGCACGGGTCGAACTCCGCGGACTCCAGGAGCGAGCCCCCGCTGAACCGGGGACCGGCGGGACCGGTTTCCGCCGCTCCGTCCTCTGCTTCGGGGGCCGGAGCCCCGTCCTCCAGGGCGGCCAGCTCGGCGAGGGCGGCCTCCGGGTCCCCGGCCCCCACGGAGGCGAGGACCCGGAGGACCTCCGCGTCGCCCTGGCGCTCCAGGCCGCGCAGCACGTACGCCGCCCGCGCCGGGGCGGAGAGCCGGGAGAGGAGCTGGTCCAGGGCCAGTTCGTCCGCCCCGCCGGCCCGGGGGAACAGCCGCAGCCCCCACACCTGCGGCAGCAGCGGCGGCAGCTGGGCGCGGCGCGGCACCGCCAGCCGCCGCAGCGGGAGCCCGGCCACCAGCGCCTGCCGCAGCACCTCGCCCCGTACGTACGCGTACCCCGGGTCCACCGCGTCCTCGGGCCGCCGGGGCTCCGGCACGGCAGGACCCGGCACCCGCCTGCGGGGCAGCGCCCGCTGCACGAGCGCGTGCGCGGTCAGCACCCGCCGGTTGCGGCCCATCGTCGGCGGCAGGACCAGATAGGCGATGCGCACGAGACGCGGATAGCGCTCGACGAGCGCGGCCTCGGCCTGCTCGACGTCGACGGGGCCCACGGGCGACGGGACGAGATCCTGGGTGCTCACGTTCAGCAGAACGAGCGATTCTTCCGATGGTCACCCCGGAAGGGGCCGGGCCGGGCGCCGCCCCCTCAGACCGCGTACACCGTCAGCCGCTCCCTGACCAGCTCGGCCAGCTCGTCGGGAACGCCGAGCCCGTCCCGTACGTACGCCTCCATCGAGCCGTGCCGCTCCGCCACCTCCTCCAGCGCCGCGTCCAGGTACTCGGGGAGCACCCCGACCATCGAGAGCACGAGGTCGGGGTCGCCGCCCTGGGTGACGAACCCCTCGATCATCGGCGCGAACGCCTGCCGGACCGCCGGATTGACCGACAGGTACTCCTCCCGGACGGTCGCCTCGTCCGCACCGAGCAGCGAGAGCACCACCGCCGCCGCCCAGCCGGTCCGGTCCTTCCCCGCCGTGCAGTGGAAGAGCAGCGGCCCCGCGCCCGGCGTGCCCAGCTCGGCGAGGAGGGCCCGGTAGGAGGCGCGGGCGGAGTCGCTGCTCACGAAGGCGCGGTAGGTGCGGCGCATCGCCTCCCGGATCCGCCCGCCGCCGAGCTGCTGCTCGGCGAGGGCCGGGTCGGTGAGGAGGGTCTTGAGCCGGGCGGCCGGCGGAAGCCCGCTCGTCGCCAGGTAGTCGGCGAGCACGTCCGCGACGAGCACCCGCGCCCCGTCCGGCAGCAGATCGGGCCGGTCGGCCCGCTCGGCGGCGGTCCGCAGGTCGACGACGGTACGGATCTTCAGCCCGGTCACCGCCTCCTCCGCCGGGTCCAGCCGGTCGAGCTGCGCCGACCGCAGCACGAGCCCGGACCGCACGGACCTGCCGTCGCCCAGCGGCAGCCCGCCGAGGTCCCGGAGGTTGGCGACGGAGACGGCGGGTATCGCGGGCATGGCGTCGGGCTCCTCCCGTTGCACGGCTCTCCCCCGACCGTATGCGCCCCCGCCCCGCTCGGCACCACGAGACCGGCGCACGGCCCGGGAGGCGACGCCCGGGAGTCCGGGAGGCGGTCTGCCCCGTCCCTCCGGCGGGTGACAACATGTCTTCGATGACGCATTCCCGGTCGCCGCTGCGCACCCTGAGGGCCGCCCTGTTCGCGGCCGTATGCGTCGTACTGGCGGCAGTGGGGCATTCGTCCCTGTCTGCGCACTCGCTCGACCCGCTCACCCTTCTCACCGCCTTCGCCGCTACGGCAGGTGTCGCCTGGTGCGCGGCCGGCCGCCGACGCGGCCCCGCAGCCTGCGCGGGCGGCATCCTCGCCGCCCAGGGCGCGCTCCACACGGTCTTCTCCCTGGCCGGGGCCCATACCGCACCGGCCGCAGTCGGTCCGCCGACCCCGGCGGATCACGCGGCCCACCTGGGACACGCGGATCGCATGGGCCACATGGGCCACGTGGGCCACGTGGACCCGATGGGCCACGTGGACCCGATGGGGTCCACGGCGCACAGCGCTCCCGACGGCCTCGCCGCCCTCCTCGCCCCCGCCACCGACGGCGGCCCCGGCATGCTCGCCGTCCACCTCCTCGCCGCGCTGGTCTGCGGGCTGTGGCTGGCCCGCGGCGAGGCCGCCTTCTTCGCGCTCGCGGAGGCCGCGCTCACCCCGCTCCGCCACCTCCTCGCCGTCCCGCTCGGCCCCGCCGCCGTCCCCGCCGACCCGCGCCGCCCGGTCCGGCGGCCCCGCCGGAACGCCCGGCGCCCGCACGTCGTCGTCCTCGCCCACGTCCTCTCCCGGCGCGGCCCGCCCCGGCCCCCCGTCCCCCGCGCCACGGTCCTCGGTCCGCTCGTCTGACGCCGGGGGCCGCTTCCCCCTGCCCGACGGCAGCCCCCTCACAAGACTCCGAGGACAGTCATGACCATCGACGATCCCGCACGCCCCGGAACGGCCGACACACCCGAGGCGCCCCCCGAGGCCCCCGCGTCGCCCACCGTCCCGCGCCGACCCGGCGCCTGGAGCGCCCTGCGCCCCCTCCTCCTGCGGCTCCACTTCACCGCCGGACTGCTCACCGCCCCCTTCCTCCTCGTCGCCGCGCTCAGCGGACTGCTCTACGCACTCTCCTTCCAGGCCGAGAAGATCGTGTACGCGCACGAGCTGGAGGCCCCGGTCGGCGACACCGTCCTCCCGCTGGACCGCCAGGTCGGCATCGCCCGCGAGGCGAACCCGGACGGCACCGTCACCGCCGTCTGGCCCCCCGCCGAACCCGGCGCCACCACCCGCGTCCTGATGGCCGACCCCGACGCACCCGAGGGCACCTCCCTCGCCGTCTTCGTCGACCCGTACACCGGCGACGTGCGCGGGCAGCTGCCCAGTTACGGCAGCAGCGGAGCCCTGCCGCTGCGCACCTGGACCGACGGCCTCCACCGCGACCTGCACCTCGGCGAACCCGGCCGGATCTACAGCGAACTGGCCGCCAGCTGGCTGTGGGTGCTGGTCCTCGGCGGCCTGGCCCTCTGGTTCGCCCGGCGCCGCACCAGGCGGCGGGCGCTCCTGCTCCCCGAGGGCGGCCCCGCCTCCCGCCGCCGCACCCTCTCCTGGCACGGCTCCGTCGGCCTCTGGGCGGCGCTCGGCCTGCTGCTGCTCTCCGCGACCGGCCTGACCTGGTCGCGGTACGCCGGCGAGAACATCGGCGCCCTCCAGGACAGCCTCGGCGGCGCCACCCCCACCCTCTCCGCGAACGCGGGCACAGGCGCGGACGCGGACGCGGGCTCCGAGCACGCGGGCCACGGCACCGCCCACCACCCGACCGACTCGGGCACCGGCCCCGCCCCTTCCCCCGCCGACATCGGCATCGACCGAGCCGTCGCCGCCGCCCGCGCCGCCGGGCTCGACAGCACCTCGATAGCCGTCACGCTGCCCGCCGAAGGCAAGGGCTACGTCGTGAAGGAGACCGACAAGCAGTTCCCGGTCGAGCTGGACTCCGTCGCGCTCGACCCGGCCGACGGCACTGTCCTCGACCGGCTCGACTTCGCCGACCACCCGCTCCTCGCCCAGCTGACCCGGATCGGCATCGACGCCCACATGGGCGTCTTCCTGGGCCTGTTCAACCAGCTGGCGCTCGCCGCCCTCGCCCTCGCGCTGACCCTGATGATCCTCTGGGGCTACCGCATGTGGTGGCTGCGCCGCCCGCGCCGACCGGTCGGCCGCGGCGCCTGGCGGAAGGTGCCGGCGACGCTGCTGCTGCCGCTCGCCGCGGCGACCGCGCTCGTCGGCTGGTTCGTCCCGCTGCTCGGCATCAGCCTGCTGGTGCTCCTGGCAGCGGAGTCGGTCCTCGCCCTGCTGTCCAGGGCGAGGACGAAGCGGAGCGCCGCCTCCTAGAAGCCGGAGCGCTCCCACCCAGGGGCCCGCTCACGGCAGGCACTCGTATGCCGACCCGCCGCACGGTCCGGATCGTGCGGCGGTGCTCGGCGCCCGGCGGCAGGGGGTCGGCGACCCGGGCCCGCCCGGCGACCGCGCCGGGGACGACGGCGCACAGGCGGGGACGGGGCGGGGCGAACCCCGCCTCCATGACGAGAGGGGCGCCCACCGTACGGATACGGCGGGCGCCCCTCTCGTCAGCTACCGGGAAGCGAGGATCAGACCTGCCCGGCCTTCTCCAGCGCCTCGCAGCAGGTGTCCACCAGGAGGCGGGTCACCACGTACGGGTCGACGTTCGCGTTCGGGCGGCGGTCCTCGATGTAGCCCTTCCGGTCCTGCTCGACCTGCCACGGGATGCGGACCGAGGCGCCGCGGTCGGAGACGCCGTAGGAGTACTGGTCCCACGGGGCGGTCTCGTGCAGACCGGTCAGGCGGTCGTCGATGCCGGCACCGTAGTTCTTGACGTGGTCGAGCGGCTTCGAGCCCTCGCCCAGCGACTCGCAGGCGGTGATGATCGCGTCGTAGCCCTCGCGCATCGCCTTGGTGGAGAAGTTGGTGTGCGCGCCGGCGCCGTTCCAGTCGCCCTTCACCGGCTTCGGGTCCAGCGTCGCGGAGACGTTGAAGTCCTCGGCGGTGCGGTAGAGCAGCCAGCGGGCCACCCACAGCTGGTCGGAGACCTCAAGGGGGGCCAGCGGACCGACCTGGAACTCCCACTGGCCGGGCATGACCTCGGCGTTGATGCCGGAGATGCCCAGACCCGCCTTGAGGCAGTTCTCCAGGTGCGCCTCGACGATCGGACGGCCGTGGATCTCGTCCACGCCGACACCGCAGTAGTAGCCGCCCTGCGGGGCCGGGAAGCCGTTCACCGGGAAGCCCAGCGGACGGGTGCCCTCGAAGAAGGTGTACTCCTGCTCGATGCCGAAGATCGGCTCCTGGGCGGCGTACTTCGCGGCGACCTCGGCCAGCGCGGCACGGGTGTTGGAGGAGTGCGGCGTCATGTCCGTGTTCAGGACCTCGCACAGCACCAGGACGTCGTTGCCGCCGCGGATCGGGTCCGGGCAGGAGAAGACCGGCTTGAGGACGCGGTCCGAGGCGTGACCCTCGGCCTGGTTGGTGCTGGAGCCGTCGAAGCCCCAGATCGGCAGCTCCGCCAGCGGCAGCCCCTCGCCCGCGATGATCTTCGTCTTGGAACGAAGCTTCGCGGTCGGCTCGGTGCCGTCGATCCAGATGTACTCAGCCTTGAAGGTCACGGGGTTCATCCTTAGGGCGTGGCGTGCTGCTGCGGGGATCCGCGGCGGCTCGCGGCGCTGCGAGAAGCTGCGGGGCGGCGCCGAACGCCCGGCCGGTGACCCGGCCCGCCGTCGTGAGCGCCTTGCGTGTGACCGCAGCCTCGCAACACGGGATTTCCCTTCGGTTGCTCGTTTGTGAACCCCGTGTTACCGGACCTCTTGCGGAAAGCCCCGGCCTTCAGGCCGGGGATGAACGCATCTCGGTGCTGCTCTGACCCGCGACCTGGGGTGGACGATTCTGCTGCTCGATGTACTGGCGAACGATCGCCAGGGGCGCGCCGCCGCACGAGGCGGCGAAGTAGGACGGCGACCACAGGTGGCCGTGCGTGACGGCCCGGTCGATGCGGCCGGTGAACTCCTGTCGGATCAGCCGGGCCGAGACGCCTTTGAGGCTGTTGACCAGTTTGGAGACGGCGACCTTCGGCGGGAAGTGCACCAGGAGGTGCACGTGGTCCCGCTCGCCGTTGAACTCCTTCAGTTCCGACTCGAAGTCGACGCACACCTTTCGCATGATCTCTTCGAGCCGCGTCAGCATCTCGTCGTCGAACACCCCACGCCTGTACTTCGTCAAAAAGACCAAGTGGACATGCATCGCCGAAAAAACCTGTCTACCACGGCGGAAGTCGTCGGTTGTAGTCATGAGACCAACTGTACTAGGGTCACGATCATGCAGCTTCGCCACAACTACCGGGCCTACCCGGACGCCACTCAGCGCCGTGCGCTGGCCCAGGCGTTCGGGTGCGCTCGCGTGGTCTGGAACGACTGCCTGCGCACCCGGAAGGAAGCTCACGCGGCCGGTCTGCCGTTCGTGAAGTCGGCGGAACTGTCCAAGACCCACATCACGCAGGCCAAGCGCACCCCCGAGCGGGCATGGCTGGCCGAGGTGTCGGCTGTGGTCCTGCAACAGTCCCTCCGTGATCTGGACACCGCCTACAAGAACTTCTTCGACGGATTGGAGGGCAAGCGCCCGCGCGTGGGCGCGCCCCGGTTCAAGTCGAAGAAGGACACCCGGCAGTCCATCCGCCTCAACGCCAACGCGTTCTCCATGCAGGACAACGGCACGGTGTACGTGGCCAAGGTCGGCAACCTCAAGGTCACGTGGTCCCGTGGCCTTCCGGCCGCGCCGACGTCCCTGACCGTCACCAAGGACAGCTCGGGCCGGTACTTCCTCAGCTTCGTCGTGGACACCGAACCCGACCACTTGCCCGAGCGGGACGAGGAAGCCGGGATCGACCTGGGACTGTCCGCGTTCGCCGTCCTCTCCGACGGCACGAAGATCGCCGCCCCGCGTTTCCTGCGTCGGGCCGAGAAGAAGCTCAAGCGTCTTCAGCGGGGCCTGTCCCGCAAGGCCAAGGGCTCGAAGAACCGGGCGAAGGCCCGCATCAAGGTAGCCCGGCAGCACGCCAAGGTGGCCGACCGGCGCCGAGACTGGCACCACAAGGAATCCACGAAGATCATCCGTGACAACCAAGCGGTGTACGTGGAAGACCTCGCGGTGTCCGGCCTCGGACGCACCCGACTCGCCAAGTCCGTGCACGACGCCGGATGGTCCGCGTTCGTCTCCATGCTGGAATACAAGGCCATCAAGCACGGCCGGCACTTCGGCAGGGTCGGCCGCTTCGAGCCCACATCTCAGGTGTGCTCGGCCTGCGGGATCAAGGACGGCCCCAAGCCTCTCAGCGTCCGGGAATGGGCCTGCGGGGAGTGCGGGGCCGTCCACGACCGCGACATCAACGCCGCCAAGAACATCCTGGCCGCCGGACGGGCGGACAGGCTAAACGCCTCGTGGAGTGCTGGTAAGACCGGAACGAAAGTCCCGGCACAGCGCGGTGAAGCAGGAAGCCGCCGGAAGGGTCGGACGACCCAGGCCGGAACCCTCGCCCTTTAGGGCGGGGAGTACGTCAAAAGGCAGGTTCCGGAAGTCGCACCGAAGTCCCGCGACCGGCACCACAGCACGCTGACACCGGAACCGGGGACCGGAGCCACCGGATACCCCAGGCGAGAGCCCCGCCCCCGCCGGGCACTGGCCCCATGGCGATCCTCCCAGGCACCGACCCCCAGACCCCCGCCCTGAGAACCCTCACCCCTCCGTCTGGCCCCTCTGGCGCGAGGCCCGCCTCACCGCCCTCACGGTCTCGCCCGAGGCGTTCCGGACGGGCATGGAGGAGTGGCGGGCCGGCGGCGAAGCCCGCTGGCGGGCCCGTCTGGAGGACCCGACGGCCCTGGGCCTCGTCGCCCTCCTCGCGGGCCGCCCGGTCGGCCTGGCGGGCGGCCTCCTCGCCCCCGACGGGGTCCCCGAGCTCGCTCGCTCTGGGTCGCGCCCGAGGCGCGGGGCCCGGGGCCTGGCGGCCCGGCTGGTCGCCGCCGTGGAGGAGTGGGCCCGCGGGACCGGCGCCCCGGTGATCCGCCCGGCCGTCCTCACCGGCAACACCCGGGCCAGGGACCTCTACGAACGCCTCGGCTACCGCCGCGTCGGCGAACGCCCCGGCGAGCACCTCATGACCCGGCCCCTCGGCGCCGGTCAGCCCCGCCCGAGGGCGTCCCGTACGGCCTCCTCGGAGCGGGCGACGACGGCGGTGCCGTCGTCGGCGGTGATGATGGGGCGCTGGATGAGCTTGGGGTGGGCGGACAGGGCCTCGATCCAGCGCTCGCGGTCGCCGGGCTCCCGGCCCCACTCCTTCACGCCGAGCTCCTTCGCGACGGCCTCCCCGGTCCGCGTGATGTCCCACGGTTCGAGGCCCAGCCGGTCGAGCACCTTCCGGATCTCCTCCACGGAGGGCACGTCCTCCAGGTACTTCCGGACGGTGTAGTCGGCCCCTTCGGCGTCGAGCAGGGTGAGCGCCCCGCGGCACTTGGAACAGGCGGGATTGATCCAGATCTCCATCCCCCCAAGTTACCCCCGGACCCCGTCCGACCAGGGCCGATTGTCAGTGCGAGAACCTAAAATGGAAGCTGAAGGCAAGGGCCCCGGGGAGGGCCCCCGCCACCGTTCGCCAGGAGGTAGCCCATGGCAGCAGCCGTGATCCGCAGGCCGTCCATCGAACCCTTCACGCCGCTCCAGAAGAAGCCCCTCCCGGCGGGCCGCCCGCGTGAGTGGTACGTCACCCACAACCGCCGCCTCAAGGCCATGCGTCTCACGATCGCCCTCCTCGACGCCGGCGTCTACGTCCCGTCGAAGGCCACCAACGCCACGATCCGCACCATGGCCGAGCGCATAGGCATCCGCCCGCCCTCGGACACCACCTGCCGCATGGTCCGCACCCTCATCCGCTACAGCCGCTGAGGGCAGCGGCGCTGCCCGGTCCGGACGGGGACCGGGCAGCGCCGTCGGACCTCGCCCGCTACCAGGCCGAGCCCGTCACCAGGCCGCCGGCAGCCGTTCGGGGAGCCGCTTCATGAAGTTGGTGCGCCACACCAGCTGCTCGACCGGCACCGCGAGCCGCAGCCCCGGCAGCCGGTCGAGCAGCGTCTCCAGGGCGATCTCGGCATGCCGCTTGCCGAGCGCCGTCGCCGGGCAGTAATGCGATCCGCCACCGAAGGAGAGGTGGTCGGAGGCGTTCTCCCGGTCCGGCCGGAAGACCAGCGGATCGGGGAAACGCTCCGGATCGTGGTTCGCGGCCTCCACGAGCACCAGAACCAGCTCACCGGCCCGTACGTCGACCTCGCCGAGCCGCACGTCCTCCAGGGCGAGCCGCGGCAGCCCGTCGCCGATCGACAGATTGACCCGCAGCAGCTCGTCCATCGCCCCGGCGACCCCGCCGCCGGCGGTCAGCGCCTCCCGCACGTCCGGCCGGGTCAGCACCGACACCAGCGCCATCGTCAGGAACCCGGCGGTGGAGATCACCCCGGCCCCGAACAGCGTCACCCCCACCGTCGCCAGCATCTCGTCCGTCAGATGCGCGTAGTCGGGGTCCTCGCGCAGCGCCGCGAGCTCCGCCATCAGCCCGCCGGTCGCCGGATCGTCCAGGCGCTCGGTCATGTAGGCGATGTCCCGGTCCCAGTTGAGCCGGGCCGCCTCGATCTCGCGCGGCGCGTTCATGAAGGCCACGTCCAGGCTGCGCAGCAGCCGCGGCCCGTCCTCCTCCGGGATGCCCAGCATCCGGCAGTGCAGCCCCGCCGAGTACGGATCGGTGTACGCGCTCCGCAGCTCCCCGGGCGCCCCGTCGGCGACCAGCGCGTCCACCAGGGCGCCGGCCCGGGCCCGCAGCCACTCCTCCAGACCGGGCGCCTTCGGGTTGATCGCCTTCATCACGGCCTTGCGCAGCCCGGCCCCGGTGATGTTGCCCATGTTGTTCACCACGTGCGGCGGGATCGTCAGCGCGTACTGCCGCGGCGCCCCCGGCGCCGAGGTGTCCTTCAGGCTGAACCTCGGGTCCTCCAGGACCTGTCTGCACAGCTCGTACGAGGAGACCAGCCAGGCCTCGGCCCCGGCGATCGTGCGGACCTTCCGCACCGGCTCGGCGCGCAGCGCGCCGATCTCGGCGGGCAGCCGGGTCCCGTCCCAGTCGAAGGGGAAGGCCGGCAGGGTCTCGGTCTCGACGGCGACGCTCATCACGCGGCTCCTTCAAGGGACGTTCCGACGGGGGTGAGGATGCCGTGGCCCTGGTTGCGCGAGGCCCGGAGCCCGGACCCCCGCCCGTACAGCAGATCGGCCAGCGGCAGCGCCTGGTGGTAGCAGTTGAGCGAGGACGGCACCCCGAGGATCGCGGGCGTGTCCAGGAACAGCGGCACCTCGGCGCAGATGTACGCCCGGCACACCTCCCGCTGCCGTTCGTCGGGCCGCTGCCCCGGCGCCAGCTTCCCGGCCAGGAAGATCCCGGTCAGCGCGTCGCAGGTCTCCCGCACCACCGGGTCCGCCGCCACCGCGTCGAGCACCGTGCGGTGCAGCTCCCGGTACGCCGGGACGTCCGCGAACTCGGACATCCCCCGGGCCCGTACCCGTACCCCCGCGGGATCGGCCTCCGCCGCGGCCGCCCCGACCTTCGCCCGCACCCCCCGCAGGTTCTTGACGGCCTTCCGTCGCGCCTCGTCGGCCCCGTACCCCAGCGCCTCGTACATGTCGGCGACATGCAGATCGGTGTAGACGAGATCGACCTGATCGAAGTGGTCCGTACCCCAGCGCGTCAGCTCGCGCAGTCGCTGGGCGGTGAAATAACTGTTCCCCGGTGAGACGCCGATGACCACGTGCGCGCCCTCGTCGGCGATGACGCGGCAGTGGTCGGTGTACGGCTGGAGTCGGAGCGTCTCTGCAGGGGCGAAAGCCGCCTGAGTCACGTTCGGCATTCCTCATCGCGCCAGCTAGTCCCAGCGGAGCCCTGTGCTCCGGGTGTGGCGGCAGCGACGACGACACGCTATCGATCGGTCGCGGAGCGTGAACACCCTACTCGTAAGTACATACGAGAGTTCGTCAGCTGTTCGCCTTCCCGTGATCTTGGGCAGAAGGAAAAGGCGAGGCCCGCCGCCCCCTCGGAAGGGGACGACGGGCCTCGCCAGGAGCCTCGGGCGGCAGCCGCGGCTTAGAGGTCGAAGTAGAGCTCGAACTCGTGCGGGTGCGGACGGAGCTGGATCGGCGCGATCTCGTGGGTGCGCTTGTAGTCGATCCAGGTCTCGATCAGGTCGGAGGTGAAGACGCCGCCCGCCTGGAGGTACTCGTTGTCCTCCTCCAGGGCGCGGAGGACGGCCTCCAGGTTGGTCGGGACCTGCGGGACGCTCGCGTGCTCCTCGGGGGCGAGCTCGTAGAGGTCCTTGTCGATCGGCTCCATGGGCTCGATCTTGTTCTTGACGCCGTCGAGGCCCGCGAGGAGCAGGGCGGAGAAGGCGAGGTACGGGTTCGAGGACGGGTCCGGCGCGCGGAACTCGACGCGCTTGGCCTTCGGGTTCGAGCCCGTGATCGGGATGCGCATGGCGGCGGAGCGGTTGCGCTGCGAGTAGACCAGGTTGACCGGCGCCTCGAAGCCCGGCACCAGGCGGTGGTACGAGTTCACCGTCGGGTTGGTGAAGGCGAGCAGCGACGGGGCGTGCTTGAGGATGCCGCCGATGTAGTAGCGCGCGGTGTCCGACAGGCCCGCGTAACCGGCCTCGTCGTAGAAGAGCGGGGCGCCGCCCGACCACAGCGACTGGTGGACGTGCATGCCCGAGCCGTTGTCGCCGAAGATCGGCTTCGGCATGAAGGTCGCGGTCTTGCCGTTCCGCCAGGCGACGTTCTTGATGATGTACTTGAACAGCATCAGGTCGTCGGCCGCGGCGAGCAGCGTGTTGAACTTGTAGTTGATCTCGGCCTGACCGGCGGTGCCGACCTCGTGGTGCTGGCGCTCGACCTGGAGGCCGACCTTCTCCAGCTCCAGGGACATCTCGGCGCGCAGGTCGGCGAAGTGGTCGACCGGCGGGGCCGGGAAGTAGCCGCCCTTGTAGCGGACCTTGTAGCCCCGGTTGTCCTCCTCCTTGCCGGTGTTCCAGGCGCCGGCCTCGGAGTCGATGTGGTAGAAGCCCTGGTTCGCGGAGGTCTCGAAGCGGACCGAGTCGAAGACGTAGAACTCCGCCTCGGGACCGAAGTACGCGGTGTCGGCGATGCCGGTGGAGGCCAGGTAGGCCTCCGCCTTCTTCGCGATGTTCCGCGGGTCACGGCTGTACTGCTCGCCCGTGATCGGGTCGTGGATGAAGAAGTTGATGTTGAGCGTCTTGTCGCGGCGGAACGGGTCCAGGCGCGCCGTGGAGAGGTCCGCGCGCAGCGCCATGTCGGACTCGTGGATGGCCTGGAAGCCGCGGATCGAGGAGCCGTCGAAGGCCAGCTCCTCGGACGGGTCGAAGGCCGTCGCCGGGATCGAGAAGTGCTGCATCACGCCGGGAAGGTCGCAGAAGCGGACGTCGACCATCTTGACGTCCTCGTCCTTGATGAACTTCGCGATCTCGTCGGCGTTCTGGAACCCGTGCTTGGACATCCAACTCCTCCTACTCCCGGCCCGGGGAGGGGCGGGGTTGCAGCTCGGTGATGCGGCCGGTGCGGTGCCACACGCTCGGACCCGACCATAGGCAGCCGGGATTTCTCAAGCATGACCCATTTGTTTCGTCGAAGTTAACCGGGGCGGCCGCGGCCCGCCCGTGTCGCGCCCCGGCCGCACCCGGACCGAAGTGATCGAAAACGGGCGCAGTACGGTGGTCGGGTGGACAACAGGCAAGCACTCGGATCGTGGCTCTCCGGCCCCCGTGCCGCGGCGGAGCAAGCAGGCGTCGACTTCGGCTACCGCGGGAAGCAGCTCGGCCTCCCCGAGGAGGGCCCCGGCTCCATCGCCCGGCCCGGCCGCCGCCTCGGCGCCCTTGCCGTGGACTGGGGCCTGTGCATGCTGATCGCATACGGTCTCCTCACCGACGGCTACGGCCAGGCGACCGGCAACTGGGCCCTGCTCGTCCTCTTCGTCCTGATGACCCTGACCATCGGCACCGTCGGCGCCACCCCCGGAAAGCTCCTCTTCCGCCTGCGGGTCGTCTCGGTGAACGGCGGCCGCCTCTCCCCCCTCCGAGCCCTCCTCCGCGCGGCCCTCACCTGCCTGGCGATCCCCGCCCTCATCTGGGACCGCGACGGCCGCGGCCTCCACGACCGCTTCTCCGGCGCGGTCCAGATCCGGGTCTGAGCCGCGACCTCTGAGTCCCACCTTCCGCACGGAGTACAGACGGAGCGCAGACAAAGGGCGGTGCCCCGGACCATGAGGTCCGGGGCACCGCCCTTCGCACGTGCTCTCTGCGCCGGTCAGCGCATCTTCCCGCCGCGAGGCATCCGCATGCCCTTGGGCATAGGCCCCTTCGGCAGGGGCATGTTGCTCATAAGATCCCCCATCGCCCGCAGCCGGTCGTTGGCGGCCGTCACCTGGGGGCCGCTGAGCAGCCGGGGCAGCTTCAGCATCTTGGTGCGGACCTTCTTGAGGGGGACCTGGCCCTGCTCCTCGTCGTTGCCGACGATGATGTCCGTCACCGGCACGTCGACCAGGATGCGGGCCATCTTCTTCTTCTCGGCCGCGAGGAGGGGCTTCAGCCGGTTCGGGTTGCCCTCGGCGACCAGGATGATGCCCTGGCGGCCGACCGCGCGGTGCACGACGTCCTGGTTGCGGTTCATCGCGACCGCGGGGGTCACGGTCCAGCCGCGCCCGATGTTCTGCAGCACCGCCGCGGCGGCGCCCGGCTGGCCCTCCATCTGTCCGAAGGCCGCCCGCTCGGCGCGCCGTCCGAAGACGATCGCCATCGCCAGGAGCGCCAGGACGAAGCCCAGGATGCCCAGGTAGACCGGGTGCCCGATCAGGAAGCCGATACCGAGGAGGACACCGAGTACGACGATGCCCACGCCGGCGACGACGAGCCCGACCTTGGGGTCGGCCTTCCGGGTCATCTTGTACGTGAGGGCGATCTGCTTCAGTCGCCCGGGGGTCGCGGCGTCAGCGCCGCCCGTGTTTGCCTTCCTCGCCATGCCTTGAAGTCTACGTGGCCCGCGACGTCCGGCCCGACGCGCCCTCCAGGACGTGCTGGGCCTCCATGCGGTCCTTGGCGCGGCGGCGGTCCTCCAGGACGGAGGTCCAGGCGTTGCGGCGGGCGGTGCGCTGTCCGGCGCCCAGGAGCAGCGCCTCGACGGCCCGGAGGGTGCCGGTGACGGACGGGAGGGCACGGAGGCGTACATGCGTCGACGCGGCTGCGGCCGGCATGAGGGGTCCTCTCTCGATCGCGGATGAGACGAGGTGGGGGAGGGAGCGGATGGTGGCGGTGCGTGGAACCATGCTCACAGAACGGTGTTACCAGGGCGTGACCCGGCGGTCAAACACTGATGAAACGCTGATGCCGGGCCCCCGGACGCGGGAGCGGCCCGTACGGCCCCGCTGAGCTGCGGGGCCGTACGGGCCGCTCCTCGGTATGTATTACCGGTTGGTAATCACCTGTGTGGCGATTCACATCGGGATCACACCGCCTGCGTGGCCTCCACCGCGCCCCGCTTCTCGGCGCCTGTGGTCGCGCTCCGCCTCGCCACCGCTCCGGCCGCGTGCCCGCCCCCGTCCCTCTGGGGGCACCCCCAGAGGCAGCTCTGGGGGAGGACCCGCGACCTACGCTCCGGCTCGGCTGCGCTGCTCCATCGCCTGCTGGTACAGCCGGCCCGCGCGGTACGAGGAGCGGACCAGCGGGCCCGACATCACGCCGGAGAAGCCGATCTGGTCGGCCTCCTCCTTCAGCTCCACGAACTCCTGCGGCTTCACCCAGCGCTCCACGGGGTGGTGCCGGACCGAGGGGCGCAGGTACTGGGTGATGGTGATGAGCTCGCAGCCGGCGTCGTGCAGCTGCTTCAGCGCCTCGCTGACCTCCTCGCGGGTCTCGCCCATGCCGAGGATCAGGTTGGACTTCGTGACCAGACCGTAGTCACGGGCCTGGGTGATGACGTCCAGGGAGCGCTCGTAGCGGAAGCCGGGGCGGATCCGCTTGAAGATCCGCGGGACCGTCTCGACGTTGTGCGCGAAGACCTCGGGGCGGGAGTCGAAGACCTCCTTCAGGAGCTCCGGCACCGCGTTGAAGTCGGGGGCCAGCAGCTCGACCTTGGTGCGGCCCGCGGCGCGCTCGGCGGTCTGCTGGTGGATCTGGCGCACGGTCTCGGCGTACAGCCAGGCGCCGCCGTCCTCCAGGTCGTCGCGGGCGACGCCGGTGATGGTGGCGTAGTTCAGGTCCATCGTGACGACCGACTCGCCCACGCGCCGCGGCTCGTCGCGGTCGAGGGCCTCCGGCTTGCCGGTGTCGATCTGGCAGAAGTCGCAGCGCCGGGTGCACTGGTCGCCGCCGATGAGGAAGGTGGCCTCGCGGTCCTCCCAGCACTCGAAGATGTTGGGGCAGCCCGCCTCCTGGCACACCGTGTGCAGGCCCTCGCTCTTCACGAGGCTCTGCATCTTGGTGTACTCGGGCCCCATCTTCGCGCGGGTCTTGATCCACTCGGGCTTGCGCTCGATGGGGGTCTGGGCGTTCCGGACCTCCAGGCGCAGCATCTTGCGTCCGTCGGGTGCGACTGCGGACACATCGGCTCCTGTAGCTTCGATTCTTCGGCGCACACCAGGGTACGCCCGTTGCTTCCATGCCTTGCTACGTCTGGCCAACCCATGGCCAGAGCCCGGCATTCCTCAGGCCGAGGCCCGTTCGATCTCCCGCGGCTTCGGTTCCGCGTTCTCCAGTACGTCGCGCAGGTGCCGCTCCACCACCGGGAGGACCTCGTCGATCGTGATGTCGCGGCCCAGCTCGTTGGCGAGCGAGGTCACGCCCGCGTCGCGGATGCCGCACGGGATGATCCGGTCGAACCAGGCGTTGTCCGGGTTCACGTTGAGCGCGAAGCCGTGCATGGTCACGCCCTTGGCCACGCGGATGCCGATGGCGGCGAGCTTGCGGTCCTCGCGGCGCTGGCCGGCGTTGGAGGGGGCGTACTCGGGGCCGTTCAGGCGCGGGTCGAACTCCTCGTCCGTCAGCCGCGGGTCGAAGTCGAGCGACAGGCCGCCGAGCGACGGCCGTTCCTCCACCGGGTCGCCGAGGACCCACACCCCGCTGCGTCCCTCGACCCGGGTGGTCGCCACGCCGAACTCGGCGGCGGTGCGGATCAGGGCCTCCTCCAGGCGGCGCACGTGGGCGACCACGTCCACCGGGCGGGGCAGCTTGAGGATCGGGTAGCCGACGAGCTGGCCGGGGCCGTGCCAGGTGATCTTGCCGCCGCGGTCGACGTCGACGACCGGGGTCCCGTCGAGCGGGCGTTCGCTCTCGGCCGTGCGCCGGCCGGCCGTGTAGACCGGCGGGTGTTCCAGGAGCAGACAGGTGTCGCCGGTCTCGTCGGCGAACCGCGCCGCGTGCACCTCGCGCTGCTTGTCCCAGGCCGCCTGGTACTCCACGGCGTCCTCGCCGAAGCCCAGGCGGACGAATTGCAGCTCACTCACGGCCATGCCTCCTCCTGGGTGTCCGCGGCCGGGTTCCGGGGATCGTCCCGGGGCGGGAGCCGGCCCGGCACCCTGCGTTGTACGCGCCCCTGCCACTGTACGGCGGCGCGGCGCGAACCCTTCGGGCAGGTGGAGCCCGCAGGCGGAGGGCGCTTCCGTCACCGCCGGGCGACAACGAGGGTTCCGGTTCCTCACACGATCGGATGAATGTGGGGCGAAGCTGCTGGTCCGGGGCGGGATGACCGCTACATTCACGCCGTTCCATGAGGGTCGAAACGGGCTGCCCCTGCGCCCGGAAGGCAGGAGACCGCACAGCCGATGACGGAACGACCACCGCAGCGCGTCCCGAACCGCCAGCTCGCCGCGCTCATCGCCGAAGCCGGGTTCTCCAACGCGGGGCTTGCCCGAAGGGTGGACCAGCTGGGTCTGGAGCACGGGCTCGACCTGCGGTACGACAAGACCTCGGTGACCCGCTGGCTGCGCGGCCAGCAGCCACGCGGCACCACCCCCGCCCTCATCGCCGAGGTCTTCACCCGCCGGCTCGGCCGCCGGCTCTCCGCCCAGGACCTCGGTCTCGACGCCTGCGCGCCCGTCTACGCGGGCCTGGAGTTCGCCGCCACCCCGGAGGAGGCCGTGGACATCGTCA
This sequence comes from Streptomyces sp. CC208A, assembly GCF_030010625.1. GTDB lineage: Bacteria > Actinomycetota > Actinomycetes > Streptomycetales > Streptomycetaceae > Streptomyces. Next base: position 324,622 of record NZ_JASCXN010000001.1, on the reverse strand, counting down.
GCGGGCTCTGGCGCAAGGACTCCGGCAGCCACGCCGAGCTCCGCAAGATCGCCTTCACCCCGGCAGGACTCGTCGTGCCCAGCCGCGACTGGCTCATCGGCCGCGCCGACGACCGGGTCGCCCGCGGCACCCCGCCCCCCGCCCCGGTGGCGCGCCCCGGCGCCCCGGCCCGCCCCGACCCCCGCGTCCCGTCCCAGGGCCGCCACTCCGTCCCCCGCCAGCGCGGCGGTACGGAACGCGGCCCCGGCCAGCGCGTCACCGCCGGCGACATCGCCGCCCTCCGCTCCGTCGGCGAGCTCTTCCGCACCCTCGACCACGCCTACGGCGGCGGCCACGCCCGCCAGGCCCTCGTCCGCTACCTGGAGCACGAGGCCGAGCCCATGCTCCGCGGCACCTACGGCGAGACCACAGGCCGGCGCCTCTTCGCCGCCGCCGCCGACCTCACCCGGCTCGCCGGCTGGACCTCGTACGACATCGCCGCCCACGGCCTCGCCCAGCGCTACTTCGTGCAGGCGCTGCGCCTCGCCCAGGCCGCCGGGGACCGCGCGTACGGCTCGTACGTGCTCCTCACCATGAGCTGCCAGGCCGTCTACCTCGGCCACGGGCGCGAGGCCGTGCAGCTCGCCCGGGTCGCCCAGCAGGGCGTCGGGCCCGCCGCGCCCCCCGTCGTCCAGGCGATGCTGCACGCCGTCGAGGCCCGCGGGCACGCCGTCCTCGGCGAGGCGCGGGCGTGCAGCGCCTCCCTCGTCCGGGCCGAGCGGGCCCTGGAGTCCGCCCGGCCGGGCGACGAGGTCCCCTCCTGGGCCCGCCCCTTCGACGAGGCCGAGCTCGCCGACGAGCTGGGCCACTGCCACCGCGACCTCCAGCAGTACCGCCCGGCCGCCCTGCACGCCGAGCGGTCCCTGCAGCTCCGCGCCCCCGGCTACGCCCGCAGCCGGCTCTTCTGCCGGGTCGTCCTCGCCACCGCCCGGCTCGCCCTCGGCGAGCTGGACCAGGCGTGCGCGCTGGGCGCCGAGGCCGCCAAGGAGGCCGCCGAGATGCGCTCCGCCCGCGCCCTCGAGTACGTCCGCGACTTCGAGCGCCGCCTGGAGCCCTACCGCGACGCCCCGCCCGTCCGCACCTACCGCGACCGGGTCGCCGCCCTCGGCTGAGACGGGCCCGGCCTCAAGCGGCCTCCTCCGTCTCCTCCACGGGCGCCGGGCGCAGGCCCATGTCCGCCAGGACGGCGCCCGCGGCCCGCTCCGCGGAGGCGAGCGTGGAGCGCAGGGTTCCCGCCGCGCGGTGGTCGCCGCACACGTACAGGCCCGCGAGGAGCCGCACCGAGCGGCACGGGTCGTACCCCGGCGGGGTGACCAGGACCGCGTCCCGCGTGTGGTGCAGGGCGAGCAGCTCCCACTCGTCCGTCGAGGTGCCGTAGAGCGCCGCCAGGTGCTTGCGGACCCGCCGTTCGGTGTCGTCGGGCGGCGTCCCGAGGACCGTCGAGGTGATCAGCGGCCGGCCCGCCGGGGCCCGCGTCGGGTCCACCGCGCTCATCACCGCCGTGTGCGCCACAGGCCCGCCCCGGTCCGACTCCACGAAGAGCGCCGGATCCGCCGTGGGCGCCACCGGAGCCGTGTGGTGCAGCACCGTCACCGGGTGGTACGCCGGGACCCGCAGGCCCGGCAGCAGGCCGGCCGCCGTCCGCGCCCCCGTCGCGAGGACCACCGCCCGGCAGCCGACCGTGCCGTGCTCCGCCGTCGTCACCCGGGCCGCCGACACCTCCGTGACCCGGACCCCGGTCCGTACCGTGCCCGCAGGAAGCAGCGCCGCCAGCCGCTCGGGGAGCACGCCCGTCCCGCCCTCCGGCACCGAGACCCGGCCCCGGGCGAAGGCCCGCAGCGCCAGGTCGGCCCGGCGGCTCGACACCGCCAGGTCGGGATCGGCGAGGAGCGCCGCGACCAGCGGCCGCAGCACCCCCTGCACGGTCCGGGCGGGCAGCCGGCCCGACAGCGCCTCCCGGGCGGTCCGCTCCGGCCGGGCCAGGATCCGCTGCGTCGGGGTGGCCGCGAGCCGTACCAGCGAGGCGCCGAGCCGGGCCTGGTCCAGCGGGGCCACCGGATGCCGGGGGGCGCTCGCGAGGGCGCGCGCCACGGTGAACGCTCCCCCCACGCTCCGGTGCGTGCCGGAGCGGCGCGGGTGCGGGGCGCCCCAGCGCGCGTACCGCCCGTCGGAGTGGACGATCACCCCGGGCGCGAAGGGGCGCGGCACCACCCCGTCGAGGCCCGGCAGGGCCCGCAGCTCCTCCCGCGAGAGGGTGAGCGGCCGGCCCACCCGGTCGAGAAGGAAGCCGTCGGCCGCGGTGGTGGCGTGCCGTCCGCCGACGAACGGCTCGGCCTCCAGGACGGCGACCGAGAGCCCCGCCCCGGTCAGCCGCCGGGCCGCGGTGAGCCCCGCGACCCCCGCGCCCACGACGACGACGTCCACGTCCCCGAGGCCGTCGGCGCCCCCGTGCCACGGCGAGCCCGCCGCGTGCGGTGCCCGCTGTGCCCCTGGTGCCTGCTGTGCCTGCTGTGCGCTGCGTCCGGTACTGAGCACGTGCCCCTCCCCAGGTCTGCGCCGCCTGTTGGTGGCCTATGCCCCCAACAGGCCCCCGGAATACCCGGGTTCGCGATCCGTGTCGACTGGTGGGCACCGAGGCTGAAAGGCGTTCCGCGATTCCGGTACGATCGTCAAGTCCCGCAAGGGACAGGGCGAGAAGACGCCCTGAGGGAGTCAACCGCATCGTGTTCGTCACCGGCTTGCCGGCACGAATCACGCGGCAGTACGGCCCAGGCCGTACCTCTGCTCCCCGAACGCTGGACCAGCGCCCCGAGCGACCCCGGATGAGCCGCCCCCGGGCGACCACGCCGGACAGCTCGGGAACCGCCCCGGCTGCAATCCGTATCCCTACGGGAACAACGGACCAAGTCTTAGGCAGCGCTCCCACGGCACGGGCCCGCGCACAGCGGGCTTGCCGCAGCACGGGGGGAGCGCAGGGGGCGCGGGAGCCCCGCTCAGCGGGCCGCGGCGGCCCGGATCGAGGCGTCGATGGTGGGGAAGGCGAAGGAGAAGCCGGAGGAGAGCAGCCGCGCCGGGACCACCCGCTGACTGCCGAGGACGTCGTCCGCGAAGTCCCCGAGGACGAGCCGCAGGGCGGGCGCGGGGACCGGGAAGGGCGTGGGGCGGCGCAGCACCCGTCCCATCGCCGCGGTCACCTCGCGGTTGGTGACCGGTTCGGGGGCCGTCAGGTTCACCGGACCCGACAGCGACGGGGTGTCCATCAGGTGCCGCAGCGCGGCGACCTCGTCGTGGAGCGAGATGAAGGACCAGTACTGGCTCCCGTCGCCCATCCGCCCGCCGAGCCCCGCCCTGAAGAGGGGGAAGAGCCGCCCCCACGCGCCGCCCTGACGGGCCACCACGAGGCCGGTGCGGGCGTACGTGACGCGGATCCCGGCCTCCTCGGCGGGTGCCGCCGCGGCCTCCCACTCCACGCACACCGACGGCAGGAAACCGGTGCCGGCCGGGGCGCTCTCGTCCACCGCGCGGCTGCCTGTGTCGCCGTACCAGCCGAGGGCGGTGCCGCACACCAGCGCCTCGGGCGGCTCGGCGAGCCCGGCGAGGGTCCGGGCGATCGCGGTGGTGCCGAGCACCCGGCTGTCCCGGATCTCCCGCTTGTACGCCTCGTTCCACCGCCGCTCGCCGACGCCCGCGCCCGCCAGGTGCACGACCGCGTCCACGCCGACGAGCCCGGCGCCGTCCACGTACAGCCGCTTCGGGTCCCACTCGACCTCGTCGGCGGTCCTGGCGGGCCGGCGGACGAGCCGGAGGACGTCGTGCCCGTCGGCGCGCAGGGAGCGGACGAGGGCGGCCCCGATGAGCCCGGAGGCCCCGGTGACGGCGACACGCTTGCGGATGGCGGAAGGCTGCATGCGCCCATCCTGCCCGGTGGGCTCCGGGCGTGGCAGAGTGGCCTGCATGACCGAGCCGGAGACCTTCGTGATCCGAGCGGCCCTCCCGGGCGACGCCGAGCCGCTTGGCCTGCTGGACCGGGAGACCTGGTCCCCGCTCCACGCGGTGCTGCCCGCGCCCTCGGAGCCGTACCCGCCCTTCTTCGGCGAGCGCCACCGGCCCGAGGACCACCTGGTGGCCGAGCGGGGCGACGCCCTGCTCGGATACGTACGGATCGGCCGGCCGACCCCGCTCGACTCCAACGCCCACGTCCGCCAGATCCAGGGCCTCGCCGTCGCCGACGCGGCCCGGGGCCAGGGGGTGGGCCGCGCCCTGCTGCGCGCCGCCCTGGTGAAGGCCCGTGCCGACGGCGCCACCCGCGTCACCCTGCGGGTCCTCGGCCACAACGTCCCGGCCCGCGCGCTCTACGAGGCCGAGGGCTTCGTGGTGGAGGGCGTGCTGCCGGGCGAGTTCGTCCTCGACGGGCACCCCGTCGACGACGTCCTGATGGGCCGCTCGCTCAGCTAGCCGGCTCCCGGCCGGCCGGGACCGACGTCCCCGCCGGGACCGACGTCCCCGCCGGGACCGACGTCCCCGCCGGGACCGGCGTCCCCGCCGGGGCCTACGCGGCCCCGAACCGCTCCCACAGCCGGGGCAGCCGCTCCGCGAGCGCCGCCTCGTCGGACAGGTCCAGGGGTACGCCCTCCGGCTCCCCGGTCGGCATCACCAGACCCAGGTCCGGGGTCTCCGTCCCGGTCAGCGTCTCGTACGCCTCGTCCGCCGCGAAACCCAGCTCCTCGCCGTCCCCGTCCAGCTCCGGATCGAACTCGTCGAGCAGCTCCGCGAGCTCGTCCGGGTCCGCCACGCCGCCCTCGTACACCTCCCGGCCCTGGCCGATCAGCCAGCAGCGGAAGGCGTCGAAACCCTCCTCGCGCTCGCCCCGCCCGTCGAGCAGGACCGCCGCCGCGCCCCACACGTCCCAGTGGTAGGCGCGGTTGAAGCGGGCCTCGAAATGGCGTGCGTAGTCGAGCACCGTCTCCGGATCCAGCCGGGTCAGCCGTTCCACGAGCAGATCGGCCTGCTCCTCGGCATCACCCTCGGCCTCCTCACGGGTGGCGTCGATGATCTCCCAGAACTCGGTCTCGTCCATCACGCCACCAGCATCGGGGCTCGGGCGGGACGACGCACCCGGAATGCCCGAAAAGAAACCGGACAGCAGATGTCGTCATTGGCTGCCACCGTCGAGGCATGACGGACAGGACAGGCATGACGGACAGGACAGACGGGACGGCCATGACAGGTATGACGGGCATGACGGGTACGACAGCGGGAACGCGGCCGCTCCGCGGCAGGACCGCCCTGGTCGCCGGCGCCACCCGGGGCGCGGGCCGCGCCATCGCCGTGGAGCTCGGGGCCGCCGGGGCCACCGTGTACGTCACCGGGCGCACCACCCGGGAGAAGGCCAGTGAGGTCGGACGGACCACCGAGACCATCGAGGAGACGGCCGAACTGGTCACCGCCGCGGGCGGCGAGGGCATCGCCGTGCCCACCGACCACCTGGAGCCCGACCAGGTGGCGGACCTTGTCGCACGGATCGACCGGGAACGGGGACGGCTCGACGTGCTGGTCAACGACATCTGGGGCGGGGAGCACCTGGTCGCGGCCGGCTTCGGCAAGAAGATCCACGAGCTGGACCTCGCCGACGGGCTGCGGATGCTGGAACTCGGCGTCAAGAGCCACCTCGTCACCAGTGCGGCCGCCGTCCCGCTGCTGATCCGCCACCCGGGCGGACTGCTCGTGGAGGTCACCGACGGCACCGCCGACTACAACGGCACCCACTACCGCGAGAACATCTACTACGACCTGGCGAAGACCGCCCCGATCCGGATGGCCTTCGCCCTCTCCCACGACCTGAGGCCCTCCGGCTGCACCGCCGTCGCCGTCACGCCCGGCTGGCTGCGCTCCGAGCAGATGCTGGACCACTTCGGGGTGACCGAGGCGAACTGGCGGGACGCCACCGGGAAGGTCCCGGACTTCGCCGTCGCCGAGTCCCCCGCGTACCTCGGCCGAGGGATCGCCGCCCTCGCCGCGGACCCGGACCGGGCGCGCTGGAACGGGCGGTCCCTGTCCAGCGCGCAGCTGGCGAAGGAGTACGGCCTCACCGACACGGACGGCTCGCGGCCGGACGCCTGGGGCTTCATCCTCGCCAAGGAGACCGACGAGACGGTGTCGCCGGACGACTACCGCTGAGGACGCCGAGGACGGGGCTCCCCGTACAGCTCCGCCAGCCCCCTGGCCGCCCGCGCGAAGCGCTCGCGCAGGGTCTCCGGGGCCAGGACCTCCGCCTCCGGGCCCAGGGCGAGCAGCTGACCGTACGCCACCTCCTCGTCCTCCACCCTCAGGGTCGCCGTCAGGCGGCCCTCCGCGTCCCGTTCGGCCGCCGCCAGGGCCTCCTCGGCGGCCGCGCGGTCCGTCACGTGCGCCAGGCGGCGGGCTCCCGCCTCCGTCAGACGGAGGGTCACCTCGGCGCGCAGCAGCGAACGGGCGAACTCCGCCGCCCGTTCGGCCCAGAAGGACGGCAGGTCGAACTCCGGATCCCGTACGAAGTGCCCGGCGCGGAGCTCGACCGCCGTGAACCGGTCCACCCGGTACGTGCGCCAGGACCCGCCCGCGCGGGCGCAGACGTACCAGACCCCGGCCTTCAGGACGAGCCCGTACGGTTCGAGCTCCCGCGTCACCTCGCCGTCCGGCCGCCGGTAGCGGGCCCCGACCGGCCGGTCGTCCCAGACCGCCTCGGCGACCGGGGCCAGCAGCTCCGGGGTCCGGGGCTCCTGGTACCAGCCGGGGGCGTCCAGGTGGAAGCGCTGGGCGGCCGAGCGGGGCGCGTCCTTCAGGGCGGGGGAGAGCGCCGCGGCGAGCTTGAGCCGGGCCGTCGACGCGGTGTCCTCCAGGCCCATGTCGCGCAGCGCGCCGGGCAGCCCGGACAGGAACAGCGCCTCTGCCTCGTCGCGGGCCAGGCCGGTGAGCCGGGTGCGGTACCCGCCGATCAGCCGGTAGCCGCCGGTCCTGCCCCGGTCCGCGTAGACCGGGACCCCCGCCTCCGAGAGGGCGAGGGCGTCCCGGGTGATGGTCCGTTCGGAGACCTCCAGCTCCGCGGCGAGCTCGGCCGCCGTCATCGAGGGGCGGGACTGGAGCAGCAGGACCATCTTGATCAGCCGGGCGGCGCGCATGGCCGCCATTGTCCCCCGTCCCGCTCCGCCGCCCGGCGCTTCGAGGAGCGAACCGGGATGTTCCGGGCTAACGTGCCCTCAGGTCAGTTCTGGAGCAGGGACACCCGCGACGACCGAGGACAGGCACATGACGGTACAACCCCGTGAGCAGTGGACCACGCGTGCCGGATTCCTGATGGCGGCGATCGGATCCGCCATCGGTCTGGGCAACATCTGGAGATTCCCGGCCGTCGCCTACGAGAACGGCGGCGGCGCCTTCCTCCTGCCGTACCTGATCGCCCTGCTCACCGCCGGCATCCCTTTGCTGATCATGGAGTACACGATCGGCCGCAAGTACCGGATGTCACCGCCGGCGGCACTGCGCCGGATGTCCCGGCCCGCCGAGGTCATCGGCTGGTGGCAGGTGGTGATCTCGTTCGTGATCGCCACCTACTACGCGGTCATCATCGCCTGGGCCGTGCGGTACGTCGGCTTCTCGGTGGGCCAGCAGTGGGGCGACGACCCGCAGGCCTTCCTCTTCGGCGACTTCCTGAAGGTGGCCGAGACGCCGGGCACCGTGTCGAGTTACGTGCCCGGGGTGCTCTGGCCCCTGATCGCCGTCTGGGTCGTCGTGCTCGTCATCCTGGCGTTCGGCATCCGGCGCGGCGTCGAGCGCGCCAACCGGATCTTCATCCCGCTGCTCGTCGTCTTCTTCGTGGCCCTGGTGATCCGGGCGCTGACCCTGGACGGCGCCGCCACCGGGCTCGACGCGCTCTTCTCGCCCGACTGGTCGGAACTGGGCAACGGCAGCGTGTGGGTGGCCGCGTACGGGCAGATCTTCTTCTCGCTGTCGATCGGCTTCGGCATCATGGTGACGTACGCCTCGTACCTCGGGCGCAGGGCGGACATCACCGGCTCCGCGATGGTGGCCGGCTTCGCCAACAGCTCCTTCGAGATCCTCGCGGGCATCGGCGTCTTCGCGACCCTCGGCTACCTGGCCACCGCCTCGGGGGTCCCGGTGGGCGAGGTCGCCAGCGCGGGCCTCGGGCTCGCGTTCGTCGCCTTCCCCGCCGTCATCTCCGAGATGCCGCTGGGCGGCCTGTTCGGCGTCCTGTTCTTCTGCTCCCTGGTGGTCGCCGGACTCTCCTCGCTGATCTCCATCGTGCAGGTGGTCGTCTCCGCGGTGCAGGACCGCACCGGAATGCGCCGGATCCCCGCCGTGTTCGGCATCGGCGGCCTGGTGGCGGTCGTCTCGATCCTGCTGTTCCCGACCGACGACGGCGTGTACCTGCTCGACGCCTCCGACCACTTCATCAACGCGTACGGCATCGCGCTCGCCGCCCTGGTCGCCCTCGTCGTCATCGTCTGGCTGCTGCGGAAGCTGCCCGAGCTCCAGCGGAACGCGGACGCCACCTCGGCGATCGCCCTCGGCCACTGGTGGCGGATCTGCCTCGGCGTCATCACCCCGCTGGTGCTCGGCTGGATGATGATCGACAGCCTGCGCAAGGAGTTCGACGAGAACTACGAGGGCTACTCGACGACCTTCCTGCTCACCACCGGCTGGGGGGTCGCCCTCGGCGCCCTGGTCGTCGGAGTGGTCCTCTCCCTGATCCCGTGGAAGGCGGGCGGCGAGGACATCGACCTCGACATGGAGGCACCGGAAGAAAGGAAGGAGCCCTGATGTCGGCAGGCGCCATCGTCATGATGATCATCGCCATCGCCATCGTGTGGGGCGGCCTGGTCGCCGCCATCATCCGGCTGCGACGGCACGCCCCCGAGCCCGAGCCCCCGCCGCCGGGGGTCCGTCCGGCCGAGTGACCGGCGAACAGGTGGGGCCCCGCCGCGACGGTCTCCGTCGCGGCGGGGCCCCACCTGTCTCGGTTCCTACAGGCCGTAGCGCTCGCGCGCCTCCTTCACGGCCGTCGCCGGGACCTCGCCGCGGCGGGCGAGCCGGGCCAGCGAGGCGGCCACGATCGACTGGGCGTCGACACCGAAGTGGCGGCGGGCGGCGGCGCGGGTGTCCGAGAGGCCGAAGCCGTCGGCACCCAGCGAGGACCAGTCCTGCTCGACCCACTGCGCGATCTGGTCCGGGACCTGGCGCATGTAGTCGGAGACCGCCAGGACCGGCGAGTCGATGCCCGCGAGGGCCTGGCGCACGTACGGCACCCGCTCCTCGCCGCGCAGCAGCGCCGCGTCCGCCTCCAGGGCGTCGCGCCGCAGCTCGGTCCAGGAGGTGGCGGACCACACGTCGGCGCCCACGCCCCACTCCTCGGCGAGCAGCTTCTGCGCCTCCAGGGCCCAGTGGATCGCGGTGCCCGAGCCGAGCAGCTGGATCCGCGGGGCGTTGGCGGGCAGGGTCAGCCCGGCCGACTCGGCGGTGTTGAAGCGGTACAGGCCCTTGACGATGCCCTCGTCGACGCCGGCGTGGCCCGGCTTGGCCGGCTGCGGCAGCGGCTCGTTGTAGACCGTCAGGTAGTAGAAGACGTCCTGGTCCTCGCCCGGCGCGGCCTCGCCGTACATCCGGCGCAGACCCTCCTTGACGATGGCCGCGACCTCGTAGGCGAAGGCCGGGTCGTAGGTCAGGGCGGCCGGGTTGGTGGCCGCGATGACGGGGGAGTGGCCGTCGGCGTGCTGGAGGCCCTCACCGGTCAGGGTCGTACGGCCCGCGGTGGCGCCGACGAGGAAGCCGCGGCCGAGCTGGTCGCCGAGCTGCCACATCTGGTCGGCGGTCCGCTGCCAGCCGAACATCGAGTAGAAGATGTAGAACGGGATCATCGTCTCGCCGTGCGTGGCGTACGAGGTCGACGCGGCGATGAAGTCGGCCATCGAGCCGGCCTCGGTGATGCCCTCGTTCAGGATCTGGCCGTTGACGGCCTCCTTGTAGTACATCAGCTGGTCGCGGTCGACCGGCTCGTACGTCTGCCCCTTCGGCGAGTAGATGCCGAGCGAGGGGAACAGCGACTCCATGCCGAAGGTGCGGGCCTCGTCAGGGACGATCGGGACCCAGCGCTTGCCGGTCTCCTTGTCGCGCACCAGGTCCTTCACCAGCCGGACGAAGGCCATCGTGGTGGCGACCGACTGCGAGCCGGAGCCCTTGTCGAAGGCGGCGAAGGCCTTCTCGGCCGGGGCCGGCAGCGGGGCGACCGGGTGGACGCGGCGGGCCGGGGCGGGGCCGCCGAGGGCGGCGCGGCGCTCCTGGAGGTAGCGGACCTCGGGGGAGTCGGCGCCCGGGTGGCCGTAGGGCACCACGCCGTCGACGAACTGCGCGTCGGAGATGGGCAGTTCAAGAAGGTCACGCATGTTCTTGAACTCGTCCGTCGTCAGCTTCTTCATCTGGTGGTTCGCGTTCTTCGACGCGAAGCCCTCACCCAGGGTGAAGCCCTTGACGGTCTGCGCCAGGATCACGGTCGGCGCGCCCTTGAACTCCAGGGCCGCCTTGTACGCGGCGTACACCTTGCGCGGCTCGTGGCCACCGCGCGAGAGGTGGAAGCACTCCAGGATCCTGTCGTCCGAGAGCAGCTTCGCCATCTCGACGAGCGCCGGGTCCTTGCCGAAGAAGTCCTCGCGGATGTAGGCGGCGTCACGGGTCTGGTACGTCTGGACCTGCGCGTCCGGCACCTCGCGGAGGCGGCGGACCAGGGCGCCGGTGGTGTCGAGCGCGAACAGCTCGTCCCAGGCGTTGCCCCAGAGGGTCTTGACGACGTTCCAGCCGGCGCCGCGGAACTGGGCCTCCAGCTCCTGCACGATCTTGAAGTTGGCGCGGACCGGGCCGTCGAGGCGCTGCAGGTTGCAGTTGATGACGAAGGTCAGGTTGTCCAGACCCTCGCGGGCCGCGAGCGCGAGGGCGGCGGTCGACTCGGGCTCGTCCATCTCGCCGTCGCCGAGGAAGGCCCAGACGTGCGAGGCGGAGACGTCCTTGATGGAGCGGTTGGTCAGATAGCGGTTGAAACGCGCCTGGTAGATCGCGGAGAGCGGGCCGAGACCCATGGAGACGGTGGGGAACTCCCACAGCCAGGGGAGGCGGCGCGGGTGCGGGTAGGAGGGCAGGCCCTCGCCGCCGGACTCCTGCCGGAAGTTGTCGAGGTGGGCCTCGGTGAGGCGGCCGTCGAGGAAGGCGCGGGCGTAGATGCCGGGGGAGGCGTGGCCCTGGATGTAGAGCTGGTCGCCGGAACCGTCGGCTTCCTTGCCCTTGAAGAAGTGGTTGAAGCCGGTCTCGTAGAGCCAGGCCGCGGAGGCGAAGGTGGCGATGTGGCCGCCGACGCCGTGCTTGGAGCCGCGGGTGACCATCGCGGCCGCGTTCCAGCGGTTCCACGCGGTGATCTTCCGCTCCATCTCCTCGTCACCGGGAACGCCGGGCTCGGCGGAGGTGGGGATGGTGTTGAGGTAGTCCGTCTCCAGGAGCTTGGGCAGGGCGAGGCCCGCGCCCTCGGCGTGCTGGAGCGTGCGGCGCATCAGGTAGGCGGCCCGGTGGGGGCCGGCGGCCTTGGTGACGGCGTCGAGGGAGGCCGCCCACTCGGCGGTCTCCTCGGTGTCACGGTCCGGGAGCTGGTCGAGCTCGCTCGGAATCTTGCCTACGGGATCGGTCATGATCGCCGCCTTCCGGACAGGTGGGGTGGAGACAAAAACGGTGGCCTTGTCTGGCAGGACAGGGCGAAGGGCCGGGTGACGGCCCGCCGAAGACTGTAAACCGCCGATCGATGATCGATCAAAGGGTTGAAGGGGGAAACCTCTCCAGACCAGGAAAGTCGGCACAGGGTGCCGTGGAATCGGGCACCCGGTGCCGCGTTTTCGCTTCTTCTTTCGAATACCGGAAAACGCCGGAAACCCCGCCGGAACGGGGCTCCCACCTGCGGCGACGGCTCAGGCGCGCGGCGCGCAGCCCAGCACGTGGGCCTTCACCAGGGCCCCGATGTTCGGATCGCCCCGGCGGAAGGCCTCCACCAGCTCCTGGTGCTCCTCCGCGTACGACTTCTGCACCGTGCCCAGCCAGCGGATCGACAGGGCGGTGAAGACCTCGATGCCGAGCCCCTCCCAGGTGTGCAGCAGCACGCTGTTGCCGGCCGCCTTCACCAGCTCGCGGTGGAAGGCCACCGTGTGCCGGACCTGCGCTGTGCCGTCGGAGCTCGCGTCCGCCTCGTACAGGGCCGCCACGTGCGGCTCCAGGGCCGAGCAGTCGGCGGACAGCCGGGGCGCGGCCAGCTCGGCCGCGATCTGCTCCAGACCGGCCCGGACCGGGTAGCTCTCCTCCAGGTCGGCGGCGGTGAGGTTGCGGACCCGGACGCCCTTGTTCGGCGCCGACTCGATCAGCCGCAGCGACTCCAGCTCCCGCAGCGCCTCGCGGACCGGCGTCTGGGACACCTCCAGCTCGGTCGCGATCCGGCGCTCCACGATCCGCTCGCCCGGCTTCCAGCGGCCGCTGACGATCCCCTCCACGATGTGCTCGCGGATCTGCTCGCGCAGCGAGTGGACGACGGGGACGGTCATTGAGCGGCTCCTCCGGGAGTTCGTGACCCTTAGACAATACGGCGGTGCCCCCGTCCGGACCCACATCCGGACGGGGACACCGCTGGTGAGGCTTGTTACGTTGCCTCGGAGGGGTAGAGCCCTACAAGTCCTTACAGGCCGAGGTCCACCTCGAACTCGCCGGCCTCCAGGATCGCCTTCACGGCCACCAGGTAGCGGGCGGCGTCGGCGCCGTCCACCAGACGGTGGTCGTAGGAGAGCGTCAGGTAGGTCATGTCACGGATGCCGATGACGGTGCCCTCGGCGGTCTCGATCACGGCCGGGCGCTTCACCGTGGCGCCGATGCCCAGGATGGCGACCTGGTTCGGCGGAACGATGATGGTGTCGAACAGCGCGCCGCGCGAACCCGTGTTGGAGATCGTGAAGGTCGCGCCCGCCAGCTCGTCCGGGGTGATCTTGTTGCCGCGGACCTTGCCGGCCAGCTCCGCCGTGGCCTTGGAGATGCCGGCGATGTTCAGGTCGCCCGCACCCTTGATGACCGGGGTCATCAGGCCCTTCTCGGAGTCCACCGCGATACCGATGTTCTCGGTGTCGAAGTAGGTGATCGTGCCCTCGTCCTCGTTGATCCGGGCGTTGATGACCGGGTGGGCCTTCAGCGCCTGGGCCGCCGCCTTGACGAAGAACGGCATCGGGGAGAGCTTGACGCCCTCGCGGGCCGCGAACGCGTCCTTGGCGCGGGCGCGCAGCTTCATCAGCTTGGTGATGTCGACCTCGACGACCGAGGACAGCTGGGCCTGGCCGTGCAGCGCCTTCATCATGTTGTCGCCGATGACCTTGCGCATGCGGGTCATCTTGACGGTCTGGCCGCGCAGCGGGGAGACCTCCAGGGCCGGAGCGGCCTTCGCGGCGGCCGGAGCGGCGGCGGGGGCCGGGGCGGCCTTCTTGGCCTCGGCGGCCGCGAGGACGTCCTGCTTGCGGATGCGGCCGCCGACGCCGGAGCCCTTGACGGTCGCCAGGTCGACACCGTTCTCGGTGGCGAGCTTGCGGACCAGCGGGGTCACGTAGGCGCCATCCTCCGAGGGCGCAGTCGGAGCGGCGGCCGGGGCCGGGGTCGCCGGGACCGGGGTGACCACGGCCGGGGCCAGCGACGGGGCGGGCGCGGCCGGGGCGGCCGGAGCCTGCGCCGGGGCGGCGGCGGGGGCGGCCGGGGCGGGAGCCGGGGCAGCCGGGGCCGGAGCGGCCGGGGCCTGCACCGGGGCGGCCGGGGCCGGGGCGGCGGGCGCGGCCGGCGCGGCACCCGCGGCGCCGATGACGGCCAGCTTGGCGCCGACCTCGGCGGTCTCGTCCTCGCCGACGACGATCTCCAGGAGCACGCCGGAGGCGGGCGCCGGGATCTCGGTGTCGACCTTGTCCGTGGAGACCTCAAGGAGCGGCTCGTCGGCCTCGACGGTCTCGCCGACCGACTTCAGCCAGCGGGTCACGGTGCCCTCGGTGACGGACTCGCCGAGCGCGGGCAGGACCACGTCCGTGCCCTGGGCGGAACCGGCACCGGCGGCGGCCTCGGCGGTCGGGGCCGGGGCCGGCTCCTGGACCTCGGTGGACGGGGCGGCCTGCGGCGCCGGGGCGGCCGGGGCCTCGGCGGCCGGAGCCGGAGCGGCGGCGGTCTCGGCGGCGGGGGCCGGGGCGGCCGCGGGGGCACCCGAGCCGTCGTCGATGATGGCGAGCTCCGCGCCGACCTCGACGGTCTCGTCCTCGGCGACCTTGATGGAGGCGAGGATGCCCGACGCGGGGGCGGGGATCTCGGTGTCGACCTTGTCGGTCGAGACCTCGAGCAGCGGCTCGTCGGCCTCGACACGCTCACCCTCGGCCTTGAGCCAGCGGGTGACGGTGCCCTCGGTGACGCTCTCGCCGAGCGCCGGCAGGGTTACGGAAACCGACATGGTTTCAGTTGCTCCTAACGAATTGCGGAAGTTGGTCGTCGCGCCCTGTGATGACGTGAGCGTCAGTCATGGGAGTGCAGAGGCTTGCCGGCCAGGGCCAGGTGGGCCTCGCCGAGCGCCTCGTTCTGCGTCGGGTGGGCGTGGATGAGCTGCGCGACCTCGGCCGGCAGCGCCTCCCAGTTGTAGATCAGCTGCGCTTCGCCGACCTGCTCGCCCATGCGGTCACCGACCATGTGGACGCCGACCACGGCACCGTCCTTGACCTGGACGAGCTTGATCTCGCCCGCGGTCTTCAGGATCTTGCTCTTGCCGTTGCCCGCGAGGTTGTACTTGAGGGCGACGACCTTGTCCGCGCCGTAGATCTCCTTGGCCTTGGCCTCGGTGATGCCGACGGAGGCGACCTCGGGGTGGCAGTACGTCACCCGCGGCACGCCGTCGTAGTCGATCGGCACGGGCTTCAGACCGGCGAGCCGCTCCGCCACGAGGATGCCCTCGGCGAAGCCGACGTGCGCGAGCTGCAGGGTCGGGACCAGGTCGCCGACGGCCGAGATCGTGGGCACGTTGGTACGCATGTACTCGTCGACCACGACGTAGCCGCGGTCCATCGCGACGCCCTGCTCCTCGTAGCCGAGGCCGGCCGAGACCGGGCCGCGGCCGATGGCGACGAGCAGCACCTCGGCCTCGAAGGTCTTGCCGTCGGCGAGGGTGACCTTCACACCGTTCTCGGTGTACTCGGCGCTCTGGAAGAAGGTGCCGAGGTTGAACTTGATGCCCCGCTTGCGGAAGGCGCGCTCCAGGAGCTTCGAGCTGTTCTCGTCCTCGACCGGCACGAGGTGCTTCATGCCCTCGATGACCGTGACGTCGGTGCCGAAGGACTTCCACGCGGAGGCGAACTCGACGCCGATCACACCGCCGCCGAGGATGATGGCGGACTCCGGCACACGGTCCAGGGTGAGGGCGTGGTCCGAGGTGATGATCCGGTTGCCGTCGATCTCCAGGCCGGGCAGGGACTTCGGCACGGAGCCGGTGGCCAGGAGGACGTGGCGGCCCTCGACCCGGCGGCCGTCGACGTCGACGGAGGTCGGGGAGGACAGGCGGCCGGTGCCCTCGATGTAGGTCACCTTGCGGGAGGCGACGAGACCCTGGAGGCCCTTGTACAGGCCCGAGATCACGTCGTCCTTGTACTTGTGCACGGCCTTGATGTCGATGCCCTCGAAGGAGGCCTTGACACCGAACTGCTCCGCCTCGCGCGCCTGGTCGGCGACCTCGCCGGCGTGGAGCAGGGCCTTCGTCGGGATGCAGCCGTTGTGCAGGCAGGTGCCGCCGAGCTTGTTCTTCTCGATCAGTGCGACGTCCAGGCCCAGCTGCGCTCCGCGCAGCGCCGCGGCGTAACCGCCGCTACCGCCGCCGAGGATCACTAGGTCGAAAACGGTGCTGGCGTCGTTCGCCACGTCACGTCCTCCATGCATGTGCGCTCGTCGCCGGTCTTCGGTGACCGGGCGGCGGCTGGTGTCCGGCCGCATTATGTCGGCCCTGTGGTGGGGGCCCTGTCCTGCCGAGAACCCATCTTCGCACTTGTTGACGGATGGCGGGACGCGGGGCCGGTGGATGAGACCGGGTGATCGTCCTCACGGACGTCCAGAAGGACGTACGAACCTACGGATTTCGTCGTCGGCGAACAGGACGACACGGAGAAAGAGGAGGGAAACGGGGTGGGGAACGCGAGAAGGCCCCGGGCGGCAAGCCCGGGGCCCTCTCACCGGTGTGCTCAGAGCTCGCCGGCCGCCGTCAGCTCGGCGAGGCGGACTAGGGTGCGGACCGAGGAGCCGGTGCCGCCCTTGGGGGTGTAGCCGTACGGGGCGCCCTCGTGGAAGGCCGGGCCCGCGATGTCCAGGTGCGCCCAGGTGATGCCCTCGCCCACGAACTCCTGGAGGAAGAGGCCGGCGATCAGGCCGCCGCCCATCCGGACGCCCATGTTGGCCATGTCGGCGGTGGGGGAGTCCATCGTCTTGCGCAGGTCCGCGGGGAGCGGCATCGGCCAGGACTGCTCGCCGACCTCCTCGGCGATCTCGTGGATCGCGGTCCGGAAGTCGTCGTCGTTGGCCATGATGCCGAAGGTGCGGTCGCCGAGGGCGAGCACCATGGCGCCGGTCAGGGTCGCCACGTCGACGATCGCGTCCGGGTGCTCCTCGGACGCCTTGGTGAGCGCGTCGGCGAGGACGAGCCGGCCCTCGGCGTCGGTGTTGAGGACCTCGACGGTCGTGCCGCTGTACATGCGCAGGACGTCACCCGGGCGGGTGGCGGAGCCGGACGGCATGTTCTCGGCGAGGGCGAGCCACCCCGTGACGTTGACCTCGAGGCCGAGGCGGGCCGCGGCGACGACGGCGGACAGGACGGCGGCGGCGCCGCTCATGTCGCACTTCATCGTCTCGTTGTGGCCGGCCGGCTTGAGGGAGATGCCGCCCGAGTCGTAGGTGATGCCCTTGCCGACCAGGGCGAGGGTCTTCTCCGCCTTCGGGTGGGTGTACGCGATCCTCACCAGGCGCGGCGGGTTCACCGAGCCGCCGCCGACGCCGAGGATGCCGCCGTAGCCGCCCTTGGCGAGCGCCTTCTCGTCGAGGACCTGGACCTTGAGGCCGTGCTCCTTGCCGGCGGCCTGGGCGGCGGCGGCGAAGGTGGCCGGGTACAGGTCGTTCGGCGGCATGTTGATCAGATCGCGGGCGCGGTTGATCTCCTCGGCGACGGCCAGGGCGCGGTCCGCGGCGGCCTTGTGGGCCTTGTCGCGCGGCTTGGCGCCGAGCAGCGCCACCTCGGCCAGCGGCTTCTTCGCGTCCTTCGCCTGCTCCTGGTAGACGTCGTAGGAGTACGCGCCGAGCAGCGCGCCCTCCGCGATCGCGCCCGCGTCCTCGGCGGAGCCGACCGGCAGCGCGAAGGCGGCCTTCTTCGAGCCGGACAGCGCGCGGGCGGCGGTGCCGGCGGCGCGGCGCAGAGTCTCCGACTTGTACGCCTCGCCGTCCTCGGGGGCGGAGCCGAGACCGACGGCCAGCACGACGGGGGCCTTCAGGCCGGCGGGCGCGGGCAGCTTGGTCGTCTCACCCTCTCCACCCGAGGCGCCCAGGGTCTCCAGGACGGCGGCGAGGCGGCCGTCGAACGCCTTGTCGACGGCCTCGGCGCCGGGGGCGACGACGAGCGCCTTCCCCGCCTTCGCGACGCCGACGACGAGGGCGTCGGCACGCAGCGTCGCCGCTCCGGCAGTGCTGAGAGTGAGAGCAGTCACGGTGGTGATTTCTCGCTTCCATTGAGTTCTGTGGCGGTCGAGGGTTGGGCCGACCGAGCCCGCCGCATCGTATTTCGGCCCGATGAGCGCCGAGAACGAGCCTACGCTCGTACGCCCGGTTCGCTCACCGCGGCATCGATTCACTCATCCGTGGTGTCTCTTTCATGTTTGTCCTTCCGGCCGGTGTGCCGACGCCACACTCGCCTCATCCATGCAAGGGCGGCACTCGCGCCTTCGCTTCATCTCCACAGGTGCCCCCGCGTCCGGGCACTTGCCGAGGGGGGACACCACACCATGCACGCGAACAGATCCCGCACGCCCGCGGCCGCGCCGAGGAAGTCCGGAAACCAGGGGGTGCCGCGCCGCGCAGGGCGTGCCGCCGGGGCGCTCGCCGCCGCCGCGCTCCTCGCCACCGTGGTCCCGTCCGCGCAGGCCGCGGCCGCCCCCGAGCCCCGGATCGACCTCACCGTCCTGGTCGTGGACGACGGCGGCAGCGCGGTCGGGGCCATCACCGCCGAGCTGAAGGGCTCCGGCGTCCCGTACCGCACGGTCGACCTCAACGACCCGAACCGGCCCGTCCTCACCCCGGCCTTCCTCAGCGACACGGTCGACGGCCGGCCCCGCGCCAAGTACCAGGGCGTCGTCCTGCCCCACGAGGCCGCCTTCGGCCCCGACTCCGCCGAGCACACCGCGCTCCAGGCGTACGAGCGCGCCTTCGGGATCCCGCAGGTCGACGCGTACACCTGGTCCCACCCCGGCGTCGGCCTCGACTACACCACCGACGGCGGCTGGTCCGGCGTCCTCGACGGCGTCACCGCCGGCATCACCCCGGCGGGGAAGGGCGGCCCCTTCGGCTACCTCGCCGGCGACCTGACCTTCGAGGACAACGACCCGGCGATCTCCGAGAGTTACGGCTACGCGGGCCGCCCCAGGCCCGGCTTCACCAGCTACGTCGACATGCCGGTGGAAGGCGGCGGCCGGGCCAGCCTGGTCGGCGAGTACGCCGCCGACGGGCGCCGCGAACTCGTCGTCACCTTCGCCTACAACCAGTACCAGCGGCAGTACCGGGCCCTCGCCCGCGGCATCGTCGAATGGCTCACCCAGGGCGTCCACCTCGGGCAGTCCCGGAACTACCTCTCCGTCCACGTCGACGACGTCTTCGCCCCCGACGCCCGCTGGGACACCGTCCGCAACTGCACCCCCGGCGACTTCGACTGCGTCGGTGGGGACGACGAGGCGGAGAACCCCATCCGGATGACCGCCGCCGACGCCACCTACGCCGCCGCCTGGCAGAAGGCCTCCGGCTTCACCCTCGACATGGTCTACAACGGCGGCCAGGGCGAGCAGTGGAAGGCCGAGCACGGCGGCAGCGACCCGCTCGCCGCCCGGCTGATCGCCGACCGCGCCCAGTACCGCTGGATCAACCACACCTACACCCACCCCTTCCTCGGCTGCGTCCAGGACAACACCACCGTCCCCTGGCGGTGCGCCACCGACGCCTCCGGTGCCACCCTCTGGGTCAGCCGCGCCGAACTCTCCGCCCAGATCCGCGACAACGTGAACTGGGCCGCGCGCAAGGGCATCCCGATCGACCGCTCCGAGCTCGTCACCGGCGAGCACTCCGGTCTCAAGACCCTGCCCCAGCAGCCCGTCGACAATCCGAACCTCGCCGGCGCCCTCGCCGACAACGGCGTGAAGTGGACGGCCAGCGACAACTCCCGCGAGCCTCGGCAGCGGGCCCTCGGCGCCGCGAGGACCGTGCCCCGGCACCCCATGAACGTGTACTACAACGTGGGCACCGCCGCCGAGATGACCGACGAGTACAACTGGGTCTACACCTCCCGCGCCGACGGCGGCAGCGGCGTCTGCGAGTCCAACCCGGCCTCCACCTGCCTGCCCGCCCCGCTCGACACGGCCACCGGCTACGCGGAGTACATCGCCCCGCAGGAGGCCCGCATCGCCCTCGGCCACGTCGTCGCCAACGACCCCCGCCCCCACTACGTCCACCAGTCCAACCTGGCCGAGGAACGCCTCCTCTACCCGGTCCTCGACAAGATCCTCGGCGACTACAAGGCGATCTTCTCCGCCAACACCCCGATCGTGAACCCCCGTCAGAAGGACGTCGGCGTCGAGCTGAACCGCCGCGACGCCTGGGACGCCGCCCTCGCCGCCGGCAAGGTCACCGCGTACCGCATCGGGAACACCGTCACCGTCAAGGCGCCCTCCGGCGTCCGGATCCCGGTCACCGCTCCCGAGGGCACCCGCAAGCGGCTCCTCCTCGGCACCACCGCCTTCGGCACCGCCTACGCGGGCAGCCGCTCCGCCTGGACCGCGCCCGAACCGCTCCAGACCGCCGTCACACTCCAGCTCCCGACCGCCTGACCAGCACGTTCTGGGGGGACACGCACATGCCGAGCCGTGGCCGTCACGTCACCATGCTCACCGAGGGCACCTATCCGCACGTCCACGGCGGCGTCAGCACCTGGTGCGACCAGCTCGTCCGGGGCATGCCCGAGGTCACCTTCGAGATCCTCGCCCTCACCGGCAGCGGCCGCGAACCCGTCACCTGGGAGCTGCCGCCCAACATCGCCCGGCACACCGCGTTCCCCCTCTGGGGCCACCCGCGGGGACCGGCCGCGCCCACCCGCGCGCGCCGGGCCCCGCGGGGGCGTGACCGCCGCCGCTTCCTCGCCTCGTACGAGCACTTCCTGCTCGCCCTCCTCGACCCCGAGGCCGGCCACGACCTCGCCGGCAGCCTCTACGAGCTGGCCGCCCTCGCCCGCGAGGGCCGGCTCACCCCGGCCCTGCGCTCCGAGGCGGCCCTCCGCTCCCTCATGTGGATCTGGACCATGCCGCACCTGCCGACGCGCGCGGCCGGGCCCACCGTCCACGACGCCCTCACCGCCACCGACCTGCTGGAACACGCCCTGCGGCCGCTCGGCGCCCGGATAGCCGACGGCAGCGTGGCGCACGCCGTCTCCAGCGGCCTCGCCACCCTGCCCGCGCTCGCCGCGCAGCACTTCGAAGGGGTGCCCTTCCTGCTCACCGAACACGGCATCTACCTCCGCGAGCGCTACCTCGGCTACCGCACCGAGGCCCAGCGCTGGCCCGTCAAGGCCCTCATGCTCGGCTTCTACCGCGAGCTCAACTCCCTCGGCTACCGCAAGGCCGACCTCATCACCCCCTGCAACCAGTACAACCGGCGCTGGGAGGAGCGCGGCGGCGCCCCCGCCGACCGCATCCGCACCGTCTACAACGGCGTCGACCCCGCCCTCTTCCCCGAGGCCGGGCCCGAACCGGAGACGCCCACCCTGAGCTGGTGCGGCCGGGTCGACCCCATCAAGGACCTGGAGACCCTGATCAGGGCGTACGCGATCTCCCGCGCCGAACTCCCCGGGCTGAGGCTCCGCCTCTTCGGCCCCGTCCCCGCGGGGAACGAGGACTACCGCACCCGCCTGGAGAAGCTCGCCGCCGAACTCGGCGTCGCCGACGGCGTCTCCTTCGAGGGCCGCGTCTCCGACGTGCCCTCCGCCTACGCGGCCGGCAGCGTCGTGATGCTCTCCTCCATCAGCGAGGGCTTCCCCTTCTCGCTCATCGAGGCCATGTCCTGCGGCCGGGCGACGGTCTCCACCGACGTCGGAGGGGTACGGGAGGCGGTCGGCGACACCGGCGTCGTCGTCCCGCCCCGCGAACCGGCCGTCATGGCCGCCGCCGTCTCCGCCCTCCTCCGCGACGGCGCCCGCCGCGCCGAACTCGGCCGACGGGCCCGGCAGCGGGTCGTCGACGAGTTCACCCTGCACCGCTCGGTCGACGGCTTCCGCCGCATCTACCGCGAACTCGCCGCCTCCCGCACCCCCCTGCCGGTACCCGTCACCGTGCCGCTGCGCGTCAGCATCCCGGCCCCCCGGCGCTCCCCGGCCCGTGTCCCGGAAGGCTCCCCGGCATGAGCGGCTCCCTCTGGCTGAAACCCCCGGCCACCACCCCGCCCCTGCCGGAGGTGCCGCGCCCGGGACGGCGGACACCCCCGGCACCCGCCGCGGGCCGACCGGCCTCCGCCCCGGCGCCCGCCGGGCCCGGCACCGCCGCCGACCCGCTCGACGAACTCGCCGAACGCCTCGACGCGTTCGTGGCCGCCGCCGTCCACCCGGACGAGATAGCCGCGCTCCTGGAGTCCGACGGCATGACCGACGACCACATCCGGCTCACCTACGGGCGGAACGATTCCTTCACGCTCGCCGAGGACCTGTACGCCCGGGTGGAGCGCCGCCACCCCGAGCCGCCCCGCCGGAGGGACGCGGGCCCGCCGTGGTCCGAGGGGCTCGGCGGCTGCCTGCTGCGCGGGATCGTCTTCGCGCTGCCCGGCCTCGCCTACGTCCTGGCCGGGCCGCTGCTCGCCGGGCCGCCCGGGCGGTACGGGCTGCCCTCCGGGACCGTGCCGCTGCTCGCCGGGGCCCTCACCGGCTGGGTGTGGAACCAGGCCCTCTCGCACCGCGCCCACACCTGGCTCGGCCTCGGCGACCGGGCCGCCGCCGCCCGCGCCCTGCTCACCGGCGCCCCGGCCGGCGCGCTCGCCGGGACCGCCGTCGCCCTCGCGACCGCCCGCGCCGGCGAACTCCCGGCCGCCGTCTTCGCCGCCGGACAGTCCCTCTACCTCGCCGCCGCCACCGTCCTCCTCGTCCTCGGCCGCGAACGGGCCCTGCTCGCCGCCCTGCTGCCGCTCCTCGGCGCCCTCCCCGCCTTCCGCTGGGACCTGCCAGAGCCGCTGCGCGCCGGGCTGCCGGCCCTCTCGCTCGCCGCCGCCGTCCTCGTCGCCGCCCGGGCGCTGCGCCCCGGCACCGCGCGCGGCGCCGCCGGGCGGGGCGGACCGCCGCTCGCGGGCTCCGCCCCGTACGGCCTCTTCGGCCTCGGCAGCGGCGTCCTCGTGCTCCACGCCGGGCTCGGCGACTCCCTCGCCGCCGGGACGGGCGCGGTCATCGCGCTCACCCTCTCCATGGGGCCCGCCGAGTGGCTGCTGCACCGCTTCCGGGGCGGCAGCCTCGCCCGGCTGCGGACCCTCACCACCGCCCGCGCGTTCCGCCGCGCCGTCACCGGCACCCTGCTCCGCTGCCTCGGCGGCTACCTCGCCGTGCTGCTCGCCCTCACCCTCGCCGCGACCCTGGCATGGCCCGGCGCCCCCTGGCCGACCCCGGAGCGGCTGCTCGTCCTCCTCCTCGTCGGCACCGTGCTCTGGCTGGGGCTGCTGCTCCAGTCCTTCGGTGCCGTCACCGGCGCCGCCGCGGTCTGCCTGCTCGCAGCCGCCGCGCAGACCCTCGCACCGGCGGCGGGACCGCTCGCCGCCGGGGGAGCAGCCGCCGTCCTCGCCGTCCTCAGCCGTGCTCTGCTGGTCCGACCCACCGCCCACCGTCCCTGAGAAGGACCGCGCGTGAACCGTTCCCTCCTGGTGCCGTTCTACGAGCACCCCACCGACCGGCCCGAGGACTGGGCGGCCCTGCTCGCGGCGGCCCCGACCCTCCACGGCGTCGTCCTCAACCCCGCGAACGGCGCGGGCGAAGCCCCCGATCCGGCCTTCGCCGAAGCGGCCGACCGGCTCCGCGCCGCGGGCGTCCGGATCCTCGGCTACGCGGACACCGCCTACGGCCGCCGCCCGCACGGCGAGGTCGTCGCCGACCTGCTGCGCCACCGCGACTGGTACGGCGCCGACGGCGCCTTCCTCGACCAGACCGCGACCGGCACCGACGCCCTGCCGCACTACCGGCGGCTCGCGGTCGCGGCCCGCGCCGCCGGGGCGGCGACCCTCGTCCTCAACCCCGGCACCCACCCCGACCCGGGATACGAGGAACTGGCGGACCTCGTCGTCACCTTCGAGGGCCCGTGGGACACGTACCGCACCCTCGACCTGCCGGTCGCCCCGCACTACTGCCACCTCGTCTACGCGGCCCCGCCCGGCTTCCGCCCCGCCACCGAGGTCCACTGCGCGGTCCCGGGCACGGGCGCCCACCCCTGGGGCACCCTGCCGCACGACCTCCTGGAGCCCGCCCGATGAGACGCCTGCCGCTCCTCCTCGCGGGCCTGCTGCTCCTCCTCACGGCCTGCACCTCGGCCTCTGCGCCGGGCCCGGCGCCCGGCCCCGAGCGCTGGCGCCCGACGGCCGGCCTCGCCTGGCAGTGGCAGCTCAGCGGGAAGCTGGACCCGTCCGTCGACGTCCCCGTGTACGACATCGACGGCTTCGACCACCCGGCCGCGACCGTCGCCGACCTGCACCGCCGCGGCCGCAAGGTGATCTGCTACCTCTCCACCGGCGCCTGGGAGGACTTCCGCCCCGACGCCGACCGCTTCCCGGAGTCCGTCCTCGGCGAGGGCAACGGCTGGGACGGCGAACGCTGGCTCGACATCCGCCGCACCGACCTCCTCGAACCCCTCATGGCGGCGCGGATCGACATGTGCGGGGACAAGGGCTTCGACGCGGTGGAACCCGACAACATGGACGGCTACCGCAACCGCACCGGCTTCCCCCTCACCGCCGCCGACCAGCTCGCCTACAACCGCCTGATCGCCCGCCTCGCCCACGACCGGGGCCTCGCCGTCGGCCTCAAGAACGACCTCGACCAGATCCCCCAGCTCCTCGACGACTTCGACTTCGCCGTCAACGAGCAGTGCGCCCAGTACGACGAGTGCCACCGCCTCACCCCCTTCATCGAGGCGGGCAAACCCGTCTTCCACGCCGAATACGAACTGACCACCCGTCAGTTCTGCCCCGAGGCCCGCGCCCTGGGCCTCAGCTCCATGCTCAAGAAGTACGAACTGGGCGCCTGGCGCCGGTCCTGCTGAGGCCCGCCGTCTCAGCCCAGCGTCAGCGCCACCAGGGCCGCCGTCGCCGCCGTCTCCTCCACCGCGCCGAAGACGTCGCCGGTCACGCCGCCGAAGCGGCGGACGCAGCGGCGCAGGAGGAGGGCGGCGGCGGCGAGGCCGGTGGCGGTGGCGAGGACGGCGCGGGCGGCGTCGTACGGGGAGAGGAACAGGCCGGTGGCGGCGGTGAGGAGGAGGACGGCGGCGGTGGCGAGGGCCGCCGAGCGGAGCGGCACCGTCGCGGCGACGATCGCGCCGAGGCCCTCGGGGCGGGCCGGCGGGACGCCGTGCCGGGAGGCGTGGGTGAGGGCGAGCCGGGCGACCGTGGCGGCCAGGGCCACGGCGAACGCGCCGTGCGCCCAGCCCCTCCCGTACAGCTCGGTCACGGCGGCGACCTGGGCGAGCAGGACGAGGACGAGGGTGATGACGCCGAACGGGCCGATGTCGGACTGCTTCATGACGCGCAGCGCGTCCTCGGCCGGCTTGCCGCTGCCGAGGCCGTCGGCGGTGTCGGCGAGGCCGTCGAGGTGGAGGCCCCGGGTGAGCACGGCGGGGACGGCGACGGCGGCCACGGCCGCGACCAGCGGGCCCGAGCCGAGCGCGAGGAGCAGCCCGCCGGCCGCCGCGGCGAGGAGGCCGACGACGAGTCCGGCGAGCGGGGCGCAGAGCATGCCGGCGCGCGCCGCGTCCCGGTCCCAGCGGGTGACGCGGGCGGGGAGCACGGTGAGGGTGCCGAAGGCGAAACGCAGGCCGTCCATCCGGGCAGGGTAATCGCCGGGCCCGGCCGGTAGATTGCCCGTATCCGTACCTACCGGGCATAGCGGAACGGGGTGGCATGGGTCACTGGTTCTCCCGCAACATCCTGGAGCCGGGCAAGCTCCCGATGCTCCTCGCCCTGACCTCCTTCGTCCTCACCTTCCTGATCACCCGGACCGTCACCCGGCTCATCCGCGCGGGGAAGGGCCCCTTCCGGAACGTCTCCTCGGGCGGGCTGCACATCCACCACGTCGTGCCCGGCGTGGTCCTCGCCGTGCTCGGCGGCTTCGGCGCGGTCGCCAGCGGCCGGCACGGCGTCGGGGCGGCCGTCTTCGCCGTGGTCTTCGGGATCGGTGCCGGCCTCGTCCTCGACGAGTTCGCGCTCATCCTCCATCTGGACGACGTGTACTGGTCGGAGGAGGGCCGGAAGAGCGTCGAGGTCGTCGTCCTCACCGCCGCCCTCATGCTCCTCCCGCTCAGCGGCTTCTCCCCGCTCGGCGTCGACGACGTCACCGAGGAGGAGCGGCAGAACCGGGTGGCCTTCATCCTCTCCCTGGTCCTGGACTTCCTCCTCGTCCTGGTCACCCTGGTCAAGGGCAAGCTGCGGATGGCGCTCATCGGGGTCTTCGTGCCCTTCGTGGCGCTCGTCGGCGCCGTCCGCCTCGCCCGCCCCGGCTCCTGGTGGTGGCGGCACCTCTACGGCCGCCGGCACCGCGCCCGGGCCCGGGGCACGGTCCGCGCCTACCGGCACGACAAGCGGTGGACCCGGGTGCGGCGGAAGGTTCAGGACCTGATCGGCGGCTTCCAGGAGCGCGCCCCCGGCGGGGGCTCCACCCCGCCCTGACCGCGCTCCCGCCACGCCTGGACGGCGATCAGTACGAGGACGCCCGCGATGGCCGCCAGGTGCTCCTTGCCCGCCAGGTTCGGCTTGACGATCGCCTCGATCACCATGGCGAGCACCACCGCCGCCCCCGTCCAGTACGCCCGCTTCCGCCGGCAGACGTAGACGGCGAGGCCCACCACCGCCGCCGAAGGGCCGGTGTCCACCACGTGCGCGTCGGAGGCCGGAAGCCCCAGGAGGGGGGTGCCGGGGCCCAGCGCGAGGCCCACGCGCGCGTACAGCGTCCCGCACAGGGTCGCCAGGTAGGCGATCCCCAGCGTCCGCCACCGCCCGAGGCACAGCTCCGCGATCCCGAAGACCAGCAGGATCTGGGCGAGCGCGCCCCACACGGGCAGGTCGAGCGCCGGGACGAAGAGCGACAGCGGGGTACGCAGCAGGGCGAGCACCAGCGGGTCCTCGGCCCGCACCGCGCCGACCGCCCGCACCGGCCCGTACCCCCAGTCCTGGTTCTGTACGAACTGGAAGAGCGCGGTGAGGCAGACCGCCGTGAGCGTCAGCGGGATCGCCTTCAGACGGCGGGCCGTCAGCTCTCTTCGTACGGTGCCGAAGAGCGGCCCCCACTCACGCCGGGCGAACCGTCGTACGGGGGAGCTCACCGCCCACCCGCCAGGTGTCGGCGGTGCAGCCTCCCCCAAGGACTTCGTCCAGGGGGTACCCCCAGCAGCCCCGGTGCCTCCAGGAACCCCTCGGCACGTCCGGCGGCGAGGCCGATGCGCAGCAGGTCGGCACTCTTCTCGAAGAGCATGAAACGGGGCTCCCAGATCGGTCGGTACTTGGCATTGGCGCGGTACAGCGACTCGATCTGCCACCAGCGGGAGAAGAAGCCGAGCAGCGAGCGCCACAGCCTCAGGACCGGTCCGGCGCCGAGCTTCGAGCCGCGTTCGAAGACGGACCGGAACATCGCGAAGTTCAGCGAGACCTGAGTGATCCCGATCTCCTTCCCCCGCTGGAGGAGCTCGATCACCATGAACTCCATCAGCCCGTTCTCGGACTCGCGGTCCCGTCGCATCAGGTCGAGCGAGAGCCCCTTCGGCCCCCACGGCACGAAGGAGAGCAGCGCCCGCAGCTCACCGGCGCCGTCGGTGCACTCCAGCATCACGCAGCGCCCGTCGCGCGGGTCCCCGAGCCGGCCGAGCGCCATCGAGAAGCCGCGCTCGGTGGCCCCGTCCCGCCAGTCGTCCGCCTTCCGCAGCAGCTCGGCCATCTCCTCGGCGGGGATGGACTCGTGGCGCCGGATCCGCACCTCGTACCCGGCCCGCTTCACCCGGTTGTACGCCTGCCGGACGGTCCGCATCGCCCGCCCGTCGAGCGTGAACTCGTCGGTCTCCACGATCGCCTCGTCGCCCAGCTCCAGGGCGTCCAGGCCGTGCCGGGCGTAGATCACCCCGGCCTCCTCGCTCGCGCCCATGACCGCCGGGATCCAGCCGTGCTCCCGCGCCTCGGCGAGCCACGGCTCGATCGCCCCCGGCCACGCCTCGGGGTCGCCGATCGGGTCGCCGGAGGCGAGCGAGACCCCGCCCACCACCCGGTAGGCGATCGCCGCCTTCTCGCTCGGCGACCAGACGACGCTCTTCTCGCGGCGCAGCGCGAAGTAGCCCAGCGAGTCGCGGTCCCCGTGCCGGTCGAGCAGGGCCCGCAGCCGCTCCTCGTCCTCCTCGGTCAGCGGGTCGACCGCCCGCCGGGAGCGGAAGGCGGCGAAGAGCACCGCGAAGAGCAGCAGCGTGGACATCACGTTGACGACCACGTCCACCCAGCCGGGCGTGGCGATCCCGGGGACGCGGGAGTCGTCCGCGGCCAGCGTGACGAGCCGCATCACGCCGTACCGCCAGCGTTCCAGGAAGGTGGAGGTGCCGGTGGCCGTATTGGTGGCGGTGACCAGGACGGCGGCGAGCAGCGAGGTGACGAGCAGTCCGCCGGCCGCGACGGCCGAGGCGAGCAGCGGGTTGGAGCGGTCGCCCTTCGCGTAGAACTCCTCGCGGCCGAGCAGCAGGGAGAGGAAGAAGGCGGCGGACAGGGTCAGCGAGACCCAGTTCTGGGCGTGCTGCCGGATCTCGGGGAAGAACATCGCCACCGCGAAGAGCAGCAGGAACAGGCCGCTCAGCACCGTGTTGAGGATCCACGCGGCCCGCTTGCGGCGGCGCATGGTGATCGCCAGGAAGAGCGTGAAGAAGCCGGAGGCGAAGCCCGCCGTGAGCATGTACGGCGTGAAGTAGTCGTCCTCGTTGTGCCGGCGCAGGTCCTGCCCGAAGGAGACCCAGACGGCGCCCAGGAAGTTGACGAACGTGACGACGCGCAGGTACCAGACGGCGAACGCGGCGCTCCGCCGCGAACGGACGGTGCCCCGGGGTGCTCCTTCGGCGGACAAACGGACCTCTCCCATGAAAAGCGATCATATGGGGCACCGCTTTCCGTGCGGCGACGCCGGAGGCGGCCGTCCGCGCGTCGCGGACGGCCGCCTCCGGGCCTCACCGAATCGAGGACGCCTTCCCCGTCAGACCGCCTCGGCCGAAGCGGCACCGTCCGCGGTGGTCGGCCGCGGACGCTCGGGCAGCTCGGCGGCGAGCGCCGCCGCGGCCCGGACGAGGGGAAGCGCAAGCAGTGCCCCGGTTCCCTCACCCACCAGGACGCCCTGATCGAGCAGGGGGTTGAGCGCCATCCGGTCCAGCGCCTTCACCTGCGCCGGCTCCCCGGACACCTGGCCCGCCAGCCACCAGTCCGGCGCCCGGAACGCCGCCCGCTGCGCCACCAGCGCACAGGCCGCGCCCACCACACCGTCCAGGACCACCGGCATCCGCCGCACCGCGGCCTGGAGCAGGAAACCGGTCATGGCCGCCAGATCCGCCCCGCCGACCGCGGAGAGCAGCGCCAGCTGATCACCGAGGACCGGCCGGGCCCGCCGCAGCGCGTCCCGGATCGCCGCGCACTTGCGCATCCACGCCAGGTCGTCGATCCCCGCTCCGCCGCGCCCGGTCACCACCGAGGCGTCCGTCCCGCACAGCGCCGCGATCAGCGTCGACGCCGGGGTCGTCCCGCCCACGCTCAGATCGCCGAGCACCACCAGATCGGTGCCCGAGTCGGCCTCCTCGTCGGCGATCGCGATCCCCAGCCGCACCGCCGCCTCGGTCTCCTCCGGCGTCAGCGCGTCCTCGACGTCGATCCGGCCGCTGCCGCGCCGCACCCGGTGCCGGGTCACCGCCTCCGGAAGCAGCTCGGGATCGCAGTCCAGGCCCGCGTCCACGACCCGTACCGGCACGTCCATCGAGCGGGCGAGGACCCCGAGCGGGCTCTCCCCGTCGAGCAGCGACCGGACGAGGACGTGGGCGGTGCCGGCCGCACGGCCCGACACGTCCAGGGCGGCGACACCGTGGTCACCGGCGAAGACGACCACCTTCGGCTGCTCGATCGCCCGCACCCGCACCGCCGACTGGGCCGCCGACAGCCACTCGCCCAGCTCGTCGAGGCGCCCGAGCGCACCCGGGCGGACGGCGAGCCGCTCCCGGCGCTCCTCGGCGTCACGCCGGATCCCGCCGTCGGGGCGCTCGATCAGATCGGAGAAGTCGTCGAGATTCAGGGGGAGCAGAGGATCCATCGGAAGTTATCCGCCTTGTGACATCAGCGAGGTTCGGCACACAGGCCCATCGGGATCAGCACCCTACCCGCGCAGCACCAGGGCCTGACCGGCGACCACGAGCACCACCTGCTCGCACTCGTCCCCGAAGGCCGCGTTGAGCCGCCCCAGCTCGTCCCGGAACCGCCGCCCCGCCGCCGTCGCCGGCACCACCCCCGACCCGGCCTCGTTCGTCACCGTCACCACCGTCCTGCGGGTCGCCCGTACCGCCGCCACCAGCTCCGCCGTCCGCTCCCGCAGCGCCTCCCGCCCCCCGTCCGCCCACGTTTCGTCGTCCCAGGCCCCCACCCGGTCCATGGCGTCCGTCAGCCACAGCGACAGACAGTCGATCAGGAGCGCCGGACCGTCCTCCGCCAGCAGCGGCACCAGGTCGGTGGTCTCGGCGGTGCGCCACGAGCCCGGCCGCCGGTCCCGGTGCAGGGTCACCCGCTCCGCCCACTCCGGGTCGCCCTCGCGGGTCCCACCGGTCGCCACGTACACCACCTCGGGGAAGGTCTCCAGACGCCGCTCGGCCTCCACCGACTTCCCCGACCGCGCCCCGCCGGTCACAAGCGTCCGCCGCGGCACCTCCGGCAGCTCGTGGTACTCGCCCAGGTACAGCACCGTCCCGTCCGGCACCGCCCGTGCCCCGGCCGCCGCGAGCCGCCGGTCGAGCTCTGCGCCGGCCGGCGCGTCGTGGTCCAGGTGGACGGCGATCACCTCGGTCGCGGGCCCCACGGCACCGCTCGCCCGCAGCCGCGCCAGCGCGTCCGGCCGCCCCGTCACGTCCGCCGCCACCAGGTCGTACGGCTCCTGGTGGTTCTCCGCGAGCCCCGCCGGCGCCCCGCCGGGCGGCAGGTAGAGCAGCCGCTCGCCGTCGGCCGACACCACCTCGTACCCGGTCCCCGGCGAGTCCATCGCAAGGGCCCGCACCCGGTGCCCGCTGATCAGCGTCAGCTCCCGCCCGTCGGGCACCCGCACGGCCGTCGGCAGCCCGGCCGGCACCTCCACCGCGGGCCCGTCGTGCGGATGCGTCAGGAGCACCTGCCGCACCCCCACGAGGGACCGCCCCGCGCGGGCCGCGGCGAGCGCCGCGCCCGGAGTGAGGTCGAGCAGCAGGGCCCCGTCCACGAGCAGCGCGGTCGCGGCCCGCGCACGGCTCCCTCGGGAGCGCGCGCACACCGCGCAGGGACAGTCGGGACGGGGCAGGCCGAGCGGGGATCCGGTGCCGAGCAGAGTCAGTTCCACACCCTGATCCTCCCGCGCCCCCGCACGCGGTGCTCGCCCGGCTACGCTGCGGGCAGGAAACCGATCATCCGGTGAGCCCCAGGAGGCGGACATGGCATGGACGTGGCGGTTCGAGAAGTCCGACGGCACGGAGGTCGTGCCGGTGGTGACCCCGGAGGAGTTCACCACCCAGGGCGACGCCGAGAGCTGGCTCGGCGAACACTGGCGCGACCTCCTCGCGGGCGGCGCCGACCAGGTGACCCTCTCCGAGGACACCACGAAGATCTACGGCCCGATGCCGCTGGACGCGGAGGGCGCCTGACGGCGTGACGGAAGGGGCGGGACCGGCCGGGTCCCGCCCCTTCCCGTACCCGCCCCCTTCGCCCGCCCCGGAGGGCGCCTCCGACCGGGCGCATCCGTCAGGTGTGGCCCGCGCCGATCAGGGCAGGGGTACGGGTCGGAGGAAGGCGATACGCGGAGGGGCCGGCGCGCCGCATCGGCGCACCGGCCCCTCCGGCCGTCCCACGAGCGTGGCGGTTCAGCCCCGGACCCCGCACAGGTGCAGCAGCGCCGCCACCCGCCGGTACGGGTCGGTCCTGCCCGCCCGTTCCTCGGCGGCGAGCAGCCGCTCCAACTCCTCGGCGGCCGGCAGTCCCGCCGCCGCGGGGACCCCGTCGGTGAAGACCCGCACCCCGTACCAGGCGTGCAGCGGCGCCGCGATCCCCGCGAGCGTCGCCGTCAGCGCCTCCAGCCGGTCGGCCCGCACCTTCACGCCGTCGTCGTCCTGGTAGACGTCGGTGTCGAAGCCGGCCAGCGCGCCCGCCCAGTCCCCGGCGAGCCCCGGCCGCATGGCGAGGGCGTCCGCGTTCCGTACCACCAGGGAGAGCAGACCGCCGGGCGCCAGCATCCGGGCCAGGCCCGCGAGCAGCGCGTCAGGCTCCTCGGCGTACATGAGCACCCCGTGGCACAGGACCACGTCGAAGCTGCCCGGCAGGAAGTGGACGCCGGTCTCGCGGCCGTCCCCCTCGATCAGCCGGACCCGCTCGCGGATCCCGGCCGGCTCGGTCGCCAGCGAGTCGCGCGCGGCCTTCAGCAGCTCGGGGTCGGCCTCCAGACCCGTGACGGTGTGCCCGGCCCTGGCCAGCCGCAGCGCCTGCGTACCGGCCCCCATCCCCGCGTCGAGGATGCGCAGCCGCTGCCCCACCGGGTAGCGGCCGGTTATCTGTTCGTCGACCTGGCGGGCGACGATCTCCTGCCGGATGGTGTCCCGGAGCCCGCCGTGACCGGCGGGCCAGTGGACGACGGCGGGCAGCACGGGACCGCCCGTCCCGGAGGCGTCCACACCGAAAGCGTGACCGCCGGAGGCCGAGCCGTCCGCGCTCAGGGCCGCTCCCCGCGCTTGACCTGCGGCTTCGGCAGCCGCAGACGGCGCATCTGGAGGGTGCGCATCAGGCCGTACGCGATCGCACCGCGCTTCGACTCGTTCGGGAAGCGCGCGTTCAGCTGCTTCCTCAGCCGGATCCAGATGCCGATGGAGTCGATGACGATCATGATGATCACACCGAGCCAGAGCAGCAGCGAGATGTTCTGGAGCGACCGGTTCGCGTTGCCGAACAGCGAGAGCACCAGGATGACCACGGCCATCGGCAGGAAGAACTCGGCGATCGCGAACCGCGAGTCGACGAAATCGCGCACGAAACGGCGCACCGGACCCTTGTCACGGGCCGGCAGATAACGCTCGTCACCGCTGTTCAGCGCCTCGCGCTGACGCGCGAGGTCGGTCCGCCGCGCCTCACGGGCGCGCTTGGCGGCCTCCTTGCGGTCGAGCGGGACGGTCTGCGCACGACGGCGCTGCGACTGGGCCTCACTCCGCTTCGGGGTCGGGCGGCCCTTGGGGGCCTCGGGATCGCGGGGCTGCTTGGAGAGGTCCGCCGTCACCTTCTCGGTGGGGGCCTTCTCATCCTTCGAACGGCTACGGAACACAAAACCCAAGGGTACGGGGTGGCAGGCATGGAACCCCAGTCCGGGAGGGAACGATCCGCTCACAGCCGGCGTCGTAGCCGGTACGCACACGAGGACGCGCCGGGACCGGACACGGGACCGGACACGGGGCCGGGCAAGGGGCCGGGCAAGGGGCCGGGCAAGGGGCCGGGCAAGGGGCCGGGCACGGGATCTCCCGGAGATCCCTCCTCCTCCCGCCGGAGGGGGAGCCGGACCCAAGTCGTCCTTGGGGAGGAGCGCATCCTGCTCCGAACAGTGCGGTAATGGAGACAGGGACCGTAGTGTGGATCCTGACGAAGAGCTGGTGCCGAGTCCGTCAGAAGGGGGCGCGCGAAGCCCATGAGCGGTGTCATGAAGCGTATGGGGATGATCTTCCGCGCGAAGGCGAACAAGGCCCTTGACCGGGCCGAGGACCCGCGCGAAACGCTCGACTACTCCTACCAGAAGCAGCTGGAGCTGCTGCAGAAGGTGCGCCGGGGCGTCGCCGACGTGGCCACCTCCCGCAAGCGGCTCGAACTCCAGCTGAACCAGCTGCAGGGCCAGTCCGCCAAGCTGGAGGACCAGGGCCGCAAGGCTCTGGCGCTCGGCCGCGAGGACCTCGCCCGCGAGGCGCTGTCCCGCCGCGCCGCGCTCCAGCAGCAGGTCAGCGACCTGGAAGTGCAGCACCAGACCCTCCAGGGCGAGGAGGAGAAGCTGACCCTCGCCGCCCAGCGGCTCCAGGCCAAGGTCGACGCCTTCCGCACCAGGAAGGAGACCATCAAGGCCACCTACACCGCCGCCCAGGCCCAGACCCGGATCGCCGAGTCCTTCTCCGGCATCTCCGAGGAGATGAGCGACGTCGGCCTCGCCATCCAGCGGGCCGAGGACAAGACCGCCCAGCTCCAGGCCCGGGCCGGCGCCATCGACGAGCTCCTCGCCTCCGGCGCGCTCGACGACCAGTCGGGCCTCGCCAAGGACGACATCCAGGCCGAGCTGGACCGCCTCTCCGGCGGCACCGACGTCGAGCTGGAGCTCCAGCGCATGAAGGCCGAACTGGCCGGGGGCCCCTCCGACCGGCAGCAGGCCATCGAGGGCGGCACGACCGGCACCCCGCAGCAGAACCAGCAGCAGCCCCACCCCCGCTTCGACAAGCAGTAGCCGACCGGCAGAGGACGCGACATGATCGTACGGATCATGGGGGAGGGCCAGCGAAAGCTGGCCGACAGCCACTTCACCGAGCTCAACAAGCTCGACGACGAACTGCTCGCCGAGATGGAGTCGGGCGACGAGGAAGGCTTCCGCCGCACCCTCGGCGCCCTCCTCGAAGCCGTCCGCCGCCTGGGGACCCCCCTCCCCGACGCCGCCCTGGAACCCTCGGAACTCATCCTCCCGTCCCCGGACGCCACCCTGGAGGAAGTCCGGGACATGCTCTCGGACGACGGCCTGATCCCGAGCTGACGCCCCGGTGGGGGCAGGCGCCCCGCTGGGGCATGGGGGTCCCCCCTGGACGAAGTCCTCGGGGGAGGGTGGGCACACCGGAACGGCGCCCTCAGCGGCGCCTCCGCTGTTGTGCCCACCCGTAGGACGGCACTGTTCCACGCGCCCCGCACCCCACGTACCGTTCCCAGGTGACCCGCACCGCACCAGCCCCCGCACCGCCCGGGCTCGCCACCCGCCTGTGCACCCGTTTCCGCGACCACCCCTTGGCCTTCGACGCCGCCCTGGCCCTCGGTGTACTCGTCGCGATGATCGCCGCCTCCTTCACCGACCCCCACGGCAGTCCCACGGGGCCCACCTTCGGCGACCGCACCCCCACCCTCCTGGGCGTGGTGATGATGGCCGTCGCCGCCGCGGCCCTCGTGCTGCGCCGCCGCCGGCCCTTCGCCGTGCTCGCCTTCACCGGCGTCCTCAGCCTCGTCGAGCTGCTCGGCGAGACCCGCCCCGCGCCGCTCGCGATCAGCGTCGTCGTCGCCCTCTACACGGTCGCCTCCCGCACCGACCGCCCCACCACCTGGCGGGTCGGCCTCGCCACCATGACCGCGCTCACCGCCGCCGCCATGGCCTTCGGCCCCACCCCCTGGTACGCCCAGGAGAACCTCGGGGTCTTCGCCTGGACCGGCATGGCGGCCGCCGCCGGTGACGCCGTCCGCAGCCGCCGGGCCTTCGTCGACGCCATACGGGAGCGGGCCGAGCGCGCCGAACGGACCCGGGAGGAGGAGGCCCGCCGCCGGGTCGCCGAGGAACGCCTCCGGATCGCCCGCGACCTCCACGACGTCGTCGCCCACCACATCGCCCTGGTCAACGTGCAGGCCGGGGTCGCCGCCCACGTCATGGACAAGCGGCCCGACCAGGCCAAGGAGGCCCTCGCCCACGTCCGCGAGGCCAGCCGCTCCGCCCTCGACGAGCTCCGCGCCACCGTCGGCCTGCTCCGCCAGTCCGGCGACCCCGAGGCCCCCACCGAGCCCGCGCCGGGCCTCGCCGTCATCGACGGGCTCCTCGACAGCTTCCGCAAGGCCGGTCTGCCCGTCTCGCTGGCCCGGACCGACGGCGACCGGCCCCTCCCGGCGGCCGTCGACCTCGCCGCGTACAGGATCGTCCAGGAGGCCCTGACCAACGTTCGCAAGCACGCCGGGCCGGACGCCCGCGCCGAGGTGAGCGTCGTCCTCGTGGGCCGTACGGTCGAGATCACCGTCCTCGACGACGGCGCACCGCCCGCCGAACCGGCCCCCGACCCCTCCGGCGGCCACGGCCTGCTCGGCATGCGTGAGCGGGTCACCGCCCTCGGCGGCGCCCTCACCGCCGCCCCCCGCTACGGCGGCGGCTTCCGGGTGCAGGCGATACTGCCGCTGGCCCCCGGGACGTCCCGGGGGGCGGGAACGGGGGAGGACGGATGACGATCCGGGTACTGCTCGCGGACGACCAGGCCCTGCTGCGCAGCGCCTTCCGGGTGCTCGTCGACTCCGAGCCCGACATGGAGGTCGTCGGCGAGGCCGCCGACGGGGCCCAGGCCGCCGCCCTCGCCCGTGCCGAACGGCCCGACGTCGTCCTCATGGACATCCGGATGCCCGGCACCGACGGCCTCGCCGCCACCCGCATGATCACCGCCGACCCGGAGCTCGCCGAGGTCCGGATCGTCATGCTCACCACCTTCGAGATCGACGAGTACGTGGTCGAGTCGCTGCGCGCCGGCGCCTCCGGCTTCCTCGGCAAGGGCGCCGAACCGGAGGAGCTGCTCGGCGCGATCCGGGTCGCGCACGCCGGCGAGGCGCTGCTCTCCCCGGCCGCCACCAAGGGCCTGATCGCCACCTTCCTCGCCCAGAGCGCCGCCGACCCGGTCGGCGCCGGCGCCCGGGTCGACGCCGAACGGCTCGCCGCGCTCACCGCCCGCGAGCGGGAGGTCCTGGTCCTGGTCGGCGGCGGCCTCTCCAACGACGAGATCGCCGAGCGGCTCGACGTCAGCCCGCTCACCGTGAAGACCCACGTCAACCGCGCCATGGCCAAGCTCGGCGCCCGCGACCGGGCCCAGCTGGTGGTGACCGCGTACGAGACGGGGCTGGTGCGCCCGAGGCTGGAGTGACCCCGCCCGTCGGCGTAGCCGGGACCGGTGGCGTACTCCAGACGCGGTATGCGCGGCGTAAGGGATGGGGACCTGCGGCCGAGGACTTCGCCCCGCGGAGGGCCGATCCTTGAGGGGCTGGGGGGCGCTTCGGGCTGCCCGCCGCCCGCCGACGAGTACGCCACAGAAGAGAGACCCATGTCCTGGCTGTCGAGATTCAGTCTCGCGCAACGGGCCCTGATCGGGCTGATGTCCCTCATCGCCGTCGTCTTCGGACTGATCGCGATCCCGCAGCTGAAGCAGCAGCTGTTCCCCTCGATCGAGCTCCCGGTGGTCTCGATCATCGCCCCCTACCAGGGCGCCTCTCCCGACGTGGTCGAGAAGCAGGTCGTCGAGCCGCTGGAGAACAACCTCAAGGCCGTCGACGGCATCAAGGGGATCACGTCCACCGCCTCCGAGGGCAGCGCCGTGATCATGGCCTCCTTCGACTACGGGGACGAGTCCACCAAGCAGCTCGTCGCCGACGTCCAGCAGGCCGTCAACCGGGCCAGGGCGGTGCTGCCCGCCTCGGTCGACCCGCAGGTCGTGGCCGGCTCCACCGACGACATCCCGACCGTCGTCCTCGCCGCGAGCTCCTCCGGCAAGGACCAGCATGGGGGTACCCCCAGGCCGGAGGCCTTGGGGGATCTCGCCGAGCAGCTGGAGCGGACCGTCGTCCCCGCCCTGGAGGACATCGACGGCGTCGGACAGGTCAGCATCGACGGCGTCCAGGACCTCCAGGTCTCCGTCACCCCCGACGAGCGCAAGCTCGCCGCGGCAGGACTGACCTCGATGCGGCTCGCCGAGGCGATCCGCAACGGCGGCGGCACCATGCCCGCCGGCTCCTTCTCCGAGGCCGGCAAGAGCCGCACCGTCCAGGTCGGCGGCGGCTACACCTCGCTCCAGCAGATCCAGGACCTGCGCATCAAGCCCGAGAAGGGCAAGGCGGTCCGGCTCGCCGACGTCGCCACCGTGCGGCAGGAGGAGGCCGGCCGGGTCTCCCTGACTCGGACCAACGGCAGGCCCAGCCTCGCCGTCATGGCCACCATGGACAAGGACGGCAGCGCCGTCGCCATCTCCGAGGCCGTCGAGGAGAAGCTGCCCGAGCTGCGCGAGCAGCTGGGAGAGGGCGCCGAGCTGACCGTCGTCTCCGACCAGGGCCCGGCCGTCGCCAAGTCGATCTCCGGGCTCACCACCGAGGGCGCCCTCGGCCTCGTCATGGCCGTCCTGGTGATCCTGGTCTTCCTCGCCTCGATCCGCTCCACGCTGGTCACCGCGGTCTCCATCCCGCTGTCGGTCGTCCTCGCCCTGATCGTGCTGTGGACCCGCGACCTCTCCCTCAACGTGCTGACGCTCGGCGCGCTCACCATCGCCATCGGCCGGGTCGTCGACGACTCGATCGTGGTCCTGGAGAACATCAAGCGCCACCTCGGCTACGGCGAGGACCGCGAGTCCGCGATCATCACCGCGGTCAAGGAGGTGGCCGGCGCGGTCACCTCGTCCACGCTCACCACCGTCGCCGTCTTCCTGCCGATCGGCCTGGTCGGCGGCATGGTCGGCGAGCTGTTCGGCTCCTTCAGTCTCACCGTGACCGCGGCCCTGCTCGCCTCGCTCCTCGTGTCGCTGACGGTCGTTCCCGTCCTCTCGTACTGGTTCCTGCGCGCAGCCAAGGGCACCTCCGAGGACCCGGACGAGGCCCGCAGGCTCGCCGAGGAGAAGGAGGCGAGGAGCCGCCTGCAGCGCGCGTACGTGCCGGTGCTGCGGTTCGCCACCCGCCGCCGCCTCACCAGCGTCGCCCTCGCGCTCGTCGTCCTCCTCGTCACCTTCGGCATGGCGCCGCTGATGAAGACCAACTTCTTCGACCAGGGCGACCAGCCGGTCCTGACGGTCAAGCAGAAGCTGGCGCCGGGTACGGCCCTGGACGCCTCCGACGAGGCCGCGAAGAAGATCGAGAAGGTCCTCGCGGAGACGGAGGGCGTCAAGGACTACCAGGTCACCGTCGGCTCCTCCGGCTTCATGGCGGCCTTCGGCGGCGGCACCGGCGCCAACCAGGCGTCCTTCCAGGTCACCCTGGAGGAGTCGGTCTCGTACGAGAAGACCCGCGACTCCATCGAGTCCGCCCTCGCGAAGCTGGACGGCATCGGCGACACCTCGATCGCGGCCGGCGACGGCTTCGCCAACCAGGACCTGAGCGTCGTGGTGAAGGCCGGCGACCGCGAGCTGCTGCGGAAGGCGTCCGAACAGGTCCAGAAGGCCGTCGCGGAGCTGAAGGACGTCACCGGTGTCCAGAGCGACCTCTCCCAGTCGGTCCCGCGGATCTCCGTGAAGGCCACCGAGAAGGCGGCCGACGCCGGCTTCGACGACGCCACCCTCGGCATGGTCGTCGCCCAGGCCGTCCGGGGCACCCCGGCCGGCAAGGCCACCCTCGACGACACCGAGCGGGACGTCCTGATCACCTCGGCCGCCCCGGCCACCACCCTCGCCGAGCTGAAGGCGCTGCCCCTCGGCCCGGTGAAGCTCGGTGACCTCGCCACCGTCGAGCTCGTCCCCGGCCCGGTCTCCATGACCCGGATCGACGGCGCCCGCGCGGCGACCATCACCGCCAAGCCGACCACGGACAACACCGGTGCCGTGGGCGCCGCGCTCCAGTCGAAGATCGCCGCGCTCGACCTGCCGGAGGGCGCCACCGCCTCCATCGGCGGTGTCTCCGAGGACCAGACCGAGGCGTTCACCAACCTCTTCCTGGCGATGCTCGCCGCCGTGGCGATCGTCTTCATGCTGCTCGTCGCGACCTTCAAGTCGCTGATCCAGCCGCTGATCCTGCTGGTCTCCATCCCGTTCGCGGCCACCGGCGCCCTCGGCCTCCTGATCGCCACCGGCACCCCGATGGGCGTCCCGGCGATGATCGGCATGCTGATGCTCATCGGCATCGTCGTCACCAACGCGATCGTCCTGATCGACCTGATCAACCAGTACCGGGCCCAGGGGTACGGGGTCGTCGAGGCCGTCGTCGAGGGCGGCCGGCACCGGCTCCGCCCGATCCTGATGACCGCCCTGGCGACCATCTTCGCCCTGCTGCCGATGGCCCTCGGCATCACCGGCGAGGGCGGCTTCATCGCCCAGCCGCTCGCCGTGGTCGTGATCGGCGGCCTGATCAGCTCGACCCTGCTGACCCTTCTCCTCGTCCCGACGCTCTACGCCATGGTCGAACTCCGCAAGGAGCGCCGTGCGCAGAAGAAGGCGGCGAAGAAGGCGGCGAAGAAGACGCTCAAGAAGGGCGACGACGCGGAGATCCCGCAGCAGCCCGACGTCACCCCGCTGGACGCGAGCCTGCTGGACGCGCTCGACTGAGCCTCCGGACGGCGAGCCGAAGGGGCGCCCCCACGGTGGTGGGGGCGCCCCTTCGGCGTACGTACCGGTCGGCGTACGTACCGGAGAACCGTTACGGCAGCGCCAGCATCCGCTCCAGCGCCAGCTTCGCGAAGGACTCCGTCTCCTTGTCGACCTCGATCCGGTTGACCAGGTTTCCCTCTGCCAGAGATTCCAAGGCCCACACCAGGTGCGGCAGGTCGATCCGGTTCATCGTCGAGCAGAAGCAGACCGTCTTGTCGAGGAAGACGATCTCCTTGCCCTGGTCGGCGTAACGGTTCGCCAGGCGGCGGACCAGGTTCAGCTCGGTGCCGATCGCCCACTTCGAGCCGGCCGGGGCCGCCTCCAGGGTGTTGATGATGTACTCGGTCGAGCCCACGTAGTCCGCGGCGGCGACGACCTCGTGCCGGCACTCGGGGTGGACGAGCACGTTCACGCCCGGGATGCGCTCGCGCACGTCGTTGACCGAGTCCAGGCTGAACCGGCCGTGCACCGAGCAGTGGCCGCGCCACAGGATCATCTTGGCGGCGCGCAGCTCCTCGACGGTGAGCCCGCCGTTCGGCTTGTGCGGGTTGTAGACCACGCAGTCGTCCAGGGACATGCCCATGTCGCGGACGGCGGTGTTGCGGCCCAGGTGCTGGTCGGGGAGGAAGAGCACCTTTGTCGTGCCGGGCTCCCCCTGCTCGAAGGCCCAGTTCAGGGCCCGCTCGGCGTTGGACGAGGTGCAGATCGTGCCCCCGTGCTTGCCGGTGAAGGCCTTGATGTCGGCCGAGGAGTTCATGTACGAGACGGGCACCACCTGCTCGGCGATCCCGGCCTCCGTCAGCACGTCCCAGCACTCGGCGACCTGCTCGGCGGTGGCCATGTCGGCCATCGAGCAGCCGGCCGCGAGGTCCGGCAGGACGACCTTCTGGTCGTCGCCGGTGAGGATGTCGGCCGACTCGGCCATGAAGTGCACACCGCAGAAGACGATGTACTCGGCCTCCGGCCGGGCGGCGGCGTCACGGGCCAGCTTGAAGGAGTCGCCGGTGACGTCGGCGAACTGGATGACCTCGTCGCGCTGGTAGTGGTGGCCGAGCACGAAGACCTTGTCCCCGAGCTTCTCCTTGGCCGCGCGCGCACGCTCCACCAGGTCGGGGTCGGAGGGCGACGGCAGATCGCCGGGGCACTCCACGCCGCGCTCGCTCTTGGGGTCGGCCTCGCGGCCGAGCAGCAGCAGGGCGAGCGGCGTCGGCTGGACGTCCAGGGGGGTCTGGGCGGTGGTCACGTCACGCACCCTTTCTTGGGGGGACTTCTCAGGGGACCTTTTCGTCTAAATGACGTTATCTATCATAACCCCTTCACGTCATTCTGACGATGGCCATAGTGTCGATGTGACGAATTCGCCCTCCGCGTCTTCGGGCGCGGTGTGCGAGCATGAAGGAGGGAAATCCCACTCCGACCCGGAATGAATCCGGGGCACCGCCGGTTGCAACCGGTCGGCAAGCAGTCTCCGTACAACCCGGGAGAGATGTAGATGTCCGTATCGGACGAGACCAGCACCGTCAGCGACGGCATCCTTCTGAGCGACGCCGCCGCGGCCAAGGTGAAGGCTCTGCTCGAGCAGGAAGGCCGCGACGACCTGGCCCTGCGCGTCGCTGTCCAGCCCGGAGGCTGCTCCGGCCTGCGCTACCAGCTCTTCTTCGACGAGCGCTCGCTCGACGGCGACGTCGTCAAGGACTTCGACGGCGTCAAGGTCGTCACCGACCGCATGAGCGCCCCGTACCTGGGCGGTGCCTCGATCGACTTCGTCGACACCATCGAGAAGCAGGGCTTCACGATCGACAACCCGAACGCCACCGGCTCCTGCGCCTGCGGCGACTCGTTCAGCTAAGTCGTCGCCGGGCGACGACGAGGGCGGTGGCCCGGGAGGACGTCCTCCCGGGCCACCGCCCTTTCCCGTGCCGCTCCCGCCGGGCGGTGTGGCTCCTACCGCCTCGGGATCGCCTGGCCGCTCGCCGCGTCCACCACCGGCCGGTCGCCCAGCGGCGCCTTCAGCGTCACCTTCACGGTGATCTCCTTGGCGACCAGCATGCAGACCCTGTCGGGGTCCAGCGGCTCCTCGTCTATCCGGACCCTCACCTGCCGCGGGTCCTCCGCCGCGACCGCCGTGTAGCGGCTGCACACCCCGCCCCAGAAGGTCACCGCGAGCGTCCGCCCGTCGTCCTCGACCACGTACGAGCTGATCCGCCGCACCGGCTCCGTCCCGGGCTCCGGCTCGCTCGGCGTGGGCTCGGGCGACGGCGTCGCGGACGGCACCAGGTACTCCGGCGCCACCGCCGTCCAGGTCACCGTGTACGGTGCCCCGTCCGCCGGGTCCGCCGTGAACAGCCACG
Source organism: Streptomyces sp. CC208A (assembly GCF_030010625.1). GTDB lineage: Bacteria > Actinomycetota > Actinomycetes > Streptomycetales > Streptomycetaceae > Streptomyces. The sequence goes on along the minus strand of NZ_JASCXN010000001.1, from coordinate 282,111 downwards.
TCGGTACGAGGATCCGCCCGTCCGCCGTGTCCGTGGCCGCGAGGCCGAGCACCCCACTTGTCACCGGCACCTCGCGCGGCGGGGCCGTGTGCGCGATCGTCTCGCAGGGCATGTCCTCGCGGGGCGGCTGCTCCGTCCCGGCCGGAGGCGTCTCGGCGTGAGGCGTCCCGGCCGGCGGGTCGGTGGCGCAGCCGCCGATCCCGATCGGACCCGTGCCCTTCGACTCCTCGTTCAGCCGCGCGAGCGCCCGCTCCGCCGACACCACCGGGTACGTCTCGCCCCGCACCGGCTCCTTCAGGGTGCCGCTGCCCGCGACCGGCCGCCCGTCCGGGCCGATGTGCAGCCCCGTCGACCAGCCGTAGGTGGGCAGCCCGTCGATCACCGGATCGGCGTTCACCACCCGCACCGAGCCGTTCATGACCTGCGTCGCCGACACCTTGGCGTCGTCCTGCCCCAGCGCCTTGAGGACCGGCGCGGCCGCCGCCCTCGCCGCCGCCTCGCTCACCGGCGAGCCCCCGGCCGGCGGCTTCGTCTCCCCGGGCGGCGGGCACGCCCTGCCCTTCAGGCAGGTGTCGCCGACCGGGCCGCCGTCGTACCAGGAGTACGTCCAGTTCCCCGGCGCCTGCCGGGTCACGTCGAGCCGCGGCCCCTGGCCGTCCTTCTCCGGCCGGATCGTCCACACGTCCCCGACGAGCACGGGCCGGCCCTCGATCCCGAGAACCCCGGCCAGCCTGGTCACCTCTTCCGAGGTGACCAGGCCCTCCGGCCGGTGGACCGCGGCCGACGAAGGCCCTTGGGGGAGTGGGCCCTCGGCTCTGTAGACCGTCCCGTTCGGAGTGCCGCCCGGGTCCGGTTCGCCCGGCGCGATTCCCGCGCCCGGCTCCGTACCACCGCTCCCGCCCGCCAGCCGCAGGGGCGGCGGCGAGGCGGCGGCCCCGGCGCGGGACGCCGTACCGTCCCTGCCGTCGTCCCTGCCGCCCCCGTCGTCACCGGAGGCGGTCAGATACAGCCCGCCGCCCCCGGCCAGCAGCACACCTGCCGCCACCGTGGCGACGAGCACGGTCCGCCGCCCACGCCCGCTCTCCGTACCGCTCACCGCAACGCTCCCTCGTGTCGATCGGACACCGGTGGGACGGGGCGGGGGCGCGGCCGGTTCCGTCCGTCAGCCGCCGTACTCCGCGGTGGCGGCGATCAGCCGTGCCGAGGCCGCCGGGACGACCACGCCGTGGATGGAGGAGGGGGAGACCGGGGTGGGCGCGGGACCGGCCGGCGCCACCCAGTGCGGGGCCATCCGGGCACCGGCTCCGCACAGCTCGGCCAGGCTCAGATCGGACTCGTGTCGCTCCGCGGGAGCGGGGTACGTGGTCATGGGCGCACCGTATGCACCACCCGCCTCCGGAGAAAAGCCCTACTCTGGGGTAGTTTCCACTGTTCGGCAGCGCGCCCGGCACCGGGTAGCGTGAATTGTCATCGCCCTTTACCCGCAGGAGCACCCAGCCGTGCGTATCGCAGTCACCGGCTCCATCGCCACCGACCACCTCATGACCTTCCCCGGCCGGTTCGCCGACCAGCTGGTGGCCGACCAGCTCCACACGGTGTCCCTCTCCTTCCTCGTGGACAACCTCGACGTCCGCCGCGGCGGCGTCGGCCCCAACATCTGCTTCGGCATGGGCCAGCTCGGCGGCAACCCGGTCCTCGTCGGCGCGGCCGGCTACGACTTCGACGAGTACCGCGCCTGGCTCGACCGGCACGGCGTCGACACCGGCTCGGTCCGCATCTCCGAGGTCCTGCACACCGCGCGCTTCGTCTGCACCACGGACAAGGACCACAACCAGATCGGCTCCTTCTACACCGGCGCCATGAGCGAGGCCCGCCTCATCGAGCTCAAGGCCGTCGCCGACCGCGTGGGCGGGCTCGACCTCGTCCTCATCGGCGCCGACGACCCCGAGGCGATGCTCCGCCACACCGAGGAGTGCAAGGCCCGGGCCATCCCCTTCGCCGCGGACTTCTCGCAGCAGATCGCCCGCATGGACGGCGAGGAGATCCGCACCCTCCTCGACGGCGCGACCTACCTCTTCTCCAACGAGTACGAGAAGGGCCTCATCGAGACGAAGACCGGCTGGACCGACGAGGAGATCCTGTCCCGCGTCGGCCACCGCGTCACCACGCTCGGCTCGCGCGGCGTCCGCATCGAGCGCGTCGGCGAGCCGGCGATCGAGGTCGCCTGCCCCGAGGAGGAGGCCAAGGTCGACCCCACCGGCGTCGGCGACGCCTTCCGCGCGGGCTTCCTCTCGGGCCTCTCCTGGGGCGTCAGCCTGGAGCGGGCGGCGCAGGTCGGCTGCATGCTGGCGACGCTCGTCATCGAGACGCTGGGCACGCAGGAGTACACGCTGCGGCGGGCCCACTTCATGGAGCGCTTCACCAAGGCGTACGGCGAAGAAGCCGCCACCGAGGTCCGCGCCCACCTCTCCTGACCCCGCACCCCGCCCCACGCGGGCTGCGCCCGCCGTCCCTGTGGGCATACGTCCCGCTTGGGGGTCCCCCCTGGACGTAGTCCTTGGGGGAGGGACGGGTGGGCACAGGGACGGCGCCCCTCGCCGGGCCAAGGCTTTCCGCGCCTGAACCCGCACCCCGTGCACGGCGCCGTATGGGTGCGGGTCCAGGCACCGGTGCGGAGGCACCCGCAGAGAGTGCCGTTCCGTTGTGCCCACCCTCCCCCAGACTTCGTCCGGGGGGACCCCCACGCCCTGGGGCACCCCCTGGACGAAGTCCTTGGGGGAGGAACGTATGCCCACAACGAAGCGGCGGGCGCCCGCACCGGAGCGGCGGGTCCGTGGGGCCGCAGGCCCCGCGTCACGAGGTGCGGCGGATGACGTAGGCGCGGCCGCCCCGGGGGGACGGGGAGTCGCCCACGTACTCCTGGCCCCGCATCTCGCACCACGCCGGAATGTCCAGCCGCGCCGCCTCGTCGTCCGCCAGCACCGTCACCGTCCCCCCCACCGGCACCGACCCGATCACCTTCGCCAGCTCGATCACCGGGATCGGGCACCGCTTCCCCAGCGCGTCCACCAGTACCTCCCCGGTGGTCTCCGGCGCCGTCCCGCCCGCGCCCAGCCGGTCCCGTACCGTCGCGACGACGCCCGGCAGCACCGTCAGGAAGCGGTCCACGTCCGCCTCCGTCGTGCCGGTCGGCAGCGAGACCCGGACGTTCCCCTCGCTCAGCACCCCCATGGCGCGCAGCACATGGCTGGGCGTCAGCGTGGAACTCGTACACGACGAACCGGACGAAACGGAGAAACCCTCCCGGTCCAGCTCCGACAGCAGCGTCTCCCCGTCGACGTACAGGCAGGAGAAGGTGACGAGGTGGGGGAGGCGCCGCACCGGGTCGCCCACCACCTCCACGTCCGGCACCAGCTCCGGCACCCGCGTCCGGATCCGGTCCACCAGGGCCCGCAGCCGGGCGCCCTCCGCCGCGGCCTCGGCCCGTACCGCCCGCAGCGAGGCCGCCGCCGCGACGATCGCCGGGAGGTTCTCGAAACCGGGCGCGCGGCCCGACTCCCGTTCGTCGGACGGGCCTTGCGGGGCGAACCGGACGCCCTTCCGCACCGCGAGGAGCCCCACGCCCGCAGGGCCGCCCCACTTGTGCGCGCTCGCCGTCAGCAGCGACCAGCCCTCCGGGGCCGGCCCCCAGCCCAGCGACTGGGCCGCGTCCACGAGCAGCGGCACCCCGGCCGCCCGGCACGCCTCCGCCACCTCGGCCACCGGCTGCTCCGTCCCCACTTCATGATTGGCGGACTGGAGGCAGGCCAGAGCCGCCCCGCCGCCCGGCGTCCCGCCCGAGCCCACTGCCGCCCCGACGCCCAGCGCCGCCGCGAAGACCTCCGGGTCCACCGCGCCGGTCCGGTCGACCGGGACCTCCGTCACCGTTCCGCCGGCCGCCGCGTGCGCCTCGCCCGCGTGCAGGACCGAGGAGTGCTCGACGGCCGAGACCACGAGGCGGTCGCCGGCCCGGCGGCGGCCCGCGAGCGCTCCCGACACGCCCGAGTGGACCGCGCGCGTCCCCGAAGGGGTGAAGACGAGTTCGTCGGGGCGACAGCCCACCGCCTCCGCCGCGGCCTGCCGCGCCGCGTCGAGCAGCAGCCGGGCCCGCCGCCCCTCCCGGTAGAGCCGGGCCGGGTCGGCCCACCCCTCGTCCAGGGCGGCGAGCAGCGCCTGGCGGGCGACGGGATGCAGGGGAGCGGCGGACGCGGCGTCGAAGTACGGCATCCGCCCACGGTAGAGCCTGTGGCGCGGGCCGCTCCGCCGCGGCCCGCGGGCGGCGTGGAGGGGCCGGGGTGAGTGCTCGTCAGGAGCGTGCCGCCATCCGCCGCCAGACCCCCGAACGGGCGGTTCCGGCCCCTCCCCGGAACCCTTCGGTCCACCCCTTCGGGGACTCGGACGGCGCGTTGGGCACCCTCCCCGCGCGACCCCAAATAGCGTCCAGTAGGGTTTGGTCCGCATAAACATCCAAACCCCTGCCCGCGGCCGGGGCGGCGACCGACCAGCGAGACGGACGGCCGTGGCCGACCAACGCGGGCCGAGACTCTCGGGAAGGCGCTACGTGAGTCCCAACGGCTCCGACCGCTCGTCGCGGCGCCCGATGCGGCGGAAGCTGCCGCAGGTGCTGACTGCGGGCCTGATCCTGGCGACAGCCACCGGCTGCTCGTACAACTGGGAAGACTTCCCCCGCCTGGGCATGCCCACCCCCGTCACGGAAGAGGCGCCTCGGATCCTCTCCCTGTGGCAGGGCTCCTGGGCCGCCGCGCTCCTCACCGGCATCCTGGTGTGGGGCCTGATCCTGTGGGCGACCATCTTCCACCGGCGCAGCCGGACCAAGGTCGAGGTACCTCCGCAGACCCGCTACAACATGCCCATCGAGGCGCTGTACACGGTCACCCCTCTCATCATCGTCTCGGTGCTCTTCTACTTCACCGCGCGCGACGAGTCGAAGCTCCTCGAGCTCACCCCGAAGCCGGCCCACACCATCAACGTGGTCGGCTACCAGTGGAGCTGGGCCTTCAACTACATCGAGGACGTGCCCGGTGTCGAGGGCGACGCGAAGAAGGACAAGAACCTCGCGTCGATCCCGGACAAGTTCATCGACCAGTTCCCGGAGAACGCGGGCGGCGTGTACGACGCCGGCATCCCCGGCGACCGGAACCCGCAGACCGGCAACCCGGGCCCGACCCTGTGGCTGCCGAAGGGCGAGAAGGTCCGGTTCATCCTCACCTCGCGTGATGTCATCCACTCCTTCTGGGTGGTTCCGTTCCTCTTCAAGCAGGACGTCATCCCGGGTCACACCAACGCCTTCGAGGTCACCGCGACCGAGGAGGGCACGTTCCTCGGCAAGTGCGCCGAGCTGTGCGGTGTCGACCACTCCCGGATGCTCTTCAACGTCAAGGTGGTCTCCCCTGAGCGCTACCAGGCGCACCTGAAGGAGCTGGCCGAGAAGGGTCAGACCGGCTACATCCCGTCCGGCATCGAGCAGACGGACCCGGCCAGGAACGCGGAGAAGAACCAACTGTGAGCATCCCCAACGAAACCAAGGGTGCCGCGGCTGAGGACTCGTACGAGAACGAGGTGCCCGTCCGCCGCAAGCAGCCCGGCAACGTGGTGGTGAAGTGGCTGACCACCACCGACCACAAGACGATCGGTACGCTCTACCTCGTCACGTCGTTCGTGTTCTTCTGCATCGGCGGCCTCATGGCGCTCTTCATGCGCGCCGAGCTGGCCCGTCCGGGCACGCAGCTGATGTCGAACGAGCAGTTCAACCAGGCGTTCACGATGCACGGCACGATCATGCTGCTGATGTTCGCGACGCCGCTGTTCGCCGGTTTCGCGAACTGGATCATGCCGCTCCAGATCGGCGCGCCCGACGTGGCGTTCCCGCGGCTGAACATGTTCGCCTACTGGCTGTACCTCTTCGGCTCGATCATCGCGGTGGCCGGCTTCTTCACCCCGCAGGGTGCGGCCGACTTCGGCTGGTTCGCCTACTCCCCGCTGTCGGACGCCGTCCGCTCGCCGGGTGTCGGCGCCGACCTCTGGATCATGGGTCTGGCCTTCTCCGGCTTCGGCACGATCCTCGGTTCGGTCAACTTCATCACCACGATCATCTGCATGCGCGCTCCGGGCATGACGATGTTCCGCATGCCGATCTTCACCTGGAACGTGCTGCTGACCGGTGTCCTGGTCCTGCTCGCCTTCCCGGTCCTGGCGGCGGCGCTCTTCGCCCTTGAGGCGGACCGCAAGTTCGGTGCCCACGTCTTCGACGCGGCCAACGGCGGCGCTCTGCTCTGGCAGCACCTCTTCTGGTTCTTCGGCCACCCCGAGGTGTACATCATCGCCCTGCCGTTCTTCGGCATCATCTCCGAGGTCATCCCGGTCTTCAGCCGCAAGCCGATGTTCGGCTACATCGGTCTGATCGCCGCGACCATCGCGATCGCCGGTCTGTCCGTGACCGTGTGGGCGCACCACATGTACGTCACCGGTGGCGTGCTCCTCCCGTTCTTCTCCTTCATGACGTTCCTTATCGCCGTACCGACCGGCGTGAAGTTCTTCAACTGGATCGGAACGATGTGGAAGGGCTCACTGTCCTTCGAGACCCCGATGCTCTGGGCCGTCGGCTTCCTGATCACCTTCACCTTCGGTGGTCTGACCGGCGTCATCCTGGCCTCGCCCCCGATGGACTTCCACGTCTCCGACTCGTACTTCGTCGTGGCGCACTTCCACTACGTCATCTTCGGCACCGTCGTCTTCGCGATGTTCTCCGGCTTCCACTTCTGGTGGCCGAAGTTCACCGGCAAGATGCTCGACGAGCGCCTCGGCAAGATGACGTTCTGGACGCTGTTCGTGGGCTTCCACGGCACCTTCCTGGTGCAGCACTGGCTCGGCGCCGAGGGCATGCCGCGTCGTTACGCGGACTACCTGGACGCCGACGGCTTCACCACCCTGAACACGATCTCGACGATCTCCTCCTTCCTGCTCGGCCTGTCGGTCCTGCCGTTCTTCTACAACGTCTGGAAGACCGCCAAGTACGGCAAGAAGATCGAGGTCGACGACCCGTGGGGCTACGGCCGTTCGCTCGAATGGGCGACCTCCTGCCCGCCGCCGCGGCACAACTTCCTCACGCTGCCGCGGATCCGGTCGGAATCGCCCGCGTTCGACCTGCACCACCCTGAGATCGCGGCTGTCGACCAGCTCGAGAACAAGCCCCACGAGGCCGCGGCCCTCACCGGCGGCAAGGAGGCCGGCAAGTGAAGATCCAGGGCAAGATGTTCATCTGGCTGAGCGTCTTCATCCTTGCCATGGCGATCGTGTACGGCGTCTGGTCCAAGGAGCCGGTCGGCACGACGGCGCTCTTCCTGGCCTTCGGCCTGGCCATCATGATCGGCTACTACCTGGCCTTCACGGCCAAGCGGGTCGACGCGATGGCGCAGGACGACAAGGAGGCCGACGTCGCGGACGAGGCCGGCGAGGTGGGCTTCTTCGCCCCCCACAGCTGGCAGCCGCTGTCGCTGGCTCTCGGTGGCGCGCTCGCCTTCCTCGGTGTCGCGATGGGCTGGTGGATCATGTACTTCTCCGCCCCGCTGATCCTCGTCGGCATCTGGGGCTGGGTCTTCGAGTTCTACCGCGGTGAGAACCAGAACCAGTAACACCCCGTAACACCCCGAGGGGCCCGGTCACTTCGTACGCGAAGCGGCCGGGCCCCTCTTTTGCCGCGCTCGGCGCGCCCGGGCGCACGACTGTCCTTAGCGTGAGGTCATGAACGACACGCCGCGCATTCGGACTGTTCTGAGCTGCACCCTCCTGGCCCTCACCGTCACCGCGGGCGCGGCGGCGTGCGCGGGCTCCGAAGGGCATCCGCTGTCGGCGAGCCCCTACGACGCGGCCGACCAGATCACCTTCGAGGCCGCCGACGGGACCCGGCTCGACCCCGAGAAGCCGCTGGAGATCACCTCCAAGGGCGACGAGGGGCGGATCACCGACGTCACCGCCACCGACGCGGCCGGCCGTCACCTGGCGGGCGAACTCACCGCCGACGGCCGCACCTGGCGCTCCACCGCCTCCCTGGCCGCCGGGACCCGTTACACCGTCAGAGTGGCCACGGAGGACGAGGACGGGGCCCCTGGAGCCCGTACGTACACCTTCGAGACGGCCCCGGCCAAGAAGGCCCTGACCGTCGCCTTCGGGCCGGAGGCGGGCACGTACGGCGTGGGGCAGCCGATCACCGCGGAGCTCAGCCTCCCCGTCAAGGACCGGGCCGCGCGCGCCGTCGTCGAACGGGCCCTCAAGGTCCGCTCCACGCCCGCCGTCGGGGGCTCCTGGTACTGGGTGGACGACAAGAAGCTGCACTTCCGGCCCAAGGAGTACTGGCCGGCCGGCGCGCTCGTCTCGGTCACCGGCAACCTCGACGGCCTCCGCGTCGGCGACAAGCTCTACGGAGGCCCGTCCAAGCCGCTCCAGCTGAAGATCGGCGACCGGATCGAGGCCGTCGCCGACGCCGCGTCGCACCAGATGACGGTGCGGCGCAACGGAGAAGTGATCAACACCATTCCGGTGACCACCGGGAAACCGGGCTTCTCCACCCGGAACGGGATCAAAGTGGTGCTCGGCAAGGAGTACTACGTCCGGATGCGCGGCACCAGCATCGGCATCGCCGAGGGCAGCGCGGAGTCGTACGACCTGCCGGTGTACTACGCCACCCGGGTCACCTGGAGCGGCGAGTACGTGCACGCCGCCCCCTGGTCCGCCGGCTCCCACGGCGTCGCCAACGTCAGCCACGGCTGCGTGGGCATGTCCACCGGCAACGCGGCCTGGTTCTACGAGAACGTCCGCCCCGGCGACATCGTCCGCGTCGTCAACAGCTCCGGCGCGATGATGGACGCCTTCGGCAACGGCTTCGGCGACTGGAACCTCTCCTGGGAGAAGTGGCGCCGGGGCAGCGCCCTGGTCGCCGAGAAGGGCGACCCCACGGCCGCCCACGACGCCAGGGCCCGCCTCCGACCGCTGCCCCTGTGAAGCCCGTCCGCGGGCCTACGCGTCGAGGGACAGGCGGGAGCGGAGCAGGCCCGCCAGGGAGGCCGCGAACTCGACCGGTTCCACCGGAAGGGTGACGGCGGCGTCCGCGCGGCTCCAGGTGGCCAGCCAGGCGTCCTGCGGGCGGCCGATCAGCAGCAGCACCGGCGGGCAGCGGAAGACCTCGTCCTTGATCTGCCGGCAGACGCCCATGCCGCCCGCCGGGACGGCCTCGCCGTCGAGGACGCAGACGTCGATCCCGCCCTCGTCGAGCCGCTTCAGCACGGCCGGGAGCGTCGCGCACTCCACGAACTCCACCGTGGGCACGTCGGCCGCGGGCCGCCGCCCGGCGGCGAGCCGGACCTGCTCCCGGGTGTTCGCGTCGTCGCTGTAGACCAGGACCGTGGCACTCGACTGCATCGTTCCTCCGTCCGGAAGGCGGGCGGTCGTCCTCGACCGATGCGCCGGATGCTACTCCGCTCCACACCCCGTCAACACCCGTTCAACACCTGTTCGAAGGTTGCCCGGCGGTCCCCCCGATGGGCCGTTCGGGCTGGACACACCCCTCTGACACTCCGAACGGCACCCCCCGGAGTGAGGGCGGGATAAGCGACCGACATAATGTCGGTCGTGGCGACAGTAACGACAGTAGAAACCGGGCACGCGCACCCGTCGGTCAATCGACCGAACCTCACCAGCGTCGGAACCATCATCTGGCTGAGTTCCGAGCTGATGTTCTTCGCGGCCCTCTTCGCGATGTACTTCACCCTGCGATCGGTGACGGGTCCCGAGTATTGGGCGGAAGAGGCCTCGGCCCTGAACTTCCCCTTCTCGGCGACCAACACCACGATCCTGGTGCTCTCCTCCCTCACCTGCCAGCTCGGCGTCTTCGCCGCGGAGCGGGGCGACGTGAAGAAGCTCCGGACGTGGTTCATCATCACGTTCGTGATGGGTGCGATCTTCATCGGCGGCCAGGTCTTCGAGTACACCGAGCTGGTCAAGCACGAGGGCCTCTCGCTCTCGTCCGGCCCGTACGGCACGGTGTTCTACCTGACCACCGGCTTCCACGGCCTGCACGTGACGGGCGGTCTCATCGCCTTCCTGCTGGTCCTCGGCCGGACCTACGCCGCCAAGAGGTTCACTCACGAGCAGGCAACCGCCGCCATCGTCGTGTCCTACTACTGGCACTTCGTCGATGTCGTCTGGATCGGCCTCTTCGCCACGATCTACATGATCAAGTAGTCGGCCACCGCCCTTCGCGGCGGACCGACATCCAGCAAGCATCGACGCAGAAGATCCTGACACCGGGGTAATCCGTGAAAAAGCTCTCCGCACGACGACGCCATCCGCTGGCGGCGGTCGTCGTCCTACTTCTCGCGCTGGCGGCCACGGGGGGGCTGTACGCCGCGTTCGCGCCCGCGGGCACGGCGAAGGCCGATGAAACCGCCCAGTCCCTCGCCATCGAGGAGGGCAAGAAGCTCTACTCCGTCGGCTGCGCCAGCTGCCACGGAACCGGCGGTCAGGGCACCTCTGACGGCCCGTCCCTGGTCGGCGTCGGCTCCGCGGCCGTCGACTTCCAGGTCGGCACCGGCCGTATGCCGGCGCAGCAGCCGGGTGCCCAGGTCCCGAGGAAGAAGGTCATCTACACGCAGGCGCAGATCGACCAGCTCGCGGCGTACGTCGCCTCCCTCGGTGCCGGTCCCATCACGCCCAAGCCGGGCCAGTACGACCCCGCGGGTGCCAACAGTGCCAAGGGTGGCGAGCTGTTCCGCAACAACTGCGCCCAGTGCCACAACTTCACCGGCAAGGGCGGTGCCCTCACGCACGGCAAGTACGCGCCCGACCTGAACGGCGTCAGCCCGAAGCACCTCTACGAGGCCATGCAGACCGGCCCGCAGAACATGCCCTCCTTCCCTGACACGACCATGCCGGAGCAGCAGAAGAGGGACATCATCGCGTACGTCCAGGCTGTCAACGGCGACGAGACCCCCAGCCCGGGCGGTCTGTCGCTCGGTGGTCTCGGCCCCGTCTCCGAGGGTCTGTTCGCCTGGATCTTCGGTCTGGGCGCGCTGATCGCAGTTGCCGTCTGGGTCGCGGCCCACACCGCTAAGGCCAAGAAGTCATGAGTACCCAAGAGATTCCAGAAGAGAACCTGCCGGTAGAGCAGGCCACCGCGCACGGCGCGGTGAAGGTCGCGGACAACCCGTTCGCCGACCCGGGCCTTCCGCCCCACAAGCCGCGCATCCAGGACATCGACGAGCGGGCCGCCCGCCGGTCCGAGCGTGCGGTCGCCTTCATGTTCGTGCTGTCGATGCTGGCCACCGTCGGCTTCATCGCCTCGTACGTGATCTTCCCGGTCGACAAGATCGTGTACATCTGGCCGTTCGGCCACGTGTCCGCGCTCAACTTCGCGCTCGGCTGGACGCTCGGCCTCGCCCTCTTCTTCATCGGCGCGGGCGCGGTCCACTGGGCCCGCACCCTGATGTCCGACGTCGAGATCGCGGACGAGCGCCACCCGATGGAGGCCTCGCCCGAGGTCAAGGCGAAGGTCATGGCGGACTTCGCGGCCGGCGCCGCCGAGTCCGGCTTCGGTCGCCGCAAGCTCATCCGCAACACGCTGTTCGGCGCGCTGGCCCTGGTGCCGCTCTCCGGCGTCATGCTGCTGCGCGACATGGGCCCGCTGCCCGAGAAGAAGCTCCGCACCACGCTGTGGGCCCGGGGCAAGATGCTCATCAACATGAACACGCACGAGCCGCTGCGTCCCGAGGACGTCGCCGTCGGTTCGCTGACCTTCGCGATGCCCGAGGGCCTCTCGGAGCACGACCACGACTTCCAGGTCCAGATCGCCAAGGCCGCCCTGATGATCGTCCGGATCGAGCCGAAGGACATCAAGGACAAGCGCGAGCTCGAGTGGTCGCACGACGGCATCGTCGCCTTCTCGAAGATCTGCACCCACGTCGGCTGCCCGATCTCGCTGTACGAGCAGCAGACGCACCACGTGCTCTGCCCGTGCCACCAGTCCACCTTCGACCTGTCCGACGGCGCCCGAGTCATCTTCGGCCCGGCCGGTCACGCCCTCCCGCAGCTGCGGATCGGCGTGAACGACGAGGGCTTCCTCGAAGCGCACGGCGACTTCGACGAGCCCGTCGGTCCCGCCTTCTGGGAGCGCGGATGAGCACTGTGACCAACACGCAGAAGAAGGCCCCCGCCGGTGAGCGGGTCGCCGACTGGGCCGACGGCCGCCTGGGGATCTACACGCTGGCCAAGGCCAACATGCGGAAGATCTTCCCGGACCACTGGTCCTTCATGCTGGGCGAGATCTGCCTCTACAGCTTCCTCATCATCATCCTGACGGGCGTCTACCTGACGATGTTCTTCCACCCGTCGATGAACGAGGTGGAGTACGCCGGCTCGTACGTCCCGCTCCAGGGACAGCTGATGTCCGAGGCGTTCAAGTCGACCATGGACATCTCCTTCGAGGTGCGCGGCGGTCTGCTCGTCCGGCAGATCCACCACTGGGCGGCGCTGATCTTCCTCGCCGGCATGTTCGTGCACATGATGCGCGTCTTCTTCACCGGCGCGTTCCGCAAGCCGCGTGAGATCAACTGGCTGTTCGGCTTCCTGCTGTTCTTCCTGGGCATGTTCACCGGCTTCACCGGTTACTCGCTCCCGGACGACCTGCTCTCCGGCACCGGTGTCCGCTTCATGCAGGGCGCGATCCTGTCGGTGCCGATCATCGGCACCTACCTGTCGATGTTCCTCTTCGGCGGCGAGTTCCCCGGCGGCGACTTCGTGGCCCGGTTCTACTCGGCGCACGTGCTGCTGCTCCCCGGCATCATGCTGGGCCTGGTGGTCGCGCACCTGATCCTGGTGTTCGTCCACAAGCACACGCACTTCGCGGGCCCCGGCCGTACGAACAACAACGTCGTCGGCATGCCGCTGCTCCCGGTGTACATGGCGAAGGCCGGAGGCTTCTTCTTCCTGGTCTTCGGCGTCATCGCGGTCATCTCCGCGATCGCCTCGATCAACCCGATCTGGGCCCTCGGCCCGTACCGCCCGGACCAGGTGTCCACCGGCGCCCAGCCCGACTGGTACATGGGCTTCGCCGAGGGTCTGATCCGTGTCATGCCGGGCTGGGAGATCAACCTGTGGGGCCACACCCTGGTCCTCGGCGTGATGATCCCGCTGGCGATCTTCCCGCTGGTCCTCGCGGCCATCGCGGTCTACCCGTTCATCGAGTCCTGGATCACCGGCGACAAGCGCGAGCACCACATCGCGCAGCGCCCGCGCAACGCTCCGACGCGCACCGCCTTCGGTGTCGCCTGGATCACCGCGTACATGATCATGCTCGTCGGTGGTGGAAACGACCTCTGGGCGACCCACTTCGACCTGTCGATCAACTCGATCACCTGGTTCGTGCGGATCTTCTTCTTCGCCGGTCCGGTCATCGCGTTCATCGTCACCAAGCGGATCTGCCTCGGCCTCCAGCGCCGGGACAAGGACAAGGTGCTGCACGGCCGCGAGTCCGGCATCATCAAGCGCCTGCCGCACGGTGAGTTCGTCGAGGTCCACGAGCCGCTCAGCCAGGGCGAGCTGTACAAGCTCACCGCGCACGAGCAGTACGAGCCCGCCCAGCTGCCGCCGGCCGTCGACGAGAACGGCGTGGAGCGGAAGATCGGCGCGCTGGAGAAGCTCCGGGTCAAGCTCAACAAGGGCTACTACGGCGACGACAACCAGGTCGCCAAGCCCACCCTCGAGGAGTACAAGGAGATCCAGAGCGGCCACGGCCACCACTGATCCCTCCTGACCTCCTGAGGCAGGTCGCCACGGCGAGAGCCCCGTCCATTCGATGGACGGGGCTCTTTGCCGTCCCGGCGGATCGATAGGCTGGACCCCGTATCCGACGCACGATCATCAGGAGCTGCCATGAGCGCTGTGACCCCCGCTGGAGGACCGACCACGGCGGGCCGCTCCTGGCCCGTCCTCCTGAACGGCCTGCTGGAGGGGCGGAACCTCTCCGCCGACGACACCGCCTGGGCGATGGACCTGATCATGAGCGGCGAGGCGACCGACGCCCAGATCGCCGGGTTCATGGTGGCGCTGCGCGCCAAGGGCGAGACGGTCGAGGAGATCGGCGGGCTCGTCCGGACCATGTACGCGCACGCCAACACGATCGAGGTGCCCGGACCGTCCGTCGACATCGTCGGCACCGGCGGCGACGGCGCCAAGACCGTCAACATCTCCACCATGGCCTCGATCGTCGTCGCGGGCACCGGCACCAGGGTCGTCAAGCACGGCAACCGCGCCGCCTCCTCCGCCTCCGGCTCCTCCGACGTCCTGGAGAAGCTCGGCATCAACCTCGACCTCACCCCCGAACGGGTGGCGCAGGTCGCCGAGGAGGCCGGCATCACCATCTGCTTCGCGGTGAAGTTCCACCCCTCGCTGCGGCACGTGGCCGCCGCCCGCGGCCAGCTCGGCATCCGCACCACCTTCAACGTGCTCGGCCCGCTCACCAACCCCGCCCGGGTCAAGGCCCAGGCCGTCGGCGTCGCCGACCCCCGGATGGCGCCGATCGTCGCGGGGGTGCTCGCCGAGCGCGGCAACTCGGCCCTCGTCTTCCGCGGCGACGACGGCCTCGACGAGCTCACCACCACCGGCACCTCCCGGGTGTGGGTGGTCCGCGACGGGGCCGTGCGCGAGGAGGTCTTCGACCCGCGGGACGTCGGCCTCGACTACGTGCCCCTGGAGGCGCTGCGCGGCGCCGACGCCTCGTACAACGCCGACGTCGCCCGGCGGCTCCTGGCCGGCGAGACCGGGCCGGTACGGGACGCGGTGCTGCTCAACGCGGCCGCGGCGCTCACGGCCCTGGAGCCCGGCGGGGGCACCCTGGCGGAGCAGCTGCGGGCCGGGATGGCGCGGGCCGCCGAGTCGATCGACTCCGGGGCCGCCCGCGCCTCCCTGGAGCGCTGGATCGCCGCCAGCAACGCCTGAGCCCTCGGCCGTTCGGCCCCGTCACCCCGTTCCGCATGCCGGGACGGGGTTGCGGGGCCGTGATCGTCTGGCATAGGTTTTCCGTCAGGTCATGAGTGACAGCTGCAAAGCCCCGGCTGGCTGTCCGGCAACCCTCCGTCCGTGGCGGGGTGCCCCGGGTGAAGACCGGGCCGCACGAGCAGAAGCCTGCGGCAAGCGCGGACCCCTGCGCACCACCCTGGGGTCCTTGGTCCTCTAGGAGCGGTGTCCCGTGAGCAAGCGAATGCGCTAGGGCTTCGGCCCCTTCTCCCCCTCACACCCGTACGCGGCGCCCTTCCGCGCGCTGTCGTCCCACGGGTCCCTTCACGCCCTTTCGCGCCCCTTTCCTCCCGGGAGATCCCGTCATGTCCGCATGCCCGAACACCGCCGCCTCCGCCGCCTCCGTCATCTCCGCCGACTCCGCCGACGCCTGTTGCGCCGGGCCGCTGCCCGTCCTCGGCCGTGACGTCACCGTCCCGCTCGTCACCGGCGGCGAGGTCACCTACGCGGCCCTCGACTACGCGGCCAGCGCCCCCGCCCTCCAGCGGGTCTGGGACGACGTCGCCGCCTACGCCCCGTACTACGGCAGCGTCCACCGCGGCGCCGGCTACCTCTCCCAGCTCTCCACCGACCTCTTCGAGTCGAGCCGCGCCACCGTCGCCGAGTTCCTCGACTGCCGCGAGGGCGACCAGGTCGTCTTCACCCGCTCCACCACCGACTCGCTCAACCTGCTCGCCCGCGTCATCCCCGCCGACTGCCGGGTCTTCGTCTTCGAGACCGAGCACCACGCCTCCCTGCTGCCGTGGAGGGACGCTCAGGTCACCTACCTCGACGCGCCGCGCACCCCCGCCCAGGCCGTCGAGACCCTGGAGCGCGCCCTCGCCGACCGCGAGCCCCACGGCCCCGCCCTCGTCTGCGTCACCGGCGCCTCCAACGTGACCGGTGAGCTGTGGCCGGTGCGCGAACTCGCCGCCGCCGCCCACGCGCACGGCGCCCGGATCGTCCTCGACGCCGCCCAGCTCGCGCCCCACCACCCGGTCTCCGTGCGCGAACTGGACGTGGACTGGGTCGCCTTCTCCGGCCACAAGCTGTACGCGCCCTTCGGCTCCGGCGTCCTCGCCGGCCGCGCCGACTGGCTCCAGGAGGCCGAGCCCTACCTGGCGGGCGGCGGCGCCTCCCGCACGGTGGCGCGCCAGCCCGACGGCGGGGTGGAGGTGGAGTGGCACACCACCGCGGCCCGCCACGAGGCCGGCTCCCCGAACGTCATCGGCGTCCACGCCATCGCCTCCGCCTGCAAGGCGTTGACCGAGGCCGGTTTCGACACCCTCGTCGCCCGCGAGCGGCACCTTGTCGACACCGTCCGCGCCGGCCTCGCCGAGGTGCCCGAGGTCCGTGTCCTCTCGCTCTTCGGCGACGAGGCCCCGCGCGTCGGCGTGCTCTCCTTCGTCGTCGACGGCTGGAACAGCTCCCACTTCGCCGCCGCTCTCTCCGCCGAGTACGGCATCGGCGTCCGCGACGGCCTCTTCTGCGCCCACCCGCTGGTCCGCACCCTGCTCGGCTCCGACCAGGAGGCCGTCGGCGAGTGCGGCGCCCCCGAGGCGAACCCGGGAGAGGGGTCCCTCAACGCCATCCGGGTCAGCTTCGGCGCCGGTACGCCGGACGAGCACGTCCAGCGGTTCGTCGGCGCCGTGAAGGAGCTGGTGCGCGAGGGCGCCCGGTGGAAGTACCGCACCGAGGACGGCCGCTGCGTCCCGGACCGCGGCTGATCGCTCACTCGTACGGGTGAAGGGGCCTCCCGGGCGGGAGGCCCCTTCACGTGCGCCGTGCGTGCGGCCTCAGGACTCCAGGCCGATGGCGAAGGCCGCTTCCAGGTCGTGCTGCGAGTACGTGCGGAAGGCGACGTGCGTGTCGGTGGCCTCGACGCCCGGGATCTTGCTGATCCGGCCGGGGATGACCTCGGCCAGGTCGTCGTGGCGGGGCACCCGGACCATCGCGATGAGGTCGTACGTACCGGTCACCGAGAAGACCTCGCTGACGTTGTCGAGCGCGGCGATCGACTCCGCGATCTCGGGGATGCGGTCCACGCTGGTCTTGATGAGGACGATCGCGGTGATCACGGCTGGCTGTCTCCCTCGGTCGCCGCTGCTGGGGTTTTCACTCTATCCGCCCACCCGTCACCCACCACCACCCTTCCATCGAAGCGCTTCGCGAGCCCCTCCATACCGCACCCAGGCGTAGAGGAAGCCGACGCAGAAGCCCACCACGTGGGCCAGATAGGCGACCCCCGGGCCCGGACCCGCCGTCCGCGCGGCCAGCCACTGGAGCGTGAACCAGAAGACGAGCACGGCCCAGGCGGGGAAGCGCAGCGGCAGGAAGAAGAGGAAGGGGAAGAGGCTGGTCACCCGGGAGCGGGGGAAGAGGAAGAGGAAGGCCCCGAGCACCGCGGAGATCGCCCCCGAGGCCCCGACCAGGGTCTGCTCGCTCTCCGCGTGCGCCATCGCGTAGCCGAGCAGGGCTACGTACCCGGTGCCCAGGTAGAAGAGGGCGAACCCGACGTGCCCCATCCGCTCCTCGGCCATCGCTCCGAAGACCCAGAGGAAGAGCATGTTGCCGAGCAGGTGCAGCCAGCCGCCGTGCACGAAGAGCGCGGTGAAGGGGGTGGGCAGGGCGCCGGGGTCGCCCCGCGTCAGCTCGGCCGGCACCACCCCCCACCTCAGGAAGTACGCGCCCTGCGCCGCGAGCACCTCGTCGCCGGTCCCGTACGCCGGGTTCAGACCGGAGACCGGGCCGACAATGAAGAGGAGACAGCACGCGGCGATCAGCCCGTAGGTCACCACGGGCCCGGTACGGACGCTCCGGCAGGCGCCCAGGGCCGTGCCTCGCCAGTCGATCACGGACAGATCATGGCGCAGAAGGGATGAAGTGGACAGAGTGCCTCGCCGGACCGGACGCCGTCCGGGGAGGCCGTAGGGTTACGGGATCGAGCACCGCAGTTCGACGGCGCACCGCGGCTCCGTACCTGGTACCACCACGACAGGAAGAAGGACGGCACCATGACGACGGTTCCCCTGCCGACCGCCGAGACCCGCTGGCGCTGCACCCTGTGCGGCAACCTGACCCGCTTCGACGTGACGCGCTCGTCCAAGGTCGTCGAGTACGTCCATCTGGACCTGGCCGGGGAGCCCAAGGTCGAGGAGCGCGAGGTGGTCAGTGAGACCATCGAGTCGGTCCGCTGCCGCTGGTGCAACGCGGTGGACCAGATCGAACTCGTGGACAAGCCGGGCGCCGAGTCCTGACGGACGGCGCCGACGACAGTAGGGGTGACGGATCGTGGAGCAGTCCGCGCACGGTGACGAACCGGCCGGCGCGGCGGGTGACGCTGCCGAGACGCTCGACCATCCCCTGCCGGAGGGGGTACGGCGGCGGGTGATCGCGCTGGTCGCCGACGCCTTCGGCGGCCTGACCGTCGCCGAGCTGCCCGCGCCCCTGCGTCAGTACGCCCGTTTCACCGCGAGCCGGCGGGCCAAGTTCGCCGGCAACGCGATGGCCGCCGCCCTGGAGGGCGATCCGCTCTTCCGGCAGCGGATCGGCGAGCGGTTCAAGCAGGCCCAGCCGGAGCTGGCCGGGGCCGTGGAGTCCGGCGCGCCGCCCGCCGCCGCCGACCCCGTCGACGTGGCGGCGGCAGCCTATGTGCTCCGCCCGCCGGGCTGGGTCAAGCTGGTGGCCGCCGTCGGCGAGGAGGTCCAGCGGGCCGACGCCGAGCGCGCCGACGAGGCCGGCCGGCGCGAGCTGGAGCGGCTCCGCGAGGAGCTGGCCGCGGCCCGCGAGCGGGCCAAGGGCGAGACCGAGCAGCTCCGGCACGATCTGGAGGCCGCCCGCAAGGAAGCCGAATCGCTTCACCGCAAGCTGCGCAGCGCCCAGAGCGACGTGAAGCGCGGCGAGGCGGCGCTGCGCCGCGCCCACGCCGAGTTCGAGGCCGCCCGCGCCGAGGCGGCCGCCCAGGTGTCGGCCGCCGAGAGCGAGTCGCGGCGGCTCAAGGCCCGGCTCGGCGAGGTCGAGGCGGCCCTGGAGGCGAGCCGCCGGGCCGCCCGTGAGGGGCGCTCGGTGGAGGACATGCGGCTGCGGCTGCTGCTCGACACCGTCCTCGACGCGGCCCAGGGGCTGCGGCGCGAACTCGCCCTGCCCCCGGTGTCGGTGCACCCGGCGGACACGGTGGACGCCGTGGAGCCGGGGCGGATGTCGCCGAAGGACATCGCGGCCCGCGCCCTGTCGGAGACCGATCCGGCCCTCCTGGACCAGCTGTTGGCGCTGCCGCAGGCCCATCTCGTCGTCGACGGCTACAACGTCACCAAGACCGGCTATCCGACGATGCCGCTGGAGAAGCAGCGGCTGCGGCTGCTCGGCGGGCTCTCCGCGCTCGCGGCCCGCTCCGGCGCCGAGGTCACCTGTGTCTTCGACGGGGCCGAACTGGCCGCTCCGGTGCTGCTCGCGCCGCCGCGCGGGGTGCGGGTGCTCTTCTCCAAGCCGGGCGTCACGGCGGACGAGCTGATCCGCCAGCTGGTACGGGCGGAACCGCCGGGCCGGCCGGTCGTCGTGGTCTCCACCGACCGCGAGGTCGCCGACGGCGTCGCGAAGGCCGGGGCGCGGCCGGTGGCGTCGGTCCTGCTCCTCAAGCGGCTTTCGCGCCTCTCATAACGACTCGCCCGGCTCGCAACTCTCGCCTTGTATGCCCGATTTATGGGTTCCGATCCGTCAAGTGGCCGTCACAGGGCGTGCGATGCGTGTAAATAATGAGGTGCGTGAGCGAGTTTTTTACCGTCGGGATTTGAACTGATCACAACTCGGTCACTAGGGTCGAGCCTCGAACCTTCGCGCGGTCGATCGCCCATCCGGGCGGTCCGTGGAGGAACCGCCTGCCCTTGACCGGCCGGGCGGCTCTGAGGAAGAAGGAGCTCGCCTTCGTGGCGTCCCACCGTCGACCCAAGCAGCCGAGCCGCACCCGCGTGACCGTGCTCACCGCGACCGCGGCCGCCGCCGTCGCGATCTCCGCCCAGACCGGAGCCCAGGCGGCCCCCAAGCCGAAGATCGACGAAGTCAAGTCGAAGGTCGACAAGCTCTACCACGAGGCCGA
This sequence comes from Streptomyces sp. CC208A, assembly GCF_030010625.1. Taxonomy (GTDB): domain Bacteria; phylum Actinomycetota; class Actinomycetes; order Streptomycetales; family Streptomycetaceae; genus Streptomyces. Next base: position 261,917 of record NZ_JASCXN010000001.1, on the reverse strand, counting down.
GGAGGCCACCGAGCAGCACAGCCTGGCCGAGGAGCGCCGCGGCAAGCTGCAGAAGGAGATCGGCCAGATCCAGGACCGGGTGGCCCGTGGTCAGCAGGAGCTGAACACCCTCCGGGACCAGATCGGTTCGGTCGCCAGCGCCCAGTACCGCTCCGGCGGCATCGACCCGGCGCTCCAGCTCTTCCTCTCCTCCGACCCGGAGGACTACCTGGACAAGGCGACCGCGATAGGCCGGGTCACCGACCAGCAGGCCGACGTCCTCGCCACCATCCAGGACAAGCAGCGCACCCTCGCCCAGCAGCGCGCCGAGGCCACCGCCAAGCTCGCCGACCTCGAAGAGGTCCGCAAGACCCTCGGCGAGAAGAAGCGCAAGGTCCAGGGCAAGCTCGCCGAGGCCCGCAAGCTGCTCAACACCCTCACCGCCGAGGAGCGCGCCCGCATCCAGCAGCAGGAGCGGGAGCAGGCGGCGCAGGCGGAGCGCGCCAGCCGCGCCGCCTCCGACCGCGTCGACCTCGGCAAGGAGGTCGCGGCCAACGGCCTGGGCGCCGCCGCGCTCGCCGCCGCCGCCACCCAGGTCGGCAAGCCGTACGTCTCCGGCGCCGAGGGCCCCAACGCGTACGACTGCTCCGGTCTGACGATGTGGGCCTACCGCCAGGCCGGCGTCCGCCTCACCCGCACCACCTACACCCAGCAGAACGACGGCGTGAAGATCGGCCGCAGCCAGCTCAAGCCCGGCGACCTGGTCTTCTTCAACAGCCTGTCGCACGTGGGCCTGTACGCGGGCAACAACACGATCCTGCACGCCCCCAAGCCGGGCGCCGTGGTCCGTTACGAGTCGATGAAGTACATGGGCACGTTCCAGTTCGGCGTCCGCATCGGCGGCTGACCCGCCCGGCGTGCCGCCCGAACGGGTGGTTCGCCGCACCCCGAGCTGACCTGACGCCCCGCCGGTGACCTTGTGATCTCCGGCGGGGCGTCATTCTGCGTGCCCCACGCCTTCGTTGGACGCGGCCGGGGGAGCGGCTACTGTCTGCGGCGCCAGTCCGCACGAGCCGAACGGAGAGCGCGAGCCGTGGCCTCCCACCGCCGACCCGCCCGGGTCACCGTCCTGACCGCAGCCGCCGCGGCCACCGCGGCGGCCTCTCTCGGAGGCGTCCCCGCGAGCGCGGACCCGGGCGCCGGCACCGAGGCCACCCGCGCCAAGGTCGACCGCCTCTACGAGGAGGCCGAGCGCGCCGCCGAGGGCTACAACAAGGCCGGCGAGAAGAGGGACGCCCTGCGGCGCACGGTGCGCCAGGCCCAGGACAGCCTCGCCCGCGGCCAGGAGCGCGTCAACCGGATGCGGGGCGCGCTCGGCGCGCTCGCCGGCGCCCAGTACCGCTCCGGGGGCCTCGACCCGGCCCTCGTCCTGCTGCTCTCCTCCGACCCCGACAGCTACCTCGACCGGGCCTCCGCCCTCGACCGGGTCACCGCCCGGCAGAGCGCCGCCCTCACCGAACTCCAGCGGGAGCGCCGCCGCCTCGACCAGGAGCGCGCCGAGGCCCGTACCGCCCTCGCCGAACTGGAGCGCAGCCGCGCCGAGGTCGCCCGCCACAAGCGGTCGGTCGAGCGGAAGCTCGCCGAGGCCCGCCGGGTCCTCGCCTCCCTCACCGCGGCCGAGCGCGCCGACTACGAGCGGGCCTCCCGCTCCGGCGGCCGCTCCGGGGGGCCAGGAGCCCCGGACGAGGAGCTTCCGCCGCCCCCCGCCGGCCTCGGCCCGGCCGACTCGCGGTCCGCCGCCGCGGTGCTCGCCGCCCGCAGCGCCGTCGGCAAGCCGTACGTCTGGGGGGCGACCGGCCCCACGGGCTTCGACTGCTCGGGGCTGATGGTCTGGTCGTACCGGCAGGCCGGGATCAGCCTGCCGCGCACCTCCGCCGCCCAGCGGCACGCAGGCCGGCAGGTGCCGCTCTCCCAGGCGCAGCCCGGCGACCTCGTCACCTACCGCGGCGACGCCAGCCACGTCGCCATCTACGCGGGGAACGGCCAGGTCATCCACGCCCCCTACCCGGGCGCCCGGGTCCGCTACGACCCGGTGAACATGATGTCCCACGTGACGGTCACCCGGATCTGAGCCCATCCGGGTCCACCGCCGCCGGACTCGGGGAGGCACCACCCCGTCACCCTTCCGTACGATCGGTGGCGTGGTGGAACAGGGGCGCGGAGCGCGACGGCCGGGTGCTGCGCCGCTCGCCCTGCTCCTCGCCCTCGCCGCGCTCGCCGCCCTGGTCGGCTGCGACACCGCCGCCCGGCCCGCCGACCCGGCCCTCCACGAGGTGCAGGCCCTCCTCGACCGGCACGCCGAAGCCCTCCTCGACCGCGACGAGACGGCCTGGCTCGCCGCCGCCGACCCCTCCTACAAGGCGGCCGCCCGCGCCGAGTTCCGCCGCCTCGCGGCCGTCCCGCTCGCCGGATGGCGCTACCGCGTCACCGGCGTCGACCGCACCGGCGAGGGCCGGCTCACCGCCCGCGTCGAGCGCGGCCACCGCGTCGAGGGGTACGACCGCGGGCCCCTCGACGCCGGCCGCGTGATGGAGCTCGCCGAACGGGACGGGCGCTGGTACGTGACCGGCGAGCGTCCCGCCGAGGGCGCCCCGGTACGGCTCTGGGAGCAGGGCGAGGTCACCGCCGTGCGCGGCGCCCGCTCACTGGTCCTCGGCGTCGGCCAGGACCGGGCCAGACTGGCCGAGATCGCCCGCCTCGCCGACCGGGCCGTGCCCGCCGTCGACGCCGCCTGGAGCCCGCAGTGGGCCCGCCGGGTCCTCGTCCTCGTCCCCGCCTCCCTCGACGACATGGGCGGACTGCTCGCCGCGGACGGCTCGCAGTACCGGGGGATAGCGGCCGTCACCACCGGCGAGACCGAGCGGCGCGCCGACGCGCCCGCGGACCGGGTGATCGTCAACCCCGACGCGTACGGGGTGCTCGGCGGCTTCGGCCGGCAGCTGGTCCTCACCCACGAGACCGTCCACGTCGCCACCCGCGCCCATACCTCGCCGTCCACCCCGGTCTGGCTCTCCGAGGGCTTCGCCGACTGGGCCGCCTACCGGGGCGGCGACCGCACCCCCGCCCAGGCCGCCCCCGAACTGCGGCGGGCCGTCCGGGCGGGCGAGCTCCCCGCCGCGCTCCCCGAGGACGCCGACTTCGGCTTCGACGGCGACGCCGAGGCCCTGGCCCGCGCCTACGAGAGCGGCTGGCTGGCCTGCGCGCTGATCGCCGACCGCTGGGGCGAGGACCGGCTGACCGCCTTCTACCGGGAGGTGGGCGCCCACCCGGGCCGGGACGGCGCGGTGGAGAACGCCCTCCGGAAGGTGCTCGACACCTCCCCGGAGGAGTTCACGGCAAAGTGGCGGGCCTACCTGCGGGACAAGCTGGCCTGAGAGGCCGATCCGGTGAGCACCTTCTCCCGCTCCGGCGGACCCGCCGGGACCGGGATCGTCACCGTGCCGGCCTCGGTGACCGTGTGCCGCCACAGGATCCGGCAGGCCATGAGGGTCGCCGCGATCAGCAGACCGTTGCGCAGGAACAGCACGCCGATGCCCAGCCAGTCGCTCTGCGACACGTGCGAGAACCAGACCGGGAACTCGAACTGCGTCACCGCCGTCGCCCACAGGATCAGATACGCGGGCGTCCGCATCCGGCTCGACCGGTACACCAGGCAGACCGCCGCCAGACCCATCAGCCAGATCATGTACTGGGGGGAGAGCACCCGGCTCGTCGCGGTGAAGAGCAGCACCGCCACGAAGGCCGCGTCCGCCACCGTCGAGGAGGTGAAGCGGCGCGCCTTGAACCGCCACAGCAGCAGCCACGCGAAGGCGGCCACGGTCAGCGCCATGGCGCCCTTCGAGACCCAGGACACGTACGGGCCGAGGAACTCGATCGAGCCGTAGTTCATCCGCGCCTCGCCGTCCCAGCCGAAGTGCCGGGCCACGTGGAAGACCATCGCGCCCAGCGACTCGATCTCCGTGCCCCGCTCGCTCTGGGAGGAGAGGAAGGACAGCGAGCCCGGCATCCAGAGCGCGCACAGCGCGAGGACCCCCGCCGCCGTCCCGGCCGCCACCGGCCAGGACCGCCAGGTCGCCCGGCCCTTCGGGGTGCCCGCGAGCAGCAGCGCCGGCCACACCTTGAGGACCGCGCCGAAACCGGCGAGCGCGCCGAGCACCCGCGGGCTGCGGATCGCGGCCAGCAGCGCCGCCACGGCGACGGCGGTGACCATGATGTCGTAGCGGGCGTACGCGGTCGGGCCCATCAGCGGCACCGCCGCCAGCCACAGCCACGCGCCCCGCGCCGACCGGCCGGGACGGCCGCCCGTGTGCAGCAGGAGCCCGAAGACGACGGCGTCGCAGAGGAAGGCGAGGACGAAGAAGGCCGCCGCGTAGTTCAGGAAGGGCAGCAGCGCGGGGGAGAGGATCGCGAGCGCCGCGGCCGGCGGGTACTGCCAGGTGACGTCGTCCTGCGGGTACGTGCCGGTCTTCAGGACCTCGTACCAGCTCTGGTAGATCTGCTCCACGTCGCTGGTGACGTCCGGACCCGGCACCACCACGATCTTGAAGACGCACACCAGGAGGACGATCCTGGTCAGTGCCCAGAGACTGATCGGGAGCCGTGACTCCCACAAGCGTGCGGCCATGCGCGAGCCGATCCCCGCTGCGCCCGTCATACCTGTCCTGTTCCTGTCCTGTCGGTCCGCTCGCGCGGAGGGGGTGGTGCCGGGCGTAGGGTGCGACCGCGTGCCATCACGTACTGTCTGTCACGATGCACAAGACCCTGATCGTAACGAACGATTTCCCGCCGCGTCCCGGCGGAATCCAGGCGTTCCTGCACAACATGGCGCTGCGGCTGGACCCCGACCGGCTCGTGGTCTACGCCTCCACGTGGAAGCGAGGCCGCGAAGGGGCGGAGGCCACCGCTCTGTTCGACGCGGAACAGCCTTTCACGGTTGTCCGGGACCGCACCACCATGCTGTTGCCCACACCACGGGTCACCGCACGGGCGACCGCGCTGCTGCGCGAACACGGCTGCGAGTCCGTCTGGTTCGGTGCCGCCGCCCCCCTCGGACTGATGGCCCCCGCCCTGCGCCGGGCCGGCGCGCGGCGGCTGGTCGCCACGACCCACGGGCACGAGGCGGGCTGGGCGCAGCTGCCCGCCGCCCGGCAGCTGCTGCGGCGGATCGGCGAGGGCACGGACACGATCACGTACCTCGGCGAGTACACCCGCTCCCGGATCGCCTCCGCCCTCACCCCGGCCGCCGCGGGCCGCATGACGCAGCTGCCGCCCGGCGTCGACGAGAAGACCTTCCACCCCGGCTCCGGCGGCGACGAGGTCCGGGCCCGCCTCGGCCTCACCGACCGCCCGGTCGTCGTCTGCGTCTCCCGGCTCGTCCCGCGCAAGGGCCAGGACACCCTGATCCGCGCCCTGCCCCGGATCCTGAAGCGGGTGCCGGACGCGGTCCTGCTGATCGTCGGCGGCGGCCCGTACGAGAAGGACCTGCGCCGCCTCGCCGCGGAGACCGGCGTCGCCGCCTCCGTCCGCTTCACCGGCGCCGTCCCGTGGGAGGAGCTCCCGGCCCACTACGGTGCCGGGGACGTCTTCGCCATGCCCTGCCGCACCCGCCGCGGCGGCCTCGACGTCGAGGGCCTCGGCATCGTCTACCTGGAGGCGTCCGCGACCGGTCTCCCGGTCGTCGCCGGCGACTCGGGCGGAGCCCCCGACGCCGTCCTCGACGGCGAGACGGGCTGGGTCGTCCGCGGCGAGTCCGCCGAGGACACCGCGGACCGCGTCACCACCCTCCTCCTCGACCCGGACCTCCGCGCCCGCATGGGCGAGCGGGGCCGCGCCTGGGTGGAGGAGAAGTGGCGCTGGGACCTCCTGGCGGAACGGCTCAGGGAGCTGCTGTAAGACATGGCGAAGGGGCCCGGCGCGCACGCGCCGGGCCCCTTCGCCATGGGCTCACTTGCTGTAGATCGCCTCGATCTCGTCCGCGAAGTCCTTCGCCACCACATTGCGCTTCAGCTTCAGGGACGGGGTGATGTGGCCCGCCTCCTCGGTGAACTGGGAGCTCAGGACGCGGAACTTGCGGACCGACTCCGCCTTGGAGACCGCCGCGTTGCCGTCGTCGATCGCCCGCTGGACCTCGGCCAGGAGCTCCGGGTCCTCGCGCAGCGAGGCGGCGGTGGCGCCGGCCGGCTTGCCGTGCTCGGCGGCCCAGCGGCCCAGGAACTCCTCGTCCAGGGTGACCAGGGCGCCGACGAAGGGGCGGCCGTCGCCGACCACCATGCACTCCGCGACCAGGGCGTGGGCACGGATCCGGTCCTCGATGACCGCGGGGGCGACGTTCTTGCCGCCCGCCGTCACCAGGATCTCCTTCTTGCGGCCGGTGATCGTCAGGTATCCGTCCTCGTCGAGGGTGCCGATGTCGCCGGTGTGGAACCAGCCGTCCGTCAGCGCCTCGGCCGTCGCCGCCTCGTTGTTCCAGTACCCGGAGAAGATCTGCTCGCCGTGGAGCAGCACCTCGCCGTCGTCGGCGATCCGCACCACCGAGCCCGGCAGCGGCTGGCCGACCGTGCCGATCTTCGGGCGGTCCCACGGGTTGAAGGCGGTCGCCGCGCAGGACTCCGTCAGGCCGTAGCCCTCCAGGACGGTGAAGCCGATGCCGCGGAAGAAGTGGCCGAGCCGCTCGCCCAGCGGCGCGCCGCCGGAGATCGCGGACTCGCCGCGCCCGCCGAGCACCGCCCGCAGCTTCGAGTAGACCAGCTTGTCGAAGAGCTTGTGCTTGAGCCGCAGGCCCAGGGACGGGCCCTGCGGGGTGGCAAGGGCGCGGCTGTAGGCGATGGCCGTGTGCGCGGCCTTGTCGAAGATCTTGCCCTTGCCGTCGGCCTGCGCCTTGGCCCGCGCCGAGTTGTAGACCTTCTCGAAGACGCGCGGCACGCCCAGGATCAGCGTCGGCCGGAAGGAGGCCAGCTCGTCCGTGAGGGTCTTGATGTCCGGGAGGCAGCCCAGGCGGATCGGGGCCATCACCGAGGCCACCTCGATCAGCCGGCCGAAGACGTGCGCGGCGGGCAGGAAGAGCAGGACCGAGGACTCGCCGGTGCGGAAGAGCGGCTTCAGGCGCTCCACCACGTTGCCGCACTCGGCGAAGAACGCCCGGTGCGTCAGCACACAGCCCTTGGGGCGGCCCGTCGTGCCCGAGGTGTAGACGATCGTCGCCGGGTCGTCCGCGTTCGCCGCCGACATCCGCGCGTCCAGCGTCTCGTCGGAGACCTCCGCGCCGGCGGCCGTCAGCTTCGCGACCGCCCCGTCCTCGATCTGCCACAGGCCCTTCAGGGCCGGCAGTCCGTCCCGTACCGACTCCACCGACGCCTGGTGCGCGGCGGTCTCCACGACCGCGAGCGAGGCGCCCGAGTCGCCGAGGATCCACTGGATCTGCTCCGGCGAGCTGGTCTCGTACACGGGCACGGTCACACCGCCCGCGCTCCAGATCGCGAAGTCGACGAGCACCCACTCCTCGCGGGTGCGGGAGAGCAGCGCCACGCGGTCGCCCACCTCGACCCCGGCCGCGATCAGGCCCTTCGCGATCCCGCGCACCTGGGCGAGGAACTCCTTGGCGGTCACGTCGGTCCACACGCCGTCGACCTTGCGGCCCATCACGGCGACGTCTGGGTGCTGGGAGGCGTTGCGGCGGATGAGATCCGTCAGGTTGCCGTCCGAAGGGACCTCGTACAGGGCCGGAAGGCTGAACTCGCGCAAGACTGCTGCTCCTCATCGGGCTCCGGCGCCACGGCTCTGTGCTCGCACCGGTGCGGTCCATGATCGGGCAGGTGCTCGGTGGGGACGAGCACGGCTGTGGACTGCCCGGACGTTACCCACCAGTACACGGTTCCCGATAGGGGGTCACGGTCAGATGTTCCGTGCGTCACACCAGCGTGACGGCTCTCTCCGCACAGTAGTCGACAGCTTTCCCGTCTCCCAAGTAACCGCAGGTCCGACCCCCTAAGGTGGGCACATGCGAGTCCACGTGATCAGCGACGTGCACGGCAACACCGGAGCCCTCGCCAAGGCGGGGGAGGGCGCCGACGCCCTCATATGCCTCGGCGACCTGGTCCTCTTCCTCGACTACGCCGACCACAGCAGAGGGATCTTCCCCGACCTCTTCGGCGAGGCGAACGCGGACCGGATCGTCGAGCTGCGCACCGCCCGCCGCTTCGACGAGGCCCGCGACTTCGGCCGCAGCCTGTGGGCCGGACTCGCCGTCGACCGCGAGACCGCCATCGAGGCGGCCGTCCGCCGCCAGTACGCCGAACTCTTCGCCGCCTTCCCCACCCCCACCTACGCCACCTACGGCAACGTCGACATCCCCACCCTCTGGTCCGAGTACGCCGGGCCCGGCACCACCGTCCTCGACGGGCAGCGGATCGAGCTCGGCGGCCTCGTCCTCGGCTTCGTCGGCGGCGGCCTGCGCACCCCGATGCGCACCCCGTACGAGATCTCCGACGAGGAGTACGCCGCCAAGGTCGAGGCCCTCGGCGAGGTCGACGTCCTCTGCTCCCACATCCCGCCGGAGGTCCCCGACCTCACCTACGACACCGTCGCCCGCCGCTTCGAGCGCGGCAGCCGCGCCCTCCTCGCCGCCATCCACCGCACCCGCCCCCGCTACGCCCTCTTCGGTCACATCCACCAGCCCCTGGTCCGCCGGATGCGGATCGGCGCCACCGAGTGCGTGAACGTCGGGCACTTCGCGGCCACCGGCCGCCCCTTCGCCCTGGAGTGGTGACGGGGGAGGGGCGACGGGCGGAGGGGTGACGGGGCCGGCACAGGGGCGCGATAGCCTTCCGTCGGCACGTGTGTGCCCTTTGTACGTCCGCCGGACCGCACAGTGGAGGAGCCACCGCGATGGCCGAACACACCAGCTCGAGCATCACCATCGAGGCGGCGCCGGCCGACGTCATGGGTGTGATCGCCGACTTCGCCCGCTACCCCGAGTGGACCGGTGAGGTCACCCGGGCCGAGGTCCTGGAGACCGACGACGCCGGCCGCGCCGAGAAGGTCCGGCTCGTCCTCGACGCCGGCGCCATCAAGGACGACCACACCCTCGCGTACACCTGGAGCGGCCCCCACGAGGTCAGCTGGACCCTGGTGAAGTCCCAGATGCTGCGCTCCCTGGACGGCTCCTACCGCCTCACCCCGCTCGCCGGCGACCGCACCGAGGTCACCTACCAGCTCACCGTCGACGTCAAGATCCCCATGCTCGGCATGATCAAGCGCAAGGCCGAGAAGGTCATCATCGACCGCGCCCTCGACGGCCTGAAGAAGCGCGTGGAGTCCGGCGCCTGAACCCCGCCGGGGGCGCGGTAGCGTCACCCGTATGCGGATCATCCTCGTCACCGGAGCCGGCGGCGCCGGGCGCACCACGGTCGCCACCGCGACCGCCCTCGCCGAGGCCCACGCGGGCCGCCGCGTCCTGCTCGTCCCGTCCGACGCCACGGGTACGGAGGCGGTCGCGGCTCCGGCCGCCGGTGCCGGTCGTGACCAGGGGCGCGAGACCGGCGCGGCCGGAAGCGAAGGCTCTGCCGCCGCCCCGTTCTGCGGCGAGGGCCCCGGCACCGGTCCCGGCGGAGGCACCGCCTCTGGAGAAGGCCCCGGCGGCGGCGCAGCTCATGGCACCGGCACCGCCCGTGGCGGAGGCACCGCCCCCGGGACGGACCCCGGCACCGGCGCTGCCCACGGCGGAGGCACCGGTCCCGGCGCAGGCCCTGGCGCCAGCCCTGGCGTCGGCGCCGCTCATGGCGGAGACCCTGGCACCGCCATCGGCCACGGCGCAGGCCCCGGCACCGCCGTCGGCCCCGGCACCCTCACCGTGCTGCGGACCGATCCCGCCGGGGACTTCCGGCGGGAGTTCCTCGCCTTCCAGGAGCGCTCGGGGGCCGTGCTCGACTTCCTCGGGGCCTCGCCGTTCGAGGACGCCGAGCTCACCGAGCTGCCCGGCAGCCGGCAGTTCGCCCTGCTGCGGGCGCTGCGGGAGGCGGCCGCGGGGGATCACGACCTGGTCGTCGTCGACCTGCCGCCGCTCCGCGAGGCCCTGGCCGTCCTCGCCCTGCCCGAGCAGCTCCGCCGCTATCTGCGCCGGCTGCTGCCGCCCGAGCGGCAGGCCGCCCGCGCGCTGCGCCCGATGCTCGCCCAGCTCGCCGGCGTACCCATGCCCGCGCAGTGGCTGTACGAGACCACCGCCCGCTGGGAGCGGGAGCTCGCCACCGTCCAGGCCGTCGTCGAGGCCCCCGGCACCACCGTCCGGCTCGTCCTCGAACCCGGACCGAACGCCGCCGCCACCCTCCGCGAGGCCCGCCTCGGCCTCGCCCTCCAGGGCCTCGCCCTCGACGCCGTGATCGCCAACCGGCTGCTGCCCGCCGCCTCCGAGGACCCCTGGCTCACCGCCCTGACCGTTCAGCAGCACCGGCACCTGGAGACCCTGCGCACCGGGGCCGGGGACCTCCTGCACGAGCTGCCGCACCTCGGCCGCGACCCGCGCGGCCCCGAGGACCTGGCCCTGCTCGCCGCCGTCGGACCCGGCCTCCCGCCCGCCCCCGCGCCCGCGGCGACCGTCGAGGACCGGCGTACGGAGGACGGCGTGCTCGTCTGGCACCTGCCGCTGCCCGGCGCCGTCAAGCAGGAGCTCTCCCTCGTCCGCAGGGGTGACGAACTGCTGCTCGGCGCCGGTCCCTTCCGCCGCGTCCTGCCCCTGCCGCCCGCCCTGCGCCGCTGCACCGTCACCGGCGCGGGCCTGGTCGACGGCGACCTCAGGGTCCGCTTCGCCCCCGACCCCGGACTCTGGCCCAGGCCCTCCTGAGGGCCGTCCCCGGCGTGTACCGTCGAAGGAGGATCCGAGGAGCGCGACGGAGGAGTACGCCATGAGCAGCGATCCGGACGCCTGGGCCGAGGCCTGCGCCGAGGACCTGGCGGCGGAGAAGGCCCGCCGCCGCGCCGAGCACGGGGAGGAACCCGGCTCGCCCGCCGAGGAGTTCCGCAAGCTCTTCGAGGCCGTCGCCGAGAAGCTCACCGGCGGACTCGGCGCCGCGGCCCCGCTGTTCGGCGGGCAGAACGCGGCCGAGGCCGCCGACCGGGCCGCCGAGGCCGTCAGGGGCCTCGTCGACCAGGCGAAGGCCGCCGTCGAGCCGATCGTCGAGCGCAACCCGCAGGTCTTCGACCACCTCGCCGCCGCGGGCAGCGAACTCCTCGCCGCCTACCGCTCGGCCGTCGAGGGCCACGAGACCCGCTGGACCCGCGGACCCGGCCCCTCCAAGGGCGACCCCCGCGACCCCGCTCCGGAGGACCGTACGGACGGCGAGGACGGCCCCACCACCGGCCGCCCCATCGACCTGGACTGATCGGTACGGCCCCTCCCCTCGGGTACGGTGGGCCCTAGCGGGGCTCGACCGAAAACTGAGGGACACATGGGACTCACCATCGGCGTCGACATCGGCGGCACGAAGATCGCGGCCGGCGTGGTCGACGAGGAGGGCAACATCCTCGACACGCACACGGTGCCCACCCCGCCGACCCCCGAGGGCATCGTCGACGCCATCTGCGCGGCCGTGTCCGAGGCCGGCAAGGGCCACCGGATCGAGGCCGTGGGCATCGGCGCGGCCGGCTACGTCGACGACAAGCGGGCCACCGTCCTCTTCGCGCCGAACATCGACTGGCGGCACGAGCCGCTGAAGGACAAGGTCGAGCAGCGCGTCGGCCTCCCCGTCGTCGTCGAGAACGACGCCAACGCCGCCGCCTGGGGCGAGTACCGCTTCGGCGCCGGCCAGGGCCACGAGGACGTCATCTGCATCACCCTCGGCACCGGCCTCGGCGGCGGCATCATCATCGGCAACAAGCTGCGCCGCGGACGCTTCGGCGTCGCCGCCGAGTTCGGCCACATCCGGGTCGTCCCCGACGGCCTGCTCTGCGGCTGCGGCAGCCAGGGCTGCTGGGAGCAGTACGCCTCCGGCCGCGCCCTCGTCCGGTACGCCAGGCAGCGCGCCGCCGCCACCCCCGAGAACGCCGAGGTACTGCTCTCGCTCGGCGACGGGACCCCCGAGGGCATCCAGGGCAAGCACGTCAGCGAGGCCGCCCGCGCGGGCGACCCGGTCGCCATCGACTCCTTCCGCGAGCTGGCCCGCTGGGCCGGCGCGGGCCTGGCCGACCTCGCCTCGCTCTTCGACCCCTCCGCGTTCATCGTCGGCGGCGGCGTCTCCGACGAGGGCGAGCTCGTCCTCGACCCGATCCGGAAGTCCTTCCGGCGCTGGCTGATCGGCGGCAGCTACCGCCCGCACGCCCAGGTCCTCGCCGCCCAGCTCGGCAACAAGGCCGGCCTCGTCGGCGCCGCGGACCTGGCCCGCCAGGGCTGACCCGCCCGTCGTTTCCGGCCGATGCCCGCCGCGCCCCCTGGGGCGGGGCGGGCATCCGGCCTATGTTGAGGCCATGGCCCTCGACGCGACCGGCGCGCTGCCCGCTCTGCCCGCCTCCCGTACCGAGCCGGACGGTTCGGCCGTGGTCCGGATCCTCAGCTACAACATCCGTTCGATGCGTGACGACGAGGACGCCCTGGCCCGGGTGATCCGGGCCTGCGCCCCCGACGTCGTCCTCGCGCAGGAGGCCCCCCGCTTCTTCCGCTGGCGCAAGCACGCGGCCCGGCTGGCCGCCAAGAGCGAACTGGTCGTCCTCTCCGGCGGGGCCCCCGCCGCGGGGCCGCTGCTGCTCTGCTCCCTGCGCGCCACCGTCGAGCGGACCGAGGACGTGCTCCTGCCGCTCACCCCCGGCCTGCACCGGCGCGGCCTCGCCACCGCCGTCGTCCGCTTCGGCGCGGTCCGGCTGGGGCTGGTCAGCTGCCATCTGAGCCTGGCGGAGGAGGAGCGGTACGCCCAGGCGGGACTGGTCCTCGACCGGGTCGCCGCGCTCGGCACCCCGTACGCGATCGTCGCCGGCGACCTCAACGAACGTCCCGGCGGCCCCGCCTTCACCCGGCTGACCCGGACCCTCCGCGACGGCTGGGAGACCCGCCCCTGGGGCACCGAGCACACCCACCCCGCCACCCGCCCCCACCAGCGCATCGACGCGATCCTGGCGACCGCCCCCGTCGACTTCCTCGGCTGCGGCGTCCCCCCGCACCTGCCCCCGGCCGACCTGACCGCCGCCACCGATCACCTCCCGGTACTGGCCGCGGTCAGACTCCAGGCCCCGGCCTGACGGGCGGCAGCCCGGCCCGCGACCGGCGTCGGGAGGAACGGTTCACACCACCGCGCCGCGGCCCGGGTCGTTGTAGCCGTCGTCGTCCTCGTCGTCGCCCTTCATACGGGCCACCAGGGTCACGAAGCCGCCGAGGAAGCCGCCGATGCACAGGGTGGTGAGCCACCAGGTCATGTCCCACTGGAGGAGGACGGCGACCAGCATCAGGACCGGGCCGCCGATCACCGCCAGCCAGGCGAACTTGGTGGTGGCGTCCGCCTCCGGGAGCGGGGGCGGCTCCGGCGGCACGAAGTGGCCCTCGTCCGCCGCGCCGCCGCCGGGGGCCTCCTCGGGCTCGGCCAGGCTGTAGTCGCGCGGGCCGCCCGGGCGCACGCCGGGCGCGAAGGTGATCGAGCTGCCGAGGGCCGGTCTCCTGCCGCCGTCGTCGCCGTCACCGTCCTCGTCGCCGTCGCCCGCGTCGGGCCCCGGCTCGGGCTCCCGCTTCGTCTTGTCCGGCTTCGGCAGGTCACCGCCCGAGGCGGCCCGGGTCTCGCGGGCCTCCAGCTCCTCCGGCTCCGGCAGTACCAGGTTCTCGATCGGCCGGAACGGGCGCGCCCCCGGAGGGTCCGCGGGCTCCTCGCCGTATCCCGCGACGATCGCGGCCCACGCCGCTTCCTCGTCGATGGGCTGCGGCTCCCGCTCGCCGCCGCCGTCCTGCTGGTCAGCCACCGCTCCTGCTCCCCTTCCCGCCCACGAGTCCCGGGGCGAGGCGCTCGACGAACGCCAGACTCTCCTCGAAGATCCGCTCCGCTTCATGGTCCAACGTCGCCACGTGGTAGCTCTGTTCCAGCAGCACCTCCCTGACGTCGGTGGAGGAGATCCGGCTGAGCACACGGGCCGAGTCGGCCGGCGGCACCACGTGGTCCTGCGGGCTGCGCAGCAGCAGGAGGGGCTGGGTGACCTGCGGCAGCTCGCCGTCCACGAGCCGGAAGAACCGCCGCAGCGAGTACGCCGCGTGCAGCGGCACCCGGTCGTAGCCGATCTCGGTCACGCCCTCCTTCGCGATGTCGTTGGCGACGCCCTTCGTGGTCGGGACGAGGTGCCGCACCACCGGCAGGGCGTGCGCGGCGAGGCCGTGCACCTTGTTGCCCGGGTTGACGAGGACGAGGCCGCGGACCGTATCTCCGTGCTGCGCGGCGAGCCGGAGGGCCAGCGCCCCGCCCATGGAGAGGCCGAAGACGAAGACGGTCGTGCAGCGGGCGGTGAGCTCGCGCAGCGCCCGGTCCACCTCCGCGTACCAGTCGTGCCAGGTGGTGAGCTGCATGTCCTGCCAGCGGGTGCCGTGCCCCGGCAGCAGGGGCACCGACACCGTCAGGCCGCGGTCGGCCAGGTACTCGGCCCACGGACGCATCGACTGCGGGGAACCGGTGAATCCGTGACAGAGAAGGACGCCGACCTCTCCGCCCTCATGGCGGTACGGCTCGGCTCCGGGAAGGACCGGCACCGGGGTCTCCTGTTCGGTTGCGGCTCCGGTGCGTCGAGGGCGCCGGAGTCGTACGGCGATGGGGGAAGGACCTTCACCGTACGCGACCGGACCGACACCGACCAGGGCCGCAGCGGGGAGCGGCACGCCGGTACGGGATAAAGTCGTGCTGACGGCACACGGAAGGCATGGCGAGTTGATCTACGGCGCAATGAAGTTCTCCATCGGAGGGTCCCTGAAGCTCGCCTTCCGGCCCTGGGTGGAGGGCGCGGAGAACGTGCCCGCCGAGGGGCCCGCCATCCTGGCCAGCAACCACCTGTCCTTCTCGGACTCCTTCTTCCTGCCCGCGGTCCTCGACCGCAAGGTCACCTTCATCGCCAAGGCGGAGTACTTCACCACTCCCGGCGTGAAGGGCCGGCTGACCGCCGCCTTCTTCAAGGGCGTCGGCCAGCTCCCGGTGGACCGCTCGGGCGCCCGCGGCGCCGGCGAGGCGGCCATCAAGGCCGGCATCGAGGTCATCGAGAGCGGCGGCCTCTTCGGCATCTACCCCGAGGGCACCCGCTCGCCCGACGGCCGCCTCTACCGCGGCAAGCCCGGCGGTCTCGCCCGGGTGGCGCTGGCCACCGGCGCCCCGGTGATCCCCGTCGCCATGATCGACACGGAGAAGATCCAGCCGCCCGGCAAGATCGTCCCGAAGCTGATGCGCCCCGGGATCCGGATCGGCAAGCCGCTCGACTTCTCCCGCTACCAGGGCATGGACGGCGACCGCTTCATCCTCCGCTCGGTGACCGACGAGGTCATGTACGAGATCATGAAGCTCTCGGGCCAGGAGTACGTGGACATCTACGCGACCGCCGCCAAGCGGCAGATCGCCGAGGCCGAGAAGGCCGCCAAGGAGGCCGTGAAGGCCGAGATCGCCGCGCGGGAAGAGTCCGGCGCCTGACGCTCCCGTCCAGGGGCGTCCACGGGGGGGTGGGGGAGATGGCCAAGCGCGAACGTGTCGTGCGCATGTCGGTCGAGCAGCCGCTGTGGCGGGCGCTGACCGGCTACCGCGTCCTGACGATGGTCTACGCGGTGCTGATCTTCGCCACCGGCCCGGACCGCTACGAGCGGCCCTGGGTCGCCGTCGGCTACCTCGCGGTGCTCTGCGTCTGGACCCTCGCCACCCTGCCCAAGGTGGCGAGCGCGGCCGGCTGCACCAAGCGCTTCCTCGTCGCCGACCTCACCCTCGCCCTCACCGGCATCCTCCTCACCCCGCTCGTGGACGCCCAGGCCCAGTCCGTCGACGGCCCCACGCTGCCGACGATATGGACCGCCGGCTCCGTCCTCGCCTACGCCCTCAAGGGCGGCTGGCGCTGGGCCGGCCTCGCCTCCTCGCTCGTCGCCGTCGCCAACATCATCGAGCGGGCCCACCCCACCCGGGACACCGTCCACAACGTGATCCTGGTCTGGGTCGCCTCCATCGCCATCGGCTACGTCGTCGAGGTCGCCCGCGCCTCCGAGCGCACCCTCGCCCGCGCCCTGGAGATCGAGGCCGCCACCCGGGAGCGCGAGCGGCTCGCCCGCGACATCCACGACAGCGTCCTCCAGGTCCTCGCCATGGTGCAGCGGCGCGGCACCGCACTCGGCGGAGAGGCCGCCGAGCTGGGCCGGATGGCGGGCGAACAGGAGGTCGCCCTGCGCGCCCTGGTGGCCGGCGGTCTCATCCGTACCAGCCATGTCTCCGAGGACGAGTCCGAGGGGGCCGTGGTCCGCGTCGTCGAGGTCGACGACGCGCCCGACGACGCCCCGGTCGACCTGCGCACCCTGCTCGCCCCGCGCGCCGGAGCCCGGGTCACCCTCTCCGACCCCGGCGTGCCCGTCCCGCTGCCCTCCGCCGCCGCGCGGGAACTGGCCGCCGCGGTCGGCGCCGCCCTGGACAACGTACGGGTGCACGCGGGCGCGGACGCGCGCGCGTGGATCCTCCTGGAGGACTGGGACGACGAGGTCGTCGTCACCGTCAGGGACGACGGGCCCGGCATCCCCGAGGGCCGGCTCGCCGAGGCGGAGGGCGAGGGCCGGATGGGGGTCGCGCTCTCCATCCGGGGGCGCCTGCGCGACCTGGGCGGCACGGCCGAGCTGATCTCGGTCCCGGGCCAGGGCACCGAAGTCGAACTGAAGGTCCCGCGACCGTCGCGGGACGCACGGGGGAAGGCAGGAGAGAAGTGAACGAGGCGCAGCACCCGGCAGGGACGGGGCCGATCAGGGTGATGGTCGTCGACGACCACCCCATGTGGCGGGACGCCGTCGCCCGCGACCTGGCCGAGGCGGGCTTCGCCGTGGTCGCCACCGCCGGCGACGGCGACCAGGCCGTCCGCCGGGCCCCCGCCGCCGCCCCCGACGTCCTCGTCCTGGACCTGAACCTGCCGGCCAAGCCGGGCGTCCAGGTCTGCAAGGAGCTGGTCGGCACACTGCCGGGCCTGCGGGTCCTGGTCCTCTCGGCGAGCGGCGAGCACGCCGACGTCCTGGAGGCCGTGAAGTCCGGCGCCACCGGCTACCTCCTGAAGTCGGCCGGCGCCGAGGAGCTGATCGACGCGGTCCGCCGCACCGCTGCGGGCGACCCCGTCTTCACCCCGGGCCTCGCCGGCCTGGTCCTCGGCGAGTACCGCCGCCTCGCCTCGGGGCCCGCCCCCGCCGAGGGCGCCGGGGAGCCGGAGGCGCCGCGCCTCACCGACCGCGAGACCGAGGTCCTGCGGCTCGTCGCCAAGGGCCTCAGCTACAAGCAGATCGCCGAACGCCTCGTCATCTCGCACCGCACCGTGCAGAACCACGTCCAGAACACCCTGGGCAAGCTCCAGCTGCACAACCGCGTCGAGCTCGTCCGGTACGCGATCGAGCGCGGCCTCGACGAAGGCTGAGCCCGCGGCCGGGGGAGCCGAGACCGGGCGGGGCGCGGGACAGGGCCGTATATTCGCGCGTAACCGTACTTTCGGGCGCATACGTGACCTTCCAGCGAGGGGACTGCCGTGGAGATCCTGGCATTCGGCGTGCAGGCGGACGAGAAGCCGCTGATCGAGAAGGCGTTCGCGGGCCACCACGACGTCCGCTGCCTGGACGTCTTCCTCACCGAGGACACCGCCCCCATCGCGGCCGGCTACGAGACCGTCTCCACCAGCGTCAACGCCATCCTCGACCACCGGGTCCTCCAGACCCTGGCGGCCGGTGGCACCCGGATGATCGCCCAGCGCTCCACCGGCTTCAACAACATCGACTTGGAGGTCGCCGAGCGCCTGGGCCTCACCGTCGCCCGGGTCTCGTCCTACTCGCCGTACTCCGTCGCCGAGTTCGCCTGGGCCCTCGCCCTGGCCGTCAACCGGCGGATCGTCCGCGCCTCCAACCGCACCCGCGACTTCGACTTCCGCCTCCACGGCCTGATGGGCCGCGACCTGCGGGGCCGTACCGTGGGCGTCCTCGGCACCGGAAGGATCGGCGAGGCGTTCACCCGGATCGCCCACGGCTTCGGCATGCGGCTGCTCGGCTGGGACATCGTCGAGAACCCGGCCTGCACCGCGCTCGGCATGGAGTACGTCGAGAAGGACCGGCTCCTCGCCGAGGCCGACCTCGTCAGCCTCCACGTGCCGCTGCTGCCCGCCACCCACCACCTCATCGACGCCGTCGCCCTCAAGGCCATGAAGGACGACGCGATCCTCGTCAACTCCAGCCGCGGCGGCCTCGTCGACACCGACGCCCTCGTCACCGAACTCCGTGCCGGCCGCTTCACCGGCGTCGGACTCGACGTCTACGAGGCGGAGGCCGGCCTCTTCTTCCTCGACAAGTCCCTCGCGGGCATCGAGGACGACACCCTGGCCCGCCTGGTGACCTTCCCCAACGTGGTGGTGACGAGCCACCAGGCGTACTACACCGCCGACGCGGTCGGCCAGATCATCGACACCACGGTCCGCAACGTCCTCAACTACTTCGAGGGCCGGAGGGACGAGAACGTCCTGGTACCGCGCGCCTAGCTCACACCAGCACCCCGGCGAGGAGCGCGGCCGTCACCGCCGCGCCCTCGGTCGTGAGCACCGACTCCGGGTGGAACTGCACGCCGGCGAAGCCCGGACCGCGCAGGGCGTGCACCTCGTCCGTCTCCGGATCGCGGCTCACCTCGATCCGGTGCAGGGCGAGCTCCGTCGCCTCGCGCTCGTCGCAGCGGGCCGTGAAGCTGTTGTAGAAGCCGACCGTGCGCTCCTGGCCGAACAGGTCGATCCGGACCTGGGCGCCCTGGTACGGCACGCGCTTGCGGACGATGTCCAGGCCCAGCTCGGCCGCGATCAGCTCGTGCCCCAGGCACACGCCGAGGAGGCCGTGGCGGTGGCCGCGCAGCAGCTCGGCGGTGAGCCCGCGCAGGAACCGCATCTTCGGATCGGCCGCGTCCGAGGGGTCGCCGGGGCCGGGCCCCAGGACCACCGGGCCCTCGTGGGCGAGCGCCAGCTCCCGCAGCCCCGGCTCGTCGTACCGCAGCACCGACACCTCAAGGCCCGAGGAGCGCAGCAGGTGCGCCAGCATCGCCGTGAAGGTGTCCTCCGCGTCGATCACGAGGGCGTGGCCGGTCAGCTCCGCCGCGCGGGTCTGCATCCGCAGCCAGAACGGCGCCAGATCCGCCCGCCGGGCGTCCAGCGCGGCCCGCACCCGCGGATCGTCCGCGAGCCGCGGCCCGGCGGGCGCGTCCTCCTCCGCCGGGCGGCCTTCCCGCACCCCGAGCGCGGCGAGGACCGCCGCCGCCTTCGCGTGCGTCTCCGCGACCTCGCCCGCCGGGTCCGAGTGCCGGACGAGCGTCGCCCCCACCGGCACCCGGAGCCGTCCGTCGGCGGCGATGTCGGCGGTCCGGATGAGGATGGGGGAGTCCA
The DNA here is from genome assembly GCF_030010625.1 of Streptomyces sp. CC208A. Taxonomy (GTDB): domain Bacteria; phylum Actinomycetota; class Actinomycetes; order Streptomycetales; family Streptomycetaceae; genus Streptomyces. Next base: position 242,312 of record NZ_JASCXN010000001.1, on the reverse strand, counting down.
GCGTCTGCGCCCCGTTCCCGTCCGTCCCGAGCAGCGCGAGCGCCCCCGCGTAGTAGCCGCGCCCGACTCCGTCCCGCCCGAGGGGCTCGTACCGCTCGATCACCCGGCAGGCGTTCTGCACCGGCGAGCCGGTCACGGTCGCCGCGAACATCGTCTCCCGCAGCACCTCCCGCACGTCCAGCGAGGACCGCCCCCGCAACTCGTACTCGGTGTGCGCGAGATGGGCCATCTCCTTCAGGCGCGGTCCGATCACCACCCCGCCCCGGTCGCCGACCGTGCACATCATCTTCAGCTCCTCGTCCACCACCATGGAGAGCTCCTCGGTCTCCTTGCGGTCGGCGAGGAAGCCGAGCAGCCCCTCGACGGTCGGCGCCGCCCCGTCCGGGTAGCGGTACGTGCCGCTGATCGGATTCATCACGACGGTCCCACCGGCCATCCGCACATGAACCTCGGGACTGGCCCCGACGAGCACCCGCTCCCCGGTGTGCACCACGAACGTCCAGTACGCGCCCCGCTCGCCCGCGAGCAGCCGCCGGAAGAGGGCCAGCGCGTCGGCCCGCCCGAACCCGGGGATCTCCCCGGTGTACGTCCTCCGGATGACGAAGTTGGCGCCCTCACCGCCCCCGATCTCCTCCTCGACGACCCGCCGCACGGTCCCGGCGTACTCCTCGTCGGAGACGTCGAACCGCCCGCCGGTCACCTCGACCCGATGCGCGGGCAGGAGGTCCAGCACCTCGCCGAGCGGCAGCTCGTACACCTCCTCCGCGACGAGCACGGAGAGCGGGGTGCCGTCGTCCCGCACGTCGAAGCCGCGCTCGCGGATCTGCCGGAACGGCACCAGGGCGAGTGCCGGCCGCTCGCCCACCGGCAGCTCGGCCAGCCGTCCGGCCTCGTGGACGGCGCCGATCAGCACCTCGACGGTGTCGTGGTCACGGCCCGGGGTGCGGCGGCGGAGCAGGGCGAAGGGCGGGGCGGAGTCGTCGAGGAGACGGGAGAGGTCGAAGGTCATGGCGTGCGGGTTCCTTCCGGTCGGAGCGGAGGAACGGCCTCGCGGGTACGTCGGTACGAGAAAGGCCGCCCCTCGGGCGGCCTTCGCGTGGATCTTCGGGTACGCGCAGTCAGTGGGCCGCCGGAGGGACGGTCCACCACCAGTTCTGGTTCAGGGGCGCGTGCACGCGAGCACTGTAACCCAGCCGGAGACGGGAACGGGGCCCGTTCCGCACCGTGGACGGTACGGAACGGGCCCCGCGGCCCTGGACGACCCGATCAGACGATCAGGTTGTAGACGCCCCAGCCGCCGCCGACCCTGGCGCGGGTGGCGTACGGGTTCGGGTAGCCGTTCGTGTTCTTGTAGAACCAGAGCACGCCGGAGCCGTCCCGGGCGATCAGGTCCGGCTTGCCGTCCTTGTCCAGATCGCTCGGGCCGACCATGACGTTGTAGACGTTCCAGCCGCCGCCGACCCTGCCACGGGTGGCGAAGGGGTTCGGGGAGCCGCCGGTGTTCTTGTACAGCCACAGGACACCCGACGTGTCACGGGCCACCAGGTCCGGCTTGCCGTCCCCGGTCATGTCACCGGTGCTGATGAGCTCGTTGTAGATGTTCCAGCCGCCGCCGACGCGGACGCGGGTGGCGAAGGGGTTCGGGGAGCCGCCGGTGTTGGTGTACAGCCACAGCACACCGCTCCTGTCGCGGGCGACCAGATCCGGGCGGCCGTCCGCGTTCATGTCCCGGGCGCCGAGGATCTTGTCGTAGATGTTCCATCCGCCGCCAACCCGGAGCCGCGTCTTGAACGGGACGGACGGGTTGCCGGTGCCCTTGTAGTACCAGAGCACGCCGTCCTTGTCCCGGGCGACCACGTCGCCGGTCCCGTCGGCCCGCAGGGCCGTCATCGGCGTGATGGTGTTGTAGACGTTCCATCCGCCGCCGACCCGGTAGCGGGTCAGGAACGGAGCGGTGCCGGAGCCGGTGCCCTGGTACTGCCAGAGGACGCCGGCGGAGTCACGGGCGACGATGTTGTAGCGGTTGTCCGTGGCGACGGGGGCGGCGCCGGGTGCCTCGACGATGTCGTCCTGCTTCACCCAGACGACCTTGTGGTGGAAGCGGATCGGCACGAACGTCCTGGAGCCGATGACGTTCTTCTGGGCGGAGCCGAACCAGTCGTCGCCCTTCACCGCGGGACCGGCCTTCACATAGGCCTGGTCGGAGGCGAAGGTGAACTTCGTCAGCGGGTCGTTCTCGTTGCCCGGCGCGGACAGGCCGGCCGCGGTGTAGGCGGCGGTCTCCGGGAAGGAACGGCCGAAGACCTTGGTGGAGGCCAGGCCGGACCTGAGCTTCACGGTGGTGGCGTTCACCGGCACGGTGTACTGGCCGCCGGGGTTGTAGAACCAGGCCCTCTCACCCGCGTACCAGATCGCCGTCCAGTTGGACCGGACGTCGGCGACGACGTAGAGGCCGCCGGCCCGGACCTTGTTGCCGTAGTTGGACCCCTCGGACCAGCCGGAGGTGAAGTACGGGTCCTTGATGGTCGCGTAGTTCGTTCCCGGGCCCGTGTACAGGTACCCGAAGTTGGACGGCCGCGGCGGGACGGCCGTACCGCCGACGGTCAGCTTCGGCTGGTTCGCCGTGGTGAACGGCGGGACCACCCGGACCGTCTGGCCGGCCCGGAGCAGACCGCCCGCGCCCTGGTCACCCTGCGGGGCGCCCAGGAGGGACATGTAGTGGTTCCAGTCCCAGTACGGGCCCGCGTCCCAGTGGAGGCTGGAGAGCTTGTTGTCCGTCTGGAGCGCCACCTCGTCGTGGCCGATGATGTGCTCGCGGTCGAGCGGCACCCCGTACGTCTTCGCCAGGTGCTTCACCAGCTCGGCGGAGGAGCGGTACTGGGGCTCGGTGTACCAGCTGCCCTCCTTGATGGCGAAGCCCTCGTGCTCCACGCCGATGGAGTGCATGTTGTGGGTCCAGTTGCCCGCGTGCCACGCCAGGTTCTTGTTCTCGAGCATCTGGGTGACAAGGCCGTCGCTCGCCCGGATCAGGTAGTGGGCGCTGCCCCCGCCGTTCGGGTCGGTGAGCACCCTGAGCGAGCCCTCGTAGCCGCCCTCGGTGTCGTGGATGACGATCTGGCGGATGTCGACGCCCTGGTTGGGGCGGTCACCGGCGGTGTAGTTCTTCTTGCCGGTGGAGGAGGGCACGCTCAGCTTGACGTTGCAGTTCAGGCCGGCGGGGCACTCCGGAAGAGAGGTCGCCGTCGTGCTCGCGAAGGTCGCGGCCAGCGGCACGTTCGCCGGCTTGACCGGTTCGGCCTCGGGGTCGGCCGGCAGGGCGACCTGCTCGCCGTCGAGGGTGACCTCCCGCTCGCCCTTCTTGATCGACTCGAAGACGCGCTTCGCGAAGAGGTCGGCGCCCTTCTTCTGCGGGGACTGGCTGTAACGGGCCACGGCCGGGTACCAGTCGCCGGGCTCGTCCGAGAGCTCGGCACCGGCCTGCTTCTGGTAGTCGGCGAGCAGGGCCGCACCGGCGCGGATCGAGGCGGCGGTGTCGTTCTGCACGGACTCCGTGGAGCTGCCGATCAGCTCGGCGCCCTTGTCCAGGGTGTGGAGGCGCGGGTCGTCGGTGTCGACGATCGCCTTCTCCAGGATGCGGCGGACCTTCTCGCGGTCGAAGGTCTTCTCGATCTCCGGCCGGCCGGAGCCGTTGAAGTGGTCGATCTGCTCGTCGGTGACCTGCTGCTCGACGTCCTCCGGCTCGACCTTCGTCAGACCCATGACGTTGTACGCGCCGGTCGTGCTCGGCTCGCCGTCGTGCGACTCCCAGCGCGTCTGCTGGTACGACACCGCCATCAGCACGCTCTGCGGCACGTCGAACTCCTCCGCCGCCGCGGCGAACTGCTCCTGGAGGGAGCCGGCGCGGCCGGGCTTCGCGTCGCCGGCCGTGCCGAGGAGGTTCGGCGAGGCGACCGCGAGGGTCCCGATCGTGGCGGTGGCGACGACCGCGGCCGCCGCTCCGTACAAGAGTCGTTTCTTCTTGCGGTCCCTGCGGTGCCTCTGGGTCACGCCCACCCCTGTGGTCTCGGCTGTGTCTGTGGAGTTTTCGGAGAGCGGTTCAGCGCGTTTGCTGAAACGGGCCCGAGGGTAACACCACTCGATGGTGTGAAGATCGCGTCCGGACATAACGGGCGCGTGTCTCAGCCACTGGGCAGGGGACAGGACAGGACGAAGAACCCCGTAGTGTGGTCCATGTGACCGTGAACGCCGAATCCCACGCCGTCGCCAAGGCGACCTGGCGAGACCTGCCCGCGGCGCAGCAGCCCGAGTACCCCGATGCCGAGGCTCTGCGCGATGTGATCGCGGACCTCGAGTCGTATCCTCCGCTCGTCTTCGCCGGCGAGTGCGACCAGCTGCGCGCCCGGATGGGAGCCGTCGCCCGTGGCGAGGCGTTCCTGCTCCAGGGCGGCGACTGCGCCGAGGCCTTCGACGCCGTGTCCGCCGACCACATCAGGGCCAAGCTGAAGACGCTGCTCCAGATGTCCGCCGTCCTCACCTACGCGGCCTCCGTGCCCGTCGTGAAGGTCGGCCGCATCGCGGGTCAGTACTCCAAGCCCCGTTCCAAGCCCACCGAGACCCGTGACGGCGTGACGCTCCCCACCTACCGGGGCGACTCCGTCAACGGCTTCGACTTCACCGAGGCCGCCCGCGTCCCGGACCCCGAGCGCCTGAAGCGGATGTACCACGCCTCCGCGTCGACGCTGAACCTGGTCCGTGCCTTCACCACCGGTGGCTACGCCGACCTGCGCCAGGTGCACGCCTGGAACCAGGACTTCGTGAAGTCGTCCCCGTCGGGCCAGCGCTACGAGGCGCTCGCCCGCGAGATCGACAACGCCCTGAACTTCATGAAGGCCTGCGGCACCGACCCGGCCGAGTTCAAGGCCGTCGAGTTCTACGCCTCCCACGAGGCGCTGCTGCTCGACTACGAGGGCGCCCTGACCCGTACCGACTCGCGCACGGGCAAGCTGTACGACACCTCCGGCCACATGGTCTGGATCGGTGAGCGCACCCGCCAGCTCGACCACGCCCACATCGAGTTCGCCTCGCAGATCGCGAACCCGATCGGCATCAAGCTGGGTCCGACGACCACCGCCGAGGACGCGCTGACGTACATCGACCGGCTCGACCCCGACCGCGAGCCGGGCCGGCTGACCTTCATCGTCCGCATGGGCGCCGACAAGGTCCGGGACAAGCTCCCGGAGCTGGTCGAGAAGGTCACCGCCTCGGGCGCCACCGTCGCCTGGGTGACCGACCCGATGCACGGCAACACCTTCGAGGCGGCCTCCGGCCACAAGACCCGCCGCTTCGACGACGTGCTCGACGAGGTCAAGGGCTTCTTCGAGGTCCACAAGGAGCTGGGCACCCACCCGGGCGGCATCCACGTCGAGCTCACCGGTGACGACGTCACCGAGTGCGTGGGCGGCGGCGACGAGATCTTCGTCGACGACCTGCACCAGCGCTACGAGACGGCCTGCGACCCGCGCCTCAACCGGAGCCAGTCGCTCGACCTCGCGTTCCTCGTGGCCGAGATGTACCGCGATCAGTAAGTAGATACCTCCAGCGATGGGGCGCGGATCCTTGTGATCCGCGCCCCATCGTCATATCGAAGGCTTTTACGCTTCCCGCTCGCCGGGTAAGGTTAGGTTAGCCTTATCGATCTCGGCGGGAGGTGAACCGCGTGTACGTCTGCTCATGCTTCGGTGTCACGGAGAAGCAGGTCAAGGAGCACGCGGAGGCCGGCGCCTGCACGCCCCGCCAGATCGCCTCCGCCTGCAAGGCGGGCACGGACTGCGGCTCGTGCGTGCGGCGCATCCAGGCCCTCCTCGGCCGTGGCAGCTGCCCGCGCCGCGAGCTCGTGGACCAGGGCGTACCGGCCTTCACGGCGGAGACCACCGCTCTGTCCGAGGCGGCCTAGCCTCCGGCGGCCTAGCTCGGCTGTTCGATGAGCGTCGAGAGGTAGAGCGCCTCGCCCAGCGACTCGATCAGCTCCAGCTGGGTGTCCAGGTAGTCGATGTGGTGCTCCTCGTCCGCGAGGATCTCCTCGAAGAGGTTGGCCGAGGTGATGTCCCCCTTGGTGCGCATGACCTCGATGCCCCGCTTGAGCCGGTCGATCGCCTCCACCTCGACCTGGCGGTCCGCCTGGAACATCTCGGTGACCGTCTGGCCCACGCGCACGTGGAAGAGCCGCTGGTAGTTGGGCAGGCCGTCGAGCATCAGGATGCGCTCGGTCAGCTTGTCCGCGTGCTTCATCTCGTCGATGGACTCTTCGCGGGTGTACTTCGCGAGCTTCGTCCAGCCCTTGTTGTCCTGGATGCGGTAGTGCAGCCAGTACTGGTTGATGGCCGTCAGCTCGCCGGTCAGCTGCTCGTTCAGAAACTCCAGGACCTCGGGGTCGCCCTGCATCGCTCCAGGTTCCTTCCATCACGGGGTGTGTCCGGCCCGTCACGGGGCAGGATGCTCGCATCCTCGCACTCCCCATGAGGGGCGTCCAGTAAGTGGAGGCTTAGTTGGACTTGCCCGAATGGACGCGGCCGGGCGGGTGGCTGGTCATGACCACCCCTCGCGGTCTGTCACCATGGAGGGCATGGGTCAGCCGGAGAGCGGGGTACACCGGGACGTGGGGATGCCGGAGATGTCGCCCGAGCTTCCGCCGGGGCAGCGGCTCCAGCGCGGCTGGCCGGTCACCCACTACGGGCCCGTGCCCAAGTTCAAGCCGGAGCGCTGGGAGTTCCGCGTCTTCGGCGCGACCGCCGACGGCGACAAGCGGTGCTGGAACCACGAGGAGTTCTCGGCGCTGCCGTTCTCCACGGTGGTGGCCGATCTGCACTGCGTGACCAAGTTCAGCATGCTCGGCGCGGAGTGGGGCGGGGTCGCCGCCCGGACGATCCTGGAGCTCGCGCCGCCCGCCCCGCAGGTCACCCATGTGATGGTCTGGGCCGAGTACGGCTACAGCGCCAACATGCGGCTCGCCGACTTCGCCGCCGAGCGCACGATCTTCGCCACCCACAAGGACGGCGAGCTGCTCACCGCCGAGCACGGCTTCCCGCTGCGGCTCGTCGTGCCGCACCTGTACGCCTGGAAGGGGCCCAAATGGGTCCGGGGCGTGGAGTACATGACGGCCGACCGCCGCGGCTTCTGGGAGGAGCGCGGCTACCACAACATCGGCGACCCGTGGACCGAGCAGCGCTACTCGTACCAGGAGGGACCGGGCGACGGCCCGGAGCTGTAGCGCCCCCGGGCCGTCGCGTACGGCTCGTCCTTCTCAGCGGTGGTACTGGTGCACCACCGCGTGGCCCTTGCCGCGCCCGATCATCCACTTGTTCACCGGCGTGGTGACCAGGAAGGCGACGGCGAAGGCGAAGGCGAGCGCGCCCCAGAAGAGGGCGTCGCCCAGGTGTGCGTCCATGGCGCCGGGGACCATCAGCAGCACGCCGTTGTCGACGATCTCCATCACGGTGATCGAGAGCGTGTCGGCGGCGAGCGCGACCTTGACGGCGGCCCGGAGGTCGAGACCGGCGGCGAGGACGCCGCGCAGCGTGAGCGCGTAACCGAAGAAGAACGCCAGGACGATCGCGAGGGCCATCGTCGGCGCGTTGCCCCAGCCGAGCGCGGTGCCGATGACCATGCCCAGGACCTCGCCGATGGCGCAGCCGGTGAGGCAGTGGAGGGTGGCCCGCGCCGCCATGCTCCAGCTCGCGCCGGCGCCGTGCCCGGCGTGCGCGTCGTGGTGGCCGGCGTACGGGTCGTGACCGGTGTGATCCGCGTGGCTCGTGTGGTGCGCTTCGTGTTCCATGAGGTGCCCCCAGCCTCGGACAGCGGTTCCTGCTGACACGGGAACCGTATACCCCCATGGGGTATTCCTCAATCGAAAAAGATCAGAAGCGGATCAGAGGCGGATCAGGCCCGGAGCTTCTTGAGCAGCTCGATGTCGGCGGCGTGGCCCTCCTTGCCCCCCGGCGTCTCGATGATCAACGGCACGCCGTCGGTGGCCGGATGGCGCAGCAACTGCCGGAAGGCCTCCTCGCCGATGTGGCCCGCGCCGATGTTGGCGTGCCGGTCCTTGTGCGCGCCCGCGACGTCCTTGGAATCGTTGGCGTGGATCAGCCGCAGCCGGCCCTCGCCGACGGTGGCGACCAGCTCGTCCAGGGTCCGTACCGCCCCGCCCGGCTCCGTCAGGTCGTGACCGGCCGCGAAGATGTGGCAGGTGTCGAGGCAGATCCCCAGCTTCGGGTGGTGGTCGAGCGCGTCGAAGTACGGGCCGAAGTCCTCCGCCCGGGAGCAGAGCGAGAAGCCCTGGCCGGCCGTGGACTCCAGGAGCAGGTACGGGTCGTCCTCGTGGGTCAGCTCGTCGAGCAGCGGCAGCATCCGCTCCCGTACCTGCGCCAGGGCCTCCTCGCGGGGGCGGCCGCCGGTCGCCGAGCCGGTGTGGACGACCACGCCCCGCGCGCCGATCTCCCGGCCGCGCCGCAGCGAGTGGCGCAGCGACTCCACCGACTTCTCGACGGTGGCCTCGGTGTGCGAGCCGAAGTTGATCAGGTACGGGGCGTGCACCCAGGCCGAGAGCGAGGCGGCGGCGCACTCGGCGCGGAACCGCTCGTCCTGGGCGGGGTTGCCGGTGGGGGTGGCCCAGCCGCGCGGGTTGGCGACGAAGACCTGGACCGTCTCGGCGCCCAGCTCGCGGGCGTAGCCGAGACCGGTCGTGGCGAGACCGCCGGCCACGGGGACATGGCCGCCGACGGGGTTGCGCATGGGTGTCCCAGATTCCCTTGCTCGGATTTCCTTGATCAGATCCCCTTGATCGTGAGGGTGACGGTGGAGCCCTCCGGTGCGGTCTCGCCGCCCCCCACGGACTGGCGCGCCACCTCGTCGCCGAGGAAGGGGAAGGACTTCTCGACCTTCACCTCGAAGCCGGCGCCCTCCAGCTTCTCGCGGGCCTCGTCGGTCTTCATGCCGACGACGTCCGGGACCTCGACCTGCCGCGGCCCCTTGGAGACGGTCAGCGTGATCGCGTCGCCCTTCGCGGCCCGGCTGCCCTCCGCGAGCGACTGGGCGGCGACGGAGCCGGCCTCCTCGGCGGAGTGCACCCGCTCCGGCGCGACCGACACCTTGAGACCGGCCTCCTGGAGGGTGGCGGTGGCGTCGGCGACGGTCTCGCCGGTCACGTCCGGGACGTCGACCGGGGCGCCCTTGCTGACCACGAGCGCCACGGCCGAGTCCGGGGCCCGCTCGGTGCCCGGCTCCGGGTCGGAGCCGATCACCGCGCCCTGGGCGACGGTCGTGCTGAAGACGGTGGTGACCACGCCGGGGGCGAGGCCCTGCTCCTCAAGGATCCGCCTGGCCTCGTCGAGCGGCTTGTGCTTCAGGTTGGGCACCTTCACGATCTCCGGGCCGCGGGAGAGCGTGAGGGTGACGGTGGCGTGGCTGCGGACCCGCTCGCCGGGCGCCGGGTCGACGGCCATCACGGTGCCGCGCTCGTACACGTCGCTGAAGGCGTGCTTCGTCTCCCCCCGCTCCAGGCCGGCGTCGGCGAGCCGCTTGGCCGCCGTCTCCTCGGTCTGGCCGAGGACGGCGGGGACACGGGTGAACTGGCCGGCGTTGATGTACCAGACGCCGGTGCCGAGGCCCAGGACGAGCAGGACGCCGAGGACGATCAGGAGCGGGCCGCGCGGGGCCGGCCGGCGCGGACGGCGCGACCGGGCCGGCGGCGGCTCGGGGGCCGCGAGCCGGCTGGTGTGCTGCACCGCCTGCGGATCGGTGGGCTCGGGCACGGGGCGGGCGATCACGCTGGTGCGGTCCTCGCCGGTGTCCCGCTGCTCGGCGCGCGCCCGCGGCGGGACCGCGTCCAGCTGGGCGTCGGTGAGGGTCGCCCGTGCCTCCCGGAGCAGGCCGAGGAGGGCCACGGCGTCGTGCGGGCGGACGTCGGGGGTGCGGGCGGTCGCGGCCGCGACCAGCTCGTCCAGGGCCGGCGGCAGGCCGGGGACGGCGGCGGACGGGGCCGGCACGTCGGTGTTCAGGTGCTGGTAGAGCACCTGGGCGGGGGTGTCGCCGGAGTACGGCTTGGCGCCCGTCAGCATCTCGTACAGGACGACGCCGCACGCGTACACGTCGGCCCGGGTGTCGGCGGTGCCGTGCTCGATCTGCTCGGGGGCGAGGTACGAGACGGTGCCGAGGACCGCGCCGGTGGTGGCGGTCGCCGAGCCCACGGACCGTACGAGACCGAAGTCGGCGACCTTGACCCGGCCGTCGTCCCCTATCAGCACGTTCTCCGGCTTCATGTCCCGGTGCACGAACCCGGCCCGGTGCGCGGCGCCGAGCGCGGCGAGCACCGGCTCCAGGATGTCCAGGGCGGCGCGGGGCTGGAGCGCGCCGCGCTCGCGGAGCACGTCGCGCAGGGTGCAGCCGGAGACGTACTCCATCGCCAGGTAGACGTACGCGCCCTCGGCGCCCTGGTCGAAGACGCCGACCACGTTCGGATGGGCGAGGCGGGCGACGGACTTCGCCTCGCGGATGAACCGCTCGACGAAGGCGGCGTCGGCCGCGAGCTCGGGGTGCATCACCTTGAGCGCGAGGACGCGGTCGAGGCGGGTGTCGACGGCCCGGTAGACCGTGGCCATCCCGCCGACGGCGATGCGCGCGTCGACGCGGTAGCGGCCGTCGAGCAGCCGCCCCACGAGGGGGTCCTGAAGGGTCGTGTCCACGGCGACGAGTCTACGAGCCGGCAGGGACACGGCCGGCCCCCCGGGCCCCGACCGCAGCACGCCTGTGACGTACCCGTGCCCGGCCGGGACCGGGGGCCGGGGTCAGAAGGCGGGGCGTTCCGGGTCGAGCCGGGCCCGGCCCTCCACCGGCGAGGACGCCTCCGCGAAGTGGCGGCGGGGGATGCGGCCCGCGCGGCGGGCGAGCCGGCCCGCCTCGACCGCGTGACGCATCGCCGAGGCCATCAGGACCGGCTCCTGCGCGCGGGTCACCGCCGAGGCCAGCATCACCGCCGCACACCCCAGCTCCATCGCGAGCGCCGCGTCCGAGGCCGTGCCCGCCCCCGCGTCGAGGATCACCGGCACACCGGCCTTCTCCACGATCAGCTCGAAGTTGTGCGGGTTGCGGATGCCGAGACCGGAGCCGATGGGGGAGCCGAGCGGCATGATCGCCGCGCAGCCCACGTCCTCCAGCTTCCGGGCGAGGACCGGGTCGTCGTTGGTGTACGGCAGGACGGTGAAGCCGTCGTCCACCAGGGTCTCCGCCGCGTCGAGCAGCTCCACCCCGTCGGGCAGGAGGGTCCGCTCGTCCGCGACCACCTCCAGCTTGACCCAGTCCGTGCCCAGCGCCTCCCGCGCGAGACGGGCCGTGAGCACGGCCTCGCCGGCCGTGTGGCAGCCCGCCGTGTTCGGCAGGACGCGGATGCCGAGCCGGTCCAGGACGGAGAGGACCGAGCCCTGCACGGTGGGGTCGAGGCGGCGCATGGCGACCGTGGTCAGCTCGGTGCCGCTGGCCACCAGGGAGCGCTCCAGGACGTCCAGGCTGGGGGCGCCGCCGGTGCCCATGATGAGACGGGAGGAGAACTCCGTACCGCCGAGGACGAACACGTCGTCGGACATCGCGCTCAACCCCCCTGCACCGCGGTCAGGACCTCGATCCGGTCGCCGTCGGCGAGCAGCGTCGCCGCCCACTCGCCGCGCGGCACCACCGTCTCGTTGACGGCGGCGGCCACGCCGGAGGAGGCGGTGCTGAGGGTGGCGACCAGGGAGGCCAGGGAGACGGGGCCGGCGAGCGTGCGCGGCTCGCCGTTCACGGACACGTTCATGCGGGCTGCTCCTGGAGTGCGGAGAGGGCGGTGGGGAAACGGCGGGGGGAGAAGGGGCGCGCCTCGTCGGGGAGGAGCCCGGTGGTCAGCACCTCCGCCATGACGTCGCCGGTGACGGGGGTGAGGAGGACCCCGTTGCGGTGGTGGCCGGTGGCCAGGTGGAGGCCCGGCAGGGCGCTCGGCCCGAGCAGCGGCGCGTTGTCGGGGGAGCCGGGGCGCAGCCCGGCCAGCGTCTCGGTGAGCGGCAGCTCGGTGAGGCCGGGGACCAGCTCGTGGGCGTCGCGCAGCAGCTCGTACACCCCGCCCGCGGTCACCGTGGTGTCCCAGCCCAGCTCCTCGCTGGTGGCGCCGATCACCAGCTCGCCGTTCTCGCGCGGCACGAGGTAGACGTGGCCGCCGCGGACCACGGCCCGGACGGTGCGGGAGAGGAAGGGGGCGTACGGGGCGGGGACCCGCAGCCGCAGGACCTGGCCCTTCACCGGGCGGACCGGCGGCAGGACCGCCGCGGGCACGCCCGCGAGCCGGCCGCTGAGGCTGCCCGCGGCGAGGACGGTCTGACCGGCGGCCAGCGCGGTGCCGTCGCCGAGGACGACCCCGCGCGCCCGGTCGCCGGCCACCGTGAGCCGCGCGGCGAGGGCCCGGTGGAAGACCACCCCGGCCCGCTCGCAGGCCGTGAGGAGCGCGGCGGCCAGCCGGCGCGGGTCGACCTGGTGGTCGCCGTCCACCCGGAGCCCGCCGCGCACCCCGGGCGCCAGCATGGGTTCGAGGCGGCGGCACTCGCGGCCGCTCAGCCACTCGGAGGCGAGCCCGCAGCGGGCCTGGAGGGCGTGCAGTTCCCGCAGGTGGGCCCGGTCGTCGGCGTCGAGCGCGACGGCGAGGGTGCCGCAGGCGCGGTAGCCGACGCCGAGACCCGTGGCCTCCTCGAGGTCGGCGACGAAGGCGGGGTAGCGGGCGGCGGAGGCCAGGTTGAGCCCGAGCAGGGTCTCCTCGCCGTAGTGGAGTTCGGTGACGGCGGCGAGCATGCCGGCCGCGACCCGCGCGGCGCCGCCGCCCGGCTCGGGGTCGACGACCGCGACGCTCAGCCCGCGCAGGGCCGCCCGCCAGGCCGTGACCAGGCCGATGATGCCGCCCCCGACCACGAGGACGTCGCTGTGCGCACCGCTGGGGGTGCTGTCGGAAGAACGCATGGGCGTGACCGCCCCTCCCTTCGCCGGCATGACCCGGATCAGGTTCGTACGGTCGGAGGCCGGCCAGCCTCCCTCTCAGCCCGGTCCGTCCGGGCTCCCGCGAGTGGTGTGTGTCCGCCACCCTAGCCGCCGTCGGCGGAGCGCCACAGGGGACCTCTATTACTGATAAAGCGTCAGATGCGTAAGGTGGGCGGGTGAGCGAGCAGAAGCAGAACCAGCGGCACGTCGTGATCGTCGGCGCGGGCATGGCGGGCGTGCAGACCGCCGTCGCCCTGCGCGAACAGGGCTACGAGGGCCCCGTCACCCTCATCGGCGCCGAACCCCACCAGCCCTACGACCGGCCCCCGCTCTCCAAGGCGATCCTCCTCGGCAAGGCCGAGACCTCCGCCTTCGACGTCGACTTCGCCTCCCTCGACGTCGACCTCAGGCTCGGCCTGGACGTCACGGGACTGCGCCCGGCCGACCGCGAGCTCGACACCGAGGCCGGCCCCGTCCCGTACGACATCCTCGTCCTCGCCACCGGCGCCCACCCGCTCACCCTTCCCGGCGCCGAGGGCGTCCCCGGCGTCCACCTGCTGCGCACCCTCGACGACGCCGTCCGCCTCGCCCCCGTCCTGGAGAACCGGCACACCGTCGTCGTGGTCGGCGCCGGCTGGATCGGCGCCGAGTTCGCCACCGCCGCCCGCGAGGCCGGCTGCGCCGTCACCGTCGTCGAGGCCACGGCCCTGCCGCTCGCCGGCGCCCTGCCCGCCGAGGTCACCACCGTCATGGCCGGCTGGTACGCCGAGAGCGGCGCCGAACTCCTCACCCACGCGCGCGTGGACACCGTCCGGCCCGGCGCCGTCGTCCTCGCCGACGGCCGCGAACTCCCCGCCGACGCCGTCGTCGTCGGCATCGGCGCCCGCCCCGCCACCGCCTGGCTCGCCGGCTCCGGCATCGCCCTCGACCCCGGCGGCGCCGTCACCGCCGACGGCCGGCTGCGCACCTCCCTGCCCGAGGTGTACGCGGTCGGCGACTGCGTCTCCTTCCCCTCCGCCCGCTACGGCGAACGGCTCCTCGTCCACCACTGGGACAACGCCCTCCAGGGCCCCCGCACGGTCGCCGCCGACATCCTGGGCGCCGCGCGGGAGCCGTACGACCCCGTCCCGTACTTCTGGTCCGAGCAGTTCGGCCGCTTCGTCCAGTACGCCGGCCACCACGCGGGCGCCGACACGCTGGTGCGGCGCGGCGACCCGGCCGGCGCCTCCTGGTCGGCGCTCTGGCTGCGGGACGACGTGCCGGTCGCGCTGCTCGCCGTCGGCCGGCCCCGCGACCTCGCCCAGGGGCGCAGGCTCATCGAGGCCGGCACCCCCGTCGACCCCGGGCGCGCCGCCGACCCGGCCGTCCCGCTGAAGTCCGCGGCCCGGTAGCACCCCCCGTACGGAGGCTGCGGGACGGGTCCGACTACCGGCTGTCGGTCCCGGATGGCAGGCTTGTCCCGTGACCGAGATTGACGCAAAAATCGATGCTCTCGTCCCCGCCTGGCTCTATCTCCCCGACATCGCGGAGATGCTCGGCGTCGAGGTGACGCGTGTGCGGCAGCTGGTGAAGGAGGGCCAGCTGATCGCCGTGCGCCGCGGCGAGAACAACGCGCTCCAGGTGCCCGCCGCCTTCATCCAGGACGGCAAGGTCGTCAAGGGCCTCGCCGGCACCCTGACGCTCCTGAAGGACGACGGCTTCACCGACGAAGAGATGCTGGAGTGGCTCTTCACCCCGGACCCGAGCCTGCCCGGCACCCCCGCGCAGGCCCTCGGAGAGAATCGCGGCACGGAGGTGAAGCGCCGCGCCCAGGCGCTCGCCGTCTGACCCACCGAACCACCACCGAACCGGTGCCGCGGCGGTCCGCCGCCGCGGCACCGGCACCACCCGACGGGGGAACCACCATGTCCACGCCTCGTGAGCTGCTCGCCGACGCCCGCCTCTACCTGTGCACCGACGCCCGGAAGCGCCAGGGCGACCTGCCCGCCTTCCTCGACGCCGTGCTCTCCTCCGGCGTCGACATCGTGCAGCTCCGCGACAAGGGCATGGAGGCGGGCGAGGAGCTGGAGCACCTCGCCGTGTTCGCCGACGCCTGCCGCCGCCACGGCAAGCTCCTCGCGGTCAACGACCGGGCCGACGTCGCCCACGCCATCGGTTCCGACGTGCTCCACCTCGGCCAGGGCGACCTCCCCGTCCCCGCCGCCCGCGCGATCCTCGGCGACCGGGTGCTGGTCGGCCGCTCCTGCCACGCCGAGGCGGAGGCGGCCGCGGCCGCCTCCGAACCCGGCGTCGACTACTTCTGCACCGGCCCCTGCTGGCCCACCCCCACCAAGCCCGGCCGGTACGCCCCCGGCCTCGACCTGGTGCGGTACGCGGCAGGACTCGCCCAGGACCGCCCCTGGTTCGCCATCGGCGGCATCGACGAGGCCAACCTCGACGAGGTGCTTGACGCCGGCGCCCGCCGGATCGTCGTGGTCCGCGCGATCACCGAGGCCGACGACCCGGCCGCGGCCGCCGCCTCCCTCGCCAAGCGCGTCCGGGAGCGGGCCGCCTGACCCGGGCGCGGGAGCGGGCCGCCGTCCGAATCCGGGCGCGGGAGCGGGCCCGTACCGGTGTCCGAAAAGGTGTCCACTCCTCGGACGCTGTTTCCGCGGTCACCTGGACCCCGTCTAACCTGCCGGTATGGCCCTTGGAACCGCCTCCGTCCGTTCGGACCGCGCCCGCACGGTCCGCGAGATCCTCGCCTCCGGCACGTCGTACTCCTTCGAGTTCTACGCCCCCCGGACGCCCAAGGGCGAACAGGTCCTCTGGAACGCCATGCGCCGCGTCGAGGCCGTCGGCCCCAGCTTCGTCTCGGTGACCTACGGCGCCGGCGGCTCCACCCGCGGCGGCACCGTCAAGGCCACCCAGAAGATCGCCTCGGACACCACCCTCACCCCGGTCGCCCACCTCACCGCCGTCGACCACTCGGTCGCCGAACTGCGCAACGTCCTCGGACAGTACGCCGACGCCGGCATCCGCAACATGCTCGCGCTGCGCGGCGACCCGCCGGGCGATCCGCTGGGCGACTGGGTCGAGCACCCCCAGGGCGTGCGCTACGCCGCCGACCTGGTCCGTCTCATCAAGGAGTCCGGCGACTTCTGCGTGGGCGTCGCCGCCTTCCCCGAGATGCACCCCCGGTCCACCGACTGGGACACCGACATCCGGCACTTCGTCGACAAGTGCCGGGCCGGCGCCGACTACGCGGTCACCCAGATGTTCTTCGACCCCGAGAACTACCTGCGGCTGCGCGACAGCGTCGAGAAGGCGGGCTGCGAGACCCCGATCATCCCCGAGGTCATGCCCGTCGTGAACGTGAAGACGCTCGACCGGCTGCCCCAGCTCAGCAACGCCGCCTTCCCCGCGGACGTGAAAGAACGCATCCTCGCCGTCAAGGACGATCCCGCCGCTGTACGCTCCATCGGTATCGAGTTCGCGACGGAGTTCTGCGCACGCCTGCTGGCCGAGGGTGTCCCCGGACTGCACTTCATCACGCTCAACAGCTCCACCGCGACGCTCGAGATCTACGAGAATCTCGGACTGCACCAGCAGTCCTGACCGGTCGTACCCGCCCCGACCAGCGGCGGTGGCCGTAGAGAGGGGCGGCGGGGCATGGGGTGGACGGTCCTCTACATCGCGTTCGGTCTGGTGGCCCTCTGGCTGCTGGGCGAGGTGCTCCTCCAGTACAAGGCACGGCTGCGCTGGCGGATCCTCGCCTTCTGCGGCTTCCTCGGCGTGGTCGTCGGCGTGCTGCTGCCCTCGGTGGCGGTCATCGTCGTCGGCGCGGTCGGCTTCGCCGTCGGCCAGACCTTCGTGACCCTCTCCTTCCGTCGCGGCTTCTCCACCGGCTGGGCGGTCGGCGGCAGCCCCGGCTCCAGCCGCCGCCGCAAGGCGGGCCCGGCCCCCGAGGGCGGTCCCACCCTGGAGGTCTCCGGCCTCTCCTACGAGGACGCCGGCGCCGCCCACGCCCCCGTGCAGGACGCGGACGCCGAGGAGCTGCGCGGCGGCCACGACGAGCCGGCCCCCGTCCACCAGCCCCAGCCCCTGCCCGAGGACACCGGCCAGTACGGCGTCTACGACACCGGCGCCTACGGGACCGGCTCCTACGACACCGCTGCCTACGGGACGGGCTCCTATGACACCAGTGGTTACGGGACGGGCTCTTACGACACCAGTGGTCACGGCACCTACGCCACCGGCTACGAGCAGCAGCCCGGCTACGACTACGGCACCACCGGCGGCCCCCAGCAGTACGCCGCCTACTCCGACCCGTACATCGGCCCCGGCACCGACGGCCAGCAGTACACCTCGTACTACGGCGACCCCTACGCCCCCTCGTACACCTACGACACCCCGCCCGGCGGCGTCTGGGTCCCGCAGCAGCGCGACACCGAGGCGCAGCCGCCCCAGGAGCACGTCCCCGGGACGTACGGCTACGAACCGCACCCGGACGAGCAGTCCCCGTACCGCTACTGAGCGGACGGGGAGGAGCGGCTCACCGCGAGCCGCGGAAGTCCGCGCCCTCCACGATGAGACCGGCCACCAGCGCGCCCGACATGCCCGCGTGGGCGAGCCCGCCGCCCGGGTGCGACCAGCCGCCCGCGAAGTAGAGGCCGGGGACGGGGGAGACGTTGGCCGCCGGGAGCCAGCCCCCGCCGGCGTCTGCCAGCGCCGGGCCCGGGACCTCGGCGACCCCGGTGGCGGCCCGGACGTCCTCCGGCGTGCGGACGTGCCGCCACAGCAGCCGCTCCGCGAGCCCGGGCACCGCCCGCTCGGCCGCCTCGGTCATCCGGTCGGCGAAGGCCTCCCAGTCCTGCCCGGGGGAGGTCCGCACGGTCGCCGTGACCGTCACCGACTCGTGGTCACCGTCCGGGCGCAGTGCCGGGTCGTCCGGCCGCAGCACGGTCACGGTCGGCCGCCCGCCCTCCGCGTGCACGACGGTCCGGTGGACCGCCTCCGCCTCCCGGGGGCCGCGCAGGGCCAGACAGACCGCCACCCGGCTCGTCCCGTCCCCCTGGTGGCGAGGCGCCACCTGACCGTGGGGGAGCGCCGGCAACGGGGCCCCGGACACCACGTGATCGGCCTCTACGGTCTCGCCACCGGACAGCCGGATCCCCACCGCCCGGCCGTCCTTCTCCAGGACGTCCTCCACGGGCGCGTCGAAGACGAACTCCACCCGCCGCTCCCGGCAGCGCTCGTACACCGCGTCAGCCAGCGCCCGGAGGCCGCCGGCCACGTACCAGCTGCCGAAGGTCTGCTCCATGTACGGCAGGACGGCGGCGGAGGCGGGCGCGCTCGCGGCCGGGAAACCGTACGCCTCCGCGTAGGAGCCCAGGAGCGCCATCAGCCGGGGGTCCTTCAGCTCCCGCTCCCCGACCTGGGCGAGCGTCCGCGTCGGACGGCGCAGCAGGCCCGCCTTGAGCGCCGGGTACGGCTCGCGGGCCAGGGCCTTCGGGTCGGCGGGCCGCGGCTCCTCCAGGAGCGGGCGGCGAGTACGGTCCCACGCCTCGCGGGCCCGCACCAGGAAGTCGCCCCAGCGCTGGCCCGCGCCCGCGCCGAGCGCCGCATCCAGGGCGGTGATCGTGCCGGCCCGCGAGGCGTTCGGCAGGTCCACGCGCGTGCCGTCGGCGAAGACGTGCCGGGCGGCCGGATCGACCTGGCCCAGGTCGACGCACTCCTCCAGCGGCTTCCTCCCCGTCTTCACGAACAGATCGCGGTAGACCGCCGGCAGGTGCAGCAGCCCCGGACCCGTGTCGAAGGCGAAGCCCTCGCGCTCGAAGCGGCCCACCGAGCCGCCGTACGTCGACGTCCGCTCGTACACCGTCACCGCGTGCCCGGCGACCGCGAGTCGCGCGGCCGCCGCCATGGCGCCGAGACCCGCGCCGATCACCACAATCCGTCCCATGTCAGGGACCTTATCGGCCTCCACCGACAGGGCGGTCCGCAGGTGGTCCGGCCTCGGCCACGGCCATTCCGCGTTCCGCGCGGCGCTGGGCCCGGCGGCGCCGGAAACGCCGGATCCGGGAGGCCAGGAAGACCACCAGGGCCACTCCGAGGCCCAGCAGCACGGCGGCGACCACCGACGCCGCCACCGGATGGAAGATCGCGAAGGTGATGACTCCGGCGACCGCGAGGTCCTCGGCCGTACTGACCACGATGTTGGAGAACGGCTCCGGCGAGGTGTTCACCGCCATCCGGGTCCCCGCCTTGACCAGATGGCTCATCAACGCCGTCGTACCGCCGATCGCCCCCGCCGCCAGCTCGGGCAGGGAACCGCTCTCACCGGCGAGCAGCGCCGCCACCACGGCTCCCGCGACCGGCCGGATCACCGTGTGGACGGAGTCCCACACGTTGTCCACGTACGGGATCTTGTCCGCGACGGCCTCGCAGAGGAACAGCACGCCGGCCACGATCAGGACGTCCGTGCGCTGGAGCGCCCCTGGCACGTCGTCGCTGAGCCCGGTCGCGCCGAAGACGCCGAGGAGCAGGACCACCGCGTACGCGTTGATCCCGCTCGCCCAGCCACTGGTGAAGATCATGGGGAGTACGGACACGCCCGTGATCGTAACGAGACGGCGCCCGCCCGTCACCAGGCAGGAGCGCTCCGCCGGACGACTGAGTACCCGTACCTAGACGCCGATATGAGTACCCGAGCGGATGGGGGAGCGGCCGCCCGGAGGAGAGAGTGGAGCCCACGGAAGGGGCGCGGCTCCGCACCGCCGACACGGGGCGGCGGAACGGGGCCGCGCGCCTGCCGGTACGAAGGAAGCGCCGGTCCGGCGTGGCTCGGGGGATCGAGCCACGCCGGACCGGCGCTTCTCGTCGTTCGGATCCGAAATCCTGGATTCGAAATCCTGGATCCGGGATCTTGGATCCGATATCCCGGATGGTGGATCCAAGATCCCGGATATTGGATCCAGTTCAGCGGCCTCCGCCGACCCGGCCGTGCAGCAGCAGCGACAGCGCCGCGTGCACGTCGTCCAGGGACCGCTCGCTCTGGAACGCCTTCCAGTCGAGTGCCGCGACCAGGACCATGCCCACCAGGGCCGCCGCCGTCAGCTGGACGTCGATCTCCTCGCTCAGCTCGCCGGCCTCGACGCCCTCGCGCAGGACGCCCTCCACCACGGCGACCGCCTCCTGGCGCACGACCAGGAGTGTGGAGTTCCACGCGCGGTTGGTGCGCCAGAGCTCGGCCACGTACAGCTGGGTGAAGGCGGGGTAGCGGTCGATGAAGACGAGGCCCGCGCGGATCATCGCGTCCAGCGCGGCGACCCGGCTGCCGCCGGCCGCCGCCGTCTCCTCGGCCGCCGTCCGCAGCGAGGCGGTCAGGAGGGAGACGCCGTGGCGCAGCAGCTCCTCGAAGAGTTCGGTCTTGCTCTTGAAGTTGTAGTAGACCGTGCCCTTGGCCACCCCGGCCCGCTCGGCGATCTCGTCGACCGTCGTGGCCGAGAACCCCTGCTCGGCGATGAGGGTGACGGCCGCCTCGTAGAGCTTGGCGCGGGTGGCCCGGCGGCGGGTGCTGCTGCTGTCCATGGGGTCGATTCTCACAGAGGTGGCGGGGGTCACAGGGACAGCTCGGGGTGGAGCCGGTCCAGTGTCCACACCTGCTTGCGCCGCGCGGTGACCGCGGTCAGGGCGAGCGCGCCCAGGGTGAAGGCGGTCAGGACGGCGACGGCCTCCCAGACCGGACCGAGCCCGCCGCCGGTGATGAGCCGGCGCAGCGCCTCGACCACGTGGGTCATCGGCAGGAAGGGGTGGACGGCGTTGAAGAAGCCGGGGCTGGTCTGCACCGGGTAGGTACCGCCCGCCGAGGTCAGCTGGACCATGAGCAGCGCGAGCACCAGGATCCGGCCGGCCGCGCCGAAGCGGGCGTTCAGCCACTGGATGATCGCGGCGAAGCAGCAGGTCACCAGGGCGAGGAAGCCGACCGTGCCGGCCGCCCGGGCCATCTCCAGGCCGAGCCCCCAGTGCAGCACCGAGAGGAGCGCGCCGACCTGGAGGACGCCGATCGCCGCCACCGGGAACCAGCCGGCCAGCGCGATCCGCCAGGCGGAGGCGCCCGCGGCGAGGGCCCGCCGGTTCATCGGCTGGATGATCATGTAGGCGACCATCGCGCCGACCCAGAGGGAGAGCGGGATGAAGTACGGGGCGAAGCCGGTGCCGTAGTTCGGCGCCTTGTGGAGCGACTGGGCGGCCAGCTTCACCGGGTCGGCCATGACCTCCGTACGCCGGTCGCGCTCCTCCTTGTCGTAGTCCGGGATCTTGTCGACGCCGTCCTTGAGGCCGGTGGCGAGCGAGCCGGAGCCGTCGGCCAGCTTGAACAGGCCGCCGTCGAGATCGCCGGCGCCCTTCTTCAGCTTGCCGACCCCGCTGTCCAGGCTGACCGATCCGGCGCGGGCCTGGGTGATGCCGGTGTGCAGCCGCTCCGCACCCTCGGCGACCTTCTTCGCGCCCTTGTTGAGCTCGTTGATCTTCCGGATGGCGTCCGCGACGTCCTGGTCCAGGTGCGGGGCGCGGGCGGCCAGCTCGTCGGCCTCCTTCTTCAGCTTCTTCAGCCGGGTGTCGAGTGTCTTCAGGTCACCCGTGCTGTCCTTGGTCAGCTCGTGCACGTCGTCCGCGACGATGGCCACGTCGCCGGCGGTCGTCGACGCCTCCTTCAGGGCCGCGCACATCTCCTTGGGATCGGGGAGCACGACGCTTTCGGGCAGGGTGACGCCCTCGGGCAGCTCGATCGGCGCGGTGGCGCCGGGCTTCGTGCAGGACTCGCGGTGCAGCCGGCCCAGGATGTCGTCCGCCTTGTGGGCGGCGGTCCGCAGCTTCGGAGCGCGCTCGACCAGGTCCTCCAGGTCGTTGCGGGCGGCGGTGGCCGAGTCCGAGACGAGCTTGGCGGTGTCGCGGATCGACTTCCCGTTGTTCGCCAGGTACGGACGGACCTTGTCCGCGGTGCCGTTCACCTTGTCGGCGAGCTTCTGGGTGCCGTTCGCGACCTGGCGGGAACCCGTCTGGAGGTCTTTGGATCCTTTATCCAGTTTCTTCAGGCCGGTGGCCAGGTCGCTGCTGCCGGTCTTGGCGTCCGTCAGGCCGTCGGAGAGGTCCTTGGACCCCTTCTTCGCCTTGTCCACGCCCTTCTTCAGGTCGGCCGCGCCCTGGGCGGCCTCCGCGGTGGCCTCGTGGATGTCGGAGAAGGAGATGAAGATCTTGTCGAGGAAGGTCCGGGAGGACTTGGTGGAGGCGGCGGTGCGCACCTCGGAGAAGACCGTCCGCGAGATCTGGCCGACGACGTAGTTGTTGGAGTCGTTCGTCCGGACCTTCAGGGCGCCGGCCTCGGGGGAGTCCCCGGAGCTGGAGGCGATCCGCTCGCTGAAGTCGCCGGGCACGGTCAGGGACAGGTAGTACGTGCCGTCCTCGACGCCCTTGCGCGCCTCGGCGTCGCTCACGCGGTGCCACTCGAAGGTCCCGCTGTCGAGGAGACCCTCGGTGATGTCCTCGCCCGCGGTGATCCGCTTGCCGTCGGCGGTGGCGCCGCGGTCCTCGTTCACCAGGGCCACGGGCAGCCGGTCGAGCCTGCTGTACGGGTCCCAGAACGAGTACAGGTACAGGGCGCCGTACAGCAGCGGCAGCAGCAGGACCGCGACGAGCGCGGCGCGCGGCAGCTTCCCCCTGCCGAAGCGCCTCAGCTCAAGCGCGGCCAGTTTCGGCGAGCGCATCGGCCGCCCCCTCCTCGGTGATGTCGTCTTCGTCGTCCGTGTCAGGGCCGGTCGGCTCGCTGTTCCCGCCGTCGTGCGCCTTGGTGCCGACGGCGGTGATCCGCAGGGCGTCGGCCGGGGCCTCGCTGCAGACGGCGAGGACGGTGGTGCCGGCGGCGGCCACCGCGCGCAGCAGCGCCCACGCCTCGGCCCGGTGGGCGTCCGACAGCTTCAGGTCCGCGTCGTCCACGCCAAGGAGACGGGGCCGCCCCATCAGGGCGAGCGCGATCGACAGCCGCAGCGCCTCCAGGCGCTCCAGATCCCGTACGGAGGTCCGCTCGCCCTTCGGCAGGGCGGCGAGGTCCAGACCGGCGGCCGCCACGGCCTCGTCGATCCGGGCCCGGGCCTCGGCGGCACGGGCGCCGGGGCGGCGCAGCAGGGCGCGGACCGAGCCGTCGAACCGGCGCTGGAGCAGCGCCCGCTCGCGCAGGTGCTCGGCCACCGTGAGGGCCGGGTCGAGCTCGCTCACGCCGGGGACCTGGCCGAGCGCGGCGATCCGGCGCACGGCGGCCATCCGGCGCGGCAGCGGCAGCCCGCCGACCTCGGCGCGGCCTTCCTGGACCTTCATCCGGCCGGTGAGCGCGAGCAGCAGGCAGGTGCGGCCGGTGCCGGACGGGCCCTCGATCGCCACCAGGGAACCGGCCGCGGCACGGAAGGAGACGTCCCGGAAGACCCAGCCACGGGGCCCCTCGAGCCCCAGCCCCTCGACCACGACCCCGGCGCCGTGCGCCGCCGGGTCGAGGCCGGTCTCCCCGTCTGCGACCTCCTGAGACGGCCGTGTGGTCAGGTCCTCGGATTCCACGGGTCCACCCCCGTTTCCCACTTTTGAACTGACTGGTCAGTTCAAAAGTTACCCGGGAGTCGCTTCCCTGGCAAAGCCCCAGGTCGCGGTGATTGTCAGTGGGGGCTTGCACGATGGACACAGACGGCGACAAGGCCGTCACAGACGACAGGAGGCTCGTCATGGCCAGTCCTTTCGCAGCAGCCGACGTCCACCCCGTGTCCCGCCGCGCCACGGCCCCGCCCGCCGCCCTCGACCTGCTCGCCAAGGCCCGGGCCGGGCTCGACGAGGCCGAGGCCCTCGACCGCCCTCACGAGAGGTACGCCACCGCGCACCTCGCCGCCCTCCGCGCCGCGGCCGCCGTCCTCGCCGCCCGCGCCCGCCCCGAGCCCCGAGCCCGCCGCCGCCAGGCCATAAGGAGCGCCTGGGAGCTGCTCCCGCAGCTCGCCCCCGAGCTCACCGAATGGAGCGCCCTGTTCGCCTCCGGGGCCCCGCGCCGCGCCCTCGCCGAGGCCGGGGTCGCCGCCGCCGCGACCTCGCGCGAAGCCGACGACCTCGTCAGGGACGCGGCCCACTTCCTCCGCCTGGTCGAGCGGCTCCTCGTGCTCCGGCCGGTCCTGCCCCGGCAGCCCCCGGAGGACGGGGCCGCCGGTTGATCCACGGGACACCCCGGAGGCCATAGGGTGGGGAGGTCCGCACCCGTCACCGAGGAGCCGAGAACCGTGCCGGAGCCTTCCCCCGCCTTCGACCGAGAGGCGTCGTCGCGCCCGTCGCGGGCCTCCCTGCGAACCGCCGTCGTCTGGGACGTCCTCAAAGACGCCCTCGACCGCCGGGTCGCGACCACCGGGAAGACCGCCCTGGACGTCCTCGACACCGGCGGCGGCTCCGGCAACTTCGCGGTGCCGGTGGCCCGCCTCGGCCACCGCGTCACCGTCGTCGACCCCAGCCCCAACGCGCTCTTCGCGCTGGAGCGCCGCGCCGCCGAGGCCGGGGTCGCCGACCTGGTGACCGGCGTCCAGGGCGATATCCACGGCCTCTTCGACGTCGTCGAGCGCGACGCCTACGACACGGTGCTCTGCCACGGCGTCCTGGAGTACGTGGACGACCCCGCCGAGGGCGTACGCAACACGGTGGCCGCGCTCCGCCCCGGCGGCGCGCTCAGCCTGCTCGGCGCCGGCCTCGGCGGCGCGGTCCTCGCCCGCGCCCTCGCCGGACACTTCACCGAGGCCCGGACCGCGCTCGGCGACCCCGACGGCCGCTGGGGCTCCGGCGACCCCGTGCCCCGGCGCTTCACCGCCGAGCAGCTCACCGCGCTGGCCGAGGAGGCCGGGCTCTCCGTGGGTGCCGTCCACGGCGTACGGATCTTCGCCGACCTCGTGCCCGGCGTCCTCGTCGACACCGAGCCCGGCGCCGCCGAGGCCCTCCTGAAGCTGGAGGCGGCCGCCGCCGAGCTGCCCGCCTTCCACGCCGTCGCCACCCAGCTCCACGTGCTGGCCGAGAAGCCCGCCTGATCCCGCGGAACTCCGGGCCCGCGCCACCCGTTCGGAGGTGCGGGCCCTGCTTGCCGCGGGCCGCCCCATATGCGGCCCCGCGCCGTATGATCGAGGGAACATCCGGCATGACGGGCGGACGGCTGGGGAATCAACGCCTCACCGAACGGACCGCGTGGCGGCCCGGATGGGCTGATCGGCATTGAGGGCGGGTTTCACGGGGGCGATTCCCTGCCTATCCTGAAAGGGCCGTACACCGGTCGCCCCCGCGACCGACGACTAGGAGGACTCCGTGCCGCTCTCGGAGCACGAGCAGCGAATGCTCGAGCAGATGGAGCGAGCGCTGTACGCCGAAGACCCCAAGTTCGCGACAGCGCTCGAGGGAAGCGGACTGCGTACGTACACCCGGCGACGGGTCTACCAGGCAGTCGCCGGCTTCCTGGTGGGTATCGCGCTCCTCATGGCCGGAATGGTCGCACAGCAGATCTGGATCAGCGTGGTGGGATTCCTCGTCATGCTGGGCTGCGCGGTCCTGGCCGTCACCGGCTGGCGCAAGGCGCCCAAGCCGGGGGAACAGCGGGTCAAGGGCCACCAGGGCGGTGGCCGGGCGCGACGCTCCATGATGGACCGGATCGAGGCGCGGTGGCAGCGACGCCGCGACGAGCAGCAGGGCGGCGGCCACTGACGCCCCCCTGAGCGGAGACCCCGCGCCCCCGTACCCCGCCCCGCCGGCCCCGAGCCCCGGCGGGGCGCAGTCTTTCCATCACCCTGCACCCACCGGGGCGACGCCCTGCTGCACCCCTGCGCGGGCTGCACCCCCGTCCCGTGCGGGGCGGTGCCCCCAACGAAACCGGCGGCGGCACCGCGCCCGCGACGGAACCGTGGCCCTGGGCGCACCCCGCGAGGGGACGGCGGGGTGCGTCAGGTGGTGGGGCGGAAGCGGGGGGTTCGGGATTTCAGGGTGGTCCAGTGGGCGGAGGCCGCCCAGTGGAGGCGGACCGCCGAGCGGGGGGCGAAGCGCGCGCGGAGGCGGGCGCCGCGCGGGGCCGCCGCGTGGAAGCCGGAGCGGATCCGCTCCGCGTCCTCCGCCAGGCCCGTCACCGGGCGGGGCGACGGTGCGTAGAGGGCCTCCTCCACCGCTCCCGCCACCCGGTGGACCGACTCCGCGGCCGCACCGGACAGCTCGGCCGCCCGTACGATCCGCTCCGCGGTTCTCCGGGGCGTCTGCGCCTCGTCGGGCTCGACGCCGTAGTCCCACGCGGTGTCGCCGATCTCCTGCCACACCGCCAGCGGGCCGGCCGCCGGGGCGAGCCGGCGGGCCCGGGCCCTGATCCGCCACAGCATGGGGACGAACGGCAGGGCGAGCACCAGCAGCACGGCCAGCGTCCAGCCGGCCACCCGCAGCGCGTCCGTACCGCCGCCGGACGACGCGTCGCCGTCCGCCGCCGCGTTCCGGCCGCACTCGCCGAGGCGGCGCTCCTCCGGCGGGCAGCTCTCCGAGGCGCTCGGCGCCGCCGAGGGCTGGGCCGAGGCGGTCTGCTCCGGCCGCGCGGGATCGCTCGGCCGCGCCGTGGGGGAGGTCTGCCGGGTGTAGGCGGGCGTGGAGCCACGGGACGGCGTCGGCTCGAAACGGGTCCAGCCGGCGCCCTCGAAGTACAGCTCGGGCCAGGCGTGGGCGTCCCGGATGCCGACCGAGACCGAGCCGTCGGACTGGGTGGCGCCGGGCATGAAACCGACCGCCACCCGTGCCGGGATGCCCAGCGTGCGGGCCATCGCCGCCATCGAGAAGGAGAAGTGGACGCAGAAGCCCCGCTTGTCCTTCAGGAAGCGGGAGACCGCCTCCGTGCCCGTACCGGAGGTCACGTCGACGTCGTAGCGGAAGCCGCCGTCCTCGGCGAACCAGTCCTGCAGCCTGACCGCCCGCTCGTAGTCGTTCCGCGCGTCCTTGGTGACCTCCAGGGCCGTCGTCTTCACGTCGGCGGGGAGGCTGAGGGGCACCTTGGTGTACTCGCGGCGCAGCTGCTCCGGCACCGGGTCGGCCTTGGCGAGCTGCTCGGCCGTGGGCTGCACGTCGAGACTGGTCACCTGGTAGCGGACGCCCTTGGTGCTCTGCTTGTCGTCGCCGACGAGCATCCGGCCCTCGGGCTCGAACCGCCAGCGGCCCTCGATGTCGACCCGGGAGGCCGGGAACGGCATCGGCAGCCACTTCTGGTCGAACCCCTCCGACGCGACGAAGTTGCTGGTCACCTCGGAGGTGAGGACCGACCGGGCGAGGCCGTCGGGCCACGGCAGCAGCTTCGGCACCGCCTCGATCGGCCGCGCCGAGGACTTCCACGAGGTGCCGTCGAACTGGTCGAGGGCGACGAGCCGCAGGTAGAGCCCGCTGTTGTCCGGGGCGTTGGTCCGGTAGCGCAGGACCTCGAAGTCCTCCGGCTGGCGCAGGTTGTCCTGGAGGGAGACCAGCGGGTTCACGGCGGCGATGGTGCCGCCGCCCCCGCTGCCCGAGCCGGACCCCGAGCCGCCGCCGTTCCCCAGGAGCCCGCCGGAGAAGCCGGGCAGGACGAGCGGCACCACCAGGGCGAGACCCATGGCGGCGGCGCCGATCCGGCGGCCGGTCCGCACCGGGGCGAAGGAGTTCCCGCCGCCGCCCGCGGCCGAGCCGGGCCGGCCGGTGCGCTGGGCCCCGCCGAAGACCCGGCCCCAGGCGGAGAGCCGGTCGCGGCCCTCGGCGAGGAGCAGCAGGAGGTAGCCGGTGGCGGCGAGCACGAACCACAGCCGGCCGGCGCCGCCGCCGGAGAGCCCGGCGGCGACCGAGTACAGGGCGAGCAGCGGCAGACCGGCCGGCGCGGCGCGGCGGAAGGTGACCGCCAGGACGTCCACGAGCAGCCCGATCGCCAGCACGCCGGCGACCAGCATGAGCCGGATGCCCTCGGTGTCCGGGGCGGGGATCGCGTAGGTGCCGACGTCCTCGGCGCCGAGCCGGAACAGCTCGGCCACCCGCTGGACCGCGAGCGGCCCCGGCAGGAAGCCGAGCAGCGCCTGCTCCCGGGCGAAGACCACGGTCAGCGCGAGCACGCCGACAAGGAGCTGGGCGCCGACCGTCAGCGGCCGGGCCAGCGGCACCCGCCGGCAGAGCATGCCGGTGCCGCTCTGCAGGGCGAGCAGGAAGGCCGCGGTGAAGATCCAGGTGGCCGGCTTGACCAGCGGCAGCAGCGCCCCGGCGGCCATCAGGGAGGCCGCCCAGGCGGCCAGTGTCAGGCGGGTGAGCCCGCTCATGCCCATCCTCCGTAGCTGTCTGCGGCGGCGGTCTCCCGCAGCGCCCCGGCGGCCTGCTGCCACAGGTCGGCGATCCGGCCCCCGGGCGGCACGTGGACGACGGTCCAGCCGGCCTCGCGCAGCTGCCGGGTCCGCTGCTCGACGGCACCGGCCACGGCGCCGCCGGTGAGCCAGGTCCCGGAGTCCAGGAGGAAGGCGACGGCCGCCCCGGCCCGGCCGCGCATCCGGGCGGCGAGACGGGCCTGTTCCTCGTCGAGGTCGCCGAGGAAGGCGACGAGCAGCCCGTCGCCGCCGGTGCGCAGCACGTCGGAGGCGCGGGAGAACCCGGCGCCGTCGGAGTGGTCGACGACCGCGAGGGTGTCCATCATCAGACCGGCCGTCTCCGCGGAGTCGCCGGTGTGGCCGTCGGAGCCCTCGCCGGGGACCGAGGTGCCGGTGTCGGTGAGCAGCCGGACCGCGTAGCCGCGCTCCAGCATGTGGCTCAGGACGGAGGCGGCGCCGGAGACCGCCCACTCGAAGGCCGAGTCGGGGCCGGAGCCCTGGTAGCCGATCCGGCGGGTGTCGAGGAGGACCGTGCAGTGGGAGCGCTGGGGCTGCTCCTCGCGGCGGACCATCAGTTCGCCGTACCGGGCGGTGGAGCGCCAGTGGACCCGGCGCAGGTCGTCGCCGTGCCGGTAGGCGCGCGGGATGATGTCGTCGTCGCCGGCGAGGGCCAGCGCGCGCTGCCGCCCCTCCCCGTACCCGGACGCCTCGCCGCCCAGCCGGACCGGCGGGAGCGCCGTGGTACGGGGGACGACGGTCAGGGTGTCGTACGCGCTGAAGGAGCGGGTGAGCTCGCACATCCCGAAGGGATCGCTCAGCCGGAGCTGGAGCGGACCGAGCGGGAAGCGGCCGCGCAGGTCGGAGCGGACCCGGTAGGAGACCTCGCGCCGGCCGCCGGCCTCGACCCGGTCGAGGACGAAGCGGGGGCGGGGGCCCAGCATGTACGGCACGTGGTCCTGGAGCATCAGCAGCCCGGTGGGGAGCTTGGAGACGTTCTCCATGCGGAGCCGGACCCGGGCCTCGGTGCCCGCCTCCACCCGCTGAGGGGTGAGCCGGCGGGAGGTGGCGACCCGGTAGCGGGTGCGGTGCAGGACGCCGGCGCAGATCAGTGGCAGACCGGCGAGCAGCAGGCCGACCCGGAGCAGGTCGGCCTGGCCGAGCACGTAGGCGCAGACGGCGGCGGCCGCCCCGGCGGCCAGGAAGGACCGGCCGCGGGTGGTGAGGCCGCCGAGGGTGGCCCGCAGTCCGCCGCGGCCGTCCCTGCCTTCGAGGGGCCGGGGGCCGTCGCGGTCGTCGGCCCGCCGGTCCCCGGGGGCGGCGGGGGTCGCCATCACAGCTGCCGGCCGCCGGTGTGCCGGCCGTGGAGCGGGCCGGCGGGCGGGGCCGAGGACGGGACGGGGGTGCGCTGGAGGATGTCGAGGACGACCTGCTCGGCGGTCCGGCGGCCCAGCTGGGCCTGCGCGGTGGGCAGCAGCCGGTGCGCGAGCACCGGCGCGGCCAGCGCCTGGAGGTCGTCCGGCAGCACGTACTCGCGCCCGGCGAGGGCGGCGGAGGCGCGGGCGGCCCGCAGCAGGTGGAGCGTGGCGCGCGGGGAGGCGCCGAGCCGCAGGTCGGGGTGGGTGCGGGTGGCGGCGACGATGTCGACCGCGTACCGCCGCACGGCGTCGGCGACGTGCACCGAGCGGACCGCGTCGATCAGCTTGAGGATCTCGTGGGCGTGGGCGACCGGCTGGAGGTCGTCCAGCGGGTTGACCGCCCCGTGCACGTCGAGCATCTGGAACTCGGCCTCGGGGCTCGGGTACCCGATGGAGACCCGGGCCATGAAGCGGTCGCGCTGGGCCTCGGGCAGCGGGTAGGTGCCCTCCATCTCGACCGGGTTCTGGGTGGCCACCACCATGAACGGGCTGGGCAGCTCGTAGGTCTGCCCGTCGATGGTGACCTGGCGCTCCTCCATCGACTCCAGGAGCGCGGACTGCGTCTTGGGCGAGGCGCGGTTGATCTCGTCGCCGATGACGATCTGGGCGAAGATCGCGCCCGGTTTGAACTCGAACTCCCGCCGCTGCTGGTCGAAGATCGACACGCCGGTGACGTCCGACGGCAGCAGGTCGGGGGTGAACTGGATGCGGCGCACCGAGCAGTCGATGGACCGCGCGAGCGTCTTGGCGAGCATCGTCTTGCCGACGCCGGGCACGTCCTCGATGAGGAGGTGGCCCTCGGCGAGCAGCACGGTCAGCGCGAGACGTACGACCTCGGGCTTGCCCTCGATCACGCTCTCCACCGAGCCACGGACCCGCTCCGCGGTGGTGGTCAGATCTGTGAGGCTCGCTCGTTCGTCATAGGTCGTCACCCCGGCCCTCCTCGGCCTTGCAGGAACACGGACACCTGCCCCCGATGGGATGGACGGGGGGTGTCACCCGGGCATTCTTGTGTGGATTGCCGGGCCGTGTCACTTGGCTGTGGACAACTGCGGGCGAAATGCCGGGGTTTGTCGTCTTACGCGGCGCGGGAAGACGTGCCTGACCTGCTGCCGGAACCATTCTCCACAGGGTCGATCTCGCGCAGCAGGCCCGTCGTCACGTCGAAGACGAACCCCCGGACGTCGTCCGTGTGCGGCAGGAACGGCGAGGTCCGGACCCGCTGCATCGACTGCCGCACGTCCTGGTCCACGTCCCGGAAGGCCTCGACCGCCCAGGCCGGCCGCTGGCCCACCTCGTCCTCCAGCTCGTGCCGGAAGTCCTCGGTGAGCGACTCCAGACCGCAGCCGGTGTGGTGCACCAGCATCACGGCGCGGGTGCCGAGCGCCCGCTGGCTGATGGTGAGGGAGCGGATCACGTCGTCGGTGACGACCCCGCCCGCGTTGCGGATGGTGTGGCAGTCGCCGAGTTCGAGTCCCAGCGCCGCGTGCAGGTCGAGCCGGGCGTCCATGCAGGCGACGACGGCGACGCGCAGCACCGGCCGCGCGTCCATGCCCGGGTCGGTGAAGTCGGCGGCGTACCGCGCGTTCGCCTCGACGAGCCGCTGGGTGACGGAGCGGCCGGCGGCCGACGCGCCCGGCGTGTCGGGGGAGGGGTGTGCGGAGGTCGTCATGGCTTCGACGGTAGTGGGCACCACCCCCGCGGGCCTGCTGTGAGAAGAGGACAAAAAACATCAATGAAGCTTCATGTGAGCTAACCCACAGCAGCCGTCGGGTGCCGCCGATCGAGTGAACCGCCCGGAATGTCCGCACGGGCGTCCGGTGCCGCGCGACGCGCCAGCCGGTTGATTGACCGGCCCCCTCCGTGGACTAGAGTGGCGCGGAGTTCCTGGAGACAATCGAGCGATTTCAAGCGGTTTCTCCCCCGTGTGCGCGGCGGCACCCACGGCTCGGCCTCCTCATCCCGCTCGCCGTGCCCGTTCTGAGAGGGTGCGTTGAGCAACGACCGACACGTCCCGGTGATGCTCCAGCGGTGCCTGGACATGTTGGCCCCTGCCCTCCAGCGCCCCGGTGCGGTCGTCGTCGACTGCACCCTGGGCCTCGGCGGGCACAGCGAGGCCCTGCTCCGCGCCTTCCCCGAGGCCCGGCTCGTCGCCCTCGACCGCGACAAGGAGGCCCTGCGCCTCTCCGGCGAGCGGCTCGCCCCCTACGGGGACCGCGCCACCCTCGTCCACGCCGTCTACGACCAGCTGCCCGAGGTCCTCGACCGGCTCGGCATCGACAAGGTCGACGGCGTCCTCTTCGACCTCGGCGTCTCCTCCATGCAGCTGGACGAGGCCGACCGCGGTTTCGCCTACGCCCAGGACGCCCCGCTCGACATGCGCATGGACCAGACGACCGGCATGAGCGCCGCCGAGGTCCTCAACACCTACCCGGCCGGCGAACTCGTCCGCATCCTGCGCGCGTACGGCGAGGAGAAGCAGGCCAAGCGGATCGTCTCCGCCATCGTCCGCGAGCGCGAGAAGGAACCCTTCAGCAACAGCGCCCGGCTCGTCGAGCTCATCCGCGACGCCCTCCCGCAGGCCGCCAAGCGCACCGGCGGCAACCCCGCCAAGCGCACCTTCCAGGCCCTGCGCATCGAGGTCAACGGCGAACTGAGCGTCCTGGAGCGGGCGATCCCGGCGGCCGTGAAGGCCCTCGCCGTCGGCGGCCGCATCGCCGTCCTCTCGTACCACTCCCTGGAGGACCGGCTCGTGAAGCAGGTCTTCGCCGCCGGCGCGGCCACCACCGCCCCGCCCGGCCTCCCGGTCGTCCCCGAGCAGTACCAGCCCCGCCTCAAGCTCCTCACCCGCGGCGCCGAACTCCCCACCGACGAGGAGATCGCCGAGAACCGCCGGGCCGCCCCCGCCCGGCTCCGGGGCGCCGAACGCATCCGGGAGGACGTGCTGTGAGCACGGCGAGGGGGCCCCTCAAAGGCCGGGCCGCGCGGCTCGGACGGCTGATGCCGTCCGGACCCAGCTCGGCCGCCCGCACCCCCTTCGTCCTGCTCGTCGTCCTCCTCCTCGGCGGCGGCCTCATCACCCTGCTGCTGCTGAACTCCGCCCTCAACCAGGGCTCCTTCAAGCTGCGCGAGCTCAAGGACCGCACCACCGCCCTCACCGACGAGGAACAGGCCCTCCAGCGGGACGTCGACGTCCAGGTGGCCCCCGACGCCCTGGAGCGCCGCGCCCGCGAACTCGGCATGGTCCCCGGCGGCAGCCCCGCCTTCCTCGGCCCCGACGGCAAGGTCCTCGGCGAACCCACCGTCGCCCCCTCCCCGAAGCCCACCCGCACGCCGACCCGCGCCCCGGCCCGTACGAGCGACCCCGGCCCCTCCCGTACGGCCGGCCCCTCCCGTACGGCCGGCCCCTCCCGTGCGAGCGACGCCGACCCCTCCCGTACGGCGGAGGCCACCTCCGCCCCCACGACCTCCGGCAGGTGATCGAGCAGTGCCCTCCAAGGAGCCCCCGCGCCGCCGTGTCCCCGCCCCCGCCCGGCCCGCCCGCCCCCGGTCCGCCTCCTCCTCCGGCCGGTCCGGTTCCGGCGGAGGCGGCAGCCGTGGCCCCCGGCCCGCCGCGCGCCCGGCCGCCCGCCGCCCCGCGCCCCGGCCGCCTGCCCGTAAACCCCGCACCATCAAGCTCGGCAGCCCCCGGCCCCGGCTCCGGCTGATCTCCCTCGGCCTCACCCTCGTCATGCTGGTCTTCGTGGTCCGGCTGCTCCAGGTCCAGGCCGTCGACGCCAGCGCGTACGCGGCCAAGGCCGACAAGTACCGCTTCCAGGAGTACACGCTCTCCGCCGAGCGCGGCGAGATCACCGACCGCAACGGCATCGCCCTGGCCACCAGCGTCGACGCCTACGACATCACCGCCGACCCCAAGCTCTTCACCCCCGAGGAGTCCAAGGTCCGCGACGCGCCCGAGCAGGCCGCCGCCCTCCTCGCCCCGGTCCTGGGCAAGGAACCGGCAGAGCTGGCCAAGAAGCTCCGTACCCCCAAGTCCCGTTACACCCTGCTCGCCCGCAAGCAGACCCCGCAGGTCTGGAACCAGATCAAGGACCTCAAGAAGGTCTACGCGCAGAAGGCCCTCGCCCCCGGCGGCACCGGCGTCAACCTGCTCGGCGGCGTCCTCAGCGAGCCCAGCACCAAGCGGGTCTACCCCAACGGCGACCTCGCCGCCGGGATACTGGGATACGTCAACGCGGAGGGCCGCGGCGCCGGCGGCATCGAGTCCATGCTCGACCCCGAACTCGCTGGCCGGGACGGGAAGATCCGCTTCACGGCCTCCGGCGGCCGGCAGGTCCCCACCGCGGGCTCCCAGGGCACCCCCGCCGTCCCCGGCTCCGACATCGAGCTCACCATCGACCGGGACATCCAGTGGGCCGCCCAGCGGGCCATCAGCGAACAGGTCCGCACGTCGAAGGCCGACCGCGGCTACGTCGTCGTCCAGGACACCCGCACCGGCGAGATCCTCGCCATGGCCAACTCGCCCGGCTTCGACCCCAACGACCTCTCCGCCGCCGACGCCGCCGCCATGGGCAACGCCGCCCTCCAGGACGCCTACGAGCCCGGCTCCACCAGCAAGGTCATGTCCATGGCCGCCGTCCTGGAGGAGGGCAAGGCCGCCCCCGACACCCACGTCACCGTCCCCAACCGGCTCCACCGCGGCGACCGGCTCTTCAAGGACGACATCGACCACCCCACCTGGTACCTGACGCTCAACGGCGTCCTCGCCAAGTCCAGCAACATCGGCACCATCCTCGCCACCGGCCAGCTCGGCAAGGACCAGGCCGAGGCCAACCGCGTCCTCGACGGCTACCTCCGCCGCTTCGGCATCGGCAGCCCCACCGGCCTCGGCTTCCCCGGCGAGACCGCCGGCATCCTCGCCAAGCCCGAGGACTGGTCCACCTCGCAGCAGTACACGATCCCCTTCGGCCAGGGTCTCTCCGTCAACGCCCTCCAGGCCGCCTCGGTCTACTCGACCATCGCCAACGGAGGCGTACGGGTCGCCCCCACCCTCGTCCGCGGCACCAAGGGCCCCGACGGGCGCTTCACCCCCGCCCCCGCCCCCGAGGAACGCCGGGTCGTCAGCGAGAAGACCGCCAAGAGCCTCGCCCAGATGCTGGAATCCGTCGTCGAGGACCGCGAGGGCACCGGCACCAAGGCCGCCATCCCCGGCTACCGCGTCGCCGGCAAGACCGGCACCGCCAACCGCGTCGACCCCGAACTCGGCCGCTACAAGGGCTACACCGCCTCCTTCGCCGGCTTCGCCCCCGCCGACCAGCCCCGCGTCACCGTCTACTGCGCCATCCAGAACCCCACCAAGGGCAGCTACTTCGGCGGCCAGATCTGCGGACCCATCTACAAGAAGGTCATGGAGTTCGCCCTCAAGACCCTCCACGCGGCACCCACCGGCAGCGAACCCGCCCGCCTGCCGGTCACCTTCGAACCCACCCCGTGACCCCCGGGAGCACCACCAGTGACGACGATCACCCCCCACTCCGGGAACCGGAAATCGAACTCCGGCGACGCCCCCCGCTCGTTTGGTCCCCCGCAGGGTGCGCCCGGTACGCTCACCGCCGTGCCACACGCTGATCAGTCCAGAACCACCCCGCCCCGCCCGGAGCGGGCCCGCCCGACACCCCTGGGCGAGCTCGCGGCACGGCTGGGCACCGAGATCCCCGACGCCGCACACGACGTCCCCGTCTCGGGCATCACCCACGACTCCCGGGCCGTACGCCCCGGGGACGTGTACGCGGCCCTCCCCGGCGCCCGCGCCCACGGCGCCGACTTCGTCGCCCAGGCCGCCGGCCTCGGCGCCGCCGCGGTCCTCACCGACCCGGCCGGAGCCGACCGCGCCGCCGCCACCGGCCTGCCGGTCCTCGTCGTCGAGGACCCGCGCGGCCGGATGGGCGAACTCGCCGCCGAGATCTACGGCCGCCCCGGCGCGGACCTCCTCCAGATCGGCATCACCGGCACCTCCGGCAAGACCACGACCGCCTACCTCGTCGAGGGGGGGCTGCGCGGCGCGGGGAAGCACACCGGGCTCGTCGGCACCGTCGAGATGCGGATCGGCGACGAGCGCATCAAGTCGGAGCGCACCACCCCCGAGGCCACCGACCTCCAGGCCCTCTTCGCCGTCATGCGCGAACGCGGCGTCGAGGCCGTCGCCATGGAGGTCTCCAGCCACGCCCTCGTGCTCGGCCGGGTCGACGGCTGCGTCTTCGACGTCGCCGTCTTCAACAACCTCAGCCCGGAGCACATGGAGTTCCACTCCGACATGGAGGACTACTTCCGGGCCAAGGCGACCCTCTTCACCCCCGAGCGCAGCCGCGTCGGCGTCGTCAACGCCGACGACGAGTACGGCCGCCGGCTCGCCAAGGAGGCGACCGTCCCGGTCGTCACCTTCTCCGCCGCGGGCAGCGCCGACGCCGACTGGCGCGCCGAGGACGTCGTCCTGGGCGCCGCCGACTCCACCTTCACGGCCGTCGGCCCGGAGGGCGTACGCGTCCCCGCCACCGCCCCGCTGCCCGGCCCCTTCAACGTCGCCAACACCCTCGCCGCCATCGCCACCCTCGCCACCGCCGGGCTCGACCCGCGGACGGCCGCCGACGGCGTCGCCGCCGTCCCCGGCGTCCCCGGCCGCCTGGAGCGCGTGGACGCGGGCCAGCCGTACCTCGCCGTCGTCGACTACGCGCACAAGACCGACGCCGTCGAGTCCGTGCTGCGCTCGCTGCGCGAGGTCACCGAGGGCCGGCTGCACGTGGTCATCGGCTGCGGCGGCGACCGGGACAGCACCAAACGCGGCCCGATGGGCGCCGCGGCGGCCCGGCTCGCCGACACCGCCGTGCTGACCTCCGACAACCCCCGCTCCGAGGACCCGCTGGCGATCCTCACCGCGATGCTCGCGGGCGCCGCGGAGGTGCCCGCCGCCGAGCGCGGCGCCGTCCTGGTCGAACCCGACCGGGCCGCCGCCATCGCCGCCGCCGTCGCCCGTGCCCGGCCGGGCGACACCGTCCTGGTCGCGGGCAAGGGCCACGAACAGGGCCAGGAGATCGCCGGGCGGGTCCGTCCCTTCGACGACCGCCAGGTCCTCCGTGAAGCGATCGAAGAAGCGGTCGGAGCGGCGACCGGCACACCGGTCGCCGCGGCGACCGAACACCGTCACCAGAACAGTCAGGGATGAAGCAGTGATCGCCCTCTCCCTCGCCGAGATCGCCGAAATCGTCGGCGGGCAGGCGCACGACATACCGGATCCGGGCGCCCGGATCACCGGGCCCGTCGTCATCGACTCCCGCGAGGTGAAGCCCGGCAGCCTCTTCGCCGCCTTCGCCGGCGAGCGCGTCGACGGCCACGACTACGCGGAGCGCGCCGTCGAGGCGGGCGCGGCGGCGGTGCTCGCCACCCGCCCCGTCGGCGTCCCCGCGATCGTCGTGGACGACGTGCAGGGTGCCCTCGGCGCCCTCGCCCGCGCGGTCGTCGAACGGCTCGGCACCGATGTCGTCGCCCTCACCGGCTCGGCCGGCAAGACCTCCACCAAGGACCTGATCGCCCAGGTCCTCGACCGCCACGCGCCCACCGTCTGGACGCCCGGCTCCCTCAACAACGAGATCGGCCTGCCGCTCACCGCGCTCACGGCCACCGAGGAGACCCGGCACCTCGTCCTGGAGATGGGCGCCCGCGGCATCGGCCACATCCGCTACCTGACCGGGCTCACCCCGCCCCGGATCGGGCTCGTCCTCAACGTGGGCACCGCCCACATCGGCGAGTTCGGCGGACGCGAGCAGATCGCCCGGGCCAAGGGCGAGCTGGTCGAGTCGCTGCCGTCCGCCGAGGAGGGCGGAGTGGCGGTCCTCAACGCCGACGACCCCCTCGTCCGCGCGATGGCGAGCCGCACCAAGGCCCGCGTGACCCTCTTCGGCGAAGCGGACGAAGCGGCCGTACGGGCCGAGAACGTCCACCTCACGGAAGCCGGCAGACCCTCTTTCACGCTTCACACACCCACCGGGTGCAGCGACGTGACCTTGCGCCTGTACGGTGAGCACCACGTGTCGAACGCGCTCGCAGCGGCCGCCGTCGCGCACGAGCTGGGCATGCCTGTCCAGGAGATCGCCACCGCGCTCTCCGAGGCCGGCTCCCTGTCGCGCTGGCGCATGGAGGTCACCGAGCGTCCGGACGGCGTGACGATCGTCAACGACGCCTACAACGCGAACCCCGAGTCCATGCGAGCCGCCCTGCGCGCGCTCGCGGCCATGGGCAGGGCCGGACAGGCCCGCGGGGCCCGCACGTGGGCGGTGCTCGGCAAGATGGCCGAGCTCGGTGACGCGTCGCTCGCCGAGCACGACGCGGTCGGACGGCTCGCCGTCCGGCTCAACGTCAGCAAGCTCGTCGCGGTCGGGGACAGGGAAGCGTCCTGGCTGCAACTGGGCGCCTACAACGAGGGTTCGTGGGGTGAGGAGTCGGTGCACGTGTCCGACGCGCAGGCGGCTGTCGACCTGTTGCGCAGGGAGCTGCGCCCGGGGGACGTGGTCCTGGTGAAGGCCTCCCGGTCGGTCGGTCTCGAGCAGGTCGCCCTGGCGCTGCTCGACGCTGAGGGCGAGGTATCCGGCCGATGAGGCAGATCCTCTTCGCGGGGGCCATCGGCCTCTTCCTGACCCTGATCGGCACCCCGCTGCTCATCAAGCTGCTGGCCCGCAAGGGGTACGGGCAGTTCATCCGCGACGACGGCCCGCGCGGCCACGCCGGGAAGAAGGGCACGCCCACCATGGGCGGCATCTCCTTCATCCTGGCCACGCTCATCGCGTACGCCCTGGCCAAGGTCATCACCGGCGAGGACCCGACGTACTCGGGCGTCCTGGTGCTGTTCCTGATGGCCGGCATGGGCCTGGTCGGCTTCCTCGACGACTACATCAAGATCGTCAAGCAGCGTTCGCTGGGCCTGCGGGCCAAGGCGAAGATGGCCGGCCAGCTCATCGTCGGCATCGCCTTCGCGGTGCTCTCGCTCCAGTTCGCGGACGCGCGCGGGCTCACCCCGGCCTCCGAGAAGCTCTCCTTCATCACCGACTTCGGCTGGTCGATCGGCCCGGTCCTCTTCGTGGTCTGGGCGCTCTTCATGATCCTGGCCATGTCCAACGGCGTGAACCTGACGGACGGTCTGGACGGCCTGGCCACCGGCGCCTCCGTGATGGTCTTCGGCGCCTACACCTTCATCGGGCTGTGGCAGTTCCAGGAGTCCTGCGTCAACGCGCTGACCCTCACCAACCCGAACGCCTGTTTCGAGGTCCGCGACCCCCTCGACCTCGCGGTCGTGGCCTCCGCGCTCATGGGCGCCTGCTTCGGCTTCCTGTGGTGGAACACCTCGCCCGCCAAGATCTTCATGGGCGACACCGGCTCCCTCGCGCTCGGCGGCGCGCTCGCCGGTCTCGCCATCTGCTCCCGTACGGAGCTGCTGCTCGCGCTGCTCGGCGGTCTCTTCGTCCTGATCACCCTCTCCGTGATCATCCAGGTCGGATCGTTCCGCATGACCGGCAAGCGGGTCTTCCGGATGGCCCCCCTCCAGCACCACTTCGAACTCAAGGGGTGGTCCGAGGTCCTGGTCGTCGTCCGGTTCTGGATCATCCAGGGCATGTGCGTCATCGTGGGCCTGGGCCTCTTCTACGCGGGATGGGCAGCCGACAAGTGAGCGAAGAGCTGGACTGGCGGGGCAAGCGGGTCACGGTCGCGGGTCTCGGGGTCTCCGGCATCCCGGCCGCCCGGGCCCTGGCCACCCGCGGCGCCGTGGTGACCGTGGTCAACGACGGCGACGACGAGCGCTCCCGGGCGCAGGCCGCCGGTCTCGAGGCCGAGGGGATCGCCGTCCGCCTCGGCGACGGGGCGACCCTGCCGGCCGGCACCGAGCTGGTCGTCACCACCCCCGGCTGGCAGCCGGACAAACCGCTCTTCACGGCCGCCGCCGAGGCGGGCGTGGAGATCTGGGGCGACGTCGAGCTGGCCTGGCGGCTGAGGGGTCCGGAAGCGGCCCCGTGGCTGGCGATCACCGGCACCAACGGCAAGACCACCACGACCCGGATGCTCGCCTCCATCCTGGAGGCGGCCGGGCTGCGGACCGCCGCCGTCGGCAACATCGGCGTCTCGCTCCTCGACGCCGTCCTCGGCGAGGAGACCTACGACGTCCTCGCCGTGGAGCTCTCCAGCTACCAGCTCCACTGGGCGCCCTCGGTACGCGCCCACTCGGCCGCCGTGCTCAACCTGGCGCCCGACCACCTCGACTGGCACGGCTCCATGGAGGCGTACGCCGCCGACAAGGGCCGTGTCTACGAGGGCAACCGGATCGCCTGCGTGTACAACGTCGCCGACAAGGCGACCGAGGACCTGGTCCGCGAGGCCGACGTCGAGGAGGGCTGCCGGGCCATCGGCTTCACCCTCGGCACCCCCGGCCCCTCCCAGCTCGGCGTCGTCGAGGGCATCCTCGTCGACCGGGCCTTCGTCGAGAACCGGCAGAAGAACGCCCAGGAGCTGGCCGAGGTCGCCGACGTGCAGCCGCCGGCCCCGCACAACATCGCCAACGCGCTCGCCGCGGCCGCCCTCGCCCGCGCCTTCGGCGTCGAGCCGAAGGCCGTACGCGACGGCCTGAGGGCCTTCCGCCCCGACCCGCACCGGATCGAACTGGTCGAGGAGGTCGAGGGCGTGACGTACGTCGACGACTCCAAGGCCACCAACACCCACGCCGCCGAGGCCTCGCTGGCCGCCTACGACCCGATCGTCTGGATCGCCGGCGGGCTCGCCAAGGGCGCCACCTTCGACGAGCTGGTGCAGAAGTCCGCGAAGCGGCTGCGCGGGGCCGTCCTGATCGGCGCGGACCGTGCGCTGATCCGCGAAGCCCTGGCGCGACACGCCCCGGAGGTCCCGGTGGTGGACCTCGACCGGACCGACACTGGGGCGATGTCCGAGGCGGTCCGCGAGGCGGCCCGGCTCGCCCGCCCGGGGGACACCGTCCTCCTGGCCCCGGCCTGCGCCTCGATGGACATGTTCACCAACTACACCAAGCGGGGCGAGGCGTTCGCGGACGCGGTCCGCGCCCTCGCCGCCACCGGGGACGCCTGACCCGACCAGAGCGAGGGTCCGGCCCGCCGGGCCCGACCGGAGGGGGCAGCGACCATGCCGAGCAAGATCGCCGGGGCGCGCAGGCCCTCCGCCCGACCGGGCGGAGGGCGGGCGCCGGCGACCCCGCGGGGGGCGCGCGGCGGAGGCGTACGGGGGCTCCACGCGCGCGTGCGGCGGGCCTGGGACCGGCCGCTCACGGCGTACTACGTGATC
Organism: Streptomyces sp. CC208A; assembly: GCF_030010625.1. Lineage (GTDB taxonomy): Bacteria > Actinomycetota > Actinomycetes > Streptomycetales > Streptomycetaceae > Streptomyces. The sequence continues at coordinate 201,130 of NZ_JASCXN010000001.1, read as the reverse complement.
ATCGGTGCGGGGCTGCTCATCACCGCGCTCGGCCTGGTGATGGTCTACTCGGCCTCGATGATCACCGCGCTCCGCTACGAGCTGGTGCCGTCCTACTTCTTCCGCAAGCAGTTCTTCGCCGCCCTGCTGGGCACCGGACTGCTGCTCGTCGCCTCGCGGATGCCGGTGAAGCTGCACCGGGCGCTCGCCTACCCGATCCTGGCGGGTGCGGTCTTCCTCATGGTGCTCGTCCAGATCCCGGGGATAGGGCATGCCGTCGGGGGCAACCAGAACTGGATCTCGCTGGGCGGCCCGTTCATGCTCCAGCCCAGCGAGTTCGGCAAGCTGGGCCTGATCCTGTGGGGCGCCGACCTGCTCGCCCGCAAGCAGGACATGAAGCTCCTCACCCAGTGGAAGCACATGCTCGTGCCGCTGGTGCCGGGGGCCTTCATGCTGCTCGGGCTGATCATGCTCGGCGGCGACATGGGCACCGCCATCATCCTCACCGCGATCCTCTTCGGCCTGCTGTGGACGGCCGGCGCCCCCACCCGCCTCTTCGCCGGGGTCTTCGTGGTGGCCGCCACGATCGGCGTGCTGCTCATCAGGACGAGCCCCAACCGGATGCGCCGCTTCCAGTGCATCGGCGCCTCCGACCCGGGTGGCGAGGGGGCCCCCTGCCTCCAGGCCGCCCACGGTATCTATGCTCTGGCGTCGGGCGGATGGTTCGGTTCCGGACTCGGTGCGAGTGTGGAAAAATGGGGCCAACTACCCGAAGCGCACACCGACTTCATCTTCGCGGTCACCGGTGAGGAGCTGGGCCTCGCGGGGACGCTGTCGGTGCTCGCCCTGTTCGCGGCCCTAGGCTATGCGGGTATCCGCGTGGCCGGACGCACGGAGGACCCCTTCGTGAGATTCGCCGCGGGAGGCGTGACCACCTGGATCACGGCCCAGGCCGTGGTCAACATCGGTGCGGTGCTCGGTCTGCTGCCGATCGCCGGCGTCCCGCTCCCGCTGTTCTCTTACGGGGGGTCGGCCCTGCTGCCGACCATGTTCGCCGTCGGGCTCCTGATCGCCTTCGCGCGACAGGAACCCGCCGCGAAAGCGGCCCTGGCCATGCGCCGCCCCGGCTGGGGCAAGCGGGCCGGGGTGAGATGGAAGTCGATGCGACGGCGCGTCAAGAAGCGCCCGTCCGGAGAGCGGTGAATTTCGGTGCATGTCGTACTCGCCGGCGGGGGGACCGCCGGTCACATCGAGCCGGCGCTCGCCCTCGCGGACGCCCTGCGCAGGCAGGACCCGACCGTGGGCATCACGGCGCTGGGCACGGAGAAGGGCCTGGAGACCCGGCTGGTGCCCGAGCGGGGCTACGAGTTGGCGCTCATCCCCGCCGTACCGCTGCCCCGCAAACCCACCCCCGAGCTGATCACCGTCCCCGGACGCCTGCGCGGCACCATCAAGGCCGCCGAGCAGATCCTGGAGCGCACCAAGGCGGACGTCGTGGTCGGCTTCGGCGGTTATGTGGCGCTCCCCGGCTATCTGGCGGCCAAGCGGCTCGGCGTGCCGATCGTGGTCCACGAGGCCAACGCCCGGCCGGGCCTGGCCAACAAGATCGGCTCCCGGTACGCGGCCGCCGTCGGCGTCGCCACCCCGGACTCCAAGCTGCGCAACGCCCGTTACATCGGCATCCCGCTGCGGCACACCATCGCCACCCTGGACCGGGCCCGGGTCCGGCCCGAGGCGCGCGCCGCCTTCGGCCTCGACCCCAACCTGCCCACGCTCCTCGTCTCCGGCGGCTCCCAGGGCGCCCGCCGGCTCAACGAGGTCATCCAGCAGATCGCCCCGGTGCTCCAGCGCTCCGGCATCCAGATCCTGCACGCGGTCGGCCCGAAGAACGAGGTGCCGCGCGTCGACAACATGCCCGGAATGCCGCCGTACGTACCGGTACCGTACGTGGACCGGATGGATCTGGCGTACGCCGCGGCCGACATGATGCTCTGCCGCGCCGGCGCCATGACCGTCGCCGAGCTCTCCGCCGTCGGACTGCCCGCCGCCTACGTCCCGCTGCCCATCGGCAACGGCGAACAGCGGCTCAACGCGCAGCCGGTGGTCAAGGCCGGCGGCGGACTCCTCGTCGACGACGCGGAGCTGTCGCCGCAGTGGGTGCAGGCCAACGTCCTGCCCGTACTGGCCGATCCGCACCGGCTGTACGAGATGTCCCGCGCCGCCTCCGAGTTCGGCCGCCGGGACGCCGACGAGCTGCTCGTCGGCATGGTGTACGAGGCGATCGCCGCCCGCCGGCAGGCGTAGCGGAGGACCGAGGGAAGAGGCGCGCGTGGCAGCCGGACCGACGACCGCGGAGAAGAGCGGCACCGGGAAACCGAAAGGGCCGTCGGACCGGCGGCCCCGGCCGGAACGTCCGGCCGGGCGCCCCGGCCCCACCGGGCCGCGGCTCGCCCTGATCGCCGTCGGCGTGCTCCTGCTCGTCGGCGGCGTGGCCTGGGCCCTCTACGGCTCCACCTGGTTCCGTGTGGAAGATGTGAAGACTTCGGGCACCGCGGTCCTCACCCCCGCCCAGGTCGAGGCCGTCGCCGCCGTCCCCGTCGGCGCCCCGCTCGTCACCGTCGACACCGACGCGATCGAGGCGCGGCTGCGGGAGGAACTGCCCCGCATCGCCTCGGTCGACGTATTCCGGTCCTGGCCGCATGGAATCGGTCTGAAAGTGACCGAACGGAAACCCGTACTCCTTCTGGAAAAGCGCGGAACATTCACCGAAGTCGACTCCACCGCCGTTCCGTTCGCGACCGTCACCACCCCGCCCCGCGGTGTCCCCCGCCTCGTCCTCGACGTGGCGGCTTCGCCCAGCCTGCGCCGCTTCGACGCGGACCGGCTGCTCGCCGAGGCCGTGCGCGTACGGAGTGAACTCCCCGACGCGATCGCGAAGGACACTCGTGTCGTACGCCTCTCCTCGTACGACTCCGTCACCCTGGAACTCGCCGGCGGCCGCACCGTCCTGTGGGGCAGCGCCGAACACGGGCCCGCCAAGGCCCGGGTGCTCACCGCTCTCATGAAAGCGACCCCCAAAGCGGGGCACTTCGATGTAAGTGCTCCCAGCGCGCCTGCGTCCTCGGGGAGTTGACGCACATCGGCGCCGGTCAGCACCCTGGTTGGCCAGCGCTACGGGTGATCACATAGGGTGAAAAGAAAAACGGGAGGTTCGGCGTGTTCGTTGAACGCGCGCCACTTGTCGACTTAGTGTCCTGTTCGGAAGAGTCCAGAGAGCAGAGACACTGATAACCCTAAACTTCAACGTTAGGGTTGGGGTCGGCGTCCGGACCACCCCATCGGCATCCGTCGTCGCGGCGCGCCAACCACAGCGCAGCGACGACACGTAACTCGAGGCGAGAGGCCTTCGACGTGGCAGCACCGCAGAACTACCTCGCAGTCATCAAGGTCATCGGTGTCGGCGGCGGTGGTGTCAATGCCATCAACCGAATGATCGAGGTCGGTCTCAAGGGCGTCGAGTTCATCGCCATCAACACCGACGCACAGGCACTGTTGATGAGCGACGCCGACGTCAAGCTCGACGTCGGCCGTGAACTGACCCGCGGCCTCGGAGCCGGGGCCAACCCCGCCGTCGGCCGCAAGGCCGCCGAGGACCACCGCGAGGAGATCGAGGAGGTCCTCAAGGGGGCCGACATGGTCTTCGTCACCGCCGGCGAGGGCGGCGGCACCGGCACCGGCGGCGCCCCCGTCGTCGCCAACATCGCCCGCTCGCTCGGCGCCCTGACCATCGGCGTGGTCACCCGCCCCTTCACCTTCGAGGGCCGCCGCCGCGCCAACCAGGCGGAGGACGGCATCGCCGAGCTCCGCGAAGAGGTCGACACCCTCATCGTCATCCCGAACGACCGCCTGCTGTCCATCTCGGACCGTCAGGTCTCGGTCCTCGACGCCTTCAAGTCGGCCGATCAGGTCCTGCTCAGCGGTGTCCAGGGCATCACCGACCTCATCACCACCCCCGGACTGATCAACCTCGACTTCGCCGACGTCAAGTCGGTCATGTCCGAGGCCGGCTCCGCCCTCATGGGCATCGGCTCCGCCCGCGGCGACGACCGCGCGGTGGCCGCCGCCGAGATGGCGATCTCCTCGCCGCTCCTGGAGGCGTCCATCGACGGCGCCCGCGGTGTGCTCCTCTCCATCTCCGGCGGCAGCGACCTCGGCCTCTTCGAGATCAACGAGGCCGCCCAGCTGGTCAGCGAGGCCGCCCACCCGGAGGCCAACATCATCTTCGGCGCCGTCATCGACGACGCCCTCGGCGACGAGGTCCGGGTCACCGTCATCGCGGCCGGTTTCGACGGCGGCCAGCCGCCGGCCCGCCGGGACAACATCATCGGCTCGGTCTCCGCCAAGCGCGAGGAGCCGGCCCCGGCCCCCCGCGTCACCGAGACCCCCCGCCCGCTCGGCGGCCTCGGTACGGTGGCCCCCCGCGAGGAGCCCGTCGCCGCTCCGGCCGAGCCCGCCCCGGCGGCCGTCAACGAGGCCCCGCTGCCGTCCGTCCCGCCGGCGGTCCCGCCGGCCCGCCCGTACACGGAGGGCCCGGCCGAGGAGCTGGACGTCCCGGACTTCCTGAAGTGATAGGGCACCGCTTCACGACGAACGGCGCGCACTTCGCCTTCACCGACCGGTGGGGCGGGGTGAGCGCCGTTCCGTACGAGGAGCTCAACCTCGGCGGCGCCGTCGGCGACGACCCGGAGGCCGTACGGTCCAACCGGGCCCGCGCCGCCGCCGCCCTGGGGCTCGACCCCGCCCTGGTCGTCTGGATGAACCAGGTCCACGGCGCCGACGTCGCCGTGGTCGACGGCCCCTGGGAGAACGGCCCCGCCGTCCCCGCCGTCGACGCGATCGTCACCACCCGCCGCGGACTCGGCCTCGCCGTCCTCACCGCGGACTGCGTCCCCGTCCTCCTCGCCGACCCGGTCGCCGGGGTCGTCGCCGCCGCCCACGCCGGGCGGCCCGGCATGACCGCCGGGGTCGTCCCCGCCGCCGTCGGGGCGATGGTGGAGCTGGGCGCCGAGCCCGCGCGGATCACCGCCCGCACCGGCCCCGCCGTCTGCGGCCGCTGCTACGAGGTCCCCGAGGCGATGCGCGCCGAGGTCGCCGCCGCCGAACCCGACGCGTGGGCGGAGACCTCCTGGGGCACGCCCGCCGTGGACGTCGCCGCCGGGGTCCGCGCCCAGCTGGCCCGGCTCGGGGTCACCGACGTCGAGGACGCCGGGGTCTGCACCCTGGAGTCCGGCGACCACTACTCGTACCGACGCGACCGCACCACGGGGCGACTCGCGGGATATGTCTGGTTGGACAGGGAAGACGCATGACGGACCGTACGGCCGAGCTCGCCGAGAACCTGGCGCGGGTGGAGGAGCGGATCGCGGCCGCCTGCGCCGCCGCGGACCGCCCCCGCGAGGAGGTGACCCTGATCGTGGTCACCAAGACCTACCCCGCGAGCGACGTGCGGATCCTGCACGGACTCGGGGTGCGGCACGTGGCGGAGAACCGCGACCAGGACGCCGCGCCCAAGGCCGCGGCCTGCGCCGACCTCGATCTCACCTGGCACTTCGTCGGTCAGTTGCAGACCAACAAGGTCAGATCCGTGGTGGGTTATGCCGATGTGGTGCAGTCCGTCGACCGGCTGAAGCTCGTTTCCGCCCTCTCCGCCGCCGCCGGGAAGGCGGACCGCGAACTCGGCTGCCTGATCCAGGTCGCCCTCGACGCCGAGGCCGGCGGGCGGGGCGACCGCGGCGGGGTGTCTCCGGAAGGGGTCGAGGAGCTGGCCGCCGCCCTCGACGAGGCGCCGGGGCTGCGGCTCGACGGCCTGATGACCGTCGCCCCGCTGGTCGGCGAGTACGCCGGCCGGCAGCGCGCGGCCTTCGATCGGCTGATGGATTTGTCGACTGCCCTGCGCGCGACCCGTCCGGCTGCAAACATGGTGTCAGCGGGGATGAGTGCGGACCTCGAGGACGCCATCGCTGCCGGGGCGACACACGTACGCGTCGGTACGGCGGTACTCGGCGTCCGCCCGAAGCTCGGGTAACGTCGCGAAGCAGGTCGGACCACAGCAGAAAATATGGTCATTCCGCGAACGGCGGAGTGACCCCGTGGATCGCGGGCACTTGGTGACGAGGCCGATCCACCACAGAGCGGAGGAATCGGAGAATGGCCGGCGCGATGCGCAAGATGGCGGTCTACCTCGGCCTCGTGGAGGACGATGGGTACGACGGCCGGGGCTTCGACCCCGATGACGACTTCGAGCCCGAGCTGGAGCCGGAGCCCGAGAGGGAACGGCGCCACACCCCTCCGCGCCAGGTGGAGCGCGAGGAACCCGTGCGCGTGGTGGCACCCCCGGCCCCCCGGGAACCGGTCGCCCACTCTGCCCCGGTACTCGCCGAAAGCGGTCGTCCGGCCCGAATTGCCCCCGTGGCATCCATCACACCCGAACGCCCGAGCCTGGAGAAGAACGCACCGGTGATCATGCCCAAGGTCGTGTCCGAGCGGGAGCCGTACCGCATCACCACACTGCACCCCCGGACCTACAACGAGGCCCGTACCATCGGGGAACACTTCCGCGAGGGCACCCCGGTGATCATGAACCTCACGGAGATGGACGACACGGACGCGAAGCGACTTGTCGACTTTGCCGCCGGACTGGTCTTCGGGCTCCATGGCAGCATTGAGCGCGTGACGCAGAAGGTGTTCCTGTTGTCGCCTGCTAACGTCGATGTCACGGCGGAGGACAAGGCCCGTATCGCAGAGGGCGGATTCTTCAACCAGAGCTGAGAAACACGAGACCGGACGGACCGGCCGCGAGGGCGGCCGGATCAAGTGAGAGCACGAGAGTCAGGGGAGAGGGAACCGCGGGATGGGCGTCGCACTACAGGTGATCTACATCGTGCTGATGTGCTTCCTGGTCTTCCTGATCTTCCGGCTGGTCATGGACTACGTCTTCCAGTTCGCCCGTTCATGGCAACCCGGGAAGGCGATGGTGGTCGTTCTGGAGGCCACCTACACTGTCACCGATCCACCGCTCAAGCTCCTGCGGCGGCTCATCCCGCCGCTGCGTCTCGGAGGCGTGGCACTCGACCTGTCCTTCTTCGTTCTGATGATCATCGTCTGGATCCTCATCTCCGTCGTGAACTCCATCGCGAGGTGAGGGTGGACGATACGGTCCTGCCGACTGCCGACGACTACGTAGAGGTGAAGAAGAGATGCCGCTGACCCCTGAGGACGTGCGGAACAAGCAGTTCACGACCGTCCGCCTGCGAGAAGGCTATGACGAGGACGAGGTCGATGCCTTTCTCGACGAGGTCGAGGCCGAGCTGACCCGCCTGCTCCGCGAGAACGAGGACCTGCGCGCCAAGCTGGCCGCCGCGACGCGCGCGGCCGCGCAGAACCAGCAGCAGGCCATGCGCAAGCCCCCGGAGCCGCAGGACCGTCCCGTCGGTCCCGGCGCACCCGTGCCCGCGGCCATATCCGGACCGCCGGTCCAGCAGCAGCCGCCGCAGATGGGCCCGCCGCAGCTGCCTTCCGGCGCTCCTCAGCTTCCCGCCGGCCCCATGCAGGGCGGACCCATGGGGCCCGGCCCGATGCAGGGTGGTCCGATGGGCCCCGGCCCGATGCAGGGCGGCCCCATGGGTCACCCGCAGCAGCAGCAGATGCCGCAGCCGCAGCAGGGCCCCGGTGGCGACAGCGCCGCCCGTGTCCTCTCGCTCGCCCAGCAGACCGCCGACCAGGCGATCGCCGAGGCGCGCTCCGAGGCCAACAAGATCGTCGGCGAGGCGCGCTCCCGCGCCGAGGGCCTGGAGCGGGACGCCCGCGCCAAGGCGGACGCTCTTGAGCGGGACGCGCAGGAGAAGCACCGCGTCGCGATGGGCTCCCTGGAGTCCGCCCGCGCCACGCTGGAGCGCAAGGTCGAGGACCTGCGCGGCTTCGAGCGCGAGTACCGGACCCGTCTGAAGTCCTACCTGGAGTCGCAGCTGCGTCAGCTGGAGACCCAGGCGGACGACTCGCTGGCCCCGCCGCGGACCCCGGCGACGGCCTCGCTGCCGCCGGCCCCGTCCATGGCGTCCGCCGGTGCGAGCGCCCCGTCGTACGGTGGCAACGGCCCGATGGGCGGCGGTCCGTCCATGGGCGGCGCCCCGTCCTACGGCGGCCAGCAGCAGATGTCCCCGGCGATGACGCAGCCGATGGCGCCGGTGAGGCCGCAGGCGCCGCAGCCGATGCAGCAGGCGCCCGCGCCGATGCGGGGCTTCCTGATCGACGAGGACGACAACTGAGGCGGCGGGTGAACGTGCCCTGAGCACGTAGCCGTCGGCAGCCGAAGGGCCGGGCCCCTGGTATCCCCAGGGACCCGGCCCTTTGCCGTACCCGCGCCCGGCCCGTCCATGCGCCCGGCCCGTGACCGCGCTCGATCCGTGACTTCGTTCGGCCCGTCTGCGCGGAGACAGAAGGGCGCCGCCGCCCTGGAGAGGGGCGGCGGTGCCGGGGAGGTGGGGGTCAGGCCTTGCGGAGGTGGAAGGTGAGGGCGAGGCCCTCGTCTTCGAAGGCGGGGCCGTACGCCTCCGTCGGCTCGCCTTCCGCGTAGTCCGTCGCGAGGACCTCGTCCGCGATGAGGCCGGCGTGGGCCGTCAGGGCCTCGGCCGTCTCCGGGGACGTGGAGGTCCAGCGCAGCGCGATGCGGTCGGCGACGTCGAGGCCGCTGTTCTTGCGGGCCTCCTGGATCAGGCGGATCGCGTCACGGGCCAGGCCCGCGCGGCGCAGCTCGGGGGTGATCTCCAGGTCCAGGGCGACCGTCGCACCGGCGTCGGAGGCGACCGACCAGCCCTCGCGCGGGGTCTCCGTGATGATGATCTCCTCGGGGGTGACGGTGATCGTCTCGCCGTTCACCTCCAGGGTCGCCGCGCCGTCCCGCAGGGCCAGCGCGAGCGCCGCCGCGTCGGCGGCCGCGACGGCCTTCGCGACGTCCTGGACGCCCTTGCCGAAGCGCTTGCCGAGCGCGCGGAAGTTCGCCTTGGCGCTGGTGTCGACCAGGCTGCCGCCGACCTCGGAGAGGGAGGCCAGGGAGGAGACGTTGAGCTCCTCCGTGATCTGGGCCTGGAGCTCCGGGGAGAGCGCCGCGAAGCCGGTCGCCGCGACCAGCGCGCGGGAGAGCGGCTGACGGGTCTTGACGCCGGACTCGGCGCGGGTCGCGCGGCCCAGCTCGACCAGACGGCGGACCAGCGCCATCTGCTCGGAGAGCGTGCCGTCGATCAGCGCCGCGTCCGCCTCCGGCCAGGTGGCCAGGTGGACCGACTCGGGGGCGTCCGGGGTGACCGGCACCACGAGGTCCTGCCAGACCCGCTCGGTGATGAAGGGGGTCAGCGGGGCCATCAGGCGGGTGACCGTCTCGACGACCTCGTGCAGGGTCCGCAGGGCCGCCTTGTCGCCCTGCCAGAAGCGGCGGCGGGAGCGGCGCACGTACCAGTTGGAGAGGTCGTCGACGAAGGCCGACAGGAGCTTGCCGGTGCGCTGGGTGTCGTACGCCTCCATCGCCTCGGTGGCCTCGGCGACGAGCGTGTTCAGCTCGGACAGCAGCCACTGGTCGAGGACGGAGCGCTCGGCCGGGGCCGGGTCGGCGGCGGACGGCGCCCAGCCGGACGTACGGGCGTACAGGGCCTGGAAGGCGACCGTGTTCCAGTACGTGAGGAGGGTCTTGCGGACGACCTCCTGGATGGTGCCGTGGCCGACGCGGCGGGCCGCCCACGGGGAGCCGCCGGCCGCCATGAACCAGCGGACGGCGTCGGCGCCGTGCTGGTCCATCAGCGGGATGGGCTGGAGGATGTTGCCGAGGTGCTTGGACATCTTCCGGCCGTCCTCGGCGAGGATGTGGCCGAGGCAGACCACGTTCTCGTACGAGGACTTGTCGAAGACCAGCGTGCCGACGGCCATCAGGGTGTAGAACCAGCCACGGGTCTGGTCGATGGCCTCGGAGATGAACTGGGCCGGGTAGCGGGACTCGAAGAGTTCCTTGTTCTTGTACGGGTAGCCGTACTGCGCGAACGGCATGGAGCCGGAGTCGTACCAGGCGTCGATGACCTCGGGGACGCGCGTCGCCGTCTTCGAGCAGCTCGGGCACGCGAAGGTGACGTCGTCGATGTACGGGCGGTGCGGGTCCAGCTCCGACTGGTCGGTGCCGGTCAGCCCGGTCAGCTCGGCGCGGGAGCCGACGCAGGTGAGGTGGCCCTCCTCGCAGCGCCAGATCGGGAGCGGGGTGCCCCAGTAGCGGTTGCGGGAGAGCGCCCAGTCGATGTTGTTGTTCAGCCAGTCGCCGAAGCGGCCGTGCTTGACCGAGTCCGGGAACCAGTTGGTCTTCTCGTTCTCCTCGAGGAGACGGTCCTTGACGGCGGTCGTGCGGATGTACCAGGACGGCTGCGCGTAGTAGAGCAGGGCCGTGTGGCAGCGCCAGCAGTGCGGGTAGCTGTGCTCGTACGGGATGTGCCTGTAGAGCAGGCCGCGGGCGTCGAGGTCGGCGGTGAGCGCCTCGTCGGCCTTCTTGAAGAAGACGCCGCCGACCAGCGGCACGTCCTCCTCGAAGGTGCCGTCGGGGCGGACCGGGTTCACGACCGGCAGGCCGTAGGCGCGGCAGACCTTGAGGTCGTCCTCACCGAAGGCGGGGGACTGGTGGACCAGACCCGTGCCGTCCTCGGTGGTCACGTACTCGGCGTTGACGACGTAGTGGGCGGGGGCGTCGAAGGGGATCAGCTCGAAGGGGCGCTGGTAGGTCCAGCGCTCCATCTCGGCGCCGGTGAAGGACTCGCCGGTGGTGACCCAGCCCTCGCCGAGGGCCTTGTCGACGAGCGGCTCGGCGACGACGATCCGCTCGTCGCCGTCGGTGGCGACGACGTAGGTGACCTCGGGGTGGGCGGCGACGGCCGTGTTGGACACCAGGGTCCACGGGGTGGTCGTCCAGACGAGGAGCGCGGCCTTGCCGGCGAGCGGGCCGGAGGTCAGCGGGAAGCGGACGAAGACCGAGGGGTCGACGACCGTCTCGTAGCCCTGGGCGAGCTCGTGGTCGGAGAGGCCGGTGCCGCAGCGGGGGCACCAGGGGGCGACGCGGTGGTCCTGGACGAGCAGGCCCTTGTCGAAGATCTGCTTGAGCGACCACCAGACCGACTCGATGTACGAGGGGTCCATGGTCCGGTAGGCGTCGTCGAGGTCGACCCAGTAGCCCATCCGGGTGGTGAGCTCGGCGAAGGCGTCGGTGTGGCGGGTCACCGACTCGCGGCACTTCGCGTTGAACTCCGCGATGCCGTACTCCTCGATGTCCTTCTTGCCGGAGAAACCGAGCTCCTTCTCGACGGCGAGCTCCACCGGGAGGCCGTGGCAGTCCCAACCGGCCTTGCGGGCCACGTGGTAGCCGCGCATGGTGCGGAAGCGGGGGAAGACGTCCTTGAAGACGCGGGCCTCGATGTGGTGGGCGCCGGGCATGCCGTTGGCGGTCGGCGGGCCCTCGTAGAAGACCCATTCGGGGCGGCCCTCGGACTGCTCCAGGGTCTTGGCGAAGACCTTGTTCTCCTGCCAGAAGTCGAGCACGGAGCGCTCGAGGGCGGGCAGGTCGACCTGGGCGGGCACCTGGCGGTACTGGGGCGGTGTCATACGGCGGACTCTCCTCCGGACGGACAATTCCTGCTTCCGTCGGAGGGACGAGAGCAGCGCTCCCGCGGTACCACCCTCCTTGGCCCCGGGCGTGACCGTCCGAAGCCCCCTCATTGGGGTCGCGACACCGGTTCTAGTCACCGCGCTTCTGGTGCGTGTTCCGCGCGGCTTTCTTCCGGCAGCTCCGGGGTGATGCTTCGCATCGGGCTCGCCCCCGGGCTCTCACCGTCCCCGGGTCGCTCATGGCTGCGTACGACGCTACTGGTCCCCATCGACGCCTCTCGCTGAGGCCAGTGTACGGGGCGCGGGGGCGCCGGGCCGACCGGTTTTCGGGTGACCCGAAGGGTGACCCGAATGGGCACACGGGGTGGGCCGGAGTTCCGGGGGGCCTGCGGGGGCGGGGGCGGACGGATAACCCGGCGGGGAGTTGGGCACCTCTTCCCACGGGTCCGTCCCGGGGCGGCGGGACGGGCGGAACGGGGCGGCGTGCCCCGTTGCCGAGTGCCTTGGGCCGATTTATCGTCCCAGCACGATGCGCGAGCAAGATCACAAAATGTGAAGGGGCCGCGACATGGTGGCGAAGAAGACCGCCGCGAAGCCGTCCCCGGCCGCCGCCGGGGACCCCGGGTCCGCCGGTTCCCCGGGCGACCCCGGGGCCCTGAAGGGCGCGGAGGGGAAGAAGGCGGTGGTCGCGGAGAAGCCCGCGAAGGCCCCGGTGCGGAAGACGGCGAAGAAGGCGGTGGCGAAGACGGCGGCGAAGACCCCTGCCGGTCCCGTCGCCGGGACGGCGGAGAAGGCCGCCGAGGACGCGGGCGCGGCCGGGAAGGCATCCGCGAAGAAGGCATCCGCGAAGAAGGCGCCCGCGAAGAAGGCGCCCGCGAAGAAGGCGCCCGCGAAGAAGGCGCCCGCGAAGAAGGCGCCCGCCAAGAAGGCGCCCGCCAAGAAGGCCGCCCCGAAGAAGGCCGCCACGAAGAAAGCACCTGCCGAGAAGGCGCCTGCCGAGAGTCCTTCCGGGCCCGAGGCGACTCCGGGGTCTTCGGGGTCCTCGGGGTCTTCGGGGCCCTCGGGCGGGAAGAAGTCCGTGAAGAAGGCCGTCGGCCGCAAGGCCGCCGCGAAGAAGCAGACAGGAGCCAGGACGGTGGCAGCGAAGAAGACCGCGGGTGGCGTCACGACCGCCGAGGACGAGGCGGCCGTGCCCCCGGCGCGCGCCGGGGAGCTCGCGGTACGGCCCGGGGAGGACCCCTGGACGCCCGACGAGGTCGCCGAGGCCCGCAGCGTGCTCCAGGCCGAGGTGCTGCGGCTGCGCAGCGAGCTGGTCCACTCCCAGGAGGAGCTCACCGGTCTGATGCGGGACTCCGGCGACGGCGCGGGCGACGACCAGGCCGACACCGGCACCAAGAACATCACCCGTGAGCACGAGCTGGCCCTGGCCGCCAACGCGCGCGAGATGCTGGAGCAGACCGAACACGCCCTGGAACGGCTTGACGCGGGCACGTACGGCCTCTGCGAGGTCTGCGGCAAGCCCATCGGCAAGGCCCGCATGCAGGCCTTCCCCCGCGCCACCCTCTGCGTGGAGGACAAGCAGAAGCAGGAGCGGCGCGGCTAGCAGCCACCGTCCGCGACGTGCGAGCACCGGCGGCACGGGCTGCCGGTCTCGTACGTCTGTGCCGTACCCTCGGTGCACGGTCAGGCAACGAGGTACGAGGGACTCACTCACGTGGCAGAGGCGGAGAGCGTCATCGGTACGCCGGATTCAGCAGGGGCCGACGACTCGGCGGTCCCCGAGGGGCACACGGAGGAGCGCCCGAAGGGGAAGCGGCGGATCGTCGCGCTCTTCGTGGTGGCCGTCCTGGCCTATCTGATGGACCTCGGCAGCAAGATCGTCGTGGTGGAGAAGCTGGAGGGCCGCGAGCCGATCAAGGTCGTCGGCGACCTGCTCCGCTTCGAGGCGATCCGCAACCCGGGCGCGGCCTTCGGCATGGGCGAGGCGTTCACGATCGTCTTCACCGTGATCGCGGCGGCCGTCATCGTCGTGATCATCCGGCTGGCCCGCAAGCTCTACAGCCTGCCCTGGGCGATCGCCCTCGGCCTGCTGCTCGGCGGCGCGCTCGGCAACCTCACGGACCGGCTGTTCCGCTCGCCGGGCGTCTTCGAGGGCGCGGTCGTGGACTTCATCGCCCCGGCCCACTTCGCCGTCTTCAACCTCGCCGACTCGGCGATCGTCTGCGGCGGCATCCTGATCGTCATCCTGTCCTTCCGGGGCCTGGACCCGGACGGCACCGTCCACAAGGACTGAGCGCGCAGGACGGACCGCTCCCGGCACAAGGCATACTCGACGGGTGAGTACGAGTCCCGAGATCCGCACCCTGCCCGTTCCCGATGGCCTGGAGGGCGAGCGCGTCGACGCCGCCATCGCCCGTATGTTCGGGTTTTCCCGTACGAAGGCGGCCGAGCTCGCTGCCGCGGGGAAGGTCCAGGTCGACGGCTCCGTCGTCGGCAAGTCCGAGCGGGTGAGCGGCGGCGCGTGGCTGGAGGTCGAGATGCCGGGCGCGCCCGCGCCCGTGCAGGTCGTGGCCGAGCCCGTCGAGGGCATGGAGATCGTCCACGACGACGACGACATCGTGGTGATCACGAAGCCGATCGGGGTCGCCGCCCACCCCAGCCCCGGCTGGACCGGCACCACCGTGATCGGCGGCCTCGCCGCCGCCGGCTACCGGATCTCCACCTCCGGCGCCGCCGAGCGCCAGGGCATCGTGCACCGGCTCGACGTCGGCACCTCCGGCCTGATGGTGGTCGCCAAGTCCGAGTACGCGTACACCTCGCTCAAGCGCCAGTTCAAGGAGCGCACGGTCGAGAAGCGCTACCACGCGCTGGTCCAGGGCCACCCGGACCCGCTGAGCGGCACCATCGACGCGCCCATCGGCCGGCACCCGAACCACGACTACAAGTGGGCGGTGACCGCCGACGGCAAGCCGTCCGTCACCCACTACGACCTGATCGAGGCGTACCGGGCGGCCTCGCTGCTCGACATCAAGCTGGAGACCGGCCGCACCCACCAGATCCGGGTGCACATGTCCGCCCACCGCCACCCCTGCGTCGGTGACCTCACCTACGGCGCCGACCCGACCATGGCCAAGCGGCTCGGGCTGACCCGTCAGTGGCTGCACGCGGTCCGGCTCGGCTTCGAGCACCCCGGCGACGGGGCGTGGGTCGAGTTCGAGTCCGCCTATCCGGACGACCTGCGCACCGCCCTCGACCGGATCGAGGCCGAGAGCCGGTGAGCGGGGCGTACACCGTCCGCGAGGCCGCGGACGAGGGCGATCTGGAGGCGTGCTTCGCGGTCCGCCGCTAGGTGTTCGTCGAGGAGCAGGGCGTCCCGCGGGAGATCGAGTACGACACGTACGACTCCACCGCCGTCCACGTCCTCGCGGTCGGTGCGGACGGCGTGCCGCTGGGTACCGGCCGGCTGCTGCACGGCGCCGACGCGACCGGCAAGACCGGCGCGGGCGCCTCGGTCGGCTCGCTCGGCCGGCTCGCGGTCGCCAAGGCGGCGCGCGGCCTCGGCGTCGGCGCGGCCCTGGTCAGGGCCATCGAGGACGCGGCCCGCGAGCGCGGTCTGGCCGCCGTCGACCTGCACGCCCAGACGCACGCCCTCGGCTTCTACGAGCGGCTGGGGTACGTGGCGTACGGCGGTGAGTTCCTGGACGCGGACCTGCCGCACCGGGCGATGCGGCGGGCGCTGTAACGCCACCCGGAGGCCGACGGCCCGGGCATGGCCGAGGGCCTGGTCCGGTGGGACAGGCCCTGGGGGAACGCCTGGAGCGGGGTCTCCGGTCCGGGCGCCGTGTGCGGGGGCTGCTTCCAGGCGTGGCAGCCGTGCGGCCGCTCGAACGCGGGGCCGGTGCACTGACCGCTCTGGCCTCCGCCGTTTCCGCCGTTGGTGGGCGGGTGCGGTGTCGCCAGTGCTGCCGGGCCGGCGCCGAGCACGCCGGCGACGGCCGGCACCAGTGCCGCCACGCGGCGCCCGATGTGCTGCTTCAGCATGACATCCTCCTGACGAGTGGCCGGAATGTCCCTTTCGGGGTATTCCCTCGATCTTCGAGATGTTCAAGGGGACGCCGTGGACCAGCTCGCTCTGCTGTTCTTGCTGCTGCTCGGGGCGGTGCTCACCGTCCCCCTCGGAGAACGGCTGGGGCTGCCCGCCCCCGTCCTGATGACCCTCCTCGGGATCGTGCTGGCCTTCCTGCCCTTCGTGCCGAACATCGACGTCCCGCCCGAGCTCATCCTCCCGCTGGTGCTGCCGCCGCTGCTCTACGCCTCCGTGCAGCGGACCTCCTGGCGCCAGTTCGCCGCGAACCGGCGGCCGATCCTCCTCCTCGCGGTCGCCCTGGTCTTCGTCACCACGGCCGCCGTGGGCGCCGTCGCGGACGCGCTGGTGCCCGGCATCCCCCTGGCCGCCGCGCTCGCGCTCGGCGCCCTCGTCGCCCCGCCCGACCCGGTCGCGGCGACCGCCGTGGCCGGGTCGCTCGGGCTGCCCCGGCGGCTCGTGTCGATCCTGGAGGGCGAGGGGCTCTTCAACGACGTCACCGCGATCGTGCTCTACCACGTGGCCGTCGCCGCGGTGGTGAGCGGTACGTTCTCCTGGCCGCGGGCGCTGGGCGAGCTGGTCCTCTCGGCGGTGGTGGCGGTCGCGGTCGGCCTCGCCCTCGGCTGGGCCACCGGCAGGCTGATGGGCTTCCTCGGCGACGCCACCCTCAGGACCGGCCTCACCCTCCTCGTCCCCTTCGTCTCCTACGTCCTCGCCGAGGAGCTGCACGGCTCCGGTGTGCTCGCGGTCCTCGTCACCGCGCTCTTCCTCGCCGAGTACGCGGCCGACGCCGACGACGTGCGGGGGCGGCTCGCCGGGCAGACCTTCTGGGAGGTCGTCGACACCCTCGTCACCGGGATCGCCTTCGGCCTCATCGGCCTGGAGCTGATCCACGTCCTGGACGTCGCCGACGGGCGGCCCGGCGAGATGCTGGGCTGGGGCGCGGCGGTCGTCGGCACGGTCGTCGGGGTCCGGCTGCTGTGGTTGCTGCCGGCCACCTGGCTGACGCGGCGGTTGCACGACCGGCGGGACGTCGAGGAGGAGATCCCGACGAGCTGGCGGGAGACCGTCGTCATGTGGTGGTCGGGGATGCGCGGGGTGGCCTCGGTCGCGCTTGCCCTCGCCCTCCCGCAGACCACCGACGACGGCTCGCCCTTCCCTGGCCGGGACGAGCTGGTCTTCATCGCCTTCTGCGTGATCCTCGCGACCCTCGTGGCGCAGGGGCTCACCCTGCCCTGGCTGGTGCGGAGGCTGGGCGTGCGGGCCGACACGGACGCCGAGCGGGCCTTCGAGCGGGAGCTCGCGGTACGGGCGGCCGGGGCCGCCAAGCGTCGCCTCAAGGAGATCGAGGAGGCCGAGGAGCTGCCCGAGGAGATCTCCGAGCGGCTCCGGCGCGCGGCCTTCGACCTCGGGGCGCGGATCAGCCCGGACCTTGCGGACGAGGAGCGGCGGGCCGCGTCCGCCGGGCGCGTCGAGCGGGTGCGGAGGCTCCAGGCGGTCCAGCGGGAGATGATGTCCGCCGCGCGGCACGCCGTTCTCGCGGCGCGCAGCGAGCCGGGCGCCGACCCCGAGGTGGTGGACCGGGTGCTGCGGCAGCTGGACGTCCGCTCGATGCGCTGAGCCGTGGCGCCCCACGGGTCAGGGGCGTTGTCGGCGGCGGGTGGCAGGATGGCGCGCATGGACATCATGCTTTTCCACTCGGTGCACGGGCTGCGCCCGGCCGTCGAGGCCGCCGCCGACCGGCTGCGGGCCGCCGGCCACCAGGTGTGGGTGCCGGACCTCTTCGACGGCTGGACCACCGACTCGGTCGAGGAGGGCATGGCGAAGAAGGACGAGATCGGCTCCGACGAGCTGCTGAAGCGCGCGGTCCTCGCCGCCGCCCCGTACTCGGAGCGCGGGCTCGTCTACGCGGGCTTCTCCTTCGGCGCCTCGGTCGCGCAGACCCTGGCGTTCGGCGACGAGAAGGCGCGCGGGCTGCTGCTTCTGCACGGCACCTCGGACCTCGCGCCGAACGCGTCGGTGGACGCCCTTCCCGTACAGCTGCACGTGGCCGATCCCGACCCGTTCGAGACGGACGACTGGCTGTCCGCCTGGTACCTCCAGATGGGGCGGGCCGGGGCGGACGTGGAGATCCACCGGTACCGGGGCGCCGGGCACGTCTACACGGACCCGGAGCTGCCGGACTGGGACGCGGAGGCGGCCGAGCGGACCTGGGCGATCGCCCTCGACTTCCTCGACGAGCTCGCGGCAGAGGAGTGACGGAGACGGCCCCCGGGGGGGGATTCCCCCGGGGGCCGTTCACTGTGCGCGGACGGGCCGTCAGGCGCGGTACGCGGTCCAGTGCTCGTTCATGCGGGCCACCTGGCCGGAGGTGAACTGGTACATGCAGGCGTCGTACGTGTAGTCCATGAAGTTGTGGATCGGGTCCACGCCGGCCTTGCGGGTGCAGGAGTCACGGCCGGTCGGGCACTCGTACGCCGGGGACTTCTCGGCAGGGGTGTCCGCGACGTAGTCGCCGTTGCCGTTGCAGCCGCCCTGGAAGGTGTGGTAAAGGCCCATCCAGTGGCCGACCTCGTGGGTGGCGGTGTCGCCCTCGTCGTAGTTGGTCGCCGAGCCGCCCGGCAGGGAGGCGTCGAGCAGCACGACACCGTCCATGGACGGGTTGGAGTTGTACGAGGACGGGAAGGTCGCCCAGCCGAGCAGGCCGCCGCTGAGGTTGGCGGTGTAGATGTTCAGCGCGCCGGCGCCGCCCTGGCGGAGGGTCTGCTTCATCTCCTTCTCGGCCGTGGAACCGGACGCCAGGTTGTACCAGGAGGCGTTGTCCGTGTAGGTGGTGGCGGCCAGCGAGAACTGGAAGTTGGTGTTCACGTTGCCGGTGCCCTGGCCGCCGAAGGCCGAGTTGAGCACGTTCATCTGGTTGTTGATCTGGGTGGCGGACAGCTTGCCCGTCGTACCGCTGTGGATGACGTGGAAGTACACCGGGATGGTGACCACGGCGGCGGCGTCGGCCTGGGCGCTGAGGCGGCCGTTGGCCTTGATGGAGGCCAGCTTCTTGCGCAGGTCGTCGTCCATGGCCTTGGCCTGGGCGGCGGTGACCTCGTTGGGCTCGGCGCCGTGGCTGTCGGCACCGCGCTCCTTGCGGGCTCCGGACAGGACGGCCGTGTCGTCGTCGCACTCCTCGGCGGAGGCGCCGGCCAGGGTGGGGGAGGCCTGGGCGACGACGGGGGCGGAGAAGGGTGCCAGGGCCAGGGTTCCGGCCAGAACGGCGGTGCCGAGTACACGACGTGAGGTACGCGGCGATATACGGACAAGAGCACGCACGGGTGACTCCTCGCGGGGGGTGGTGGAGAGGTACTTCCTCGCCACTGCGGGGAGATTACGCGTCCATGTCAGATCTCGTTGAGCAGTGATCAGGCCCAATCATTCATGGGGCAATTGGGGACATCGGGAAGAAATTTTGGCGTCACTTCCGGAGTTTGAGACGCCGACGTAACAAAACCCATGCCAAAGGCGGGTGGTGTGTCCGGATTCGAGCATCCGGGGTCACCACCCGCCGTGGTCGTGTGATCTTCCGTTAACGAAGAAGATCATGGCTGAAAATCGTCGGTCAGATGACCGGCTGGTACACCCGCTCGACGCGCTGCGTTCCACTGCGCGTCCGGTAGGAGCGGGCCCAGGCCGCCGTCGCGGCCGGATCGCGCTTGTCGGAGACCGTGTAGTAGTCCATCTGCGAGCGCTCGGCGGTCACGTCGAGGACGCCGTAGCCGTGGTGGTCCATGTCCACCCACTTCACGTGCCGGTTGGCCGTCCGCACCGCGCCCGCCGCCACCACCGAGAGCGTGCCCGGGGCCACGTTCAGCAGGTCGTCCAGGTTGTCCGAGGTCACCGAGGTGACCACGAACTCGGTGGCCACCGAGGCGGAGAACGGGTACGTGGCCGCCTTCGCCGGCACGTCGTTGGCCCAGGCCATGTGGATGTCGCTGGTCAGGAAGACGGTGTTCCTGATCGCCCGGGAACTCAGGTGCGCAAGGAGCTCCTTGCGGTCGTCGGTGTAGCCGTCCCACTGGTCGACGTTGACCGCGATCCCCTCGGCCGGCAGCCCCATCAGCTCGGCGAGCGGCTCAAGGAGGTAGGCGGGCAGCGCGCCGAAGGCGACCGGCGAGATCATCACCGAGGTGCCGACCAGCTGCCAGGCGGCGTCCGAACCGGCCAGGCCGGACTTCAGCCAGTCGAGCTGCGCGCGGCCCGTGATCGTACGGTCGGAGTCGTCGACCGCGCCGGAACCCGTCTTCGCCGGGGCCGAGCGGAAGGAGCGCAGGTCGAGCAGGTGCAGATCGGCCAGCTTGCCGAAGCGGATCCGGCGGAAGACCGTGCCCTCGGTGGAGGCGCGGACCGGCATCCACTCGAAGTAGGCCCGCTTGGCGGCGGCGACCCGGGCGGCCCAGTCGCCCTCGGTGCCCGGGGTGTGGTTCTCGGCCCCGCCGGTCCAGGCGTCGTTGGCG
This sequence comes from Streptomyces sp. CC208A, assembly GCF_030010625.1. Taxonomy (GTDB): domain Bacteria; phylum Actinomycetota; class Actinomycetes; order Streptomycetales; family Streptomycetaceae; genus Streptomyces. Next base: position 180,880 of record NZ_JASCXN010000001.1, on the reverse strand, counting down.
AACTCGTGGTCGTCCCAGATCGCCACCACCGGGTGGGCCGCGTGCAGCGCCTGGAGGTCCGGGTCCGTCTTGTACCGGCCGTGCCGGACGCGGTAGTCGGCGAGCGACACGATCTCGTGACGCGGCTCGTGCGGACGGACGGTCTCCTTCGCCTCCGGGTAGACCCCGCTCGCGTACTCGTAGATGTAGTCGCCCAGGTGCAGGATCGCGTCCAGGTCGCCGCGGGCGGCGAGGTGGCGGTACGCGGAGAAGTGCCCGGCCTCGTAGTTGGCGCAGGACACCACGCCGAAGCGGACACCCGGCGTGGCGGCGTCGGCGGCCGGGGCGGTACGGGTGCGGCCGGTCGCCGAGACGGTCGCGCCGGCGGTGAAGCGGAAGAAGTAGGAGGTGGCCGGGCGCAGTCCGCGGACGTCGGCCTTGACCGTGTGGTCGGCGGCGGCGGTCGCGGTGGCCGAACCGGAGGCGACGACCCGCGAGAAGGAGCGGTCCTCGGCCACCTCCCAGTCGACCCGGACGTCCGCGCCGAGCCCGGAACCGGGCACGGCCTCGGCGGAGGGGGTGACGCGCGTCCACAACAGGACGCCGTCGGGCAGCGGGTCGCCGGAGGCGACACCGTGCAGGAAGGCGGGCGCCGGGGCGTCCGCGAGGGCCGGAGCGGCCGCACCGAGCAGGGCGGGGGCGACGGCGGTGGCGACGGCGGCGGCCTTGACGACCGTGCGCCGCGTGGGGGCAGGAGATATGGAGTGACTGGTCACGGCCAGTCAGATTACTGACGGGTAGAAAAGGTTGACAGGGAGAAGCGGAAAGTTCTCCGGGGTTTCGCCCGCCGCTCACGACGATTTCCGGACACCCCCTCCCTGCCGCCGGCCCGCCCGGTTCGGCGGCACGGAGAGGGGACGGAGCGGGACTCAGCCGTCCAGGGCCGACGCGAGGGCGGTGTTGAAGGCCTCCACCGTCAGCGGCGGGTTCTGCGAACCCTCCACCGTCAGGGTCTTGCCGTCCATCTTCAGCGTCGGCGTGCCCTTGACCCCGCTCTCGTCGAAGGCCTCGGACATCTTCATCGCCCAGGCGTCGAAGGTGCCGTCCTCGACGTGCTTCTTGAAGGAGGCGTTGCCCTTCAGGGCCGGGACCGTGTCCGCGATCTCAAGGAGGTAGGAGTCCTTCGCGAACTTGTCGTCCTTCTCCTCCGGGTGCCACTGCGCGGAGTAGAGCGCCGCCTTGTACTTCAGGAACGCCTCGGGGCTCACGTCGAGCGCCGCGCCCAGAGCCGACAGGGCGTTCTTCGAGCCCTCGCCCTGGTCGAACTTGTCGATGAAGGTCGCGCCCACGTACTTGAACCTGTACTTGCCGGCCTCGACGTCCTTCTCGACGGTGGGGCCGACCGCCTGCTCGAAGGTCGCGCAGACGGGGCAGCGGGAGTCCTCGTAGATCTCCAGGGTCTTCTTCGCCGAGGCCTTGCCGATGACGACGGTCGTGCCGTTCGCGCCCTCGGTGTTCCTCGGGGCCGTGACCGTCTTCGCGTCGGCCGCGGCCTCCCACGCGCTGGGCTGGTTGGCCTGGACGACGGCGTAGCCGATGCCGCCGGCGACGGCGAGCACCGCCACCGCCGAGACGCCGACGATCAGCTGCCGACGGGCCCGCTCCTTCTTCGCCTGCGCCTCGCGCTCGGCGCGCAGCCGCTCGCGGGCGGCAGCCTTGTTGGCCTGATTGTTGCGTGCACTCATGATCGTGATTCTCCGAGAAGGGTGGGGACGGGGGGCCGTGCGCTCAGGCGAGAGCGAGCGGTCCCCGCGGCGGCCCCCGCCGCCCCACGGAGTGCACGAGGAGACGCGTACGGGACGGGCGCGGCCGGTCCCCGGGACGCCCCGGGCCCGGCACCACCGGCCGGTCCGCGCCCGCGAGGGCGCCGAGCAGCGCCAGCGGCCGGAAGGCCGAGGCCGCCGCCGCGCCGAGCAGCCGCGCCAGCGCGCGCTCGCCGCCGCGCAGCCAGCCCGCCGCCGAGAGCCCGACCAGCACATGGGCGGCGAGCAGCAGCCAGGGCAGCGCCGGGTCGGGGGAGGCGAGCAGCGCGGCGGCCCCGCTCCTGGGCTCCGCGACCCCGGGCAGCGGGGCGCCCACGGCCCCGCCGCACAGCACCTCCACCCCGAAGGACCGCAGCGCGCCGGAGACCGGGCCGCCGGCGGGGCCGTAACAGGCGACCTGTCCGGAGGTGAAGAGCGTGTCGGCGGCCAGCTCCAGCGGGACGAGCAGCCCCGCGATCGGGCCGAAGCCGCGCTCCCGGCCGGCCAGCGCGAACGCCACGGCGAAGACGCCGGCCGCGACCGGCACGACCGTGCCCAACGGCAGCGGCACCCCGGAGAGCAGCACATGGGACGCCACGGACAGCGTCACGACCAGTGCCGTGAAGACCGCCGCCCGCAGCGCCCTCAGCCGCGTCCCTGCCATGTCCATCGTCGGGTGAGTCTGCCACGACCGTCCGTAAGAGGCCGCTAAGGACAGGCTGTGGAGCCGGCGATCGGGGGTGCGGCCCCGGCACCGAAGCGTCTCCGGACACAGGAATGGTGCAAGATTGGTCATGACAAATGCGGACAGGTGTTCCCCCTCGTCCGACGCGCGCCCATGACCGCCACAACCCCTTCCCTGTCACTCGCGCGACGTAGACTTCGACGCTGTCCCCCAGGAATCCAACGTCGGAGGCACCCCCCGTGACCAAGCCGCCCTTCACGCACCTCCACGTCCACACCCAGTACTCCCTGCTGGACGGTGCCGCGCGGCTGAAGGACATGTTCAACGCGTGCAACGAGATGGGCATGACCCATATCGCCATGTCCGACCACGGCAACCTGCACGGTGCGTACGACTTCTTCCACAGCGCCCAGAAGGCGGGCGTGACGCCGATCATCGGCATCGAGGCGTACGTCGCCCCCGAGTCCCGGCGGAACAAGCGCAAGATCCAGTGGGGTCAGCCGCACCAGAAGAAGGACGACGTCTCCGGCTCCGGCGGTTACACCCACAAGACCATCTGGGCGGCGAACAACACCGGACTGCACAACCTCTTCCGGCTCTCCTCCGACGCCTACGCCGAGGGCTGGCTGCAGAAGTGGCCCCGGATGGACAAGGAGACCATCTCCCAGTGGTCGGAGGGCCTGATCGCCTCCACCGGCTGCCCCTCCGGCGAGCTCCAGACCCGGCTGCGCCTCGGCCAGTTCGACGAGGCCCTGAAGGCGGCCTCCGAGTACCAGGACATCTTCGGCAAGGACCGCTACTTCCTGGAGCTGATGGACCACGGCATCGAGATCGAGCGCCGGGTCCGCGACGGCCTCCTGGAGATCGGCAAGAAGCTCGGCATCCCGCCCCTGGTCACCAACGACTCGCACTACACCTACGCGCACGAGGCCACCGCCCACGACGCCCTGCTCTGCATCCAGACCGGCAAGAACCTCTCCGACCCGGACCGCTTCAAGTTCGACGGCACCGGCTACTACCTGAAGTCCACGGACGAGATGTACGCCATCGACTCCTCGGACGCCTGGCAGGAGGGCTGCGCCAACACGCTCCTGGTCGCCGAGCAGATCGACACCACCGGCATGTTCGAGAAGCGCGACCTCATGCCGAAGTTCGACATCCCCGAGGGCTACACCGAGGTCACCTGGTTCCGCGAGGAGACCATGCGGGGCATGCACCGGCGGTTCCCGAACGGGATCCCCGAGGACCGCATGAAGCAGGTCGAGTACGAGATGGACACCATCATCTCGATGGGCTTCCCCGGCTACTTCCTCGTCGTCGCCGACTTCATCATGTGGGCCAAGAAGCAGGGCATCGCCGTGGGCCCCGGCCGAGGCTCCGCGGCCGGCTCGATCGTCGCGTACGCCATGGGCATCACCGACCTCGACCCCATCCCGCACGGCCTGATCTTCGAGCGCTTCCTCAACCCCGAGCGCATCTCGATGCCCGATGTCGACATCGACTTCGACGAGCGCCGGCGCGTCGAGGTGATCCGGTACGTGACCGAGAAGTACGGGGCCGACAAGGTCGCCATGATCGGCACCTACGGCAAGATCAAGGCCAAGAACGCGATCAAGGACTCCGCGCGCGTCCTCGGCTACCCGTACGCCATGGGCGACCGCATCACCAAGGCCATGCCCGCCGACGTCCTCGGCAAGGGCATCGACCTCGACGGCATCACCAACCCCTCCCACCCGCGCTACAGCGAGGCCGGCGAGGTGCGGGCGATGTACGAGAACGAGCCGGACGTGAAGAAGGTCATCGACACCGCCAAGGGCGTCGAGGGCCTGGTCCGCCAGATGGGCGTGCACGCCGCCGGCGTGATCATGTCCAGCGAGCCGATCGTCGACCACGCCCCGATCTGGGTGCGGCACACCGACGGCGTCACCATCACGCAGTGGGACTACCCGCAGTGCGAGTCGCTCGGCCTGCTGAAGATGGACTTCCTCGGCCTGCGCAACCTCACCATCATGGACGACGCCGTCAAGATGGTGAAGGCGAACAAGGGCATCGACCTCGATCTGCTCGCCCTGCCGCTGGACGACCCGAAGACCTTCGAACTGCTCCAGCGCGGCGACACCCTCGGCGTCTTCCAGTTCGACGGCGGCCCCATGCGGTCCCTGCTGCGGCTGATGAAGCCCGACAACTTCGAAGACATCTCCGCCGTGTCCGCGCTCTACCGCCCGGGCCCGATGGGCATGAACTCGCACACCAACTACGCCCTGCGCAAGAACGGCCAGCAGGAGATCACCCCGATCCACCCGGAGCTGGAGGAGCCGCTCAAGGAGGTCCTGGACGTCACCTACGGCCTGATCGTCTACCAGGAGCAGGTGCAGAAGGCCGCCCAGATCATCGCCGGCTACTCGCTCGGCGAGGCCGACATCCTCCGCCGCGTCATGGGCAAGAAGAAGCCCGACGAGCTGGCGAAGAACTTCACCATCTTCCAGGCCGGCGCCAAGAAGAACGGCTACAGCGACGAGGCCATCCAGGCCCTGTGGGACGTCCTGGTCCCCTTCGCCGGCTACGCCTTCAACAAGGCGCACTCCGCCGCGTACGGCCTGGTCTCCTACTGGACCGCCTACCTCAAGGCGAACTACCCCGCCGAGTACATGGCGGGCCTCCTGACCTCGGTCAAGGACGACAAGGACAAGTCCGCGGTCTACCTCAACGAGTGCCGCCGCATGGGCATCAGGGTCCTCCCGCCGAACGTCAACGAGTCCCAGGCGAACTTCGCCGCCCAGGGCGACGACGTCATCCTCTTCGGCCTCACCGCCGTCCGGAACGTCGGCACCAACGTCGTCGAGTCGATCATCAAGAGCCGCAAGGCCAAGGGGAAGTACTCCTCCTTCCCCGACTTCCTCGACAAGGTCGAGGCCGTGGTCTGCAACAAGCGCACCATCGAGTCGCTGATCAAGGCCGGCGCCTTCGACACCATGGGCCACACCCGCAAGGGCCTCGTCGCCCAGCACGAACCCATGATCGACAACGTGGTGGCGGTCAAGCGCAAGGAGGCCGAAGGGCAGTTCGACCTCTTCGGCGGCATGGGTGAGGAGGACAGCAGCGAGCCCGGCTTCGGCCTCGACGTCACCTTCACCGACGACGAGTGGGACAAGACCTACCTCCTCGCGCAGGAGCGCGAGATGCTCGGCCTGTACGTCTCCGACCATCCGCTCTTCGGCCTGGAGCACGTCCTCTCCGACAAGACCGACGCCGGCATCTCCCAGCTCACCGGCGGCGAGCACGCGGACGGCGCGGTCGTCACCATCGGCGGCATCATCTCCGGCCTCCAGCGGAAGATGACCAAGCAGGGCAACGCCTGGGCCATCGCCACCGTCGAGGACCTGGCCGGCTCCATCGAGTGCATGTTCTTCCCCGCCACCTACCAGCTGGTCTCCACCCAGCTCGTCGAGGACGCCGTCGTCTTCGTCAAGGGCCGGCTCGACAAGCGCGAGGACGTCCCCCGTCTGGTCGCCATGGAGCTCCAGGTCCCCGACCTCTCCGCCGCCGGGACCAACGCCCCCGTGATTCTCACCATCCCGGCCCTCAAGGTCACCCCGCCGATGGTGAGCCGCCTCGACGAGATCCTCCGCCACCACAAGGGCAACACCGAGGTGCGGATCAAGCTCCAGGGCCCCCGGAAGACTACTGTGCTCCGCCTCGACCGGCACCGGGTCCAGCCCGATCCCGCCCTCTTCGGCGACCTGAAGGTGCTGCTCGGCCCCTCCTGCCTGGCCGGATAGCACCGGCGTACCGGCCGGACAGGACCGGCGTACGTACGCAAGGGGCGCGCCCGTCGTCACGGGCGCGCCCCTTTGCCGTCTGCGCGGGCGTCAGTTGTGGCCGAAGCGCTTCTGACGGCCCTTCCGCGCCATGTCGCCAGGGGTGACCTGGGAGGCACGGCTCTCGGCCTGCGACTCCATCGCCGACTGCTGCGCCTGCTGGGCACCGCGCTCGGCCTGCGACTGCTGCTGCTTCTGACGGTTCTGGTTGCGGTTCTTGGCCATGGGGATGATGCCTCCTCGAAGGGATCTAGGGGCCAGGGCCGCTGTCAGACTCACATACGGGAGAAAACGCCGCATGTTGGATCATTACGGTGCGTGAGGGCGTTCCGGGCCGGGGCGGCCGGAGTCTCCGCCACGCCGAAGATCCAGTTCCGGCCGTCAAGCCCCCGGCGGTCGGGCAGACTCGAAGGAACCCGGAACACCTGAGATCCCGAGTCCGGCCGAGATCCGAAAGAGGGTGGAGCACGTGGACCGATGCGTCGTTCTGGTGGACGCGGGCTATCTGCTGGGAGCCGCCGCCAGCCTGCTCGCCGGGGAGCCGGCCCGCTCCCGCATCAGCGTGGACCACGCCGGGCTCATCCGGCAGCTGCGCGAACGGGCCGAGACCGAGACCGGCCTCCCGCTGCTGCGGATCTACTGGTTCGACGGCGCCCCCGACCGGGTGCCCCAGCCCGAGCACCGCCGGCTGCGCGTGATGCCCCGGGTCACCGTCCGGCTCGGCGCCCTGACCCGCAGCGACGGCCGCTGGGCCCAGAAGGGCGTCGACGCGGCCATGCACACCGAACTCACCGAGCTCTCCCGCAACCGCGCCTGCTCCGACATCGTCCTCGTCACCGGCGACGGCGACCTGCTCCCCGGCCTGATGTCCGCCAAGGAGCACGGCGTCGCCGTCCATCTCTGGGCCGTCCAGGCCGCCGACGGCGACTACAACCAGTCCGAGGACCTGGTCGCCGAGGCCGACGAGCGCCGCGTCCTCGACCGGACCTGGATCACCCGGGCCGTCCGCGCCAAGGACCTCACCGGCATCTGCGCCCCGCCGCCCGTGCCCCGCCCCGAGATCGCCGCCATCCTCTCCGCGCCGCTCCCCGAGGCCGCCCTCGCCTCCGCCGAGCGGGCCGCAGGAGCCGCCGAAGCCGCCGAGTCCGCCGCCGCGCGCCGCGATCGGCAGGCCGCCGACGGGGCACCCGTACCCTCCGCCGAAGGACACGCCCCCGCCGCCGTCCCGGCCCCCACCGCGGGCAAGGCCGTACCCACCCCCAAGGACCTGGCCGGACTGCGCCCCACCGCCGCCCCCCACCCCACGGCGCCCCAGGCGGCCAGCGCCCTGCGCTGGTCCTCCGACCGGGGCTGGGTCGACCGGCCCCCGACCGCCCTCGGCGAGCCGCCCGAGACCGCCTCGCTGCCCACCCTGGCCCAGCTCACCAGCGCCGAGCAGCGCTGGGCCGACCGCGAGGAGGACATCACCACCGTCGGCGGAGACCCCTTCGAGGTCGGACAGGTGTTCGCCCGGCGGTGGCTGGAACGGCTCCCCGAGCAGAGCCACATCCAGAAGCTCTCCGTCCTCTACCCCCGCATCCCCCACCGCATCGACGGCGAACTCCTCCGCTACGCCGCCCGGTTCGGCCTCCTCGCCCACAAGGACGACCAGATCGACGAGCACGACCGCTACGCCATCCGCGCCGGATTCTGGCGCGAGATCGACGTCCGCGCCGCCGCCGAACCCGCCCCCGCGCCCGGAGCGGGACCGGCGACCCCGTAGGCTCTTCCCCCGTGAGTACGGTGTGCGTGGTGCGGGATCTGGTCAAGACGTACCCCGCCACGCGCGGCAGGCGGGGCGCGCCCGCGACCCCCGAGGTGCGCGCCACCGACGGGATCAGCCTCGACGTGCGCGGCGGCGAGATCTTCGGCCTGCTCGGCCCCAACGGCGCCGGCAAGTCCACCCTCGTCCGCCAGCTCACCGGCCTCATGCGCCCCGACTCCGGCACCGTCGAGCTCCTCGGCCACGACCTCGTCCGCCACCCCGGGCGCGCCGCCCGCCTCCTCGCCTACCTCGGCCAGGAGTCCACCGCCCTCGACGAGCTGACCGTCGCCCTCGCCGCCGAGACCACCGGCCGGCTGCGCGGCCTCACCGCCGCCGACGCCCGCGCGGGCCGGGACGCCGTCCTCGACGAGCTGGGCCTCGGCGAGCTGGCCGGCCGCCCCCTCAAGAAGCTCTCCGGCGGACAGCGCCGGCTCGCCTGCTTCGCCGCCGCCCTCGTCGGCCACCGGCCCGTCCTCGTCCTCGACGAGCCCACCACCGGCATGGACCCGGTCGCCCGCCGGGCCGTCTGGGCCGCCGTCGACCGCCGCCGCGCCGAGCACGGCACCACCGTCCTCCTCGTCACCCACAACGTCATCGAGGCCGAGACCGTCCTCGACCGGGTCGCCGTCCTCGACCGGGGCCGGGTCATCGCCTGCGACACCCCCGCCGGGCTCAAGGAACGGGTCGCCGGCGAGGTCCGCGTCGACCTGCTGTGGCGCGACACCGCCCCGCTCGCCCTCCCCGAGGTCGCCGCCCTGCGCGAACTCGCCCAGGAGTCCGGCCGCCGCTGGACCCTCCGGCTCGCCCCCGACGCCGCCCGCGCCGCCGTCGCCGCCGTCACCGGAGGCGCCGCCTTCGCCGCCCTCGACGACTTCACCCTCGCCACGCCCAGCCTGGAGGACGTCTACCTCGCCCTCGGCGGCGCCGCCCGCGAAGGGCTGGTGAAGGCATGAGCCTCGCTCTTTCCCCTCTCGCCCCCGGCGTGACCCCCCACGTACCGCACGTCACCCCCAGGAGCTGTCCGCGTTGAGCACCCTGCCCGCCGAGGTCCTGCCGGCCGGCGTGCCGGCCGCCCCGGCCCGGGACACCGGGGAGGCCGCCCCCCTCGCCCCGGCCGCCTGGCTGCTGCCCTCCCTCGCCGCCGTCTACAAGGCGCAGCTCAGCCGGGCCCGGGTCGCCCGCATCCCGCTGCTCTTCGTCGCGACCTTCCAGTCCATCGGGATCATGATCCTGATGCGCGGGGTCGTCGACGGCGGCTCCGAGGCCCGCGCCGTCGTCGCCGGTTCCACCGTCCTCGTCGTCGCCTTCGTCGCCCTCAACCTGCTCGCCCAGTACTTCGGGCAGCTCCGCGCCACCGGCGGCCTCGACCACTACGCCACCCTGCCCGTGCCGCCCGCCGCCGTGGTGCTCGGCGCCGCCGGCGCGTACGCCTCCTTCACCGTCCCCGGCACGGTCGTCACCGCCGTCACCGGCGCCGTCCTCTTCGGCCTGCCGCTCGGCCACCTGTGGCTGCTCGCCGCCGTCGTCCCGCTCGCCGGCGCCGCCCTCTCCGGACTCGGCGCCGCCCTCGGCCTGCTCGCCCCCCGCCAGGAGCTGGCCACCCTCCTCGGCCAGCTCGGCATGTCCGCCGCGCTGCTCCTCGGCGTGCTGCCGGCCGAGCGGATGCCGGAGCCGGTCGGCTGGGTGCGCGACCTGCTGCCCTCCACGTACGGCGTCGAGGCCCTGGCCCGCGCCTTCGACCCGCGCCCCGACTGGGCGGCCGTCGCCCTCGATCTGGCCGTCTGCGGGGTCGTCGGCGTCCTCTCGCTGGCCGCCGCCACCTGGGCCTACCGCAGGGCCGCGGTCCGCTGAGGCGGGACACCGGCGCACCTGGCACGATGGCGGGGTGACCGCACCCCTGACGCCTCCCCAGCAGCCGCCGCACGACCCCTCATGGCCCCCGCCGCCCCCGCCGTACCAGGGCCCGGAGGGTGACCCGATCACCGCGGCCGAGGTCCTCCAGGGCCTGGTGGTGACGGCCGCCTCCGCGGTCGCCGGAGCCGTGCTCGGCGCGCTCTGGGTGTGGCTCGCGCCGACGGTCCGGCTGATCTCCGACGGCAAGGGCGTCTATCTGAAGGACTCCGAGGGGGAGGCCGCGATCGGTGCCGACGGCACCTTCGTCCTCCTCGCCCTCGCCTTCGGCGCGATCGCCGGACTCGTCGTCTTCCTCGCCCGCCGCAAGGGCGGCGTCCCGCTCGTCCTCGGGCTCGCCGTCGGCGGCGTCCTCGGCTCGCTCCTCGCCTGGTGGCTGGGGACCGAGCTGGGGCCGACCTCCGACGTGATCGCCCACGCCAAGGCCGTCGGCCCCGAGGTCGCCTTCGACGCGCCCCTGAAGCTCCAGATGGGGGCGGCGGCGATGCTGGCCTGGCCGCTCGCCGCGACCGTCGTCCACCTGGTCCTGACGGGGATCTTCGGCCCCCGCGACCCGGAGCCCGGCCCCTGGGACGCCTACAAGCACTGAACGCCGAACGGCCAGGGGGCCGTCAGCCGCTGCGGGCCGGAGGGGCTTTCGTCAGCCGCGGCCGATCGGGGCCAGGACCGCCGAGGTGAGCGCGGCCAGGTCGGCGGGGGAGAGCTCGACCTCCAGGCCCCGCCGGCCGGCCGAGACGCAGATCGTTCCGTGCGCCGACGCCGAGGAGTCGAGCACGGTACGCAGCCGCTTGCGCTGGCCCAGCGGCGAGATCCCGCCCCGGACGTACCCGGTCGTCCGCTCGGCCGCCGCCGGGTCCGCCATCACCGCCCGCTTCCCGCCGACCGCCGACGCCAGCGCCTTCAGGTCCAGCTGGCCCGCGACCGGCACCACCGCCACCGTCAGCTCCCCGTCGACCTCGGCCACCAGCGTCTTGAAGACCCGGTCGGGCGTGACGCCGAGCGCCTCCGCCGCCTCCTCGCCGTACGACGGGGTCGCCGGGTCGTGCTCGTACGCGTGCAGGGTGTACGGCGTGCCCGCCGCGGCCAGGGCCACCGTCGCCGGGGTGCCCCCGCCGTTCTTCTGCTTCTTCTTCGCCACGCCGACTTCCTGGGTTCGCTCGGTCCGTCAGTTCGCTCGGTCCGTCAGTTCGCTCGGTCCGTCAGTTCGGGTAGGTGGGCGCCTGGGTCAGCTCCACCGCGGGCAGCGACGGCAGGTGCCGCAGCACCGCCGTCTCCGCGCGCAGCAGCGCCAGCTCCTCGCGCAGCCGGGCCGTGGTGTCCGGGGCCTCCAGGAGCCGCTGCTTCGTCGGCACGTCGATCGTCGTCGCCGCCGCGACCAGGTACGACACCACCGACGGGTCGTCGGGCAGCTCGGCCGTCGTCAGCGACCGCTCCCGCGCCCCCGCCAGCCGCTTCTGGTAGGCGCGGAAGGCCCGCAGCACGCCCTCGGCCAGCGCCTCCGCCTCCTTGCCCGGCTCCTCGGGAAGCTCCTCGGTCTCGGCCGTCAGGAACGGGCCGCTCGCGTCCACCGAGAGCAGCCGCACCCGCGTGGTGCCGGTGACCATCACCTCGTACGAGCCGTCCGCCCGCTCCCGGATGCTCGCCGCGTCCGCGACGCACCCCACAGGATGGAAGCTGCGGATCGGGTCGGGTCCGAAGCCCGCCGCAGGGCCCTTCTCCGGCAGCGCCGTCGGGTCCGGCATGCCGGGCGCGGTCCTGGCGACCTCGTACCCGTCCCGGATCGCGACCACGACGAAGCGCCGCGGCTCCGAGGCGTTGGTGGAGAGCAGCGCGCGCATCATGGCGCGATATCGCTCCTCGAAGACGTTGAGCGGCAGCACGAGGCCCGGGAACAGCACCGCGTTGAGCGGGAAGAGGGGCAGGCGAGCGGTGGTCACAGCGGCCAAGCCTAACGGCCGTGCGGCCCGCCCCGTCCGGCGATCGGGCGAGCCCGCCCGTACAACGGGGTCCGGCGCCCCAGCTCCGCCCGTGTCCGGTCCCGGGTGGCCAGGAAGCGACGCAGCGGATCGTGCCCGCCGGCCGCCCACGGGAAGGAGGTGGCGTACGGTCCCGCCCGGCCGAACTCGGCCAGCGCGTCCTCCCACCGCCCCCGCTCCACCAGGACGTACGCCAGCAGGTTCCGCGCCTCCGCCGGCCACGGGTCGCCTGCCGCGAACCGCGCCGACAGCGCCCGGCCCCGGTCCGCCGCCCGGTCGATCCGCGCCCCGTCAGGACCGCCCGCATCCGGCCTGCCCGCATCCGGCCCCGCCGCTGCCCGCCCGGTGCCCGGCAGCGGACGCAGCGCCTCGTAGGCGGCGCGCACCGGCAGGATCCGCGCCAGCGAGTCCGGTGCCGCGTCGTCCGCCGCCTGCTCCGCGAAGTCGAAGGCCGCCCGGTCCGAGCCGTACCACTGAGCCGACAGGTACTTCAGCGCGGCGACATGGCAGCCGTAATGGTGCGGGGAGCGGAGCAGGGCCTGCTCCCACAGCCCCTCGAAGACCGTGTGCCCCGCGTGCGCCCCGCGCGCGTGGTCAAGGGCGAGCCGCCACGGCACCGGATCGCGCCCGGACCCCTCCACGAGCGGTCGCAGCAGCGGGTCCAGCTCCCGCAGCCGCTCCGCCCGCGCCGGCGACTCCCACGCCCGGCCCACCGCGAGCTGCGCCGACACCAGGAGGGCGTCGGGGTCTCCGGGCGCGGCCTCCCGCCACCGGTCCAGCCACTCGCCCCGGCTGTACGCGAAGGTGGCGAGCCGTCCGACGTAACGGTCCCGGTCCTCCCACTCCCCGGCGTCCCGGGTGGTGGCGAGCAGCTTCGCCGCGGGCTCCGGATCGCCGAGCGCGGCCGCCACCAGGGCCGGGGCGAGCCGCCCGTCGGGGGCGTCGAGCAACACGTCGTCGTCCGGTGTCAGCCCCTCGGCGAGACGCGGGGCGTGCCGGGCCGAACGGGCGGCGCCGAGCAGGGCGCGGAGGAAGGACATGGCAGGACGTATCTTCCCACCGGGGGGTGCTCCGGACCCTTCGCCTTTCCCAACCCTTCACCCGGAGCGCACCCGGTCTCCCCCCCCCGCCGCCCCGCCCCTGCCCTGCGCGGGGCCGCCCGTCAGCCCCGCCGCAGCAGCCGGGTCGCGCCCGCCGCCACCGTCGTCGCCAGGATCCAGCCGAGCAGGATCAGGGCCGTCGCCACCCACTGCCAGCCGCCCTCCAGACGCCAGTAGCCCTCCTGGCCGAGCGCGATCACCGGCAGCAGCAGGTCGAGCGCGTACAGCGTGCCGTTCCACGCCGGGCCCTCGTCCTCCTTGAGCGGCACCGGCTCGTACCGCGTGAAGACCAGCGTGCCCGCCGCCCACAGCACCGCCATCCACAGCGCAGCCCGGCCCGGCCGGTAGCCGTACGCCACCGTCCAGTCCTGGACGTACCCCCACAGCTTCCCGGCGAGCGGCAGCGTCTCCCGTCTGCGCCGCTGCTTGGCGAGCAGCACCTCCCGGGCGTCCGCGTCCTCCCCGCTGTTGCGGAGCACGGTCGCCAGCCGTTCGTACGGCTCCGGCGCGTACTCCGGCGTCGCCGCCGCCACCCACTCGATGCGCCGCGCCAGCGGGAAGTGCCCGTACGGCACCAGGTTCTCGTAGACGAAACCGCTCAGCGCCAGGCCGCCCGGGCCCGGCCAGCTCGTCGACAGGTCGATCAGCGTCACCACCTTCGCGCCGTTCAGCACCACCCGGCCCTCCTCCGGACGCTCCCCGTTGAACCGCAGCTCCGGGGTGACGATCCGGCGCAGCGACAGCTCCTCCCGGCGCGCCCCGCTCAGCAGGAAACGGGCGTGGTTCAGGTCCACCGCGTCGCCGAACCGGCCGTCGTCCAGCCGCACCCCGCCGTGGAACTCGGCCGACTTGCGCCGCGCGCCCTGGACCGACGCCACCCCGTACGGCGGGGTGGCCATGGACCGCCCGCCGCCCTCGTACACCCAGGCCGCGTTCAGGTACAGCGTGCGCTCCACCGTCAGCTGCGGCGCGTTCAGCGCGCGGCGCTGCCGGTCCGCGCGGAGCACACTGCCCCGCAGGCTGAGCGAGACCCCGACCTTCGCCCCGCGCAGACTGAACTCGCCGTGCGTCTCGATCAGCTCGGCCTGGAGGTCCTGCGCCACCACCAGGCCGTCCGCCGTGATCGCCCGGCCGCGGCCGTCCGGCCACACCTGGATCTGGTTGATCAGCAGGTCGGTGCCGATCTGCGCGTCCGTCAGCCGGATGCCCCGCCGCACCCGGCAGCGCGGCAGGTGCAGATCGCCCTCGGTGTGCAGCCGGGCCGCCTCAAGCCGGGGGAGGGCGCAGCCGACCATCCGCAGCGTCCCGAACCGGGCCTCGGGCAGCACCACCTCGCCGTCGAAGCGGCAGCCGTGCAGCTCCACGTACGGCGCTATGGAGCCTCCCGCCAGATACAGCACGCCGGTGATGCGCACCCCGCGCAGCTTCAGCGCGGCCACCCGGCCCGGCCTGGCCGGCGGCCCGTCGAGCAGCAGCGCCGCCAGCACCTCGGCCCGCACGCTCCGCTCCGGCCCCCAGGGCCACTCCCCGAACGGGTCGTCCCGCTCCGCCACCCCCTCCGTCAGATCGCAGGTCCTGCCGATCCGGAACGCCTGCCACATGGCCCTCTCCGGCCCCGTGAGACCGTCCGGCATCCCGTCCTCGTGCGGCTCGGTCACTGCCGCCCCCTCGCTCTCCCCGATGCGCTCCCACCACTCCGCTCACCGGGAGTCGTGGATTCGTACAGTCGTTCTTCCCGCACTGTGACGGGGTGAACGCTAACGGTCAGGAGTGGCGAGGAGACGCCACAGTGGCGTGTATCGACGGGTAGCAAGCCGTGTATCAGCCAGTGATACGGACGTCCGGCGTTGTGGGGCGTCTGCGAGAATTGAGCCGTGATCTCTCGAATCGATCTGCGCGGCGCGTCCCTCCCCGAGGGTTCCGCCCTGCGCGACCTGCTGCCCCGTGCCGAGTTCGACGTGGAAGCCGCCCTGGAGACGGTGCGGCCGATCTGCGAGGACGTCCGGCATCATGGCGCGGCCGCGGTGATCGACTACGGGGAGAAATTCGACGGCGTGCGCGTCGAGAGCCTGCGCGTCCCCGCCGAGGCGATCGCCCGCGCCCTCGACGAGCTCGACCCGGCCGTCCGCGCCGCCCTGGAGGAGTCCATCCGGCGCGCCCGCACGGTCCACCGCGAGCAGCGCCGCACCACCCACACCACCCAGGTCGTGCCCGGCGGCACGGTCACCGAGAAGTGGATCCCGGTCGAGCGCGTCGGCCTGTACGTGCCGGGCGGCCGCGCCGTCTACCCGTCCTCCGTCGTGATGAACGTGGTGCCCGCCCAGGAGGCCGGCGTCGAGGGCATCGCCGTCTCCTCCCCGCCGCAGAAGGAGCACGGCGGACTGCCGCACCCGACGATCCTCGCCGCCTGCGCCCTCCTCGGCGTCGACGAGGTGTACGCCGCCGGCGGCGCCCAGGCCGTCGCCATGTTCGCGTACGGCACCGAGGCCCCCGGCGACGAGCCCGGCTGCGCCCCGGTCAACCTGGTCACCGGCCCCGGCAACATCTACGTCGCCGCCGCCAAGCGCCTCCTCAAGGGCCGCATCGGCATCGACGCCGAGGCCGGCCCGACCGAGATCGCGGTCCTCGCGGACTCCACCGCCGACCCCGTGCACGTCGCCGCCGACCTCATCAGCCAGGCCGAGCACGACCCGATGGCCGCCTCCGTCCTCGTCACCGACTCCGAGGAGCTGGCCGACGCGGTCGAGGCCGAGCTGAAGACCCAGGTGGCCGCCTCCAAGCACGTCGACGACCGGATCGTCCCCGCCCTGACCGGCAAGCAGTCCGCGATCGTCCTCGTCACCGGCCTGGACGACGGCCTGAAGGTCGTCGACGCCTACGGCGCCGAGCACCTGGAGATCCAGACCGCCGACGCCGCCGCCGTCGCCGACCGGGTCCGCAACGCGGGCGCGATCTTCATCGGCCCCTGGGCGCCGGTCTCCCTCGGCGACTACTGCGCCGGCTCCAACCACGTCCTGCCCACCGGCGGCTGCGCCTGCCACTCCTCGGGCCTCTCCGTGCAGTCCTTCCTGCGCGGCGTGCACATCGTGGACTACACGCGCGACGCGCTCGCCGACGTGGCCCACCACGTGGTCACCCTCGCCGAGGCCGAGGACCTCCCGGCCCACGGCGCGGCGATCAAGGCAAGGTTCGGCTGGAAGGTGCCCGAGAGCAAGTGAGCGACAAGAACGACACCATCGGGATCGACGACCTGCCGATCCGCGAGGAGCTGAAGGGCCAGTCGCCCTACGGCGCCCCCCAGCTCGACGTGCCCGTCCAGCTGAACACCAACGAGAACCCCTACCCGCTGCCCGAGCCCCTGGTGGCCCGGATCGCGGAGCGGGTCGCCGAGGCCGCCCGCGGCCTCAACCGCTACCCCGACCGGGACGCGGTGGAGCTCCGCACCGAGCTGGCCCGCTATCTGACCCGTACCGGCAAGCACCCGGTGGCCGCGGAGAACGTGTGGGCCGCCAACGGCTCCAACGAGGTCCTCCAGCAGCTGCTCCAGACCTTCGGCGGCCCCGGCCGCACCGCGATCGGCTTCGAGCCCTCGTACTCGATGCACTCCCTGATCGCCCGCGGCACCGGCACCGGCTGGATCCCGGGACCGCGCCGCGAGGACTTCACCATCGACGTCGAGGCCGCCGAGGAGGCGATCGCCGAGCACCGCCCGGACGTCGTCTTCGTCACCTCGCCCAACAACCCCACGGGCACCGCCGTCGAGGCGCGGGTCGTGGAGCGGCTGTACGCGGCGGCCCAGGCCGCCAGGCCCTCCCTGGTCGTGGTGGACGAGGCGTACGTGGAGTTCAGCCACCGCGACTCGCTGCTGCCCCTCCTGGAGGGCCGGCCGCACCTGGTGATCTCCCGGACCATGTCCAAGGCCTTCGGCGCCGCCGGGCTCCGCCTCGGCTACCTCGCCGCCCACCCGGCCGTGGTCGACGCCGTCCAGCTGGTGAGACTGCCGTACCACCTCTCCGCCGTCACCCAGGCCACCGCGCTCGCCGCCCTGGAGCACACCGACACCCTCCTCGGGTACGTCGAGCAGCTCAAGGCCGAGCGCGACCGGCTCGTCGCCGAACTGCGGGCGATCGGCTACGAGGTCACCGAGTCCGACGCCAACTTCGTCCAGTTCGGCCGCTTCCCCGACGCGCACGAGGCCTGGAAGAGCATCCTCGACCGGGGCGTCCTGGTCCGGGACAACGGCGTACCGGGCCGACTGCGGGTCACCGCCGGCACCCCCGAAGAGAACGACGCGTTCCTCGACGCGGTTCGTGAGCTGAAGAAGGAGCAGAACGCATGAGCCGCGTAGGCCGCGTGGAGCGCACCACCAAGGAGACGTCCGTCGTCGTCGAGATAGACCTCGACGGCACCGGGAAGGTCGACGTGTCGACCGGGGTCGGCTTCTACGACCACATGCTCGACCAGCTCGGCCGCCACGGTCTGTTCGACCTCACGGTCAAGACCGACGGCGACCTCCACATCGACTCGCACCACACCATCGAGGACACCGCCCTCGCCCTCGGCGCCGCCTTCAAGCAGGCCCTCGGCGACAAGGTCGGCATCTACCGCTTCGGCAACTGCACGGTCCCGCTGGACGAGTCCCTCGCCCAGGTCACCGTCGACCTCTCCGGCCGCCCCTACCTCGTGCACACCGAGCCCGAGAACATGGCGCCGATGATCGGCTCGTACGACACCACCATGACGCGCCACATCCTGGAGTCCTTCGTGGCCCAGGCGCAGATCGCGCTCCACGTCCACGTGCCGTACGGGCGCAACGCCCACCACATCGTGGAATGCCAGTTCAAGGCGCTCGCCCGCGCCCTGCGCTACGCCTCCGAGCGCGACCCGCGCGCCGCCGGAATCCTCCCCTCCACGAAGGGCGCGCTGTAACCGTGACCGGTCTCTCCACCATCCTGATCGTCGTCGGGCTCTTCCAGCTCGGCGGCATCTACTCCTTCGTCAAGCAGCAGATGCCCAAGGGCCTCATCGTGCTGCTCTCCATCGGCGCCGCCATGTGCCTCACCGCCGGCGTGCTGCGACTGGACGTGTGGTCATGACGGCGAACACCCCCACCGGC
Organism: Streptomyces sp. CC208A; assembly: GCF_030010625.1. Lineage (GTDB taxonomy): Bacteria > Actinomycetota > Actinomycetes > Streptomycetales > Streptomycetaceae > Streptomyces. The sequence continues at coordinate 162,689 of NZ_JASCXN010000001.1, read as the reverse complement.
ACGGGCAAGAAGGTCGTCGTCTTCGACTACGGCTTCGGCAACGTCCGCTCCGCCGAGCGCGCCCTCGCCCGGGTCGGCGCCGACGTCGAGATCACCCGCGACTACGAGAAGGCGATGAACGCCGACGGGCTCCTCGTCCCCGGCGTCGGTGCCTTCTCCGCCTGCATGCAGGGGCTCAAGGAGGCCCGCGGTGACTGGATCGTCGGCCGCCGGCTCTCCGGCGGCCGCCCCGTCATGGGCATCTGCGTCGGCATGCAGATCCTCTTCGAGCGGGGCATCGAGCACGGCGTCGAGACCGAGGGCCTCGACGAGTGGCCCGGCACGGTCGAGCCGCTGAACGCCCCCGTCGTCCCCCACATGGGCTGGAACACCGTCGAGGCGCCCGGGGACAGCGAGCTCTTCGCCGGCCTCGACGCCGACGCCCGCTTCTACTTCGTGCACTCCTACGCGGTGCGCGAGTGGACCCTGGAGGTCGGCAACAAGAACATCCGCGCCCCCAAGGTCACCTGGGCCACCCACGGAGAGCCCTTCGTGGCGGCCGTGGAGAACGGCGCCCTGTGGGCCACCCAGTTCCACCCCGAGAAGTCCGGCGACGCCGGAGCCCAGCTCCTCACCAACTGGATCGGAACCCTGTGAGCACTCTCGAACTCCTCCCCGCCGTCGATGTCCGCGACGGTCAGGCCGTCCGGCTCGTCCACGGCGAGTCCGGCACCGAGACCTCCTACGGCTCCCCCCTGGAGGCCGCCCTCTCCTGGCAGCGCTCCGGCGCCGAGTGGCTCCACCTCGTCGACCTGGACGCCGCCTTCGGCACCGGCGACAACCGCGACCTCGTCCGCCAGGTCACCGAGGCGATGGACATCAAGGTCGAGCTCTCCGGCGGCATCCGCGACGACGCCTCCCTCGCCGCCGCCCTCGCCACCGGCTGCACCCGCGTCAACCTCGGCACCGCCGCCCTGGAGACCCCCGAGTGGGTCGCCAAGGTCATCGCCGAGCACGGCGAGAAGATCGCCGTCGGCCTCGACGTGCGCGGCACCACCCTGAAGGGCCGCGGCTGGACCCGCGACGGCGGCGACCTCTACGAGACCCTGGCCCGCCTCGACTCCGAGGGCTGCGCCCGGTACGTCGTCACCGACATCGCCAAGGACGGCACCCTCCAGGGCCCCAACCTGGAGCTCCTGAAGAACGTCTGCGAGGCCACCGACAAGCCCGTCGTCGCCTCCGGGGGCGTCTCCTCCCTGGACGACCTGCGCGCCCTCGCCGGCCTCGTGCCGCTGGGCGTCGAGGGCGCGATCGTCGGCAAGGCGCTCTACGCCAAGGCGTTCACCCTGGAGGAGGCCCTGCGGACGGTGGCGTCCGCATGACCGCCCCCCTGCGCAAGGTCGTCACCGGCGCCCCCTGGGAGGAGCAGTTCGGCTACTCCCGCGCGGTCGAGCTGCCGAACGGCACCGTCCTCGTCGCCGGCTGTACGTCGGTGGTCGACGGCCAGATCGCCGACGGCGGCCCGTACGAGCAGACCGTCAACGCCTTCGACGTCGCCTTCGGCGCGCTGAAGCAGCTGGGCCTCGGCGCCGAGCACGTCGTCCGCACCCGCATGTACATCACCCACGCGCGGGACGTGGACGAGGTCGGCCGCGCCCACAAGGAACTGTTCGACGCGGTCCGCCCGGCCGCCTCGATGATCATCGTCTCGGGCTTCGTCGACCCCCGCCTGGTGGTCGAGGTCGAGGTCGAGGCGTACAGGAGTGATGCGGAATGAGCCTCGCCGTACGGGTGATCCCCTGCCTGGACGTGGACAACGGCCGGGTCGTCAAGGGCGTCAACTTCCAGAACCTGCGGGACGCGGGCGACCCCGTCGAGATGGCCAAGCTGTACGACGCCGAGGGCGCCGACGAGCTGACCTTCCTCGACATCACCGCCTCCTCCGGCAACCGGGAGACCACCTACGACGTGGTGCGCCGCACCGCCGAGCAGGTCTTCATCCCGCTCACCGTCGGCGGCGGCGTCCGCTCGGCGGAGGACGTCGACCGGCTGCTGCGGGCCGGCGCGGACAAGGTGGGCGTCAACACGGCCGCCATCGCCCGCCCCGAGCTGATCCAGGAGATCGCGGAGCGCTTCGGCCGCCAGGTCCTCGTCCTGTCCGTGGACGCGCGCCGCACCGCCACCGGCTCCTTCGAGGTGACCACGCACGGCGGCCGCAAGGGCACCGGCATCGACGCCGTCGAGTGGGCACACCGGGCCGCGGAGCTGGGCGCGGGCGAGATCCTGCTCAACTCGATGGACGCGGACGGCACCAAGGACGGCTACGACACCGAGATGATCGCGGCCGTACGCAAGCACGTGACCGTCCCGGTGATCGCGTCGGGCGGCGCGGGCAGGCTCGCCGACTTCCCCCCGGCCGTCGAGGCCGGCGCGGACGCGGTCCTCGCCGCCTCCGTCTTCCACTTCGGCGACCTGCGGATCGGGCAGGTCAAGGAGGTGCTGCGGGAGGCGGGCCACGAGGTCCGCTGAGAACCCGGACACCGATGTGTGCGGTTCGATATCCTGATACCAGGTCGTATATCAAACCGCACCCATCGGGAGGCCGGCATGGCCAGGACCGTGATCGACGTGGACGACCGCATGCTGGCGTTCGCGCAGCAGCAGCTCGGTACGACGACGAAGCGGGACACCGTCAACCGCGCGCTGACGATAGCGGCCGCGCTCAGCGCGGACGACCGGGCGCGCGCCCTGCGCTGGCTCCAGGACAACGCCGACGACTTCCTCGACTTCGAGGTCCTGGAGGACCGGGAGCGGTCGGGTCAGTGACGTACCTCGCCGACACCTCCGCCGTGTGGCGACTGCTGCGCCGACAGATCGGCGACCCGTGGCCGCGGCACGTCGCCCAGGGGCTCGTGGCGATCTGCCCGCCCGTCGAGTCCGAGCTGATGCCAGGTCTGCGGGCCGACCGGGACCACGAGCCGTTCTTCGGCATGCTCGGCCAGACCTTCGGGTGGGTGCCCGCCGTCGACGATCCCTGGCCGAAGGTCATCGCCGTGCAGCGGGACCTCGTCTCCATCGGCCACCACCGGGGCCCCTCCCCGATGGACATCCTCATCGCCCTCACGGCCCAGCAGCACCGGCTGACCCTGCTGCACGTCGACGACGACTTCACCTCGATCGCCAAGGTGCGCCCGGGCATCGCGATGATCCGACTCCAGCCGACCGGCCGTTGACCACCACCCTCGACCCCACCGCCACACCGACCCCCGCCCACCGCGACCCCCAGGTCCTGCGCTGGCTCGGTGCCTACACCGCCTCCACCCTCGGCGACAGCGTCTACTACCTCGCCCTCTCCTGGGCCGCCGTCAGCAGCGGCAGCCCCGCTCAGGCCGGGCTCGTCATGACCGTCTCCGCCGTTCCCCGCGCCCTGCTGCTGCTCGTCGGGGGAGTGGTCGCCGACCGGCTCGGGCCGCGCCGGGTCGTCATCGCCTCCGACGCCGTCCGCTGCCTCGTCACCCTCGGCCTCGCCGCGGCCCTGTTCCTCGCCTCGCCCGGCCTGTGGGTGCTCGCCGCCGTCGCCCTGGTCTTCGGCACCGTCGACGCGCTCTTCCTGCCCGCCGTCGGCGCCCTGCCGCCCCGGATCGCCGAGCGCGACCAGCTCGCCCGCGTCCAGGGCATGCGCGGTCTCGCGTACCGCCTGGGCGCCGTCCTCGGTGCTCCGCTCGGCGGTCTCGCCGTCGCCCTCGGCGGGTCCGCGTCCGCCTTCACCGTCGCCGGTGTGCTCTTCGCGCTCTCCCTGCCCCTGCTGTGCACGCTCAAGCTCCGGCCGCTCCCCACCGAGGAGAAGGCGGACAGCACCGCTCTGCGCGATCTCGCCGACGGACTGCGCTACCTCCGCCGCCACCGCGTCCTCGGCCCGCTGATGATCGTCGTCCTGCTCGCCGACCTCGGCTTCGTCGGCCCGCTCAACGTCGGCCTCGCGCTCCTCGCCCAACAGCGAGGCTGGGGCGCCTCCGGCATCGGCTGGATCCTCTTCGGGTTCGGCGCGGGCGCGGGCGCCGCCTCACTGCTCCTCACGGTGCGCGGGCGGGTGCCCCGCGCGGGCGCCGTGATGGGCTGGAGCATGGCCCTCGGCGCCCTGTCGATCGGCGCGCTCGCCTTCGTGCCGCAGCTGCCCCTCGCCGTACTCGTCGCGGTCCTGGTCGGGCTGCTCGCCGGGCTCAACGGCGTGTTGTGCGGCGCCCTCGTCCAGACCGAGGCGGACCCCGCGTACCTCGGCCGGGTCAGCGCCGTCTCCAGCCTCGGCAGTCTCGGCCTCGCGCCGCTCAGCTTCCCGCTCACCGGCGCGGCCATCGGCCTGTGGGGGCCCGGCCCGGTCTTCGTCGCCAGCGCCGCGGTCTGTGCCGCCTCGGGCGGGTACGCGCTGCTGGTGCCGGCCCTCCGCCGCGCCGAACTCCCGAACGCCTAGAGCCCCAGCTGCTTCGTCGTGTTCAGCAGCTCGATCGCCTCCGGCTCGCCCTCCAGGCCCACCTTCGCCACCTCCGTACGCCCGTACAGGTACATCGTCAGCTCGCCCGGCTCCCCGGAGGCCGTCACCACCGGGGTGCCGCGGTGGGCGACCACCGTCTGGCCGTTCGGGCGGCGCAGGACCAGGCCCACCGGCGCCTTCCGGCCGAGCAGGCGGGCGGCCTTCTCCAGGCGGGACCAGAGGGCGTCCGCGAAGACCGGGTCCAGCTCCCGCGCCGACCAGCCGGGCTGCGCCCGCCGGACGTCCTCCGCGTGGACGTAGAACTCGACGACGTTCGCACCCTCGTCCACCTGCTTGATCGTGAACGGGGAGAAACGCGGCGGGCCCGTACGGATGAGCTGGATCAGCTCCTCGTACGGCTTCCCCGCGAACTCCTCCTGCACCCGTTCCATCCGCTCCTTCAACACCGGGACGAGCGTCCCGGCCGCCGCGTCCGGGCGCCGCTCCCGCACCACCACGTGCGCCGCGAGGTCCCGGGTCCGCCAGCCCTCGCACAGCGTCGGCGCGTCCGGGCCGGCCGCCTCCAACAGATCCGCGAGCAGAAGCCGTTCACGTTTGGCATGGGTCGACATGTCCGCCAGCGTACGGCCGCGGCGCGCCGTCCGCCCAGTGGACACCGCGCCGGACACGCCCCCGCGCCACGGCACAATGGCGCCATGAGCAGCACGCCCCGGACCCCCAGCGACCTCGACCCGGCCATCGCCGCCCGGCTCAAGCGCAGCCCCGACGGGCTCGTCCCCGCCATCGCCCAGCAGTACGACACCGGCGAGGTGCTGATGCTCGGCTGGATGGACGACGAGGCCCTGCACCGCACCCTCACCACCGGCCGCTGCACCTACTGGTCCCGCAGCCGGAACGAGTACTGGGTCAAGGGCGACACCTCCGGGCACGTCCAGCACGTCACGTCGGTCGCCCTCGACTGCGACGCCGACACGATCCTCGTCAAGGTGGACCAGGTCGGCGCCGCCTGCCACACCGGCACCCGCACCTGCTTCGACACCGACGTGCTCCTCCCCGCGGCCGAGTAGGGTCTGGCGCCATGGATCTCGAGACCTTCCGCAAGCTGGCGGCGGACCGCCGCGTCATCCCCGTCAGCCGCAGGCTCCTCGCGGACGGCGACACCCCGGTCGGGCTCTACCGCAAGCTCGCCGCCGAACGCCCCGGCACCTTCCTCCTCGAATCCGCGGAGAACGGCCGCAGCTGGTCCCGCTACTCCTTCATCGGCGTCCGCAGCGACGCCACCCTGACCGTGAAGGACGGCGAAGCCCACTGGCTCGGCACCCCGCCCGTCGGCGTCCCCGTCGACGGCGACCCGCTCGCCGCCCTCCGCGCCACCGTCGAGACCCTGCACACCCCCCGCGACCTCGCGGGCGGGCTGCCCCCGTTCACCGGCGGGATGGTCGGCTACCTCGGCTACGACATCGTCCGGCGCCTGGAGAAGATCGGGGACTCCACCCGCGACGACCTGGAGCTCCCCGAGCTCACCATGCTGCTCACCAGCGACCTCGCCGTCCTCGACCACTGGGACGGCTCGGTCCTCCTGATCGCCAACGCGATCAACCACAACGACCTGGAGACCGGCGTCGACGAGGCGTACGCCCACGCCGTCGCCCGCCTCGACTCGATGGAGGCCGACCTGGCCCGGCCCGTCGCCTCCACCCCCGCCGCCCTGCCCGCCTCCGAGCTCCCCGAGTACTCCGCCCTCTGGGGCGGCCCCGCCTACCAGGAGGCCGTCGAGGACATCAAGGAGCGCATCCGGGCGGGCGAGGCCTTCCAGGTCGTGCCCTCGCAGCGCTTCGAGACCCCCTGCACCGCCTCCGCGCTCGACGTCTACCGGGTCCTGCGGGCCACCAACCCGTCCCCGTACATGTACCTCTTCCGCTTCGAGAACGGCTTCGACGTCGTCGGCTCCAGCCCCGAGGCCCTCGTCAAGGTCGAGGACGGGCAGGCGATGCTCCACCCCATCGCCGGCACCCGGCACCGCGGCGCCACCCCGCAGGAGGACCACGACCTCGCCGAGGAACTCCTCGCCGACCCCAAGGAGCGCGCCGAGCACCTCATGCTCGTCGACCTCGGCCGCAACGACCTGGGCCGGGTCTGCGCCCCCGGCTCCGTCGAGGTGGTCGACTTCATGTCGATCGAGCGGTACTCCCACGTCATGCACATCGTCTCCACCGTCACCGGCCGGATCGCCGAGGGGAAGACCGCCTTCGACGTCCTCACCGCCTGCTTCCCGGCCGGCACCCTCTCCGGCGCGCCCAAGCCCCGGGCGATGCAGATCATCGAGGATCTTGAGCCCTCCCGGCGCGGCCTGTACGGCGGCTGCGTCGGCTACCTCGACTTCGCCGGCGACTCCGACACCGCCATCGCCATCCGTACCGCGCTGCTCCGCGACGGGACGGCGTACGTGCAGGCCGGCGCCGGTGTCGTCGCCGACTCCGACCCGGCCGCCGAGGACAACGAGTGCCGGAACAAGGCCGCGGCCGTCCTCCGGGCCGTGCACACCGCCAACCGGATGAACATGTCCTGAAGCGGTAGGGGATAGTGGGGTACGTGAGCGCCGTACCCGTACCCCAGCCCCGAGCCGCCCGCGCGGCCGTCACCTCCGGCGGTCGGCGGAGCCTCGCCGTCGCCCTGCTCCTCGGTGCCCTCGGGGCCACCGTCGTACTGCTCTCCGCCGGTCAGATCTGGGCCGAGGGCACCGCGTCGGTCGCCGGGGGCACCGTGCCCGTCGAGGCCGACGGCGGCGCCGTCACCGGCGTCCCGACCGCCCTCGCGGTCGTCGGCCTCGCCGCCCTCGTCGCCGTCTTCGCGGTCCGCCGCACCGGCCGCACCCTGGTCGCCGCGCTCCTCGCGCTCAGCGGCGCCGGCGCCGCCCTCGCCGCGCTCCTCGGCGCCTCCGACAGCGCCGCCCTCGACGCCGAGGCCGCCCGGATCAGCGGCGACACCGCCGCCGCCGTCGCGGGCCTCACCCATACGGCCTGGCCGTACGTCGCCGCCGCCGGCGCCCTCCTCATCCTCCTCGCCGGCCTCGTCGCCCTCCGCTTCGGCAAGAGCTGGCCCGCGATGGGCGGCCGGTACGAGCGCTCCGGCACGCCCCGGACGGCCCGCCGCCCGGCCGCCGGGGACCCCGACCGCCCCGAGGACCTGTGGAAGGCGCTCGACCGCGGCGAGGACCCGACGCACGACGCGTGATCGCCCGGGACCCCCCGAGTCACCTCGGCGGGGCCATGTGCGGAAGAATGACGCCGTCACCACCGCGCAACATCTACGAGGAGCAACTCATGGCGGGCAGCGCCCACGGACACACCCCGGCCGCCTGGACCGGTGTCATCATCTCCTTCATCGGCTTCTGCGTCGCCGGAGTCTTCATGGTGGCGGCGAACGTGCCCGGTTTCTGGGCCGGTGTCGGCGTCATCCTCCTCGGCGGTGTCGTCGGCGGCGTGATGAAGGTCGCCGGCCTCGGCATGCCGAAGGAATCCCAGGCCGTCATCCAGGCCCGCGAGAACGCCACCGCCGCGATCAGGACCCGCTCCTGACCCGAGGCCCCGAGCCTCTCGCGGCACGCGAGCACGTACACGAACGGCGCAGCCCGGCACCCCCGGGCTGCGCCGTCGCGCGTCCGGGGCTGCGCGACCGGCTGTTCTCGGCCGCGCCGCCGTGCGTCGGGGCTGCGCCGCCCGGCGCGCCGGGCGAGAATCGGCGCGTGACCGCTGAGCCGACACCCCGGACCGCCCCGCCCGCCCCGTACGCCGGGCCGTACGCCGCCGACCTGCGGGAGGCCGAGGAGTTCCGGCGGCGGGGGCTCGGGCGGCGGCTGGTCGCGCCGGTCGTCACGCTTGCCGGGGTGGGGGCGGCCTTCGCGTACGTGGGGGTCGTCGACCCCAATGAGCCCGGGCACTATCCCGTCTGCCCGCTGCTCCGCTTCACCGGGCTGTACTGCCCCGGCTGCGGAGGTCTGCGCAGCGCCCACGCCGTCGCCCACGGTGAGCTCGTGACGGCCCTCGGTGCCAACGCCCTCGCCGTCGCCGGGTACGCCGTCTGCGCGGTCCTTCTGGTCGTGTGGCTGGTTCGCGCCGTCCGCGCCACGCCGACCAGGATCACCGTGACACCCGCCTGGGGGTGGGCCCTCGGCGCGCTGACCGCCCTTTTCACGGTGATCCGGAACCTTCCGTTCGGCTCCGCGCTGGCTCCCTGAAGTCCCAGCAGATGGGACGCCGGGCCGGTCGATGCGGATCAGGAGCCCCGCTGCGGATACCATCGACGTGGCCGAAAGAACCGTCACCGTCCCGGAAGGGGGCCTCTCGCGTGAGTGTGCTCGACGAGATCATCGAAGGCGTGCGCGCCGACCTCGCAGAGCGGCAGGCGCGGGTCTCCCTCGACGAGCTCAAGGACCGGGCCGCCAAGGCCCCGCAGGCCAAGGACGGGGTCGCCGCACTGCGCGGCGACGGCGTCAAGGTGATCTGCGAGGTCAAGCGGTCCAGCCCGTCCAAGGGAGCCCTCGCGGCCATCGCCGACCCGGCGGGACTCGCCGCCGACTACGAGGCGGGCGGCGCAGCCGTCATCTCCGTCCTCACCGAGCAGCGCCGCTTCGGCGGCTCGCTCGCCGACCTGGAAGCCGTGCGCGCCCGGGTCGACATCCCGGTCCTGCGCAAGGACTTCATCGTCACCGCCTACCAGCTCTGGGAGGCCCGGGCGTACGGAGCGGACCTCGCACTCCTCATCGTCGCCGCCCTGGAGCAGGAGGCCCTCGTCTCCCTCATCGAGCGCGCCGAGTCCATCGGGCTCACCCCGCTCGTCGAGGTCCACGACGAGGAGGAGGTCGAGCGCGCGGTCGACGCCGGCGCCCGGATCATCGGCGTCAACGCCCGCGACCTCAAGACCCTCCAGGTCGACCGCTCCACCTTCGAGCGCGTCGCCCCGGAGATCCCGGCCGGCATCGTCAAGGTCGCCGAGTCCGGCGTCCGCGGCCCGCACGACCTCATCGCGTACGCCAACGCCGGCGCCGACGCGGTCCTGGTCGGCGAGTCCCTGGTCACCGGCCGCGACCCGAAGACCGCCGTCGCGGACCTCGTCGCCGCCGGCGCCCACCCCGCCCTCCGGCACGGCCGGAGCTGACCCCGCCATGACCCCGCACCGCGCCGCGCCGACCGCCCCGGGCTCCGCAGCCCGTGGGCCCGTCGGCCTGTGCGCGGTCGCCGTCCCGGCCCACGCCCGCCTGGCCCGGGGTTGCCGGCCCCGGGGCTGCCGGGCGCCGGCGCGGCGGGTCCACGGCCGCCGGGTCCGCCACTGCATCGGCTCCGAACCGGGCCAGGTCAACGGCATGCGATGGCGCCCCCGCACCTCACGCGCGCACTGATGGCCCCGCCGTCCCGTGTGGGCATACGTCCCGCTTGGGGGTCCCCCCTGGACGTAGTCCTTGGGGGAGGAACGGGTGGGCACACGGGACGGCGCCCTCTGCCGGGCCTAGGCTTTCCGCGCCTGAACCCGCACCCCGTGTGCGGTGCGTTTCGGGCGCGGGTCCAGGCACCGGTGCGGAGGCACCCGCAGAGGGTGCCGTTCCGTTGTGCCCACCCGTTCCTCCCCCAAGGACTACGTCCAGGGGGGACCCCCAAGCGGAACGATTGCCCACAACGAAACGGCGCGGCAGCCCACAACGGCACCGTCGCAACCGCCACGCGCGCGTACGAAGCGAGTCACGTCCCTACACACGACCGCATCGCCCCGCGAGGAGCAGCATCCGTATGACCAGCGAGTTCTTCATTCCGGACCCGGAGGGTCAGGTCCCGTCGCCCGAGGGTTACTTCGGCGCCTTCGGCGGCAAGTTCATCCCCGAGGCCCTTGTCGCCGCCGTCGACGAGGTCGCCGTCGAGTACGAGAAGGCCAAGAACGACCCCGAGTTCGCCCGCGAGCTCGGCGACCTCATGGCCAACTACACCGGCCGCCCCAGCGCTCTCACCGAGGTGCCCCGGTTCGCCGAGCACGCCGGCGGCGCCCGGGTCTTCCTCAAGCGCGAGGACCTCAACCACACCGGCTCGCACAAGATCAACAACGTGCTCGGGCAGGCCCTGCTCACCAAGCGCATGGGCAAGACCCGGGTCATCGCCGAGACCGGCGCCGGGCAGCACGGCGTTGCCACCGCCACCGCCTGCGCCCTCTTCGGCCTCGACTGCACCATCTACATGGGCGAGGTCGACACCCGGCGGCAGGCGCTCAACGTGGCCCGGATGCGGATGCTCGGCGCCGAGGTCGTCGCGGTGACCTCCGGCAGCCGTACCCTCAAGGACGCCATCAACGAGGCGTTCCGCGACTGGGTCGCCAACGTGGACCGCACCCACTACCTCTTCGGCACGGTCGCCGGACCGCACCCCTTCCCCGCCATGGTCCGCGACTTCCACCGGGTCATCGGCGTCGAGGCCCGCCGCCAGATCCTGGAGCGCGCCGGGCGCCTCCCCGACGCGGCCGTCGCCTGCGTCGGCGGCGGCTCCAATGCCATCGGCCTCTTCCACGCCTTCCTGCCCGACACCTCGGTCCGGCTCATCGGCTGCGAGCCGGCCGGCCACGGCGTCGAGACCGGCGAGCACGCCGCCACCCTCACCGCCGGCGAGCCCGGCATCCTGCACGGCTCCCGCTCGTACGTCCTCCAGGACGACGAGGGCCAGATCACCGAGCCGTACTCCATCTCGGCGGGCCTCGACTACCCCGGGATCGGCCCGGAGCACGCGTACCTGAAGGACAGCGGCCGGGGCGAGTACCGGGCCGTCACCGACGACCAGGCCATGCAGGCGCTGCGGCTGCTCTCCCGTACCGAGGGCATCATCCCGGCCATCGAGTCGGCGCACGCCCTCGCCGGGGCTCTGGAGGTCGGCAAGGAGCTCGGCAAGGACGCGCTCCTCGTCGTCAACCTCTCCGGCCGGGGCGACAAGGACATGGACACGGCCGCCCGCTACTTCGGGCTCTACGACGAGGAGGGGTCGAAGTGACCACCGGCAACATTCAGCTGCTCGCCGACACCCTGGAGCGCGCCAAGGCCGAGGACCGGGCCGCGCTCATCGCCTACCTCCCGGCCGGCTTCCCGACCGTCGACGGCGGCATCAAGGCGATCAAGGCGGCCTTCGACGGCGGCGCCGACGTCGTCGAGGTCGGCCTCCCGCACAGCGACCCGGTCCTGGACGGCCCCGTCATCCAGACCGCCGACGACATCGCCCTGCGTGGCGGCGTCCGGATCGCCGACGTCATGCGGACGGTGAAGGAGGCCCACGAGGCCACCGGCAAGCCGGTCCTCGTCATGACCTACTGGAACCCGATCGACCGGTACGGCGTCGAGCGCTTCGCCGAGGAGCTCGCGGCGGCGGGCGGCGCGGGCTGCATCCTGCCCGACCTGCCGGTCCAGGAGTCCGCGGCCTGGCGGGAGCACGCGGAGCGGCACGGCCTCGCCACCGTCTTCGTCGTCGCCCCCAGCAGCAAGGACGAGCGGCTCGCCACCATCACCGCGGCCGGTTCCGGCTTCGTCTACGCCGCCTCCCTCATGGGCGTCACCGGCACCCGCGAGTCCGTCGGCGAGCAGGCAGCGGACCTGGTCCGCCGCACCCGCGTCACCGCGAAGATCCCGGTCTGCGTCGGTCTCGGCGTCTCCAACGCCGCCCAGGCCCGCGAGGTCGCGGCCTTCGCCGACGGCGTCATCGTCGGCTCCGCCTTCGTCCAGCGGATCCTCGACGCCGACGGCGACGAGGCCGCCGGACTCGCCGCCGTAAAGGAACTGGCGGCCGAACTCGCCGAGGGCGTGCGCCGCACCTCCTAGCAGGGAGTAGCCCGTTCGGGTGGATATCGGACCGGGGCGGCGCGGACGTGCCTCCCCGGTTCGTTGCTGTGAGCGTGAGCGAGAACCGTGACGGTAGTAACAGGAGCGCGCGGGAGCGCCTCCAGCAGCAGCGCGAGCGCGAGCAGGCCCGCGAGAAGCAGCGGCGGGTCCTGATCGTGACGGCGGCGGTGGTCGGTGTCCTCGGCCTCGCCGCCGTCGTCGGCGTGATCGCCGCCAACAGCGGCAAGGACGACGACTCCGGCAAGGCAGGGCCCGTCGTCGCCCCCACCGGCGCGATCGAGGGCGACAAGCCGGCCATCCCCACCGGCAGGCCGGACGCCCCCTCCACCCTCCAGATCTGGGAGGACTTCCGCTGCCCCGCCTGCGCCCAGTTCGAGATCGTCATGCGGGACACCATCCACGAGCTGGAGGCGGCCGGCGCGCTCAAGAGCGAGTACCACCTCGCCACCCTCATCGACGGCAACATGGGCGGCAGCGGCTCGCTGCGCGCGGCGAACGCGGCGGCCTGCGCCCAGGACGCCGGCAAGTTCACCGCGTACCACGACACGCTCTACACCAACCAGCCGCAGGAGACCGACGACGCCTTCGGGAACAACGCCAGACTGATCGAGCTGGCCGCCAAGGTCCCCGGCCTCGACACGCCGTCGTTCCGCTCCTGCGTCCAGGACGGCACGCACGACAGCTGGGTCGAGAAGTCGCACGAGGCCTTCCGGAGCGGAAACTTCCGCGGCACCCCCTCCGTCCTGCTCAACGGAGAATCGATCTTCCCGACCAAGGACGGCGAACAGATCTCGCCGGAGAACCTGAAGAAGTGGGTCGCCGAGGCCAACCAGGGCGAGAAGACCGCCACGGCCACCCCCTCCGCCCCCTGAGCGGGCCGGTCGCGGCGGGATCAGTTATCCAGAAGTTGCCGGGCGGGCTGCCGTCCCGCCCGTCCGGCAGGGTAGCGTCGGACCTGCCATGGACCTTGCCTACATTCCCAGCCCGTCGACCGGCGTCCTCCACCTCGGACCGATCCCGCTGCGCGGCTATGCCTTCTGCATCATCCTCGGTGTCTTCGTCGCCGTCTGGCTCGGCAACAAGCGCTGGATCGCCCGCGGCGGCACCGCCGGCACCGTCGCCGACATCGCCGTCTGGGCGGTGCCCTTCGGCCTCGTCGGCGGACGCCTCTACCACGTGATCACCGACTACCAGCTGTACTTCAGCGAGGGTGAGAACTGGGTCGACGCGTTCAAGATCTGGGAGGGCGGCCTCGGCATCTGGGGCGCCATCGCCTTCGGTGCCGTCGGCGCCTGGATCGGCTGCCGCCGCCGGGGCATCCCGCTCCCCGCGTACGCGGACGCCATCGCCCCCGGCATCGCCCTCGCCCAGGCCATCGGCCGCTGGGGCAACTGGTTCAACCAGGAGCTGTACGGCAGGCCGACCGACCTCCCGTGGGCGCTGAAGATCACCGAGAGCGCCAACCGCGAGGCCGGCCTCTACCACCCGACCTTCCTCTACGAGTCGCTGTGGTGCATCGGCGTCGCCCTCCTCGTCATCTGGGCCGACCGCCGCTTCCAGCTCGGCCACGGCCGCGCCTTCGCCCTGTACGTGGCCGCCTACTGCGCGGGCCGCGGCTGGATCGAGTACATGCGCGTCGACGAGGCCCACCACATCCTGGGCCTGCGCCTCAACGTGTGGACCGCGATCGTCGTCTTCCTGCTCGCCGTGGTCTACATGGTCGTCTCGGCACGGGTCCGCCCGGGCCGCGAGGAGATCGTGGAGCCGCGCGCCCGGAAGAAGGCGGAGAAGACCACCGAGGAGTCCGCAGAGGAGTCCGCCGGGAACGAGGACGCGGACTCCGGGAAGCCGGTGGACTTCGAGAAGCCCACCGACGACTCAGGGGACGCCGACGACGTGGAGAACGGCGCCGGGAACGGTGCCGGGTCGGCCGCCAAGGGCTGACCCCGCAGCACGGACACGAGGGCCGCCGGGACCGAGAGGGTCCCGGCGGCCCTTTCGCGTGCCCGGTTACGAGCCGGCCGACGCGGCCCGGTCGGCCTCGGCGCCGAAGGCCGTATCGATCTCGGTGCGGTACGGCATCGAGGTCGAGGCGCCCTCGCGGCGGACGGAGAGCGCTGCGGCCGTGCCCGCCCAGGCCAGGGCCTCCGGCATGGGGCGGCCCTCGCCGACGGCGACCGCGAGCGCGCCGGCGAAGGTGTCGCCGGCCGCGGTGGTGTCGACGGCCCGCACCCGCGGGGCGGGCACGGTGAGGGGTTCCGCGCCGCGGGCCGCGTAGAGGCAGCCGGCCGCGCCGAGGGTGACGACCACCTCGGGGACGGAGTCGAGGAGGGCGAGCGCGGCGGCGCGCGGATCGGCGCGGCCGGTGAGCGCGGCGGCCTCGTGCTCGTTGGGCACCAGCAGGTCGGTGGCGTCGAGGAGCTCGGGCGGCAGTTGTCGGGCGGGGGCCGGGGTGAGGACCGTGCGCACCCCGCGCCGGCGGGCGTGGACGGCGCCCTCGGTGACGACGGAGAGGGGGAGTTCGAGCTGGAGGAGAAGCAGGTCGGCGGCGGCGATCAGGGCCTCGTCGCCGTGGCCGAGGGAGGTGACGGCGGCGTTGGCGCCGGGGACGACGACGATCGCGTTGCCGCCCTCGTCGTCGACGACGATGTGCGCCGTGCCGGAGGGACCCTCGACGGTGCGGAGCAGGTCGGTGCCGACGCCGCAGTCCTCCAGGACGGTGCGGAGCCGCGGGCCGAAGTCGTCGGAGCCGACCGCGCCGATCATGGCGACCCGGCCGCCCGCCCGCGCGGCGGCGACCGCCTGGTTGGCGCCCTTGCCGCCGGGGATCGTGCGGAAGGAGCGGCCGGTGACGGTCTCGCCGCGCGCGGGGGCCCGCTCCACGTAGGCCACGAGGTCCATGTTGGTGCTCCCGAGCACCACGATGCCGGTCATGGGCGTACCGCCTCCAGGTGGGTCGGATCGGTGAGATCGGCGCGGGCGTCGAAGCCTACGCGGTCGAAGGACGGCCGCGAGGCCGCGAGCCGCTGGTGACCCACCGGCGGGGCGCTTCCCTCACCCGTCTGTCAGCAGGGCGAAGGGTGCTGACGGTGCGTCAAGTAAGTGTCCCCACACTGAGGCGCACCTTAGTAAGTACGGCCTGCCTTGCTGGCGAGCCCCTTACATCGGGCGTATTTTCGAGGGTGTTGGGGGCGGCGGGTGCGACCCGGCCCGCCGGAACGAGGGGAGAGGCATGTCCATCATCGAAGCTCAGGCGCCACTGCACGAGGCCCACCGCGACAACCACACCCACCGTGACGTGAACGGCGGTTGGCTGCGGCCCGCGGTCTTCGGCGCGATGGACGGACTCGTCTCCAACCTGGCCCTGATGACCGGTGTCGCGGGCGGTGCGGTCTCCTCGCGGACCATCGTCATCGCGGGGCTCGCCGGACTCGCGGCCGGAGCCTTCTCCATGGCCGCCGGCGAGTACACCTCCGTCGCCTCGCAGCGCGAGCTCGTCCAGGCCGAACTGGACGTGGAGCGGCGCCAGTTGCGCAAGCATCCGGTCGACGAGATGGAGGAGCTGGCCGCCCTCTACGTCTCCCGCGGCGTCGAGCCCGCCCTCGCCCGCGAGGTCGCCATGCAGCTGTCGAAGGACCCCGAGCAGGCGCTGGAGATCCACGCCCGCGAGGAGTTGGGCATCGACCCCGACGACCTGCCGTCGCCGACCGTCGCCGCCGTCTCGTCCTTCGGCTCCTTCGCGCTCGGCGCGCTGCTGCCCGTGCTGCCGTACCTGCTCGGCGCCACCGCGCTCTGGCCGGCCGTGCTCCTCGCGCTCCTCGGCCTCTTCGCCTGTGGCGCGCTCGTCGCCCGGGTCACCGCCCGCAGCTGGTGGTTCAGCGGCCTGCGCCAGCTGGTGCTCGGCGGTGCCGCGGCGGCCCTCACGTACGGGCTCGGCATGGCCTTCGGCGCCGCGCTCTAGCCGCGCCCCGGCGGAGTCCGGGGCCTGCCGCTCCCGCGTAACCGTCGGAACGGAATCCGTACCACCGCAGAAGCCCGAGAGGTCCCCGCAAGGGACCTTTCTGGCTTTTCGGGGTGACTTTTCGCCGCAGAAGCCGCATTCTCGCTGTGACGAATATCCCTGGTCGGAACCCCTGCGGCGGTGAGACACTATGCACGACGCCACATATCTAGCCGGTTACCCAGCGGTTTCGAACCCGTGACCCCAGGGAATGAGGCAGGAGCGTCACGGGGCAATGAAGCCCTCCCCGGACGGACCGGTGCGGTCCCGTCCCCTGCGAGGCGGTCACGGTGTGGTCACCGCCCCCGCATCCCGAGAAAACAGGTGAACGCACACCTCCACTCCGTGTCGGAGGTGTCCGCATGCTGGAACGAGCTATCCGCTAGGCGAGAAGCCCGTCATCATGTAACCTGCACGAACTTTCGCGGAGGGCCAACGTCGTCCCTCGGCTGCTCTATATGCCACGACGACGACGGGAGAGCCGATGCGTTCCGACGCCTGGTCGCCCATGGACGGTCGCCCCGCCCCCCAGGGCATGTACGACCCCCGTAACGAGCACGACGCCTGTGGCGTCGGGTTCGTGGCCACCCTCACCGGTGTGGCCGGCCACGAGCTGGTCGAGCAGGCGCTGACCGTACTGCGCAATCTCGAACACCGCGGCGCCACCGGCTCCGAGCCGGACTCCGGCGACGGCGCCGGCATCCTGCTCCAGGTCCCGGACGCCTTCTTCCGCGAGGTCACCGGCTTCGCTCTGCCCGAGGCCGGCGCGTACGCCGTGGGCACCGCCTTCCTGCCGGTGGACACCGCCGACGAGACCGCCGCCGCGATCGAGGCCATCGCCGCCGACGAGGGCCTCACCGTCCTCGGCTGGCGCGAGGTCCCCGTCGCCCCCGAGCTGCTCGGCGCCACCGCCCGCTCCACCATGCCGGTCTTCCGCCAGCTCTTCGTGGCGGACACCGAGGGCGGGTCCACCGGCATCGCGCTCGACCGCAAGGCGTTCGTGCTGCGCAAGCGCGCCGAGCGCGAGGCGGCCACGTACTTCCCGTCGCTCTCCGCCCGCACCATCGTCTACAAGGGGATGCTGACCACCGGGCAGCTGGAGCCCTTCTTCCCGGACCTGTCGGACCGGCGCCTGGCCTCGGCCGTCGCCCTCGTCCACTCCCGGTTCTCCACCAACACCTTCCCGAGCTGGCCGCTCGCCCACCCGTACCGCTTCGTCGCCCACAACGGCGAGATCAACACGGTCAAGGGCAACCGCAACTGGATGACCGCCCGCGAGGCCCAGCTCGCCACCGACGTCTTCGGCGAGAGCCGGGACGGCAAGGGCCTGGACCGGATCTTCCCGATCTGCACCCCGGACGCCTCCGACACCGCCTCCTTCGACGAGGTCCTGGAGCTCCTGCACCTCGGCGGCCGCTCGCTGCCGCACGCCGTCCTGATGATGGTCCCCGAGGCGTGGGAGAACCACGACTCCATGGACCCCGCGCGGCACGCCTTCTACCAGTACCACTCCACGATGATGGAGCCCTGGGACGGCCCCGCCTGCGTCACCTTCACCGACGGCGTCCAGGTCGGCGCGGTCCTCGACCGCAACGGCCTGCGCCCCGGCCGCTACTGGGTCACCGACGACGGCCTCGTCGTCCTCTCCTCCGAGGTCGGCGTCCTCGACATCGACCCCGCCAAGGTCGTCCGCAAGGGCCGCCTCCAGCCCGGCAAGATGTTCCTCGTCGACACCGCCGAGCACCGCATCATCGAGGACGACGAGATCAAGGCCGGCCTCGCCGCCGAGCAGCCGTACGCGGAGTGGCTGGAGACCGGCGAGATCGAGCTCTCCGACCTCCCCGAGCGCGAGCACATCGTGCACACCCACGCCTCGGTCACCCGCCGCCAGCAGACCTTCGGCTACACCGAGGAAGAACTCCGCGTCATCCTCGCCCCGATGGCCCGCACCGGCGCCGAGCCGATCGGCTCCATGGGCACCGACTCGCCGATCGCCGCCCTCTCCGAGCGCCCCCGGCTCCTCTTCGACTACTTCACCCAGCTGTTCGCGCAGGTCACCAACCCGCCGCTGGACGCCATCCGGGAAGAGCTCGTCACCAGCCTGCGCTCCTCCCTCGGCCCCCAGGGCAACCTGCTCGACCCGACCGCGGCCTCCTGCCGCTCGGTCACCCTGCCCTTCCCGGTGATCGACAACGACGAGCTGGCCAAGCTCATCCACATCAACCACGACGGCGACATGCCCGGCATGAAGGCCGTCACCCTCTCCGGTCTCTACCGGGTCTCCGGCGGAGGCGAGGCCCTCGCCGCCCGCATCGACGCCATCTGCGCCGAGGCCGACGCGGCGATCGAGGGCGGCGCCCGCCTGATCGTCCTCTCCGACCGGCACTCCGACGCCGAGCACGCGCCGATCCCCTCGCTGCTGCTCACCGCCGCCGTCCACCACCACCTCATCCGCACCAAGCAGCGCACCAAGGTGGGCCTCCTGGTCGAGGCCGGTGACGTCCGCGAGGTCCATCACGTCGCCCTGCTCATCGGCTACGGCGCCGCGGCGGTCAACCCGTACCTCGCCATGGAGTCCGTCGAGGACCTGCTCCGCGCCGGCACCTTCCTGAACGGCATCGAGCCCGAGCAGGCCATCCGCAACCTGATCTACGCCCTCGGCAAGGGCGTCCTCAAGGTCATGTCCAAGATGGGCATCTCCACCGTCGCCTCCTACCGCGGCGCCCAGGTCTTCGAAGCCGTCGGCCTCGACGAGGAGTTCGTCGCCCGGTACTTCAACGGCACCGCCACCAAGATCGGCGGCGCCGGCCTCGACGTCGTCGCCCAGGAGGTCGCCGCCCGCCACGCCAAGGCGTACCCGGCCACCGGCATCGCCTCCGCGCACCGCGCCCTGGAGATCGGCGGCGAGTACCAGTGGCGCCGCGAGGGCGAGCCGCACCTCTTCGACCCGGAGACCGTCTTCCGCCTCCAGCACGCCACGCGGAACAAGCGGTACGACATCTTCAAGAAGTACACGGACCGGGTGAACGAGCAGTCCGAGCGCCTGATGACGCTCCGCGGCCTGTTCGGCTTCTCCTCCGACCGCCCGTCGATCCCCCTCGACGAGGTCGAGCCGGTCTCCGAGATCGTCAAGCGCTTCTCCACCGGCGCCATGTCGTACGGCTCCATCTCCCAGGAGGCGCACGAGACCCTCGCCATCGCCATGAACCGGCTCGGCGGCAAGTCGAACACCGGTGAGGGCGGCGAGGACCCGGACCGCCTGTACGACCCGGCGCGCCGCTCCGCGATCAAGCAGGTCGCCTCCGGGCGCTTCGGCGTCACCTCCGAGTACCTGGTCAACGCCGACGACATCCAGATCAAGATGGCCCAGGGCGCCAAGCCCGGCGAGGGCGGCCAGCTGCCCGGCCACAAGGTCTACCCGTGGGTCGCCAAGACGCGTCACTCGACGCCCGGCGTCGGCCTCATCTCGCCGCCGCCGCACCACGACATCTACTCCATCGAGGACCTGGCCCAGCTGATCCACGACCTCAAGAACGCCAACCCGCAGGCCCGCATCCACGTGAAGCTGGTCTCCGAGGTC
Source organism: Streptomyces sp. CC208A (assembly GCF_030010625.1). Taxonomy (GTDB): domain Bacteria; phylum Actinomycetota; class Actinomycetes; order Streptomycetales; family Streptomycetaceae; genus Streptomyces. Next base: position 142,780 of record NZ_JASCXN010000001.1, on the reverse strand, counting down.
GGCGTCGGAACGGTCGCGGCCGGCGTGTCGAAGGCCCACGCGGACGTCGTCCTCATCTCCGGCCACGACGGCGGCACCGGCGCCTCCCCGCTGACCTCGCTGAAGCACGCGGGCGGCCCCTGGGAGCTCGGCCTCGCCGAGACCCAGCAGACCCTGCTCCTCAACGGCCTGCGCGACCGGATCGTCGTCCAGACCGACGGCCAGCTGAAGACCGGCCGCGACGTCGTCATCGCCGCGCTCCTCGGCGCCGAGGAGTTCGGCTTCGCCACCGCGCCGCTCGTCGTCTCCGGCTGCGTCATGATGCGCGTCTGCCACCTCGACACCTGCCCGGTCGGCATCGCCACCCAGAACCCGGTCCTCCGCGACCGCTTCTCCGGCAAGGCCGAGTACATCGTCAACTTCTTCGAGTTCATCGCCGAAGAGGTCCGCGAGCTCCTCGCCGAACTGGGCTTCCGCACCCTGGAGGAGGCCGTCGGCCACGCCGAGCTCCTCGACACCAGCCGCGCCGTCTCCCACTGGAAGGCGCAGGGCCTGGACCTGGAGCCCCTCTTCCACGTGCCCGAGCTGCCCGAGGGCGCGGTCCGCCACGCCCTGGTCGAGCAGGACCACGGCCTGGAGAAGGCGCTCGACAACGAGCTGATCCAGCTCGCCGCAGAGGCGCTGGGCGCCGCCTCCGCGGAGGAGGCCCAGCCGGTCCGCGCCCAGGTCCCGATCCGCAACATCAACCGCACGGTCGGCACCATGCTCGGCCACGAGGTGACGAAGAAGTTCGGCGGCGCGGGACTCCCGGCCGACACCATCGACCTCACCTTCACCGGCTCCGCCGGCCAGTCCTTCGGCGCCTTCCTGCCGGCCGGTGTCACCCTCCGACTGGAGGGCGACGCCAACGACTTCGTCGGCAAGGGCCTCTCCGGCGGCCGCGTGATCGTCCGCCCCGACCGGGGCGCCGACCACCTGGCCGAGTACTCCACCATCGCGGGCAACACCATCGCGTACGGTGCCACCGGCGGCGAGCTGTTCCTGCGCGGCCGCACCGGCGAGCGCTTCTGCGTCCGCAACTCCGGCGCGCTCGTCGTCTCCGAGGGCGTGGGCGACCACGGCTGCGAGTACATGACCGGCGGCACGGCGGTCGTGCTCGGCGAGACCGGCCGCAACTTCGCGGCCGGCATGTCCGGCGGCGTCGCCTACGTGATCGACCTCGACCGGAGCAACGTCAACTCCGGCAACCACGGGGCGATCGAGACCCTGTCGGAGACCGACAAGGCGTGGCTGCACGACGTCGTGCGCCGCCACCAGGAGGAGACCGGCTCCACCGTGGCCGAGAAGCTCCTGGCCGACTGGGACGCGGCGGCGAGCCGCTTCAGCAAGATCATCCCGACTACGTACAAGGCCGTGCTCGCCGCCAAGGACGCCGCTGAGCTCGCCGGTCTCTCCGAGCAGGAGACCACCGAGAAGATGATGGAGGCGGCGACCCATGGCTGACCCCAAGGGCTTCCTGACCACCGGCCGCGAGGTCGCCGAGACCCGCCCCGTCGCGGAGCGCGTCCGCGACTGGAACGAGGTCTACGTCCCCGGCTCCCTGCTGCCGATCATCAGCAAGCAGGCCGGCCGCTGCATGGACTGCGGCATCCCGTTCTGCCACAACGGCTGCCCGCTCGGGAACCTGATCCCCGAGTGGAACGACTACGCCTACCGCGAGGACTGGTCGGCGGCGTCCGAGCGCCTCCACGCCACCAACAACTTCCCGGAGTTCACCGGCCGCCTGTGCCCGGCTCCGTGCGAGTCGGCGTGCGTGCTCGGCATCAACCAGCCGGCCGTCACCATCAAGAACGTCGAGGTCTCGATCATCGACAAGGCGTGGGACGGCGGCGACGTCACCCCGCAGATCCCCGAGCGCCTCTCCGGCAAGACCGTCGCCGTCATCGGCTCAGGACCGTCGGGTCTCGCCGCCGCCCAGCAGCTCACCCGGGCCGGCCACACCGTGGTCGTGTACGAGCGCGCCGACCGCATCGGCGGTCTGCTGCGCTACGGCATCCCCGAGTTCAAGATGGAGAAGCGGCACATCAACCGCCGCATCGAGCAGATGCGCGCGGAGGGCACCAAGTTCCGCACCGGCATCGAGGTCGGCCGCGACATCACCGCCACCGACCTGCGCAAGCGGTTCGACGCGGTCGTGGTCGCCGCCGGCGCCACCACCGCCCGCGACCTGCCCGTGCCGGGGCGCGAGCTCAAGGGCATCCACCAGGCGATGGAGTACCTGCCGCTCGCCAACAAGGTCGTCGAGGGCGACTTCGTGACCCCGCCGATCACCGCCGAGGGCAAGCACGTCGTCGTCATCGGCGGCGGCGACACCGGCGCCGACTGCGTCGGCACCGCCCACCGCCAGGGCGCGGCCTCCGTCACCCAGCTGGAGATCATGCCGAAGCCGGGCGAGGAGCGGAACGCCAACCAGCCCTGGCCGACCTTCCCCATGCTGTACAAGGTCACCTCGGCGCACGAGGAGGGCGGCGAGCGGGTCTACTCCGTCTCCACCACCCACTTCGAGGGCGACGAGGACGGCAACGTCCAGTTCCTGCACCTGGTCGAGGTCGAGTTCGTCGACGGCAGGCTGACCCAGAAGCCGGGCACCGAGCGGAAGATCCCCGCCCAGCTGGTCACCCTGGCGATGGGCTTCACCGGCACGGACCAGGAGAACGGCCTGGTCGCGCAGTTCGGCGTGGAGCTCGACGAGCGGGGCAACATCGCCCGCGACGCGGACTTCGCCACCAACGTCGACGGCGTCTTCGTCGCCGGTGACGCCGGCCGCGGTCAGTCGCTGATCGTCTGGGCCATCGCCGAGGGCCGTTCGGCCGCCCGAGGCGTCGACCGCTACCTCACCGGCGCCAGCTCCCTGCCGGCCCCGATCCGCCCGACGGACCGGGCCCTGATGGTCTGACGCCCCCGGATGTCCCGTACAACGGCGTACGGAACCACGCGACGCCCGCCCCGTCCCCGACCAAGGACACCTGGGGCGGGCGTCGCTGCGCGTCCGGGAACGCCGCCGTCGGCCGGGCGGTAATACGGTGGCCCGCTGTCACACCCGGGCGTAATCATGGGCACATGAGTTCTCTCGTACGCCACGTGACCATCGACTGCGCCGACGCCTACGCCCTCGCCGGGTTCTGGGCGAAGGCGCTGGACGGCAAGCTCTCCGACGACGACGAGCCCGGCGACCCCGAGGCCCTGGTCGAGTCGGCCGGCGCCGGCCTCCTCTTCATCCAGGTGCCGGAGCCGAAGGCGGTCAAGAACCGCGTCCACCTCGACCTCCAGCCGCAGGACCGCACCCGCGACGAGGAGGTCGACCGCCTGCTCGCCCTCGGCGCGACCCTCGTCGGCGACCGCCGCCGCCCGGACGGCACGGGCTGGGTGACCCTGGCCGACCCGGAGGGCAACGAATTCTGCGTGGAGCGCGGCAAGGCGGAGCGGGGCGAGTCCTAGCGGTTCCCGGGCCGCCACGGCCGTCCGGAGCAATCCGGACAGGAGGTGTCGGGTATCCAGGGTTCCCTGGAGTCATGCGAGACACCGGAACCCTCACCTGGCCCGCCTTCGAGGCCGCCGAACCCGAACTGGCCGCGACCGCGCGGAAACGCTTCGGGCGGTACACCCACCACACCCTCGCCACCCTGCGGAAGGACGGCTCGCCGCGGCTCAGCGGGATCGAGGCCGACTTCCGGGGCGGCGAGCTGTGGCTCGGCATGATGCCGAACTCGTACAAGGCCCTCGACCTGCGCCGCGACCCGCGCTTCTCGCTGTTCGCCAACCCGGGCGCGGGGACGGACATGGGCGGCGGAGACGTGCGGATCTCCGGGCGGGCCGTCGAGGTCACCGATACGGAGGAGGTGGCGCAGTACGCCGCCGGGGTCGGGGTCCCGCTGCCCTTCCACCTCTTCCGGGTGGAGCCGTCCGAGGTCGTACGGACCTGGGTGGAGGGCGACGAGATCTGCTTCACCACCTGGCGCCCGGGGCGCGCGCCCCGGACCCTGCGGCGCGGCAACGACGACACCCCGCCGCGCGAGGACGGCTGACCCGGCCGTCGGCCGCCGGTCGTCGGTCGCCACGGAGCGACGACAATGGGCGGGTGTCAGCGACCAAGAAGAAGAGCCAGGCGAACGCCGCCGCCCCCGAGCGGCGGCGTGAACTCCTCGAGACCGCCGCCGAGGTCTTCGCCGCCCAGGGGTACAACGCCACCACCGTCCGCCAGATCGCGGACGCCGCCGGGATGCTCGCGGGCAGTCTCTACTACCACTTCGACTCCAAGGAGTCGATGCTCGACGAGATCCTGTCCAGCTTCCTCACCGAGCTGTGGGAGGGGTACGACACCGTGCTCGCCGCCGGCCTCGGTCCCCGGGAGACCATCGAGGCCCTGGTCACCGAGTCCTTCCGGGAGATCGACCGGCACCGCGCCGCCGTCGCCATCTACCAGAAGGAGTCCCGGCACCTCACCGACCTGCCCCGCTTCCACTACCTCGCCGACTCGCAGCGCAGGTTCGAGAAGGCGTGGCTCGGCACGCTGGAACGGGGGGTCGCGGGCGGGGTGTTCCGCGCAGACCTCGACATCCGGCTCGCCTACCGCTTCGTCCGCGACACCGTCTGGGTCGCGGCCTCCTGGTACCGGCCGGGCGGCCGGCACCGCCCCGAGGAGATCGCCCGTCAGTACCTGTCGATGGTCCTGGACGGCATCGCCGTCCGTCCGTGATCAGGCGGGGGTGTACGGGGCGGGCGCCGGCCCCCGCACGGGCCGGCGCCCGCCCCGTCAGCCGACCAGCCGTTCCCGCAGCCCCGCCAGGGTGCGCGGGTCCACGCCCAGGCCGGCCGTCACATGGCGGTACAGGCTGCCGTAGCCGGCGCGGACCTCGGCGAGGGCCGCGTCCAGGTACTCCCGGCGGACCTCCTGGAGGGGCACGATCAGCTCCGGGTTCTGCATGAGGCCGCTCTGCTTCAGGCCCTCGCGGACGCGGGCGTCGTAGGCGGCGCGGAAGGTGTTGGAGGCCAGGTAGTCCTCGGTGGCGAAGTACTCCGGCACGCCGACGAGCTGCAGGAGCAGCCAACTCGTCCAGCCGGTGCGGTCCTTGCCCGAGGTGCAGTGGTAGAGCACCGGGCCGGAGCCGGGTTCGGCGAGCTCGCGCAGGGTCTGCCCGAAGGCCGCCCGGTTCGCGGCGTCGGTGACGAAGCTGCGGTACACCTCCGTCATGAAGGCCGCCGCCCGGCCGTTGCCCAGCATCTCCTCCTGCCGCACCGGGTCGCGGGAGCCGATCACGGTCATGAGCTGAGCGAAGAGACCGTGGTCGGTCACCGGCCGGGAGACGGACGCCACCCCGGCGGGCAGCCGGTCGGCTCCGTCGAACGCCACCTCCGACGGGATCCGGAAGTCGATCGCCCGGGCGAGCCCGAGCCCGCCGAGCGCGGTCACGTCGGCGTCGGTCAGCTTCCCCAGGTGGTCGCCCCGGTGGACGCGCCCGTACCGGACCCGCTCGCCGTCGTAGGTGGGGTATCCGCCCAGGTCGCGGACGTTGACCGCGCCCTGGAGCGGGAGGTGCCGGATCAGGGTGGTGGCGGAGGTCCGGGGCCGGGCCGCCGCGGCGGTGGACGGGGTGAGCGCCGCCACTGCGGCGGCTCCGGCGGTGCTCAGCAGTGCGCGTCTCGACAGGGGCATGGCTGTCTCCTCACGGATGCGTCTCACGGGTGCCGGGGCGGAGCGGGCCCCACTCTGCCAAACGTTTGTTAGGTAGCGGTCGGTCGGGGAGGAAGGTAGCAGCCGGGGCCGCAGGACGGGAGAGCCGTGCGCACCCCGCGTCCTCGGTCCGTCAGCGACGGCGCGGGGGCGTCCACTCCAGCCGGGTCCTGACCCGGGGGTCGCGTACGAACTCCAGGGCGTCGAGCGCCGTCTGCCGGGGCGCGCCGTCCGGGTCGCCGTCCGCGAGGAGCGCCGCCAGCGCGTCCACCGCCCGCGGGTCCTGACGGATCGCCAGGCCCCGGGCCGCCTCCGCCGCCGTCTCCGGATCGGGGTCGGACAGCCGCTCCGCCAGCGCCTCCCGTACGAGCGGGGTGTCGTCGGGCAGCTCGGCCAGGGCCAGCACCGCCCAGTCCCGCACCCGCGCGTCCCCGTCCCGGCTCAGCCCGAGCAGCACCCCCAGCGCCTCCATGTCCCCGGCCGGTACGAGCCCCGCGAGCGCGCCCGCCGCCGCCCGCCGCACCTCCGCGTCCGGATGGCCCGCCGCCGCCAGCAGCTCCGGCACCGCCGCCGGGTCCGCGCACGCCCCGAGCGCCGTCACCACCGACAGGGCCGGCTCCCGCGCGGGACCCGCCGCCTCCCCGGCCAGCCGCCGCAGCACCGGCACCGCGCTCGCCGCGAACCCCGGCAGCGCCCCGAGGACCCGCGCCCCGAACGCCCGCCGCAGCGGATCGCGGTAGGCGCACAAGCCCGCCGCCGCCACGAAGGTCTCCTCGTCCGCCCGCCCGGCGAGTTCGGCCACCGCGGTCGTCCAGTCGTCGAGCTCCGGGTCCCCGCAGCGCAGCGCCCGCGCCGCCAGCTCCTCGGCCGGGACGCACCGGCCGAGCGCCGCCTCAAGGAGGGTCGCGACGGCCGCGTGCCCGGTCTGCCGCTCGTCGCCGCGCCCGGGCCGGCCGTCCTCCCGCAGCAGCTCGACGACCACGGTCACCCCGCCGTCCTCCCGGACCCGCCGCACCACCGCCTCGTACGTCTCCCCGCCGGCGTTCCCGGCGACCAGCCCCCGCCGCAGCTCCGCCGCCATGTCCACCCCGATCCACCGCCGCGCCTCCCGCAGCGCCGGCCCCGCGCCCCGCGCGCCGTGGTCGAGCAGCGCCCGTACGCAGGCGGTGGAGCCGCGCCGGGCGGCGGCGGTCAGCGGGGGCAGCCCGTCGGGCCCCGGCCGGTCGGGATCGGCACCGTGTTCGAGCAGGGCCCGTACGGTCTCCGCGTGGCCGAGCCGCACCGCCCAGGCGAGCGCCGTGAACCCGAACCCCTCCTCCTGGTCCGGCGGCGCGCCCGCCGCGAGCAGCGCCCGTACCGTCCCCGCGTGCCCGCCGCAGGCCGCCCCGCACAGCGGCAGGTCCCCGCCGTCCGGACCGCTCGCCCGGCCGGGATCGGCCCCGGCGGCGAGCAGCAGCCGCACGATCCCCGGCTCGTCGGCGACCGCCGCCCGGTAGAGGACGGTCTCACCCCCGTCGACGGCCTCCGGATCGGCGCCGGCGCGCAGGGCCCGGACGACCGCGTCCTCGTCCCCGCCGGCGACGGCCTCGAACAGCGTGCTCATGCACCGACCCTGACCCCTCGTCCAGCCCCGAAGCAAATCCGCCCCCGCGCGGGCTGCGCCGCCGTCCCTGTGGGCAGGTATCCCTCCCCCAAGGACGAAGTCCTTGGGGGAGGAACGATTGCCCACAACGAAACGGCGGTGCGCCCACGACGGAACGGCGGCGCATCGCCCGGCGGAACTCGCGCCCGCAACGGCGCGGCGGTGATGCGGGCTCAGGTCGTGCAGTCGAGGACCGTTCCGCACAGGCGGCAGCGGGCCCGCAGGCCGCGGCCGGCCGGGACGCGCAGCCGCTGGCGGCAGACCGGGCAGGGGAAGGTGACGCCGGTCGCCGGGGCGCCGCCGTCGAAGGCGTACGGGGCGCCGGGCGCGGCCCGGCCCAGGCGCCGTTCCCGGGCGTAGCGGTGCCGGGCGGTCCAGCCCGCGCCGGCCAGCGGCGGCAGTCGCCGCTCCCGCTCGGCCTCGGCCCGGCCCCGCCGCCATGCCTCGTACGCGACCGCGCTGGTGAACCACGGCGACGGGTCCTCGCCGAAGAGCCCGGCCCGCTGGGCGAGCACCCAGCCGAACTCCTCCGGCGTGAGGTAGCCGAGCTTCTGGCTCTCGACGCCGTCCTGCCGGAAGGCGTCGAGGAGCAGCCAGCCCGCACCCAGGTAGGCGGTGGTCACGTCGGTGAGGATCTCGTTCCGCCCGGCGTCGGGGAAGCGGAGGTCGAGCCGGTGCAGCAGGACGTGGGTGATCTCGTGGGCGAGGGCCGCGCCGATGTCCCGGGTCCGGGTCCGGAAGCGCTCGTTGAGCTCGACGAAGTACTCGGGCCCCGCGGTGAGTTCGACGGTGGCGGCGTGCTCCATCGCCCGGAACGACACCACCACCCGGGCCTCCGGCAGCCGCAGGTGGCGCACCAGGGCACCGGCCGCCCGGGTGGCACCGAGGAGCGGGTCCTCGGTGGGGGAGAGGGCCACATCGGCGGCGGCCACGCTGGTCGCGTACCGGCCGACCCCGGTGGGGCCGAGGCGCCGGTAGAGCGCGGTGAGCGAGGCCCGTACGGCCTCCCGGTGGGGGAAACCGTGCTCCACCCCGTGGGCGTCCTCGCCGACCCGGTCGGCCCAGCGGCGGTCCGTCATCCGCGTTCACCCCCGCCGTCCACTGTACGGTCCGGGCGTGGCGACTGGCCTGAAGGGCTTTCTTGTGGCGGTAGTTGGGGGCTGTCGACCATCCGGACAGATCCTGGCGGGCCGGTCACGCGACCGTGCGGTCGTACGACCGGTCCGCCAGGGCCCCTGCGCGCCCCCCCCACGAGAAAAGGCAGACCGTGCAGAACAACCGACTCGTCCGCGCCCTGCGGAAACTCGCCGCGGCCGGTGCCGTCGCCCTCGCCCCCCTCAGCCTCCAGCCCGTCTCCGCCGCCACCGCTGCCACCGCCGCCCCCGCGCCGATCGTCGGCGGCACCCGCGCCGTCCAGGGCGAGTTCCCCTGGATGGTCAAGCTCTCCGTGGGCTGCGGAGGCTCCCTGATCACCCCGCAGATCGTCCTCACCGCGGCCCACTGCGTCAGCGGCTCCGGCGACAACACCCGCATCACCGTCACCGCCGGCGTCGTGGACCTCCGTTCCCCCGACGCCGTCAAGGTCCGCTCCACCAAGGTCCTCCGGGCCCCCGGCTACTACGGCAGGGGCAAGGACTGGGCCCTCGTCAAGCTCGCGAGCCCCCTCGCCTCGCTGCCCACCCTGAAGATCGCCGACACCCCCGCGTACGACGAGGGCGTCTTCACCGTGGCCGGGTGGGGCGCGGCCCGCGAGGGCGGCGCCCAGCAGCGTCACCTCCTCAAGGCGGAGGTCCCCTTCGTCCCGGACGCCGCCTGCCGGGCCGCGTACGGCAGCGCCCTCGTCCCGTCCGAGGAGATCTGCGCCGGCTACGGCCAGGGCGGGATCGACGCCTGCCAGGGCGACTCCGGCGGCCCGATGTTCCGCAAGGACGACGACGGCGCCTGGATCCAGGTCGGCATCGTGAGCTGGGGCGAGGGCTGCGCGCGGCCCGGCTACCCCGGCGTCTACACGGAGGTCTCGGCCTTCGCCGCCGCCATCAAGGCGGCCGCCGCCACGCTGTAGGGCGATGCGCGGGGTGGTGCCCGGGGGCGCCACCCCGCACGTACGCCTCCGGGTCAGCCCAGCTCCACCCGCACGGGGCCGGCCCCCTCCGCCGGCTCCAGCTCCAGCACCCACACCTCGTTCGCGCCCTCCCGCAGCACCGGGCCCGGCACGAACAGCCCCTCCTGCGGGCCCGCCGCCGGCCAGTACCGGCCCAGGCAGAAGCCGTTGACCCAGACGAAGCCCCGGCCCGCGCCCGGCAGCCGCAGCTCCGCGTCCCCGGCGCCCGCCACTTCCACCGAGGCCCGGTACAGGCCCCGCTCCCCGCCCCCCGGCACCTCCTCGAACGGCACCCGGCCCACCGTCTCCGCCGTGAACGCGTCCAGGCGCAGGCCCCGGGCCCGTACCCCGTGCACGTACTGGCGCTCGTGCAGCAGCCCGCCGGTGATCCCCTTCGGCTCGGCGAGCCGCGGCCCGTAGTTCACCCGGCCCAGCGACTCCACTCACAGCTCCACCGCCGCCGGGCCCGCCACCGGCTCCGGCAGCACCGCGTCCTCCTCCGTGAGCACCCCGGCGAAGACGCCGTCCAGGCCCATCGCGCGCAGCATCCCGAGCCGGTGCTCCCAGTGCCCCTCGTGCACCCGGAAGTAGTGCAGCGCCCCCGACAGCAGCCGCACCGGCCGCCCGTCGAGCAGAAAGTCCTCGTCACCCACCGCGAACGTGCTCATGGCCCCACCCTCGCCCCCTGGCGGCGGGCCGGTCCATGGACAAAGATCGTCACAGTTTGGACCTTGGAGGCCCGGACCCGAGAAGGCCGGGAGGACCCGGGAGGAGCGGCCCACGGGATGTACCACACCTGGATGCGCTACTTCACGCCCGCGCCCGTCCACCACGGCCTCGGCCTGGTCTGCCTCGGCGTCGGGCTCCAGCACGGCAGGCTGCCCGTCGTCGGCCCCCGCACCCTCGACCACCACGTCGCCGTCGTCGTCTCCGCCGGCGGCGGCTGGTACCGCTCCGCCGACGGCCGCCGCACCCCCGTCACCGCCCCCGCCCTGCTCTGGCTCACCCCCGGCGTCCCCCACCACTACGGCGCCGACCCCGTCACCGGCTGGGACGAGTCCTTCGCCGACTTCACCGGACCCGCCACCGCCACCTACACCGAACTCGGCCTCATCGAACCCGACCGGCCCGTCGTCCCCCTCTCCGACGCCGCCCCCGCCCGCGCCGCCGTCGGCCGCATCGCCCGCGCCGCCCGCCCCGGCAACCCGCTCCTGGAGGTCGAGACCGCCGCCGCCGTCCACGAACTCCTCGTCGCCCTGCGCCGCGCCCGCGCCGACACCGGCACCGGCACCGGCGGCGACCCCGTCCTCACCGCCCTCGCCCGCGACGCCTTCCAGCCGCTCTCCGTCGCCGAGCACGCCGCCCGGCACGGCATGACCCCCGCCGAGCTGCGCACCGCCGTCCGCCGCGCCGCGGGACGCAGCCCCAAGGACTACCTGCTCACCGTCCGGCTCGACCGTGCCAAGGAACTCCTCGCCGCCACCGAGCTGCCCGTCGCCGCCGTCGCCCGCCGCGTCGGCTACGACGACCCCGCCTACTTCTCCCGCCTCTTCACCCGAAGGGTCGGACTCGCCCCCGTCCGCTTCCGCGAGCAGCAGGGCCGCGCCGTCCACGGCGGCTGGAGCGACCGCGTTCCGGATCCCGAACACCCGCCGACCCTGACCGGGGACTCGGTCTAAGCTCGCTGACCATGAGCGACACCAGGAACGACTCCAGCGGGACCGGCGCCGACGAGACCGGTGCCGGCGCGATCGACCCGTCCGTCCGCGCCGAGCTGACCCGGCTGCGCGAGTCGATCGACAACATCGACGCCGCCGTCGTCCACATGCTCGCCGAACGCTTCAAGTGCACCCAGCAGGTCGGCGTCCTCAAGGCCGAGCACCAGCTGCCGCCCGCCGACCCCGCCCGCGAGGCCCGCCAGATCGCCCGGCTGCGGGAGCTCGCCGAGAACGCCAAGCTGGACCCGGCGTTCGCGGAGAAGCTGCTGAACTTCATCATCGCGGAGGTCATCCGCCACCACGAGACGATCGCGGACGGAACCCGCTGATGGCCCGCGTCACCGTCTTCACCCTCGGCGGCACCATCTCCGCGCGCGGCGGTGACGCGGCCCGCATGACCGGACCCGAGGTCCTCGCCGCCCTCGGCGCCCCCGAGGACGTCGAGCTCCGCGACTTCCGCCGGCTCCCCTCCTCCACCCTCGCGCCCGAGGACCTCGCCGCCCTCGCGGGCGAGGTGAACGAGGCCGTCGCCGCCGGCTCCGGTGTCGTCGTCGTCCAGGGCACCGACACCCTGGAGGAGACCGCCTTCCTCCTCGACCTGCTCTGCCCCACCGAGCGGGCCCCCATCGCCGTCACCGGCGCCATGCGCCGCGCCGACCTGCCCGGCGCCGACGGCCCCGCCAACCTCGCCGCGGCCCTCGCCGTCGCCGCCGACCCCGCCTGCCGCGGTCTCGGCGTCCTCGTCGTCCTCGCCGACGAGATCCACGCCGCCCGGCACGCCCGCAAGACCCACACCACCTCGGTCGCCACCTTCGCCTCGCCCGGCGCGGGCCCCCTCGGCACCGTCGTCGAGGGCACCCCGCGGATCCTGCTCCGGCCCGCCGTCCCCACCGCGCCCTGCCGGCTCTCCTACGACCCGGCCGTACGGATCGCCCTGGTCACCCTGAGCCTCGGCGACCGCGGCGAACTCCTCTCCGCCGTCGACGACCGCTTCCAGGGCCTCGTCGTCGCCGCCTTCGGCGCGGGACACGCCCCCGCCTGGCTCGTCGAACCCCTCGCCGCGCTCGCCCGCCGCATCCCGGTCGTCCTCGCCTCCCGTACGGGAGCGGGCACCGGCCTCCGCGACACCTACCGAGGCCCCGGCTCCGAGTACGACCTCCTCCACCACGGCCTCGTCCCGGCCGGACCGCTCGACCCCGCCAAGGCCCGCCTCCTCCTCGCCGCCCTCGTCTCCAGCGGCGCCGCGGGCCCCGGCGGATACGACCGCCCCCGCATCACCGCCGCCTTCGCCCACCTCGACGGCACCGGCCTCGCGTAGGGTCTCCCGGCGGATATCCGCACCCCCGTACCCTCACGGAGGCCCATCAGGCAGCATGGGCCCCATGTCCGTACTGACGCGCGACGAAGCGCAGACCCGTGCCCAGTTGCTCGACGTCCACCACTACACCGTGGACCTCGACCTCACCACCGGCGACGAGACCTTCGGGTCCACCACCCTCATCCGGTTCACCGCCCGCACCGCCGCCGACACCTTCGTCGAAGTCAAGCCGGACACCCTGCACTCCGCCGTCCTCGACGGCACCCCCCTCGACCCCGCCGAGCTCGACGGCAACCGGCTCCCGCTGAGCCTCACCGAGGGCGAGCACGAACTCCGCCTCACCGCCACCATGCGCTACTCGCACACCGGCGAGGGCATGCACCGCTTCCTCGACCCCACCGACGGCGAGTCCTACGTCTACACCCAGCTCTTCATGGAGGACGTCCAGCGCGTCTTCGCCGCCTTCGACCAGCCCGACCTCAAGGCCGTCTTCGAGCTGACCGTCACCGCCCCCGACGGCTGGACCGTCCTCACCAACACCGTCACCGAACGGCAGGACGACGGCCGCTGGAAGGCCGCCCCCACCCAGCCGCTCTCCACCTACCTCGTCTGCGTCGCCGCCGGCCCCTGGCACTCGATCCGCACCGAACACGCCGGACTCCCCTTCGGCATCCACTGCCGGCGCTCCCTCGCCCCCCACCTCGACGCCGACGCCGACGAGATCATCGACGTCACCAGGGCCTGCTTCGACCGCTTCCACGAGAAGTTCGACGAGCCCTACCCCTTCGACTCCTACGACCAGGCCTTCGTCCCCGAGTTCAACGCCGGCGCCATGGAGAACCCCGGCCTCGTCACCTTCCGCGACGAGTTCGTCTTCCGCTCCGCCGTCACCGCCACCGAGCGGATGACCCGCGCCATGGTCATCGCCCACGAGATGGCCCACATGTGGTTCGGCGACCTCGTCACCCTCCGCTGGTGGGACGACATCTGGCTGAACGAGTCCTTCGCCGAGTACATGGGCTACCAGACCCTCAACGAAGCCTGCCCCGGCCTCTTCTCCGACACCTGGATCGACTTCGGCGTCGCCCGCAAGGCCTGGGGGTACGACGCCGACCAGCGGCCCTCCACCCACCCCGTCGCCCCGGACCCCGACGCCGTCCCCGACACCGCCTCCGCCCTCCTCAACTTCGACGGCATCTCCTACGCCAAGGGCGCCTCCGCCCTGCGCCAGCTCGTGACCTGGCTCGGCGAGGACGACTTCCTCGCCGGCATCAACATCCACTTCAAGCGGCACAAGTTCGGCAACGCCACCCTCGCCGACTTCGTCGACAACCTCGCCGCCGCCACCGACCGCGACGTCCACGCCTGGGCCGAGCGGTGGCTGCGCACCACCGGCGCCGACACCCTCACCCCCCGCCTCACCGGCGAGGGCAACCGCTGGGACCTCGCCGTCGACCACCGGGGCGACCGCCCCCACCGCATCGAGGCCGGACTCTACGACCGCCGCCCCGACGGCGAACTCGCCCTGCGCGAGCGGATCGCCCTCGACGTGCCGCAGGCCGAACCCGTCCGGCTCTCCGGCCCCCGCCCCGACCTCGTCGTCCTCAACGACGGCGACCTCACCTACGCCAAGCTCCGCTTCGACGCCGTCTCCGAGGAGTCCGCCCTCCGCGGCCTCTCCCGCATCCCCGACCCGCTCGCCCGCGCCGTCGTCTGGAACGCCCTGCGCGACATGGTCCGCGACGGCGAACTGGAGCCCGCCGCCTACCTGGAGACCGCCCGCGCCCACCTCCCCGAGGAGTCCGAACTCGGCATCGTCCAGGGCGTCCTCGCCTTCGCCCGCCAGTACGTCGCCGACCGGTACGTCCCCGAGGAGGACCGCCCCGCCGCCCTCGCCGGCCTCCGCGAGATCGCCCGCGCCCTGCTCCGCCGCACCGAGGACGGCGAGGACCCCGGCCTGCGCCTCACCGCCGTCCGCGCCCTCGTCGACAGCGCCACCACCCCCGACCAGATCGCCTCCTGGCTCGACGAGGGCACCGTCCACGGCGGCCCCGAACTCGACCCCGAGCTGCGCTGGCGCATCCTCGCCCGGCTCGCCGTCCTCGGCGCCACCGACGAGGCCGCCATCGCCGCCGAACTGGAACGCGACCCCAGCGCCACCGGCCAGGAGGGCGCCGCCCGCTGCCGCGCCTCCCTCCCGGACCCGGCGGCCAAGGCGGCGGCCTGGGCGGCCATGTTCGACACCGACGACCTGACCGACCTGTCGAACTATCTCTTCACCGCAACCGCCCTGGGCTTCTGGCAGCCCGAACAGGCCGAGCTCGTACGGGAGTACGTGGACCGCTTCTACGACGCGGCCGTCGCCCTCGCCGACCGCCGGGGCCCCGCGATGGCCGAGGCCGCGGGCCGCCACGCCTTTCCCGCGTACGCGGTCGACGCCGACGCCCTCGCCCTCGGCGAGCGCCGCCTCGCCGACGGCACCATGATCCCGGCCCTCCACCGCAAGCTCGTCGACCAGCTCGACGACCTCGCCCGCGCCCTCCGGGTGCGCCGGGCCTGACCCCCCGGGCGGCCCCCGACAGGGGGCCGCCCACCCGGCCACCGCCCCGGGACACGACCCGCCGTCCCTCGTTCGGGTCACAAGACCGCGGTCACCGGACAGACCCCGCCCGCCCCCGGCACCCTGTCGTCCATGCGTGCCGCACCCCCGCCACCCCTCGCCGCCCAGCACACCCCGCTCAGCCGCCTCCTCGGCATCACCCTGGACGCCCTGCGCACCGGCACGGAGGAACGCGGCGGGCCGCTGCCGGCCGGCGGCCCTGACGCCGTCACCGCGCGGGTGCGGGACGCCCTCGGAGCCGTACTCCCCGACGACGGCACCGGGCAGGACGAGGCCCTGCGCACCCTGGTGCACCTGCTGGCCGCGGGCGCCGCCGACCCCGCGCACCCGCTGTGCGCCGCCCATCTGCACACCCCGCCGCTGGCGCTCGCCGCCGCCGCCGACCTGGCGGCCACCGCCCTCAACCCCTCCCTGGACTCCTGGGACCAGGCCCCGGCCGCCTCCGCCCTGGAGGCGGAGGTCACCGCCGCGCTCGCCGCCGAGGTCTTCCCGGCCGCCGACCGCCCCGACGCGCTCGTCACCACCGGCGGCACCGAGTCCAACCAACTGGCCCTCCTCCTCGCCCGGGAGCGGTACGGCCCCGGTCTCACCGTCCTCACCGGAGCCGACGCCCACCACTCCTTCCGCCGTGCCGCCTGGCTCCTCGGCCTCCCCGCGCCGGTCGTCCTCCCCACCCCCCGGGGCGTCCTCGACCCGGAGACCGTGGCCGGGGCCCTCGCCGACCGGCGGGGACAGGGGCCCGTCCTCCTCGCCGCCACCGCCGGCACCACCGGGGAAGGCCTGATCGACCCGCTGCCGGCCCTCGCCGACGCCTGCGCGGCCCACGGCGCCGAGCTCCACGTGGACGCCGCCTACGGCGGCCCGCTCCTGTTCAGCCGTACCCACCGCCCCCTCCTGGAGGGCCTGCACCGGGCCCGTACCGTCACCCTCGACCTGCACAAGCTCGGCTGGCAGCCGGTCGCCGCCGGACTCCTCGCCGTCCGCGACCCCGCCGACCTCGCCGCCCTCGCCCACACCGCCGACTACCTCAACGCCGACGACGACACCGACGCCGGCCTCCCCGACCTCCTCGGCCGCTCCCCGCGCACCACCCGCCGCCCCGACGTCTTCAAGGCCGCCGTCACCCTGCGCGCCCTGGGCCGCTCCGGACTCGGCGCCCTGGTCGACCTCTGCATGGAACGCGCCCAGGACCTGGCCGACCTGGTGGAGAAGGCCCCGGAGCTCGAACTGCGGGCCCGCCCCACCCTGACCACCGTCCTCTTCCGCCCCACCGGGGCCGAGGACACGGCCGTGGCCGGGATCCGGCGGCGGCTCCTCACCGAGGGGCGGGCCGTCCTCGGCCGCGCCGAGGCCGACGGACGGCTCTGGCTCAAGGCCACCCTGCTCAACCCCCACACCACCCCCGACGACCTGGCCCAGCTCATCACCCTCGTGGAAGGCGGCACCGACCGATGACCGGCAGCACCCCCCAGCAGGACCTCGACCGCCCGCACGATCTGGTCGGCGTCGGCATCGGCCCCTTCAACCTCTCGCTCGCCGCCCTCGCCCACGGCGTCCCCGGCGGCCTCGCCGCGACCTTCTTCGAGCAGCGGCCCGCCTTCCACTGGCACCCCGGCCTCCTCATCGAGGGCACCACCCTCCAAGTCCCCTTCCTCGCCGACCTGGTGACCCTCGCCGACCCCGCCAGCCCCTGGACCTTCCTCAACTACCTCAAGAGCCGCGAGCGCCTCTTCCCCTTCTACTTCGCGGAGAAGTTCCACATCCAGCGGGCCGAGTACGACGCCTACTGCCGCTGGGTCAGCGAACGGCTCCCCGGCCTCCACTTCGGCCACCAGGTCGACTCGGTCCGCTGGAACCCCGAGCGGAAGCTCTTCGAGGTCGACTTCACCCAGCTCGACCAGGACGGTGAGGCCGCCGCCCTCGGCCGCGCCTACACCCGGAACGTGGTCCTCGGCGTCGGCACCGAACCGTACGTCCCCGAGCCGCTGCGCCCGCTCGCCGACGCCCCCGGCGTACCGGTGATCCACTCGGCCGACTACCTCGCCCACCGGGAGTCGCTGCTCGCCGCCGGGCACGTCACCGTCATCGGCTCCGGCCAGTCCGGCGCCGAGGTCTTCCTCGACCTGCTGCGGGCCCGCCCGGCCGGTGCCGAGCGGATCAGCTGGCTCTCCCGCACCGAGGCGTTCCGGCCGATGGAGTACTCCAAGCTGGGCCTGGAGCACTTCACCCCCGACTACACCCGCTACTTCCACGCCCTCCCGGAACCCGTGCGCGGCGAACTGCTGCCCCGCCAGGGCCAGTTGTACAAGGGCATCGACGAGGGCACCATCGCCGCCATCCACGACGAGCTCTACCGCCGCACCCTGCACGGCGGCTGGCCCGACACCGTCCTCACCCCCGGCGTCCGGGTCCGCACCGCCGGACGGGTCGCCACCACCCAGGTCGAACTGCACCTGGAACACGTCCAGCAGGGCACCCGCTCCCGGCTCACCACCGACGCCGTCGTCCTCGCCACCGGCTACCGGGAGCGCTCCGTCGACCGGATGACGGCCGGCCTCGATCCGTACGTGCGGCACGACGCGGCGGGCCGGCCGAGGATCGACGAGCGGTACCGGCTGGTGCTCGACCCCTCCGTCACCGGCGCGGTGTACGTGCAGAACGCCGAGCGCCACACCCACGGCGTCGGCGCCCCCGACCTGGGCCTGGCCGCCTGGCGCAGCGCGGTCATCCTCAACACGGTCACGGGCAAGGAGCCGTACCCGCTGCCGCGCCGCACCGCCTTCACCAGCTTCGGCCTCGACGCGCGAGAGGCGCCGAGCATCCCGGCCCAGGACCGGAAGCTGACGCCCCTCGTGCAGAACTGACGGTCACGGGAAGACCGGCACGCCGTCCCGGGTCAGCTTCCAGTCCACCGACGCGAACCGCCCCGGGTCGACCGTCCCCTTGGCCCGCACCCACTGGATGATCGTGTTGCGGATCTCGTCCGAGTTCGCCCACAGCTGCTCGGCGTTGGCGACGTGCGGGAAGGCGCCGCCGCCGCTGGCACGGTAGTTGTTGACGGCCAGGACGAACCGCGCGGCCGGGTCGAGCGGCGCGCCCTCGAAGGTCAGGTTCACGATCCGGGAGCCGACCGGCCGGGCGATGTCGATCTCGTAGGACAGCCCGGACACGGCGTCGTAGTTGTAGTCCGGGGTGCCGTCCGCGTTGGTGAGCCGTGCGGTGTCGACGGGGGCGCCGGCCGGCGTCCGCACGTAGTACTTCGCCGAGTACTCCAGGTACTCCTTCAGCTGGGCGCCCGTCATCAGACGGGCCTCCAGGGTGTTCTCGAAGGGGTAGAGCCCGGCGGCGTCCTTGATGGTGATCTCGCCGGCCGGGATGCGGGCGGTCCGGGAGAAGCAGGACGCCTGCGAGAGCACCGGCAGGGACGCGTACGCGCCGCCCGCGAGGGCCTCCTTCACCGTCTCGGCCTGCACGACGTTGATCAGGTCGATGATCGGCTCGTCCTTCCACGGCGCCTCGACCGTGGTCATGGCGGCGGTGGAGGTGCCGATGACCTGGTTGACGTAGGCCACGACCTTCTTGTGCTCGTCGGCGAGCAGACCGGTGATCTCCGGGTCCTCCTCGACGGTGTTGGAGTTGAGGACCTGCGCGGCCACCTTCTCCACCGTCCAGCGGCCCTTCTCCCACACCAGGTCGAAGTCGAAGAGGGTGAGGCGCTGGCCCCACTTCAGCGGCTCGGAGAGGACGACCTCCTTGCCGGTCTCCTTGTTCGCGATCCGGTACTCGGGGATCTCGGTGTGGGCGTGGCCGACGAGGATCGCGTCGATGCCGGGGACCTGCTCGGCGACGAGCCCGGCCGCGTTCTCGACGTACGGGAGCTGGTCGCCGTACGAGGAGGTGCCGCTGGAGCCGGAGTGCGCGGAGACGACGACCACGTCGGCGCCCATGGAGCGCAGCTTCGGCACCCACTTCGCGGCCTGCTCCTCCAGGCCGGGGAAGACCATCTTGCCGTTGACGTTGGCCTTGTCCCAGATGGCGATGCCGGGGTTGGTCAGACCGAGCACCGCGACCCGGACGTCCCGGCCGTGCGGGGTGCGCAGCCGGTGGATGCTGTACGGGGGGAAGGCCGGGCGCAGCGTCTTCGCGTCGAGCGCGTTGGCGCCGAGCAGCGGGAAGTCGCACTGCTCCTCGAACTTCCGCAGGACCGGGATGCCGTAGTTGAACTCGTGGTTGCCGAGCGCGGCGGCGTCGTAGCCGATGGCGTTCATGGCCTGGGCCATCGGGTGGACCGGGCCGCCGGCCTGCGTGATCGGGTCGACCTTGGCGTAGTAGTACGAGAGCTGGGTGCCCTGGATGGTGTCGCCGGCATCGATGAGGAGGGTGTTGCCGCGGCCCTTGGCCTCGCGGACCCGGTTCACCAGGGTGGAGATCTTGGCGAGGCCGACGTCGTTGTGGGCCTTGTCGTCGAACTCCCTGTCCGTGAAGTAGTCCCAGTTGAAGACGTTGCCGTGCAGGTCGGTGGTGCCCATGACGGTGAAGGAGTACCGCTTGGCCGGCTTGGGACGGGCCTCCCGGGCCTCGGCGGGGGCGGCGACGCCGGCGGCGAGGGCGGCCCCGGCTCCGATGGCGGCGGAGCTCTCCAGGAAGGTCCGGCGGTTCAGCGGCATGTGTGTACTCCTCGGTGTTCGTGGCGCTGCCTCAGGTGCACAACGCGCGTAGATTCTGGCTCAGACGCCTCTTGCGCAACACCCCTTGCGGGTTACGGAGTGGGAAAGTGTTCGCATGTCATCGATTCCCGGCCCGGAGGAGCCCGCCGTGACGCACACCCACCCCACCCCCCAGGCGCCGCAGGTGACGGTCCGTGGCGAGGGCCGCCTGGAGGTCGACCCGGAGCTGGCCCGGATCTGGCTGACCGTCTCCGCCCGGGGCACCGACCGGGCCGCCGTCCTCGCCGACCTCACCCGCCGCAACGCCGAGGTGCTCGACCTGGTCAAGGCGCGCGGGGCGGCGGTGGCGAAACTGGAGACGGGCAGCTTCTCCATCGCGCCCGAGCAGCCCCGCCGGGGGAGGGGCGAGCAGGTGCGGGCCTACCGGGGGCGGGTGCGGATCGCCGCCGAGCTGACCGACTTCACCGTCCTCGGCGAGCTGGTGCCCGAACTCGCGGACCGGGCGCAGACGGAGGTGGACGGGCCGTGGTGGGAGCTGCGCCCGGACTCGGAGGCGTACGCGGAGGCGCGCCGGCTCGCGGTGACGGAGGCCGTGCGCCGGGCGCGGGCCTACGCGCGGGCGCTGGGCACCTCGCTCGGCTCACTCCTCGAACTGTCGGACGCCGGACTGCCCGAGCCCGGTATGCCGACGTACCGCGGCTTCGCCCCGATGGCGGCCGGCTACGCGGCGGAGGAGCCGGGCACGGCCCCCTCCCTCGACCTCGAACCGCAGCGTCAGACGGTGACCGCCGAGGTCGTCGCGCGGTTCACGATGCTGCCGCCCGCACTCTGAGACGACCCCCCCCGGGGGCGCCGAAAACGCTCATCGGAGCACGCCGGCGCACAGATTCAAGACTTGTCAACAACGTTTCATGGAAAGGTCGTTGAGTAGTCATGCCGCACCCACCGGCTACTGATGGGTAAGGCCCTAGGCTCGACCCATGCGCCGAGCCAAAATCGTTTGCACCCTTGGACCCGCCACCGAAACATACGACCAGATCAAGGCGTTGGTCGAGGCCGGAATGGACGTGGCCCGCCTCAACCTCAGCCACGGCACCTACGCCGAGCACGAGGAGCGCTACCAGCGGGTCCGCAAGGCGGCCGACGAGACCGGCCGCAGCGTCGGGGTCCTCGCCGACCTTCAAGGCCCGAAGATCCGCCTCGGCCGCTTCCGCGAGGGCCCCGTACTCCTTGAACGCGGCGACGCGTTCACCATCACCGTCGAGCAGGTGGAGGGCGACCGCCACGCCTGCGGCACCACCTACTCCGGCCTCGCCGGGGACGTCACCCCCGGTGAGCGGATCCTCGTCGACGACGGCCGGGTCACCCTGGAGGTCACCTCCGTCGACGGCCCCCGGGTCCACACCCGGGTCGTCGAGGGCGGCATGGTCTCCGACCACAAGGGCCTCAACCTGCCGGGCGTCGCCGTCTCCGTCCCCGCCCTCTCCGAGAAGGACGTCGAGGACCTCCGCTGGGCGCTGCGCACCGGCGCCGACGTCATCGCCCTCTCCTTCGTCCGCTCCGGCCGGGACGTCGAGGACGTCCACCGGATCATGGACGAGGAGGGCCGCCGCCTCCCGGTCATCGCCAAGATCGAGAAGCCCCAGGCCGTCGAGAACATCGACGAGATCGTCGCCGCCTTCGACGGCATCATGGTCGCCCGCGGCGACCTCGGCGTCGAAATGCCCCTGGAACAGGTCCCCATCGTCCAGAAGCGCGCGATCAAGCTCGCCAAGCGCAACGCCAAGCCGGTCATCGTCGCCACCCAGATGCTCGACTCGATGATCGATAACTCCCGCCCCACCCGCGCCGAGGCCTCCGACGTGGCCAACGCGGTCATCGACGGCACCGACGCGGTGATGCTCTCCGGCGAGACCAGCGTCGGCCGCTTCCCGGTCGAGACGGTCCGCACCATGAGCCGGATCGTCGAGGCCGCCGAGGAGGACATCCTCGCCAAGGGCCTGCCCCCGCTGACCGAACGCAACAAGCCCCGCACCCAGGGCGGCGCCGTCGCCCGCGCGGCCGCCGAGATGGGCGACTTCCTCGGCGCCAGGTTCCTCGTCGCCTTCACCCAGTCCGGCGACACCGTCCGCCGCCTCTCCCGCTACCGCTCCCCGATCCCCCTCCTCGCCTTCACCCCCGACCCGGCCACCCGCTCCCAGCTCAACCTCACCTGGGGCGTCGAGACCTTCCTCGGCCCCCACGTGGACTCCACGGACGCGATGGTCGCCCAGGTCGACGAGGAACTGCTCCGTATCGGCCGCTGCCGGAAGGGCGACACCGTGATCATCACGGCCGGCTCCCCGCCAGGGGTGGCGGGCTCGACGAACCTGGTCCGCGTCCATCACATCGGGGACCCGGTGACGGGGTGAGGGTCGTCGGCGCGCAGGAGCGTCCGTCACGCGTGTGGGTGACGGACGCTCAGTTGGCTGCGACCATGGAATAAGAGGGAAAGTACCCCGGGTGGGATTCGAACCCACGCTGGATGGTGTTTGAGACCATTGCCTCTAACCGCTGGGCTACCGGGGCTTCCTTCGAAACGAAGGTTGGCGGTGACCCGCCGTGCTCCTACCTTACAGGAGGTGGGTAGGCTCATGGGGAGCAGTAGTTGCCCCGCAACGAGGAGCCCCCGTGACCGCGCCCGAGTCGCCCCAGCCCGCCGACGCCGCCGACGACGCGTCGCACGTCCCGCCGCTGACGACCCGCGTCGTCATCGCCGAGGACGAGGCCCTGATCCGTCTCGACCTCAAGGAGATGCTGGAGGAGGAGGGCTACACGGTCGTCGGTGAGGCCGGGGACGGCGCCACCGCCGTCGAGCTCGCCCGCGAGCACCGTCCCGACCTCGTCATCCTCGACGTGAAGATGCCCGTCCTCGACGGCATCTCCGCCGCCGAGAAGATCGCCGGCGAGTCCATCGCCCCGGTCCTCATGCTCACCGCCTTCTCCCAGCGCGACCTCGTCGAGCGGGCCCGGGACGCCGGCGCCATGGCCTACCTGGTGAAGCCCTTCAGCAAGAGCGACGTCGTCCCCGCCATCGAGATGGCCGTCTCCCGCTTCGCCGAGCTGCGTGCCCTGGAGCAGGAGGTCGCCGACCTCACCCAGCGCCTGGAGACCCGCAAGCTGGTCGACCGCGCCAAGTCGATCCTCCAGACCCAGTACGGCCTGAGCGAGCCGGCGGCCTTTCGCTGGATCCAGAAGACCTCCATGGACCGCCGCATGTCCATGCAGCAGGTCGCCGAGGCCGTCATCGAGGACGCCGAGGAGAAGAAGGCGGCGAAGGGGCAGCAGTAGCCCCGTACGCGGTCCCCGTACGCAGGATGTGAGAAGGCCCGCCCCACGGCGTTGTGGGGCGGGCCTTCCGTCGTGGTGCGGGCTCAGTCCTCGCCGAGGTACGCCTTGCGGACGGACTCGTCGTGGAGCAGGTTCTCCCCCGTGCCGGAGAGCACGATCTTGCCGATCTCCATCACGTGACCGTGGTCCGCGAGCGCCAGCGCGGCCTGGGCGTTCTGCTCGACGAGCAGGATCGTGGTGCCCTGGGACTTCAGCTCGGCGATGGTCGCCATGATCTTCTGCATCATGATCGGCGAGAGGCCCATGGAGGGCTCGTCGAGCATGAGCAGCTTGGGCTGGGACATCAGCGCCCTGCCCATGGCGAGCATCTGCTGCTCACCGCCGGAGAGCGTGCCGGCCGCCTGCTTGCGACGCTCGCCCAGGATCGGGAAGAGGTCGTAGGCGCGCTGCACGTCCTTGGCGATGCCGGCGGTGTCCTTCCGGAGGAAGGCACCGAGGAGCAGGTTCTCCTCGATGGTCATGCGCGGGAAGATGTGCCGGCCCTCGGGGGAGTGGGCCAGACCCAGCGAGACGATCTTGTGCGCGGGGATCTTGCGGAGGGACTTGCCCTCGAACTTGATCTGGCCGCCGACCGGCTTGAGGAGCCCGGAGAGGGTCCGCAGGGTGGTGGTCTTGCCGGCGCCGTTGGTGCCGATGAGGGTGACGACCTCGCCCGCCTCCACGGAGAAGGAGATGCCCTTGACGGCCTCGATCTTTCCGTAGGCGACGCGCAGGTCCTCGACTTCGAGCAGTGCGGTCATGCGTCGTTCTCCTTGCCCGGAGCGGCGTCCTTCGCGGCCTCCGCCGTGTCCGCCGGGGTGTCGTCCTCGGCCGGGGTCCCGTCGCCCGCGGGGGCCTTGTCGGCCGGGGCGGCGTCGTCCGAGGGGGCGTCGTCGGCCGGCTCCTCGTCCTCGGCAGGCGTCTCGTCCTTGACGGAGGTCTCCCCCGCCGGGGCCTCGTCCGCCGGGGTGGCGTCGTCCGTCGGGGCGTCGTCGGCCGGAGCGGCCTTGTCCTCGGCGGGAGTCTCGTCCTTGGCGGGTGCCTCCTCCGCCGAGGCGTCGTCGGCCGCCGGGGCCTCGCCCGAAGTGGCCTCGCCCGAAGGGGCGTCGGCCGGAGCCGCGTCGTCCGAGGGAGCCTCGTCCGCCGGGGTCTCGTCGATCGGTTCGCCGAGGTACGCGGCGATGACCCGCTCGTCGCTCTGGACGGTCTGGCTGTCGCCCTCGATCAGCTTCTGGCCCTGCACGAGCACGGCGACCCGGTCGCACAGGTTGAAGATGAAGCGCATGTCGTGCTCGATGACGAGCACGGCGATGCCCATGTCCCGGATGGCGAAGATGAGTTCCTCGGCCGCCCGGGTCTCCTGCGGGTTCATGCCCGCCGTCGGCTCGTCGAGCAGGATCAGGCCCGGGTCGCTCGCCAGCGCGCGGGCGATCTCCAGCTTGCGCTGCTCGCCGTACGGCAGGTTCTTGGCGAGGTGCTGCGCCTTCTTCTCCAGGCCGACGAACTCCAGGAGCTCCATCGCGCGCTTCTCGGAGGCCGCCTCGGCCCTCTTGAAGCCCGGGCCGCGCAGCAGGGCGGACCAGAGGCCCTCCTTGGTGCGGGTGTGCCGGCCGACGAGCACGTTCTCCAGGACCGTCATGTTGTTGAAGAGACGGATGTTCTGGAAGGTACGGGCGATGCCGGCCGCGGTGACCTTGAAGGACTTCGGCGGCAGGACCTGGCCCTTGTAGCGGACCTCGCCCTCGGTGGGCACGTACAGACCGGTCAGGCAGTTGAAGAAGGTGGTCTTGCCGGCGCCGTTCGGGCCGATCAGACCGACGATCTCGCCGCTGTTGACGGTGAGGTTCACATCGCGGACGGCGGTCAGGCCGCCGAACCGCATGGTGACTCCGCGCGCGTCCAGGACGGTCTCGCGAGCGGCCGGTTCCGTGGTGGCGTCGGCCTTGGTGGTGGTCGTCGTCATGGTTCAGGCACCTGCCTTGGCGGGCGTAGCGGCCGGCTTCTCGTCGTGCTCGTGGAACTCGAGCTGCCTGCGCTTGTCCGCGATGATGCCCTCCGGACGGAAGCGCATGATCAGCACGAGCGCGAGGCCGAAGGCGAAGAGCTGGTACTCGCCCATGAACTGGAGCTTGTTCGGGATGAGGAACAGCAGGGCCGCGCCGACCAGCGGACCGCTCATCGTGCCCATGCCGCCGAGGACGACGGCCGCGAGCAGGAAGGCGGAGTTGGGCGGGATGGGACCGGCGAAGAGGTACTGCTCCGGGGTCACGGTGTAGGTGACGTGGGCCTGCACCGTGCCGGCCAGGCCGGCGAGGGCGGCGCCGAGGGCGAAGGCGATCAGCTTCACGCGGAAGCCGTTGATGCCCATCGCGAGCGCGGCGGTCTCGTCCTCGCGGATCGCCACCCAGGCGCGGCCGATGCGGGAGTCGCCGGAGCGCCGGAAGACCAGCACGACGACCGCCGTGATCAGCAGCATCAGGAAGAAGTAGTTGGCGAAGCGGCCGATGGTGAAGCCGGCGATGGTGTGCGGCTGGCCGAAGTCGAACCCGAAGAAGTTCAGGTTCGGGATGGAGGCGATGCCGTTGGAGCCGTTGGTGATGTCGGGACCGGAGGTGCCGTCGGTGTTCATCACCGCGATGCGGAAGATCTCACCGAAGCCGAGGGTCACGATGGCGAGGTAGTCGCCGCGCAGCCGCAGGGTCGGGGCGCCGATCAGGACGCCGAAGACCAGCGAGGCCGCGGCGCCGACCAGGACCGCCGCCCAGAAGGGGAAGTGCACGCCGAACGGCGAGGTCGGGGCGCCCGAGACGAGGGCCGCCGCGTAGGCGCCGACGCCGAGGAAGGCGACGTAACCGAGGTCGAGCAGACCGGCGAGGCCGACGACGATGTTCAGGCCCAGGGCGACCGTGGCGAAGATCAGGATGTAGACGCCGATCGTCGCGTACTGGTCGTCGGTCTGGGTGAAGGGGAAGAGCGCGGCGGCGATGAACGCGCCCGCGATCGACAGGTTCTGGTGCTTCGCGGTGAGCTGCGTGGCCTGCTTGAGGAGGCCGGAGGCGCTGACGGCGGCGAAGCCGAGGCCGGCCGTGATCAGGAAGCCGAGGAACAGCTCGTCGTACTCGGTGCCGATGCCGTACGTGAAGACGCCGAGCGCCACGGCGAGGACGGCCGCGATGATCAGGATCTCGACGGCGGAGGAGAGCGGCGGGAGCTTCTTCACCGGGTGGGGGGCGGCGAAGGCGGCCTTGACGGAGGCCCAGCCGTTTCCGGCACGGTGCTTGAACTGGTCCCAGCCGGTGTCCTCCGGGTCGACCGGCAGCACGGCCGGACGCGTGAAGGGCAGGTCCAGGGCGGCGAGCAGGGTGACCAGGGTGGCGACCGCGAGGATCGCGCCGCCGGGCTCCAGGTTGACCGGGCCGCCGAGCTCGACGCTGATCGCGACGATGGTGAACCAGGCGGTGCCGAAGGAGGCCAGCGCGCCGAACTTGACCGCGCCGTCGGCGCCGGCCGGCGTCAGCCAGCCGAGGCCCTTGACGCCGTACGAGGAGAGGGCGAAGAGGACGGTGAGCGCGCCGGTCACCAGGACCTGGAGCTGGAGCCCGCCCGGGTAGCCGTACACGGTGAGGTTGCCCGGGAAGCGGGGGGTCCACGTCCACGAGAGGAAGCAGCTCGCGACGGTCAGGAGGGCGCCGCCGAGGACGAGGGCGCGGGCGGTCCGCTCGGGCAGGACGCCGATGAGGCCGCGGTCGGCGGTCTTCACGGCCTCCGCGGCGGCGGGGGCCTGGGGGTTCTCGGAGATGGTGGTCATGGTGCTCACGCCCTGTCCGCGACGCGCTCGCCGAGCAGGCCCTGGGGCCTGGCGAGGAGGACGACGATGAGGAGTACGAAGGCCCAGACGTTGGCCCAGGACTGGCCGCCCAGCTGGGACATACCGGGGATTTCGTCGATGTAGGCGGTGGCCATGGTCTCGGCGACGCCGAGGACGAGGCCGCCGATCATGGCGCCGTAGATGTTGCCGATGCCGCCGAGGACGGCGGCGGTGAACGCCTTGAGTCCGAGGAGGAAGCCCATCTTGTAGTCGACGACGCCGTACTTGAGGCCGTACGCGACGGCACCGACGGCGGCGAACGCGGCGCCGAGGGCGAACGCGATCACGATGATCCGGTCGGTGTTGACGCCCATGAGCTTCGCGGTGTCCGGGTCCTGCGCGGTGGCCTGCATGCCGCGGCCGGTGCGGGTGCGCATGACGAAGAAGGCGAGGAAGGCCATGCAGAGAGGGGCCGCGATGACGAGGAAGACGTCACCGGTCTGGATGGTGACCGGGCCGAGCTCGATCGGGCCGCCGGGTATCTGCGGGAAGGTCCGGGCGGACTTGGCCTCCGGGTACCAGACCCAGACGGCGTACTGCAGGGCGAGCGAGAGGCCGATGGCCGTGATGAGCGGGGCGAGGCGCGGGCCGCCGCGGAGCGGACGGTAGGCGAAACGTTCCGCTCCGACGGCCACGGCCGTCGAGACGATCACGGCGCCGATGATCATGAGGGGCAGGGCGACCCACATGCTGGTGCCGCCGGGCAGGACGAGCCAGACCGTCAGGGCCCCGAAGCCGCCGGTCATGAAGATCTCGCCGTGGGCGAAGTTGATGAGCTGGACGATGCCGTAGACCATCGTGTAGCCGACGGCGACGAGCCCGTACATGGATCCCAGTAGCAGGCCGTTGACCAGCTGCTGCGGCAGTTCGTTCACCGCATTGTCCTCCGAGACTTTCGACGGATATGACACCGCGCGGGGCGCCGAGTGTGTGCGGCCCCCCGCGCGGTGAAAGTGGTGCTGGAGTGGAAGCGGCGGATCAGCCGCCGAAGGTGCCGGACTTGACCGGCTTGAAGGCGCCGCCCTGGACCTGGTAGACGGTCAGCTGCTTGTTGGTGGTGTCACCGAACTCGTCGAAGGCGACGGAGCCGGTCACGCCCTCGAAGGAGACACCCTGCAGGGCCTCGACGACCTTGGCGCGGGCGTCCTCGGGGAGCTTGCCGCCGTTGCCGTCCACGACCTTCTTGACGGCCTCGATGATCGACCAGGTCGAGTCGTAGGAGTAGCCGCCGTAGGCCTCGAAGGCCTCCTTGTAGTTCGCGGCCTTGTAGTTGTCCAGGAACTCCTTGGCGGAGGCGAGGGACTCGATCGGGGCGCCGACGGAGGTGGCGATGTCGCCCTCGGCCGCGGTGGCACCGGCCAGCTTGACGTACTCGGGGCTGAAGAGCGCGTCACCGCCGACGACGGTGACCTTGGCGCCGGCCTCCTTGATCTGCTTGGCCAGCGGGCCGGCGGCCGGGTACTCGCCACCGTAGTAGACGACGTCCGCGCCGGAGCTCTTGACCTGGGTGGCGACCGCGGAGAAGTCCTTGGTCTCCGGGTCGATGTGCTGGGTGCCGACGACCTTGCCGCCGAGCTTCTCCCACTCGCCCTTGAAGGTGCCCGCGAGACCGGCGCCGTAGGTCTTCTTGTCGTCGATGATGAACGCCTTGGTCTTCTTGGCGTCGTTGAAGACGTACTGGGCCGCGAACGGGCCCTGGATGGCGTCGGTGGTGGCGGTGCGGAAGTACGACTTGTAGCCGCGCTTCTTGTCGCCGGAGGACCAGTTCGGGCCCTGGGAGAGCGCCGGGTTGGTGTTGGCCGGGGAGACCTGCGCCAGCTTCGCGTCGTCGAAGACCTTCTGCATGGACTCGGCGACGCCGGAGTTCAGCGGGCCGACCACACCGAGGACGGTCTTGTCGGCGACCAGCTTGGTGGCGTTCTGCTGGCCGGCGGACGGCTGGGCCTGGTCGTCCAGGGAGACCAGCTTGAAGGTGACGCCCTTGACGTACTCCTTCTTGTTGGCCGTGTTGACCGCGAGGTCGGCCGAGTTCTTGATGCCGAGGCCGAGGGCCGAGAGCTCACCGGTGAGCGGGGCGTCCAGACCGATGGTGACGGTGACGCCGCCTCCGCCGGTGTTGTCGCCGCCCTTGTCGTCGCGCGAACCGCAGGCGGTGAGGGTGAGTGCTCCCGCGGTGACCGCGGTGGTGATGACGAGCAACGAACGGTTTCGCACGAAGGGTCCTTTCCCTGGCGCGGCCCCCTCTGCCGAGGCGGTGCCGTGGAACTGCGAAGCAAGAGGTGCCGTTGGTGATTGCCGGGCCGTACTGAGTGCTGATACGAGGCCGTGCAGTAGGCCGCGCCCAGCGGCGCGGTGACTGGCGGTGACTCTAAGCGCAGGTGGGGAGGGTCGGGGAGCGGCGAGGGAAGGATGTGACTGTCTTGTTATGCCGACGGCTGGAGCGGGGCTGAGAGGTCCGTCCAAATACGGTCATAGCGACCTGTAACGCGGTGTTCACATCGTGAGAACGCGCAGTTCCGCTAAGGGGCTTGAGTGAATCTTGGTCCTGACGGAGCACTTCGCCGCCTCTCCGGATATCGGACGCGACGCCCGAACTGAGCGGACGGATGTCAAGCCCTGCCCCTCGCGGGCGCTCCCGGGGCGGGGTCACGGAGCGTGACGAAGGGCGGGATCGGATCTTTGACCGGTCGACCTGGCGGACGGCCGGAATCCACCGCTCTCGAACGTACCTCCGAGGCCCGGGGGTTGGGAGGTGCTGGCGTGAAAACGACATGTGGGTGCGGGAGTTGGGGCGCGGATGGTGACTGCGGGTGGATCGAGTGAAGCGCGTGTGAGGAGAGTCCGGGTGCGCCGAAGGGCGGTGCGGGGGGCTGGACGTGCTGGAGGGGGTGCGGGCTCGGGCGCGCAGAAGGGGGCGTGAGGGTTCGGGCGCGCAGAAGGGGGCGTGAGGGTTCGGGCGCGCAGAAAGGGGGTGCGGGGAGTCCGGACGCGCCGAAGGGGGCGGTACGTCTCCGCGTACCGCCCCCTTCGGCGAAACGGCCGGCGACCGGCCGACCGGCCCCGTCAGGCGCCGTCGAGCTGGCCCTCCCGCGGCAGGTCCGCCGCGTCCTTCGGGCCGATCTCCCGCAGCATGCAGGTCAGGCGCGCCGAGCAGACCCGGCGCCCCTCCTCGTCGCTGATGACGATCTCGTACGTCGCGGTGGACCGCCCGCGGTGCACCGGGGTCGCCACCCCGGTCACCAGACCGCTGCGCACCCCCCGGTGATGGGTGCAGTTCAGATCCACGCCCACAGCGATCCGCGACACCCCGCCGTGCAGCATCGAGCCCACCGAGCCCAGGGTCTCCGCCAGCACCGCCGAGGCGCCGCCGTGCAGCAGCCCGTACGGCTGGGTGTTGCCCTCCACCGGCATGGTGCCGACGACCCGCTCGGCCGACGCCTCCACGATCTGCACACCCATCCGGTTCCCCAGGTGTCCGGCCGAGAAGAGCGCCGGCAGATCCACGCCGAGCGCGGCGTACTCGTCGATGACCTCCTGCGGGAACTTCACGTGCTGCTGCTCACCCATGGCCCGGCTCCGTTCGTCCTCGTACGGCTGATCCTGTCGCCCGCCGACTTGCTGAGCAAGCGCTTAGGCGGTCGGTGCCGGTGATTCTTCCAGACGCACGATCACGGACTTGCTCGCGGGGGTGTTGCTGATGTCCGCCGTCGACTCCAGCGGGACCAGCACGTTCGTCTCCGGGTAGTACGCCGCCGCGCACCCCCGGGCCGTCGGATAGTGCACCACCCGGAAACCGGGCGCCCGCCGCTCGCTGCCGTCCGTCCACTCGCTCACCAGATCCGCGTACGCCCCGTCGGCCAGGCCCAGCGCCGCCGCGTCCTCGGGGTGCACGAGCACCACCCGGCGGCCGCCGCGGATCCCCCGGTAGCGGTCGTCGAGACCGTAGATCGTGGTGTTGTACTGGTCGTGCGAGCGGAGCGTCTGGAGCAGCAGCCGGCCTTCCGGGACCCTCGGGTACTCCACCGGCGCCGCCGTGAAGTTCGCCTTCCCCGTCTTCGTGGGGAAGCGGCGCTCGTCCCGCGGCGCGTGCGGCAGCGCGAAGCCGCCCGGGTCCGCCGCCAGACGGGCGTTGAAGTCCTCGAAACCGGGCACCACGCGCGCGATCCGGTCCCGGATCGCCGCGTAGTCCGCCTCGAACGCCTCCCACGGCGTGCCCGAACCGGCGCCCAGCACGGCCCGGGCCATCCGGGCCACGATCGCCGGCTCGGAGAGCAGGTGCGGGCTCGCCGGCGCCAGATTGCCGCGCGAGGCGTGCACCAGGCCCATCGAGTCCTCGACCGTCACGAACTGGCGTCCGCTCTTCTGCACGTCCTTGTCGGTCCGGCCCAGCGTCGGCAGGATCAGCGCCCGCCGGCCGGTCACCACGTGCGAGCGGTTCAGCTTGGTCGACACCTGCACCGTCAGCCGGGCCCGCCGCATCGCGGCCTCGGTGACCTCGGTGTCCGGGGTCGCGCCGACGAAGTTCCCGCCCATCGCGAAGAAGACCTTCGCCTCGCCGTCCCGCAGCGCCTGGATCGACCGCACCACGTCGAAGCCGTGGTGGCGCGGCGAGACGATCCCGAACTCCTTGTCCAGCGCGTCCAGGAAGGCCGGCGCCGGGCGCTCGAAGATGCCCATCGTCCGGTCGCCCTGCACGTTCGAATGCCCGCGCACCGGGCACACGCCCGCGCCCGGCCTGCCGATGTTCCCCCGGAGCAGCAGCAGGTTGACCACCTCGCGGATGGTCGGCACGGAGTGCTTGTGCTGGGTCAGGCCCATCGCCCAGCAGACGATCGTCCGCTCCGAGGCCAGCACCATCTCCAGGGCCCGCTCGACCTCGGGCCGGGAGAGCCCCGTCGCCGCCAGGGTCTCCTCCCAGTCGGCCTCCCCGGCCGCCGCCGCGAACTCCTCGAAGCCGTGGGTGTGCTCCCGTACGAACTCCTCGTCGACCGCCCCGGGCGTCTCCAGGACCAGCTTGTTCAGGAGCCGGAAGAGGGCCTGGTCGCCGCCGATCCGGATCTGGAGGAAGAGGTCGGTGAGCGCCGCCCCCTTCAGCATCCCCTGCGGGGTCTGCGGGTTCTTGAACCGCTCCAGACCGGCCTCCGGCAGCGGGTTCACCGAGATGATCCGCGCCCCGGCCGCCTTCGCCTTCTCCAGGGCCGACAGCATCCGCGGATGGTTGGTGCCCGGGTTCTGCCCGGCGACGACGATCAGGTCCGCCCGGTGCAGGTCCTCCAGGGAGACGCTGCCCTTGCCGATGCCGATCGTCTCGGTCAGCGCCGAGCCCGAGGACTCGTGGCACATGTTCGAACAGTCCGGCAGGTTGTTGGTGCCGAACTCGCGCGCGAAGAGCTGGAGCAGGAACGCGGCCTCGTTGCTGGTCCGGCCCGAGGTGTAGAAGAGCGCCTCGTCGGGGGAGGAGAGCGCGGTCAGCTCCTCCGCGATGATCGCGAAGGCCCGCTCCCAGGTCACCGGCTCGTAGTGGTCGCCATCCTCCGGCAGGAGCATGGGACTTGTGATCCGGCCCTGCTGCCCCAGCCAGTAGCCGCTGCGCTCCGCCAGCTCCGCCACCGGGTGCGCGGCGAAGAACGCGGGCGTCACCCGCCGCAGCGTCGCCTCCTCGGCGACCGCCTTCGCCCCGTTCTCGCAGAACTCCGCCAGGTGCCGCTTGTCGCCCTCCGGCCAGGCGCAGCCGGGACAGTCGAAGCCGTCCTTCTGATTGACCTTGAGCAGCGTCCGGGCCGTGCGCACGGCCCCCATCTGCTCCTGGGCGATCCGCAGGGTGTGCCCGATGGCGGGCAGGCCCGCGGCGGCGTGCTGCGGCGGCGTGACCTGCGGTGCGTCCTGGACCGGGTCACCGGCCGGCGGCTTGCTGACCATCGCGCTCTCCCTTGAGCGGTAAACCTGCGGCGTACGTCTCCGATCCTGTCACGCGGCACCGACAGCCCGGCACCCGACCGGGGCGGACGGGCCGGTGTGGACGGGATTGTCAGCGGGCCGTGGCAGGATCGTCCCGTGGCCGAGACAGCATCGAAGAACACCGCAGACACCCGCCCCCGCCTGCTCCTCATGGACGGGCACTCGCTCGCGTACCGGGCCTTCTTCGCGCTGCCCGCGGAGAACTTCACCACGGTGACCGGGCAGCCGACGAACGCGATCTACGGCTTCGCGTCGATGCTGGCGAACACCCTGCGCGACGAGGCGCCCACGCACTTCGCCGTCGCCTTCGACGTGTCCCGCAAGACCTGGCGCTCGCAGGAGTTCCCCGAGTACAAGGCGAACCGCTCCAAGACCCCCGACGAGTTCAAGGGACAGGTCGAGCTGATCGGCGAACTCCTCGACGCCATGAACGCGCCGCGGTTCGCCGTCGACGGCTTCGAGGCCGACGACATCATCGCCACCCTCGCCACCCAGGCCGAGGCCGAGGGCTTCGACGTCCTCATCGTCACCGGCGACCGGGACTCCTTCCAGCTGGTCACCGACCGCACCACCGTGCTCTACCCCACCAAGGGCGTCTCCGAGCTGACCCGCTTCACCCCGGAGAAGGTCCAGGAGAAGTACGGCCTCAGCCCCTCCCAGTACCCCGACTTCGCGGCCCTGCGCGGCGACCCGTCCGACAACCTCCCGGGCATCCCCGGCGTCGGCGAGAAGACCGCAGCCAAGTGGATCAACCAGTTCGGCTCCTTCGCCGAGCTGGTCGAGCGCGCCGACGAGGTCAAGGGCAAGGCCGGGCAGAACTTCCGGGACCACCTGGAGTCCGTCAAGCTCAACCGCGTCCTCACCGAGATGGTCCGGGACGTCGAGCTGCCGAGGACCGTCGCGGAGCTGGCCCGCGAGCCGTACGACCGCAAGGCCGTCGCGCTGCTCCTCGACACCCTGGAGATCCGCAACCCCTCGCTGCGCGAGCGGCTCCTCGCCGTCGACCCCGGCAGCGCCGAGGAGACCGAGCCCGCCCCCGGCCCCGCCGTCGAACTGGACTTCACCGTCCTCGGCTCCGGCGAGCTCGCCCCCTGGCTCGCCGCCCACGGCGAGCAGCCCCTCGGCGTCGCCACCGTCGACGCCTGGGCGCTGGGCACCGGCAGCGTCTCCGAGATCGCCCTGGCCGGCGCCGACGGCGAGGCCGCCTGGTTCGACCCCAGCGAGCTCGACGAGGCCGACGAGCGGGCCTGGGCCGCCTGGATCTCCGACCCGGACCGCCCCAAGGTCCTGCACAACGCCAAGGGCGCGATGCGGGTCTTCCCCGAGCACGGCTGGAGCGTCGCCGGCGTCACCATGGACACCGCGCTCGCCGCGTACCTGGTCAAGCCCGGCCGCCGCTCCTTCGCCCTGGACGCCCTCTCCCTGGAGTACCTCGGCCGGGAGCTGGCCCCCGCCGCCGCCACCGAGGGCCAGCTCGCCTTCGGCGCCGACGACCACGCGGAGGCCGAGGCGCTGATGACCCAGGCCCGCGCCGTCCTCGACCTCGGCACCGCCTTCGAGACCAGGCTCGACGAAGTCGGCGCCCGCGACCTGCTGTACCAGGTGGAGCTGCCGACCTCCACCCTCCTCGCCCGCCTGGAGCGGCACGGCATCGCCGCCGACCGCGACCACCTGGAGGCGATGGAGCAGCAGTTCGCCGGGGCCGTGCAGCAGGCCGTCAAGGAGGCCCACGCCTCCGTCGGCCACGAGTTCAACCTCGGCTCGCCCAAGCAGCTCCAGGAGGTCTTCTTCGGCGAGCTCAACCTCCCGAAGACCAAGAAGACCAAGACCGGCTACACCACCGACGCCGACGCGCTCGCCTGGCTGGCCGGCCAGACCGAGCACGAGCTGCCGGTCATCATGCTCCGCCACCGTGAGCAGGCCCGGCTCCGCTCCACCGTCGAGGGCCTGATCAAGACGATCGCCTCCGACGGCCGCATCCACACCACCTTCAGCCAGACCGTCGCCGCCACCGGCCGCCTCTCCTCCACCGACCCCAACCTGCAGAACGTGCCGGTGCGGACGGACGAGGGCCGCGCCATCCGGCACGGCTTCGTCGTCGGCGAGGGCTTCGAGTCCCTGATGACCGCCGACTACAGCCAGATCGAGCTGCGCGTCATGGCCCACCTCTCCGAGGACGAGGGCCTCATCGAGGCCTTCACCTCCGGCGAGGACCTGCACACCACCGTCGCCTCCCAGGTCTTCGGCGTCGAGCGGTCCGCCGTCGACGCCGAGATGCGCCGCAAGATCAAGGCCATGTCGTACGGCCTCGCCTACGGCCTCTCCGCCTTCGGCCTCGCCCAGCAGCTGAACATCGACCCGGGCGAGGCCCGGGTCCTGATGGACACCTACTTCGAGCGCTTCGGCGGGGTGCGGGACTATCTGCACCGGGTCGTCGACGAGGCCCGCGCCACCGGCTACACCGAGACCATGCTCGGCCGCCGCCGCTACCTGCCGGACCTCAACAGCGACAACCGCCAGCGCCGCGAGGCCGCCGAGCGGATGGCGCTCAACGCCCCCATCCAGGGCACCGCCGCCGACATCGTCAAGGTCGCCATGCTCAAGGTCGACCGGGCCCTCACCGAGGCCGGCCTCGCCTCCCGGATGCTCCTCCAGGTCCACGACGAAATCGTCCTGGAGATCGCCCCCGGCGAGCGCGAGCGGGTCGAGGCCCTCGTCCGCGAGCAGATGTCCGCCGCCGCCGACCTCCGCGCCCCGCTCGACGTCTCCGTCGGCGTCGGCCCGGACTGGGACTCGGCCGCGCACTGACCCGTGTGCCGGATCACCGGTGGCCGCGCCCCTCTCCCGGGGTACGGCCGCCGGTGTCCGCGCCGGACGGACCGGCCCGGGTCAGCGCACGCCCGGCCGGGAGTGCGCCGCCCGGACGGCCGGGTCCCCTTCCGCGACCGCTCCCGCGCCGGGCGCCGGGACCGCTCCCGCGCCGGGCGCCGGTACCGCTCCCGGCCCCCGCAGCCGGGCCACCGCCCCGTACAGCAGGAGCCCGGCGAAGAGCCCCGCGCCCGCCCCGAAACAGGCGGTCGGAATGATGTCGAGCGGGTTCTCGATCCTGTCCCAGCCCCAGTACGCCGCCCAGCGCAGCACCCGGTGCGCGATCCCGGCCAGGACGCAGCCCCCGATCAGCAGCAGTGCCGCCCACCGCCCCCGCCGACTCGGCACCGGCACCGCGGCGGGCGCCTCCGACCCGGCCGGCACGGACCGCAGCGCACGGACCGCGAACCAGCCGAGCAGCCCGATGGCCAGTGCCGAACCGCCGTACTGCGCGTACTGGTAGACCGGGAACCCGGCCACCACCTCCGCCAGGAAGGGAAACTTCCGCGTCCCCCAGCGGTCGATGTGCGTGAAGGCGTCCCAGACGACATGGGTGGTGGCGCCGAGCGCCGCCGAGACGGCGAACCAGAAGGCGAGCGCGACCGGCCGCCGTTCCCGCCACGGCCGCCCGCGCACCACCCCGTACACCCGCCCCCGCCACCGCGCCGGCAGCAGCCCCACCAGCGGCTCACGGACCGTCAGCCACAGCCCCACCAGGGCGGCGGCGATGAGCACGTCGACGGTGACGAGCCCGACGGGGGAGTGGGTCACGTCCCCGAACTCCATGGCCCCGGGCACCGCCGTCGCCGCGAAGTAGGTGAGGTCGGGGGAGAAGCTGCCGGCGACGAGGGCGGAGGCGACGAGCGGGCCGCGCGCGGTCCCGTCCCGCCGCAGCCCCGGCAGGACCGCCGCGGCATGGCTCAGGGTGAAGGGCACGGAAGGAACCTCCCGGTCGTACGGATGATCGGCCCGAGTGCAAGAGGCGCCCCACCCCGTCGACGGTTCCCGGCCAGACCCCGCGCCTCCGGAGTGCGGACCTCCGTGTCCGGCCACCGGGGGATCAAGGGGTGACGAAAGCGTGAAACCCGGGCGGCCCGTGGTGTCCCGTGATACGGACATCGCATAGGGTCGCCTGTGGCCACCCGCGGGGAGCGTGCGGCCACAGCCGAATGGGGAGGGGAACACGGGTATGGCAGCGCAATTCGGCCGCCGACTGCGCAGGAGCGCCACGAGCGGAGCGATCGTGGCCGCCACGGTCGCAGCGCTGGCCGCCTCGCAGGGACCGGGGGCGATACCCCCGCCGACCGACAACCTCAGCGGCGACCGCGCCATCGGCGCCGGCGACGCCACGACCCCGCACGGAGGGAACGACGGCTCGGCGACCGGCGACTCGCCGTACTACACGGACCTGCCGCCGCTGAACACCCCGAACAAGCCCGGGGCGCCCACCGCCCCCCTGGTGCCGGTCGTCACCGGCCCCGCCGAGGCCGGCATACCCGCGACCGTCCTCGACGCCTACCGCCGCGCCGAACTCTCGGTCCGCGCCTCCGACCCCTCCTGCAACCTGCCGTGGCAGCTCCTCGCCGGCATCGGCAAGGTCGAGTCCGGTCAGGCCCGCGGCGGCCGCGTGGACGGCAACGGCACCACCCTCTCCCCGATCCTCGGCCCGGCCCTCAACGGCGTCGGCTTCGCCAACATCTCGGACACCGACGGCGGCGCCTTCGACGGCGACACCACCCACGACCGCGCCGTCGGCCCCATGCAGTTCATCCCGTCCACCTGGGCCGTCTGGGGCCAGGACGCCAACGGCGACGGGAAGAAGGACCCCAACAACATCTACGACGCCGCCCAGGCCGCGGGCATGTACCTGTGCGCCGGCGACCGGAACCTGGCCATGAAGGCCGACCTCGACCGGGCGATCCTCAGCTACAACCGTTCCACCGAATACCTCCACACCGTCCTCTCCTGGTTCGCCTACTACCAGCGCGGCACCCACACCGTCCCGGACGGCACGGGCCCGCTCCCGGTGGACCGCAGCGACCGGACCGTCCCCGGCACCCCGCCGCGCCCGACGGCCCCGACGGGCTCGCCCTCCCCGGGCTCCACCCCGGCGCCGGACAAGCCGTCGCCGAAGCCCACCTCCCCGGCTCCGTCCCCGTCCCCGACCACGCCGTCGAAGCCGCCGACCCCGCCGACGACCGACCCGACCCCGCCCGACCCCAAGCCCGTCGAGATCCCGCCGACCCTCAAGGTGGCGCGCCTCAAGGCCGGTACGGCGGTGCTGACCGCGGTCACCGAGAGCACCTTCGCCGAGGCCGCCTCCGTCACCGCCGTGGACTCCGCGGGCCGCCCCGTCGCCGGCGTCAGCGTCCGCTTCGAGCTCCCCGCCACCACCGACGCCCGCTTCCCCGCCGGCGCCACCACGGTCACCGTCACCTCGGACGCGAAGGGCGTCGCCAAGGCCCCCGCCCTCCGCGCGGGCCAGAAGGCCGAGGCCTTCACCATCCGCGCCACCGTCCCCGGCCGCAGCCTGCCGGCCGCCGAGCTGAAGGCGACCGTCGAGGTGCGCAAGGCCGACGCCCTCGCCCGCGTCGGCGACACGGCCGACCTGACCGCCGAGACCGGTGCCGGCTACGGCCCCGTCACGGTCGAGGCCCGTCTCGACGGCGCGCTCGCCCCCGGCGTGAGCGTCACCGCCGTGGTCGCCGACTCGACGGACACCCCGGAGAAGAGCGCCGACGGTCCGTCCTTCGGCAAGGACGCCGCCGGGAACCCGGTCCGCACCAAGGTCCTGAAGACCGGCGCGGACGGCCGCCTGACGATCCGGGACCTCGTCGCGGGCGAGAAGGCCGGCAGCTACGTGCTGTGGCTCACCGCGCCCGGCGGTGGCACCGTGAAGCTGACGCTCACCGTCACCACCCCGGCCACCACTCCGCCCCCGACCGCCGACCCGACCCCGACCCCGACCCCGGATCCGACCACCGACCCGGAGCCGACCCCCGCGCCGGAACCGACCGGCTCCGGGACCGAGTCCCCCTCGCCCACGGCCTCCACCTCGCCCACCGCGAGCGCGTCGCCCTCCGCCTGACCCGCACCTCCCCTTCTCCGCGCCGCCCCCGCCGCCCCCTCCCGGGACGCCGGGGGCGGCGCGCGTTTCCTCCCGTCCCGCCACGGGCTGTTCTCATCTCACGGCCGCGTTGCTACGGTGCCCCCGCCCTGACGCCCCATCAGATCACCTGCCGGGAGGTCGACATGCGCGCCCTCGTCGCCGCCGCCATCGGACTCGTACCCGTCCTGCTCTTCGTCCTCCTCGTCTCCCTGGTCGATCTGCCGCCCGACGGCCCGACCTCGCCCAGACCCCTGCTCACCGCCGACCCCGGCCCGAAGAAGTAGGGAGCCCCCGTGCGCCGCCGAGCCAGCCTCGTCCTCCTCTCCTGCGCGGTCTTCCTCGCCGCCATGGCCCCCACCCTGCGCTGGTACGCCTTCCCCCGGCTGGCCAAGATCCCGCCGAACCAGTACCAGGAGATGGTCCTGGAGGCCCGCCCCGCGACCCTCCTCGACTACAACACCCTCAAGTCCCGCGAGGTCGAGAAGATCACGATCGTCCAGACCCTCAAGGGCAACGTGGAGGAGTCGAAGCGGATCGAGCGCGACACCGACCGCGACGTCGTCGTCTGGGACGGCCTCTCCTACGTCATGGGGCCCGACGGGCAGATGGTGTCCAAGATCCCCGAGCGGTACATCTTCGACGCCCACAGCCAGGAACCCGTGAACGCGCCCGGCGAGATGGTCGACGGCGACCCGGTCAGACGCGAGGGCATCGAGTTCAAATGGCCCTTCCTCACCGAGAAGCGCGACTACCTCTACTTCGACGCCCAGACCCGCACCTCGTCCCCCATCCACTACGCGGGCACCCGCACCTTCCGCGGCCTGGAGGTCTACTACTACGAGCAGACCATCCCCTGGACCCAGGTGCCCATGCCCAAGATCATGCCGGTCGAGGGCATCACCCCCGAACTCATCGCCAGTACCGGCCTCACCCGCTGGTACACCACCAAGCGGATGTTCTGGGTCGAACCCGTCACCGGGGCCCCCGTCAACGGCGAGGAGATCCACAAGGAGGAACTCCGCGGCGCCAAGGCCCTGATGGGCACCGACACCCTCACCGTCTTCGCCGGCCACGTGAAGATGCGCGAGGACTACATCGTCGACACCGTCGATCTTGTCTCCTCCAACCGCACCACCGTCCTCCTCCTCGTCTCGTACCTCCCCTGGACCTTCACCGTCCTCGCCCTCCTCCTGCTCGCCCTCGCGCTCCTGCTGGAGTCCCGCTCCCGCCGCACCACCCCCGAGGCCGCACCGAGGACCGCCCCCGAGGCCGTCACCCCTCCCGTCTGAGCCGCGCGCTCGTGTGCCGCGTCGGCTCCGCCGACGAGGGGTCCTCCGGCCACGGATGCTTCGGGTACCGCCCCCGCAGCTCCGCCCGCACCACCCGGTATCCGTCCCGCCAGAACGAGGCCAGATCGGCGGTCACGGCCGCCGGCCGCCCGGCGGGGGAGAGCAGGTGCACCAGGACCGGCACCCCCGCCACCCTCGGCGTCTCGGCCAGCCCGAACATCTCCTGGAGCTTCACCGCCAGCACCGGCCGCCCCTCCCCGTACGCCACCCGGATCCGCGACCCGCTCGGCACCTCGATCCGTTCCGGCGCCAGCTCGTCGAGCCGCCCCGCCTCGCCCGAGGCCCACGGCAACAGCCGCCGCAGCGCCTCCCCGGCGTCGATCCGCCCCAGATCCGCCCGCCGCCTCGCCCGGGACAGCTCGGGCTCCAGCCACTCCTCGGCCCGCTCCACCAGCGCCTCCTCCGCCATGTCCGGCCACGCCCCGCCGACCGCCCCGTGCAGGAACGCCAGCCGCTCCCGCAGCTCCACGGCCTCCCGCCCCCACCGCAGCAGCCCCGTACCCTCCCGCCGGAGCCCGTCGAGCAGCGCCTCCCGCACCAGCACCGGATCGGCCGCCGCCCCCAGCGGACGGACCGTCAGCTCCACCGCCCCCAGCCACTCCACGGAACGCGCCACCACATCGCCGTCCTCCCAGCGCACCTCCTCGCCCGAACGGAACAGATGTCCCGCGGCCCGCCGCGCCACCTCCTCGTCCACCACCGCCGCCAGCCGCACCCGGGCCGTCGCGTCCCGCGCCGTCCGGTCCGCCACCGCCACCGCGAGCCACGGGGCCGACCGCAGCCCCGAGCCCTCCGCGAGCCGCGCCCCGCTCCCCGACACCATCAGATGCCCGCCCTGCTCCCGCACCCGCGCCACCCGCTCCGGAAACGCCAGCGCCGTCACCACCCCCGCCACTCGATCGTCCCCGCCCCCGGACCCACCTACGGAAACACCTGCAGAACCGCCCTCGGCACCGATCCCGGGAGCACCCTGGAAACCCGCCACCGACGCCACCGCCCGTTCCAGACGCCGCACCTCCGCCCTCCAGCGCGCCCCGTACCCGTCCCCGCCCCGACGGGCCTCGCGCCAGGCGACCGCCAGATCGTCCCCGTACTCCCGGGGCGGCTCCTCGCCCAGCAGCGCCACCACCTCCGCGGCCCGCCGCGCCCCCACCTCGGCCGCCCCGTCGAGCAGCGCCCGCCCCAGCCGCGGGTGCACCCCGAGCCGGGCCATCCGCACCCCCCGCTCGGTGGCCTTCCCCGCCTCGTCCACCGCCCCGATCGCCGTCAGCACCGAACGGGCCGCCGCCATCGCCCCGGCCGGCGGCGCGTCGAGCAGTGCCAGACCCTCCGCCGTCGGATCCCCCCAGCAGGCGGCCCGCAGCGCGAACCCGGCCAGGTCCGCGATCCGGATCTCCGGCGCCGGGAACCGCGCCCGGCCGCTCTCCTCCGCCTCCGCCCAGCACCGGTACACCGTGCCCGGCGCCTCGCGCCCCGAGCGCCCCGCCCGCTGGGTCGCCGCCGCGGCCGAGACCGGCACCGTCGCCAGCGATCCAAGGCCGCGCGCATGGTCCATCCGCGGCTCCCGGGCGAGTCCCGCGTCCACCACGACCCGCACCCCCGGCACCGTGAGGCTCGACTCCGCCACCGACGTCGACAGCACCACCCGTCGCCGCCCGCCCGGCCCCGCGCCCCGCAGCACCGCGTCCTGCACCGCCGCCGGAGCCCGCCCGTGCAGCTGGAGCACCTCGGCGTCCACCCCGTCGAGCAGCCCCGCCGTCCGCGCGATCTCCCCCGTCCCCGGCAGGAAGCAGAGGACGTCGCCCTCGTGCCGCGCCAGCGCCTGCCGCACCGTCGCCGCCACGTGCCGCAGCAGCGCCGGGTCCACCCAGGTGCCGTGCGCCGGCCGGATCCCCGCCGGCGGCGGCGCGTGGACCACCGCGAACCCGTGCCCCTCGCCCTCGCCGCGCACCACCGGCGCGGGCCCGCCGCCCTCCTGGACGGTCAGCAGCCGCGCCCACGCCTCCGCGTCACTGGTCGCCGAGGCCGCGACGACCCCCAGCTCCGGCCGCAGCGCGGCCCGTACGTCCACCAGGAACGCGAGGGCCGTGTCGGCGTCCAGATGCCGCTCGTGACACTCGTCGAGCAGCACCACGTCCACCCCCGCGAGCTCCGGATCCCGCTGGAGCCGCTGGAGGAGGAGGCCCGTGGTCACCACCTCCACCCGGGTCGCGGGACCGGCCCGCCGCTCCCCGCGCACCGCGAAGCCGACCGTCCCGCCGACCTCCTCGCCCAGCAGCCAGGCCATCCGCCCGGCCGCCGCCCGCACCGCCATCCGGCGCGGCTCGGCCACCAGCACCCGCCGCTCCGGCCCGTCCCCTATGAGCCCCGCGAGCGCCAGCGGCACCATCGTGGTCTTGCCGGTGCCGGGCGGCGCGTGCAGCACCGCGGTGCCGCGCCCGTCGAGCGCGGCGAGCAGCTCGGGAACGGCATGGCGGACGGGAAGCAGGTCGAGTACGTCGTTTCGGATCACGCACTCAGTCTCGTACGCGAGAGAAAAAGAGCGGGCCTGGTTATCCACAGGCCCGCCCATAAGTAGTTCTAGTAGGAGTATTCGGGGTGGCTCAGTCCTCGCGCTCGCACACGAAGATCGCCGTGCCGGGGATCAGATTCCCGCGCAGCGGCGACCAGCCGCCCCACTCCTGGCTGTTCCACTCCGGCCACTCGGGCTCGACCAGGTCCACCAGCCGGAAGCCGCCGGCCACCACGTCCCGCACCCGGTCGCCGAGCGTCCGGTGGTGCTCCACGTACACCGCCCGCCCCGACCCGTCCTGCTCGACATAGGGCGTGCGGTCGAAGTAGGAGGCCGCGACCGACAGGCCCTCCGGCCCCGGCTCGTCGGGGAAGGCCCAGCGGATCGGGTGCGTCACCGAGAAGACCCAGCGGCCGCCCGGCCGCAGCACCCGGCGCACCTCGCGGAAGACCCGCACCGGATCGGCCACGAACGGCACCGCCCCGTACGCCGAGCACGCCAGGTCGAAGGAGCCGTCGCGGAACGGCAGCGCCCCCGCGTCCGCCTCCACCAGCGGTACCTCCCCGCCGATCCGCAGCGCGTGCTGGAGCTGCCGGTGCGACAGGTCGAGCGCCACCGGCCGGGCCCCCTGCGCCGCCAGCCAGCGCGAGCACTGCGCCGCACCCGCGCCGATCTCCAGGACGTCGAGCCCCTTCAGCCCCTCCGCCGGCCCCAGCAGCCCCGCCTCGGCCTCGTCCAGGCCCTCCGGACCCCACACGAAACGGTCGTCGCCGAGGAAGGTGCCGTGCTCCAGCTGGTACTCGTCCGCGTTCCGGTCCCACCAGCCCCGGCTGGCCCGGCTGCTCTCCGCGTCGCCCGCGTCACGCCGGGTCGCCTCCGCCTCTTCGCCGTCCGTCTCGAAGCGGTCATCCTGCTCGTACTCTTGGTTCATCTCGTCCGTCGATGTAGTTTGCGGTCAGTGCCGCGGAACGGCGGAGACCCGCCGATGGCGTGCGGGCGGACATGAACGGTGCCGGGTGTGCGTGGATCTGTCCCGGCTGCGCGCTTCGCGCATTGACCCTGTCCGGCCGCCCCCGTATGCTAAAGGTTGCGCTGCGGGCCTGCGCGCCTCAGACGGAGCAGGCCGCGCTCGCATCTGTTGTATGTCCCCTCGGTTTTCGAGGCGCTCCCCGTTCGTCGGGAGAGGTGCTTCCTTGGCTGTCCGGCTTCTTCAGCTGCGATACGGGCTCTCGGCGTAGCAGTACCTACGACTTCAATGTCCGTACCGGAGCCCTTTCCCACATGACGAGCAGCACCGAGACCACCGCCACCACCCCGCAGGTTGCGGTCAACGACATCGGTAACGAGGAAGCCTTCCTCGCCGCGATCGACGAGACGATCAAGTACTTCAACGACGGCGACATCGTCGACGGCGTCATCGTGAAGGTCGACCGGGACGAGGTCCTGCTCGACATCGGTTACAAGACCGAAGGTGTCATCCCGAGCCGCGAGCTCTCGATCAAGCACGACGTCGACCCGAACGAGGTCGTCAAGGTCGGCGACGAGATCGAGGCCCTGGTTCTCCAGAAGGAGGACAAGGAAGGCCGCCTGATCCTCTCGAAGAAGCGCGCCCAGTACGAGCGTGCCTGGGGCACCATCGAGAAGATCAAGGAAGAGGACGGCATCGTCACCGGTACCGTCATCGAGGTCGTCAAGGGTGGTCTCATCCTCGACATCGGCCTCCGCGGCTTCCTCCCGGCCTCCCTGGTCGAGATGCGTCGTGTCCGCGACCTCCAGCCCTACGTGGGCAAGGAGCTCGAGGCGAAGATCATCGAGCTGGACAAGAACCGCAACAACGTGGTCCTGTCCCGCCG
Organism: Streptomyces sp. CC208A; assembly: GCF_030010625.1. Lineage (GTDB taxonomy): Bacteria > Actinomycetota > Actinomycetes > Streptomycetales > Streptomycetaceae > Streptomyces. Next base: position 98,118 of record NZ_JASCXN010000001.1, on the reverse strand, counting down.
CGCCTGGCTGGAGCAGACCCAGTCCGAGGTCCGCCAGACCTTCCTCACGACCCTCCAGAAGGGTCAGGTCCGCTCCGGCGTCGTGTCCTCGATCGTCAACTTCGGTGCCTTCGTGGACCTGGGTGGCGTCGACGGTCTCGTCCACGTCTCCGAGCTGTCCTGGAAGCACATCGACCACCCGTCCGAGGTTGTCGAGGTCGGCCAGGAGGTCACCGTCGAGGTTCTCGACGTGGACATGGACCGCGAGCGTGTCTCCCTGTCGCTGAAGGCGACGCAGGAGGACCCGTGGCAGCAGTTCGCCCGCACCCACCAGATCGGCCAGGTCGTCCCCGGCAAGGTCACCAAGCTGGTTCCGTTCGGTGCGTTCGTCCGCGTCGACGAGGGCATCGAGGGTCTGGTCCACATCTCCGAGCTGGCCGAGCGCCACGTGGAGATCCCGGAGCAGGTCGTCCAGGTCAACGACGAGATCTTCGTCAAGGTCATCGACATCGACCTCGAGCGTCGCCGGATCTCGCTGTCCCTGAAGCAGGCCAACGAGTCCTTCGGTGCCGACCCGGCGTCGGTCGAGTTCGACCCGACCCTGTACGGCATGGCCGCGTCCTACGACGACCAGGGCAACTACATCTACCCCGAGGGCTTCGACCCCGAGACCAACGACTGGCTGCCGGGCTACGAGGCCCAGCGCGAGGCGTGGGAGGCCCAGTACGCCGAGGCGCAGGCGCGCTTCGAGCAGCACCAGGCCCAGGTCATCAAGTCCCGCGAGGCCGACGAGGCCGCCGCTGCCGAGGGTGGCTCCGCTGCTCCGGCCGCCGCGCCGACCGGTGGCTCCTACTCCTCGGAGTCGGACGACAACGCCGGCGCCCTGGCGTCGGACGAGGCCCTCGCCGCCCTGCGCGAGAAGCTGGCCGGCGGCCAGAGCTGAACAGGCTCTCCGCTGAGCAGCGCTAGCCGCTAGCACAACCGGGGCCCGCTCCCTCCCGGGGGAGCGGGCCCCGGTCGCGTTCCGGCACCCGGCGAAGCCCGCTGCCGAAACGGCTCCGCCGGGAATGACCTTGCGTCCTGAGGCGTTCTTCCCAAGGACGCGAGGAGGAGCGGTAACCGTGCTTGATCCCCAGGATTTGTACGAGTGGGACGCCAAGGGCCTGGCCGTGGTCGACCTGGCCCTGGCACAGGAGTCGGCCGGACTGGTCATGCTGTACCACTTCGACGGCTACATCGACGCGGGGGAGACCGGCGAACAGATCGTCGACCAGGTCCTCGACACCCTGCCCAACCAGGTGGTCGCCCGCTTCGACCACGACCGGCTGGTGGACTACCGCGCCCGCCGTCCCCTGCTGACCTTCCGACGCGACCGCTGGACCGGGTACGAGACCCCGGCCATCGAGGTCCGCCTCGTCCAGGACGCCACCGGTGCCCCCTTCCTCGTCCTCTCCGGCCCCGAGCCGGACGTCGAGTGGGAGCGGTTCGCCGCCGCCGTCGCCCAGATCGTCGAACGGCTCGGCGTACGGCTCGCGGTCAACTTCCACGGCATCCCCATGGGCGTGCCGCACACCCGGCCCGTCGGGCTCACTCCGCACGGCAGCCGCACCGACCTCATGCCCGGCCACCGCAGCCCCTTCGACGAGGCCCAGGTGCCCGGCAGCGCCGAGTCCCTGATCGAGTTCCGGCTCAGCGAGGCCGGCTTCGACACCCTCGGCGTCGCCGCCCACGTGCCGCACTACGTGGCCCGCTCCCCCTACCCGGACGCGGCGCTCACCGTCCTGGAGGCCGTCACCGCCGCCACCGGCCTCGTCCTCCCCGGCGTCGCCCACGCGCTGCGCACCCAGGCCCGCCGCACCCAGACCGAGATCGACCGCCAGATCGGTGAGGGCGACGAGGAGCTGGTCACCCTCGTCCAGGGCCTTGAGCACCAGTACGACGCGATGGCCGGCGCGGAGACCCGCGGCAGCCTGGTCGCCGAGCCCGTCGACCTGCCCTCGGCCGACGAACTGGGCCGCGAGTTCGAACGTTTCCTCGCCGAACGGGAGGGCGACGCCTAGCCCCGCGGGGCCAGGGCCTAAGCTGCCGCCCATGCTGAAGGTGGGCCTGACCGGCGGTATCGGCGCCGGCAAGAGTGAGGTGTCGCGGCTGCTCGTCTCGTACGGGGCCGTGCTGATCGACGCGGATCGGATCGCCCGCGAGGTCGTCGAACCCGGCACACCGGGACTCGCGGCGGTCGTGGCCGCCTTCGGGGAGGACGTGCTCTCCGCGGACGGCACCCTGGACCGGCCCAAGCTCGGCTCCCTCGTCTTCGCCGACCCCGAGCGGCTGGCCACGCTCAACGCGATCGTGCACCCGCTCGTCGGGGCCCGGTCGGCCGAGCTGGAGAGCATGGCGGGCCCCCGGGACGTGGTCATCCACGACGTACCCCTCCTCACCGAGAACGGCCTCGCCCCCCTCTACGACCTCGTGGTCGTCGTCGACGCCTCCACCGAGACCCGCCTCGACCGGCTGGTACGGCTCCGGGGCATGGCCGAGGAGGAGGCGATGGCCCGGATGGCGGCCCAGGCCACGCGCGAGGCCCGGCTGGAGATCGCGGACCTCGTGATCGACAACGACGGCCCGCTGGACGCGCTGGAACCGCAGGTGCGGAAGGTGTGGGAAGAGCTGGAGCGCCGGGCGGCCAAGACCGCCTAGGCACCCGGAGGTCCCGGGACGGTGTTCGGAACCCGGATCGTGGGAAGGATGCAGTGCATGGCCGAGAGAAATCCGGAGACGCACGTCATCGACTTCCGTGCCGCCGAGCAGCTGCTCGCCGCACGGGATCCGCGTGGCGCCGTGAAGCTGCTGGACTCGGTCATCGCCGAGCACCCGGAGAACACGGCGGCCCGCCTCCTGCGGGCCCGGGCCTTCTTCGCCGCCGCCCAGCTGCGCCCCGCACAGCTGGAGTTCGAGCTCGTCCTGGAGCGCGAGCCGGACAACGCCTTCGCCCACTTCGCCCTCGCCCGCACCCTCCAGCGCTCAGGACAGGAAGCGCGGGCCACCCGCCACTTCCGGCTGGCCGCCGCGCTCGACCCGAAGCCCGAGTACGTACGGGCCGCCGGTTTCGGCGCCGAGGACTGACCGCCCGGTGAGGACCGACCGCCCGGGGCGCCGAGGACCGACCGCCCGGCCGGGCCTCAGCGGTCCCGACCGCCTTGCTCCGGCCCTTCCCGCCCCCACTCCTCCGGCTTCCGGCCATCGCGCTCCGGGCCGCCCCGCGCGGGGCCGACGGGCCCCCGTCCGCCGTGGTCCGGTTCGTACGGGGGCACGTCCCGGCCCGGCTGCCAGTGGGGGCCCTGCCGCAGATGGCGCAGGACCAGCGACATGTCGACCGCGACCACCAGGAACAGCACCCCGCAGGCCACCGCCCAGCCGGTGCGGCCCAGCAGCGCGAAGACCACCGTGCCGAAGACGGCCCACACCATTCCCCACGCACTCAGCCAGAACCGCAGCCGCAGCGCGCTGCGCGCGGTGACCGGCTCGCTACCGGTACGCATGACGCTGCCATCTCCCCTCGGATCCCTGTGGGCACTTCCAGCCTCTACCCGTCCGGGGACGAAGGGAACGACGACCGCCTGCGGCGGCTCAGTGCACGATGGTGTAGCTGCGCCAGGGCAGAGTGCCCGGCACGATCGAGTCGGCGGTGTTGGTCGGCAGGTAGATCGGCTCCTCGCCCTTGCAGTCCCGGGTCCGGTAGAGGATCAGGTCCACCAGCGTGCCGTTCTCGACGCGCTTCGCGCCGAGCGGAAGCCGGTGGCAGCCCTTCACCGGCGGGCTCGTCACCCGCACCACCGCGTCCCCGCGCGTCTCGTACGCGACGGGGCCGACGGCGGTGCGGCCGAGGCCCGAGCAGCCCGCGACCGTGAGCGTGAGCAGCACGGCCCCGGAGGCGGTCGTGAGACGCCGGCGAACGGACATGGCGGATCCCCTTCGATCGGGCGGGCGAGGCGGTCGGCGGAAGGCCCGGGGCGAAAGCCCTGGTCGTCGTCACCCTGCCGCCCCCGGGGGCCGCTGTCATCCGCAGCTGGGCCGGTCGGGGGACCCGGGGTGGCGGTCGTTGTCAGACCCCGCCCGTAAGGTCGGGAGGACCGGCGCGGAGACTCCGCGCAGGACCGGTGAAGCCCGGGGGAGGAGGACGGCACCATGACGGAGCGCTGGACGGCCCGTGCCGCGGTCTTCCTGCCGGCCGCGTTGCCCCGCGAGGGCCGGATCGCCCTGTGGGACCCCGACGGGGCGGCCCTGCCCGAGCCCGACGGCCTCGCCGGGGCGGAGCCCACCCGCATCACCGTCGCCCGCCGGCACGGCACCGGCGCCCGCGGCCGGGAGGTCCCCGCCGTCACCCTGCCCGTCGCCACCGCCCTGCCGCTGCTGGTCGCCGCCCGTCACAGCCCCGCCGCCCACCCCGCCACCGCCTGCTGGGGCGCGGCCGCCCTGCACGCCCTGCACCTCGTCGCCCGCGGCCGACTTCTGCCCGGGCTCACCGCCGAGGACCTGGACGCCTGGCGGGCCGGTCCGCTCGACGCCGAGGACATCGCCCATCTGCGGGCCGTCGCCGCCGCCATGCCGTACGAGGCGCACGCCGTGCCCGTCGCCGGTTCCGGCCCGCTCGGACTGCCCGACCCGGAGGCCCTGGTGCGGGCCTTCCTGGACGCGGTCGCCGACACCCTGCCCCGTAGCCCCGCCGCCGCGCACGCGGTCGGGGCGCCCTTCGCCGCCACCGCGCCGCAGCACCTCCCCCGGGCCCGGACCTGGGCGGCCGAGGCTGCCGCCGGCATGGACGCCGGGGTGCGGATCTCGCTCCGCCTCGACCTCTCCGCCGCCGAACTCTTCGACACCGGGGACGAGGTCGAGGGCGGGCCGGAGCGGCAGGCCGCGGCCGCGATCCTCCAGGTGCACAGCCTCGCCGACCCGACCCTCGTCATCGACGCCGCCGCCCTGTGGGCGGGCGAGGGCGAGCACTTCGGCCCCCGCGCCCGGATCGACGCCCTCCTCGCCCTGCGCCGGGCCGCCCGGATCTGGCCCCCGCTCGGCCGCCTCCTGGAGCGGGACACGCCCGACGTCCTCGCCGTCACCGAGGCCGAGCTGTACGACCTCCTCGGCCCCGCCGCGGCCCGGCTCGCCGACGCAGGGGTCACCCTGCACTGGCCCCGTGACCTGGCCCGCTCGCTCAGCGCCTCCGCCGTCGTCCGCCCCGCCCGCTCCGCGCCCGGCTCCGCCACCGACGGCACCAGCTTCTTCGACAGCACCGAACTGCTCCGCTTCGACTGGCAGCTCGCCCTTGACGGCGACCCCCTCACTCAAGGCGAGATGGACCTCCTCGCCGAGGCCCACCGGCCCGTCGTCCGGCTCCGCGACCGCTGGGTCGTCGTCGACCCCGACCTCGTCCGCAAGGCCCGCAAGCGGGAACTGGGCCTGCTCGAACCGGTCGACGCCCTGGCCGCCGCCCTCACCGGCAGCGCCGAGGTCGACGGCGAGACCGTCCCCGCCGTGCCCGTCGGCGCCCTCGCCGACCTGCGTGACCGGCTCCTCGCCGGACCCGGGACCGCCGTGCCCCCGCCCGGACTCACCGCCACCCTGCGGGACTACCAGCTCCGCGGCCTCGCCTGGCTCGACCTGATGACCTCGCTCGGCCTCGGCGGCTGCCTCGCCGACGACATGGGCCTCGGCAAGACCGTCACCCTCCTCGCCCTCCACCTGCGCCGGGCCCGCCGCGAACCCACCCTCGTCGTCTGCCCCGCCTCCCTCCTCGGCAACTGGCAGCGGGAAGCCGCCAGGTTCGCCCCCGGCGTGCCCGTCCGCCGCTTCCACGGCACCGCGCGCGAACTCGGCGGCCCCGACGGCGGGATCGTCCTCACCACCTACGGCACCCTGCGCACCCGCGCCGCCCAGCTCGCCGCGCGGGAATGGGGCATGGTCGTCGCCGACGAGGCCCAGCACGTGAAGAACCCCCTCTCCGCGACCGCCAAGGCACTGCGCACCGTCCCCGCGCCCGCACGGGTCGCCCTCACCGGCACCCCCGTGGAGAACAACCTCTCCGAACTGTGGGCCCTCCTCGACTGGACCACGCCCGGACTCCTCGGCCCGCTCAAGGCCTTCCGCTCCCGCCACGCCCGCGCCGCGGAGAACCACGAGGAGCTGGAGAACGGGGAGGCGGTGGAGCGGCTCGCCCGCCTCGTCCGCCCCTTCCTGCTGCGCCGCCGCAAGTCCGACCCCGGCATCGTCCCCGAACTGCCGCCCAAGACCGAGTCCGACCACCCCGTGCCGCTCACCCGTGAACAGGCCTCGCTGTACGAGGCGGTGGTCCGCGAGACCCTGGGCCGGATCGAGGCCGCCGAGGGGATGGCCCGGCGCGGCCTGGTGATGAAGCTGCTGACCTCGCTCAAGCAGATCTGCAACCACCCCGCGCAGTACCTCAAGGAGGACGCCCCGCGCGGCGGCACCGCCCGCCTCGCCGGCCGCTCCGGCAAGCTCGTCCTCCTCGACGAACTCCTCGACACCATCCTCGCCGAGGACGGCTCCGTGCTCGTCTTCACCCAGTACGTGACGATGGCCCGGCTCCTCGCCGACCACCTCACCGCCCGCGGGATCACCGGCCAACTCCTGCACGGTGGCACGCCCGTGGCCGAGCGGGAGCGGATGGTCGACCGCTTCCAGTCCGGCGAGGTCCCCGTCTTCCTGCTCTCCCTCAAGGCCGCCGGCACCGGCCTCAACCTCACCCGCGCGGGACACGTCGTCCACTACGACCGCTGGTGGAACCCGGCGGTCGAGGAGCAGGCCACCGACCGTGCCTACCGGATCGGCCAGACCCAGCCCGTGCAGGTCCACCGGCTCGTCACCGAGGGCACCGTCGAGGACCGGATCGCCGAACTGCTCCGCTCCAAGAAGGCCCTGGCCGAGGCCGTCCTCGGCTCCGGCGAGGCCGCCTTCACCGAACTCACCGACCGCGAACTGGCCGACCTGGTCTCCCTGAGGAGGTCCGCGTGAACCGCCCCGGAGCCCGGACCGCCCGCCCCGCGCGCGGTGCCGCACCCCGCCACGACGACCGCCGCCGCACCTTCCCGGCCGTCCCGCCCCGCACGACCGCCGACGGGAGCTTCGCCGCCACCTGGTGGGGCAACGCCTGGGTGGGCGCCCTGGAGCGCACCGCGCTCGACCCGGCCCGCCTCGCCCGCGGCCGGTCCTACGCGGAGCGCGGCCACGTCGACGCCGTCACCGTCACCCCCGGTCGGGTCGTCGCCTATGTGCACGGCAGCCGGATCCGCCCGTACCGCACCGAGATCCGGATGAGGACCCTCGGCGACGACGGCTGGGAGCTGTTCCTCGACCAGGCCGCCGCCCGCCCCGCGCACATGGCCGCCCTCCTCGACAAGGAGGTCCCGCACGCCCTGCAGGTGGTCGAGGGGCTGCTGCCCGCCCCCGGCGACCTGCTGCCCGACTGCTCCTGCCCCGATGACGGCTTCCCCTGCAAGCACGCCGCCGCCCTCTGCTACCAGGCGGCCCGCCTCCTCGACGAGGACCCCTTCGTCCTCTTCCTGATGCGCGGCCGCGGCGAGGGCGAACTCCTCGCCGAGCTCTCCCGGCGCAACGCGGCCCGGTCCGCCGCCGAGTCCACCCCCACCGCGCCCGCCCTCCCCGCCGTGCCCGCCCGGGACGTGCTTGCCGCCGCAGGGCCCGTCCTGCCGCTGCCCCCGCCGCTTCCACTCCCGGACCGGCCGGGACGCCCCGCCGTCTTCCCGCCGGACCCGTACGCCCCCGACCCTCTCGCCCTCGACCTCCTGGCCGGTGAGGCAGCCGCCCGCGCCCATACCTTCCTCGCCACCGGGCACGACCCGGTCGCCGCCCTCACCCCCTGGCAGGACGCGGTCCGGCTCGCCGCCGCCCACCCCGGCTTCGGCCTCACCGCCTCGACCCGCGCGCTCTACCGGGACCTGGCGCATGCCCTCGACCGGACCCCCACCGACCTCGCCCGCGCCGTCGCCGCCTGGCGCCAGGGCGGCGCGGAGGGTCTCGCGGTCCTGGAGGAGCCCTGGGACCCGCCCGCCGGACCGTTCGACCGGGCGAGACCCGCCCTCCTCGCCGCCGACTTCCCCTCCTTCCGTCCCTGGCGCAACCGGCTCTCCACCCCCTCGCGCCAACTCCGGCTCGGCAAGGACGGCCTGTGGTACGCGTACGAATCGGATTACGGCCGCGAGGACTGGTGGCCGCGCGGCGCCCCCGACGCCGACCCGGTCGGAGCCCTCACCGCGCTCCTCGGCCGTTACTGAGGTTTTCGGGTTGTCGTCGGGTGGTGACGGTTGATGATCCCTGCGGTATGCCGGTGGTGTGAGGTATCCGGAGGGTGGGGGCCTGACTGCTGAGCGTCGGGCATTTCGTGAGGGGATCCGGCTCCAGGCCGGCGTGCGGTTCGCGGCGGGCGACAAGACCGCAGTGATCGCGAAAGAACTGCGGGTGAGCGTGCGGTCGGTGGAACGGTGGCGCCGTGCCTGGCGCGAGGGCGGCCTGGAGGCTTTGCGCTCGGTCGGTCCTGCGAACTCCCCGGTCGTCACTGATGCCCAGTTCGCCGTGCTCGAGGAGGAACTCGGCAAAGGGCCGTCGGCGCACGGCTTCGACGACGAGCGCTGGACCCTGGCCCGGGTCCAGACCGTGATTCGCCGGCGGCTGCGGGTGAATGTGTCGGTGGCGACGGTGTGGCGGTTGCTGAAACGGCACGGCTGGTCCTGGCAGGCGCCCGCCCGGCGGGCGCTGGAGCGGGACGAGCACGCGGTGGAGCTGTGGAAGAAGGAGGTGTGGCCCCGGGTAAAAGGACCGCGGCGGCAGCCGGGGCCTGGATCGTCTTCGAGGACGAGGCCGGATTCTCGATGACGCCGCCCCGGGCCCGTACCTGGGGCCGGCGCGGGCACACCCCTGTGATCCGGGTGAGGGGTAGGTCCCGCCGCCGGACCTCCATCGCTGCACTGTGCTGCTACAAGCCCGGCGAGAAGAGTCGCCTGGTCTACCGGCCCCGTACACATCTCCTCTTCAAGGGCGCGCGCAAGAGCTTCTCCTGGCAGGACTACCGCGACCTGCTGGTCCGCGCGCACATCCAGCTCGGCGGGCCAATCGTGGTGGTCTGGGACAATCTCAATACCCACCTGGCCGCCGGGCTGAAGCGGTACGAGGCCGAGCACGACTGGCTCACCACCGTCCGGCTCCCGTCGTATTATGCACCCGACCTGAACCCCGTCGAGGCCGCCTGGTCACTCGTCCGCAGGGCGATGGCCAACACCGCCTTCGAAACTCCCGAGCACCTCGACCGCACACTCCGCAGAGAGTTGCGCAGGATCCAGCTCCGGCCCCACTTGATCGATGGCTGCCTCACCGCCACCGGCCTGAGCCTCACACCACCGACCCCACCCTGAAAACCTCAGTAGAAGGCAGCGAGGACGCTCACTCGAACGGCGCTTCCCTCGAAGGGGTGAAACCCCACAACGGCCGGATCCGGCAAACGTGTTCGTCGCGTTTATTTCGGTACGGGCACTCGCCCGTGCAAATCCGGAAGGCAGGAAGCCATGAGGCAGATGCGCCGAAGTGGTCTGGCCACACTGATGGTCACGGGTGGTGCGCTCGCGCTGTCGGCGGGCGCCGCCCACGCGGACTCCGGTGCCGAGGGCGCCGCGGTCGGCTCGCCGGGAGTCATCTCCGGCAACACGCTCCAGCTACCGGTCCACGTACCGGTCAACCTCTGCGGGAACACGGTCAACGTGGTCGGGCTGCTGAACCCGGCCGCGGGCAACACCTGCGCCAACACCTCTGCCCCGACGGGGGAGCCCGGCGACACCGGTCCCGGCCACACCCACAAGGACGAGGCCGTGACCCCGCGCGGTGGCGAGCAGACCGACACCGCCGACGGCTCCTCCGACGGCGGGGCGGTCAACGGCGGCGGCTCCACCGCCGAGAGCCACACCGAGGGCTCCCCGGGCGTGCTGTCCGGCAACGGCATCCAGCTCCCGATCGACCTGCCGGTGAACGTGGTCGGCAACTCGGTGAACGTGGTCGGCATCGGCAACCCGGCCGTCGGCAACACCGGTGTCAACGCCCCGAGCACCCCCGAGGAGCCGCAGGCCGAGGTTCCCACCCCGCGCCCGCAGACCCCGGTGCGCCACCTGCCGCCGAAGCCGGTCGCCGAACAGGAGAAGCCCTCGGTCCCCGCGCCGATGGCGCCCGCGCCGGCGCCCGCGCCGCAGGGCGGGAGCCACCCCGTGTCGCTCGCCGCCACCGGCGGCGGCGAGAGCATCGGCTACGCTGCCGCGGGCAGCGCCGCGCTCCTCCTCGGTGGCGCACTGGTGTACCGCCGCGCCCGTCGCGCGGCCGACCAGGTCTGATCCGGACCTCCACGCCGGGGCCGCCCCGCTGAGGCCCGAGCCGTCAGCGGTCCGCCCGGCCCGGCGTCCCCTCCGCGCCCGTCGTGCCCGTCACGCCGGGCGCGTCCGGGTGTCCGGGAGCTTCCCGGGGTCGCGGTGGGGCGGGCCGTTCCCGCCAGGCCCGGAGCACCGTCTCGATGGTGGGGGAGACCCGGGTGCGGGCCTGGTGCCGGGGGACGCCGCGCATCAGCAACGAGTCGTAGGGCGTGTCCACGTGCCGTATCGAGGCACGGACCGCGGCCGTCACGGCGCCCTCGTCGAGGGCGCGCCCGGCGGCCGTCCGCCCCACCCGCCCGCTGCCCTTCGCCGAGGCGTGGGTGGCGATCTCGTCCGCCCGCTCCGGCGGCATCGCGGGGAACAGCCGCAGGATCTCCACCCGCAGGGCCTCGGTGATCTCCGCGTCCCGCACCGCGCGCCGCTCCGCGTCCCGGGCTCGCCGCCGGGCCCGGGCCTCCGCGTCGGCGAGGCAGGACTCCTCCGCCGCGGCGAGGGCCGCCTCCTCGACGAGCAGCCCCTGCCGCTCGTACCGGGTACGGCGCCGGTTGTGCCGTACCACCACCGCCCACAGGGTGCTCCGCTCCCGGGCACGCCGGGTGAGCGCGGTGTCGCCGCGGCGCAGGAAGACCAGATGGCCGAGGTCGGCGCAGTCCAGGCAGACCGGACGGCCGTACTCGACGATCATCCGCTCCAGAGGGCCCTGCCGGCACTCGGCGCAGCGGCGGCGGCGCAGCGGCTCGACGACGACGGGGGCGACGAGGTCCACGGCGGCCTCCCTCAGCGGGGCCCGGGCGCGGCCGTGCGCAAGGTCGCCCGTCCCCGGAAGCAGGGGGCGGCGATCACGCCGAGGAGTGTGCCCGCCACCGCTGTCGGCGTCACGTCCATGCCCGGCCGTCCCTCCCGTACCGCCGTACCGACCGCCCGAAGATTCTTCGGACCGTCAGATCATGGCAGTTCCGGGGCGGTTCCGTCACTGCCCGACCGGTCGGTGAGCGCCGCCGCCAGACGGTCCCGGGCCGCCGTCTGCGCGGCGATCCGCGCGTCGAGGACCGCGAGCCGCTCACGGGCGATCTCCAGGCCGCGCGCGGAGGGACGCACCGACGGCAGGTCCCCGTCGAGGCAGGACCGGAAGGCCGACACGTCCTCCAGGGTGAGGCCGGCGTCGAGGAGGTAGCGGATGTTGGCGACGCGGACGGCCGCACCCTCCTCGTACACCCGGTAGCCGTTGGCCGCGCGGACCGAGGAGATGAGCCCCACCTGCTCGTAGTGGCGCAGGGCCCGTGCCGACGTGCCCGTCCTGCGGGCCAGTTCACCGATGCGCATCCGTCCAGTCGTATCACGCCACCAGCGCGCCCCCGTCGACGGGAAGCACGGTCCCGGTGAGGAAGGCGGCGTCGGGCGCGGCCAGTGCGGTGATCGCCCAGGCGACCTCCTCGGGCCGGCCGATCCGGCCGAGCGGGGTGTGCGCGAGCTGCCAGGCCCGTACCGCCTGCCGCTGCTGCGGCGTCAGGCCCGTGTGGTCGGCGATCGGCGTCTCGATCGCGCCGGGGGCGACCGCCACCACCCGGACGTCGGGGGCGAGTTCGACCGCCCAGCAGCGGGTGAGGGTCTCCAGGGCGCTCTTGGTCGCCGGATAGACGGAGCTGTTCGGCCAGCCGCGCTGCCCGATCGTCGTCGTCACGTTCACCACCGTGCCTCCCGAGGAGCGCAGCGCGGGCACGACGGCCTGGGTGAGCAGCACCGGCGCGATCAGGTTGGTCTCCAGAAGGGGCGTGATCCGGGCCCGGTCGAGAGTGCCGAGCGGCCCGCCGCCGGCGATCCCGGCGTTGTTGACCAGGACGTCGAGGCGACCGTGGGCGGCGAGCACGGCCCGGACCAGTTCCTCGGGCGCGCCCTCGGCGGTGATGTCGGCGGGGTGGGGGTGGATCGAGTCGGGGGCCTCGGCGGCCGTCTCCCGCAGTGGCCCCGGCCGGCGGCCCACGGCGACGACGGTCGCGCCCTGCCGGGCGAAGGCCCGCGCGGTGGCCCGACCGATGCCGGTCCCGGCGCCGGTGACGAGAACGACCCTGGGGGAGTCGAGGGCGGTGGTGGGCGGAGTGGTGGCGGTGGTGTCCATGAATCCGATGGTGGAACCGTGACGCCAGTGACAAGGTCAAGTCCATGGCACACGACGACCGGTACCTCGCTCCCCACGCGCTGTGGGCCGCCCTGCCGTGGGAGGTACGGGAGCGGATGGACGCCCATGTGGTGCGGCGGAGGCGGCTCATGGCGGCCCGGGAGGTCCTGGACGCCGGGCTCCTGCCACGCCCGGGGCTGTACGCGTGCCTCGACCTCGTCCACGTACGGGAGGAGATCCTGGCCGACCGGCTCGTACCGCTGCCGGACCGTGACGCGGACACGCTCACGGAGCGGGCGGCGGCGCTCGGGCGGCCGGTCGTCGCCCTGGAACTGGAGTGGGACGGGGACAGCTGGGGCTGGATCCTGGGCCTGGACGCCGTGGGCGGGGCGGGGGAGCGGGCCCCGCTCGCCCGGTGGCAGGAGACCGCCTGGGACGGGCCGCTCGCGGTCGCGGCGGAGGTCGCCGGGCGGCTCGGGGCGGAGCTGCGCGGCCCCGGGGAGGACGGACCGGACCGGCCGTGAGCGGCGGGCGCAGGGCAGAATGGGCGGGATGCGATACGAGGCGATCACCTGGGGCCGGATGGCCGGGCGGCTGGCGAAGCACCTGGACCGGCTCGTGCCCGGCGACGGCGGCGACCGGCTGAAGGTCGCCGTCGACGGGGCGCCCGCCGCCCGCGGCGAGGAGTTGGTCGCGCTGCTCGCGGAACAGCTCAGGGACCGCGGACGTCCCGTGCACGTCGTCGCCGCCCAAGGATTCCTGCGGCCCGCGTCGCTGCGGTACGAGCACGGCAGGCAGGATCCCGACGCGTACTACGGCGACTGGACCGACATCGGCGCCCTGTGGCGCGAGGTGTTCACCCCGCTGGAGCCCGGCGGCACCGGCCGGGTCCTGCCCGATCTGTGGGACCCGGTCAAGGACCGGGCGACCCGCAGCCCGTACGTCACCCTGCCGCCCGGCGGGGTCCTCCTGCTCCACGGTCCGTTCCTCCTCGGGCACTGGTTCCCCTTCGATCTGAGCGTCCATCTGCGCCTCTCGCCCGCGGCCCTCGCCCGGCGCACCGAGGAGTCCTGGACGCTGCCCGCCTTCGCCCGGTACGAGACGGAGGTCGACCCGGCCGGGACCGCCGACGTCGTCGTACGGGCCGATGATCCGCGCCACCCCGCCTGGACCGGGCTCGGCGCGCTCGGCTCAGACTGACGGCGGCCGGCCGCCCACCACCGTCACCGCCTCGGCGCCCGCGGCACACCCCGCCCGGGCTGCCTCGGCGAGGTCCGCGCCCGCGAGCCGCGCCGCGAGGAACGCCCCGGTGAACGCGTCCCCCGCGCCCGTCGAGTCCACCCGCCGCTCCGGTGCCACGGGCGGGGCGGCCACCCGCGCCGTGACCGTCCCGCCCTCGGCGACCAGCGCGCCGGCGGCACCCAGCGTCACCACGGCCGACGGCCCGCGCCGGCTCAGCACCCGGGCCGCCGCCTCCGGGTCCGGCTCGCCGGTGAGCAGCCGGGCCTCGTCGGCGTTGGGCAGCAGGAGGGACGCGCCCTCGACGGCCCCGAGGAACCGCTCAGGGCCCAGCTCCGCCAGGAAACCGGCCGAGGCCGGGTCCACGCTCACCGGTATCCCGGCCGCCCGGGCGTCCCGCAGGGCGAGGAGCGCCGCCGCCTGGCTCGGCGGGGCGAAGAACAGATAGCCGGAGAGGTGGAGCGCGGCCACGCCGTCCAGCAGTCCGGCCGACCAGTCGGCGGGACTCAGGCGCAGCACCGCCCCACTGTCCGTCAGGAAGGTGCGCTCCGCCGCCGCGTCCACCAGGGCGATCACGGTGGCCGTCGGGACCTCCGGGTCCGGCACCAGCAGCGGGCGGACGCCCGCCGCGAGCAGCGCCCGCTCGTGCCAGCCGACCGACTCCGTGCCGACCCGGCCGAGCAGCCGCACGTCCCGGTGGCCCCGACGGGCCGCCCAGCAGGCCGCGTTGGCCCCCGCGCCGCCCGGCAGGGTGCGGATCGAGGCCGTCGTGTCCGTCGCGGGGGCGAGCGGCGTCCGGTGCCGGGCCACCACGTCGGTGACGACGTCCCCGACGACCAGCAGCGCGCCGCCCGGTGCCGGTGCCGCGGCCTCCGTCACCGCTCGCCCGCGGCGTACGCGCCCGCGATCTCCGCCGCGAGCCGCACATTGCCCCGTACCGCCGCCAGGTTGGCCTCCAGGGACGCGCCGTCCGTGTGCGTGGTCAGGTACTCCAGGAGGAAGGGCGTCACCGCCTGCCCGGTGATCCCCTTCTCCTTCAGCTCGGCGAGCCCTTGGGCCAGGACCCGGTCGTGCAGCGCGGGGTCCAACTGCTCCGCCTCCGGCACCGGATTGGCCACGACCAGTGCGGACCACGGCCGGCCGAGCGCCTCCCGGGCCCGTATGACCGCGGCGACCTCGGCGGGACTGCGCAGCGTCCAGTCGACGGGCTCCCCGGAGGAGGAGAGGTAGAAGCCGGGGAAGGTCTCCGTGCCGTACCCGGCGACCGTGACGCCCAGGGTCTCCAGGCGCTGGAGCGTCGCGGGGACGTCGAGGATCGACTTCACGCCCGCGCACACCACCGTGACGCCCACCTCGGCGAGCAGCCGCAGGTCGGCGGACTCGTCCTGGGTCTCGCGCCACTCGCGGTGCACCCCGCCGAGGCCGCCGGTCGCGAAGACGCGTATGCCCGCCGCGTCGGCGAGCCTGGCCGTCGCCGACACCGTGGTCGCCCCGGTGGCGCCGGTGGCGAGCGCCGGGGCCAGGTCCCGGTGGCCGAGCTTCCGCACCGACGGGTCCTCCGCGATCCGGGTCAGCCCCGCCCGGTCGAGGCCGATCCGCGCCACGCCGTCGAGCACGGCGATGGTGGCGGGCACGGCGCCGCGGGCCCGTACCGACTCCTCCAGCTCCACGGCCACGGCCAGGTTCCGCGGGCGCGGCAGGCCGTGGGCGATGATCGTCGATTCGAGGGCGACGACGGGCCGGCCCTCGCGGAGCGCCTCCCGTACCTCTTCGGACACCAGTGTGGTCGTGGTCATGGTCCATTTCTGGCGCGACCGCCCGCCCCGCAAACACCTCTGGCGATCTCCCGCCACCCCCCTTTCGCACGAGGGCGCGAGTGGGGTACGGATTCGGTTCTCCCGCGACCGGTGTGCCGGGGCGGACCGGCCCGCCGGCCGCCCGGGAGGCGGGCAAGACCCCGGTACGGAATCCGTCGCCCCGACGCGAGAGAGGAACGTGCCTGGTCGGAGCGGTGAACGGAAGCATCTGTTCCGCCGGTCCCGGCCTCACCTGCCGCCCCGGAGTCCGGCTACAGTCACCGCCCATGACGACACATGACCTCCCCTCCTTCGCCGTCCACATCCCCGACGCCGAGCTCGAGACCGAACCGCTCGACCCCGGTCAGATCGTGTCCGGCAGCCCCGAGGTGACCGGCAAGGTGCTGTGGGAGTCCGCCGACGGCAAGCAGCTGCGCGGCATCTGGCAGATCACCCCCGGCGTCGTCACCGACACCGAGGCGAACGAGCTCTTCGTCGTCGTCAGCGGGCGGGCCACCGTCGCCGTCGAGAGGGGCGCCACGATGGAGATCGGGCCCGGCGACGCCTGCGTCCTGCGCGAGGGCGACCGCACCACCTGGACCGTCCACGAGACGCTGCGCAAGGCGTACCACATCACCCTGCCCTGACCCCGGGCGCGCTCAGGCCCTGCGGAGCGAGCCCCGCAGGGCCAGCGCCGCCATCGGCAGCAGCAGACAGGCCGCGAGGGCGTTGAGCGGCCCGTAACCCGCCTGGGAGACGATCACACCGGCCACCAGGCCGCCGATGCCCGCCGCCGTGTTCATCACCGTGTCCGACAGGCCCTGGACGGCCGCCCGCGCCGCCTGCGGCACCGAGTCCGTCAGCAGCGCCGAGCCCGACACGAGCCCCGCCGACCACCCGAGCCCCAGGACGAAGAGACCGGCCGCGACCCGGGTGTGGCTCGCCCCGGCGGTACCCGCCAGGAGCGCCGCCGCCCCCAGCAGCCCGACCGCGAGGCCGATCACCGCCAGCCGGCCGAGCCGGTCCGACAGCCAGCCCATGACGGGCGAGAACGCGTACATGCCCGCGATGTGCACGCTGATCACGAGCCCGATCAGCTCGATGCCGGCCCCGTGGTGGGTGAGCGCCACCGGCGTCATCGACATGATCGACACCATCACGGTCTGCGAGGCGGCCACCGTGACCAGCGCGATCCTGGCCCGGGACGACTCGCGGACCGCCCGCAGCCCGGCCCGCAGGGACCGGCCCTCCGGCAGGTCCGCCGACCCGCCCTCGTCCGCGGCGGCCAGCGCCCGCGCCGTCAGCAGCGGGTCGGGCCGCAGCAGCACCGCCACCACCAGCGCCGAGACGACGAACACCCCGGCGGCCCACACGAACGGCCCCGCCGCCACGGGTATCCCCAGGCCCGCGACGCTCCGCCCGGCAGGTGCCGCGATGTTCGGGCCGAGGACGGCACCGATCGTCGTCGCCCACACCACCGTCGAGATGGCCCGCGCCCGGCGGTCCGGCTCCGCCAGGTCGGCGGCGGCGAACCGGGCCGCGAGATTGGCCGAGGACCCCGCCCCGAAGCCCACCAGACCCACGAGCAGCACCGGGAAGCTGCCGACGGCCGCGCCGAGCACCGCGACCCCGGCGCCGACCGCCCCCAGCAGATAGGCGAGCACCAGACCGGCCCGCCGCCCCCGCCGCGCCATCAGCGCCGCCAGCGGCATCGCGAGCAGCGCGGGCCCCGCGACCGTCGCCGTCGAGGCGAGCCCGGCCAGCGCGTCCGTGCCGCTCACCTCCGTGGCGAGGACGGCGGCGAGCGCGACGCCGGTGGCGATCCCGAGACCGCCGAGGATCTGGGTGGCGACGAGCACGGCCTGGACCCGGCGGCGCAGAGCCGGCAGGGACGCGGGAGCGACCGGGACGGTCGTCCCCCCGGAGAGGAGGGCGTCAGGAGCGTCGGGCGTTTTGGTCACTACCGGAGTGTGCCAGCCCTCACCCCCGGGGGAAACAGCCGGGGACAAGGCCCCGGGCGGGCACCGCCCACACGGCCGGGCCCCGCCGCTCGGCGCAGCGGTTCGAGCACCTCAGAACAGCGGTTCCGGCAGCACCCCTTCGAGGGCCAGCAGTCTCCGCTTGGTCTCCAGACCGCCGCCGAAGCCCCCGAGGCCGCCGTCGCTCTCCACCACGCGGTGACAGGGCACCACCACCGGCAGCGGATTGGCGCCCATCGCCGCGCCCACCGCCTGCGCCGCCCCCGGCTGCCCGACGCGTCGCGCCAGCTCCCCGTACCCGACCACCGTCCCGTACGGGACGGTGGCGTCCAGCTCACGGAGCACCTGGCGGTTGAAGCCGGTCGTCAGCGACCAGTCCAGCGGCAGGTCGAACGCGCGCAGCGCGCCCGCGAAGTACCGGTCCAGCTGCCGCACCGGCTCCGCGAGCAGCCCCGTGGAGCGCTCCACGACCACGGCGCCCAGCTGCTCGGCGAGCCGCTCCGGCATCCGCTCCCGGCGCCCCGCGCCCGCGTGGAACTCGACCCGCACCAGCCCCCGCGCGGTGGCCGCCAGGAAGAGCGGGCCGATACCGCTCTCCACGACCGCCCACTCGGCGGTCACGCCCCCCGGTCCGTCCTCGATGTCCATGCCCTCACCGTACGACCCGGCACCGACAGCCCCGGCCCGGCCGCGGACGGGGTGACACCCACCGGCCGGACCCGTCGTACGGCGACGATCCGGCGGCGCGACCCCGCCCGGAGGTCACGGACCGGTCTCGCTCCGGTCTCGCGACCGGGAAAAACCCCGGTCAGGTGCCCGCCGCACCCCTCACGGGCCATAATCTCGCCCCGGTAGCACTACCCAGCGGTACCGACTGTTTTCGGACGTCCATGCGCCAGGGGTGGGAGGGCACACGCTCATGCAGGGCACGGTCGACGGATTCAGCTACGGGATCGTCACACCGGTGGCGGCCTTCCTCATGGCCTGTCTCGGCGGCGCCCTGGGGCTGAGATGCACGACCCGCTCGCTACGCCACCGGGACTCCTTCAAGGCCGGCTGGCTCGCCCTCGGCTCCACCTCCATCGGCACCGGCATCTGGACCATGCACTTCATCGCCATGATGGGCTTCACGGTCGAGCAGGCGCCCATCGACTACGACCGGCCGATCACCTTCGCCAGCCTCGCCGTCGCCGTCGTCATGGTCGGCATCGGGATCTTCATCGTCGGCTACCGGGGCGCCACCGCGCTCACCCTCGTCACCGGCGGCACCATCACCGGCCTCGGCGTCGCCACCATGCACTACCTCGGCATGGCCGGAATGCGCCTGCCGGGCCGGATCGAGTACGACACCCTCACCGTGGCCCTCTCCGTGATCATCGCCGTCGTCGCCGCGACCACCGCCCTCTGGGCGGCCGTCTCCGTCCACGGCTTCCTCGCCAGCCTCGGCGCCAGCCTGGTCATGGGCGTCGCCGTCAGCGGCATGCACTACACCGCCATGGCGGCCGTCAGCGTCCACCTGCACGGCCTCCCGGCAGCCGGCACCGGAACCGCGGGTTCGCTGCTGCCCCTGCTGGTCGGCCCCGCCGTCTTCCTCCTCCTCGCCGCCGTCGTCGTCATGTTCGACCCGCTGCTCGTCATGGGCGAGCCCGACCGGCAGCCGCACCCCTACCGCCCCGGCATCCCCGCTCCGCGCCATCTCCCCGGCTACGGCGAGCCCGTGAACTGGACCGCCCGCCCCGCCGGACGCGGCTCCCGGCGCTCCACCCCGTACGGCGGACACCGCTCCCAGGACTGGTGACACCGCCCGCCGCACCCCGCCGTGCGGCGTTCACCGCCCGACTGTCAGTGGCGGGTCGTACGGTGGTCCCATGCGGCCCGTTTCAAAGATCGAACGTTCGGTGGCGCCCTTCGAGGTCGTCTCCCCCTACCAGCCGAGCGGCGACCAGCCGGCGGCCATCGCCGAGCTGGACCGGCGCATCCGCGCGGGCGAGAAGGACGTCGTCCTGCTCGGCGCCACCGGCACCGGCAAATCGGCCACCACGGCCTGGATGATCGAGAAGCTCCAGCGCCCCACCCTGGTGATGGCGCCGAACAAGACCCTGGCCGCCCAGCTGGCGAACGAGTTCCGCGAGCTCCTGCCCCACAACGCGGTCGAGTACTTCGTCTCGTACTACGACTACTACCAGCCCGAGGCGTACGTCCCGCAGTCGGACACCTACATCGAGAAGGACTCCTCGATCAACGAGGAGGTGGAGCGACTGCGCCACTCCGCCACCAACTCCCTGCTCACCCGCAGGGACGTGGTCGTGGTCGCCTCCGTCTCCTGCATCTACGGCCTCGGCACCCCGCAGGAGTACGTGGACCGCATGGTCCCCCTCAAGGTCGGCGACGAGATCGACCGGGACCAGCTGCTCCGCCGCTTCGTCGACATCCAGTACACGCGCAACGACCTCGCCTTCACCCGCGGCACCTTCCGGGTCCGCGGCGACACCATCGAGATCTTCCCCGTGTACGAGGAGCTCGCCGTCCGCATCGAGATGTTCGGCGACGAGATCGAGGCGCTCTCCACCCTCCACCCGCTCACCGGCGAGGTCATCAGCGACGACGAGCAGCTGTACGTCTTCCCCGCCAGCCACTACGTCGCCGGCCCCGAGCGCATGGAGCGGGCCGTCAACGACATCGAGCGCGAGCTCGACCAGCGCCTGAAGGAGCTGGAGAAGCAGGGGAAGGCGCTGGAGGCCCAGCGGCTCCGGATGCGTACCACCTACGACATCGAGATGATGCGCCAGATCGGCTCCTGCTCCGGCATCGAGAACTACTCGATGCACTTCGACGGCCGCGAGCCCGGCTCCCCGCCGAACACCCTCCTCGACTACTTCCCCGAGGACTTCCTCCTCGTCATCGACGAGTCGCACGTCACCGTGCCGCAGATCGGTGCCATGTACGAGGGCGAC
The DNA here is from genome assembly GCF_030010625.1 of Streptomyces sp. CC208A. Lineage (GTDB taxonomy): Bacteria > Actinomycetota > Actinomycetes > Streptomycetales > Streptomycetaceae > Streptomyces. The sequence continues at coordinate 77,616 of NZ_JASCXN010000001.1, read as the reverse complement.
GCCTCCCGCAAGCGGACCCTCGTCGACCACGGCTTCCGGCTCCCCTCCGCCCTCGACAACCGTCCCCTGAAGTGGGAGGAGTTCCAGGAGCGGATCGGTCAGACCGTCTACCTCTCCGCCACCCCCGGCACCTACGAGCTGTCCCGCTCCGACGGCTTCGTCGAGCAGATCATCCGCCCCACCGGCCTGGTGGACCCCGAGGTCGTCGTCAAGCCCACCGAGGGCCAGATCGACGACCTCGTGCACGAGATCCGGGTCCGCACCGAGCGTGACGAGCGCGTCCTCGTCACCACCCTCACCAAGAAGATGGCCGAGGACCTCACCGACTACTTCCTGGAGCTCGGCATCCAGGTGCGCTACCTCCACAGCGACGTGGACACCCTGCGCCGCATCGAGCTGCTGCGCGAGCTGCGCGCCGGCGAGTACGACGTCCTGGTCGGCATCAACCTGCTCCGCGAGGGCCTCGACCTGCCCGAGGTCTCCCTCGTCGCCATCCTCGACGCCGACAAGCAGGGCTTCCTGCGCTCCGGCACCTCCCTCATCCAGACCATCGGCCGCGCCGCGCGGAACGTCTCCGGCCAGGTCCACATGTACGCCGACACCATCACCCCGGCGATGGCCCAGGCCATCGACGAGACCAACCGGCGCCGGGAGAAGCAGGTCGCCTACAACAAGGAGCATGGGATCGACCCCCAGCCGCTCCGCAAGAAGATCAACGACATCGTCGCCACCATCGCGCGCGAGGAGGTCGACACCGAGCAGCTGCTCGGCACCGGCTACCGGCAGGCGAAGGACGGCAAGGGCGCCAAGTCCCCGGTGCCCTCGCTCGCCGCGCACGCCCCGAAGGCCGGCAAGGCGGGCGCCAAGGGCGGCGCGCCGCTGGAGCTCGGCGACCGGCCGGCCGCCGAACTGGCCGGGGTCATCGAGGAGATGACGGAGCGGATGCGCGCCGCGGCGGCCGAGCTGCAGTTCGAGGTGGCGGCCCGGCTCCGCGACGAGGTCGCCGAACTCAAGAAGGAGCTGCGCCAGATGAAGGAGGCGGGACTGGCGTGAACGGAGGGGGCCCGGGGTGCCGGAGGGGGCGCGGTGTGTTGCAAGACCGACACAAAACCGGGCCGCACCCGGCACGTTGTCGGTGGCTCTGCGTAGGGTGCTGGCACAACGACGAGAGGGGCAGCGCGTGACGGTCAACATGACCAAGGGGCAGGCCATCAGCCTGGAGAAGCAGGGCGGGGGCAGCCTCACCCAGGTGAGGATGGGGCTCGGCTGGCAGGCGGCGCCGCGCCGCGGGCTCTTCGGCTCGCGCACCCGTGAGATCGACCTGGACGCCTCCGCGGTGCTCTTCGCCGAGAAGCAGCCGGTGGACGTGGTCTTCTTCCGCCACCTGGTCAGCGACGACGGCTCCGTCCGCCACACCGGCGACAACCTCGTGGGCGGCGTGGGCCAGGGCGGCGACGACGAGGCCATCCTCGTCGACCTCCAGCGGGTGCCCGTCCACATCGACCAGATCGTCTTCACGGTGAACTCCTTCACCGGGCAGACCTTCCAGGAGGTGCAGAACGCCTTCTGCCGACTCGTCGACGAGACGAACGGCCAGGAGCTGGCGCGCTACACCCTCGACGGCGGCGGCCAGTACACCGCGCAGATCATGGCGAAGGTGCACCGGGCCGGCTCCGGCTGGCAGATGACCGCCCTGGGCACCCCGGCCAACGGCCGCACCTTCCAGGACCTGATGCCGGCGATCCTGCCGCACCTGTAGGCGGACCCGCGCCGCAGCACCGCAGCTCCCGACGGGCACCGGCCCGCCGGGAGCTGTCCCGCATGACCGCATCACCGCCTGACCGAGCCGAAACGCCGAGGGGAACAGAGTCCAGATGACGGCCGAGCTGGTCCGGGGGCAGAACCACCCCCTGCCCGACACCCGACTCGAACTCAGGGTCTCCGCCGGGCACCCGGTCGTCGCCGGAGCCACCCTCGGCGACGAGCAGGGCCGCGTCGCCGACGCCGAGTGGATCGCCCACCCCGGCGCCCCCGCGCGGCCCGGGGTCGAGGTGCCGGGCGAGGCCGCCGCCGAGCACCGCATCGCCGTGGACCTCGCGGCCCTCCCGGACACCGTCCACCGGCTCTCCCTTCTCCTCGCCCTGCCGCCGGGCCCGGCCGGACCGGTCCGCTTCGGCACCGCCGCCGCCCCCTTCGTCTCCGTCGCCGACCCGGCGGGCGCCGCCGTCGTCACGTACACCATCACCGGCCTCGACCGGGAGTCCGCCCTCGTCGCCCTGGAGCTCTACCGCCGCCAGGGCACCTGGAAGGTCCGTGCCGTCGGGCAGGGGTACGAGGGCGGGCTCGCCGACCTCCTCGCCGACCAGGGCGCACCGGCCGCCGCCGAGCTCGCCGCCGCCGTCCTCGACGCGGCCGCCCCCGCCGGCCTCCCGGCGCCGCCGCCCCTGGTCCCCGAGACCGCCCCGGCCGACCCCGCGCCCTCTTCCTCGTCCGCCACCACCATCAGCTACGCCCACCCCGGCCGCCGCACGGGCCCGCCGCCCGCCGCGTCCGCGCCCACTCCGGCCGCCGGCACCGGAGCCGCACCGCCTCCGCCGTCGGCGACGGACCCCGAGGCGCGTCCGGCGCCCGTCGCCGGGGACGCCACCGGCTGGACCATGGACGAGCGGCTCTACAACCAGGTGTGGGGCATGTTCGAGGACCTGGCCCGGAGCGCCGCCGCCTACCGCAGCGCCCGCGACTTCGCCGACCACCGCCTCGACCGCGCGATCGACCAGGTGCTCGCCGACCCGGCCACCCGCTCCGGCACCTCCGGCGACGCAGCCCGGGCCGCCGCCCACGCCCACCACGAGGAGCTGATGTCCCGCGCCCAGGAGGTCTTCGACCGGGACCTCGCGCAGCTCACCGCCGAGTCCGAGGTCGTCGAACCCGCCCTGCCCCCCGCCTACGCCCGCTGGGACAACCCCGTCTGGCACGCCCACCGGGCCCCGGAGGAGCCCCCGATGGCGGTCCGCCTCGGCGACCTCCACCTCCCCGAGCGGCCCGGCCTCAGGATCCCCTTCCTCGTCCGGCTCCCGCTGGAGCGGGGCCTGTGGGTGGACTCGGGGCGCGGCCGGGCCTCGGCGGCCGGACTGCTCGACGAGGCCGAGCTGCGCCGACTCGCCCTGGACAGCGCCGTCGCGCACACCGCCCGGCTGCTCGCCACCCACCCCGCCGGGACCCTCGCCGTCCACGTCCTCGACCCGGCCGACAGCGGGGCCGCCGCCTTCGCGCCGCTCGTCGAGACCGGTGTCCTGGCCACCCCGCCGGCCCGGGGCGCGGCCGGTGTCACCGCCGCCCTCACCCAGCTCACCGAGCGGGTGGACCTGCTCCAGATGGCGCTGCGCGGTGACGCCTCCGAGGACCTGCCGCCCGGTTTCGACCCGGCCCGGCAGCTGCTCGTCGTCCACGACTTCCCGCACGGCTTCGACGACCGGGCCGTCAACCGGCTCCGCTACCTCGCCGACGAGGGCCCCTCCGTCGGCGTTCACCTCCTGATGGTCGCGGACCGGGCGGACGCCGCCGCGTACGGGCCGGTGCTGGACCCGCTGTGGCGCTCGCTGCTCCGGCTCACGCCCGTCCCCGACGACCACCTCGCCGACCCCTGGGTCGGCCACGCATGGACCTACGAGCCGCCGACGGTGCCGCCGGGCAGCGCGGTGCTGTGGCAGGTCCTCGGACAGGTCGCGGAGGCCCGTCGGCGAAACCTCGGCTGACCTGGTCTTTTGATCTTTCTTTGCCTTTTTCTTTACCTGCCCTTGGTTCTTCGGGTAGGGTTTCCGGCACGGAGGGGAGTACTCCCGTGCGCGGCGTACCCGTCAATACGGACGGATCAAGGACATCCGGTCCCGGGGCGTCGGCCCGTCGGCCGTGTGCGCGGCCCGGGTGGAAGAGACCTCCGGCAGTGACGAGGCTGATCAGCAGCCGTACGACGCCGGAGGCGCAGTGGACGTATCGATGACCCTGTGGGTGCTGACCGTTCTCGGTCTGTGCGCCCTGATCGGGGCCGACTTCCTCATCGGGCGCAAGCCCCACGACGTGTCGGTCAAGGAGGCCGGGATCTGGACCGTCGTCTGGATCGTCCTCGCCGTGCTCTTCGGCGTCGGCCTGATGGTCTTCGGTGAGGGCCGGGCGGCGGGCGAGTTCTTCGCCGGCTACCTCACCGAGAAGTCGCTCAGTGTCGACAACCTCTTCGTCTTCGTCCTGATCATGGCGAAGTTCGCGGTCCCCTCCCACCTGCAGCAGCGCGTGCTGCTCATCGGCGTCCTCATCGCCCTGGTGCTCCGCGCGGTCTTCATCGCCGCCGGCGCCGCGATCATCGCCAGCTTCTCCTGGGTCTTCTACCTCTTCGGCGCGTTCCTGATCTACACGGCCTGGAAGCTCATCCAGGAGGCGCGCTCCGGCGAGGAGGAGGACGAGTTCGAGGAGAACCGCCTCCTCAGGTCCGTCGAGAAGAAGTTCGGCGTCGCCGACCGCTACCACGGCACCAAGCTCTTCATCCGGGCCGGCGGGAAGCGCGTCATGACGCCGCTGATGGTCGTCATGCTCGCCATCGGCACCACCGACATCCTCTTCGCCCTCGACTCCATCCCGGCGATCTTCGGCCTCACCCAGGACCCGTACATCGTCTTCACCGCCAACGCCTTCGCCCTCATGGGCCTGCGCCAGCTGTACTTCCTCATCGGCGGCCTGCTCAAGAAGCTGGTCCACCTCAGCTACGGCCTGTCGGTGATCCTCGGCTTCATCGGCGTCAAGCTGGTGCTGCACGCCCTCCACGAGTCCGGGGTCCACGTCCCCGAGATCTCCATCCTGTTCTCCCTCTCGGTCATCTGCGGTGTCCTGGTCGTCACCACCGTCACCAGCCTGATCGCCTCCAGGAAGCAGGCCGCCGGGGAACAGCCGGAGAAGGCCGCCGAGAAGGCCGGCGTCGAGGGCTGAACCCCCGAGTGGCGGCGGGCGCGCCGGTCAGGCGGGCGCGCCCTCGACCGCCTTCTCGGGGCGGTGGTCCGGAAGGGTCTCCGGGAGGAGGGCGAAGCAGCCCAGGCTCACCAGGGCCACCACGGTCAGATAGGCGGCGACGCCCCAGGGCGGGCCCGAGCCGCCGTCCGAGAGCGCCGTGGCCACGATGGGCGTCAGCGCCCCGCCGAGCACCCCCGCCAGGTTGTAGCCGACCGCCGCGCCGGTGCAGCGGACCCGGGGCTCGTACAGCTCCGGCAGGTACGCGGCGACCACCGCGAACATGGTGATGAAGGCGAGCATCGCCCCCAGGAAGCCCAGGAACATCAGCAGCGGCTGCCCGGTGTGCAGCAGCGCCACCATCGGGAACATCCACAGCGCGGCCCCCGCGCAGCCGGCCAGGCAGAGCGGCCGCCGTCCCCAGCGGTCGCCCAAGAGGGCCACGAAGGGCGTCGCGGCGCCCTTCACCGCCACCGCCGCCATCACGCAGACCAGCATCACCGTGCTGCTCAGCCCGAGCCGTTCGGTGCCGTAGGCCAGTGCCCAGGTGGAGACCGTGTAGAAGATCGCGTACCCCACCGCGAGCGCCCCGGCGGTCAGGAGCACGAGCCGCCAGTGGTCGCGCGCGACCTCGGCGAGCGGGGCGCTCGCCCGCCGCCCGGTGGCGGACAGCTCCTCGAACTGCGGGGTCTCCGCGAGCGAGGAGCGCAGCAGCAGTCCGACGGCGGCGAGCAGACCCGCTGCCCAGAACGGCACCCGCCAGCCCCAGGACCGGAAGGCGGCGTCGCTCAGGCCTGCGGTGAGCGCCAGCATCACCCCGTTCGCGAGGAGGAAGCCGACCGCCGGGCCGATCTGCGGGAAGCTCGCCCACAGCGCCCGGCGGTGCGGCGGGGCGTGCTCGGCGGTCAGCAGGACGGCCCCGCCCCACTCGCCGCCGAGGCCGAGCCCCTGGAGGAAGCGCAGCAGGAGCAGCAGCAGGGGAGCGGCGACGCCGATCGCGTCGTACGTGGGGACGCAGCCGACGGCGACGGTGGCGCAGCCGGTCAGCAGCAGGGAGGCGAAGAGCACCGGCCGGCGCCCGTGCCGGTCCCCGATGTGCCCGAAGAGGACCGAGCCCATGGGGCGGGAGAGGAAGCCGATCGCGAAGGTGCCGAAGGCGGCGAGGGTTCCGGCGAGCGGGGAGAAGGTCGGGAAGAAGAGCGGCCCGAGGACGAGGGCGGCGGCCGTCCCGTAGACGAAGAAGTCGAAGAACTCGATGGCGGTGCCGACGAGCGAGGCGGCGGCGAGCCGGGGCATGGAGGGCCCGGGACCGGCCGCCGTCGGCGACGGAGTGTGACTGGGGTGCATGTGCCGCCAACTACCCGTCCGCCCTCCGGGTTACGGGGGCGTACGGGAGCGTCCCCGGAGTCACCGGGGGCGCTTCGGCACCGGGCGGCTCACCAGCCGCGCTCGCGCCACTCCGGAAGGTGGGGGCGCTCGTCACCGAGCGTGGTGTCCTTGCCGTGGCCGGGGTAGACCCAGGTCTCGTCCGGCAGTGCGGCGAAGAGCTTGGTCTCCACGTCCCTCAGGAGGCTCGCGAAGGCCTCCGGGTCCTTCCAGGTGTTGCCGATGCCGCCGGGGAAGAGGCAGTCGCCGGTGAAGAGGTGGGGGTGGCCGTGCGGGTCGTCGTAGACCAGGGCGATCGAGCCCGGGGTGTGGCCGACGAGGTGTCGGGCGGTGAGCTCGACCTCGCCCACGCGGATCGTGTCGCCGTCCTCCACGAGGACGTCGGTGGCGACCGGGATGCCCTCCGCGTCGTACGCGCCCGCGTACGTGGTGGCGCCGGTGGCGGCGACCACCTCGGCCAGGGCCTGCCAGTGGTCGCCGTGCCGGTGGGTGGTGACGACGGCGGCGATGCCGTCGTCACCGATCAGCGTGAGCAGGGTCTCCGCGTCGTTGGCCGCGTCGATCAGCAGCTGCTCGCCGGTGGCCCGGCAGCGCAGCAGATACGCGTTGTTGTCCATCGGGCCGACGGCGACCTTGGAGATCATCAGGTCCTTCAGCTCGTGGACGTCGGCCGGACCGCCCACCCTCACCGCTCCGCTGTACGTCATGGCCTCAGCCTAGCCCCGCACACCGACAGCGGTCCCGGGGAAGCCCGGCCTACAGCGGCGGGAGCTGGGGGAGCGGGCCGCCCTCGGCCTTCAGGGCCGAACCGTCGCGGCGGCCGGCCAGCCAGCCGAGCAGCTCGGGGGCCGGTCCGGAGACGGTCACGGGCCCGCCCTCGGCGCCGCCGCCGGTCGTCCACACCCCGCCGTCGTCGGCGCGGACGGCGGTCGCGGGGACGTCCCGGTGACCGGCGAACCGCTCGGTGAGGAAGTCGATCTCGCGCTGGACGAACTCCTCGGGGAGGTCCTCGAGCTCGTAGCCGCAGCCGAGGTCCACGTGGTGCAGGGCCACCTCGACCCAGCGGCGGAAGGGGATCCGGGAGGCGCTGTCGGTGACGCCGTTGCGCAGCTCGACGGTGCGGCTCCAGTCGGCGGGCGCGGCGGTCGCCTCCTGGAAGCGGTCGGCCGTCGCGCGCACGTCGGCGAGCTGGACGTCGAGGGGGCGGGGGGCGTCGCGCTCGATGTCCGCGTCGCGCGTCTCGGCGCTCGCGTACATCGGGCGGCCTTCGAGGACGTTCACCAGGGCGTCGGCGTTCCGGGCCAGGTGGGCGAGGACGTGGCCGCGGGTCCAGCCGGGAAGCCGTGACGGCTCGGCGACGGAGGCGTTGTCCCAGGAGGCGGCGTCGGTCAGCAGCCGCTCGGTCGCCTCGCGCAGGGAGGCGAGGTCACGCTCGTGATCGATCATGGCGCCGACCCTAGCGCCGACCACTCGTTCGGGTGAAGCAGACGGGCGAGCCCCGAAAATCGAATGTACGTGCTATAGGCTCGGTGGTGGCGACCGACGGACGAGGAAGCATCGGGCATCCTTGGTTGTTGAGCGCCTGTCGGGTGTTCAGGCACATCCGCTCTCCATCCGCTCTCTCAAGAAAGGTGCGGACCGGCGTGGCCGACCGTCTCATCGTCCGTGGCGCGCGCGAGCACAACCTCAAGAACGTCTCGCTCGACCTCCCCCGTGACGCCCTCATCGTCTTCACCGGACTCTCGGGGTCGGGCAAGTCCTCCCTCGCGTTCGACACGATCTTCGCCGAGGGGCAGCGCCGGTACGTCGAGTCGCTCTCCTCGTACGCCCGGCAGTTCCTCGGCCAGATGGACAAGCCGGACGTGGACTTCATCGAGGGGCTCTCGCCCGCCGTCTCCATCGACCAGAAGTCGACCTCGCGCAACCCGCGCTCCACGGTCGGCACCATCACCGAGGTCTACGACTACCTCCGCCTCCTCTTCGCCCGCATCGGCAAGCCGCACTGTCCCGAGTGCCGTCGGCCGATCTCCCGCCAGTCGCCGCAGGCCATCGTCGACAAGGTCCTGGAGCTCCCCGAGGGCAGCCGCTTCCAGGTGCTCTCCCCGCTGGTGCGCGAGCGCAAGGGCGAGTTCGTCGACCTCTTCGCCGACCTTCAGACCAAGGGCTACAGCCGTGCCCGGGTCGACGGGAAGACGATCCAGCTCAGCGAGCCGCCGACGCTGAAGAAGCAGGAGAAGCACACCATCGAGGTGGTCGTCGACCGCCTCACCGTGAAGGACAGCGCCAAGCGCCGCCTCACCGACTCCGTCGAGACCGCCCTCGGCCTCTCCGGCGGCATGGTCGTGCTCGACTTCGTCGACCTCCCCGAGGACGACCCCGAGCGCGAGCGGATGTACTCGGAGCACCTCTACTGCCCCTACGACGACCTCTCCTTCGAGGAGCTGGAGCCCCGCTCCTTCTCCTTCAACTCGCCCTTCGGCGCCTGCCCCGACTGCACCGGCATCGGCACCCGCATGGAGGTCGACCCCGAGCTGGTCGTCCCCGACGAGGAGAAGTCCCTCGACGAGGGCGCCATCCACCCCTGGTCCCACGGCCACACCAAGGAGTACTTCGGCCGGATGATCGACGGCCTCTCCCAGGCCCTCGGCTTCCGCACCGACATCCCCTACGCGGGCCTCCCGCAGCGGGCCAAGAAGGCCCTCATGCACGGCCACAAGACCCAGATCGAGGTGCGCTACCGCAACCGGTACGGGCGCGAGCGCGCCTGGACCAGCCCCGCCTTCGAGGGTGCCGTCTCCTTCGTGAAGCGGCGGCACAGCGAGGCCGAGAGCGACTCCAGCCGGGAGCGCTTCGAGGGCTACATGCGCGAGGTGCCCTGCCCCACCTGCCACGGCACCCGGCTCAAGCCGATCGTGCTCGCGGTCACCGTGATGGACAAGTCCATCGCCGAGGTCTCCGCCATGTCCATCAGCGACTGCGCCGAGTTCCTCTCCCGCCTGACGCTCAGCGCCCGCGACAAGCGGATCGCCGAACGTGTCCTCAAGGAGGTCAACGAGCGACTGCGCTTCCTCGTCGACGTCGGCCTCGACTACCTCTCGCTCAACCGCGCGGCCGGCACCCTCTCCGGCGGCGAGGCCCAGCGCATCCGGCTCGCCACCCAGATCGGCTCCGGTCTCGTCGGCGTGCTCTATGTGCTCGACGAGCCGTCCATCGGCCTCCACCAGCGCGACAACCACCGCCTGATCGAGACCCTCGTCCGCCTCCGCGACATGGGCAACACGCTCATCGTCGTCGAGCACGACGAGGACACCATCAAGGTCGCCGACTGGGTCGTCGACATCGGCCCCGGCGCCGGAGAGCACGGCGGCAAGGTCGTCCACTCCGGCACCTTGACGGAGCTCCTGGCCAACGAGGAGTCGATGACCGGGCAGTACCTGTCCGGCCGGAAGGCGATCACCACCCCGGAGGTCCGCCGCCCCGTCGACCCCGGCCGGCTGCTCACCGTGCACGGCGCCCGGGAGAACAACCTGCGGGACATCGACGTCTCCTTCCCGCTGGGCGTCCTCACCGCCGTCACCGGTGTCTCCGGATCCGGAAAGTCGACGCTGGTCAACGACATCCTCTACACCCACCTGGCACGCGAGCTGAACGGCGCCAAGACCGTTCCCGGCCGCCACACGCGCGTGGCGGGCGACGACCTCGTCGACAAGGTCGTGCACGTCGACCAGTCGCCGATCGGCCGCACCCCGCGCTCCAACCCGGCGACGTACACCGGCGTCTTCGACCACGTCCGCAAGCTCTTCGCGGAGACGATGGAGGCGAAGGTACGGGGCTACCTGCCCGGCCGCTTCTCCTTCAACGTCAAGGGCGGCCGCTGCGAGAACTGCTCCGGCGACGGCACGATCAAGATCGAGATGAACTTCCTCCCGGACGTCTACGTGCCGTGCGAGGTCTGCCACGGGGCCCGGTACAACCGGGAGACCCTGGAGGTCCACTACAAGGGCAAGTCCATCGCCGAGGTCCTGGACATGCCGATCGAGGAGGCCCTCGACTTCTTCGAGGCCGTCCCCACGATCGCCCGCCACCTGCGGACGCTCAACGAGGTCGGGCTCGGGTACGTCCGGCTCGGCCAGTCGGCGCCGACGCTCTCCGGCGGCGAGGCGCAGCGCGTCAAGCTCGCGTCCGAGCTCCAGAAGCGGTCGACCGGTCGCACGGTCTACGTCCTGGACGAGCCGACCACCGGTCTGCACTTCGAGGACATCTCGAAGCTGATCAAGGTGCTGTCCGGCCTCGTCGACAAGGGCAACTCGGTGATCGTCATCGAGCACAACCTGGACGTCATCAAGACCGCGGACTGGATCATCGACATGGGCCCGGAGGGCGGCAGTGGCGGCGGCATGGTCGTCGCCGAGGGCACCCCCGAGGAGGTCGCCTCGGAGCCGGCCAGCCACACCGGCAAGTTCCTCCGCGAGATCCTCGGCCCCGACCGGATCAGCGACGCGGGGGTGTCTGCGGCACGCGGGACGGCGAAGAAGGCGGCCGTGGTGAAGAAGACGGCCGCGGTCAAGAAGACGGCGGCGGTCGCGAAGAAGACGGCCGCCGCCAAGACCGCCAAGTCCGCCAAGGCGGCGCCGGCCAAGAAGACGACGGCCCGCACCCGCAAGGCATGACGCCGGCGCCGGGCCGTCCGGCGGGTCCCGAGGGGCCCGGACGGCCCGGCGTGCCGTCGGCCGCGTGGGCGTCAGTCGCCCCCGCAGGGGGCCGACTGCCTCCGGCCGGTCGACGCGGCACCCTGCCGGATGCTCCGGCCTCGGCCCCGGTATCCGACGAGGTGGGGCCGTGCCCCGCGCGGCGGGGCCGGTGGTGTGGGGGGCGCGTAGGGGTTCGGCTCCCCGGCCTCGGCCCCGTCCCCGGCCCCGGTGCTCGGCGGGCTGAGGCCGTGTCCCGTACGGCGGGGCCGGTGGCGTGGGACATCGCATACGGGCTCGGCCTCTGAGCGCCCGGCCCTGGCCGCCCGGCGGGCGGGGCCAGAGGGTGTCGTGCACGGGGCCGGCTCCCGGATTCGTACCGGGGCGGCGGGGGCGCATGGTCCGGGCGCTCGCCTCCGCACAAACATCCCGCCCCGGCCGGGTATCCCGTCCGACGTCCGTGGAGGCGGTGGGGCGTCGGGTACGGGGGCGGTGCACGGGTCCGTGGTGCGCGGCGTGCGGCGAGCCGGTACGGGGTGGCGGGGGGGCGCCCGCCTCCGCACGGGCCTCCTGCCCGCCCGGCATCCCGGTCCGCCCCGCAGCCGTTCCGTCCGGCGCCAGGGGCGGGCGGAACCGGGCAGAACGGCGCGGGTATCGTCGGGGGCGACCACCCTTCCTCCGTCACCACGTGGAGCGACCATGTCCGGCCAGTCCACCCGCCGCACCGTTCTGAAGGGCGCCGCTCTCGCCGGTGCCGCCGGGCTGGGAGTCGCCGCCTGCTCCACCGATTCCAAGCTGGGGCACGCCCAGGTGCCGACCCCGACCGCGCCGGTCCCGCTCGGGTCGCCGGACGAGGTGCCGGTCGGCGGGGCCAAGCTCTACCGTGAGCAGCGGGTGCTCGTGAGCTGCCCGGCCAAGGGGCAGTACAAGGCGTTCAGCGCCCAGTGCACCCACGCCGGCTGTGTCCTCGACAAGATCGAGGACAACGAGGGCAACTGCCCCTGCCACGGCAGCCGCTTCGACTGCACCACCGGCAAGGCCCTCAAGGGACCCGCCACCGTCCCGCTCCCCGAGGTCGAGGTCCGGGTCGAGAACGGCACGCTGGTCGCCGGTCCGAAGGCCGCGCCCAGCGCCTGAGCCGGGCCGCCCCGAGGGGTCCGCTCACTCCCAGTCCCAGTCGATCCCCAGGATCCCGGGGCGCACCCCCTGCTCCACGAGGTGCACCGTGCGGTGCCGGCCGTTGAGGGTCAGCTCCGTACGGCCACCGCGCGGCGCGCCCGCCGAGGCCTGGGTGAAGCGCCGGCACCGTACCGGCAGCGCCGCCTCGTCGAAGGCCACCTGGAGCACGTACTGCCCGCCCGCGAAGTTGAAGCCGCGGAGGTACTCGCCGCTCGGCCCGGCCGTCCCGTCCTCGAAGCCGTACGAGAACAGATGGGTGTCCCCGGCCCGCAGCCGCGCGTCGAAGAGCAGCTCGGCGACCAGCACCCCCGTACCGGCGTGCCAGCGCACCCGCCCCGTGCGGCAGTTCTCCACCGCCCGCACCCGCACCCGCGCCGGGTCGCACCCCGGGTCGCCGTGGTGGATCGCGAGGTAGCGGTCGACGCCGTCCCGGTGCGCCCGCACCACGTGCTCCGAGGTGCGCCCCACCAGCTCCCTGGCCGGCCCTATCCGCACCCGTTCGTGGTGGCCCACCGTGTGCAGCCCGCCGTCCGTCGGTGACTCCAGCTCCGCGAAGAGCTCCTCCACCGCCCCCGACGCCTCCACCAGCGAGCGGTACGAGCGGACCATCGGCCGTTCCGTTCCCTCCCGGGCCGCCGCGTCCTCCGCCAGCAGCCGCAGCAGTGAGTTCCCCGGCAGCTGGAGCACCTCCTCAAGGGCCCGGACGGCCTTCAGGGACTCCGGCCGCTGCGGCCGCCGGGCGCCCTGCTGCCAGTAACTCAGCGAGGTCACCCCGACCTTGACCCCCCGATGGGCGAGATGGTGCTGCACCCGCTGGAGCGGCAGACCGCGCACGGCGAGCGCGGTGCGCAGGGCCAGGTGGAAGGGGCCGGTGTGCAGCAGCTGCACCAGATCGGCCTCGGTGTGGCTCACACGGCCTCCTCGGTGTCCTCGGCGTACGGGATGTCCCCGGCGTACGCGGTGTGCGCGGTCTGCGGGGTGAACGTTCACGCCCGGGGCACGGACCGACGCGGTCCGGACGGCGGACGGGCTGGTGGACGGTGTGGCGCGTTCACACGCGCGCCACACCGTTCACAGCCCGATGTCACCCCGCATTGAAGCGTGTTGACCCGCTCCCGACAACGACCGATGCTCCAAGCGGTGTCCGGACGCCACCTCCACCCCCCACTCATCCCCACCCCCCGCACTGGGAGGAACCCCCATGCGCAGACCATCCCAGAACAGGAAGAGAAGCCTCGTGGCGTGCGCCGCCGCCGCACTCCTCCTCCTCGTCCCCACCGCGGCCTCGGCGTCCGCCGCGCCGGCCCCCGCCCCGGTGGCGGGCGAGACCGCCTCCGTCCTCGCCGCCAAGCGCCTGAACATCACCATGCAGGCCCAGCAGAAGACCAACTGGTGCTGGGCGGCCTCCGGGAACACCATCGCCACCTGGTACGGCCGCAACTACAGCCAGAACCAGTTCTGCAACGCCGCCTTCCAGCGGCAGCAGGGCTACGACTGCCCCAACTGGCAGGCCACCCTCGGCAACGTCCAGACCGGCCTGCGCTGGGCGGGCATCAGCCCCGGCTGGTACGTCGACGGCTGGCTGCGCTACTCCACCGTCCAGGCCGAGATCGAGGCCGGCCGGCCGGTCGAGACCCGCATCCAGTGGTCGGGCGGCGGCGGTCACATGCACGTCCTGTACGGCTACGACGACGCGAACAGCTGGGTGTACTGGGGCGACCCCTGGCCCTCCAGCAACCGCTACAACTGGGCCTCCCACGCGTGGTACGTGAACAACGCCTCCTTCTCCTGGACCCACTCGCTCTACCGGATCGGGGCGTGATCATGACCACTCGGGCACTCGTGACCGGAGCCGCCGCCGCGCTCCTCGCCCTCGGCGCCGCCTCCCCGGCCGCCGCCGAGCCCCTGCCGGCCACGCCGGTCGCGCCGACCGCCGAGCAGGCCGCCGCCGCGCCGGAGACCCTGGCCACCCTCGGCCGCTTCTTCGCCCGGGACGGGGCGCTCTCCCGTACCGCCGCCGCACCCCGGATATCCGGGGCTTCCGTCCCGGTACGGATCCTCTCCGCGGAGTTCGTCGCCGGTACGGCGGGCGCGCCCGTGGCCCGCGAGGAGTACCGGGCCAGCCTCGCCGTCGCCGCCGACGGGCAGAAGGCGTCCCTGTGGACGGTGAAGCGCCCCGGCGGCTGGCAGGTGGTGAACATCGCCACCGGCGACGACGAGATCCGCTACGCGCGCGAAGGCGCCCGGCGGCTCCCCGGCGGGCTCGTCTTCCGCGAGCCGCAGATCGACGCCTGGTACGTCCAGAAGGGCGGCAAGGTGCTGCCGCTGGACGAGGACGCGGTGGCGGCCGTCGGACGCGACGGGACGACCCTCGCCGCCTACCGCGACCGCGTCACGCGCGCGTACGCCGACAAACTCCCCGGCTCCGCCTACGCCCGCAAGGGCGCGGCCGGCGGCTACGCCCCCGAGGCCGCGGTCCCCGGGGCCGTCGCCCCCGGAGCCGTAGCCCCCGAGCGGTCGGCCGTGGCGGCGGGTGAACCCCGCCACCAGCCCGCCGCGGCCACCGCCGCCTCCACGGTCGCCGCCCTCGGCGCCGTGACGGCCCTGGCCCTGACCGGCGCCGCCGCCCTCCGCCGCCGCACCACCGCGCGCCACGTCCGGCAGTCCTGACCCTCCGGACCGTCCGGACCGGGGCGGGAACCGGCTCACGAGGCCGCTAACGGCACGCACGGCTCGGGCCGCCCGCAAGGCGGCCCGGGCCCGCACCCGACGCGGGACCCCCGGGGACACCCCCGCCCCGGCCCCGTACCCCCGCACCGGCCCCTCCCCGCCCGCCCGGAGCGCCCGCGCGACAACCCTCCGTGTCGGTCGCCGCCAGTAGGGTGGGGAGCATGGCCGACCCCTCCAGCTACCGCCCCGCGCCGGGGCAGATCCCCGACTCGCCGGGGGTCTACAAGTTCCGGGACGAGCACCGGCGAGTGATCTACGTCGGGAAGGCGAAGTCCCTCAAACAGCGGCTGGCGAACTACTTCCAGCCGCTCGTGAACCTGCACCCGCGGACCGCCACCATGGTGACCACGGCCGCCTCCGTGGAGTGGACCGTCGTCTCCACCGAGGTGGAGGCGCTTCAGCTGGAGTACTCCTGGATCAAGGAGTACGACCCCCGGTTCAACGTGAAGTACCGGGACGACAAGAGCTACCCCTACCTCGCGGTCACGCTGAACGAGGAGTTCCCCCGCGTCCAGGTCATGCGCGGGCACAAGAAGAAGGGCGTGCGGTACTTCGGGCCGTACGCGCACGCGTGGGCGATCCGCGAGACCGTCGACCTGATGCTGCGGGTCTTCCCCGTACGGACCTGCTCGGCGGGCGTGTTCCGGAACGCAGCCTCGGCCGGACGGCCCTGCCTGCTCGGCTACATCGGCAAGTGCTCGGCGCCCTGCGTCGGCCGGGTCACGCCCGAGGAGCACCGCGAACTCGCCGAGGAGTTCTGCGACTTCATGGCCGGCCGCACCGGCACCTACCTCCGCCGCCTGGAGAAGCGGATGACGGAGGCGGCCGAGGAGATGGAGTACGAGAGGGCCGCCCGGCTCCGCGACGACATGGAGGCCCTGCGCCGGGCCATGGAGAAGAACGCCGTCGTCCTCGCCGACGCCACCGACGCCGACCTCATCGCCCTCGCCGAGGACGAACTGGAGGCCGCCGTCCAGATCTTCCACGTCCGCGGCGGCCGGGTCCGCGGCCAGCGCGGCTGGGTCACCGACAAGGTCGAGGCCGTCGACACCGCCGGACTCGTCGAGCACGCCCTCCAGCAGCTGTACGGCGAGGAGAGCGGCGACGCCGTCCCCAAGGAGGTCCTGGTCCCCGCCCTGCCGGACGACGCCGAGGCCGTCACCGCCTGGCTCACCGGCCGCCGCGGGGCGAACGTCTCCCTGCGGATCCCGCAGCGCGGCGACAAGAAGGACCTGATGGCGACCGTCGCGCGCAACGCCCAGCAGGCCCTCGCGCTGCACAAGACCAAGCGGGCCGGTGACCTCACCACCCGCTCCCGGGCCCTGGAGGAGATCGCCGAGGCCCTGGACCTGGACTCGGCGCCGCTGCGCATCGAGTGCTTCGACATCTCCCACCTCCAGGGCGAGGACGTCGTCGCCTCCATGGTCGTCTTCGAGGACGGGCTGCCCCGCAAGAGCGAGTACCGCCGCTTCCAGATCAAGACCTTCGAGGGACAGGACGACGTCCGGTCCATGCACGAGGTGATCAGCCGCCGCTTCCGGCGCTACCTCGCCGAGAAGGAGAGGACGGGGGAGTGGGGCGAGGCCGGCGAGGTCCCCGTGGACGAGTCCGGCGAGGAAGGCCGGCCCAAGCGCTTCGCCTACCCGCCGCAGCTCGTCGTCGTCGACGGCGGACAGCCGCAGGTCGCCGCCGCCCGCCGCGCCCTCGACGAGCTCGGCATCGACGACATCGCCGTCTGCGGGCTCGCCAAGCGCCTGGAGGAGGTCTGGCTGCCCGGTGAGGACGACCCCGTGGTGCTGCCCCGCTCCAGCGAGGGCCTGTACCTCCTCCAGCGGGTCCGTGACACGGCTCACGACTTCGCCATCCGCTACCAGCGGTCCAAGCGGACCAAACGGCTGCGGAGCAGCCCCCTCGACGCCGTCCCCGGCCTCGGCGACACGCGCAAGCAGGCCCTGATCAAGCATTTCGGCTCGGTGAAGCGGCTGAAGCAGGCGACAATCGAGCAGATCTGTGAGGTCCCCGGCTTCGGCCGGAAGACCGCGGAGGCGGTCGCCGTGGCCCTGGCCCGGGCGGCCCCCGCCGCACCCGCCGTGAACACGGCCACAGGAGAGATCATGGAAGACGACGGGGGCACCACCGCATGACCGAGCGCCACCCCGGCGACGGGCACCACACGCACGACGGGCACCACCGAGAAGACGGAGCAGGACACGTGAGTACGGGCACGAAGGAGACCGCGGGCGACAACGGCGCCGAGGCGGCCATCCCCGAGCTGGTGATCATCTCCGGCATGTCCGGCGCCGGCCGGTCCACCGCGGCGAAGTGCCTGGAGGACCTGGGCTGGTTCGTCGTCGACAACCTGCCGCCCGCGCTGATCCCCACCATGGTGGAGCTCGGCGCCCGCTCCCAGGGCAACGTCGCCCGGATCGCGGTCGTCGTCGACGTCCGCGGCCGGCAGTTCTTCGACGCCCTGCGGGAGTCCCTCGCCGACCTCGAAGCCAAGCAGGTCACCCGCCGGATCGTCTTCCTGGAGTCCTCCGACGAGGCCCTGGTCCGCCGCTTCGAGTCGGTCCGCCGCCCCCACCCCCTCCAGGGCGACGGCCGCATCGTCGACGGCATCGCCGCCGAGCGCGACCTGCTGCGCGAGCTGCGCGGCGACGCCGACCTGGTCATCGACACCTCCAGCCTCAACGTCCACGAACTGCGCGCCAAGATGGACGCCCAGTTCGCCGGCGAGGAGGAGCCCGAGCTGCGGGCCACCGTCATGTCCTTCGGCTTCAAGTACGGCCTGCCGGTCGACGCCGACCTCGTCGTCGACATGCGCTTCCTGCCCAACCCGCACTGGGTCCCCGAGCTGCGCCCGTACACCGGCCTCAACGAGGAGGTCGCGAACTACGTCTACAACCAGCCCGGCGCCAAGGAGTTCCTGGACCGCTACACCGAGCTGCTCCAGCTGATCGCCGCCGGCTACCGCCGCGAGGGCAAGCGGTACGTGACCATCGCCGTCGGCTGCACCGGAGGCAAGCACCGCTCCGTCGCCACCGCAGAGAAGCTCGCCGCCCGCCTCGCCGCCGAGGGCGTCGAGACCGTGGTCGTCCACCGCGACATGGGGCGCGAGTGAAGCCGTACCGCCGGCGTACCTCCTCCACCCTCTCGGTGCGGCGGACGCTCCGCAGGCGCGGCGCCCAGCCGAAGGTCGTCGCCCTCGGCGGCGGCATGGGACTCTCCGCCTCCCTCGCCTCCCTCCGGCGGATCACCGGCGACCTCACCGCCGTCGTCACCGTCGCCGACGACGGGGGCTCCAGCGGCCGGCTCCGCGAGGAGCTGGGCGTGCTGCCCCCCGGCGACCTGCGCAAGGCGCTCGCCGCGCTCTGCGGCGACGACGACTGGGGCCAGACCTGGGCCCGGGTCATCCAGCACCGCTTCCGGTCCAAGGGCGAGATGGGCGGCCACGCCGTCGGCAACCTGCTGATCGTCGCCCTCTGGGAGCAGCTGGGCGGCGACCCCGTGCAGGCCCTGGACCTGGTCGGCCGGCTGCTCGGCGCCCAGGGCCGGGTGCTGCCCATGTCCGCCGTGCCGCTGGAGCTCCAGGCCCTGGTCAAGGGGCACGACCCGGAGCGCCCGGAGGACGTGGACACCGTGCGCGGCCAGGCCACCGTGGCGCTCACCCCCGGCGAGGTGCAGTCCGTGCACCTGGTGCCGCACGACCCGCCGGCCGTCCCGGAGGCCGTCGCGGCGGTCCTCGACGCCGACTGGGTGGTGCTCGGCCCCGGCTCCTGGTTCTCCTCGGTGATCCCGCACCTGCTCGTGCCCGAACTCCTCGACGCCCTGATCGAGACCAAGGCCCGCAAGGTGCTCTCGCTGAACCTCGCGCCCCAGCCAGGAGAAACCGACGGCTTCTCCCCGCAGCGTCATTTGGAGGTTTTGGGACGACACGCCCCTAAACTCGCCCTGGACGTGGTGCTGGCCGACGAGGCCGCCGTGCCCGACGTGTCAGCCAGGGAGCCCCTCGTCGACGCCGCCAAGCGGCTCGGCGCCGCGCTGGAGCTGGCACCGGTGGCCCGCGCCGACGGCGCTCCGAAGCACGACCCGGAGCGGTTGGCCGCCGCGTACGACCGTATTTTTCGGATGCATGGAAGGATCGGCCCATGGCGATGACGGCAGCGGTGAAGGACGAGATCTCCCGGCTTCCCGTCACCCGGACCTGCTGCAGGAAGTCGGAGGTCTCGTCGATCCTGCGGTTCGCGGGCGGTCTGCACCTGGTCAGCGGCCGGATCGTGATCGAGGCGGAGCTCGACACGGCGATGGCGGCCCGGCGGCTGAAGCGGGACGTCCTGGAGATCTTCGGGCACAGCTCGGAGCTGATCGTGATGGCCCCCGGCGGGCTGCGCCGCGGCTCCCGCTTCGTGGTGCGGGTGGTCGCCGGCGGCGACCAGCTGGCCCGCCAGACGGGCCTGGTCGACGGCCGGGGCCGCCCCATCCGGGGCCTCCCGCCGCAGGTGGTCTCCGGGGCCACCTGTGACGCCGAGGCGGCCTGGCGCGGGGCCTTCCTCGCCCACGGCTCGCTGACCGAGCCCGGCCGCTCCTCCTCCCTGGAGGTCACCTGCCCGGGACCGGAGGCCGCGCTCGCCCTCGTCGGCGCCGCCCGTCGGCTCTCCATCGCCGCCAAGGCCCGCGAGGTCCGCGGCGTGGACCGGGTCGTGGTCCGCGACGGCGACGCGATCGGCGCCCTGCTGACCCGGCTCGGCGCGCACGAGTCGGTGCTGGCCTGGGAGGAGCGGCGGATGCGCCGCGAGGTCCGCGCCACCGCCAACCGCCTGGCCAACTTCGACGACGCCAACCTGCGCCGCTCGGCCCGCGCCGCCGTCGCCGCCGGCGCCCGGGTGCAGCGCGCCCTGGAGATCCTGGGCGAGGAGGTCCCCGAGCACCTCGCCGCCGCAGGCCGGCTCCGCATGGAGCACAAGCAGGCCTCCCTGGAGGAGCTGGGCGCCCTCGCCGACCCGCCGCTCACCAAGGACGCGGTGGCCGGCCGGATCCGCCGGCTGCTCGCCATGGCCGACAAGCGGGCGCAGGACCTGGGCATCCCCGGCACCGAGTCGAACCTGACGGAGGAGCTGGACGAGAGCCTGGCCGGCTGAGCCCGCCGCCGCGCGGGACGCCCCCTGCGGACCGACCGAACTCCGGCCTGCCGGTGCCTTTCTGAGGCACCGGCAGTTCCGTTCGTACGCCCGACCGTGCCCCGCGAGAAGGGCCACCGCCTCCCTCGGCCGGTCCCCCGCCGCTGACGGAGCGTGACGGGGGTGAAACTCCCCTGGCGGCCCGTACCTGTCGACAGGTGCGGGCCATCGGCCTTTTCGGGTCTTTTCCGTCCTTGCTCTCCGGGCTCGAACGGCTGCGCTCGATGTCACTCCGGCCTTCCCGGAGAGGTAGGGTCATAAGCGGTCGGGGACATCCCAAAAAAATCAAGAGCTCGCCGGTGTGACATTTCACCCGGCGTTTCCTAACGAGGAGATCGGTTCGTGACGATCCGCGTAGGCATCAACGGCTTCGGCCGCATCGGCCGCAACTACTTCCGCGCGCTTCTCGAGCAGGGTGCCGACATCGAGGTCGTGGCCGTCAACGACCTGGGCGACACCGCGACCACGGCCCACCTGCTGAAGTACGACACCATCCTGGGTCGCCTCAAGGCCGAGGTCTCCCACACCGCGGACACCATCACCGTCGACGGCCACACCATCAAGGTGCTGTCCGAGCGCGACCCCGCCGACATCCCGTGGGGGGAGCTGGGCGTCGACGTCGTCATCGAGTCCACCGGCATCTTCACCAAGCGCGAGGACGCGGCCAAGCACCTCGCCGGCGGCGCCAAGAAGGTCCTCATCTCGGCTCCGGCCAAGGACGAGGACATCACCGTCGTCATGGGTGTCAACCAGGACGCGTACGACCCGGCGAACCACCACGTCATCTCCAACGCGTCCTGCACCACCAACTGCGTCGCCCCGATGGCCAAGGTCCTCGACGAGAACTTCGGCATCGTCCGTGGTCTGATGACCACGGTCCACGCCTACACCAACGACCAGCGCATCCTGGACTTCCCGCACAAGGACCTGCGCCGCGCCCGCGCCGCCGCGGAGAACATCATCCCGACCACGACCGGTGCCGCCAAGGCCACCGCCCTGGTCCTCCCGCAGCTCAAGGGCAAGCTGGACGGCATCGCCATGCGCGTCCCCGTCCCCACCGGCTCCGCCACCGACCTGGTCGTCACCCTCGACCGCGAGGTCACCCGGGACGAGATCAACGCGGCGTTCAAGAAGGCCGCCGAGGACGGCCCGCTCAAGGGCGTCCTCTTCTACACCGAGGACCCGATCGTCTCCTCGGACATCGTCAGCGACCCGGCGTCCTGCACCTTCGACGCCTCCCTGACCATGGTCCAGGAGGGCAACAACGTCAAGGTCCTCGGCTGGTACGACAACGAGTGGGGCTACTCCAACCGTCTCGTCGACCTCACCACCTTCGTCGGCGGACGGCTCTGAGGTACTAGGGTTCAGCAGGGCAGGCTTTCGATGTGAGCAGGGCTCGGGCAGCGCGACGGAGCGCTGCGCGGGCCCTGTCTCGTGTGCTCCACCGCGTACCAAGGAGTCAGTGAACAGATGAAGACGATCGACGAGCTTCTCGGCGAGGGCGTCGAGGGCAAGCGGGTGTTCGTCCGCGCCGATCTCAACGTGCCGCTCGACGGCACCACCATCACCGACGACGGCCGCATCCGCGCCGTCGTCCCCACGGTCAAGGCGCTCGCCGACGCGGGCGCCCGGGTCGTGGTCGCCTCCCACCTGGGCCGCCCCAAGGGCGCCCCGGACCCGGCGTTCTCCCTCGCCCCGGCCGCCGCGCGGCTCGGCGAACTGCTCGGCACCGAGGTGGCCTTCGCCACCGACACCGTCGGCGAGTCCGCGCGGGCGACCGTCGCGGGCCTCGCCGACGGCGGCGTGGCCGTCATCGAGAACCTGCGCTTCAACGCCGGCGAGACCTCGAAGGACGACGCCGAGCGCGAGGCCTTCGCGGAGCAGCTGGCCGCCCTCGCCGACCTCTACGTCGGCGACGGCTTCGGCGCCGTCCACCGCAAGCACGCCTCGGTCTACGACCTGCCGGGCAAGCTCCCGCACGCCGCCGGCTACCTCATCGCCACCGAGGTCGGCGTCCTCAAGAAGCTGACGGAGGACGTCCGGCGGCCGTACGCGGTCGTCCTCGGCGGCGCCAAGGTCTCCGACAAGCTCGGCGTGATCGACCACCTCCTGGAGAAGGCCGACCGCATCCTCGTCGGCGGCGGCATGGCCTACACCTTCCTCAAGGCCCAGGGCCACGAGGTCGGCATCTCCCTCCTCCAGGAGGACCAGATCCCGGCCGTCCAGGAGTACCTGAAGCGCGCCAAGGACCGCGGCGTGGAGTTCGTCCTCCCCGTCGACGTCCTGGTCTCCCCGGAGTTCCCGGACCTCAGGACCAAGGCCCCGGCCAATCCCACCGCCGTCGCCGCGGACGCCATCCCGGCCGACCAGGAGGGCCTGGACATCGGTCCGGAGACCCGCAAGCTGTACGCCTCGAAGCTCGCCGACGCGGCCACCGTCTTCTGGAACGGTCCGATGGGCGTCTTCGAGCACCCCGACTACGCCGAGGGCACCAGGGCCGTCGCCCAGGCGCTCGTCGACTCCCCGGCCTTCACCGTGGTCGGCGGCGGCGACTCCGCCGCGGCCGTCCGGCTGCTGGGCTTCGACGAGAACGCTTTCGGCCACATCTCGACCGGTGGCGGTGCCTCCCTCGAATACCTCGAGGGCAAGCAGCTCCCCGGCCTCGTCGCACTGGAGGACTGATCCCCTGATGAGCACCCGCACCCCGCTGATGGCGGGCAACTGGAAGATGAACCTCAACCACCTGGAGGCCATCGCCCACGTCCAGAAGCTCGCCTTCACCCTCACCGACAAGGACTACGACGCCGTCGAGGTCGCCGTCCTCGTCCCCTTCACCGACCTGCGCTCCGTGCAGACCCTGATCGAGGGCGACAAGCTCAAGATCAAGTACGGCGCCCAGGACCTGTCGGCCCACGAGTCCGGCGCGTACACCGGTGAGATCTCCGGCGCCATGCTCGCCAAGCTGAACACCGGCTTCGTCGCCGTCGGCCACTCCGAGCGCCGCCAGTACCACGCCGAGACCGACGAGCTCTGCAACGCCAAGGTGAAGGCCGCCTTCGCCCACGGCATCACCCCGATCCTCTGCGTCGGCGAGGAACTGGACGTGCGCGAGGCCGGCAACGCCGTCCCGCACACCCTCGCCCAGGTCGAGGGCGGCCTGAAGGACGTCCCGGCCGAGCAGGCCGAGACGATCGTGATCGCGTACGAGCCGGTCTGGGCCATCGGCACCGGCAAGGTCTGCGGCGCCGGCGACGCCCAGGAGGTCTGCGGGGCGATCCGCGGCAAGCTCGCCGAGCTGTACTCGCAGGACGTCGCCGACAAGATCCGCATCCAGTACGGTGGCTCCGTCAAGAGCGGCAACGTCGCCGAGATCATGGCGCAGCCCGACATCGACGGCGCCCTGGTCGGCGGCGCCTCGCTGGACGCGGACGAGTTCGTCAAGATCGTGCGCTTCCGCGACCAGTGACGATGTAGAGCGGCGGAGGGATCCGTCGTACCCTTGCGGGGGTCGGGCAGGCGCCCGGCCCCCGTCCCTTATCAAGCTCCGAGGAAGTTGGTCCAGCCGTGGTTATGGGGTTCTCGATCGCCCTGATCGTCTTCAGCGCGCTGCTGATGCTGCTGGTGCTGATGCACAAGGGCAAGGGCGGCGGTCTCTCCGACATGTTCGGTGGCGGCATGCAGTCCTCCGTCGGCGGCTCCTCGGTCGCCGAGCGCAACCTGGACCGGATCACCGTCGTGGTCGGCCTGCTGTGGTTCGCGTGCATTGTCGTACTTGGTCTGCTCATGAAGCTGGACGGGTAACTCCGCACACTGGACGCGCGTTGGGCCTTCCGTAGACTGGGGCATCTTCGAGCACCATCACGCAGGGAGTTACGACCGTGGCAAGTGGCAACGCGATCCGGGGAAGCCGGGTCGGAGCGGGGCCGATGGGGGAGGCCGAGCGAGGCGAGTCGGCGCCGCGCCTCCGCATCTCCTTCTGGTGCTCGAACGGGCACGAGACCCAGCCGAGTTTCGCGAGCGACGCGCAGGTCCCGGACACCTGGGACTGCCCCCGCTGCGGATTCCCGGCCGGACAGGACCGGGACAACCCGCCGGACCCGCCGCGCACCGAGCCGTACAAGACGCACCTCGCCTATGTGCGCGAGCGCCGCAGCGACGCCGACGGCGAGGCGATCCTCGCCGAGGCGCTCGCCAAGCTCCGGGGCGAGATCTGAACAGCCGCTGAACGCCCGACGAAGGGCCTTGCCCGCGAACCCGGTTCGCGGGCAAGGCCCTTCGTCGTGTTCGGCTCCGGTGGCGCGGATCGTCCCGCCCGATCAATTAGGTTTGAGGGGCAGCGGGGCAGAAACGTACGAGAAGAAGTGGGCGATGTCCGAAATGACCACTGAAGGACGCATCAGGCTCAACCGGCTGCCCGAGTGGGCCGCTCTCGGCAAGCACCAGGAGCAGCTGTCCGGCACCCATCTGCGCGAGCTGTTCGCGGCCGACCCGGAGCGCGGCACCCGCTACACCCTGCGGGTCGGCGACCTCCACCTGGACTACTCCAAGCAGCTCGTCACCGACGAGACCCTGACGCTGCTGCGCGAGCTGGCCGCCGCCACCGACGTGGCCGGGCTGCGCGACGCCATGTTCCGCGGCGAGAAGATCAACACCACCGAGGACCGGGCCGTCCTCCACACCGCGCTGCGCGCCCCCCGCGGGGCCGTGATCGAGGTCGACGGCGAGAACGTCGTCCCCAAGGTCCACGCCGTCCTCGACAAGATGGCCGGCTTCGCCGACCGGATCCGCTCCGGCGAGTGGACCGGCCACACCGGCAAGCCCGTCAAGAACATCGTCAACATCGGCATCGGCGGCTCCGACCTCGGCCCCGCCATGGCCTACGAGGTCCTGCGCTCCTACACCCGGCGCGACCTGACGTTCCGTTTCGTCTCCAACGTCGACGGCGCCGACCTCCACGAGGCCGTCCGCGACCTCGACCCGGCCGAGACCCTCTTCATCGTCGCCTCGAAGACCTTCACCACCATCGAGACGGTCACCAACGCGACCTCCGCCCGCGACTGGCTCCTCGGCGGCCTCGGTACCGGCCAGGAGGCCGTCGCCAAGCACTTCGTGGCGCTCTCCACCAACGCCGAGCGGGTCGAGGAGTTCGGCATCGACACCGCCAACATGTTCGAGTTCTGGGACTGGGTCGGCGGCCGCTACTCGTACGACTCCGCCATCGGCCTCTCCCTGATGATCGCCATCGGCCCGGACCGCTTCCGCGAGATGCTCGACGGCTTCCACCTCGTCGACGAGCACTTCCGCACCGCCCCGCCGGAGGAGAACGCGCCGCTGCTCCTCGGCCTCCTCGGCGTCTGGTACGGCGGCTTCTTCGACGCCCAGTCGCACGCCGTCCTGCCGTACTCCCACTACCTGTCCAAGTTCACCGCCTACCTCCAGCAGCTCGACATGGAGTCCAACGGCAAGTCCGTGGACCGCCAGGGCGAGCCGGTCGACTGGCAGACGGGACCGGTCGTCTGGGGCACCCCCGGCACCAACGGGCAGCACGCCTACTACCAGTTGATCCACCAGGGCACCAAGCTCATCCCCGCCGACTTCATCGGCTTCGCCCGCCCGGTCGACGACCTGCCGCCCGGCCTGGTCGCCCAGCACGACCTCCTGATGGCCAACTTCTTCGCCCAGACCCAGGCCCTCGCCTTCGGCAAGACGCCCGAGGAGGTACGGGCCGAGGGCGTGCCGGAGGAGCTCGTCCCGCACAAGACCTTCCGGGGCAACCACCCCACCACCACCGTCCTCGCCGACGCCCTCACCCCCTCGGTCCTCGGCCAGCTGGTGGCGCTCTACGAGCACAAGGTCTTCGTCCAGGGCGCCGTCTGGAACATCGACTCCTTCGACCAGTGGGGCGTCGAGCTCGGCAAGGTCCTCGCCAAGAAGATCGAGCCCGTCCTCACCGGTGACGGGGCCGCCGAGGGCCTCGACAGCTCCACCGCGGCCCTCGTCTCCGCCTACCGCGCCCTGCGCGGCCGGAGCTGAGCGATGGCGGGGGAGACCGCGGTACGGCTCCGGCCGCCGAGGAACGCCGTGGACCGCCGGGCGGTCGGCTGGTGGCGCACCCAGTGCCTCCTCGCCGGAGCCGTCCCGGTCGCCGTCCTCGCCGTGCTCGGCGCCCTGATCGACCCGGCCAGGACCTGGCTGCTCACCGCCGCCGCCGTCCTGGCCGCGCTCGCCCTGGCCGGCGCCGCGTTCTTCCCCGCCTGGTGGTTCCGGGTGCACCGCTGGGAGGTCACCGACGAGGCCGTGTACGTGCGCACGGGCGCCCTGTGGCAGGAGTGGCGGATCGCCCCCATGTCCCGGATCCAGACCGTGGACACCGTACGCGGCCCGCTGGAGCAGCTTTTCGGGCTCGCCACCGTCACCGTCACCACCGCCTCCGCCAAGGGCGCGCTCCGCGTCGAGGGGCTCGACCACGAGCTCGCCGCGGAGCTCGCCGAACGGCTCACCGCGATCACCCGGGCGACCCCCGGGGACGCCACGTGAGCCCCGGCGGCGAGAGCGAGAACGAGGGGGAGTGGCGGCGGCTCGACCGGCGCACCCCCCTCGTCACCGCCGCCGTCCTCTGCGGCATCGCCACCGGCGCCGGGCTGCCGATCGCCGCCGGACTCGCCGGCTCCCGGCCCCTCTGGCAGGCCGTCGCCTGGGTCCTCGCCGGCGCCGCCCTCCTCGTCGGCGGCGGCACCACCGCCGACATCGTGCGCCGACGCCGCACCCGCTACCGGATCGGCCCCGACCGGGTGGCCCTCCACACCGGGCTGCTCCTCCTCAAGCGCCGCTCCCTGGCCCGCGACCGGATCCGCAGCGTCGACCTCACCGCCAACCCGCTCCAGCGCGTCCTCGGCCTCGTCAAGGTCCGCATCGGCACCGGCGAGTCCACCGGCGGCGGCGAGTCCACCCTCGAACTCGAACTCGTCACCCGGGCCGAGGGCGAACGGCTCCGCCGCGTCCTCCTCACCCGCCCCGCCGCCCCCGGTGCCGGCCCCGCCCACGACGGCACCCTCGCCGTCCTCGACCTCCGCTGGCTCCGCTACGCCCCCGTCTCCTTCGTCGCCCCCGCCCTCGGCGGCGCCGCGGCCGGGGCGGTCATGCAGGTCAGCGAGTGGTTCGGTGCCCAGGCCGAGGTCATCGACTGGATAGGGGACCGCTTCGAGTCCGTCTCGCTGCCCTGGATGATCGTCGACCTGGTCCTCCTCGCCACCCTCGCCGGAGCCGTCGGCGCCCTCGGCCTCTGGGTCGAGATGTGGTGGAACTTCCGGCTCGAACGCGAACCCGGCGGCACCCTCCGGGTCCGCCGCGGCCTGTTCACCGCCCGCTCGGTCACCCTGGAGGAGCGGAGGCTGCGCGGTGTCGAACTCGTCGAGCCCCTCGGCGTCCGGCTCTTCGGCGCCGCCCGCGTCGACGCCGTCGCCACCGGCCTCACCGAGGACGACGACAAGCACACCGAGCTCAAGTCCCTGCTGCCGGCCGCGCCCCGGGCCGTCGCCGACCGGGTCGCCGCCCAGGTGCTGCGCGAGCCGGCACCGCCCACCGCCGTCCCGCTCGCCGCCCACCCCCGCGCCGCCCGCACCCGCAGGCTGCGCTGGGCCCTCGGCGCCGTCCTGCTGCCCGCCGCCGTCCTCGCCCTCCTCGGGGCGCTGCTCACCCCGGTGCTGCTGTACGTGGCGGCCGGCTGGACCGTGGTGCTCGCGCCGCTCGCCGTGCTCCTGGCCCGGGACGCGTACCGCTCCCTCGGACACACCGTCAGCGGCGGCTATCTGGTGACCCGTTCGGGCACGGTACGCCGGGCCACCGTCGCCCTCCAGCGGAGCGGGATCATCGGCTGGACGGTCAAGCAGTCGTACGTCCAGCGCCGGGCCGGGATCCTCACCCTCACCGCCACCACGGCCGCCGGAGAGGGCGCCTACGACGTCCTGGACGCGGGGGAGTCCCAGGGCCTCGCCCTCGCCGACCAGGCCGTACCGGGGCTGCTCGCGCCCTTCCTCGTACCCGCGGAAACGCCGGAGGCCCGGTCCGCCGAGGGGTGAACCGGGCCTCCTGGGGCCGTGCGTGAGGCTCCGTCAGTACAGGCCCCGCGGCAGCTCCGAGGCCGCCGCCGTGTCCATCAGCCACAGCGTGCGCTCGCGGCCGTAGGCACCGGCCGCCGGGGTCCGCACCTCGTCCGCGTCGCCGGAGAGCGCGAGGGCCGCGGCCTTCGCCTTGTCCTCGCCGGCCGCCAGCAGCCAGACCTCCTCGGCCGCCCGGATCGCCGGGAGCGTCAGGGAGATCCGGGTCGGCGGCGGCTTGGGCGCGTCGTACACCCCCACCACCGTCCGCCCGGTCTCGCGGACCGCCGGGAGCTCCGGGAAGAGCGAGGCCACGTGGGTGTCCGGGCCGACGCCGAGCATCAGCACGTCGAAGGCCGGCACCCGGCCGCCGGGGCCCGCCGCGGCGGCCAGTTCGGCCGCGTAGGCCGCCGCGGCGGCGTCGGCGTCGTCCCCGTGCGGGCCGTCCGAGGCCGGCATGGCGTGCACCCGGGCGGGGTCCAGCGGGACCCGGTCGAGCAGCGCCTCGCGGGCCTGGGTGACGTTCCGCTCCGGGTCGCCCTCGGGCAGGAACCGCTCGTCGCCCCACCACAGGTCGAGCCGCGACCAGTCGACCGCGTCCCGGGCGGGCGCCGCCGCGAGCGCGGCGAGCAGCCCGTTGCCGTTGCGGCCGCCGGTCAGCACGACCGAGGCGGTGCCCCGGGCGGACTGGGCGTCCACGATCCGCGTGATCAGCCGGGCCGCGGCGGCCTCGGCCATCAGCTCCTTGTCCCGGTGGACCACCAGCTGGGGAGTGCTCACTTCGCCGCCGCCTTCTTCGCCGGGGTCTTCTTGACGGGGGCCTTCTTCACCGGCTCGGCGGCCACCGGCTCCGCCGTGACGTCCACCGGCTCCTCGGGCGCGGGGGCGGTGACGGCCGCCTCCTCGTCGAGCCGCTCCAGGCCGTACTTCAGGGCCGCCGCGTAGGTGTCGTCCGGGTCGAGCCGGCGCAGCTCCTCCGCGATCAGCTCGGCCGTCTCGCGCCGCTTGAGCGCCACCGCGCGGTCCGGCTGGCCGTCTATGGAGAGGGTGGCGAGCGAACCGTCGGGCCGGTCGAGCACGATCGGGCCCGCGCTGGTCTGCAGCCGTACGGAGGTGAGGCCGGGGCCCGTCGACTTCGAGCGCCGCACCGGCACCTTCAGCCGCTCGGCCAGCCACATCGCGAGCAGTTCCACGCTCGGGTTGAACTCCTCGCCCTCCACGTCGGCCGAGGTCACCTCGCAGCGGACCTGGTCGAGCGCGGCGGCCAGCATCGAACGCCACGGCGTGATCCGGGTCCACGACAGGTCGGTGTCGCCGGGGGTGTAGGCGTCCGCGCGCGCGGTCAGCTCCTCGATGGGCTGCTCGGCGGCGTACGTGTCGGTCACCCGCCGCTGGGCGAGGGCGCCCAGCGGGTCGTTCGCCGGGTCGGTCGGCGCGCTCACCGGCCACCAGACGACGACGGGGGCGTCCGGGAGGAGCAGCGGCAGCACCACCGACTGGGCGTGGTCGGTGACCTCGCCGTACAGCCGGAGGATCACCGTCTCCCCGGAACCGGCGTCGGCGCCGAGGCGGACCTCGGCGTCGAGCCGGGTCTTGGCCCGGTCCCGCGGCGTGCGCGAGACCCGCTTGATCACCACGAGGGTCCGCGAGGGGTGCTCGCGGGACGCCTCGTTGGCCGCCTTCAGCGCGTCGTAGGCGTTCTCCTCGTCGGTGACGATCACGAGGGTGAGCACCATGCCGACGGCCGGGGTGCCGATCGCCCGCCGCCCGAGCACCAGCGCCTTGTTGATCTTGGAGGACGTGGTGTCCGTCAGGTCGGTCTTCATGGCCGCCGCCAGCTCCTGCCGTCTCGTGCGAGCATCTCGTCCGCCTCGACCGGACCCCAGGTCCCGGACTCGTACTGGGCGGGCTTGCCGTGCGTGTCCCAGTACTTCTCGATCGGGTCGAGGATCTTCCAGGACAGCTCGACCTCCTCCACGCGCGGGAAGAGGTTGGAGTCGCCGAGCAGGACGTCGAGGATGAGCCGCTCGTACGCCTCGGGGCTGGACTCGGTGAAGGACTCGCCGTAGGCGAAGTCCATCGACACGTCCCGGATCTCCATCTGGGTGCCCGGCACCTTGGAGCCGAAGCGGACGGTGACGCCCTCGTCCGGCTGGACCCGGATGACGATGGCGTTGCGGCCCAGCTCCTCCGTCGCCGTGTGGTCGAAGGGGGAGTGCGGGGCGCGCTGGAAGACCACCGCGATCTCGGTGACCCGGCGGCCGAGCCGCTTGCCGGTGCGCAGGTAGAAGGGGACGCCCGCCCAGCGGCGGTTGTCGATCCCCAGCTTGATCGCCGCGTAGGTGTCGGTCTTCGACTGGGGGTCGATGCCCTCTTCCTGGAGGTAGCCGACGGCCTTCGCGCCACCCTGCCAGCCGGCCGCGTACTGTCCGCGGACGGTGGAGGTCGCCAGGTCCTTGGGCAGCCGGACGGCGCCGAGGACCTTGGTCTTCTCCGCGGCGAGCGCGTCGGCGTCGAAGGAGGCGGGCTCCTCCATCGCGGTCAGCGCGAGCAACTGGAGCAGGTGGTTCTGGATGACGTCACGGGCGGCGCCGATGCCGTCGTAGTAGCCGGCGCGGCCGCCGATGCCGATGTCCTCGGCCATGGTGATCTGCACGTGGTCGACGTACGACCGGTTCCAGATCGGCTCGAAGAGGGTGTTGGCGAAGCGGAGCGCCAGGATGTTCTGGACGGTCTCCTTGCCGAGGTAGTGGTCGATGCGGAAGACCGCCTCGGGCGGGAAGACCTCGTGGACGACCTCGTTGAGCTCCTTGGCGGAGGCCAGGTCGTGGCCGAAGGGCTTCTCGATGACGGCGCGGCGCCAGGAGCCGTTCTTCTGGTCGGCCAGGCCGTGCTTCTTCAGCTGCCGGACGACGAGCGGGAAGAACTTCGGCGGCACGGACAGGTAGAAGGCGAAGTTGCCCCCGGTGCCCTGCGCCTTGTCCAGCTCCTCGATGGTGTCCTTGAGCTGCTCGAAGGCCTCGTCGCTGTCGAAGTCGCCCTGGACGAAGCGCATGCCCTGGATCAGCTGCTGCCAGACCTCCTCGCGGAAGGGGGTGCGGGCGTGCTGCTTGACGGCGTCGTGGACCTCCTGCGCGAAGTCCTCGTCCTGCCACTCGCGGCGGGCGAAGCCGATGAGCGAGAAGCCCGGCGGCAGCAGGCCGCGGTTGGCCAGGTCGTAGACGGCGGGCATCAGCTTCTTACGGGACAAATCGCCCGTGACGCCGAAGATGACCAGGCCCGACGGCCCCGCGATGCGCGGGAGCCGTCGGTCTGCGGCGTCACGGAGCGGGTTGGCTCCGTGGACGGTGCTCACTGTGGTCAGCCCTCCGAAGGGGCGAGGCGCTTGAGCTCCGCCTCGGTCGAGCCGAGCAGGTCGTTCCAGGACGCCTCGAACTTCTCGACGCCCTCGTCCTCCAGGAGCTGGACCACGTCGTCGTAGCTGATGCCCAGCTTGGCGACGGCCTCCAGGACCTCGCGGGAGGCGTCGTACGTGCCGCGCACGGTGTCGCCGGCGACCTCGCCGTGGTCGGCGGTGGCCTCCAGGGTCGCCTCCGGCATGGTGTTGACCGTGCCCGGGGCGACCAGGTCCACCACGTACAGCGTGTCCTTGTACGCCGGGTCCTTCACGCCGGTCGAGGCCCACAGCGGACGCTGCTTGTTGGCCTGCGCCTTGTCCAGGGCCGCCCAGCGCTCCGAGGAGTCCGAGAAGACCTCCTCGTACGCCTCGTAGGCCAGGCGCGCGTTGGCCAGGGCCGCCTTGCCCTTGAGCGCCTTGGCCTCGTCGGTGCCGATGCCGTCCAGGCGCTTGTCGATCTCCGTGTCCACGCGGGAGACGAAGAAGGACGCCACCGAGTGGATCTTCGACAGGTCGAGGCCGCGCTCGCGGGCCTTCTCCAGGCCCGCCAGGTAGGCGTCCATGACCGCGCGGTAGCGCTCCAGGGAGAAGATCAGCGTCACGTTCACGCTGATGCCGAGACCGATGACCTCGGTGATCGCCGGCAGACCCGCCTGGGTGGCCGGGATCTTGATGAGCGTGTTCGGGCGGTCCACCAGCCACGCCAGCTGCTTCGCCTCGGCGATCGTGGCGGCCGTCTCGTGGGCGAGGCGCGGGTCGACCTCGATGGAGACCCGGCCGTCCTGGCCGTCCGTCGAGTCGAAGACCGGGCGCAGGATGTCGGCGGCGTCACGGACGTCCGCCGTCGTGATCATGCGGATGGCCTCGTCCACGGTGACCTTGCGGGAGGCGAGGTCGGCCAGCTGCTGGTCGTAGCCGTGCCCCTCGGAGATCGCCTTCTGGAAGATCGACGGGTTGGTCGTCACGCCGACCACGTGGGACTGGTCGATGAGCTCGGCCAGGTTGCCGGACGTGATCCGCTGACGCGAGAGGTCGTCCAGCCAGATCGCGACGCCTTCGTCGGAGAGGCGCTTGAGAGCGTCTGTCATGAGAGTTGCATCTCCAATAAGTCGTACGTATCCGCGTCAGCGCGCGGCGGCGTCGATCGATTCCCGGGCGGCGGCCACGACGGCCTCCGGCGTGAAACCGAACTCACGGAAGAGGACCTTGGCGTCGGCCGAGGCGCCGAAGTGCTCCAGGGAGACGATCCGGCCCGCGTCACCGACGTACTTGTGCCACGTCAGACCGACACCGGCCTCGACCGCCACCCGCGCCTTCACCGAGGCCGGCAGGACGGAGTCCTTGTACGCCTGGTCCTGCTCCTCGAACCACTCCACCGACGGCATCGAGACCACCCGGGTCGGGACGCCGGACGCCTGGAGCCGCTCGCGGGCCTCGACGGCCAGGTGCACCTCGGAACCGGTCGCGATGAGGACGACCTCGGGCGTGCCGCCCTCGGCCTCGAACATCACGTAGCCGCCCTTGGCCGCGTCCTCGTTCGGCGCGTAGGTCGGCACACCCTGGCGGGTGAGCGCCAGACCGTGCGGCGCGCCCTTCAGGTACTCGCGCGTGTGCCGCTTCATGATCTCGCGCCAGGCGATCGCCGTCTCGTTGGCGTCGGCCGGGCGGACCACGTTCAGGCCCGGGATCGCGCGCAGCGAGGCCAGGTGCTCCACCGGCTGGTGGGTCGGGCCGTCCTCGCCGAGACCGATCGAGTCGTGCGTCCACACGTAGGTCACCGGCAGGTGCATCAGGGCCGACAGGCGCACCGCGTTGCGCATGTAGTCCGAGAAGACCAGGAAGGTGCCGCCGTAGATCCGGGTGTTGCCGTGCAGCGCGATGCCGTTCATCTCCGCGGCCATGGCGTGCTCGCGGATGCCGAAGTGGATCGTGCGGCCGTACGGGTCGGCCTCCGGCAGCGGGTTGCCCTCGGGGAGGAAGGAGGACGTCTTGTCGATCGTCGTGTTGTTCGAGCCCGCGAGGTCGGCCGAGCCGCCCCACAGCTCGGGGACGACCTCGCCGAGCGCCTGGAGGACCTTGCCCGAGGCGGCGCGGGTGGCGACGCTCTTGCCCGCCTCGAAGACCGGGAGCTTCTCCTCCCAGCCGGCCGGCAGCTCGTTGGCCTGGATCCGGTCGAACTCGGCGGCCCGCTCCGGGTTGGCCGTACGCCACTCGGAGAGCTGCTTCTCCCACGCGGCGCGGGCCTCGCGGCCCCGGTCGCCGAGGGCGCGGGTGTGGGCGATGACCTCGTCGGAGACCTCGAAGCTCTGCTCCGGGTCGAAGCCCAGGACGCGCTTGGTGGCCGCGACCTCCTCGTCGCCGAGCGCCGAGCCGTGCGCGGCCTCGGTGTTCTGCGCGCTCGGCGCCGGCCAGGCGATGATCGAGCGCATCGCGATGAACGACGGACGCTCGGTCTCGGCCTCGGCCGCCCGGATCGCCGCGTACAGCGCGGCCGGGTCCAGGTCGCCGTTCTGCTGCGGCTCCACGCGCTGCACGTGCCAGCCGTACGCCTCGTACCGCTTCATCGTGTCCTCGGACACGGCGGTCTCGGTGTCGCCCTCGATCGAGATGTGGTTGTCGTCCCACAGCAGGATCAGGTTGCCCAGCTTCTGGTGGCCCGCGAGCGAGGACGCCTCGGCGGAGATGCCCTCCTGGAGGCAGCCGTCACCGGCGATCACGTACACGCGGTGGTCGAAGGGGGAGGTGCCGGGGGCCGCCTCCGGGTCGAACAGGCCGCGCTCGTAACGGGCGGCCATCGCCATGCCCACGGCGTTCGCGACACCCTGGCCCAGCGGACCCGTGGTGGTCTCGACACCGGCCGTGTGGCCGTACTCGGGGTGGCCCGGGGTCTTCGAACCCCAGGTGCGGAACGCCTTGAGGTCGTCGAGCTCCAGACCGAAGCCGCCCAGGTACAGCTGGGTGTACAGGGTCAGGGAGGAGTGGCCAGCGGAGAGCACGAACCGGTCGCGGCCGACCCACTCGGGGTCGGACGGGTCGTGGCGCATCACCTTCTGGAAGAGGGTGTACGCGGCCGGCGCGAGGCTCATCGCCGTACCGGGATGGCCGTTGCCGACCTTCTGTACGGCGTCCGCGGCCAGGATGCGGGCGGTGTCGACGGCCCGCTGGTCCAATTCGGTCCACTGGAGGTCTGTGGTGGTCGGCTTAGTGCTCACCCTGGGTCAGGGCTCCTCTCCACATGTCTGTAGCCGGTGACTGAGGGTGTACCGGCGGTGTCGAGCCTACCCCCGAAAAAGCCCCCTCTTTTCGTGTCCATGCCCCTCAAATGAGCGGCACACGGCAAGAGTGCCGGTGGCCGCCGCGCTTCGCCTCCCGAACGGCGCGCCGAAGGGTGTCCACCCCTTGATACGAGGCCGGACGCCCGTCGGCATGAGGCCGGACGCCCGCCCCCGGGTGACCCCCGCCAACACGACCCCACCCCCGCGAAGACCGGCCTATGGGCAACGTCTACAGTGGCGTGGTACGCGCAAGTTTCACCCCGCCTTTATTCCGGGGGGCTTGCTGGGATTTCTCTGTCAGGGGTGTGCGTGACGGCCGTCGAGTCCCGACCCGCAGGGGTCGTCTTGACTCCCAGCCCGGGGGGCCATCGGCCGTTCGGGGCCCGCGTCAAGGCATTCGTGGCGCTGACCAAGCCGCGGATCATCGAACTGCTGCTCATCACCACCGTCCCGGTGATGTTCCTCGCCGAACAGGGGATCCCCGACCTCTGGCTGGTGCTCGCCACCTGCTTCGGCGGCTACCTGTCGGCCGGCGGCGCCAACGCGCTCAACATGTACATCGACCGCGACATCGACGCGCTGATGGACCGCACCTCGCAGCGCCCGCTGGTCACCGGCATGGTCTCGCCGCGCGAGGGCCTGGTCTTCGGCCTCACCCTCGCGGTGGTCTCCACGCTCTGGTTCGGCCTGCTCGTCAACTGGCTCTCCGCGTGGCTGTCGCTGGGCGCGCTCCTCTTCTACGTGGTCGTCTACACGATGATCCTGAAGCGGCGCACCGCGCAGAACATCGTCTGGGGCGGCATCGCCGGCTGCATGCCTGTCCTCATCGGCTGGTCCTCGGTCACGAACTCGATGTCCTGGGCCGCCGTCGTCCTCTTCATGGTCATCTTCTTCTGGACGCCGCCGCACTACTGGCCGCTGTCGATGAAGGTGAAGGAGGACTACGCGCGCGTGGGCGTGCCCATGCTGCCGGTCCTCGCCTCCAACAAGGTCGTCGCCCGGCAGATCGTCCTCTACAGCTGGGTCATGGTCGCGGTCTCGCTGCTGCTCACCCCGCTGGGCTACACCGGCTGGTTCTACACCGCCGTCGCCCTGGTCACCGGCGGCTGGTGGCTCTGGGAGGCGCACGCGCTCCTCAACCGCGCCAAGGCGGAGGTCACCGGCGCGAAGCTCAAGGAGATGCGCCTCTTCCACTGGTCCATCACCTATGTGTCGCTGCTCTTCGTGGCGGTCGCGGTGGACCCCTTCCTGCGGTAGACACCGTCCTTCCCGGCGACGGCCGGGCCGTGTGGGGTGTCCCACGCGGCCCGGCCGTCGTCAGTCGATCTACCGCTCGGTAGCATCCTTGTCATGGCAGACACCAAGGAAGACACCACGGCCGTCTCCCCGCGCGCCGAGCGCAAGGCGGCCAAGCTGGCCAAGGAGATCCGGGCCTTCGCCAAGGAGCACGGCGGCGCCGAGGGCCAGCTCGCCCACATCGGCCAGGCCGGCACCCGGATCGTCCTCGTCGGCGAGGACGGCGGCTGGGGCGACCTGGTGGCCCCCACCCACGAGATCGCCCGGCAGGCCGCCGAGAAGGCCGGGCTGACCCTGCACGACGAGTTCGACGGCGAGTTCGCCGCCAAGGTCGTCACCGGCCCGTACGAGTGGACCCGCATGGCCGGCATCCAGCTCGGCGGCCCCTCCAACAGCTGAACCGCCCACCGGGACCGGCGCCAGGCAACAACCTCGCACGGGGCTCACCCGTTAGGACGTGTGGAGACACGCCCACGCAGGGAGCCCCCGAGATGATCGACACGCCGCGCCTGGTGGACCAGTACTGCCACGGGGTGCTCCGGACGGAGCTGGGCCTCGGCACCTTCGAGGCCCACCTCGGTCCGGCCGCCGTCCTGCCGGCCTCCGGCACCACCTTCTTCGACACCCAGACGGGTTTCGCGGTACGCCGCTGGTGCCCGCCGCTCCTCGGGCTCGAACCGCACTGCCCGCCCGTCCGCTACCTCGCCCGCCGCCGCGAGCTCGGCGTCGCCGAGACCGGCCGCCGGCTGCTGCGGGGCGCCGGCATCGCCACGTACCTCGTGGACACCGGCCTGCCCGGGGACCTCACCGGGCCCGCCGAGCTGGCCGCCGCCGGCGGGGCCCGCGCCCACGAGATCGTCCGCCTCGAACCCCTCGCCGAGCAGGTCGCCGACACCTCGGGGACCGTCGACGGCTTCCTCGCCAACCTCACCGAGGCCGTCCAGGACGCCGCCGTGCGCTCCGTGGCCTTCTCCTCGGTCTCCGCCCCGCGCTGCGGCCTCGGCGCCGCCGCGGAGCCCCCCGGGCGCGGCGAGGCCCGCCGGGCCGCCGGACGCTGGCTCGCGGACCGGCCCGCCGGAGGCCCCCTGGACTCGCCGGTGCTCCTGCGCCACCTGCTGTGGACCGCGGTGGGCGCGGGCCGGCCGCTCCAGCTGCACACCGCGGACCGGGACCCGGCGGGGCTCGCCGGTTTCGCCGCCGCCACGACCGGGCTCGGCGCCGACCTCGTCCTGCTGCACGGCTCCCCGCACCACCGGACGGCCGCCCGGCTGGCCGGGGCCTTCCCGCACGTCTACGCGGATCTGGGCGCCGCCCTCGCGCACACCGGGGCACGGGCGGCGGACGTCCTCGCCGAGGTCCTGGAGCTGGCCCCCTTCGGCAAGCTGCTCTACTCCAGCGGCGCCCGCGGCCTGCCCGAACTCCACGTGGTCGCCGCCAGCGCCTTCCGCACCGCCCTCGGCCGCGTGCTCGGCGCCTGGGTGGCGGACGGCGCCTGGTCCCGTACGGACGCGCAGCGGGTCGCCTCGATGATCGCCGCGGACAACGCGACGCGGGTCTACCGGCTGGGCTGAGGCTGCCGATGGACCCGCGCCGACGCTCTCAGGCCTTCGCGAGCTCCGGGTCGGGCTGGGCCGGGATCTCCGGAGTGGCGATCGGGCGCTCGCGCAGGCTCAGGGCCAGGCGCAGCACCGCGATCCACATCAGGGACGAGCCGAGCATGTGGGCGGCTACCAGGAGCTCCGGGACACCGGTGAAGTACTGGACGTAACCGATGCCGCCCTGGAGCAGCAGCACGATCAGCAGGTCGCGGGCGCGGGCCCGGGTGTCGTCCGGGGCGTCGACCACGCGCAGGACCAGCCACATCGCGAGGGCGAGGGCGCAGACGGCCCAGGCGGAGACCGCGTGGAGGTGGGCGGCGTTCGTCCAGTCCCACGGCATGCGGGGCACGTCGCTGCTGTCGCCCGCGTGCTTGCCGGCGCCGGTCACCGTCGTGCCGAGCGCGATCAGCAGGGCCGACACGATCGTGATCGCCCAGGACAGCTTCCGTACCGGCTTCGGCACGCGCGGGCGTGCGGGCGTGTCGCCCTCGCCGGCCCGGTGCCAGGTGATCACGGCGACGGTGAGCAGCGCGTTGGCGGCGAGGAAGTGGCCCGCCACCGTCCACGGGTTGAGGCCCATCCACACCGTGATGCCGCCGAGGACGGCGTTGCTCATCACGATCCAGAACTGCGCCCAGCCCCAGCGGCTCAGGTTCCGCCGCCGCGGCTTGGCGGAGCGGGCGGCGATGATCGCCCAGCCGACGGCCGCCGACAGGACGTAGGTCAGCATGCGGTTGCCGAACTCGACGTAGCCGTGGAAGCCCTGCTCGGCGGTGACGATGAGGCTGTCGTCCGTGCACTTGGGCCAGGTGTCGCAGCCGAGACCGGAGCCGGTCAGCCGGACCGCGCCGCCGGTCACGATGATCAGCACGCTCATCACGACGGCGGAGAGCGCGGCGCGCCGGAGCGTCCGGGGGGACGGGGTCCAGCGCTGGGCGATGAAGGCGAGGGGGGTCTGCACGGGCCCTATCGTAGGGGCGGGCTTGTGCACGCTTTCACTAGGGGTGGCTTGTCAGGACACGTCACCCTCTGGGGCGTTCCCGCTACTCCCAGCGGAAGAACTTCGCCGCCGCGCCGAGCCCCAGGACGGCCCAGACCGCGAGGACCCCGGCGTTCGCCCACGGCATGCCCGCCCCGTCCTGGAGGACGTCCCTGAGGCCGTCGGAGAGGACGGCGATCGGCAGCAGCGCCAGGACCTCACCGGCCGCGCCGAACTTCTCCAGCGGGACGATCACCCCGCCGCCGACCAGGAGCAGCAGGAAGACCAGGTTGGCGGCGGCGAGGGTGGCCTCCGCCTTCAGCGTGCCCGCCATGAGCAGCCCCAGCCCGGAGAAGGCGGCGGTGCCGAGGACCAGGAGGAGCAGGACGGCGAGCGGGTTGCCGTGCGGGGACCAGCCGAGGGCGAACGCGAGGACGGTCAGGAGCACGACCTGGAGGACCTCGGTGACCAGGACGGAGAGCGTCTTGGCGGTCATCAGGGCCCAGCGCGGCAGCGGGGACGCGCCGAGCCGCTTGAGGACGCCGTAGCGGCGCTCGAAGCCGGTCGCGATGGCCTGGCCGGTGAAGGCGGTGGACATCACGGCGAGCGCGAGGACACCGGGGGCGAGGAAGTCCACGGCCTTCCCGTCGCCCGTGTCGACGATGTCGACGGTCGAGAACAGCACGAGCAGGAGCGACGGGATGATCACCGTGAGGAGGAGCTGCTCGCCGTTGCGGAGCAGCATCCGCGTCTCCAGGGCGGTCTGCGCCGCGATCATCCGCCCGACGGGGGCGGCCCCCGGCTTCGGGGAGTAGGTGCCTGCGCTCACGACCTCAGCTCCTTGCCGGTCAGCTCCAGAAAGACGTCTTCGAGGGTGTGGCGCTCGACCGAGATGCCGTCGGGCATGACGCCGTGCTGGGCGCACCAGGTGGTGACGGTGGCGAGCAGCTGGGGGTCGACGGTGCCGGTGATCCGGTACGTGCCGGGCAGCGGCTCGGCGGCCTGGGTGCCGTCCGGGAGCGCCTTGAGCAGCGAGCCGAGGTCGAGGCCGGGGCGGCCGGTGAAGCGGAGGGTGTTCTCGGCGCCGCCGCGGCAGAGCTGCTCGGGGCTGCCCTGGGCGGCGACCCGGCCGGCGTCGACGATGGCGACGTCGTCGGCGAGCTCCTCCGCCTCCTGCATGAAGTGGGTGGTGAGGACGGTGGTGACGCCGTCGGCGCGCAGCTCGCGGACGAGCTCCCAGGTGGCGCGGCGGGCCTGCGGGTCGAGGCCGGCGGTGGGCTCGTCGAGGAAGACCAGTTCGGGGCGGCCGACGACGGCCATGGCGAGGGCGAGCCGCTGCTGCTGGCCGCCGGAGAGCCGCCGGTAGGCCGTACGGCCGCAGGAGCCGAGGCCGAGGCGTTCGATCAGGGCGTCGACGTCGAGGGGGTGGGCGTGCAGCTTCGCCATGTGGCGCAGCATCTCCTCGGCGCGGGCGCCGGAGTAGACGCCGCCGGACTGGAGCATCACGCCGATGCGGGGGCGCAGGGCGGCGGCGTCGGCGACCGGGTCGAGG
The DNA here is from genome assembly GCF_030010625.1 of Streptomyces sp. CC208A. Taxonomy (GTDB): domain Bacteria; phylum Actinomycetota; class Actinomycetes; order Streptomycetales; family Streptomycetaceae; genus Streptomyces. The sequence goes on along the minus strand of NZ_JASCXN010000001.1, from coordinate 37,268 downwards.
CCGAGGACGCGGACGGTCCCGGCGTCGGGGCGGCGGTAGCCCTCGCAGGTCTCGATCGTGGTGGTCTTGCCGGCGCCGTTGGGGCCGAGGACGGCGGTGACCGTGCCGGTGCGCACGTCGAGGTCGAGGCCGTCGACGGCGGTCTTGGTGCCGTACCGCTTGACCAGGCCGCGGACGCGGACGGCGGTGTCGGCCCTGTCGGCGGACTCGTTTCGCATGCGGGGAAGTCTAAGGACCCGCCGGTACGGGCCGGGCCGCGGCCCCGGCGGAGGGACCGGGCGCGTGCGGGGCGGGGCCCGTGTGCGGGTCCTCCTGCCGACGCCCGGGCGGATGGTCCGGGCGTACGCGGGGCAGGGGCCTGGCATGACGGTCTTCGTCGGAACCTCGGGGTGGCAGTACCGGGACTGGCGGGGCACGTTCTACCCCGAGGGCGTGCCGCAGCGGCTCTGGCTGGAGGAGTACGCGCGCCGGTTCGCCACCGTGGAGAACAACAGCGCCTTCTACGGGCTGCCCGCGCGGGAGACCTTCGCCGCCTGGCGGAAGCGGACGCCCGAGGGCTTCGTCATGGCGGTCAAGGCGAACCGCCGGCTGACGCACGTCGAGCGGCTGCGGGAGCCGGAGGAGCAGGTGGCGCAGCTGATGGGGCGGGCGGAGGCGCTAGGGGACCGGCTCGGGCCGGTCCTGCTCCAGTTCCCTCCGTCGCTGCGGGCCGACGCCGGGCTGCTCGACGCGGTGCTCGCCTGTTTCCCGGCGGGGGTGCGGGTGGCGGTCGAGCCGCGGCACGCCTCCTGGTGGACGGACCGGACCGAGGCGGTGCTGGTGGAGCGGGGCGCGGCGCTGTGCTGGGCGGACCGGCGGTCGCGGCCGGTGACCCCGCTGTGGCGGACGGCGGACTGGGCCTATCTGCGGCTGCACGAGGGCCGGGCCCGGCCCTGGCCGGCGTACGGCCGCCGGGCGCTGGAGGGGTGGGTGGAGCGGCTCGCCGGGGGTTGGCCGGAGAGGTTCGACGCGTACGTCTATTTCAACAACGATCCGGGGGTCGAGGCGGTCCGTGACGCGGCCGTCTTCCGGGGGCTGATGAGCGCCGCCGGGCGGCCGGTGGCCCTGCCTGCGGAGCCGGTGAACGACCGGGAAACGGCTGGTCAGAGTGGGCGCGATTCATCCTACGAATGATCGTTTCCGCAGGTCAGGTAAGCCTTACCTGAGTGATGCACGCCATCGTCACCGCTCAGGGCGCGGCTTGTCACTGCCTGATTAATTACGCAACAATGGCGTTGTGAAAAACCTTGGCGCGGCTCCGTCGGAGGAACTCGCGACCCGTGAGCGATCCACGCGCAACCGGGTCGCGCGCTCCATCCTGGACCACGGGCCGTCCACCGTCGCCGACCTCGCGGAGCGGCTCGGCCTCACCCAGGCCGCCGTCCGCCGGCACCTCGACGCGCTCGTCGCCGAGCAGGTCGTCGAGGCCCGCGAGAAGCGCGTCTACGGAGCCCGTACCCGCGGCCGCCCCGCGAAGGTCTTCGCCCTCACCGACTGCGGCCGGGACGCCTTCGACCAGTCGTACGACTCCCTCGCCGTCGAGGCGCTCCGCTGGATCGAGCGCAACGCCGGGGGAGAGGCCGCCGTCGCCGCCTTCGCCCGCGACCGCATCGAGGCCCAGGCCGCGGCCTACCGGGAGGCCGTCGAGTCGGTCGAGCCCGAGCGGCGGGCCGAGGCGCTGGCCAGGGCCCTGACGGCGGACGGGTACGCTGCCACTGCGCGCAACGCGCCGGTCGGCGAGCAGCTCTGCCAGCACCACTGCCCGGTCGCCCACGTCGCCGAGCAGTATCCGCAGCTGTGCGAGGCGGAGACGGAGATCTTCTCCCGCCTCCTCGGGACCCACGTCCAGCGCCTGGCCACCATCGCCCATGGTGACGGCGTCTGCACGACCTTCATCCCGCACGGCGCCCCACAGACCACTGAGACAGCATCCGCAAGCACGGCCGGGAGGAAGCCCGCATGACCACCGAGATCAGCCACCCCGAGCTCGAGGGCCTGGGTCGGTACGAGTACGGCTGGGCCGACTCCGACGTAGCAGGCGCGACCGCCCAGCGAGGCCTCGACGAGGCCGTCGTCCGCGACATCTCCGCGAAGAAGAACGAGCCCGAGTGGATGCTGAAGCTCCGTCTCAAGGGCCTGAAGCTCTTCGACAAGAAGCCCATGCCGACCTGGGGCTCCGACCTCACCGGCATCGACTTCGACAACATCAAGTACTTCGTGCGGTCCACCGAGAAGCAGGCCGAGTCCTGGGAGGACCTGCCGGAGGACATCAAGAACACGTACGACAAGCTCGGCATCCCGGAGGCGGAGAAGCAGCGCCTCGTCGCCGGTGTCGCCGCCCAGTACGAGTCCGAGGTCGTCTACCACCAGATCCGCGAGGACCTGGAGGAGCAGGGCGTCATCTTCGTCGACACCGACACCGCGCTGAAGGAGCACGAGGAGCTCTTCAAGGAGTACTTCGGCACCGTCATCCCGGTCGGCGACAACAAGTTCGCCTCCCTGAACACCGCCGTGTGGTCCGGCGGCTCGTTCATCTACGTGCCGAAGGGCGTGCACGTCGAGATCCCGCTCCAGGCCTACTTCCGCATCAACACGGAGAACATGGGCCAGTTCGAGCGGACGCTGATCATCGTCGACGAGGACGCCTACGTCCACTACGTCGAGGGCTGCACCGCCCCGATCTACTCCTCCGACTCGCTGCACTCCGCGGTCGTCGAGATCATCGTGAAGAAGGGCGGCCGCTGCCGCTACACGACGATCCAGAACTGGTCGAACAACGTCTACAACCTGGTGACCAAGCGCGCCGTCGCCTACGAGGGCGCCACCATGGAGTGGGTCGACGGCAACATCGGCTCCAAGGTCACCATGAAGTACCCGGCCGTCTACCTCATGGGCGAGCACGCCAAGGGCGAGACGCTCTCCATCGCCTTCGCGGGCGAGGGCCAGCACCAGGACGCCGGCGCCAAGATGGTCCACATGGCGCCGAACACCTCGTCGTCCATCGTCTCCAAGTCGGTGGCGCGCGGCGGCGGCCGCACCTCCTACCGCGGCCTCATCGAGATCGGCGAGGGCGCCCCCGGCGCCAAGTCGAACGTGCTCTGCGACGCCCTGCTCGTCGACACCATCTCCCGCTCCGACACCTATCCCTACGTGGACGTGCGCGAGGACGACGTGACCATGGGCCACGAGGCCACCGTCTCCAAGGTCTCCGAGGACCAGCTCTTCTACCTGATGCAGCGCGGCCTGACCGAGCAGGAGGCCATGGCGATGATCGTCCGCGGCTTCGTCGAGCCGATCGCCAAGGAGCTGCCGATGGAGTACGCGCTGGAGCTGAACCGGCTGATCGAGCTGCAGATGGAGGGCGCGGTCGGCTAAGCCACCGCCCCCGCAGCGACCGACTCACACGTACGCAGGAAGAGAGCAAGACGACAGCCATGGCTGAGGCTCAGAACTCCCCCAAGCCCTCGAACAAGCTCGGGCAGGGGGCGCCCCCACCGGTGGGCTCCACCACCGCCGGCTCGATCGCGGTGGCCGCCGAGTCCACCGTCGCCACGCGCATGAGCGCCCCGCCGTCCTACGACGTCGCGGACTTCCCGATCCCGCACGGCCGCGAGGAGGAGTGGCGCTTCACCCCGCTCGCCCGCCTGCGCGGTCTGCACGACGGCACCGCCGTCGCCACCGGCGAGGGCGTCCGCGTCGAGGTCGAGGCCCCCGAGGGCGTCACCGTGGAGACCGTCGGCCGCGAGGACGGGCGCCTGCGCAAGGCCGGCAAGCCGGTCGACCGCGTCGCCGCCCAGGCGTACTCCTCCTTCGAGAAGGCCTCGGTCGTCACCGTCGCCAAGGAGGCCGTCCTCACCGAGCCGATCCGGATCGCCGTGCACGGTCAGGGCGGGGTCGCCTTCGGTCACCAGGTGGTCGAGCTCGGCGCCTTCGCCGAGGCCGTCGTCGTCATCGACCACACCGGTGACGCGGTGCTCGCCGCCAACGTCGACTTCGTCCTCGGCGACGGCGCCAAGCTCACCGTCGTCTCCGTCCAGGACTGGGAGAAGGACGCCGTCCACGTCGCCCAGCACAACGCGCTGCTCGGCCGGGACGCCTCCTTCAAGTCGGTCGTCGTCACCTTCGGCGGTGACCTCGTCCGCCTCCACCCGCGCGTCAGCTACTCCGCCCCCGGCGGCTCCGCCGAGCTCTTCGGCCTGTACTTCACCGACGCCGGCCAGCACCAGGAGCACCGCCTCCTCGTCGACCACAACACCCCGCACTGCACCTCCAACGTGGCCTACAAGGGCGCGCTGCAGGGCCAGGACGCGCACGCGGTGTGGATCGGCGACGTCCTCATCCAGGCCGCGGCCGAGGGCACCGACACCTACGAGCTCAACCGGAACCTCGTCCTCACCGACGGTGCCCGGGTCGACTCCGTGCCGAACCTGGAGATCGAGACCGGCGAGATCGCCGGCGCGGGACACGCCTCCGCCACCGGCCGCTTCGACGACGAGCAGCTCTTCTACCTGATGGCCCGCGGCATCCCGGAGACCGAGGCCCGCCGCCTCGTCGTCCGCGGCTTCTTCGCCGAGCTGGTCCAGCAGATCGGCCTCCCGGACGTCGAGGAGCGCCTGATCGCCAAGGTCGAGGCCGAGCTGGAGGCGTCCGTCTGATGGCTTTCGTCCGAGTCTGCGCGCTGAGCGAGCTGGAGGCCGACACCCCGAAGCGGGTCGAGGTCGACGGCACGCCGGTGTCGGTCGTGCACACCGAGGGCGAGGTGTTCGCGATCAACGACATCTGCTCGCACGCCAACGTCTCCCTCTCGGAGGGCGAGGTCGAGGACTGCGCCATCGAGTGCTGGCTGCACGGTTCCAGCTTCGACCTCCGCACCGGCAAGCCGTCCGGCCTTCCCGCGACGCGCCCCGTCCCCGTGTACCCCGTAAAGATCGAAGGGGACGATGTGCTCGTCTCCGTCACCCAGGAGTCCTGAGTCACCCATGGCAACGCTCGAAATCCACGACCTGCACGTCTCCGTCGAGGCGGAGAACGGCCCCCGCGAGATCCTCAAGGGCGTCGACCTGACCATCAAGCAGGGTGAGACCCACGCGGTCATGGGCCCCAACGGCTCCGGCAAGTCGACCCTGGCGTACTCCCTGGCGGGTCACCCCAAGTACACGGTCACCGGCGGCACCGTCACCCTCGACGGCGAGGACGTCCTGGAGATGTCCGTCGACGAGCGCGCCCGCGCCGGCGTCTTCCTCGCCATGCAGTACCCGGTCGAGGTCCCCGGCGTCTCGGTCTCCAACTTCCTGCGCACCTCCGCCACCGCCGTCCGCGGCGAGGCCCCCAAGCTCCGCACCTGGGTGAAGGAGGTCAAGGAGGCCATGGAGAAGCTCCAGATGGACCCGGCCTTCGCCGAGCGCAACGTCAACGAGGGCTTCTCCGGCGGTGAGAAGAAGCGCCACGAGATCCTCCAGCTCGAACTCCTCAAGCCGCGCATCGCGATCCTCGACGAGACCGACTCCGGCCTCGACGTCGACGCCCTGCGCATCGTCTCCGAGGGCGTCAACCGCGTCCGCGAGACGGGCGAGGTCGGCACCCTCCTCATCACCCACTACACGCGCATCCTGCGCTACATCAAGCCCGACTTCGTGCACGTGTTCGCGAACGGCCGCATCGTCGAGTCCGGCGGCGCCGAGCTCGCCGACCAGCTGGAGAACGAGGGCTACGACAAGTACGTGAAGGGTGGCGCATCCGCGTGACTTCCGCCCATCAGGGGCTGACCGGCCTCCTCGACACCGAGGCGATCCGCAAGGACTTCCCGCTCCTGGATCGCACGGTCCACGACGGCAAGAAGATCGTGTACCTGGACTCCGCGGCCACCTCGCAGAAGCCGCGGCAGGTCCTCGACGCGCTCAACGCCTACTACGAGCGGCACAACGCCAACGTCCACCGCGGCGTCTACACGGTCGCCGAGGAGGCCACCGCGCTGTACGAGGGCGCCCGCGACAAGGTCGCCGCCTTCGTCAACGCGCCGAGCCGCAATGAGGTGATCTTCACCAAGAACGCCTCGGAGTCGCTCAACCTCGTGGCCAACATGCTCGGCTGGGCAGAGGACCCCTACCGGGTCGACCACGAGACCGAGATCGCCATCACGGAGATGGAGCACCACTCCAACATCGTCCCGTGGCAGCTGCTCTCGCAGCGCACCGGCGCGAAGCTGAAGTGGTTCGGCCTCACCGACGACGGCCGCCTCGACCTGTCGAACATCGAAGAGGTCATCACGGAGAAGACGAAGATCGTCTCCTTCACGCTGGTCTCCAACCTGCTCGGCACCCAGAACCCGGTCGAGACCATCGTCCGGCGCGCCCAGGAGGTCGGTGCCCTCGTCTGCATCGACGCCTCCCAGGCCGCCCCGCACATGGTGCTCGACGTGCAGGCGCTCCAGGCCGACTTCGTGGCCTTCACCGGCCACAAGATGTGCGGCCCGACCGGCATCGGCGTGCTGTGGGGACGGCAGGAGCTCCTGGAGGACCTTCCGCCCTTCCTCGGCGGCGGCGAGATGATCGAGACCGTCTCGATGCACTCCTCCACCTACGCGCCGGCCCCGCACAAGTTCGAGGCGGGTACGCCCCCGATCGCCCAGGCCGTCGGTCTCGGCGCGGCCGTGGACTACCTGTCGGCGATCGGCATGGAGAACATCGCGCGCCACGAGCACGCGATCACCGAGTACGCCGTCCGTCGCCTCCAGGAGGTCCCGGACCTGCGGATCATCGGCCCCACCACGGCCGAGGACCGCGGCGCGGCGATCTCCTTCACGCTCGGCGACATCCACCCGCACGACGTGGGGCAGGTGCTCGACGAGCAGGGCATCGCGGTCCGGGTCGGCCACCACTGCGCGCGGCCGGTCTGCCTGCGGTACGGAATTCCTGCGACCACGCGGGCGTCGTTCTACCTGTACTCCACTCCGGCCGAGGTCGACGCCCTGGTCGAGGGGCTGGAGCACGTCCGTAACTTCTTCGGATAGGGCGGCTGAGCGCTGTGAAGCTGGATTCGATGTACCAGGACGTCATCCTGGACCACTACAAGCACCCGCACGGGCGGGGCTTGCGGGACGGCGACGCCGAGGTGCACCACGTCAACCCGACGTGCGGTGACGAGATCACGCTCCGCGTGAAGTACGACGGCGACCGCGTCGAGGACGTCTCGTACGAGGGCCAGGGCTGCTCCATCAGCCAGGCGTCGGCCTCCGTCCTCAACGAGCTCCTCGTCGGCAAGGAGCTGGCCGAGGCGCAGAAGATCCAGGAGACCTTCCTGGAGCTGATGCAGTCCAAGGGCCAGGTCGAGCCGGACGACGCCATGGAGGAGGTGCTGGAGGACGCGGTCGCGTTCGCCGGCGTCTCCAAGTACCCGGCCCGGGTGAAGTGTGCGCTGCTCAGCTGGATGGCGTGGAAGGACGCGACCGCCCAGGCACTGGGCGGAGACGACCAGAAGTCTGTGAGGAAGTCGGCATGACCGAGAACGTGACCGAGAACGCGACCGAGCAGGCCGAGACGGCCACGGTGAAGCCGGCCTCCGAGGAGGAGATCCGCGAGGCGCTGTACGACGTCGTCGACCCCGAGCTGGGCATCGACGTCGTCAACCTCGGCCTGATCTACGGCATCCACATCGACGACTCCAACATCGCGACGCTGGACATGACGCTGACCTCGGCGGCCTGTCCGCTGACGGACGTCATCGAGGACCAGGCCCGCGCCGCCACCGACGGCATCGTCAACGAGCTGCGGATCAACTGGGTCTGGATGCCCCCGTGGGGCCCGGACAAGATCACCGACGACGGCCGCGAGCAGCTCCGCGCGCTGGGCTTCAACGTCTGAGCGGTGACCGCACGAGAAGAGGCCCCCGGCAGTGTGCCGGGGGCCTCTTCGTGTCCGCTCAGGCGGGCGGCAGGCCCGCCGCCTGGGCCAGGACCGGGGCCAGGTTCTCCCGGCGGATGCGCTGGTCGACGTAGAGGAGGCCGGAGATCAGCGGCTGGAGCGGGGCGATGAGCGCCTGGGTGAGGAGCTGGAGGAGGCCGAGCACGAGGGTCAGGCCGCCGAGCTCCGCGAGCACCGTGCGCGGGGTGGCGTCGGGGCCGACGTCGACGGTGACCATCGACGCCTGGCCCGCCAGGGAGAGGACCGTCTGGACCACGAACGCGGCCCCGCCGGCGATCAGCATCATCACCAGCATGCAGCCGAAGACCCGCCACCAGGAGCCGCGGACCAGCTCCGAGGAGCGGCGCAGGGAGGCCAGCGGACCGGCCGACTCGATGACCGCGGCCGTCGGGGCGAGGCTGAACTTCACCCAGATCCACAGGGCGAAGGGCACCGTCCCGAGGGCGAGGAGGAAGAGCAGCAGAGCGGTGAGGGCCAGCCCGGCGCCCTCGTCGGTGGCGTTCCGGCCGGCGGCGACGTTCGTGAAGATCCCGCCGAGCAGGAAGAAGAAGCCGATCAGGAAGCCCAGCATCGGGACGAGGGGGGCCAGGGCCGGCAGTACGATCGCGCCGAGCACCGCGCCAAGGCGCGACCAGGCCCGCCGCCACACGGTCAGGAAACCGGCCGGACGGCCGAGGACCGCCTCCTGGACCACGGCCGCGACGGCGCCGTGCAGCAGGCCGGTCGCCAGCAGGAAGCCGATCATCCCGGCCAGCCACACACCGCCGAGGGCGAGGAAGAACGGCATCAGGTCGGACGGCTCGGGGGCCTGCGAGGAGGGCGTGTTCACCAGCTGCTCGAAGCGGTCGGCGAGGGTGGCCCAGCCGAGCAGCGCCACCCCGGCGACCAGCGCGGCGGTCAGCGCGTAGGCGGCCACGGTGACGCCGAGGAGCGCCTTCCAGTAGCGGCCGTACGTGCCGAAGGCGCCCGACAGGAGGTCGCCGAGGCCGAGCGGGGCCAGGGGTATCACGCCGGGCTTGGGCGGAGGCGGTACCGGCGGGTAGCCGTACCCGTACGGTCCAGGGGTATATGTCATGCGCATAAGGTAACCGCAGCCGTTGTGTACGCCCGTACGCAATGCTGTGTACCCTCGTACGCATGGGTTACGGACTCCTCGCCGGGGCCATCGCGGCCGAGATCATCGCCACCACCTCCATGAAGTACAGCGACGGCTTCTCCCGGCTCTGGCCCTCGCTCGTCACCGGCGCCGGGTACCTCGTCGCCTTCGCGCTGCTCGCCCAGGCGCTCAAGACCCTCCAGGTCGGCACCGCCTACGCGATCTGGTCCGGGGTCGGGACCGCGGCCGTGGCCGGCATCGGCGTCCTCTTCCTCGGCGAGACCCTGAGCTTCGCCAAGCTCGCCGGGATCGTCCTCATCGTCGCCGGCGTCGCCGTGCTCAACCTGGGCGGCGCGCACTGATGGCGCGGGCCCGGCGGTACGACCCCGAGCGGCGGGAGCGGATCGTGGACGCCGCCCTGCGGGTGGTGCGGCGGGCGGGGATCGGCGGGCTGACCCACCGCACGGTCGCCGCCGAGGCCGACGTGCCGCTCGGCTCCACCACGTACCACTTCGCCTCCCTCGACGAACTCCTCGTCGGAGCCCTCCGGAAGGCCAACGCCGGCTTCGCCGAGGAGCTGGGGCGCAGGGCCGTCCTCGACGGCGACGAGCTCGCGGGACCGCTCGCCCGGCTCCTCGGGGAGTGGCTCGGCGGGGACAGGACCGGCGTGGAGCTGGAGTACGAGCTCTACCTCGCCGCCCTGCGCCGGTCCGCGCTGCGCCCCGTCGCCGCCGAGTGGACCGAGTCGGTCGTCACCGCCCTCGCCCCCCGCACCGGACGGGCCACCGCCCGCGCCGTGGTCGCCCTCCTCGACGGCATCGGCCTCCAGGTGCTGCTCACCGGCGCGTCGTACGACGAGGCGTACGCCCGCGAGATGCTGGCCCGGATCCTGAACGAAGGCCCGAAAGAGCAGGCCGGCGGCTTGTCGGAAGCTCCGGCGGGGCCGACCGGCACCTGAGACCGGTTGGCCCGCGCGCCGCCTCGCCCGTTAGGTTTTCCGTCATGACCACCACTGCTCCTCGCACCACCGGCGCCGTCGCCGCCGGCCTCGCCACCATCGCCGGTGACGGCACCGTTCTCGACACCTGGTTCCCCGCCCCCGAGCTCACCGACGAGCCCGGCCCGGCCGGCACCACGCGGCTCACCCCGGACGAGGCGGTGAACGCCCTCGGCGAGGGCGCCGCCAAGGCCCTCGGCGTGGACGCCCGCCGCGGCGTCGAGGTGGTCGCCGTCCGCACCGTCATCGCCTCCCTCGACGAGAAGCCGACCGACGCCCACGACGCCTACCTCCGCCTCCACCTGCTGAGCCACCGCCTGGTGAAGCCGCACGGCCAGAGCCTGGACGGCGTCTTCGGCCTGCTCGCCAACGTCGCCTGGACCTCGCTCGGCCCGGTCGCCGTCGACGACGTCGAGAAGGTGCGCCTCAACGCCCGCGCCGAGGGCCTGCACCTCCAGGTGACCTCCATCGACAAGTTCCCCCGCATGACCGACTACGTCGTGCCCGCCGGCGTCCGCATCGCCGACGCCGACCGCGTCCGCCTCGGTGCCCACCTCGCCGCCGGCACCACCGTCATGCACGAGGGCTTCGTCAACTTCAACGCCGGCACCCTCGGCACCTCCATGGTCGAGGGCCGCATCTCCGCCGGTGTCGTCGTCGGCGACGGCTCCGACATCGGCGGCGGCGCCTCCACCATGGGCACCCTCTCCGGCGGCGGCAACGTCGTCATCTCCATCGGCGAGCGCTGCCTGATCGGCGCCGAGGCGGGCGTCGGCATCGCGCTCGGCGACGAGTGCGTCGTCGAGGCCGGTCTGTACGTCACCGCCGGCACCCGGGTCACCCTGCCCGACGGCCAGATCGTCAAGGCCCGCGAGCTGTCCGGGCAGTCGAACATCCTCTTCCGCCGCAACTCGGTCACCGGCGCCGTCGAGGCCCGCCCGAACAACGCGGTCTGGGGCGGTCTCAACGACATCCTGCACAGCCACAACTGACGGCCTCACCCCGCCAGTTCCGCCAGGAGGGCGCGCAGCCCGTCGGCCGTCTCCCGGTCGGCGGGCCGCAGTGGTTCGCGCAGCGGGCCGCCGAGGAGGGCCTTCACGGTGACCGTGCCCGGCAGGCCCGCCGCCATCATCCGCTGGACGAGCGGGAGCGTCCGGGCGTGCAGCCGGGCGGCCAGGGCGGTGTCGCCGGAGTCGTACGCGTCGAGGACGGCGGCGAACGGGCGCGGCGCCACGTTGGCGACCGTGCTCACGTAGCCGGCGCCGCCGACCGCGTAGAGCGGCAGGTTCAGCTCCTCGCTGCCGGAGTAGTACGCGAGCGGGGTCTCCGCGATGAGCCGGGCCGAGGCCAGCAGGTCGTACGAACAGTCCTTCACGGCCGTGATCCGCGGGTGCCCGGCGAGCCGGCGCATGGTGTCGGGCTCGACGCGGGTCCCGGTGCGGCCGGGGATGTCGTAGACCATCAGCGGGAGTCCCGTGCCGTCCGCGACCTTCAGGAAGTGGGCGGCGACCGCGTCCTGCGGCGGGCGGCTGTAGTACGGCGTGACCACGAGCAGCCCGTCCGCCCCGGCCGCCTCCGCCCCGCGCGCCAGCTCCACGGTGTGCCGGGTGTCGGCCGTGCCCACGCCCGCGACGAGCGAAGGGCCGGGGCCGATCGCGGCCCGGACGGCCCGGATCAGTTCGCTCTTCTCGGCGTCCGAGGTGGTCGGGGACTCGCCGGTGGTCCCGTTGACGACGAGACCGTCGCACCCCTCCGCGACCAGGTGCGCGGCCAGTTCACCGGCCCGGTCGAGGTCGAGCGCGCCGGAGTCGGTGAAGGGGGTGATCATCGCGCAGAGCGCGCGGCCGAAAGGGCGGTGAGTGCTCATGCGGGAAGTCTGGCCGCGGCCGACCGTGAAGGTCCACTTAGATCTGCTTGGTCGGAATGTTCAGTTGAAGTGAAGAAAGTGCCTATGAGAGGGCGAGCTTGAAGCCCTCGTGGCTTGGGACGTACCCCAGCGAGGCGTAGAAGCGGTGGGCGTCGGCGCGCGCCTTGTCGCTGGTCAGCTGGACGAGGGCGCAGCCGCGGTCCCGGGCCCGGTCCGCCGCCAGCTCCATCAGCCGGCGGCCCAGACCCGCGCCCCGCAGGTCCGGCCGGATCCGGACGGCCTCGATCAGCGCCCGTTCGGCGCCGCCCTTGCCGAGCCCCGGGATGTAGGTGGCCTGGAGGCAGCCGAGGACCGGGCTCCCGGCGTCGGTCAGCACCAGCATCTCGTTGCGCGGATCGGCCTCGATGGCCGCGAAGGCGCGCTCGTACGCCTCGGTGACCCGGATCGAGGCCGGGTCGACGACCCGCTCCTCGTCGGCCAGGAGGGCGAGGACGGCGGGGAGTTCGGCGCGGGTGGCGGGGCGGAGGGAGAGCGACGGCATGGCCGGAAGTCTCGCATGTCCGCCCCGCACGGGCAGGGGGCCCGGCCACCGGGCCCCCTGCCCGCCGGATCACGGGCGGAAGCGCAGGACCTGCGGGTCGTGGTCGCTGTTCTGGTCCGCGAACTCGGCGTTGATGTGCACGCTGTCGTACTCGAAGTGGCGCACGCCGGGGCTGGTCAGGATCTGGTCGAGGACCTGGCTGTTGCCCTGGTAGACGTACGAGTACCGCTCGGAGGCCGGCAGCGACAGCATGGCCGGGCGGAGGACGTCCCCGTCGGTCAGCGCCTCGGTGGTCGCCGAGAACTCGAAGTCGTTGATGTCGCCGACGACCAGGACGTCCGCCTGCTTGTCGAGCGCCACGATGTCCTTCACGAAGGCGTTGACGGCCTGCGCCTGGAGGAGGCGCTTGGCCTCGGAGGAACGGTTCGGCGGCTGGTGGTGGGAGACGAGGGACTCGTCGCCGCCCTTCGAGCCGAAGTGGTTGGCGATGACGAAGACCGTGCGGCCGCGGAAGAGGAACTCGCCCGCCAGCGGCTTGCGGCTGTCCTCCCAGGCGGCGTTCGCCGGGTCGATCCGGCCGGGGGAGAAGGTGAGCGCCGCGCGGCCCTTCGTGCCCGTGACACCGGTCGGGGTGGTGGCGTCGCCGCCCGGGCGGTCCACGAAGGAGACCCGCTCGGGGTTGAAGAGGAAGACCTGACGGATGTTGCCGCCGGGCTGGCCGCCGTCCTGGTTGTTCTCCGGGTCGACCGAGCGCCACTCGTACGCCGGGCCTCCGGCCGCGACGATCGCGTCCGTGAACTTCTTCAGCGTCTGGCCGGCCGAGACCGTGCCGTCGTTCTTGGCGCCGTTGTCGTCCTGGATCTCCTCCAGGGCGACGATGTCCGGCGCGGCCAGGTTCTCGACGACCGCCTTCGCGAGCGCGTCGAACTTCTCCTGCGGGTCGGTCGGGTCGAGGTTCTCCACGTTGTACGTGGCCACGGCCAGCTCGTTCTTGTGCTGCTTCTCGGTGACCTCGCGCTCCAGGCCGCCGTCCTCGACGGTGCCGAGGGTGCGGGCGGTCAGCGTGTAGCCGCCGAACTGGTTGAAGTCGAGCGGGCCCTCGGTCGAACCGGTCAGCCAGTCACCGACGTTCGCCTTCGGGAAGGGCTGCTGGGCGAGCGGGATCAGCGACTGGATCTTGAGCCGGCCGGTGTTCTGGGCCGTGTACGAGCCGTAGACCGTGCCGCCGCGCTCGTTGTCGTTCTCCCACGGCTTCACCGTGACCCACAGCTCCGCGTAGGGGTTGGAGGCGCCGACCACCCGGGAGGAGCCGACGCGGACGTTGGTGCCCTCCAGCGACTCGTAGTAGTCCAGGGCGTACGTGTCGGGCTTCAGCGTCAGGCCGTTGATCGAGCCGCCGTTCGCCGGGTCGCCCTCGGGGGCGTACGCGTCCGGCACCGACCAGGGGGCGATGGTCACCGGGGCGGGCAGCTCGTTGCCCTTCGAGACGACGGTGATCTGCGGGCGGGACAGCTGGGTCAGCGACTGGTTGCCGGAGTTCAGGCCGCCGGGCACGTACTCGGTGACCGTGCCGTTCACGCTGACCGCGTCGCCGACCGCGACCATCGGGCTGGAGCTCGTGAAGACGAACAGGCCCTCGCTGGTGGCCGGGTCGTCGTCGCCCTGCGGGTCCTGCATCCAGAAGCCGCGCGAGGAACCGTACGCGCGGACGCCGGTGACGATGCCCGTCACCCCGGTGACCTGCTTGCCGACCAGCGGCGAGATCCGGGTCGTGCCCTGGACGTCGTGGATGCGGACGGCGGCCTCGCTCTCGGCCGCGGCGCTCTGCGAACCGGCGAGCAGTCCGGCCGCGAGGGCGGCCGCGACCACGGCGGAGACGGCGGCGGATCTCGGTATGGAGGAAGACATCAAGGAGCTCCGAGGGTGCTTGGAGGAACAGCAGAGGTATCTACGCGCGTCAATCTGTTGGCTGAGCGCCCCACTTGTCAAGGGTCGACGGGTGTACGAAGGCTGACAGCTCCGTGAACCGCCGGGCGGGCCCCCGGATGCGTCTACGCTGAGGGGCCGTCCCCACACCGGCCGGCACCGGTCCGCACCGGCATCCGGCACCGGTTCACACGCCGATCCACACCGATCCACGCACGCGTCGAGGAGATTCCCCACATGGCTGCGGAGCACCCCACCCTTCCCCCCGTTCGGCTGCCCTCGGACGCGGAGCTGGCTCGGGAAGCCCTGGCCGCCCCCCTCCTCGCCCACGCCGTCCGGCTCGCCCGCTGGGCCGGGCCCGACACCCGGGTCGGCGCCGGCGGCGAACTCGTCGACGAGCAGCTGCCGGAGGCCGCCGGCCTCCTCGGCCTCGGCGACGACGAGGACGCCGAGTACTGGGCGGGCGACGCCTGGCGGCTCGCCGTCGACACCGGCCTCGTCGACGTCGAGGACGGCGCCGACGACGACACCCCCGGCACCGCGGCCCCCGGCGAGAACCTCGCCGTCGTCACCGGCGGCGCGCCGCAGGACGTCCTCGCGCTCTGGCTCGACGCCTTCGAGGCCGTCTTCGCCGACGCCGTCGCCCCCGTCCTGGACGACCTGGAGCCCCTCCTCGACGAGGACGGCGGCCTCGACCTCGACGCCCTCGACTGGGACCCCGAGGCGGAGGCCGACTTCCTGGAGGGCGTCCTCGGCAACCTCTACCTGCTGACCGTCAGCGAGGGCGGCCCCGGCGAGGGCCCCGTGCCGCTGCCCGCGCTCGCCGCCTCCATGGTCGTCCCCGACGACATGGGCGAACCCACCGACGACGTCCTGGAGCAGGTCTCCGACGCGATGATGCGGCTCGACGAGCAGTTCCGGCTCCTGGAGCCCATCGGCCTCGTCGAGTACCAGCCCGTCGACGAGGCCCTGATGGCCGAGGAGGGCGAGGAGCCCGCGCCGCCCGTCGACGACGAGGACGTCAGCCGCTACGGCATGGTCCGGCTCACCCCGCTCGGCCTCTACGGCGTCCGCGCCCGCATGCTGGAGGCCGGGGTCGAGGCCCCCGCCGTCGGCGACCTCGCGGAGAAGAACGCCGACGCCCTCCTCGACGCCCTCGCCGGCTATCCCGGGGCCGCCGCCCGCGCCGAGACCGAGGCATGGCTCGCCGGGCGCGAGCCGGTGCCCGCCGCCGCCGAACTCCTCGCCGCCGCCCGCGGCTCGGAGCCGGAGTCCCCGCTCCGCCGCCTCCACTGCCAGCAGGCCCTCGCCCTCGTCGGGCCGGAGGCCGAGCCGGTGGTCCGCGCCGTCCTCGACGACCCCGAGCTCGGCGGCCTCGCCCGCGTCTGGCTCGCCGAGCGCGGCGCCTCGGACATCCCCCCGCCGCCGGAGTCCATGATCTTCTGGCTCGCCGTGGACACCATCGCCGCCCAGCTCGACGCCGCCGGCGACCTGGCGGAGCTCCAGGAGCTCATCGAGGGCCTGACCAGCCGTCACACCGGCTTCCTGGAGAGCGCCTGGCGCGTCGAGCACCCCGCCACCGCCGACGTCCTCGACGCGATGGGCCGGCTCCACCCGGACCGGGCGGCGGCCAAGGAGGCCCGCAAGGCCGCCTTCAAGGCCCGCTCGCGCGCCGGCTCGGCCTGACGGACCCTTTCACGGAGCGCCTTTCCCGGGGTCGGGGCAGGCGCTCCGCGGCCGTTCCCGCGGTGTTAAGGCCCCGTTCCCGCGGGCGCGCCATGGTGTGCGCGACATCAGGCCAGCAGCAGGGAGAGACCGCACACCATGGCCCTCAACCGCAGAGAGTTCACCCAGAAGTCCGCCGCCGCCGGCTTCGCCCTCACCGGCGCCGTCGGCGTCCTCGCCACCGCCCCCGAGGCCCTCGCGAGCGACGAGCGCGCCCACGGCGGCCCCGGCCGCGAGGGCGAGGACCACGGGCACCACGGCCACGGCCACGACCGCCTCGGCTACGGCCCGCTCGTCGCCGACCCCGACGGCCTCCTCGCCCTGCCCGAGGGCTTCACCTACCGCGTGATCACCCGCACCGGCGTCACCCGCCTGGAGAGCGGCGAGTTCACCCCCGCCAAGCACGACGGCGCCGCCACCTTCGCAGGCCCGCGCGGCACCACGTACATCGTGTACAACCACGAGCTCAAGGGCGCCCGTTCCCGGTGGGAGCACCCCGTCCCGCTCACCGAGGGCCTGGTCTACGACCCCGCCGCGGCCGGCGGCTGCACCGTCGTCGAGGTCCACCGCGACGGCACCGTCGCCGAGTGGGTCGGCATCGCCGGCACCTCCACCAACTGCGCCGGCGGCCGCACCGCCTGGGGCACCTGGCTGACCTGCGAGGAGAACTCCGACCTCGCCGGCACCAACGGCATGACCAAGGACCACGGGTACGTCTTCGAGGTCGACCCCCGCGACCGGCGGGCCAACCTCGACCCCAAGCCCCTCAAGTTCTTCGGCCGCTACGACCACGAGGCCGTCGTCATCGATCCCAGGCGCGGCCACGCCTACCTCACCGAGGACGCCTCCAAGCCCAACGGCCTCCTCTTCCGCTGGGTGCCGCCGCAGGGCTTCGAGCACGGCCGCGGCAGGCTGCGCGCCCTCGCCGACGACGCCGGCGTCCTCCAGGCCTTCAAGTGCATCGACTCCGCGGGCCGGTTCGTCGACGACCTCTCCCGCGCCACCCGCATCGGCACCGTCTACGGCGTCGACTGGGTGGACGTCCCCGACCGCGACGCCCGCACCACGCCCGTCCGCAAGCAGTTCGCCGACGGCCAGGTCACCCGCGGCCGGAAGCTGGAGGGCATGTGGTGGGGCGACGGCGGCGCCTACATCGTCTCCTCGTACGCCCGCGAGGAGAGCCCCGGCGCGGCCCACGACGGCCAGGTCTGGTTCTACGACCCCAAGCGCCGCACCCTCACCCTGAAGGTGCTGCTCGGCGTGAACACCGCGCCGGAGCAGGACGGCGCCTTCGACGGCCCGGACAACATCACGGTCTCCCCGTACGGCGGGCTCGTCATCGCCGAGGACGGCGACGGCGTCTCGCACCTCTTCGGCGCCACCGACTCGGGCCGCACCTACCCGATCGCGCGCAACGACCTCAACGACAGCGAGTTCGCCGGCGTCGTCTTCTCGCCCGACGGCGACACCCTGTACGCCAGCATCCAGACGCCGGGCATCATGGTCGCGATCACCGGCCCCTGGCGGCGCCAGCCCCGCCGCTGACGCCCCGTCGGCCACCGGAGCGTCCGGCCGGCGGGGGAGTCGTGAGGATTCGCGTGGGGTTCCCGACGGGTTCGCGTCGGGTTCCCGATGGGTTCCCGCCAGGTTCGCGGATCTCCTGTCGACCTCCGTGGACTGACATCTAACCTGTCAGTCCATGGACGACGCTCTGCGGCCCGTGGGCCGGACCCTGTTGCGCGACCGGGCCTACGAATCGCTGCGCGAGGCGATCGTACGCGGCGACCTCGCCCCCGGCGCCCTCCTCAAGGACGCCGACCTCGCCGACCGGCTCGGCCTCTCCCGCGCGCCCGTCCGCGACGCCCTCGCCCGGCTCACCGTCGAGGGCCTCGTCGAGACCAAGCCGCAGAGCTACACCCGGGTCACCCGCCCGGTCACCCGGATCGTCCGCGACGCCGCCTCCGTGGTGCGGGTGATGCACGAACTCGCCGCCCGCACCGCCGTGCCGCTGCTCGGCCCCGAGGCCATCCGCACCATGCGCGAGGCCAACGAGCGCTTCGCCGCCGCCGTCCTCGCCTCCGACGTCGAGGCCGCCCTCGCCGCCGACGACGAGCTGCACCAGGTCCTCGTCGGCGCCAGCGGCAACCACGCGGCCGCCGCCACCATCGACCGCTACACCCCGCTGATCCGCCGCGTCGAGCGCCGTCTTTTCGGGGACGCCGGCAGCTGCGGCTCCGCCGAGCTCCACGCCCGTCTCATCGACGCCTGCGCCGCCGGGGACGCGGAGGAGGCCGCCCGGATCACCAGCGAGATCTGGGCCGCGCTCGAACAGCTCGCCGACGACACCACCGAGGTCGCCGAGGTCACGGGCATCCCCGCGCCCTCGGAGCCGTGATCCCGGAGCCGTGATCCCGGAGTCGTCATCCGTCCGCCCCACCCCCAGGGAGAGCCCGCCCGTGCCGATCGACGACTTCGAGCGCTACCCGCTCCTCTTCGGGCCCTCGCCGGTCCATCCCCTCGAACGGCTCGGGCACCACCTCGGCGGCGCGGCCCTGTGGGCCAAGCGCGAGGACTGCAACTCCGGTGTCGCGTACGGCGGGAACAAGACCCGCAAGCTGGAGTACCTGGTCGCCGACGCCCTCGCCCAGGGCTGCGACACCCTCGTCTCCATCGGCGGCGTGCAGTCCAACCACACCCGTCAGGTCGCCGCCGTCGCCGCCCGCGCCGGGCTCCGCTGCGTCCTGGTGCAGGAGAGCTGGGTCGAGTGGCCCGACCCCGGCTACGACAGGGTCGGCAACATCCTCGTCAGCCGGCTCGTCGGCGCCGACGTGCGCCTGGTGCGGGCCGGTTTCGGGATCGGCTTCAAGGAGAGCTGGGGGCAGGCGCTGCGCGAGGTCGAGGAGGGCGGCGGGAAGCCGTACGCGATCCCCGCGGGGGCCTCCGATCACCCGCTCGGCGGCCTCGGCTTCGCGAACTGGGCCTACGAGGTGGCCGAGCAGGAGCGGGAGCTCGGCGTCTTCTTCGACACGGTCGTGGTCTGCTCGGTGACCGGCTCCACCCAGGCCGGCATGGTCGCAGGCTTCGCCGCGCTCGCCGAGGAGGGCGGCCGGCCGCGCCGGATCATCGGGATCGACGCCTCCGCGAAGCCCGCCGAGACCCACGCCCAGATCACCCGGATCGCCCGGTCCACCGCCGCCCTCGTCGGCGTCGAGCGCGAACTCACCGGCGCCGACGTGGAGCTGGACGAGCGCTACCACGCCGGCGTCTACGGCGTTCCGGACGAGGCCACCCTCGACGCGATGCGGCTCGCCGCCCGCACCGAGGGCATGGTCACCGACCCCGTCTACGAGGGGAAGTCGATGGCCGGCCTCGTCGACCTGGTGGACCGGGGCGAGATCGCCCGGGACGCGACCGTCCTCTACGCCCACCTGGGCGGCCAGCCGGCCCTCAACGCCTACAGCGAGCTGTTCTGACGCTTCAGAGCGCCTGGGCGGCCGGCTTCACCATGCCCCGGACCGTCCGGGACTTCACGAACTCGCCCATCGCCGTCATCTCCCACTCGCCGGAGAACTGCTTGATGAGCTTGGCCATCATCACGCCGGTCTGCGGCTCGGCGGAGGTCAGGTCGAAGCGGACCAGCTCCTCGCCGGTCGCCGCGTCGAGCAGCCGGCAGTACGCCTTGGCGACCTCGGTGAACTTCTGTCCCGAGAAGGAGTTCACGGTGAAGACCAGGCCGGTGGCGTCGGCCGGCAGCCGGCCGAGGTCGACGGTGATGACCTCGTCGTCGCCCGCGCCCTCGCCCGTCAGGTTGTCGCCCGAGTGCCGGATCGCCCCGCCGAGGATGGTCAGCTTGCCGAAGTAGCAGCTGTCCAGGTGGTTGCGCTGGGGGCCGTACGCGATGACCGAGGCGTCCAGGTCGATGTCCCTGCCCCGGTACGCGGGCTCCCAGCCGAGGCCCATCTTCACCTGGGAGAGCAGCGGGCGGCCGCCCTTGACCAGCGACACCGTCTGGTTCTTCTGGAGGCTGACCCGCCCCTTGTCGAGGTTGATCTTGCCCGTGCCGGCGGGAGCGGCGGCGGCCGGAGCGGGGGCCGGGGTCGGGGGGGCCGGCGGCATCGGCGGGGGAGTGAAGGAGGGCGGGGTGACGTGTGCGGGGGCGGTGGGTGCCGCGGCGGCCGGGGCGGCGGGCTCCTCGTCCACGGAGACGCCGAAGTCGGTCGCGATGCCGGCCAGGCCGTTCGCGTACCCCTGGCCGACGGCGCGGACCTTCCAGGCGCCGTTGCGCAGATAGATCTCGACGACCACCAGGGCCGTCTCGGTGGCCAGCTGCGGCGGGGTGAAGGTGGCGATGACCGCGCCGCTGCCGGCGTCGCGGACGGTCGCGGTGGGCTCGATGCCCTGGAAGGTCTGGCCGGCGGCGTCCGGGCTGGCCGTGACCACGATCCTCTCGATGCCGGCGGGCAGGGCGCCGGTGTCCACCAGGATCGCGTCGGGTGCGGTGCCGCCGCCGGACCGGTAGGTGACGCCGGGGCCCGCGGGCTGGTTGTAGAAGATGAAATCGTCGTCCGAGCGCACCTTGCCGTTGGCGCCGAGCAGCAGGCCCGAGACGTCGAGCCGCACGGGGGCGGCGACGTCCACCGCCACGCGGGCGGCGGTGAGCGGAAGGTTCGAGCCGGGGGTCATTGCGGTCATGCCCCTCCCAACGATCCGGGCACCCGCCCCGTTCCCTCAGCTGCGCAGGGTTCGGCCACCTTGGTTACGCGGATGGTTCCGCGCCCGCCGCTCGTTGCCGAAACGGTACGCCCCGGTCCAGCGGGCCATCACCAGCTGGGCGTCCCCGGACTCCGCCTCGGCGAGGAACTTCGCGGCCCGGGCGCCGCGCAGCACCCCGGCGGCCCGTCCGCGGTGGGTGAGGACGACGGAGCCGTCCCGGCGCTCTTCGTACGAGAATCCCTGAGGTCGTGCCATGGGAGGCATCCTGCCGCTCCCGGACGAGCCGGTCATATGAATTATCTTTTCGCCTCGTGGGTGCTGTGGGTGGGAGCTCTTTTACGACCGGGGACGTCGACGAGGCGCGCGAGGAGATCGAGGCGCGCTACTACGCGAGCCGGATGGACGTCGTCGACCCGCACCGGACCTTCGCGGCCCGCTTCGACATCGTCGAGCTCGGGCCGCTGGTCATCGGCGACCTGAGCTGCGGGGCCGACGTCCGGATGAGCTTCGGCGAGCTGGGCGCGTACCACCTCAACGCCCCGCTCAGCGGCACCATGGAGATGCGCCAGGGCCGCGGCCCCACCGTGTACGCCTCCGCCCGCGAGGCGCTGCTCCTCGACCCCGCGGGGGACACCTTCCTCGACCGCTGGAGCGGCGACGGGCGGATCCTCTCCGTGAAGGTCGGTGCCACCGAGCTGCGCGACCGCCTGGAGAGCCTCCTGGGCCGCCCGCCGCACGGCGGCCTCGCCTTCCGGCCCCGCCTCGACATCACCGGCGGTCCCGGCCTCAGCTGGGTGCGGTTCGCCCGCCGGGTCGCCGCCGAGGCGCTGGCCGGCGAGGGCCTCGCCCACCACGAACTGGTCGCCCGCCCCTTGCAGGAGGCGCTCCTCAACGGCCTGCTGCTTGCCGCCGAGCACCCCTGGCGGGACGAGCTCGCCCACCCGGGCGGGCCGCGCCGCCCGGCGCCGGTCAAGCGGGCCATGGACGCGGTGCGGGAGCGCCCGGAGCACCCCTTCACCACCACCGAACTCGCCGCCCACGCGCGCGTGAGCGTCCGCCGGCTCCAGGAGTCCTTCCGCGAGTACGTCGGCATGTCGCCGATGGCGTACGTCCGGGAGGTCCGGCTCGACCGGGTGCGGGAGGAGCTGCGGGCGGCCGAGCCGGACGAGGTGAGCGTGAGCGAGGTCGCCTGGCGCTGGGGCTTCGCCCACCAGGGCCGCTTCGCCGCCCGCTACCGCGAGAAGTTCGGCGAGTCCCCGTCCCGGACGCTGCGGACGGCGCCCTGATCCCGCTCGCGGGAGCGGCGGGGGCCGCGCGCCCCCTCGCGCCGCTCCGTGCTCCCGTCGGCCGCGTATTCCGGACAGAGTCCGCGTTCCGCGGCTCGCGGTGATCTTGGCGGCCGCCTACGGTGGTCGCGTCCGGCGCTGCCAGCGCGCGCCGTCGAACCGGGCCCGGCCGGCATCCCCCGTATCACCGGCCGGGCCCGAGGACGTCCCCGGCTTCAGGACGTCGGGGGCTGCCAGCGGGGGGCGTCGGCGGTGAAGGCACCGCCCAGGTACAGGACGTCGGGGGAGCCCTCCGGGGGCATGCCCTGCTCGGCGATCAGCTTCTCGGCGTACACCTCCGCGTCGTCCTGCGGTTCGTAGCCGAGTGCGCGGGCGGACGAAAGGTCCCAGCACGCGCGCGTGTTGGCGGAGGAGCCGTACACCACGGTGTGGCCGACGCCCTCGGCGGTGAGCGCGGCGTGCACCAGACGGGCGCAGTCGGCGGGGCTGAGCCAGAGGGAGAGCGCCCGGACCGAGTCCGGCTCGGGGAGGAAGGAGCCGATGCGGACCGAGACGGTCTCGACGCCGTGCCGGTCCCAGTAGAGCTGCGCCAGGTCCTCGCCGAAGCACTTGGAGAGGCCGTAGAAGGTGTCGGGCCGGTGCGGGGCGGTGACGGGGATCGGCGGTTCGCCGGCGGCCGGACGGCGGGTGAAGCCGACCGCGTGGTTGCTGGAGGCGAAGACGACCCGGCCGACGCCCTCCTCGCGGACCGCCTCGTAGAGGTGGTGGAGGCCGGTGACGTTGGCGGCGACGATCGCGTCGAAGTCCGCCTCCAGGGCGATGCCGGCCAGGTGCACGACCGCGTCCACCCCGCGCACCGCCTCGCGCAGGGCCGCGCGGTCGGCGAGGTCGGCGAGGTCGGCGACGATCGCGTCCGGGGCGCCGGGCACCGGCGCGGCGTCGAGGAGGCGGAGCTCGTAGCCGTACGCCGGGAGCAGTTCCCGCATGAGGGTGCCGACGCCGCCGGCGGCGCCGGTGAGGAGGAGGGTGCGGGGTGCGGGCATCGGGTGGTTCTCCTCGGGCGGTGAGCGGGGCCGGCCATTCACGGACGTGGACACGCTAGGGAGACGTCCGAGGGGCCGTCAAGGCGCTTGCCCACGGGCCGTATCGGCCTTGACCGGGGTGCGCGGGAGGGCTAGCGTGCGAGCATCGTTCATGCATGTGAACGATTTCGGACTTGTGCGGCACGTACTCCCGGGAGCGCTCGTGACCACCCCCGCCCGTCCCCGAACGGGAGCCTTCCTCTACCCCTGGGACGTCGACGGCGACCCCGCCGCCCCCGCGCTCCTCGCCGGACTCGGCCTCCGGCAGGTCACCCTCGCCGCCGCCTACCACTCCACCCGGGCGCTCAGCCCCCGCCACCCGGACCACCGGGTCGTCACCGCCGAGCACGCCGCCGTGCTCTACCCGCCGGACCCGGCCCGCTGGGAGGGTCGCCGGCTCGCCCCGTACCCGGCGGGCGACTGGGCCCCCGGCGACGCCTGGGCGAGGGCCGCCGAAGCCCTCGAAGGGACCGGCCTCGCCGTGCACAGCTGGGTCGTCCTCGCCCACAACTCCCGGCTCGGCGCCGAGCATCCGGACACCTCCGTGGTCGACGCGTACGGCGACCGCTACCCCTGGGCCCCCTGCATCGCCCACCCCGAGGTCCGCGCACTGCTCGTGGACCTCGCCGCCGAGGCCGCCGTACGGCCAGGCGCCGCCGGCACCGAACTGGAGTCCTGCGGCTGGTACGGCTACGCCCATCTGCACGCCCACGACAAGACCGGCGGCATCCCCCTCGACGACCGCGCCCAGCTGCTGCTCTCGCTCTGCTTCTGCCCCCACTGCCGCCAGGGGTACGCGGACACCGGCGCCGACCCCGAGGCGCTGGCCGCCGCCGTCCGCGCCGCCCTCGCGCCCGTCTGGGCCGGCACCGGACCCGCCGGGGACCTCGGCGACCTGGAGGCGCCCGCCCTCGCCTGGCGCGCCCGGACCGCCCGCTCCTTCCAGGAGGCCGCGGTCGCCGCCGTACGGGCCGCCGCCCCGCCCGGCTTCCGGATCCTGCTGCACGCCGACCCGGACCCGTACCGCTGCGGCGCCGACGCGGGCACCGACCCCGCGCACGTCCTCGGCCTCGCCGACGGCGTGGTGGCCCGCCCCGGCCGTCTCGCCGCCTTCGCCGCGCACCTGCCGCCCGGCGCCGCCCTCGCCGCCAACCTCTCCGTCGTCACCGGCATGGGCGGCGCCCCCGGCCGTCTCGCCGAGGACGCCCGGAAGGCCCTCGCCGACGGCGCCACCGAACTCCGGCTCTACCACGCGGGGCTGGCCTCCGAGGCCGATCTCGCGGCGGTCCGCACCGCCCTGGCGGAACTGGGCTAGATCAGGCCGAACCGCTCAGACGAGGCGGCCGCCCCTGGCCACCACCCGGCCCGCCCGGACCACCAGGTCCCGGGGCGGCCGGTCCACCACGACCTGCGGCAGGCACTCGCCCTCGACCAGCATGAAGTCGGCAGGGGAGCCCGGGCGCAGATCGGCGGCGGGCAGGCCCATCAGCGCGGCGCCGCCCTCGGCGGCGAGCGCGAAGCAGGCTTCGAGCTCCTCGTCGAGCCGGGCGTCCAGGGCCCAGCCGGCCAGCCAGGCGCGGTGCAGCATGTCGCCGTCGCCGTACGGGCTCCAGCTGTCGCGGACGCCGTCCGAGCCGAGGCCGACCGTCACCCCGCGCTCGGCGAGCCGCCGGAACGGCAGGATCGTCGTCTCGCCCAGGGCGACCGTCGTCAGCGCCACCCCGGCCTCCGCGAGCAGATCGGCCATGTCGTCCAGTCGGCGGCCGGTCAGCCCGGCGACCGCGAAGGCGTGCGCCACCGCCACCCGGCCGCCGAGACCGGTGGCGCGGGTGCGGGCGGCGATGTCCCGGAGCACCGCGAGCCCCGGCTCGCCCCGGTCGTGCAGATGGATGTCGAGCCCCAGGCCGTGCCGCTCGGCGAGGCCGAAGACCAGGCCCAGCTGGTCGCCCTCCCGGCCGCCGGAGGCGTCGAAACCGGTCGGGTCGATGCCGCCGAGATGGCTGACCAGACCGCTCGCCGCCGCCTCCGCGAGCAGCTCCGCCGTGCCCGGCGCGCGGACCACGCCGTGCTGCGGGAAGGCGACGAGCTCGACGTCGACGACCCCGGCCAGCTTCGCGGCGGCCTCCGCGACGCCCTCGACGGCGGCCAGGCCGTAGGCCGGGGCCACGTCCGCGTGGGCCCGCATCGCGCGCGTGCCCCGCGCCGCCGCGTGGGACATCAGGCGCAGCGCCCGCTCGCCCACCGGGGTGGGCAGCGCGCGGGCGAGCTCCACGTCCCCGGCCACGTACTCGGCGATGCCCGCGGCGGGGCGGCGGTGGTGCCAGGGCTCGCCCCAGGAGGTCTTGTCCGGGTGGATGTGGGCGTCGACCAGGGTCGGCAGGGCGAGCCGCCCGCCGCCGTCGACCCGCTCGACCACCGCGCCCTCGGGGAGCTCGGGGACCAGCACCCCGTCGACGGCGGCCAGGTCGCGGGCCGGGCCGCCGAAGGGCCGTACGTCGTGGAAGAGGATCGCGGCGCGGGGCGTGGGGCTCATGGGGTCTCCTTCGGGCGCTGACGGCATCCTTTTGGTATACCATCTGGCGTCCGGCGGTCCAGCCGCCCCTCACCAAGCCAGCTTCTCCAGCGCGTCCAGGTCCAGGGGCGCCGCCGGCGCCGGACCCGGGGCGGCGGGGGCCCCGCCGTCCGGGCCCACCCGCAGCTCCGCCCAGATCGTCTTCCCCCGCCGCCCGTACCGGGTGCCCCACCGCTCCGCGAACCGCGCCACCAGGTACAGGCCCCGCCCGCCCTCGTCCGTCTCCGCCGCGTGCCGCAGATGCGGCGAGGTGCTGCTGCCGTCCGACACCTCGCACACCAGCGTCCGGTCGTACAGCAGCCGCACCCGCACCGGCTCCGCCCCGTACCGCACCGCGTTGGTGACCAGCTCGCTCAGGATCAGCTCCACCGCGAAGACCGTCTCCTCAAGGCCCCACTCGGCGAGCTTGGCCGCCGCCGCGTTCCGTACCGGCGACACCGCCGCCGGGTCCCGCGCCACCTCCCACTCGGCGATCCGGTCCGCCGGGAGCCGCCGGGTCCGCGCCACGAGCAGCGCGATGTCGTCCCGGGGCGCCGGCGACAGCAGGTTCGCGAGCACGTCCGCGCAGATCTGCTCGGGGCTCCGCTCCGGCCGCTCCAGGGAGCTCCGCAGCAGCCGCAGCCCCGTCCCCAGGTCCCGCCCGTGGTCCTCCAGGAGCCCGTCCGTGAAGAGCACCAGTGTGCTGCCCTCCGCGAGCCGCAGCTCCGTCGACTCGAACGGCACGTCCCCGAGCCCCAGCCCCAGTGGCAGCCCCGGCGCCAGCGGCGGGAACTCCACCCGCCCGTCCGGGCCGACCACCGCGGGGCCCGGATGCCCCGCGCTCGCCACCGTGCACACCCCGGACGCCGGATCGTAGATCGCGTACAGGCAGGTCGCGCCGGTGATGCTCTCCTCCGGCCGCCCCCGGCCGCCGTCGCCCGCCGCGGCCGCCGGCTCCGCCTCCTCCTCGATCCGCCCCGTCAGCTCGTCCAGATGCCCCAGGATCTCGTCCGGCGGCACGTCGAGCGTCGAGAAGTTGTGCACCGCCGTCCGCAGCCGCCCCATCGTCGCCGCCGCGTGCAGCCCGTGCCCCACCACGTCGCCCACCACCAGCGCCACCCGCGCCCCCGGCAGCGGGATCACGTCGAACCAGTCGCCGCCCACCCCCGCCTTCGCCGGCAGATAGCGGTACGACACCTCCACCGCGCTCTGCTCGGGCAGCACCCGCGGCAGCAGGCTCCGCTGGAGCGTCACCGCCATCGTGTGCTCCCGGGTGAACCGGCGCGCGTTGTCGATCGCCACCGCCGCCCGCGCCGCCAGCTCCTCGGCGAACTCCCGGTCCTCCTCCCCGTACGACCCCTCCGTGTCCGCCCGCCAGAAGTTCGCCATCCCCAGCACCACGCCCCGGGCGAGCAGCGGCACCGTCACCAGCGAATGCATCCCGTACGCCAGCGCCCGCGCCGCCCCCTCCGGGTCCTGCGCCCGCCAGCCCTCCGCCGCCGCCAGCTCCGGCTCCACCACCGCGTGCCCGGTCGTCAGCGCCACCGCCATCGGCGTGCTCGGCACATGGAACGGGATCACCTCGCCCACCGGCTGCAGCGCCTCCTCCACCCGCACCCCGGTCAGCGCGGTCCGCCGCATCTCCGACAGCGTCGCGTCCTGCGGCGGCTCCTCGCCCCGCAGCACCGGTTCGAGGAGCTCCACGGTCGCGAAGTCCGCGAACCGCGGCACCGCCACCTCCGCCAGCTCCTCCGCCGTCCGGACCACCTCCAGGGTCGTCCCGATCCGCACCCCCGCCTCGTAGAGCAGCTGGAGCCGTCCCCGCGCCACCTCCGCCCGCCCGGACAGCGCGGCCAGCTCGGTGGTGTCCCGCATCGTCATCACGCTGCCCGAACCGGTGGCGTCCGGCACGGTGGGGCGCACGCTCACCGCGAGGAGCCGGTCGCCCGCCCGGTGCACCTCGTCCGTCGCGGTCCGCCCCGACTCCAGGAGCTCGACGGTACGGGGATCGAGCCCGAGCTCCGAGACCGGCCGCCGCTCGGCGTCCGCCGGCAGGCCGAGCAGCCGCCGCGCCTCGTCGTTGGCGAGCAGCAGCCGCTTGTCCGCCCCGACGATCAGCACCCCTTCGCGGACCGCGTGCAGCACCGCCTCGTGGTGCTCCTTCATCCGGGTCATCTCGGTCGGCCCGAGCCCGTGCGTCTGCCGCCGCAGCCGCCGCGACACCAGCGCCGCCCCGCCCACCGCGAGGAGCAGGGCGCCCCCGCCCGCGGCCAGCAGCACCACGAGGCGCCCCTGCACCGCGTCGCTGATCGACTCCACCTCGATGCCGCTGGTCACCATGCCGACGATCCGGCCGTCGTCGTCCACCACCGGCACCACGGCCCGTACCGCGTCGTTGGGCTCCCCCCGGAAGGTCTCCGTGAACGACTCGCCGTCCACCGTCGCCCGTGACAGGTCCCCGGTCGCCTTCTCGCCGATCAGCGCGGGCACCGCGTCCGTGTACCGCACCCCGTCCGGGCCGAGCACCGCGACGAAGTCCACCCCGGTCGCCAGCCGGACCTGCTCCGCCCGCTCCTGGAGCGCCGCCGTCGGATCGGGGGACTTCAGCGCCATGTCCACGCCGGGCGCCTTCGCGAAGGCCTCCGCCACCGCCAGCGACCGCGTCCGGGCGTCGCCGAGCACGTCCTGCCGGGCCTGCTGGAAGGTGACGAGCACCGCCGCCACGACCAGCAGCAGCGCGATCACCGCCTCCAGGGCGAGGACCTGCCCGGCGAGGCTCCGCAGCCCCGAACCGTTACCCGAGGGGCGCGGGCCCCGGCGCGCCCTCATGCCGTGCTCCGGGCGATGAGCAGCGCCACGTCGTCCGGGGCCCCCGGCCTGCGCAGGTCCCGCAGCAGCCGGTCGCAGCTCTCCTCCAGGGACAGGTCCCGGGTGGCGTCGACGAGGGAGACGAGCAGCGCGAGCCGTTCGTCGATGGAGGTGTCCCGGGTCTCGATCAGCCCGTCCGTGTACAGCACGAGCCGGTCACCGGGCAGGAACGGCACCCGGGCGGTGCGGGAGGCGCCCTCGCCGACGCCGAGCGGCACCCCCGGGGACAGGCCGACCAGCTCGGCCGGGCCGTCCGCCGGAAGCCGCACCGGCGGCAGGTGCCCGGCGTTCGCGATCCGGCAGCGGCCCCGCCGGGGATCGTGCACCGCGAACAGGCAGGTGGCGATGAAGTGCTCCAGGCCGACCGTGATCCGGTCCAGGTGCCGCAGCACCTGGGTGGGGGAGAGGTCCAGGTCGGCGAAGGCCCGGGTGGCCGTCCGCAGCCGGCCCATGGTCGCCGCCGCGTCGATCCCGCTGCCCATCACGTCCCCCACCACCAGGGCCGTCTTGTCGTCGGGCAGCGCGATCACGTCGTACCAGTCGCCGCCGACCTCGCTGGACTCCTGGGCCGGCTGGTAGCGGGCCGCCACCTCCAGGCCGGGCCGGGCGGGCGGATCGCCGGGCAGCAGACTGCGCTGGAGGGTCACGGCCGAGTTGCGCATGCTCTGGTACCAGCGGGCGTTGTCGATGCCGACCGCCGCCCGGGCGGCCAGCTCCACGGCGAGCAGCACGTCGTCCTCGTCGAACGGCAGCGGGTTGTGCCGGTCCCGCTTCAGGTCGAGCGCCCCGAGCACCTCGCCGCGCGCGATCAGCGGCACCGCCAGGTACGAGTGGACCCCGGCCCGCGCCAGCTGCCGCGCCGCCTCGGGGCTGCGCGCGATCCGCGGCAGCTCCTCCGGCCCCACCCGGGCCACCAGGACCGGCCGCGCGGTGCGCACGCACCGGGTGACCAGCCGGTCCGCCCCGTACATCGCGACCGCGCCGGGCGGGTCGGCGGCGGGCAGCGCCTCCGTCTCGTGCCCGGCCTTCACCGCGAGCGCCCGGAACAGCGCCGGGCCCTCCCCCTCCTCGGGGGCGCCCGGCCGGCGCAGCGAGAGCACCGAGTCGAGGACGTCGACGGCCGCCACGTCGGCGAGCGAGGGCACCACCACCGACGCCAGCTCGTCCGCGGTCCGCTCCACCTCCAGGGTGGTGCCCACCCGCGCCGAGGCGTCCGCGAGCAGCGCGAGGCGCCGCCGGGACCGGTCCGCCGCCGCGTCCGCCCGGTGCCGCTCGGTCACGTCGATCACCCAGGCCGCCACCCCGAGCACCCGCTCGCCCGCCTCCAGGCGGTAGAACGACACCGACCAGGCGTGCTCGCCGCCCTCCCGGTCCGCCGGGGTGGAACCCGTCACCTGGAGGTCGAGCAGCGGCGTCCCGGTCTCCAGGACCTGCCGGGCCGCCGCCTCCAGGGGCCCCGCGTCCAGGGGCGCGAGCACCTCCGAGGGCCGCCGGCCCAGGTGGCGGGAGGCCGGGATCCCGTTGAACCGCTCCAGGGCCGCGTTGACCAGCGCGTACCGCAGGTCGGTGTCGAGGACGGCGAGGCCGATGGGGGACTGGGAGACCAGCCGGTCGGAGAGGGCCAGCTCGGTCTCCACCCGGGCGACCGCGGACCGGTCGGCGGCGATGCCGAGCGCGTACAGGTCGCCCAGGTCGTCGGTGAGCCGCATGTTGCGGAACTCCACCTGCCGGGTCGAGCCGTCCTTGTGCCGTACGGGGAAGGTGCCCGCCCAGGTCGTGCCGCCGCGCAGCACCTCGCCGAAGAGCCGCACCGCCTCGTCCCGGTGCTCCTCGCCGACGATCAGCCGGGCCACGTACTGCCCGAGCGCCTCGTCGGCGGGGTAGCCGAAGAGGGTCTCCGCCTGCGGGCTCCACAGCACGATCCGCCCGGCCGAGTCCACCACGACGGCCGCCACCCCGAGGACGTCGAGCAGGCCCCGCGTGTCGAAGGCCGTCCCGGCCCCGAAGGCACTGCCACCGGCCGCGCCGCCGCCGGGCGCGCCCGCACCGCCGCCGGCAGCCCCCGCACCGCCGCCGGGCGCGCCGCCGCGCCCCTCCTCCGTCCCCGTGCCCGTCTCTGGGAAGGAACCGGCCGTCACGCTGCCCTCCTCCCGCCGAGCCCGCACACCCCGCCCATGCTCTTCCATGCTCCCCGGCCCCCCGCGGCCACGCACCACGAGCGGCGCACACGGGTTGCCGGGGCGGGACGGTCAGGACCGCCCGTCCGGTACGGCTCCGGTACGCGCGCGTGCCGGAGCCGTGGCCGCGACCGCCGCCCAGGCCAGGCCCGCCACCGCGAGCAGCGGCAGCAGCGCCGTGACGTCGACGGCCGTGACCAGGGCCGCGCCCAGCGCCAGCGCCACCGCGTTCGGCACGAAGAGGACCGTGTGCGCGGTCGCCGCGGTCCGGCCGACCGCCTCCGCCGGGGCCTCCCGCTGGACCGCCGTCATCGCCGCCACCAGCACCCACGGCAGGCCGAGCCCGATCACGGCGCTCGCCGCCAGTGCGGTCGCCTCGTACGGCAGCGCCCGTACCCCGGCCGCCGCCGCGAAGAGCGCGAGCCCGGCGGCGGCGAGCAGCCGCTCCGGCACCCGGCGCAGCAGCGGCCCCGCGGTCAGCCCCGCGAGCACCGAACCGGCGCCCTGCACCGCGTACAGCACCCCGGCGTACGCGGGCGGCCGGCCGAGCCGCTGGTCCACCACCGCGTACACCGCCGCCCCGTTCACCCCGGCGAGCAGCATGGTGAAGGCCCCGGTGGCCACCAGCGGCCGCAGCACCGGCGAGGCGGCGAGCAGCCGGACGCCCCCGGCGGTCTCCCGCCACCACGCCCCCCGCTCCCGCGCGACCGGCGCCGGGCGCCCCTCCCGGACCCGCACCGCGGCGAAGGCGCCCGCGGCGAGGACGAAGGTCGCCGCGTCCAGGAGGGCGACGGGACCGCCCCCGAAGCGGGCGAAGAGCCCCGCCGCGACCAGCGGGGCGATCAGCTTCGTCGACTCGCCGGCCGTCATCCGCCACCCGTTGACCGAGCCGAGCCGCTCCTTGTCGAAGCCGGTCGCGAGCAGCGCCTGCTCGGCCGCGTCGTGGACGGCGCCCTGGGCCCCGTACAGCACGAGCACGGCGAAGAGCAGCCACACCCGGTCGGCCGAGGTCACCCAGAGCAGCAGCGGCAGCACGGCGGCCATCGCGAGGTCGAGGACGACCAGCAGCGGACGGCGGCGCACCCGGTCGGCGAGCGTGCCGAGCAGCGGCCCGAGGAGGGCGGGGGCCCACAGGGCGAAGGCGGTCAGGGCCGCGAGACCGTCCGAACCCGTCAGCGACTTGACCCAGATCCCGGAGACCAGCCACATCGCCGTCGTCCCGAACCCGGACACGACCACACCCGTCAGATACCAGCGCATGGCCGAAGAGTGAGCTCTGAGGCGGCCCCGGCGGATCGGTCACCTGCCCTGTTCCGGCTGCGCGGCCCTCCCCGGCCGCACGGACCGCTTCTCCTCGTGCCACAGCGCCGCCCCCGTCACCACGGCGCCCAGCCCCTCCCACAGCCCCACCCCGAGGAAGCCGGCGGGGGCGCGCCCGGTGACGACCGCGAGGGTGAAGACGGCGCAGGTGAGGAGCCGGAAGGGGACCGTCCAGCGGAAGAACGCCTTCCAGTCGGCGAGCGCGGCGAGCACGTAGTAGACGCCCATGTTGAGCGCGGCCATGGAGGAGGCGGTGAGGAAGACCGGCGTGTGGTCGCCCTCCGCCCGCCCGCCGTCGGGCACCGGCTCGAACCCCATCACGGTGAGCAGGGCGTCCGGGGCGACCAGGCCCACCACCCCCAGGGCGGCGGCCAGGAGACCGAAGACCGCCATGGTCCAGCCGGACAGCGAACGGGGCAGGCGACGCACGACGGTCCTCCGCGGGACGAGCAGGATCGGAAGTTCGAGAAGCGCGCTCCGCGTTCGAGCGCGCTCCTGCATACCGCGCGGAGGCCCGCCGGGGCCAGCCCGGGCCCCGCGTACGTCACTTCGGCCCGGCGTACGCCACTTCGACCACGGGGGACGTCACTTCAGGCCCCG
Organism: Streptomyces sp. CC208A; assembly: GCF_030010625.1. GTDB lineage: Bacteria > Actinomycetota > Actinomycetes > Streptomycetales > Streptomycetaceae > Streptomyces. The sequence goes on along the minus strand of NZ_JASCXN010000001.1, from coordinate 4,561 downwards.
TAGGTCACCTCGACTACGGGGGACGTCACTTCAGGCCCCGTAGGTCACCTCGACTACGGGGGACGTCACTTCAGGCCCCGTAGGTCACCTCGGCCCCGGGAGGCGTCACTTCAGGGCCGCCGCCATCATCTTCTGCGCCACCGGCGCCGCCAGGCCGTTGCCGCTGACCTCGGAGCGGGCCGCGCCCGAGTCCTCGATCAGGACGGCCACCGCCACCTGCTTCCCGGTCGACGGGTCCTTCGCGTAGGACGTGAACCAGGCGTACGGCGTCTTGCTGTTGTTCTCGCCGTGCTGCGCCGTGCCCGTCTTGCCGCCGACCTCGGCCCCGGCCACCGCCGCGTTGGTGCCCGTGCCCTCCTCCACCACCGTCACCATCGCGCTGCGCAGCTGCTCGGCGGTGGCGGAGGAGACGATCCGGGTGGTGTCGCCGTCGGCGAAGGACTCCAGCGCGTCGCCGTCGGAGTCGACGACCTCGGAGACCATGTGCGGGGCGGCGAGCCTCCCGTCGTTGGCGATCACCGCCGAGACCATCGCCATCTGGAGCGGGGTGGCGGTCACGTCGAACTGGCCGATGCCGGTGAGCGCGGTCTGGGCCGGGTCCATCCCGGACGGGTAGACGCTCGCATAGGCCCGCACCGGCACGTCCCGCTCGTCGTCGTTGAAGCCGAACTTCTCCGCCATCGCCCGCACCTTGTCCTGCCCCAGGTCGGCGGCCATCTTCGCGAAGACGTTGTTGCACGAGTACTGGAGCGCGGTGCGGATCGTGGCGTTCTCGCAGGGCGCGGCGGAGTTCTCGTTCTTCAGGACGGTCCGGGTGGTCGGCAGGGTGTACGGGTCGGGGCTCGCGGTCCGCACGTCCACGGAGGAGTACAGGCCGTCCTCCAGGGCGGCGGCCGCGACGACCAGCTTGAAGGTCGAGCCGGGCGGCAGCGGCTGCCGCAGCGCCCGGTTGACCAGCGGCTTGTCCGGGTCCTCCGTCAGCTGCTTCCAGGCGTCGCCGTCCGTCGTCCCGGCGATCCGCGACGGGTCGTAGGAGGGGGTGGACACCATGGCCAGGATCCGGCCGCTGACCGGGTCGATCGCGACCGCCGCGCCCTTCTTGCCGCCGAGCGCCCGGTAGCCGGCCTTCTGGACCTCCGGGTCGATCGTGGTGAGGACCGTGCCGGGCTCCCGCCGCTTGCGGGTGACCGCGTCCAGGGGGTTCTTCAGCCGGTCGTCGGTGCCGTCGAGGACCCCGGACCAGATGCCCTCCAGCTGGGTGGCGCCGTACGCCTGCGAGCTGTAGCCGGTGACCGCCGCGTACAGCTCGCCGTCCGTGTACGTGCGTTCGTACGCCAGGTCCCCGCTCCCGGTGCGCTTCGAGCCGGTGACCGGCGTCCCGGCCACGACGATGTTCCCGAGCGGCTGCGCGTACTGCGCGATGGTCTTCCGCCGGTTCTTGCTGTCGTTCGCGAGCGCCTTCCCCTCGTACGCCTGCACCCAGGTGGCCCGGCCGAGGAGGGCGAGCACGAGGAGCAGGGCGAAGACCGAGGTGCGCCTGATCGTCTTGTTCATGGCACCAGAGGGGACGAACGGGGCGGCGGGACGCGTTCCGGATCCGCCCGGATTCTCAGGAAACGTTCATGCGGGTCCCCGGTGTCCCCGGTGCCCCCGTCAGAGCCGCCGGGTCGCCAGGGCCAGCCGGTCGCGCGCGTCGAAGAGGGCGTCCTTGATCAGCTGCTCGTGGGCGGGGGTCAGCCGGGCGGCCGGCACCGAGCAGCTGAGCGCGTCGCGGGCCGGGCTGCGGTAGGGGATCGCCACCGCGAAGCAGCGCAGCCCCAGGGTGTTCTCCTCGCGGTCCACCGCGTACCCCAGCTCGCGCACGGTCCGCAGCTCCTCGATCAGCCGCTCCCGGTCGGTGATCGTGCGCTCGGTCACGGCCGGCAGCTCCTCCGGGAGCAGCCGCCGCACCTGCTCGTCGTCGTGGGTGGCGAGCAGCGCCTTGCCGAGCGCGGTGGAGTGGGCGGGGAGCCGGCGGCCGACCCGGGTGAAGGGCCGCAGGTGGTGCTGGGACTGGCGGGTGGCCAGATAGACCACGCTGGTGCCGTCGAGCCGGGCGAGGTGCACGGTCTCGGTGGTGTCGTCCGAGAGCCGGTCCAGGGTGACCCGGGAGGCGGCCACGACCTCGTCGCCGTCGATGTACGAGGTCCCCACGAGCAGGGCCCGCACCCCGATGCCGTACCGGGTGCCGGTGGCGTCGGTCTCCACCCAGCCCAGCTCGACCAGGGTCCGCAGCAGCATGTACAGGCTCGACTTGGGGTAGCCGACGGCCTCCTGCACGGCGGCCAGGGTGTGCATCCCGGGCCGCCCGGCGAAGAACTCAAGGAGTTCCACCGTCCGCACCGCGGACTTCACCTGCGCCCCACCCGCGTCGGCACCCGCCATGACCCCGCCTCTCCCTGACTCCCCGGCAACCTTGTGGACCTTGTGGGAACACCCGTGGCGTCAATAGAGTCCACCACGAGAGTTCATGCACAAGAACGTCGTTCATCATAGTGAACGCGAGCGAGCGAGGGGTGTGGCGGTGTCGGCAGCAGCAGTGTGGAGTGTGGACCCCCGGACGGGGAAGCGGCGCGAGCAGGCCGCGACGGAGGCCACGGCCGCCGACGTCGACCGCGCGGTCCGCGCCGCGCACGCCACCCGGGAGTCCCTCGCCGACCGCGCGGTCCGGGCCGCCTTCCTGCGGACCGCGGCCGACCTCCTCGACGCCTCCGCCGACGAGGTCGTGACCGCCGCCGACGCCGAGACCGCCCTCGGCTCCCCCCGCCTCACCGGCGAACTCGCCCGCACCACCGCCCAGCTGAGGGCCTTCGCCGAGGTCGTCGAGGAGGGCGCCTTCCTCGACGTACGCATCGACCTGCCCGACCCGTCGGCCGTACCGCCCCGCCCCGACCTGCGCCGCTGGAAGATCCCGCTCGGCGTCGTGGCGGTCTACGCGGCCAGCAACTTCCCGCTCGCCTTCTCCGTCCCCGGCGGTGACACCGCCAGTGCGCTCGCCGCCGGCTGCCCCGTCGTCGTCAAGGCCCACCCCGACCACCCGGCCACCTCCGAACTGGCCGCCGGGCTGCTCCGCAGGGCCGCCGCCAAGTGCGGGCTCCCCGAGGACGTCGTCGTCCTGCTGCACGGCTTCGAGGCGGGCGTCGAGCTGGTCCGCCACCCGCTGGTCGCGGCGGCCGGCTTCACCGGTTCCGTACGCGGCGGCCGGGCGCTCTTCGACGCCGCCGCCGCCCGCCCCGTACCGATCCCCTTCCACGGCGAGCTCGGCTCCCTCAATCCGGTCGTCCTCACCCCCGGCGCGGTCGCCGAGCGGGCCGGGGAGCTCGGCGCGGGCCTGGCCGGCTCCATGACCCTGGGCGCGGGCCAGTTCTGCACCAAGCCCGGCTTCGTCCTCGCCCCGGCCGGAGACGACGGCGACCGCTTCCTCACCGCCCTCGCCGAGGGCGTCGGCGAGGCCGCCCCCGCCGTCCTCCTCGACCACCGGATGCGCGCCGCCTTCGTCGACGGCGTCACCGAGCGCGCCGCCCTCGACGGCGTCGAGACCCCCGTCGCCCCCGGCGCCGCCGACGAGCACGCCGTCACCGCCGGCGTCCTCACCGTCGACGCGGCCCGGCTCGCCGACGGCGGCCACGAGCTCCTCCTGGAGGAGTGCTTCGGCCCCGTCACCGTCGTCGCCCGCTACACCGACGAGACGCAGATCACCGCCGTCCTCGGCCGTCTGCCCGGCAACCTCACGGCCACCCTGCACATCGCCGAGGAGGACGAGGCCGCCGCCCCGCTGCTCGCCGTCCTCACCCCCCTCGCGGGCCGCGTCCTCGTCAACGGCTGGCCCACCGGCGTCGCCGTCGCCCCCGCCCAGCACCACGGTGGTCCCTACCCCGCCACCACCTCCACCTCCACCTCGGTCGGCGCCACCGCCATCGAACGCTGGCTCCGCCCCGTCACCTACCAGTCGACCCCTCAGCACCTCCTCCCCCCGGAGCTCCGCGACGACAACCCCCTGGGCGTGCCCCGCCGCTGACCCGTGCTCCGGCTCACACCCGGCCCGGAAACGGAATGAGATCCGCCGGGGGCGGCGTTGCGAAGAGGACAGCCCGCCCCCCGGAGAAGGAAACCCCTGCGCGTCGAGATCCGGTCGGACATCGCCTGCGCGTGAACCAGCGGAACCCCAGGTTGTTTCGGGGCCGTTGACCTGCGGGGATGAGCGCACGAAAGCCCCGCCCCCGCCCTCCCCATGGATGGCAAGTGCGGGGCTCTTGTGGGCGTGTGTCAGCCGTTCTTCACTCCGGTCAGGCGGGCGGCAGCCTTACCGCCGAACACGCCCACGCCGTCAGTCCCGGAGCGACGCTGTCGGGGATCTTGGCGATGACGGTCGGCCATGTCCTCGACCTCTCGGTCTCCACGATCCCCGACCTCGTCACCCGCGATCAGCTCCGCGTCTCCTCGCGGCGTCCCAGAGCGGTCGCATCGGGTATGACGAGCAGCTTGCCGGTGGTACGCCGAGCCTCCAGATCGCTGTGGGCCT